>CAWDYJ010000008.1:0-52636 GCA_963806525.1 uncultured delta proteobacterium
GCAATATAAACTGAAGGTACGACTAATTTCATTTCCCTACGGCACAACCACTCAAGCAAATTGTTGTAAAACGGTAAAAAGAGACTTGTTATTCAACCGTAAGTTGATACTATCCCTTGATTTGCTGCACCTTTAGAAAAATTTCATTTCATGGATTTCTATATGGATATTACCGCAGTTGTCTACGCATTTTTATCCGCAGCACTGATGGGGACGATAGGCGTTTTTTCAAAACTTACCGGCCTGTCTGCTGAAATTATAACCTTCTTCAGGCTTATTTTGGGTGCCGGATTTATGATGATTTTTCTGGCTATAATTGGCAAGGTACGGCTCGCAAAAGTGTGGCCCACCTGGCCGGTACTGGTCAATGGTGTCCTTCTGGCTGCGTTTATCATCTTCTATGTTCAGGCTATGAATTACACAACCATGGCAAATGCAATCATGTTGGTCTATCTGGCACCTCTTTTTGCCTCCGGTGTGGCTCATTTCTTTTTGGGTGAACGGTTGACCGTAACCGCTCTTGCACTGATCTGTCTCGCCCTGCTCGGTTTCGGGTTGATGATGGAATTCAAAATTGACATAAGCAGCGGAAGCCGGGAGATAATCGGAATCTTTTATGGACTCCTGGCACTTGCATCCTATGCAGGATTTATCCTCGTCAACAGGGTCATCAGCCCGCACATTCATGTCTACACCAGAACATTCTGGCAGCTTTTTACCGGGGGCTGTGTGCTGATTCCGTTTACCCTGTTATCCATGAATGAAGTTAGTATAAACAATATACCATGGTTAATTGCCGTAGGTTTTTTTCCCGGCTTCCTGGCAATTCTTTTTGCGGTTGCCGCGCTTAGCCGATTACCTGTAGCCATGTTTGGTACTATTGCATATACCGAACCCGTCGCGGTAGTTATTTTTGGCTGGACAATTTTTCATGAAACGCTTAGTCCAATGCAGACAACCGGCTGCTTGCTGATAATTTTTAGTGGAATTTTAAAAACGGTGACAAGGAGAAGAAAATCAATCTGATAGGCAAAAGCAACAGCTTTTCACTGCCGACAGTGAGCGTATATAAGATATGTCCAGGCTGCTGCAATTTAGGGTCCGTCAGATCAATTCTCAGGTTCTGCAGAAACTCCCATAAAAGACAAAGGGCTTTCCCCCGCTACATATGTGGAGGAAAGCCCTTTTTCGGTAAAGTCTTGTTGCTTCAGTTCCAGATAACCTGATTTTCCAAATAGTCCTGCCTTTCTTTCTGGTTAAGTCGACCCAAATCTCCTTTGTCTCCTTTTTGCCGATTCAAGGCACAGACATATTTTTTCCCATCTTTCACTTTTACCAGTATAAACGCTTCGTATGTGCCTCGCATATTCTACCCCTTTATGTTGTCTGAAATTCTTTTTACCCGTTTGTTATCTTCTAAAATCAAGAAAATATGCACGAGGGAGAACCGTCTTTCGGTACCAAAGATTACGTTAACACCGGAGTAACATCCATCCTCCTTTGGACACCTGTTTTGAGGTTTGCTTCATTGTATTACCCATCTACACATACCCCCTGGCCAAAGCTCAACATCATAACAATGTATTGTTTGTAGTATATGTCACACTTTGGCAGAGGGCCAGCTTTAAGAATTTTTTTTCGTTATTTTTACCCTTGATCGAAATAAAAACTGCCGTAAAAGATGACAATATCCAGCTAAGTACTTATTGACCTACCTTCTTTAAAAATCACAGTTCCAGGCAGAAATTTATATTTTGACTCTGATAACTTTTGTCCAGGCAGATCTTATAGCCACTGGCCAGTTTTTCCACAGCCCGGGAAACTCTTCCAACACACGGGAATTGTTCTGCACCGGATTGCTGCTCTGATTGATATCAGTTGCTGCATTATTGGCACCTCAACCCATTTTTAGTTCAATTGACGTAACTTTAATTCACATCAAATCGACCTGAAAATATTTAATAATTCTAATTAAATGCCTAAACACACCTCTTGATTTCCCCCTCTGCAATAAAAGCCTATCATCAAATTAAAACCAAAGCAAATCCAGGACAAATAAATTTAGAGTAAAAGAATAAAAGAGAGAGCAAAAAAGGAAAGCAGGGTGGAGAGAACAATGGCCGACGAAGCAAGTTCGGTATCGCTGTTCATTTGGGAGGAGAGCACATATATAGCGGTTGATGCAGGCAAAGATAAAAAAATCAATCCAACCTTGAAGGGGATGCCGGAAACATCAAAGAGGGAAAAGAAGAGCCACCCTATCCCCGGCAGGACAACAAGTTTAAGAGTTGCGGCCAGAAAAGAAAGTCCAAGGTTTCCCCTGACACCTGCAAAGGTCAGATTACCGCCGATGGAAATAAGGGCCAGCGGCAGGGCGACCATTGAGATAAGGCTCAGGGAATTATTTATAAAAACCGGGAAGCCATTCACCATACTGGAATAGGCAATACCGGCCAGGCACCCAAGTATCAGCGGATTGGAGATCAGTGCCTTTCCGGCAATGGTCACACGTTTGGCCATGCCGATTTCCCGGCCGGAAAACCAGATCAGCAGTGTGACGGCAAAGACATTTATTATCGGGATGGCAAAACCGATTATTATACCAAAATATTTCATCCCTTCAGTACCAAGACTGTTAAGGATAACCGCCACCCCGATATAGGTGTTAAAGCGATAGCAACTCTGGGAAAAAGAGCCCGCCTGAAAAGCGGATATCCGCGCCAGTTTTATGACAAGGGTACTGAGCACAAACATGGTCAGCAGGGCAGAAAGCGAGGCAAGGCAGAAATCCCAGTCGATACCTTCCTCAAAAGAAGCTCCACCAATTTTCCAGAACAACATTATCGGAAAGAAAAAATAATAGATCAGCCGGTCACTGGTCTGCAGAAAAGTTGGATTGGTCAGGCCCTGCCGTTTCAGGCCCCAACCAAAGAGCAGGAGCACAAAAACAGGAAACAGTGAGTTGAGTACGATCACAGAATCCTCCAGATATTTATAAAAAATTCTATCATGGTACCCCATTACACCTTTTGCTGCTAAATAACAACGGCTTGTTTCTGCCTCTAGAAATGGACTGGTACAGATAAAATTCTTGCGTTTTTTATCGACCTCTTTACTATGGTTTTCTATGAACAAAAAAGAACTCCCACAGAACCCTGCCACGCCGGATGATTTACACTGGAGGCTGCAGATCCTTGAGGAAAAATTTGAATATCAGGATCAAACCATTGATGCGTTAAACGATGTCATAATCGACCAGCAGGCACAAATCAACGCGCTTGAAGACCAGATCCGCAGGTTTCAGGCACTGCTTGCGGCCATTGATGACAATCCGGTTGGCGGCGAGGAACCGCCGCCACCGCATTATTAACTTGCGGTGCCTGCCCCCAGATGACACTTGTTCTCATTCGAGGCGCTCGATACATTTAGCACCAGGCATTTTTTTTACAATCGACGTCTCGCCCAAATAGCCTATCTCTTGGAAATAAATCTTTGGAGCACCGAACAGTCAGAACAAAAAAGCCGTTTAGAGATAGACACGACACAAAAGGAGAAGTAAAATTGGCCCAAACGACCGTCACGCATAAAGGGTATCATGGTACCATTGAGGTAAACAACACGGATTACTCCCTCTTTGGTAAAATTTTATTCATCGATGAGCACATTACCTATAAAGGTCAAAGTTTTGCTGAGCTTGAGCAGGATTTCCGCAAAGCAGTTGAAGGCCATATTCAACTCTGTAAAGAAAAAGGTCAGGAACCGCCTTTTTCTGAATAAAAAAGTTACTCAAAAATATCCAGGGAGCCAAAATGGACATTTACTATGTAAATGGTGAATTTGTAGAGGATGAACAGGCCAAAATATCAGTCAATGACCTCTCGGTATTACGAGGGTTCGGGGTTTTTGATTTTTTGCGTACCTACAACGGTATCCCTTTCCACCTTGAAGAGCACCTGCATCGCCTGCAGCGTTCGGCGCGCCTCATCGGTCTGGAATTGCCCCATCCAACGACCAGAATCAAGGAAATCGTCCAGGAGACACTGGCCCGAAACGATAAAAAGGAGAGCAATATCCGCCTGGTTGTCACAGGTGGTTTAAGCAGTGATGGGATTACTCCAGGCGATAACCCGCAACTTCTGGTCATGGTCACGGACGTTAAACAGATGCCTGCGACATGGTATTCGGATGGCGCCAAAGTAATCACCAGTCACGTGGAACGGTTTATGCCCGGAGCCAAAAGCATCAATTATATTCCGGCAATCCTCTGTCAAAATGAAGCCCGCAGCCAGCAGGCCATTGAGGCCGTCTATGTGAATAGAGACGGGTTTATGCTGGAGGGAACGACATCGAATCTTTTCGCCTTTATCGGCGATACCCTGGTTACTCCACCCTGCAACCGGGTCCTCCCGGGAATAACTCGTCAAGTGGCGCTGGACCTTGCGGGAAAAGAGTTTTCCGTCGTCGAACGACATCTGCATAAAGATGAAGTCCGCCTGCTCGATGAAGTCTTTATTTCCTCCTCGATCCGGGAGATTGTGCCGATTGTCGCAATTGATGCCATTAAGATCGGCAACGGTCAACCGGGCCACCGGACGCAGAAAATAATGGACCTGTTTAAAAACAGCACCAACTCTTATAGTGGGTAGTGCTTAGGGAAAAGACCCGTTAGGAGCCTGTCGAATTATAACCATTTTTTCTTAGATCGAACCATTTTTGAAAATTAAGCACAGCCATATAGGTACTATTGCGAGCATTAATTTTCGCAAACAACGAAGATATGGGGAAAAAGGGCATTATCCAACAGGCTCTAATCAGAATGACTGCAACCTGGCATAGCCGGCCAGGAGGATCATCTCACCGTGATCGTCAAAGGAGACAGTGAGCCGCCCCTGCCTTCTGTCTCTTACCGCGGTCACTGTCCCGGCTCCAAAAACCTGGTGCCAGACCCGCAGCCCCTCCCCAATCTCTTGGATTTCCAGAATCTTCCGGGACGGATTTTCCTGTTTCTTCTCTTCTTTTGTCTCTTCGACCAGCTTAATCCCGGCGCCAACTGAAGCGAGATACTGTTTGGCGATAGTTGTCTCCTCGGCAATGACAGTGGGTCGCGACATCATCCCGGCCAAGCATTTCACCCAGCCGGACAGAAAGCCCCGGATTGGCCTCGTAGAGAAAGCGACTGGCCCGAACCATTGCTCCGCCGGGAACTTTGCCGCAACATTTCGCCATACAGCGTTTTAGCTCTGCATCGACCGGATGAATACAGACAACCTGTTCGATGGCCCTGGTCATCGCCACATAAAAGAGTCGACGCTCATCCTCCATATCTTCCAGCTGATCTTGACGTTCCCGGTAAAACGGAAAGGCGCCGTCCTCAAGTCCAGGCAGAATGACCAGCGGCCATTCCAGGCCTTTTGCCCGATGGACCGAGGTTATCAGCAGCGCTTCGGCGGCCGGCTCCTTTGCTGCAGCCTTGAATTCTTCAATCTTATCCAGCAAGCCTCGAACCGACGACTTCTGGCTGGCCGCAAAATCAATAAAAGCCTGGCAGGTTTTTACCCTGTTTTCAGCAGTTACCGATCTCGCGGAAAAATTATGATAAAAATCATAAAGATTGAGTTTTTGGACAATCCGTTTTAACAAAACATCCGCACGACCGGAAGAAGAACTGTTCTGCAGCCAGCGCCAGTTGTCCGCCGCCTCCTCAAATCTTTTCCGGATAAAGGGGGGCAGATCAGAACCACTCCAGTTGCGAAGCATTTGCGGCGCTGCCTCAGGGTTTGCGGCAATACCTTGCACCAAGACAGCCATTTCTTCCCGTTTAATACCCAGATGCGGCTGTGACAGCATGGCTGTGCACATCTTTTCCCGACTTTGTCTGATCATCATCGGCAAAGGTACCCAGAGCAAGTTTTAGATAACCGGTCAGCGCCAGTACCTCGGAACAGTCAAATACCTGGGCATTACCCTCCAACCGGTAGGGAATGCCTGCCTCAAGAAGTGCCAGCTCCACCGGCACACTCTGGGCAAAGAGCCGGACCAGGACCACTGCGTCCCGAAGGCTGCGGCCCTGCTCCCGCCATCGGAGAGAATCGCAACAGCCGGGTGTTTTTTCTGTTCAGCCAGACAGGTTATGACAGTATCATCAGTTGGAGTCATGGGAAATACAGAGCTTCTGGTCACGCTTTCTGTTCCCCGCAATAAGATGGTTTGCGGCAAGAGACAGCTGATGGCCATAGCGAAAAGTATAGGAGAGTTGATAATTATCCGGTTTTGGAAAATCAATCTGAAACCTGGTGGTAATATATTCCGGTCGTGCCCCCCGCCATTCATAGATGCACTGATCCACATCGCCAACGACCATCACCCTTGGCCCTGCTTCCGGCCAGAATTTTCAGCAGCTGCTGCTGGGCCTCGTTGATATCCTGATACTCATCAACGATGATATGTTCCACCCGGTCAGTCACCCAGGCGGCAAGTTCACTGTCAGCCAGCATCGCCATGAGCGGTTCATGGATCAGGTCGGCATAAAAGCGGATTTTACGCTCCTTTCTTACTTTTTCAAAAAGTTCAAAGGCCTTGATGAAATAGTTGCACCGTGGGGAAAGATCGAGTTTTTTAAAAACTTCGGAGGCTCCGGTAGTCGTCGATTTCACCTGGTCGATAAAGGCAAGAAATGCCTCGACCTCGTCTCCTGCCAGCCAGCCCTCGCTTTCCTGCTCCTCACGATACACTTCACTGGCCACCTGCCGGGCAAGCTTTTCCTGGACATAGTCTTCGGTGACAAGATTGTAGCCAGGCAAGGCGCCCCGCCTGGTAAAACTGTTGACCAGGCGCATGCCAAGGGAATGAAAGGTCCGGACCTCGGGCAATTGCTGAGCAGAAGAGGACAGCCGGTGCTGCATCTTTTCAGCAAAAGAGTCCCGCGCCGATTTATTGAACATCAGGACCATGATCTGGTCGGCACTGGCCCCCTGCTCCAGCAACTCTCCAATTCTGGCGACCATGGTGGTGGTCTTGCCGGATCCGGCAACGGCACTGACCCGTGCATGTCCGCCGGAATGATTAATAATACGCAGCTGTTCGTCGGTCAGATTCATGGTAAAAGTAGGAAAAGAGAGGCCGTCTATGGCAGAACGGCCCATTCGAGTTAAGCAAACTATTTCTTTTTCGGAGGCAGAACGTCGGTGATGGAGCCGTCGACAATTTCAGCAGCAAAGGCAAAGGTTTCGGCAAAGGTGGGATGGGCATGGACCGTCAGGCTGATGTCTTCGGCATTGGCCCCCATCTCAAGGGCCAGAACCGCTTCATGAATCAATTCTCCGGCATTTTGGCCGCAGATACCTGCGCCAATAATGCGCCCGGTTTTTTTATCAAAAAGCGCCTTCGTCACCCCGGAGGCGGCACCTGCACTGAGTGCCCGACCACTGGCACCCCAGGGAAATTTTCCTTTATCAAAATCAATATTTTGTTCCTTGGCCTCTTTTTCGGTCAGCCCCATCCAGGCAACCTCCGGATTGGTATAGGCAACCGAAGGAATGGTCATCGGGGTAAAAGGCCGCCTTATGACCGGCAATGACCTCGGCGGCAACTTTGCCTTCATGGGTTGCCTTATGGGCCAGCATCGGTTCTCCTACCACATCACCTATCCCGTAAATATGCGGCACATTGGTTTCCTGCCGCTCATTGACCTGGATAAATCCACGTTCATCAATTTTCAGACCAATTTTGTCAAAGCCCATTCCCTGACTGTTCGGTTTTCGGCCCACTGCCACCAAGGACAGCATCAAATTCAGCATTTTCCGGAACATTCTTTCCTGCAAAGCTCACCTGAATACCGCTTTCGGCCGGGGTAACTGCCGTCACCTTGGTCTTGGTCAAAATGGTATATTTTTTCTTTAATTTCAGAAAAAGCGGCTGCACAAGATCTTTGTCGGCAGGAGGAATGATCTGGTCGAGCATTTCGACAATGGTGATCTCCGAACCAAAAGCACTGTAGATCTGGGCCATTTCCAGACCGATAATCCCGCCGCCAATGATCAAGAAACCGCTTCGGAACCGTCTGCAGCTCAAGAGCGGCGGTGGAATCCCAGATACGTGGATCCATCAGGAATATTCGGCAGCATAAAGGGATGAGAACCGGTGGCGATGATCACATTGGCACACTGCACCTCCTGTTCTCCCTCTGGTCCTGTAACCACCAGTGTCGTGGTGTTTTTGAATACTCCTTTGCCGGTGAGTCTGGTGATTTTTCTGGCCTTGCACAGACCATCCAACCCTGACGTCAGCTGTTCGATCACCGCATTTTTTTTGGCCAGAACCCTTTCAAGATCGATTTTCGGCGCAGCAAAATCCACGCCGAATTCGGCAATCTCCACCGCCTCTTCAATGACCGTCGCCGCATGCAGCAAGGTCTTTGAAGGAATGCAGCCCACATTGAGACATACTCCGCCCAAGACGCTCCTGTTTGTCAACCAGACAGACCGAAAGGCCCAGATCGGCCGCGCGAAAGGCGGCGGTATACCCACCGGGACCACCACCGAGAACAACTACATCAAAATGTCTTCGTCTTCACTCATTGGCTAACTCCTTATAATAACAGGTTCGTTTCAGATCTTCAATATTCATCCGCAGAGCCTTGCAAAATCTGGCGGCCTCTGCCCCATCGATAATCCTGTGATCATAGGAGACGGAAAAAGGCAGAGTCAATCGCGGCTCAAACTGTTCACCATCCCAGACCGGCTTCATATAACTCCGTGACAGACCGAGAATCGCCGCCTGTGGACTATTGATAATAGGGGTAAAACCGGTGCCGCCGATACCGCCAAGACTCGAAATGGTAAAGGTAGCCCCCTGAATATCGGGGATAGCCAGTTTACCTGCCCGGGCACTGCCACTCAATTTCTTGCAATTCTGTGGCAATTTCTTTACATCCTTTCTGGTCGGCATCTTTAATCACCGGAACCACCAGCCCCTTGCGGAGTATCGACGGCAATCCCGAGATGATAGTATTTTTTCAAGATGACTTTATCCCCACCCGGCATCAGGGAACAGTTAAATAGAGGAAATGCCTTGCAGGGTCGCGGCAACCGCCTTGGTGACAAAAACCAGTGGGCTAAAGGATGGTTCACCTTCCTGCAGCCCACTGTTCAATTCTTTTCTGAACCGTTCCAGCTCGGTAATATCCGCTTCATCAAAATGGGTGACATGGGGAATGGTAATCCAGCTTCTGTGCAGATGGGGCCCGGAAATTTTCTGAATGCGCCCCAGCGCCACCTCTTCAATTTCACCGTATTTACTGAAATCTTCCAGGGGGGGTTCCTTGGCAGCGGATGCAGTCCCAGCTCGGCTGCTGCCTGTGCAGCGAGAATATCTTCTTTTAGAATGCGCCATTCGGCCCCGTGCCGGTAACCTTGGCCAGATCCACCTGCTGTTCTCTGGCAAAGGCTCGCACGGAAGGGGTCGCATGAAACACCTGTTCCGTAGGTTGTCTTTTTCCGGTTCGCTTTCTTTTGGTGATTCTTTCTCCTGTTTCTGATCTTTCTGCTGTTTTTCTGTTTCTCTTGCTCTTTCTTATCCGTCTCAACAGATCTCTTGTCAGCTTCACCTTCTGTCCGGCGCCTCTTTCGACGGCATCGGGCTCAGCAGTCTGTTCGGTTTCATCCGACCGGTTGTCCAGATGTTTCTTCATGCAGCCGCCTCATCTGTTTCAATAAGAGCGATCACATCACCACTGCCCACCACATCTTCTTCTTTAACCATCACCTCTTTAATGACCCCTGCAAAAGGTGAAGGAATATCCATTACCGCCTTCTCACTTTCCAGAGCGATAAGAGAAGCCTCTTCTTCCACCTTGTCTCCGGGTGCAATAAACACTTCAACAACTGTAATTTCTTGTACATCACCAAAATCTGGAATGGTAATTTTCTCGATGGCCATCTACTTCTCTCCTCTTAGTTCTGTACAGAATATTATCTTGTAAGTGCGTGTGGTTCTTCCGGATTTATTGCATATTTTTTCAAGCATCACTGACCGTCGTCATTGCGGCAACTTGCCCTCATCTGCCAGACTTTTCAAGGCGGCGACGACAACATGATATCTGTCCACCTTAAAAAAGCGGCGTAATACTTCGCGGGAATCAGCTCCTGCCATAACCGTCGGTACCGAGTATGGTGAGCGGCCGGTGGATAAAACGACGCAGCTGCTCACCATAGGCCTGGACATAATCGGTACTGATAACAACCGGTCCTTCGTGTCCCTCCAGCTGCTCCTCGACATAGCTTTTTTTCCGGGCTGTTCCGGATGATTGCGGTTCCAGTCTTCGATTAGCATACCTTCACGGTGCAGCTGATTGACACCAAGGATCGACCAGACATCCGCCTGTACCCCAAAATCCTTCGTCCAACAGGTCGGCTGCGGCAATGACTTCTCGCAGGATGGAGCCGGAGCCCATCAATTGCACCCTGAGCTCTCCTTTATTCTCCCTTTTGAAAGAGGTACATCCCTCGATTGATTCCCTCCTCCACTCCTTCCGGCATCTCCGGATGAGGATAGTTTTCGTTTAACAGGGTTATATAATAAAAAACCTCCTCGCCGCGTTGCAAACATTCGTTCAATACCCTTCTGGATAAGTACCGCAACCTCATAGCTGAAGGTCGGATCATAGGCCAGACATGACGGATAGACAGAGGCAAAAAGGAGCCCCTGACCGTCCTGGTGCTGCAAGCCTTCACCGTTCAGAGTGGTTCGTCCGGCGGTGGCCCCCATGACAAAACCTTTGGCCCGACTGTCTCCTGCGGCCCAGAGCTGGTCGCCGACCCGCTGAAAACCGAACATGGAATAGAAGGTATAAAAGGGGATCATCGGCACCCCGTAGTTGGCATGGGCGGTGGCCGCAGCCAGCCATGAGGAAATGGCTCCGGCCTCGGTAATGCCCTCTTCCAGAATCTGCCCCTGCGGATCCTCTTTATACCAGGAAACTGCCTCGGAATCCTGTGGTTCATAAAGTTGTCCGGTGGGAGCATAGATCCCCAATTGACGAAACAATCCTTCCATACCGAAGGTTCGGGCCTCATCGGGAATGATCGGGACAATATGCTTGCCGACACCTTTGTCCTTTATCAGCGTACCGAGCAGCCGGACAAAGGCCATGGTCGTCGACAGTTCCCGTTCTTTTGAAGACTTAAGCAGGGCCTTAAAAATACTCGAGCGGCGGGGCCGGCAGGGAATTATGGTCTGTTTCCCGATAAGGAACCGGACCGCCCAGCGCCTCCCGGCGCTCCTTGATAAACAGCTCTTCCGGGCTCCCGGCAGGCGGTCGGATAAAAGGGAGGTCGGCCAGCTGATCATCTTCCAGCGGCACATGGAATTTGTCCCGAAATGCTTTCAGGGAGTCAACGATCCATCTTCTTGACATTATGGGCAACCATGACCGACTCACCGGCCTGGCCCATGCCGAACCCTTTGATGGTCTTGACCAGAATGACGGTGGGTTTTCCTTTAAACTGCATTGCCGCAGAATAGGCAGCATACACCTTGCGGGGATCATGGCCGCCGCGGGTCATCTGCCAGAGTTCGCTGTCGCTGATATCTTCCACCAGCGCCATCAGACGGGGATCGTCGCCGAAAACCTTTTCCCGCAGATATTCCGGCCCGCGTGCCCGAATGGTCTGGAAATCGCCATCAACCATGGCGCCGAATTTTTTTATCAGCAGGCCTTCCGTATCCCGCTGTCAAAATAACATCCCACTCGGTGCCCCAGATCAATTTAATAACATGCCAGCCGGCACCCCGAAAACGGCCTTCCAGTTCCTGAATAATCTTGCCGTTACCCCGCACCGGCCCGTCAAGCCGCTGCAGGTTGCAGTTGACCACAAAGATAAGGTTATCGAGATTTTCACGGGCGGCAAGGGACAGTGCCCCCAGGGATTCCGGCTCATCGGACTCCCCGTCTCCCATAAAAACCCAGACCTTTCTGTCGCCTGCCTTCTTGAGATCGCGGCTGTCCATATACTTCATGAAACGGGCCTGGTAAATTGCCGCCATCGGACCAAGCCCCATGGAGACGGTGGGAAACTGCCAGAAGTCCGGCATCAGCCAGGGATGCGGATAGGAAGAAAGCCCATGCCCGCCGACTTCCTGACGGAAATTTTGCAGATGTTCTTCATCCAGCCTCCCTTCGACAAAGGCACGGGCATAGATCCCGGGAGAGCTATGTCCCTGAAAATAAATCATATCGGCGCCATAGTCGGCGTTCGGCCCACGGAAAAACCAGTTATAGCCGACTTCATACATGGCCGAAACCGAGGTATAGGTGGCGATATGCCCGCCCAGTCCCTTGCCGTCTTTATTGGCTCTTGCCACCATGGCCATGGCATTCCAGCGCACATAGGCGGCCACATTTCTGGCAATCAAGCGAATCGCCCGGAATGGAATCTTCATGTTCCGGCAGGATGGTATTGGAGTAGGGAGTCAGCACCCCGGGCGAGGTGGAGACCCCAAGAGCCCTGGCAATATCGGTGAGACGGCAGAGAAGATAGTCTGCTTTTTCACCGCCTTCCTGTTCTATCACCCCTTTCAGGGAGTCAATCCAGTCCTGGGTTTCCTCGGGATCCTGATCTTTATAATACGAGCTCATAGCATACCTCTCGGTTACGTTCAGCAAAATCTCTGCTTTGACACTCATCCACCAGTACATTGCCCCAGCTTACTCTTTTCGGCCATATTTCTCATAGCTTACTTTTTCATAGAGCAGCGAGGACTGGGAATGTCCGGGTTTATCTTCCTTGCCGTAACCGATGGCAATTACCGCTTCAACCGCCAGATTCTCGCCAAGCCCCAGAAGTTTCTTGACATATTCATCCGAAGTAGTCTGTGCATCATGCTCACGTTTACGAAGCTGTACCCAGCAGCTGCCCAACCCCAGATCCGTCGCGGCCAGGTGCAGAATAAGGGCGGCAATCGAACAGTCCTCAACCCAGACATCACTTTTGGAAGAATCCCCGCAGACCACAATCGCCAGACGGGGCATTTTTAATAAACGAGGCGCCATGGGGTTTGGCTATTGCGAGATCGCCGAGTATCTCGGGATCGCGTGACAACCACAAATTCCCAGGGATTGAGACCTCTTGAAGAGGGTGAACGGAGCATGGCCTCGACCAGAAGTCGATCTTTTCTTTTTCAACCGGCTTATCCTGAAATTGTCTGACACTTCTTCTCGTGCGTAAAAGATCTATAAACATGATTTCTCCTTTTCAATTGGTGAATGATAACTGAAGAGTATAGGCATCACACTGTGCATGTGTGAAGCAGATTATGTCCTGCTTGAGCATCGAAAAAGAGACTGCTCTTATAAATATTCTGCATCAATATAACAAAAAACTGTATAATACCGTGATTAAATATTCTATCAATGGACAATCGAGAGGAATATGGATCCACAGACCTTTGTCACCTGCCTCATTGCTGTTACCCTCCTGACCCTGACCCCGGGAGTGGACACCATGCTCATCATCAGAAACAGTGCCCGCGGCGGCTGGCTGGATGGGGCGGTGAGTTCACTTGGAATCTGCAGCGGCCTATTTGTCCACGCAACGGTTTCGGCACTCGGCATCTCGATCATCTTGCTGCAGACGGCCTGGGCCTTTAATGCTCTTAAATTTGCCGGGGCCGCCTATTTAATATGGCTGGGGCTGTGCAGCTGGAAACGGGCGGTCGGTGGCCGTCAAAATATTTTTTCCGGCAATGTTCCATCAAAGCAGGACAGTCTTTCGATTTTCAAGATCCTTCAGGGAAGGCTTTCTGTCAAATGTACTTAACCCCAAAACAGTGATTTTCTACATGGCCTTTCTGCCCCAGTTTATTAACCCGGATGAGCCCGCTTTATTCCAGTCCTTGATGGTGGCCGGCATCCATTTTTCTGTGGCCATGCTGTATCAATGTGTCCTTGCCGCCATGGTCAACAAGGCTAAAATCTGGCTGCAACGCCCCATGGTAAATCGGGTTTTTGACACCTGTACCGGCTCAATTTTACTGTTTATTGGTTTTAAAACTTGCCACAGATAAATGAACGGTAAAATTTTATTTACTGCATATAACATCCAGCATGAGTCATTCCTATGAAACTCAAAAGGAGAAATCTTGAAAAAAAGAGCACACAACAGACAGAGAACAAAAAAGGGGTAATCGTGGCCCATTACGGTGTTGCCGTCGATGTTTTGTTTTCCGAAGACAATGACCGCAGCATGATCCGGGTAAAACGAAATTCAGGCCATGTTGTCGGCGACAAGGTTATTGTAAAGGAGGATGTGCTGACAAGACTCGAACGCAATTCAGAACTCTCCCGCATGGATGCCCGGGGAGGAATGCACATCGTCGGCGCCAACCTTGATGTTCTGTGTATCGTCGTTTCCTGTGAACCTTTACCGCCACCGGGTTTTATCGACCGGGCAATCGTCTCCGCCCGTGCCAGCAACCTTCGCCCTGTGCTGATAATAAATAAATCCGATCTTCCCTGCTTTGCAGAGTACCAGGCAGCAATCCAGCCGGTTTACCAGGAATCGGTACAGATATTTACCCTGAGTGCGGAAGACGGCACCGGTCTTGAAACCACTCAGCGCCTTTTTCAGCGAAGGGCACAGGGGGGTTTTTGTTGGCCCGACCGGTGTCGGCAAAAGCTCCATCCTCAACAGTCTCCTGCCGGAAATCAACCTGACAACCGGGGAGATAAGCGAGACAAAAAAACGAGGCCGAAACACCACCACCGTTTCCACACTCCACCTCCTCAGAGATGGCGGTGAGCTGATCGATTCTCCCGGCTTTAATGACTTCGGGCTGGTTGACATCTCGGCCCATCAGCTCTCGACCTATTTCCCCGGCTTTGAAAAAGCAGGCATGGAAGCCTGCAGGTTCAGGGATTGCAAACACCGCGAAGAACCGGAATGCAGGGTTATAGAGCTTGTCGAACAAAATGAAATCGACAGGACACGCTACACAATCTACCTGCAGATGCTGACCGAAGTGGAAGCTTTAGACATCGAACCAGACTATCGGGAACGAAGACACCGACGAAAAAAGAGTTAGTGCCTAAAGATTGTTCAAAGTGTACGCTCATCTCATCTGTTTCGGTAAGACTACAAACCGTCAAGACACGATCCCATATACAGCGGGTATTTGTGCTCTGTTGACTTTCATCATAACTGAACCGCATTGATTTCCTGACCATCATACATACTATTGTATGCAATACTGAAGCAGCATTTCCATGCCTGCTTCTTATCCATATTATCTCCCTAAATTAATTCTTAATAACAAGCTACAAAAGGAGGTTTATTATGCGTTATTTATTTTCATTGCTCTTTGTGACTCTCTTTGCCACAGCCACCTTCGCCGGAGAAAATATAACTTATTCGGTAGACGATCAGCCATATGAAGGATATTTCATCAACACAAAACCCGGTGCGCCACTGGTTCTTCTCATCCATGACTGGGACGGGCTCACTGACTACGAGGTCAAGCGGGCACAGATGCTTGCCGACCTTGGATACAGCGTTTTTGCAGTCGACCTTTTCGGCAGCGGAGTACGTCCGACAGAAATGGAAGACAAGAAGCAACACACCGGGGAGCTGTATAAAGATCGACAAAAAATGCGCAAGCTTTTATACGCTGCACTGGACACAGCAAAAGCCCAAGGACTGAACACCGACAACGCAGTGGCAATCGGCTATTGTTTTGGCGGAGCTGCAGTGCTTGAATTCGCACGTTCGGGAGCTGACTTGAAAGGTTTTGTCACCTTTCATGGCGGACTTGCCACGCCGGAGGGTCAGGACTATTCCAGCGGCCAAAGGAAAGTTTCTCATTCTGCATGGAACAGCCGATACATCAGTCACCATGGACCAGTTCGCTGCTCTGGCGAAAGAACTTGAAGAAAATCACGTCGAACATGAAATGATCACTTATAGTGGCGCCCCCCACGCCTTTACCGTATTCGGTTCATCCTTACCGGGAAGATGCTGATAAAAAATCATGGAACAGATTCACCGAATATCTCAGTGAAACCTTATAGAATATGACGAACAGTTAGCCTGTTTATAGGAGTCGGATAGCTGATATTCGTCCAGGCACACTAATTTTTCCCACCGGCCAAGCTGATCGGCATAAGATCAGCTTGGCCGGTGGATTATTGCACCCCAATAATGATGGCGTCGTAAAAATTCTTCATCTTGTTCGTTGTTGCGATTTTTCGTATCATTACGACGTACCGTATGTACGCCGAAATAATATAAAAATTGCACGCCTACAATTTGAAGCTTTTTACTTATCCATCTAAAATTAAAGTTTTTACGAACTTATCAAATTTTAAATTTTTCTATTAAATTTTTTAAAGACTGGGACAACAGCCGCAATTCCTCGGCATTTCGACGGACATCGCCGGTACCGGTGGATATTTCACTGACCGCATTATACACCTCCGAAATATCTGCAGAAATCTGCTGGGAAACCACGAACTCTGGGCGACATTTTCGGAGACCTCACTGATCCCCTCACCCGCCTGGACAATATTGCTTGTCAGCTCTGTCATCGTTGCACTCTGCTCGTCAAGCGAAACCGCAATGCCGGATACAATTGTATCAATCTCGGTAATAATATCGGATATTTTCTTAATCCCGGTCACGGTGACATTGGTGGAGTGCTGAATACCGTCAATACGTTCTTTGATCTCCCCGGTGGCCTGGGCGGTCTGTTTGGCAAGATCCTTTATTTCATTGGCAACAACGGCAAATCCTTTGCCGGCTTCCCCAGCCCTGGCTGCTTCAATGGTGGCATTGAGCGCCAGCAGGTTTGTCTGGGCGGAAATATCGGCAATGGTTTCCGTCACTTTGCCGATATCCAGAGCGGCACTCCCAGCGCATCAACCTTCTCGGAGATATCCGCTGCCTGCTCACAGCATCCCCGGTAATATCCTTGGCATTCATCGTTGAACGCTGGATATCACCAACACTGGCACTGATTTCTTCAGTAGCGGTAGTCATCACATTGACATTTGCCGCAGCCTCTTCCGTTGCGGCGGCAACCGAGGCCATATTCGAACTCATCTCTTCGGTGGCAGCGGCAACAGCATTGGCTCGTTGCGCAGAATCAGTTGATCCGGCATCGATTTTTTCAGATATTTCCGCCAGTGCCAGGGATGAATTATTAAGCTTGTTACAGTTGCTGTTGACATCTTTTACAAGGGTTCTGCACATTGGCTAAAAAAGAATGCATATAGGCACTCAGCTCAGAGAATTCATCACGCACGGCACTTCTGAATACCCCTTTGCATTCGCTGCATGAAGAATATTCACCACTGACAATCTTCGGACATTGCACATTTGCCGCTGCCGACCCGGCTTCCTCCCAGCAATACCCTTCTTTGCCATACATCGAACAATCTTTTTTCCTACACTGCATTTTTTCAGAACAGTTTATCGGCAGAATTGAAGCTCACATCAACTTCCCGGGATAAATCACCCCGACTGGCTAGACTCAAGCAGACCGGTAAGGCTTTTAATGGGTCGATCAACAAGCCTGGTAAAAAGGAAATAGACAAAAAATTGAATCACGACAAGGGCAAACAGACCGATGGCGACCGAGGTCAGTGCTGCTTTTTTTGCGGCAGCCAAAACGGCACTCGATATCTCTTGGTATAGCCAGGACTCCAACACCATTGCCGGAATAATCACGAATCGAGGTATAGGCTGTCATCAGTTCCCGGCCGTTTTTCGACACCCGTTGAACTTTAATATCATCGGCCTGCATAACCTCTCTGCAGAAAACGGATATTTTTTCTCCGGAATGGTCATGTCATGGGTTTTTGCCTGATATTTAAAACCATTGCCATCCGGCACAATGACGGACAGATCATCGTGGATGCTCGCTTTAATCTGCTCCGAGCAGCTTATCATTTATTGGCGCACCGAATTCAACCGACCCGGCATGTTTTTTATTAAGATACAGCACAGGAACGACCGCACGGATGGATAACCCGGCAACCCCGGCCTCGATCCCTACTGCATCCTGCTGATTTTCATTTACCTGGACCACAGTTTTTCTGAAGCCGGAGAGGTCGTCGCCGAATTTTTCCGGCTTTTGCAGACGTAAAAAAGAGATGGCCGGGGGCAGATGGAAATGAAAAACATTGAGGTCGATTATCTTTTTTAATCCCTCGTAAAGCGGTGCGGCCACATCTGCAAGGTCATCTCTGCTCTGAAACATCACATTATCCTGAATCGATGGCATCCCGGCCACAGTATGGGCCAGGAGTCGCAATTGCTCTGCCTTTTCAACGGTTATCGTATCTCGAACCTGTGACTATAGTTGCCGTAAGCTCTTCTTCCAGATTCAGAGTTGTGTTATTCAGGGTGGCTCTGTAGGACAGAATGCTCGGAACAGCGACCATCAGCGTAATGAGCACACCCAGTACTGTGAGCAGTTTTGTTTTCACCTTGGATGGAATAATTTTTTTTACCAAACGATACCATCTACTTTCTCCTGTTTATAGCGCATAAGAGTATCAACTACCTGCTTTGTGAGTAAAATCTTATCACAGTTTTCTTTAGTACTTAAATTTTTTCTTCGCCGCCGCATACCCAACAATTGAAATAGCATCTTTTTCGTACAAGATCGATGCTTAATTGCTTACATCGGAGACTAGTCTGCATCTGCATCTGAATGCATCAAAAAGGCTTGATACAGAACCAGCTATGTGTTAGATACAGCTTATTAGAAGAGAAATAATATGATATGTTTTTTGAGCGTCCTTAAAAAGCTTTCTTGAATTCTCCTCAACCCATTGTCGCCTTCTGCCTTATGAATAACACAACAGGCAAGCATCAGCAAAATTTCCCCATTGATAATTGGCAATGTAATCCGCCGTGAACGGCTGTTTACGCTTCTTGACAGGAAGGTGCCGACAAATGCTTTTTGGATTTCCGGTCCAGGCGGCTCAGGAAAAACAACCTTCGTGGCAAGTTATCTTCAAGAAAGAAACATTCCATGTCTGTGGTATCAGGTCGATGCCATGGATGGAGATCCGGCTTCATTTTTCTACTATCTCGGCATGGCCGCAGCATCGCTGATGGATCCCGCCGATGCACCGATGCCATTACTCACTCCGGAATACCTTCCCTAATCTAGAGACCTTTATCTTGCGTTATTTTGAAATGCTTTACCAGCGGATACAGCCGGATTCCTGGCTGATATTCGACAATTTCCAGGAGGCCCCGGAGGAATCACCGCTCACAACGGATTATAGCCTCAGCTGTAAAACAACTTCCTGGAAATATAGCTATCGCAATAGTCAGCCGCAGCGATCCGCCACCAGTGGTATCACGATTTATCGCCAACAGAATCATGAAACCCATCGGTAGGAATCAGATAGCTTTTTCCCCGGAGGAGTTTACTGAATTTCTCGATTTTACCGGAAACCGGACTACTCAGAAACGAACCAGAACAACTCTACCAGATAACTAAAGGATGGATTGCCGGAGCTGTCCTGTGGCTGCTGCATTCAGATAATGAGGCTACCGCCGGCAGGTTTCCGGCTGACGATACCCCGGAAAACATTTTTGATTATTTCGCCGCAGAAATTCTTGATCAAAGACTGATCCTCAAATACGATCTTTTCTCTTGCAGACGGCGCTCCTCCCCCACATGACGGCTGATATAGCCGCGCGAACTGACAGATATGGAAGCCGAGGATATCCTCGAAAACTTAAGCCGGAATAATTTTTTTATCGAAAAACGTCAAGCTGCCTGCTGTCACATATCAGTATCATCCTCTTTTTCGTGAGTTCCTGCTGGTTACCGCTGCACGGGAATATTCTGCCTCTACCCTTCGCTAACTTCACTGCCGCGCGGCTAAGATTCTTGAGAAACATGGAATGAGGGAGGAAGCAATCAACCTGTATTTAAAAGCCGACGCACACGAATCAATGACCGCCGATCATCCTCGATACTGGCACCGGCCCTCATCGCTCAGGGACGCTACACAATTCTTTCCTCATGGATAGAATCTCTGCCTGCAGAGAATACCAGTAAAAGATCCCTGGCTTCTGTTCTGGAAGGGCCTCGCGCAAATGACAAGCAATCCTCCTGAAGGTCAGAACTATCTGTACCATGGCTTTTGAATTGTTTACCGAAAAACAATGATCTGACCGGTCAAGTTCTCAGCTGGTCAACCATTGTTGAAAGCTTTTTTATGCTACGGGGCGGTTTCACCAATCTTGATCACTGGATTAATGAAGGTGAACGTCTGGGAAAGATGCTGTCTCAGAGAGACAACAATCCAGAGCTTGTCGGACGTTTTGCCTCGAGCATGTTGATGGCCCTGCTGCTTCGAGACCAAGGTCATCCAGACATCAGAAGAATTGCAAAACCAGTGTGAAGAACTGCTGGAACATTGTCACGACCTCCAGGTTACGTGCGACCTTTTGAAAAATCTTTTCTGGTCCTATCATTGGTTTGGTCAGGTTGGTAAGGCTCTGGTTACGGAGACAAAGCTGAAGACATTGCAAAATACTGATAATCTGCCGCCCATGATGCAGCTTATATTAAGTGCCATCTTTACTTTAGCCAGCATTATCGCCGGGGACCATCGACAATGCCTCGATAGAGCATGCGGAAACATTAGAAATGGCCGACAAAACAGGTATCCATGTCTATGACTTCATGATATTGGCCTATAGAGCGTATTCCATGCTCGGCAACGGGCGAGTTAAGCCAGGTTCGAGCCAACTCCTTGTTAAAATGCAAAAGACGTCTGATGCCTTTTGCCGTCTGGGACCAGGGGCAGTATCATTTTCTCTGAGCCTGGTATGCAATGCAGGCGGGTGATCTTGCCCAGGCGAAAAGAGACATGGCAACGGCCTCAATGCTTATCGAATCCTGCGGCAACCCTCATACAATTGCCCTCAGCCGGGTGCTGGAATCCCAGCTCCTGCTCGAACTTGGAGAAGAAGACCAGGTCGAAAGTCTATTGAGCTCTGTTTTAGAGGAACCAAAACTGGGAAACAGTCTCTTAACTCATCATCTCGCCACGCTCTCGCTCGCCGACTGCGCCTATGCACGCAATCAACTGGAGGAAGAAGGCCAACAGTACCTTCGCGAAGCATTTGGTCTGGCCAGGAAGCATGGGTTGTCAATGCCGTTCGGTCTCATCAATAACCGAGTGGGAGCCTTATGTGCAAAAGCACTGGATGCAGGAATTGAAGGAGATACGGTCACCGAAACCATCAAACGCTGGCACCTTCGTCCGCCTCAGCCCAAAGACGGTCTCTGACCGATGGCCCTGGCCCATACGGCTCTATACCCTCGGCCAATTCACCATCCAATGTAATGACAAGCCATTGCAGCTTTCAGGCAAATCTCCTGGGAAACCTCTGGAACTCCTCGCTTTCCTTATCTCTGTCGGACAGAGAGGCGTATTTCAAAGAAAAGGCCGCTTATCGGCTATGGCCAAACTCAGACGGCGACCGGGCAATGCAGAATCTCAACACAACCCTGCATCGCCTGCGTAAACTTCTGGACAATGACCATGCTGTTATTCTTAAGAACCGACAACTAATCCTGAATCCATGCTTTGCTGGGTTGACGGCTGGCATTTCGAGTGGTTAGGGCAACAGATTGAGAAAACCAAATCTTCATCCATAAAAAACGATTATCTCGCCAAGGCTCTCGCTCTCTACCACGGGCCTTTTACAACCGGACATGACCATCTGGCTGTTGCAGTTAATTACAAAAAAATTATTGAGAAGCAATGGCGCTGCATTCTCGCTGCTGCATTACCGACTTAATAATATAGCGGCATAAAATGAACATTTCCTTTACATTTCTGTTCGCTTATCTCTTCATCCTTTTTATAGTTTTATTTTTTTCTTCTCCCGCCATGGCAGGAGGCCCGGCCCATGGCGGAAAAGGTGCCGGTATGGGAACGGCGTTTGCCGCAGTTGCCGACGATCCTTCGGCCATCGCCCACAACCCCGGCGGCATAGGTTTTCAAGAGGGAACCCGTGTGTATCTTGGCGCTATGGCCGTTGCCCCCAAGACGCGCTACAAGGGCGATGACGGACATACCGAGGAAACAGAGTCACAGATATTTGTCGTGCCCCATGCCTATTTGACTTCGGATCTGGAGTGGAACGGTGTGACTTTAGGTCTAGGGTTTTTTTCGCCTTTTGGCATTGGAGGCCGGAAATGGCCGATGATGGTACCTTGCAGTATTTTTCCCGGGAAAGCCTTATTGCAACATTTATGGCCAACCCGGTAGTTGCCTGGCGCGTTCTGCCGACACTGTCAATTGCCTTTGGTGTTGACTATCTGTGGGCATACAATCATGCTGAACAAAAAGTGGATCAGTCGATGCTCCAGGCAACCGATGGAACCAGCGAGTTCACAGCGGATGGTGGTGGCTGGGGATGGAACGTCGGCATGCTCTGGCAGGTGCATCCACAATTCAATATCGGGGCGGCCTATAGGAGTGGAATTACCGTTGACCTCAGTGGAGATATTAAACTGAAAGATATTGCACCGGTTCTGCAGCCGCTCTTCGGCGGTTCGAAAATAAACAGCCATGCCCATACCAGTCTCGACTTTCCGGATATTGCGACACTGGGTGTCGCCTGGTATCCAAACAACCGCTGGACAGTGACTGTCGAGGGAGAATGGATTGGCTGGTCGAGTTTTAAAAGTCAGACGATTACCGTAGACGAGCCCGTCGCCAATGCTGGTTTCGACACAGTAAAATTGATCTGCAATGGAAAGACAGCTGGATTGCCAAAGCCGGAATGGAAATGAAGATTGATCACCATTGGGCCGTGCGTTTCGGTTATGCGTACCTATCCAGCCCGGTTCCTGCCGCACACTGACTCCTGCCAACCCAGATGCCTCACAACAGAATTATTGTTTTGGTCTCGGATACACCCTAGACAGAGCCACCTTCGATCTCTTTTATGTTTTTGCCATTACCAGGACCGAGAGGTAGCCAACGACATCCTCAGTGGTGAATTTTCCAACAAAAGCCATTCCCTTGGCTTCAGTGTTGGATGGCAGTTTTAATCCGCTTTAAAACCGGCCATTTTCCCTCAATATGGGCAAAACCATCATGCCGTCTGGGGAATCCGCGCCTTTGTTCTATGACATCACTGCTTTTAGATGGTAGCATTTTACCCGTCAATGCCTGCTTCACAAGCCATACCACCAACATCGCCAAAGGCAGTAAAATATTGAGAACAACTGGTAACACCAACATGTACACAATGATTTCCTGATAGTTATAAAGCATAACGTCCCCCCTTTCTGTTAATTCCCGTTTTACTAACCTCTACAAATCGTGTTTTCTGCTCTCATCCCACTGAGATATCTCATCCCCAAGCTGTCAATTTTTTTCCTGTTTCGCCGCAAGGAGTATTTGCGGATCAATTTCCCCGGCAAACTGCAACGCCACCGGATCTAAAAGATCTTTCCATTGCTGCTTCTCTTTTTCGTTAAGCGATATCACCTGCACCATTCCCTCCTGCAGCAGAGTGGCCTTGTCAGCCAGAGATTTTTCCGCAGCAAGCCTGTTTACTTCGGCGGTCACCTCATCAAGAGCGCGATCAAGTTCCTGGCGAATATCATCAGGCAAGCCCTCCCAGAACGCAACACTGGTTGCCACCATATAGCCAAGAAAACTATGATCGATCTCCGTATAATTTCTCCTTAACAGATAGAGCTTGCTCGCCCGGATGTTTGACCAGGAATTCTCATATCCATCGACAATGCCAATTTTCAATGCATCAACTAGTCGTTTATAAGGCAGAACCGTTGTCGTGGCGCCAAGGCTGGCGTACTGCGAATGAAATACATGTGAGGATTCGATTCTAAAACTGAGACCTTTGAGATCCTGCGGAGTCTTTATTGGCTTGTTAGCCGACAAAACACGCATACCGTTATCCCAGTAGCGCAAACCTTTTATGCCAATTCCCTCCATTGAAGAAAGAAGTTTGAGCCCAGCACTCACTCTCCTGAAATTGGTGGACTTCATTGACATTTTCAAACATAAAGGGAATATCAAAAATCTGCAGCGCCTTGCTGAACCGCAAAATTTTGGAAAACTGGGGGCGACCATCTCCACATCACCAAGGAGCAGGGCTACTATTGCCTCCTCATCGGTAAATTTTTCCGAGCGGGGATAAATTTCCACCACGACCTTGCCGGGAAGTCGCTGCTCAACCAGTTTCTTGAACATTTGCGCGCCTATTCCCTTCGGCGTATCTTCGGCAACAACATGGGAGAAACGGATAACAATAGGTTTGACAGCATCTTCTGATGCGAGTACCGAAATCAGTAATATGGGAGTAAAAAAACAGAAAACAGAAAGAAAAAAACTTTTCTTCATAGCAGACCTCCAGCTGATGTAGAAATAAAAATACTCGGTTTGATACAGACCGCGTCTTTCTTACCCTGCCTGCCATTGCTGAATCGTAGTACTCCAATGCGGCAATTTTTGACAGGATGGCTACATAAAACCAGTGGATCCAGAATCCTCCCCTACTGCCTTTGAAACTCTGCAACGGATTGAGAACGTTACCGTCATGAAATATCATAACAAATGACCTATTACAAATAACTTACATACCAGGAAAAAAAGATCTCTCAGAGGAACACTTTTAAAGCATTGACTCAATTGCCAAGGACGCGTAAACAGCATGCGTACGCAGAGGACGGATTATGCAACGGGCAAACCAACGAAGCCAATTGTCGCCGGGTGGATACCGGCTGGCAGCGATGAGTTGTAAAATCTGCCTGGATACGTTATTGGTACATATTATCAGTCAGGGTATATGCACCGCATCACAACTCAATTTCTGACAACACGAGAGTATATATTATGGCCAAAGCTAAAACTTTCAGAGTAATCAGTGGGCGGATACACTTTAAGTGTTCCGCCTGCCAGGCTAAACGAATGGTGGCAATCCCACCCCAGGTCCGGAGCAGATCAATCCGCTGTCATAGATGTGGGGAGATTACGCGCGGCAATTTCAACCGTCGTGTAACCCCCAGGGAGCAGCAGCGAGGTAAAGTGCTGGTGTCGACAAGTGACGGTACCTATGTAGAGGTGGATCTTTACGACATATCCCCGCATGGGATTGGTTTTGATGTTTCACCAAGAGATATCAGAAAAATGATTGTGGGCAAAGAGATACAATTACGATGTACCTGGAACCCAAGGTTATTTCTCCAGGGGCACTATGTCATCAGATCCATTAAGGGACGGCGTATCGGGGTGCAGCGCACGTAATGGCGACGCGATAACCAATACTCTACTTGAGTGATTGTACATTTTTGCTCTGCCCCTCTGTTCTCGTATTTATCGGCCCTAATAGTCTGTATTACGCCTTTGGGCAGTCGGAACAGCGTTTTCCTTTCTTTTTGTATTTTTCACAACATTTCTTTTTCTTTTTCTTTTTTTTCTTCCCCATGTCAGACCTCCTCCTGCTCGTCCTGCAAACGGAACTCGCATGAAAAAAAGCCCCAGATATCGCTCAATATTATCACATGATTTTCGTTCTCTTTTCAATCTCACGCCACATTTCCTGATAAGCACTGGCAGCGAAATCCTTGCCGGCATATGTCGAAACTGGAGCCCTGTGGACACCCATTTTCTCAATTTCGGTGGAAAAAGGTATATACATTTTTAAGTAAGCTCTTATAATTTTTTCGCAAGGTGATCATAGTTTCTTTATGCAGTTTTTTGCTCTTCTGCACCATGGAAAAAAACGGCAGCAATTTTTTCCGTTGATATTCGTTGTCCTTGAAAAAATCGTTAAGCTGTTCAAAGGTACGCACGGATAAGGTAGTGGGAATTACCGGGACCACTATTTTATCAGCAGTTTTAAAAACATTTTCGGACAGCAGATGAAATATTCGGGGGACAGTCCAGAATAACAACTTCGTAATCACTATCAACCTCCCGCAAGGCCTTTTTCAAACGGGATCGACTGTTTTTCATTCGCGAAAGAAAAATATCAAAGTCACGATAGGTCAAATTTGCCGGCAGCAGATCAAGATTATCAAAATCACTGGCCCGAATGGCATCCAAAAATCCCTTGACATCCTTAAAAAAGGCCTTGTTCTGCAGCTTTTTGGAAGGTTTCACCCGAAAATAAAAGCCCGAAGCGCCCTGGGGGTCAAGATCACACAACAGGGTTTTTCTCCCGCGCATGGCACTGGCGTAGGCTAGATTTACAGAAGTTGCGGTTTTGCCCACGCCTCCTTTATTACTGTAACAGGCTATTATTTTCATCGATACTTTTCTCTTGGTCATGGGTGGTAAATAGTTTGGCAAAGGTTGCCCGGGTTTCAGGACTGTCAAAACGAACAAAATTTTTCATAACCTGCCGCCTTTCTTTTTGCTGCAAACTATGCAGCATAGCAGTAAGTGCCCCGACGCTCTCGGCAACCTTTAACTTCCCGACCGCCAAAAATCACCATTTTCTCATTCAGCACCTGCCTGAGAAATATTTGCTGAACAGAATAATCATTAAAGTTGCCAAGATTATCCTGGAGCAGCTTGAGTGCTTTGATCAGTGTTTTAATCTCATTTTCAGGAAAAAGCGGCGCAAAGAATTCCATCAAATAACGTAGTTTTTTACAATTGATCCGAAGCTGATGGACGACTTCATCCTCGGTGTCCTGCATCAATGCTGCGGGCAATTTTACAAACCTTGTCGTAGCGTTTAAGAATTAATCGGCAGGCAAAGTCCAGAGAATTTTCTTCCCCCTTTGGGCCACCAGGAGGGCCGAAGCATCGGTAAATAGTTTTTCAAGCCTGTCGATTTCTTTACGGTAGAGCTTGACTCTCGAAGAAACTTACCACTCTTCTTTTGTTCATTTTTCCGTTCATCTGAAAAATAATCAAACAGGATCTCCAGACCTTCGTGGGTGTCTGACGGTACCAGCGTCAAAATATTGTCTCTTTATTTAACAGATAGACATCAAGGTCACGTAACGTGTTGGTTTTTTGCATAAGTGAGGCAAAATCTTTTTTTAATTAACGGTATCTTCCGGACTGTACACTCCTTTAAAAAGACTCAGCACCGACCTGACTTTCCGCAAACTGACCCGATAGTCATGGAGAAATTCCGTATCAAAATCAGCAACAATGCCTTTTTCGTTACGGCGTGCGGTCTGGATAAAAACCCTGATAATTGTCTTGGCGCTTTCCCTGACAGGCGCATCCAGGGTTAAGCTCTGATTACCGGTTTTCCAGTATATTGTTTTTGGGCAATCCCCAAAGCCTCATACACCTGTCCTGCATCCTGGCAGGGCTCTGCCCCTATTTTTTCCAGCGACCGGCAGAGATCTGCATGGGCCTGACCATATCCACGGAGGTATTGGGTACCGCCAACACCTACTTTTTTTCGCCCACGACAAATGGCCAGATTATGAAGTCGGGCACGGGTTTTTCCTTCATCATCAAGAAAAAGACCATGCTCAAAGAGAAGTTTGACTTTTGCCACCGGAAGAAATGCCCGAAGCTTTGAAACCCGTTTCAACAAGGATGTCACCGGCCCATCCGGCAGATCACCGGTAAAAGACCAGCCTGCCGGAGTATCCTGTTCAACTTGCTGACCGGTTTGCAGATCAACAAAATACAACATTGCACCTACCTGAAAGAGCATCCTGGCCGAGTGGAACATCTCTGCATCAAAGGTATCAAGAAGTACGCCTTCCATCTCCTCCCCTTTGTTGAAGGAAATCCTGTATTGGGCAGTATTGGGTAATTTCTTTTGTAATTTTTTATGACTCAGTGCTAACGGGATAAGATAGGTGAAAGAATCCATGGCCACTCAACTCTTTTCTTTATGTCGCTTGATATATTCGGTCACCAAAGATTCAACAATTGCCTGAATACTGGTGTCCTGCTCTATTGCAAGAAGATTTAGTTCCTTCAACACCTGTGGGTCAAGGCGAAGGGATGTGCTCTTTTTCTTTCTTTAGTCATTCTTCATCCTTCCTCAATCATACAATTGATATCATGACGTCATGATACCACAACAAAATCCTCATGACAATCTAACTTTTTCTGAAAATAAAGAGAGTACCGAGATGGTCAGGTGCATGCGATGAGACCTCTTCAAACAGCTGCATCGTTTAATGATGGCGCCGCCTGCTGTTTCTTTTCATTGGCAGATCTGTTACCATATAATAAGCAAGGCAGGATGAAGAAACAACTCGTTACTTTCCCCGCCAACCCTCACAGAAAAATACGGATAAACAATGGCCACAAAAACTCCAGTAAAGAAGAAGAGCAGAAGAAAAAATTCCCGACGACCAGAAAGTTCAAACCATCTTCGACCTGCAGTCATCAGAGTGGTATCTGAACAGGGAATTGTCATGGCTCGAATTCAATAAACGAGTACTGCATGAAGGACAGGATTCACGCAATCCTCTTCTGGAAAGGGTTTTTTTCCTTGCCGTGGTCGGTTCAAATCTTGACGAATTCTTCATGAAAAGAATCGGCGGACTGAAACAAATGGTCGGTGCCAGCGTTAAGAGTCTTTCCATTGATGGTCGTCTGCCTCAGGAGCAGATAGATCTCTGTCACGAATCTGTCAGAGAAATTCTTGACCAGCAGTTGGCTCTTGAAAATGACCTCCAGCGATTGCTGGCTCGAAAAGGTATTAAGATTAAAAAATATAAAGACCTCACTAAAGAGGAAAAGGAGAACATTGACCAGTATTTTCGTGATGAAATTTACCCACTGCTCACCCCTCAAGGTATGGATCCGGCCCATCCCTTTCCCTTTATCTCCAATTTGTCAATCAACCTGCTGGTCAGTGTCAGTTATCCAGGCAGCGATCACAGCTATCTCAATCGAATCAAGATTCCGACCAGCTCAGACCTGCCAAGATTTATCAGGATCGGCAAGGAGCACGTCTATATTCTTCTTGAAGATCTGGTCGGCAATAACCTGGAACTCCTTCTTCCGGGAATGGAAGTCGAGACCTGCGAAACCTTCAGAGTCACCCGCAACGCTATCACAGAGAGACACGAAGAACAGGCCAACGACCTGTTGCTGGTCATTGAATCAGCCCTGCGCGACAGAAAATTTGCCGAAATCGTCCGGCTGGAAGTGGGCAGCGACATGCTTGACCTCCATAAAGGCAAACTGGCTGCCGAGCTGCGGCGTTGATGAAACAAAGGATGTATACGCAGTTGACGGCATACTTGGCCTGAGGGACCTGTTCCAGATTGCCGCGATAGACAGATCAGATCTGCACTTTGCCCAGCATCACCCGGTTGATAACCCCGAGCTTCTAGGCGACGACCCAAACATTTTTCATACCATCCGGGAACACGGGGATGTCTTTTTGCAGCATCCTTACGAATCCTTTGATACCTCTGTTGAACGGTTTCTAAGAGAAGCGAGTCAGGACCCGAAGGTCATGGCAATCAAGATGACCCTGTACCGGACTGCCAAAGATTCCAGAATTATTCAATATCTGATAGATGCAGCCCAAAACGGCAAGCAGGTGGCGGTGGTTGTTGAGCTCATGGCCCGGTTTGACGAGTCGGCCAATATCAGATGGGCCGGTTTTCTGGAAGAAGCGGGCATCCACGTCACCTATGGCGTTATCGGGCTGAAAACCCATTCCAAGCTCATTTTTGTTATCCGCAAAGATTATGACGGACTGCGCCGATATACCCACATAGGCACGGGAAATTATCATGCAGGAACAGCCAGAGGCTATGTCGATCTGGGCCTTATTACCTGTGATCCGGAGATTGGTGCCGACCTGACGGAACTGTTTAATTATCTGACCAGCGGCTACACGCCAATGCGGCGTTACACCAAGATTCTGCCTTCACCTAAAATGCTGAAAAAGGCCCTGCTCAGTAAAATAGAAAGAGAAATCGACCACCAGAAAAAGGGCAATAAAGGGCTTATTCAGTTTAAAACCAATGCCCTGGTGGACAGGGATATAGTCGAAGCACTGTACCGCGCCTCCCAGGCCGGCGTCCATGCAGATCTGATAGTCCGGGACTCCTGCCGTCTGCGCCCGGGAATCAAAGGACTGTCGGAAAATATCAGGATTATTTCACTGGTTGGCAGATTTCTCGAACATACCCGTATTTTTCATTTTAAGAACAATGGCGATGAAGAGTACTATATCGGTTCCGCCGACCTCATGAAGCGGAACCTGGAAAGCCGGGTTGAGGTCTGTACCCCCGTTACATCCCCACAGCACAAGTTACTGCTCCGGGAGTTGCTTGACCTGCAACTGACCAATACCAGAAATGTATGGGAAATGCAGAGCGACGGCTCCTACACCCAGCTCCATTCCGACCATGAAAAAGGCGATGTCTGTATCCACCAGCACCTCATCGCCAAAGCCGAAAAACGGGCTGCTGCCGGCCGACTGGCCCTGGCAAAAAAAAGAAGTAAAAAAAAATCCTCCAACAGATATACTCACTAAAAAGACAGCTAGACTAACTGCATGAGCCAAACCCACTGCAGGATCGTGGGTTTGGCAAGCACCATCAATATTTTTTCTTGCATCTTCTTATAGTTTCTTTGTAGTCTGCGCAGTTAACATAAATTCTTGGCAGCCAATGACTCTTGCAGTGGTTATGCTGAGTCAACCAAATTTCAACAAGAGGGGAGAGTATGAAAAAACTTATGAGCGGACTTTTTGGTGCTGGGCATAATGCTGTCAACACTCTGTTTTGAGCAGAGCCGGTAAAAATTGGCATGATCACGACCTTGTCGACCAAGGCAGGGTATCTTGGTGAAGACATTCGTGACGGTTTCAAACTGGCAATTGATCAGGAAGATGGGAAACTTGGCGGTATACCAGTGGAACTCCTGGTCGAAGATGATGGCCGTAAACCGGAAAAAGGAAAGCAGATTGCCGAAAGATACATAAAAAAAGACAATATTAAAATCATGACCGGCATTGTCTTTTCCAACGTAGCCATGGCCGTAGTTCCCAAGGTTGTCAGAGACGATGTCATTTATCTCAGTGCCAACGCCGCCCCTTCCATGCTTGCCGGCAAGGGATGCAACCCGAATTATTTCAGCGTTTCTTATCAAAATGACAATCTTGATGAAGTGGTTGGTCAGTATGTCACTGAGGCAGGACACAAAAGTGTCTATCTGATTGCGCCAAATTACCCGGCCGGAAAAGACCACCTTGCGGGTTTCAAGCGATATTACAAAGGTGATATTGCCGGTGAGGTCTACACAAAACTTGGCCAATCCGATTATGCTGCGGAACTTGCAGCGCTGCGCGCAGCAGGCCCAGATGCGGTCTTCTTTTTCTTCCCGGGCGGCATGGGCATAAATTTTATCAAACAGTATGCCCAGGCCGGACTGAACCAGACCATCCCTATTATATGGTCCCGCTTTTTCCTTTGATGAACGGCTTCTTGGGGCAGTCGGCGCTGCCGCCCTCGGCGTAAAAAATGGTTCACAATGGACCCATGATCTTGACAACCCGGCAAATCAGCAGTTTGTCGCCGCCTTCAAAAAAGCATACGGCAGAACACCTACCCTCTATGCCAGCCAGGGTTATGACACAGCCAGGCTAATCGGTTCCGCATTAAAGGCTACTGGTGGCGTAGATGACCTGGCGGCTTTCAGAACAGCACTTGAAAAAGGCCGATTTTGCCTCCGTCCGCGGCAATTTTTCCTTCGGCAAAAACCAGCACCCGGTACAGGATATTTATATCCGCGAAGTCATCCAAGACAGAAAACGGCTTTACCAACAAGACCATTAAAAAAGTCTTCACCAATCACGTAGATGCTTACGCCGAAGAATGTAAAATGTGATTTATCACCGGGTCCCTTCGGGGACCCTTTATTATGCTTCTTATTATTGAACAGTTACTCAACGGCCTGCAGCTCGGCATCACCCTTTTTTTGATGTCAGCCGGTCTTACCCTCGTTTTTGGCATCATGCAGGTAATTAACCTGGCCCATGGTTGCTTTTACATGATCGGGGCCTATGTCGGTGCTACGGTTGCGGCCCAGACCGGTTCCTTTCTCCTGGCCGTCCCGGCAGCACTTGGTGCTGCTGCCCTTGTGGGGGCGATTGTGGAAGTTGTCATTCTGCGCCACCTCTACAAACGAGAACATCTCGACCAGGTCCTGGCCACCTTCGGGCTGATCATGTTTTTCAATGAACTTACCCTCATCATCTGGGGAAGACAGCCGCTCTTTATGGACGTACCCGCTGGCCTGGCAAACAGCATCGAAATCCTGCCCGGTCTACCCTACCCCGCCTTTCGTCTGGCAGTTATCGGCGTAGGTCTGTTTGTCGCCCTCTCTCTGTGGCTGCTTTTTGCCAAAACCAGAGCCGGTATGAAAATCAGGGCAGGTGCCTCAAACAGAGAAATGGTCGGCGCACTTGGCGTCAATATCAACCTGCTCTACACCCTGGTTTTCAGTTTAGGCGCCCTCCTGGCCGGCCTTGCCGGAATCATGGCCGGGCCTATCCTGGCCGTAGAGTCGGGCATGGGAGAGAGTATTCTTATCCTTACTTTTGTGGTTATCGTTATCGGCGGCATCGGCTCCATCCGGGGGGCAGTGGTCGGGGCCCTGCTGGTCGGAATGGTTGATACCCTCGGCCGGGCCTTTCTGCCTGCCTTCTCAGACTTATATTGGAATCTTCGACAGCAAACAGCCTTGCCGCCTCACTTTCTTCAATGGCCATATACATTCTCATGGCCGCTATCCTGGTCTGGAAACCCCGTGGCCTCTTTCCTGCCCACGCATAATGTCGATGGTCTATTAGCAGAAAAAATGTGGTAATAGGATGTGGCTGCACTCTTGCTCTTTTTTTTGCCTATTGTGGCCAGAGTTCACAGGTGAACCATATTTGATTTCCCTGGGCAGCAGAATTCTCATCTACGCCCTGGCCGCAGTAAGTCTTGACCTGCTTCTGGGATACAGCGGCATGATCAGTCTCGGCCATGCCGCTTTTGTCGGAATTGGTGCGTATGTAGTGGGAATTTTCCATTTTCACAGCTCTGAAGCCACTCCCATATTCACTGCACCCTTTTTCCTTTCCGGGAGTGACAACGGCCTGGTTGTCCTGCCTATGGCGATGCTCGTCGCAGCCTTTGCCGCTTTGGTCATCGGGGCTCTCAGCCTGCGCACCACAGGGATGCATTTTATCATGATCACCCTGGCTTTTGCCCAGATGCTCTATTATTTTTTTGTCTCGCTGGAAAAATATGGGGGTGACGACGGCCTGTCCCTCTATTCGAGAAATTCTTTTCCCGGACTTGACCTGGAGATTGATTTGCAATTCTACTATCTCTGCCTGGCTGCGCTCTGCCTTTTTCTTCTCTTCACCTACAGGCTGGTCAACTCCAGATTTGGTCTTATCATCCGGGGTGCCGGCAATAACGAACAGAAGAATCAAGAGCCTCGGGATCAACGCTACCAGCTATAAACTGGCAACCTTTATGATTGCCGGTGGCGGTGCCGGACTGGCTGGTGCACTGCTTGCCAATCAAACGGAATACATCAGTCCCGGCCTGATGCACTGGACACTTTCCGGTGAACTGATGGTCATGGTCCTGCTCGGCGGTCTTGGGCACACTCTTTGGTCCCGTACTTGGGGCCGCGGTTTTCCTGTTGCTCGAGGAGGGGCTGGCAATGTATACCGAACACTGGATGGTCTATATGGGCCCGGTATTGATCCTGGTGGTGATTTTTGCCAAACATGGACTTTTCGGACTTGTGGCCGGAGGCACCAGACAGGATGGCTAGGATACTGCTTGAAGTAGCTGGACTCTGTAAGTCCTTTGGAGCGTTCAAGGCGACAAACGATCTCTCCTTCACCGTTACCAGAAATCATATCCACGCCCTCATCGGCCCAAATGGTGCGGGAAAGACAACCTTGTCAACCAGTTAAGCGGCGATATCCTCCCCGATTCCGGCGATATCTTGTTTAACGGAGTGAATGTTACCGGGCAAAAAGCCCACCAGCGGGCCCGGCTGGGCATCGGCAGATCATTTCAGATCACCCATATCTTCGAGAACCTGACAGTGGCTGAGAATATGGGCCTTGCCATCTGTGCCCAATCCGGCCATAATTTTAGATTTTTGAGACACTGGAGACGATCGCCGGTGGTAAAAGAAAATCTGACAGCTGCCCTTGAAACAGGTCGACCTTCTCCATCGCGCCGAATCTGCCGGCAATGCATCTCTCCCATGGTGAAAAAAGACAGCTCGAAGTAGGTATGGCCATGGTTGGCAATCCTGAGCTCTTATCCTTGATGAACCAATGGCCGGCATGGGACCCGGCGGCACCACAGAACTCACCAAACTTATTCGTCGGCTTAAAGGAAAATTTACCATTCTCCTGGTCGAGCATGACATGGATGTTGTCTTCTCCCTGGCCGATCGCGTGACGGTTCTGGTGTATGGCGAAAACCTGGCCACCGGTACGCCTGATGAAATCCGCCGCAACGAAAAGGTCCGAGCCGCCTATCTTGGGGAGGAGGATCTGATGCTCCAGGTTGACAAGATAACAACCTACTATGGACCAAGTCAGGCACTTTTCGGCGTTTCTCTGCAACATTGAAGAATCGGCAGTAGTCACTTTGCTTGGTCGTAACGGCATGGGCAAAAGCAGCACAATTCGTTCGATCATGGGGCTTACTCCGATTCGACTCAGGCACAATCCATTTTACAGGCAGGAGATACACCGACTTCCCGAGTTACCGAATAGCCCGATTAGGAATAGGCCTCGTCCCCGAAGGAAGGCAGATTTTTCCCAATCTTACGGTCCGGGAAAACCTCATCGCCACAGCCTGCCAACTACCAGCGATCACCTCAGCCTTATAGCCTGGATGATATCCTGACCATTTTCCCAAGACTGGCGAGACAGACTCGACAATTACGGCAATCAGCTTTCAGGTGGTGAACAGCAGATGCTGGCCGTGGGCAGAGCACTGATGATAAATCCACGACTGTTGATTCTCGACGAAGCCACCGAGGGACTGGCCCCGCTGATCCGCAAAGAGATCTGGCGCGGCTTGGATATACTGAAAGAGCAAAGGACTGGCAATTCTTATCGTCGATAAAAATATCGACGCTTTAATGGCAATTGCCGACCATCATTATATCATGGAAAAGGGTATAATTGCCTGGCACGGCACCACCGAGGAGTTGCGCGCCAACCCCCAACTGCAATCCAGATATCTAGGCGTCTAGCCCAAAAATCCCTGCCATGCAAAAACACCTATCACCAGCACTTTTCGAACACCAGTCTCGAATATCCCTGCTACCGCCGAAGAACTCTACAACTGGCACAGCAGAAAAGGTGCTCTTGAGCGACTCCTGCCGCCATGGCAGAACATATCGGTTCTTGCCCGGCATGGCGGGATTGAAGCAGGCGGCATGGTTGTGCTTAAAATGCACGCAGGCCCTTTTCCTTATACGCTATCCGGGCCCGCCACACTGAAAATATACCAGGAAAAATGTTCAGGGATGTCCAGGAAAAAGGCCCCTTTGCCAGCTGGTCGCACAGCCATTATTTCAGCAACTCTAGACCAGGGTGCGGTGTTAAAAGATCACGTAGCATATTCTCTGCCGGGACACAGTTTTCTCCCCCGCTTTATAAAAAATTATGTCCATAAAAAGCTTACAGACAACTTTTTGACCACCGGACAAAAACTGCTTGAGGAAGATATCACAACTGCATCAGCGCTGCAGCACTACCCCTCTTAGAATCCTCATTTCCGGGGCAAGCGGAGTCATCGGCCGGGACCTGCTGCCGCTTCTAACCACCGGAGGACATCAAGGTTTTTACTCTGGTTCGGCGGCGCCCCGATCCTGCACAAGGTGAAATCTACTGGGATCCGGCAGAAGGAATATTGGATGAGAGACGATCTTCCCGAAATCGATGGGGTTATTCACCTGGCCGGGGAATATATTGGTCTCTCAAGATGGAAGGAAGAGAAAAAACGCCGCGTGATCGACAGCCGGATAAAAGGAACCACGCTCCTGGCCAAAACTCTTGCCGCCCGGGAGCGAGCCGCCAAAGGTTTTTCTCTGTGCCTCGGCTGTCGGATACTATGGCGATGGTCGGGACAGGGTGATCGATGAAACAAACCCTCCGGGCAACGATTTTATTGCCGAGGTATGCAAACTCTGGGAAAAAGGTACAGAGCCGGCAAGGAATGCAGGTATCCGAACTGTTTTTATGCGCCTCGGGATCGGGCTCACCCCGCGTGGCGGCGCCCTGCAGCGCATTCTTGCCGCCTCCCCCTTTGGCTTTATTCGCCGTTTCGGCAATGGCCACCAGTATATCAGCTGGATCAGCAGAGATGATATGGTTGGCGCGATGCTCCACGCCCTCAGCTGTCCCTCCCTGCAAGGCCCTCTAAATATCGTGGCGCCACAGCCGGTAACTAATGCGGAATTCATGCAGACACTGGCACGTATTACCGGACGTCCGCTCCTCTTTCCCCTGCCCGGTTGGTTTTTGAAGATGATATATGGACAGATGGCCTCGGAAATATTACTGTCGGGATGTCGTGTGTCTTCACAAAAGCTGCAGGATTCCGGCTTCAAGTTCCGGCACCCTACTCTGGAGAGTGGCGCTGAAGAAGTCTGCTGGGAAAAGAATAGGGCATGAAATATACAATCAGGTAATATAAAGATTTGGCGGGAAAAATTGAACCAACAGTTTAAAATAACTTTATGGCTAATAATGACCACGGCCATGACCTGTGGTTTTCTCCATCATGTTATTGCACCGGAGGTGATGAATTTTGAGCGGCTGCATATTTTTCTTTTTAACCTGTGCAGCGGCGGCACCCTGCTCATCTATTTCACCGAAGATACCCGACGGCTCAGCAAAAAGGCACTGGCCTTTTTACTGCTGTCTATGGCCTTTGCACTGTGCGCCTTTATGGGGTGGTATGAACCTACTCTGATAATTCCTCTGGTGCTGGCAATAATTATCGAAAAGGTTCGGGTGGACCATTTCGGGAGCTGCATCCCCAGAGCACTTTTTTCCGGCAAGGAAAGTACTTCCAGGAAATTTCATCAGGCGTCACTTCTTTGTCTCTCTTTAGGGCTGTTGATGTCCAGCCTGGCCATCCTCAATAGTCAGTTTGGCCACTGGTTCGTCCTGGAAAAGCTCAAACTTGACACTTTTTTTCTCGGATTTTCCTTTCCCATCTCCCTGATCAGCATGTCAGCGATCTTTGCTCTGATGAAAAACCATACCAATTTCTCCGACCCATTTTTTTAAAGAGCTGTCGTTCTGGGTGATCAATCTGGGGGTTATTATTTTCTTTCTGTTTATCCTGGCGAATTGGTTTATTCCCCAGGTGGCCATCGCTTCTATTTTATTCCTGGCCGTTTCCCTCGTCCTCTATCTCTACTGGAGCCAGGGAATTCGCCTGCAGCAAAAAGCCTTTCTCACCTCAGGGATTCTCTTTTTGCTGGTAACATCTATCACCGGTATACTTTATATTTTTTTGGCTTTCTCTGACTCGTACAATCCGCAGGACACCTTACCCCTCCTCAGGATGCACGCCTTTACAGCTCTTTACGGCTGGAACCTCAGTGGCCTTGCAGTAATCAGCAGACATGGCGACTTCCCTATCCGGCTCCATTCCCAGAATGTGATTCTGCTCCATTGGCTGACAGTCCTCATCCTCTGCCCCCTTGGGTTATTTTTACCCTATTGTGGCAATTCTCGGCGGTACTCTGTTATGGCTGGCTGCTCTTTATCCTGCTGTTTAACCATGGACAGATTGACAGGGGGGTTGTTGCGGCGGAAGACAGGGTTTTGACACTGAAACAACTCTAGAAACCTGAAAACCTATAAAGCTTCTTTTCCGGCTGCCTGACGATTCAAAGCAAGGCCGAGCCTAACAGCCCGGCCTTGATTCAGCTGCTAGGAGCCTGTCGGATTATAGGCATTTTTTTTTAGATCGAGGCTTTTTTGAAAATTAAGCACAGCCATATAGGTAATATTGCGAGCATAAATTTTCGCAAACAACGAAAATATAGGAAAAAAGGGCATAGTCCGACAGGCTCTAGCGGGCATGAATGGGAACATAATCATATTCCAGCTCACCCGTGTAGATCTGGCGGGGTCGAGCGATCCGCCAGTTCGGGTCATCCGTGCTTTCCTTCCACTGGGCAATCCATCCGGGAAGCCGGCCCAGGGCAAACATCACCGTGAACATATTGGTGGGAATACCGATGGCCCTTAAAACAATCCCACTATAAAAATCAACATTGGGATAGAGATTGATGATCAATAAAATAGGGGTCTTTTAAAGCAATTTCCTCAAGCTCTCTTGCGATATCCAGCAGCGGATCTGTTATCTGCATGGACTCCAGGAGGTTATCACACATCTTCTTCATAATCTTGGCCCGAGGGTCATAGGTTTTATACACCCGATGACCAAATCCCATAAGCCGGAAAGGATCATCTTTATCTCTGGCTCGTTGGACAGCTTTTGCACAATTGCCGCCATCATTTTGAATATCAGTGAGCATTTCAATAACCGCCTGGTTGGCCCCGCCGTGCAGTGGCCCCCAAAGAGCGGCGATACCAGCAGAAATGGCGGCATACAGGTTGACCCGGGCGCTGCCCACCATGCGGACAGAGGAAGTTGAACAGTTCTGTTCATGGTCCGCATGAAGGATCCAGAACACCCTCAGGGCGCTGACCACCTCTCGCTTGATCTCATAAGGCTTTACCGGGGTATCAAACATCATGTTGAGAAAATTTTCGCAATAGGTCAGATCCGGCCGGGGTAAAACCAGTTCGTGCCCTCTGGAAATTTTATAGGACATGGCGGCCATGGTGCGCACTTTGGCCAGTAACCGGGTCATGGTAATGGTGATTTCCTCTTCCAGGGTATCAAGCGACGGGTAAAAGCTTTTCAAGGCATTGACCATTGACGACAGGATGCCCATGGGGTGCGACGCCCTGGGAAAGTTCTGATAAAAGGCCTTTAAATCGGTATGGACCAGGCTGTTGTCGTTGAGCATCACCGAAAATTTGGTCAGCTCGGCCCTGGTGGGAAGTCTGCCGTTGATGAGCAGGTAGGCAGTCTCTTTAAATGAGGAATTTTCGGCCAGCTGTTCCACGGGAATACCCCGGTAGCGCAGAATCCCCTTCTCTCCGTCCATAAAGGTAATAGCGCTCAGACAGCTGCCGGTGTTGCCATAACCAGGATCAAGGGTAATAAATCCGGTCTCAGCCCTCAGCCTGGATATATCAATGGCTTTTTCTCCTTCAGTTCCGGTAACCACCGGAAGCCATACTTCTTTTCCGTTATAGGTCAGGGTTACGAATTCGTCCAAGGTTTCTCCTTTCTTCTATGCGTGCCAATGCCGCTCAAGCCGGCACATGCAATTTTGTATTTTGAAAATTATCCAAACAACTTAGGATAAATATTTCTTTTCTGCCAACAAAATTAAAACAATGACATGAATGCAGGGAGAGAAAAATGCATATGAGACAAAGACCCGATGCGGACCTCGGGGCAAAAATCAAAAGTTGCTCTCCCGGCTTATCCGGCTATGTAGCTTTTTAAATAAAGGGAAGCTGGACGGATTTGTATGGTTAAGAGATAGCAGAGAGACGACTGTTCTTCGTTTGTCTTGCTGAAAATTTTGCGCTGATCGCGAATTTTTGGGATTGATAAGGAAATATCAGGATATAGTTTTTTTGCACAGTCAGGACATATGCCATGACTGAATGTTGCCTCCGAATGAATTGCAATATAATCCTCTAGCCTCCGCCAGACTCCCTGGTCGTTTTTTATTTGTTTGCACGAAGCGCAAATGGGAAGAATCCCGCTTAGCAATTTAACTTTTGCCAACGTTTCCTGGAGATCATTATCAATTTTTCATTTTCATGTTGCAGATTTTTTTGGGCAGTAATGTCCTGAAACGTTTCTATGACCCCGACCATCCTTCTCTCTGAATTAAAATATGGGGTTGCCGTTACTAAAAAATACTGTATTCTCATCGTTATCTTTCTTGCGAGATTCACAGGTATATATCTTATCGCCACTACTACCCGAGTCACCGCACAGTATTCTGTATGGCAATGTTTACCAGGTCTATGTTCATAGCATTTTATTGTTCTATGCCCTGTTCTTCCCCCAGGTGCTGCCAATATGCTTTATTGGCTTTTATTATCTCGTAGTTCAGGCCGGTTACACAAATCGGGATAACATTATCAAAAATACTTTCATTCTGGGCCCGCTGCTCCTCAATGATTTTTTTTCGGGAGTAGGCCAGGACCATAAATAAAATCACCAGGCAGCTAACCAGACGCGTATACAATTCATGTGGCGAGGTATCAAACATTGCTGCACTCAGTGAACTATGAGGCACATCGATAGCATGAACTCCTGCCTCACGTGCCCAAATGAGTATTCCGGCTGCTAATAATAGCAGCATCCTCGTTATTGAAATCTTTTCCATCAAGAACCCTTTGACAGGATGAAAAAATACTGCACTATCCTTTGACATTTCACTGTTTTTTTTTTACTGAACCACAGCAGCACTGTTCGTTCACTCGGCTGTTTCGCTTCGCATTCCAATTGCTGATATGTTGTCTGTTGCTCTCTTTAGAGACCACCTGGAACCATTACCTGTTGAAATCGTTCGAATTTGTCTCTAGCACAAAACCCTAGCAATTAATATGCCCGTATAGGTGATAAAATTAACAACCTTGTAATAACAAGGCCTCTAGAATTTTTCTTGTGGTCCACAAATAGAATAGGTCTATCTTCAATTCTCCTCGTTCTGAATTATGAAAACAATTTCCGGCATAACGGAATAGTTTGTCTATTCGGAAAAAACCGCCAGGCTTTGACGACAACTAACTGAAATAATAAATGTTGTGTAAAGAAAGGGGGCACCAGTGATTTTTTTGCCAAGTTGTTCGGAGGCGCACAGAATTTTTGTTTCAAGCCTTGTCACCGCTAGGCTTTATTCTTACTGTTTGCCTGACATAAGGTGCATTTCAGTTACTAAAGGTTTCAAAATAAGAATCCTTGGACAAAGAGATGCCCGGAAGGGCCAGCCAAAACATTTTCGGTTAAGCTCAATTAAAACAGATGGCAGTATAAATTTTTCCAGTAAAAAACTGGGGGTGATTATCGCATACTGCTTTTACAAAGAATGATTTCTTTTTGGCGCTCGATACTCCTGGCACGATACACAAAAAATCGGAAACGGGCCAGACTAACCAATAATAGAGAAAATGGTGTAATTATGACGGAAAAACAGCAAGAAGCCCAAGCCAAAAACCTGGATCCTTTCTGGAAGTGCCTGGAATGTGGCAATACCATTCAAGTCCCCACTCCACCAGAGATATGCCCAGCCTGCAAGAAAAACTGTGCCTTTAAAGATGTCAGCTGTTACACCCCTGATTGCGGCGGGCCGGGAAACATTGACCCGCAGCTTTGATAAGCGAAAAAAAATTATCCATCGATAAATTAAGGTTTATACGAACTTATCATCCTTGAGCTATCCTTTTATAATTCCTGAGTATCCTTGGCCTTGAAGTGTCGCCTCCCGGGGACGGGACCGGCTTTAAAATGCCCCCCGCCCCGGATGCCATATTTCATTGCTAAGCTTGATGGCGTCGTACTCCCCCCCCAAAGGGGATAGCAATCTTCATTTTTGGCAATGGTTATAGTGCAGGATGAGACTAAGGTTATATGACCTTTACCTGCCGATCCTTGCAAGGATCTGTCTCGGGGGGCAATGGGAGAAAAAAATTGACCGCGATAGAGGAAAGTATGACCACCGTACATCCGAATGGCAGAGCAGTTACAGACATTCAACATAACTGCAATATTTCCGACGCCAGGGATCATGGAATTTATACCATGTGTACTATGGTTCTGAAACTTCGCAACCTTTACAAATGGGAAAAAGATCTAAATCCATGGCAGGAGCCAGAACCGGGTGATCTGCTGGACTGGATCGAGGCCAAGGAAAATTACTGGAAAACGATAGCTGAAGAACCATATCGTCCCCTCAATATCAACGGCTATACATACTTGCCGGATGATATATCGGGAATAAATCGTCATTTCGATGGTGATCAGATGGTGTATGGTGCCGGATACGGCAGGTCGCTGAAAGCCGTTTTTTTCCTGGCGGAAAAGATTGAACAGCGCACAGTCGCCGGTCTCCCGGTGTTCATTCTGGGCAAAGAGAGAGCCAGGGAAATGGCCAGCCCTTTTGCGATGGCACAGGAAGGTTCAATTTTTATCAGAAAAGAACCCCTCCGGTTTTTTTTATGGGACTATATTCAGGAGCTGCGTTCTTCCTGTCGAAGCTCATTTCACCATGCCCTCAACCTGTATGGATTATTGCAGGACGGCCAGTTGAATCAGCAAAAATTTAAGCTTACGCTCGATCAGATCGTTGATGCGGAACTGGACCTTTTTATCTATCACGAGGTGGGTGAACTGCTGCAAACAACGTTTGACAGTTCCGTATTGCAGAAAATTATTTCCCGGTTCCCGGGTTCGATATATGAGCTGGTCAGTCGCTCCATTAAAGACATCCTGGCCGATACCCACCCAGGAGGCTTACTGTCTCATCTCATCAGTGAAAAACTGGAGACTTCGCTGAGCTTCTATGTCGGTTTTCTTGATGGTTTGCGCAGAGAGCTTTTTCCGGAAATATCCGATGCCCTGCAAAAATTTCAGGATGACCGGAACTGGCAGGGAATCGAGCAGGCTAGAGATGTCTGCAGAGACAACACCCTGTACTATGCCGAAAAAATAGAAACCATAGCGCAGTTTATCGGTCATGCATCCGATGCTCATGTTCAAGAGCTTTTCAATCGTCAGATCCTTTTGCCGCTGGGGCTTGATATCCCCCAACAAGTCGCCCCGTAGAATAAAGGCTGGTTGCTCTGCAGCTTCTTTAGTGCGGACTTCAGACAAAGGCATGGGGGCCCAAAGCCATACTCCAGAGTGGGCTTCTTAACCTGAAAATACGGCGAAACATCAAAATCCCGGGGCGCAAATAGGCTATGATGCAGAATTTGATACATTTCCTTATCACAGGCAAGACAGCAGGGATCCACCGGTTTCTCGACAATAATCTCAGGCAGTATCGGATACCTGATACGATGGGCAGGTATGGTGATCTCTCTTGCCTCACCAAAATCCTATGCTTACAGTACTCTGCAGTACCAGCAATGCCATTGCTCCTGCAATCTTGACCAGGGCCACTCATGCCAAGGCTCATTACCAATTGCAATGGTGATCGAATTACTGGCATCACACTATAATTATTCAAATTATTCTTATTGAAGCAGTAGTTGTTTGTTCGGATTTTGCTGCCATTCCATGCAAGCTACAAACACCACCGCAGCAGCCGGATCTACTCCAACCCAATTATATAGGAGATTGAACAGATATGAATATCCAAGCACTTGAATCGACAGCAAAAGCTATGGTCGCCAAGGGCAAGGGCCTTTTAGCGGCAGATGAAAGTTCGCCAACCATTGAAAAAAGATTCAATTCCATCAATGTCGAGTCGACAGAAAAGACGCGCAGGAGCTACCGTGACCTTCTCTTTACCGCACCCGGGATCGATGAATATATCAGCGGAGTCATTCTCTTTGACGAAACCATTCGCCAGCACAGCCTTGAGGGAAAACCCTTCCCTGAGCTTTTGTCTGATCGAGGCATCATCCCGGGAATTAAGGTTGATTTGGGACTTGTCAATATTCCAGGGACTATGGAAGAAAAAGCGACCAGAGGATTAGACGGACTTGAAATGCGTCTTGAGGAATACCGACAGCTTGGGGCTCGATTTGCGAAGTGGCGCGCTGTCCTCAGTATTGCCGACCACAAGCCGACACCACTCTGTTTGAGAATCAACGCCCACACTCTCGCCCGATATGCCGCCATCTGTCAACACCATGAGCTGGTCCCCATTGTCGAGCCGGAAGTATTGATTAACGGTGGCCATGACCTCGGTCGCTGTGAGAGGGTCATGGAAAAGACGCTGCATCAGGTATTTTCAGAACTGATAGGTCACGGAGTATTGCTTGAAGGTATGATTTTGAAACCGAGCATGGTCACCTCAGGACTTGACAATCCGGATCAGGCAGATATCGACTCCGTTGCCAAAGCAACTATCCGTTGCTTTAAGCGTAACTGTTCCAGCAGCGGTACCTGGTATTGCTTTTCTATCCGGCGGACAGAGCCCGGAATTGGCCACTGCCCACCTGAACGCCATGAATCGTCTTGGCACCTTTCCATGGGAACTGAGTTTTTCCTACGGCCGGGCGCTTCAGGAAAAAACACTGCTCACCTGGCGGGGCAAAGACACAAACCGGGAGCTCGCCCAGAAAACACTCCTGCACAGAGCCAAATGTAACGGAGCCGCCCGTTCTGGAACCTACAGAGAAGAGATGGAAGCGGAACACTTTGCCTAAAAAGACTTGATCTCCTGTCATTCTGCCAGGCTGGCTATATATTCTTCTGCAAGGGCAACCTCTCTCTTTACATCCGATAAAAATGGGGGCCCGGTCATCCTTGCCCTGGGGAACCCGGTCAAGAATCGGGCCATGCCCATCGGAGGCGGCACCACCTGCCTGTTCAACCAGAAAAGCCATGGGATTTAATTCAAAAGAGAGGCGCAGCTTGCCATTTGGATGGCCGTGCAGATGTGGATACATAAACACCCCACTGCCCTTTATAAGTACCTGGTTGATATCGGGAACAAACCCCCCGCTATAACGCAGCTTGCAGCCACGTTTTTCCAGATCCCGGACATAACTCTCGATCGCTGGAGTAAAAAGATTGCGCAAGCCTCCGGGGGAGTAGATATTGGCCTGTGGTTTGATCTGCAGGTTTTCCTTGATAAGGGTGTATTCCATCAACTGGTTCATACCAAACTCATGCACCCCGTCACCGGTACTGTAAACCAGCGTGGTACGCGGACCATAAAGAATATACATGGCCGCCACCTGTTTCCTGCCCGGCTGCAGAAGATTACACCCCTCGAATATGGAAACGATCGTGCCGACGGCCAGATTCACATCCACGAGAGAAGACCCATCCAGGGGATCAAAGGCTACCGAATAAAGACCATTACAGTTCGTTGACAGACAGACGATATCTTCGGCCTCCTCGGATAAAACGTTGCCCACCACTCCGGAATGGAGAAGACGCTTAGTCATAATGCGATCGGCAAGAACATCGAGTTCCAACTGTTCTTCACCATAAAGATTTGATGTCCCGGCAACACCCAGATCTCCGGTTCGAATCGAGTTGATAATATAATTAGACGCTTCAGCTATTTCACAAATCAGGTGAACCAGATCGTCTTTGACAGCACGCTGCCGCAAATGCCGGCGAAGATTAATCTGAAATTTTGTTTTCCCGCGATTACTCATAATTTCCCTTCAATCGATTTTTTTATTTTTCCCTGTTTCTTGCAAACAGACCAATACACCAAGATCACCCCACAATCGTTTTCCTCCCAGTAGACCTATGAAAACCACCAGTTTATGAGAGGTATTTGCTTACAAACAGATACAAAACTAATCATGAATCCGTTCTTCTGCGGGTAAATATTGTTCAAGCACCACAATATTAAATAGTATAACAGCTTTCGTCCCATATACCTGCGGGTGGGAATGAGCCTGTGTCTCTAGTTATAAAGGATCTTTAATGATTATTGAAATACAGGCCATTTACAAGAATTTGCCCTGATTTACCTGCCTATCTTCGACAGCCAGCCGCGTTGTTTAACTGCAAATAATGCTTAATTTTTAAGATTGTTCGAACCCAAAATCGCATTACAGCGATTAAATAAACAAATTATAGACCAGTGCAGAACCTGGTATAGCCTCCAAGAAATATCCCCACAAAAAAGGAGTTATCATGTACACGCTTTATACTATTCCCGGGTCATGTTCTTCAGGCATCACTATCCTGCTCGAGAAGCTCCGGCTTGACTACACGCCCGTTAAACGTGAAGACGTACCGAATTATTCAGACATCGTACCGACCAACCAGGTGCCGGCTTTAAAAACAGATGGATGGCCAGATCATTACAGAAGGCGCGGCAATTGTGCTCTACCTTCTTGAGAAGCACGATTCACCAATGCTGCCTGCCGACCTCTCCCGAAAAGCAGAATTCCTCCGGTGGTTAATGTTTGATTATGCGACGCTGCACCCTGCCTATGGGAGAATGTTTGCGATTCAGTATAAAATACAAATGGATGAAAGTGAGAAAAAAGAGGTGCTGCAACAATCAGCTGACTATGTATCCAGTTTATGGGCAATTCTCGATAAAGAACTGGAGACGAAAAGCTACATCACCGGTGATCAACCGACTATTGTCGACTATCTGGCCACCATTTATTCGAGTTGGGGAAATAATTTCCAGGACGTCGAAATTACCCTCGGCAAAAATGTAAAGAGACTAATCGATCAAGTGGCAGCCCTTCGCCGAGTTTCAAACCGGTTACCAAAAAGAAAATATAGAATTTAAGAAGGTTGTATAAGGTATTTATCCCGGCGGCCATAAGGCATGACACATAACCATATGATTTCGATCCATAAATAGCATCCAAAATATGGAAACAACTCCCTGTGCCAATTTTCTACGACTATCCAGGAGGGGATAACTATGTTGCGCATTAACGACACCGCGCTGATTCGACGGCAGGCGCTTATTAATGGAGACTGGGTTGATGCCGAGAGCGGTGAAACCCTGGCGGTATATAATCCTGCGACTGGCGAAGTTGTTGGCACGGTGGCCAAATGCGGTAAGAATGAAACCCGTCGCGCCATTGATGCTGCCCAGAGCGCCTTTAAGAGCTGGCGCCGCGAACCTGCAAAAGTGCGTTCCAACCTGTTGCGCCGATGGTTCGAATTGATGATGGAGCATCAGGATGACCTGGCGAAAATCCTCACGGCGGAAATGGGCAAGCCGCTGGCTGAAGCAAAGGGCGAAATTGCTTACGGAGCAAACTATATCGAGTGGTTTGCGGAAGAGGCCAAGCGCGTGTATGGCGACACAATCCCGGCCCCTGATAACAGCAAACGGCTGGTATGCATTAAGCAGCCTGTTGGTGTTGTCGCCTGTATTACGCCCTGGAATTTTCCTAACGCCATGCTGACTCGAAAAATCGGCCCGGCTCTCGCCGCCGGATGCACGGTGGTCTGCAAGCCTGCCAATGCCACGCCGCTTTCCGCACTAGCCATTGCCGAACTGTCTTGCCGCGCCGGCATCCCCGCCGGAGTCATAAATATCGTTACCGGCATAACCCCCGAAATTGGCGGTGAGCTTACCTCCAATCCCCTCGTACGCAAATTGACGTTCACCGGTTCGACCCAGGTAGGCAAGCAGTTGATGGCCGAGTGTGCCGCCACCGTGAAAAAGACCTCGATGGAATTGGGCGGTAATGCACCCTTTATCGTTTTCGATGATGCCGACATTGATGCTGCTGTACAAGGAGCAATGGTATCCAAATTCCGCAATGCAGGGCAGACATGTGTCTGCAGTAATCGTATCCTGGTACAGGAAAATGTGTACGATGTTTTCGCCCGAAAGTTACTGGCGGCGGTAAAATCCAGTCTGGTTCTCGGCAACGGCATGGACGAAGGTGTTACAACAGGCCCGTTGATTGATGAAAAGGCGGCGCGTAATGTTTTAGATCTGATAGATGACGCGGCGACCAGAGGGGCCGAAATTATTATCGGCGGCAACCGGTCGCCTCTTGGCGGCTCTTTTATCGAACCGACAATTCTTACCCGAGTCAATGACACTATGCGGGTCTACCATGAGGAGATATTTGGTCCTGTGGCGCCGCTCTTTACCTTCAAGACGGAAGAAGAGGCTGTCACCATGAGCAACGACACGGAGTGTGGACTGGCAGCCTACTTCTATTCTCGTGATATAGGCCGTATCTGGCGTGTCAGTGAAGCGCTGGAGTATGGTATCGTCGGTATCAATGAAGGTATCATATCCAACGAGATGGCGCCGTTTGGCGGTGTTAAGGAGTCTGGCAACGGACGGGAAGGTTCAAAATACGGGATGGACGATTATCTCGAGATCAAATACCTTTGTCTTGGGGGAATTGATACTGCTTAAAAAATTTAGGTCATCATCCCCCAGTGCCATACCTTTCGAGCCGTTTTTCCCGGCAAAGAAAATATCCTGAAATCCATGTCAGGAACACGCACTGTTGCGCAGGTAGAGTTGAATTTCGTGCTGCCCGGGTTGATTACCAGGGTTTTTCCCAGCATTTCGCCAAAAACCTGATGGGTGTGCCCTACTGTCAGGACGTCATAGCCATATCCTGCAAGCTCGATCGCCCATAGGTCTTTTTTTTCGGGCATAATGTTTCCATACTGATCCAGCAGCGTAATGCCCTTATCCATAGAATCCGGTGGACTGGCGTGGACCGCGAAAATCCGTTTTCCTTCTATCGTAGCTTCCCACGCTACAGGCAGATTGGTCAAAAATGTTGCAACCGATTTTTTTAGTTTGTGGCCATTTTTTTCAATATGCCAAACATCATGATTGCCAAGAACAGCCGCACAATCCCTCTCATTAAGCAGATCGACACACTGCTCAAGTTCTGTTCCATAGCCGGCTATATCCCCTACGCAGAGAACCAGATGGACGCTCTCCTGTTCCAGGATATTCAGTGCGTCCAGAAGAGGTCCGACAGTAGCGTGGACATCCCCTATGAGTCCGACTTTAAAAGACATTATGTACTTTAACAGGGCATTAGGTGTAGTATACCGATATTACTGATTGCTTCTAGTTTAGCCTAATATACGACATATCCACCAAAATTCCCTTCCAAATTAATCCTCAATTTCGTGAAAGATATACTTTAATCCGGTTACCGAGAGTTATAGTCGAAAGTGGATTACACCTACGCAAAAAATGCAGTTGCGTACAATAAGAACTGTGAAGAGTTAAAAGACCATATTCTCAGTGCCTTTGTCAGACATATCAGTAGGCATCTCAAATATTGAAGATTGCGATAATGGTCTAAATGTTATTTGGAAGTATCAACTGTCAGGGTCGCGGTAGTCTTTACCTTCACGTTCCTTGTGAATCAACAACCCAGCAACTGGACGGTATTACCTGACAAATGGAAGAGCATTCGCCAACAATGGGCATATTCACACGCGGTCGGAGCCGGGTTTTATTTTGTCGCGCTCTCCACACGTACGCTCTCACTGCTGCCAATTTCAACGTTTGACAAGAAAGCACTATCTTGCATCCGGTTTGACTGTAAGTGGAGTAGCTTCTGCATGTCACCCATTTTTTCGGTTATGATTTGTTCGATTTATCTAGACTCTGGAGCCATTTTATAATATCCTGACCTTTAAATTAAGCTATTTATCTACCAAAGATTAACATCGGTCCATTGAGGAGATTCATGAAAAGTATCAATGTTGTTTTTCCCTTATTGGTAAGTATCCTATTAACAATTTCTTCAGCATTTGCAGAAGGGAAAGATCGGGATTCATGTCAGGTCTGTGGCATGTATATTGATCAGTATCAGAAAACAGCAGGAAAGCTTGAGTATAAGACGGGTGAGGTCGTCCAATCCTGCGGCTTGGCCTGTCTGCTTCGCCTGGTTCAGGACGCGGGTGGACCGGACGCATTTGCAGCAATTCTTGTTAAGGATTGGGTTCTGGGGATTCCTTTTCCGGCACAAGAGGCGACTTATGTCATTTCCAGTAAAGTTATTCCGGATATGCTTCCCAGTATCATAGCCTTTAAAGAACCTGAAGATGCAGAACATTTTAAGGAAGAAAATGGCGGCGAACTCATAAACTTTACCCAGGCTCTCATGGTCATATCGCCTTCTGCCATGACCATGCCGGCTCGGATCAAAACAGCTGTACTGCCGGCGAAAGGAGCTTCAGGATTGGGGCTCGGTTTTATGACTATGACGATGGATAAGGTTGTAACCGGCACAGATTCGACTTCTCCTTCTAATTTCATTAAACGTACCGGACAGATGATGGGGCCCAAAAAGATGACTAACCAGGCAACTATGCTAATGGTTAGTTACGGTCTTACGGATACCATGGCGGTTGATGTTAAAGCATCTTATCTGGACAAGAAGATGGAAATGTATACCATGGGAGGAAAAGACACGACAACGACCAAACATAGCGGCATCAGTGACACATATCTTTCCTATCGCTACTCTCTCTATAAAAGTGGGTATTATAATCACTTTTTTGCATTGCTCGCTCAAGCAAGCCTGCCTACAGGTGAATTTGATACCGAATATCTAAAACAGCCTGGACTGCAGAACGGTACTGGGGATTTCACCTACGGCGGTGGTTTGCTCTATACTTACCGGTATGATGATATATGGCTGCATAGCATGGTCAGCTATACCCACATTCTTAAAAACAGCGATGATTATAAATTTGGCGATCAGACGCGGTTCGGAGTGGCTTTACATTACACCCCAAACTACGATTGGATGCTTGGCGTGGAATCCGATACCGTCTACTTTGAGAAAAATGAATATAACGGTATTGACGTAGGGAATACTGGTGGTACGAGGAGCATGCTCACCGGTGTAACCTCATGGCGCTTTCTCACGGCGTTGGGTGGAAATTTCAATCTGCGTTTGACTGCGGGGATTCCTGTGTATCAAAATCTCAACGATACCGCGATGCCAAATGGAATGCAGGCTGTGCAGATGGGTGGAGGGTGGTTCGGCAGTCTGTCGATAAGTTTCAAACGTCGGTATACCACCAATTAATCTTGCTGATTGCCTCAAACTCAGCCTGTCAGAAGGTGGAAGGGTTAAAGATATGTGCATTTTACGGGTCTCTGTACCCATGGACGGCTGCAGCGAAGCCCCCGGGGATGGGTTTACGGCGTCCCGGAAAACGAACAGTCCACACCCTGGTTTAATAGCTGAAAACTAGGGGCAATAAGATTTTTTTAAAAACATAGGAAAACATCGAGTGAAAATAATTATCCTGAAGAATGAACAGCATGACAGAAAAGTGTTTTATGAAAACAGAGAGCTATAATAAAAGGACGAAATGTCTGAATAAATTAAATGATAAATTCTCAGAAGCTCGGAGTTGACAATGCTCCAGGGCAAGAAATACGACAAGTTGTGCAAGAAATTAAATTTTCAGGAGAATTAATTCCAGGAAAAGCAGTTGATTTTTCTCATGGCGATGTCAATGCATTTGAACCAATACCTGGAACACTTGATGAGTTTATAAGAGGTGTCAAGTTAGGCGGCGAGCAAGCATATACAGAGTATAGGGGCAAGAGTATCATACGAGAAGATGTTGCGAAGAAGATTTCCACATTTACCGGTACCTCATTGTCTGCAGAGAAACAGCTCGTTACACTACGCCAGGAACTCAAGGTGCACTTTTCTTAGCGATGGGATCAATGATTGGACAAGGTAGTAAAGTCGCAATAGTTCGAACCAACTATTTTGCCAATAGAAAAATCGCCCAATTCCTTGACGCAGAAATTATTCCTGTTTCTTTGGACTTTTTCGGCTCTGTGAATCAGGCAGCCTTGATCTAACAGGACTTGAAGATGCTTTCAGAGCTGGTGCACAGGTGTTTTTGTTTTCTAATCCCAATAATCCTACAGGTGTCATTTATTCGCCTGCTGAGATTAGGTCTATTGCAACTCTTGCACAGAATATGGTGTGTCGTTCTTGCGGATCAGCTCTATTCCCGACAAATTTTTCGTCAAAGAGTGTACACACACCTTTGTGCGGAGGGGAGTAAACCGGATAACTTCGTCACCATAATCGGCCCTTCTAAAACAGAATCTTTGAGCGGATATCGCTTAGGAGTTGCTTTTGGTTCTCCAGGTATAATTGCACGAATGGAAAAATTACAGGCGATAGTAGTCTTCGTGCAGGAGATATAGCCAAGCAGTACTCAAGTTGTGGTTTAATGAACCCAAAGGGTGGATGGAAGATAAATTGCAGCTTCATCAACGTATTCGAGATGATTTATTAGCAATACTCATTCTGTTGCAGGGGTCAAAGCTAGAGCGACAGAAGCAGGCAGTTATCTTTTCGTGAAAATTCCTGAGTTAGCAGTGACGATAGAAGAATTTGTGAAGATTTTAAGACTTCAAGCGAATGTCACAGTAACACCAGGGACTGAATTTGGATCTCAATTCACCCATAGTTTTCGAATCAACTTTTCTCAAGATCATCAATCAGCCGTTGATGCAATGAAACGAACAGTTCAATTGATTGGAAGGTATCGCAAATGAAACAAACCCCAGTACCACAAGGCAAGTATATCCCTGCATCTCGGCATGGCAATCTCATTTATACCTCTGGCATGACCCCTAGAAATAACGGTGTACTTTTGTTTAGTGGCAAAATAAAAATCTCTGAACCTATTGAAAGGTATAAAGAAGCTGTGAGATTAGCAACAAAAAACGCACTTACAGCAGCACGTAGTCTCATTACAGATCAAGAGTGTCTTGAAAAAATTATTACGCTTACTGTATTTATCTCTACAGAAGAGGGTTTCACGGCGCACGCTAAGTTAGCAGATTTCGCTGTGGAGTATTTATATGAAGAAA
>CAWDYJ010000009.1:0-94820 GCA_963806525.1 uncultured delta proteobacterium
CTTATCCTCCTGTTTTTTTCCGCATATTCCATTTGGTTGCTGTTTTCCCTTGTCCAAATCATACGATGCTTGGACGTTTGAACATTAATCACTTTCTTTCCTGTTCTCCATCTTATTTTTCGACTCTCAGCGCATTCAATGTCTATCGTACAAGCAAAAAAAAGGTGCACCCGAGGTGCACCTTTTTACTATTCATCACAACAGTAAAATATTATGAAAAGGTATGGCACCTGATACAGTCATATCCTTTATCTACGACATGCTTTTTATGTCCTTCGCTTTTCCATGATTTATTGCATGACAGCTGCTGCAGACACCCTGGCTTCACACCGGTGGGCTCCGGAGTATGACAGCTGCTGCAGGAGATCTCCTGGCGATGCCTGTTGTGCATGCGATTCCCAGTTTTCACTTTTTCGCTCATGGCAGAGAGTACATGACTGTACTGCTGCCGGTACGCTGTGATATCCCAAGGGCATCAAAAGGTACCATACCGGCGCCATCAGGAGTTGACCCCGATGCCATTATGGCACTCTATACAGGAAGGTGCTTTTTCTTTCGGATCAACACCATGGGTGATGAGCATCTCGGCATCAGCCTGAACATTGCGTAATTGCCCGTATATCGCTCCCTGCCCTTTTCTGCCTGTCTCATTCCTTTTTGCACGGCGATATCAAAATCACCGGTCATAAACATCCACATGATCGCCGGCGGAATGATCTTGCCGCTCTGCATGCAAAGGCATGTTGGAAAAATGTCGTTTGATCGGCACAATCTACGACTTGCCGTCAAAAGGCGTGCCGTTGGCTTTGGCCATATGTAGAATATTGTCTGCCGATCGGGCTGGATGGTTTCGCCAACATTGTAGACATAGGACGTACCGTCAAACCAGACATATTCAGGCTTCACATTGGCTTCTTTGACTTCCTCACCGACAAAACCACCCTGGCCGGAACAGAAAGCCGCATTCCAGACCGGATTACTCCAGTCTCTGGACATTTCTGTCGCGCCGCCTTTACCAAACTCGCGGATATGACAGACCTGGCAGCTGACCTGGCCCTGGGCATGCCTGTTCAGGGTTGAACTGGAATGTGGTGCATTGCTATGACAGGCACTGACAGGTAGGGGCCTGCAGCTTCGGTCTGGCGCAGGTCGATACCACGGCCGGCAATCTTATGATTAAGAGCGGAGTGGCAGTCGACACAGGAGAGGTCGGCGCCGTCTTTGGCCAGATGGACATCTTGATCGACTGTGGCATTGGCTGAATTCAGCCCCATATCACCGCGTTTGGTCCAGTCACCGCCGCCGGCTTTGGCATGGCAGCGCAGGCAGGATTGATTGGTCGGCAGATGAACAGTTCTGGCCACATTGACCATATTGGTGCCCGCGGGCATTTTGGCAAAATCGGGGACGGTGGTATAGTTGCCCTGGCCATCAACCTTACCGAAGACATAGGTTTTCGTTTCACCATCAACATTGGTAACAGTTTCGGTATTATTCGGATCGGTAACAAATGTTCGCTGATAGGTGTCACTATGACACATCAGACAATCGACATCTTCTGCCTTGTACAGGATCCGGTGCATTGCCGTCGGCCCGCACATGGCAGGAAAAACAGGCCGCTTTTGAGGACATGGCATAGGTGCAGAAGGTGTTGATGCCGCCGACGCCTTTTCCCAGCGCCTCACCGTTGGTATTGGTCAGATCCGGCGTCGGACCGGACCATTGCATATGCAGGCTCTGCAGCATCTCCGTTGCCTCTTTCTGGTGACAGCCAATACAGGTTGCAGGGCCATCGTATGCGGTCAATGGTATTGTGGGCCGCAATTGGACCTTCAATGATCGCATCAATCACTGGTGGTGGATCTACACCGGCGGCGGATCGACAACCGGAGGAGAAGTCGACAACCGGTGGTGGATCAACGACCGGTGGCGGATCAGCTGCCGGAGACTGATTACTGGCGTGGAATCACCACCTGCAGGCTGGAAGTGTTGTCGAGAGTCGAGAAAACTGGCTCCTGACAACACGCATCAATTCTCCCGAATCCTGAGATTGTCGGGTATATCTGATCATCTGCGTAACAATTCCCACTCATCAATACACCTAAAATTACTGCAATTACAAATTTATTCATACTCCCCCCAGGGTTTCTTGTTAGTGAAGCCCTCTTCCTCTTGGCAACAGGGCTCCCCTTGGACGTCCACCACAACGTGGCAATGCAACGCACAGTGCAGATCAGTATGCAAAAAAAGTACCACATTGTGCCTTTTTAGGATTTCAGCATATTCTTGTACTTTTTCCTGTCCCCCCTCTTTCTTTCTGGTTGATTGTGAAAAATCTCTTCTCCGCTCATAATCACAAACGAACAAGGAGATGCCAAATCGTTCTGTTACTCTTTCCATCGCTCGATCCTGCTCCATTTTCCCACCTGATACCAGAGCAGAAAAGAGATTGAACCAACAGGGATTGAGAGCATATTACAAGACGAGAAGAACATAATTTGCGCACGTTGGTACACCAGTTGACCAATATTTACCCTCGAATCAATATTTAGCAGGGCAACAGAACAAGCCGTCAGCGCAGTTGAGATATGTTCAGAAGATACTTCTTTGTTAAAGCGGATCGAAGCAGAAAATGCTCATTGTATAAAAGTAGGCTGAGTATGATCCCTGGAGCGGGATTTTTCGAATGAAAAAACGGTATTTTTTCAATTATCTTATTGATTCTACGATAATATGAATGTGAACTGGAGAAACAATCAGCAATCATGTGAATTAATGAGCGCCGCCGATGCAATGCAGCCTAAAATATTCCAGGCAGCAACACCCCAATAAGAACGAGACGTTCTGGTGATAAAATTAAAACTCATCTGGAGTAGACAGACAAAACAAAATCATTTGCGCAAAGCCTTCAGCAGATCCTGCGACGGAACCCCATCTTCGACCAATCCAGCCTGGACCTGAAACTGTCTGATCGCCGTTTTCGTGCCACGCCCAGACGGCCGTCGATCTCTCCGGTGTAGAAGCCCAGCTGCTGCAGCTGCGTCTGCAGTTCAATCTTGTCTTCAATACTCAGAGAACCGGGAGGCCTTGGCCAGGGCTGAACGAGCCCTTTCCACCCTGCCAGCCGGTCGGCAAGGAGTCCTACGGCAAGGGCGTAGGAATCAGAATTGTTGTAACGTTTCAGGACGTAGAAATTCTTCATCATCAGAAATGCCGGACCTTTTGTTCCGGCAAGAATTTTTAGTACAGCATTATCATCAGGCCACGGATAGGCTCGGCCGCCCGGCCGCTTAAAGCCAAGTTTTTGCCACTCAGCCAGGGTTTTCGTCTCATCTTGAAACTGTTCACCAGCTGGGGGAAGAATTACTTCATATCCCCAGGTTTCGCCGGTTCGCCAACCGTTTTTATGCAAAAGGTTGGCGGCAGTAGCCAGGGCATCGGGGATGGAATTCCAGATATCTCGACGGCCATTGCCATCCATATCGACGCCATAGGCAAGATAACTGGTGGGGATAAATTGAGTATGTCCCATGGCTCCAGCCCAGGAACCGGTCAACTGCTCTTTGGAGATATCTCCGGCCTGAAGGATCTGGAGCGCAGCAATCAACTGCGTGCGGGCAAATTTTTGTCTTTTGGGATCCCCATAGGCCAGGGTCGCCAGGGCACGGGGAACATAATGCAGCCGGTCTGTTTTTTCGAGAATGGCACCGTAATTCGATTCCATCGACCATATAGCCAGCAAAACTGACTGGTCAACACCAAATTTTTTTTCAACGTCAGCAAGCGTCCGGGCATAATACCTGCCCATTTTCTCACCCTTGCCTAATGGACAGTGGATTAACCCGGGCATCGAGATAGTCCCATATCTCCGTGGTAAACTCCGGCTGGTAATTGGCTTTTTCAAGAACCCGCAGATCAGGCTCCAGTCACGCCCGAAAAAGCTGCATCCCAGGTCGCTCTGCTGATCCCCTCTTTCTCTGCCTCAGGATAAAATCCGGCAATCCATTGCCTAAAATCGGTGTTTTCTGCGTCTCTCTGCCGCAAAACAGACTGATCCTTTGACAATAAACAACAGGAGAAAAAACCATACTAACCTTGCCGGAAACTTCTTCACATCAACCTCTCAAATACTTTATTTTTAAAGCAAGAGACCTATAGCCTGACCTTGCCATAACGTTTTTTTCGAATACCTTTCTGTCCTATGGACATCCTCTCCTCATTCTATACCTTTACCACTCCCAGCCTGTCACTGCTTTTTATTCTCAGTTTCCTGGCGGCAACTATTCTGCCGATCGGCTCAGAATGGCTGTTGATTGTCATGATCGTCCACGGGTTTTCCCTGCCAAGTGTGGTCATTACCGCAACACTTGGCAACTATCTTGGTGCCTGCACAACCTATCTGATCGGTATCTGGGGATCTGATTTTATCATCCGAACTGTCTTCCGCATCGATGACCGACAACTTGAGCGAGCTGAAAATTTGTATGAGAAATACGGATCCTGGTCCCTGCTGCTCAGTTGGCTGCCGGTGGTCGGTGATCCTTTATGTCTTATTGGCGGTGTCTTCCGGATCAGCATTTTCCGTTTTTCATTCCTTGTTTTTGTTGGCAAATTTTTTCGATATGCTATTCTTGCTCTTCTCGCACAATATGGCACAGGAGGCTGAGCAGCATGAAACAACAGATTTTATTTACTATATACGATATCTTCGACCAGTGGAACAAGGACCTTGAGCAGGCCTGCCACAGAGGATGCAGCGCCTGCTGTACACAAAATGTGACCATCACGGCTGTGGAAGGTGAAGCAATTCTGCGCTATATTTTATCTGAAGGCATGTCCTTCTGGCTGGCGGAAAAACTGGCCTCCCCCCGAACCCACCAACCACCGAAAATGACCACCAATGATTTTGCCTCGGCCTGCCTCGAAGGTCAAGATGAGCCCCCCGATGATCATCATAATCTGTCAGTCTGTCCGTTTCTTGAAGAGAACCTCTGTAAAATTTACCCGGTCAGGCCCTTCAGCTGCCGACTCTTCATCTCTGAAAAAACCTGCTCTGCCATCCATCCTGCTCTGGTCTCCGATTATTATCTCGAGGCAGCAACAGCGGTGACTCAGCTCGTCGAACATCTTGGTCAAAAGGAATACTGGGGCAACATGCTGGATGTACTGCCTGCTCTTCTCGATATCAGTGAATTCAGAGAGATAGCTGACCACTTAAGCTCCACCCAGATCATCCAGGCACGGATGCAGACCCTCACGGCAAAACCACTTCCCGGATTTCTCCTCAGCGAAGAACACATCCAGGAAGTGTCACCTCTTCTGGAAAGCATCTTTGCCGCAGAGGTGGAAGGAAAAAAGATTGAAGATATCCTCAACGGCAAATAACCCACTATGGTTCCCATGTGAACATGGACCAAGGGAATTTTACGCGCCTCGCATATTAAGTTTTTTACTTAGCCATCGTGAAATTCAACTTTTTACGAAATTATCATTATTGAAACAACGGCAGAAATTCCCCATACCCTTTGGCCTCAAGCTCTTCCACCGGGATAAATTCGAGCGATGCCGAATTGAGGCAATACCGTAAGCCGGTTGGTGCCGGACCATCATTGAAAACATGGCCAAGATGTGAATCCCCGGCGGCGCTTCGCACCTCGGTACGCACCATCAAAAATTGTACATCTTTTTTCTCGACAACATTTTCCGCAACCAGGGGGCGGGTAAAACTTGGCCAGCCGGTTCCCGAATCAAATTTATCCAGAGAGCTGAAGAGCGGCTCACCGGAGACTATATCGACATAGATACCGGACTTTTTGTTGCTGTTGTATTCATTTTCAAAAGGCCGCTCGGTTCCATCCTGCTGAGTGACCTCATACTGCAGCGGAGTTAATCGGGCTCGTATTTCCTCGTCCGACGGCTTGACATATTTTTTCTTCACAGGTTGGTCTTTCCAGGTTCTTTCCAGAAATCCGGCCCTGCCCGAGCCAACCTTATAGGCCTCGTAATGGACGACGTTTTTCTTGTAATAGTCCTGATGATATTCCTCAGCTGGATAAAAAGGCTTTACTGGTCGAATAGCTGTAGCTATCGGCCTGTCGAAAACCCCTGATGCAGCCAACGCATCCCGCGATTGTTCGGCGATCTTTTTTTCCTCCTGATCGTTATAAAAAATTGCCGTTTTATAGTGATCACCGCGATCGGCAAACTGTCCCCCCGGATCGGTGGGATCGACATACCGCCAGAAGGTGTCGAGCAACTCCTTATAGGAAATTTTTTCCGGATCATAAACCACCCGCACCGATTCAATATGTCCAGTCTGACCGCTCGACACCTCCTGATAGGTGGGGTTTATTTCATCGCCGCCGCTGTATCCGGCCGTCACCTCAATGACCCCTTCCAGTTGTTCAAAGGGTGGCTCCATACACCAGAAACAGCCGCCGCCAAATACTGCTGTTTTTTGTGATAGAAGCCGGTTGGTTATCAACTGCAAAAGCGGTTATCGCCAGGACAAATACAGCCGCCACGAGTATCATATATTGCATAGTTTTTCTCCTTTTCATGTCATGGTTCCACCTGACACCATAGGCACTGCCAGCACCTCGATCAAGACTCACCGGAAATTCCCAGAAAATCGCGGCAATCAGCACCATTCTATGGGTTATAAAAAGATCCATCCTGGTGCCATTTTTTCCGTATGGGGGGAAGTTTTCTATTTCAAAAAAAAGGTTGGATTGCTATAGTGCCCAGCATGAAAAAGCCAAATAATACCAAACGAACCAAGTTTATTTTTGTCACCGGCGGCGTCCTTTCTTCTCTAGGAAAAGGATTGGCCTCGGCAGCCATTGGCGCTCTGCTCGAAAGTCGGGGACTGACGGTGACCTTTCAGAAACTGGATCCCTACATCAACGTCGATCCAGGAACCATGAACCCTTTTCAGCACGGCGAAGTCTATGTCACCGATGACGGTGCCGAGACCGATCTGGATATGGGTCATTATGAGCGTTATACCAGTGCGGTCATGGCTCAGAAAAATAATTACACCTCTGGGCGTATTTATTATTCCGTTATCACCAAAGAGCGGCGAGGAGAGTATCTCGGCGGTACCGTGCAGGTTATTCCCCATATTACCGATGAGATCAAGGCAGCAGTACTGCAGCTTGACGGGAGCGTTGATGTGGCCATCATCGAAATCGGCGGCACCGTCGGCGATATCGAAGGCTTGCCGTTTATCGAGGCTATCCGCCAGTTGCGTGGAGATCTGGGCCGTGAATATTCACTCTTCATTCACTTGACCCTGGTGCCATATATCAAATCCGCCGGTGAGGTAAAAACTAAACCGACCCAGCATTCAGTCCGCGAACTCCGGGCCGATGGTATCCAGCCGGATATCCTCCTTTGCCGAACCGAAATACCTTTAGAAGACAGCCTGAAAGCGAAAATTGCCTTATTTTGCAATGTTCCCAGGGATGCCGTTATCACAGCCATTGATGTTGACACCATTTACGAACTCCCTCTGCATCTGCACAAGGAAGGTCTCGACAATAAAATACTTGAGCTGCTCAATATCTGGACCGGACAACCCAACATCAAACCTTGGGAGGAACTGGTTCACAATATCCAGAACCCAAGAAACGAAGTCACCATCGCCATCACCGGCAAGTATGTAGATCTGACCGAGTCGTATAAAAGTCTCCACGAGGCTCTGGTTCATGGCGGCCTGGCCAACGGCACCAAGGTCAATCTGGAATATATCAGCGCTGAATGTCTCGAGTCAAAAAATGTGGCCAGTCTTCTTGACAGCTGTGACGGCATCCTCGTTCCCGGCGGCTTTGGCAAACGCGGCGTCGAGGGGAAAATCAAAGCCATCAATTATGCCCGTAAAAACAAGATCCCGTTCTTTGGTATCTGCCTCGGCATGCAGCTGGCAGTTGTTGAATTTTCACGTGACATGTTGGACCTTTCCAAGGCCAACTCAACCGAGCTGGACGAAGCTACCCCGGACCCGGTCATCTATCTGATCAAAGAATGGTTTGATTACCGAACCAACGAGATGCAGATTCGCGATGAAGAGTCAGACCTCGGCGGTACTCTGCGACTCGGTGCCTACCCCTGTGTTTTAAAGGAAGACACCAATGCCTTCCGGGCCTACGCCCAGGATGAAATTTCCGAACGGCACCGACATCGCTTTGAATTTAACAACGATTACCGACAACAACTGGAAGACCACGGGCTGGTTATATCCGGGACTTCACCGGACAACAATCTGGTCGAAATTGTTGAAATAAAAGACCACCCCTGGTTTCTCGGCTGTCAGTTTCATCCAGAGTTCAAATCAAAGCCGATGAAGCCTCATCCGCTGTTCCGGGATTTTATCAGTGCGGCGCTTGCCCACAAGCAGCAGGGACAGGGCAAGGATGACTGACATCTCGGTGACAATCGACACCCCCTCGGGCACGTCGCTTGTTATCGGCACCGGGCAGCCACTCCTGCTTATCGGCGGTCCCTGCGCCCTTGAATCTGAGGATCTGGCCCGAAACGTTGCGGCAACGATGCAGGAGATATGTGACCGGCTTGGCATCTCCTACGTTTTTAAAGCCTCCTTTGATAAAGCCAACCGTACTTCACTCGATTCCTACCGCGGGCCTGGCCTGGAAAAAGGATTGGCTACACTTGCCAAAATCCGCCAGGAAATCGGGGTGCCGGTCATTTCCGATATCCATGATGTTAGCCAGGTTGATGCAGCGGCAGAGGTCCTGGATGTTCTCCAGATTCCCGCCTTTCTCTGTCGTCAGACCGACCTTCTGACTGCTGCCGCCAGAACCGGCAAAACCGTCAATGTCAAAAAGGGGCAGTTTGTCTCACCATGGGATATGGAAAACGCGGTGAATAAAATGCGCGGGGTCGGCGGCCAAAAAATTATGCTTGTCGAACGCGGGGCAAGTTTTGGCTACAACAACCTCGTTGTCGATATGCGTTCTTTGCCTGTCATGCGTTCTTTTGGCTGTCCGGTCATTTTTGACGCCACCCACTCGGTGCAGCTCCCCGGCGGGGCAGGCGGTTCTTCCGGCGGTCAACGGGAATTTATTAGTACCTTGAGTAAGGCCGCGGTTGCCGCCGGAATTGACGGACTTTTTCTGGAAATACATCCCGACCCGGACAAGGCCCTGTGCGACGGTCCGAATTCCATCCCCCTTGATCAAGTCGAAGAACTGCTTGTGCAGCTGATCAGGGTGCGCAATGCAGTAAGGTAAAAACGGATGAACCCTTAAAAATCTCATTTCACGATGGCTGATAATTGTTCCACATCCCCCACTAACTACCCTTCTGATTGCGAAATTCTTGAAGGATATCGAACCAAGGCCCGGGAAAGAGACAGCGAAAAGGACGATCCGTATCGCCTGCGTGCCCTCGCCAGAGCCAAAGAGATCAAACTGCTCCTGCTTGATGTCGACGGCGTCCTTACCGACGGCAATCTTCTTTACTCAGACAGCGGCGAGGAAAGCAAGTCGTTTAACACCCAGGACGGCTTTGGCCTTCGACTCCTTGGTGAAGCCGGTATTCATGGTAGGGGTCATCACGGCACGAAAATCCGAGGTGGTTGCCAGACGTGCCGCAGAACTGAAGATGCACTATATTTACCAGGGAGTTGCCAATAAAAACGATGCCTTCAAGGAAGTGATGAAGGTATCCGGCTTAAAACCATATCAAATAGCCTATATGGGCGATGACTGGCTGGACCTGGTTCTTCTCCAACAGGTTGGCCTGGCCATAGCGCCCGCCAATGGCGTACGGGAAGTAAAAGCAATCGCCCATTTCATAACCGAACGACCGGGAGGTGCCGGAGCCGTTCGTGATGCTTGTGACCTCATCATCGAGGCCAAAAATCTTGCTCTGGAGTTGCTGCAAAAATACAAGAATCGATGAAATTCCACCGCAACACAATCTGGCTCATTCCTCTCTGTATAATTATTACCTTTCCTCTCTGGTCCATACCGGTCAGCGACTTCCTCACCCCGAGAGGCGGTTTCGATCCCGCACCCATACAGCAAGCCCCTGACACCCATAATTTCAACATGGATACAGTGAGGATTCTGCAGAACCAGAAAGGCAAGAATACCGCAATAATACGGGCAGCAAAAGCCCAAACCGGCCAGGACCCCGACACTATTATTATGGAGCTTGTCAATGCCGATCTCTTTCGATGCAGAGGGAAATGTCACGAAGATAATTGCCAATACCGGCCAATACAGTACGACCAAAAAAATTCTGACCTTAACTGATGATGTGGTTGTCAACAAAACCCAGGACAAGCAATTTCTTTACACCGACCTGCTCCTCTACGACGCGGAACAGCGCACCGTCAATTGTCCCGGCAAAACCAGGCTGGAAGGTGAAAAGGTAGAGATCGACGGCGGAAGTCTGGAGTACGACATAAAAAGTGGGAGGTATGTAATCGGCCAGGGCGTCCATTGCATCATCGACGGATTCCTCAAACCATGATGGTGTCGTAAAAAAAACTTCATCATAGTTTATCGAACCATAACTTCCTCACAGCTCTCAATAAAAAAGGTGTTTCCCTCGACCCTCCAGCGAATGTTCACATTCCAGAGCAGCATCCCGAAATTGTTACTGTTTCCCTTCTGGCTTGCCGGCCTCGGATCGTGACTGATCAGATCTTCTATCAACTGCCGGATATTTCTTCCCGTTTTTGCTCAGATATTCTGCACAAAATGCTTTGCTGTTTTCGCTGAAAATAACATCCACTTCAGGCTGTTCTCCGCGGGCGTAACCGCAGGATGCCGATGGGAATGCAATCACTATAGGGTATATAGGGCTTTATATCGAAAACAGGGGTCTGATCGAGAAAATCAACTCCGGAAAGCTCAAGAAATGGTTTGCCCTTTTCCATTGCAACCGCCTCGAGTCGAACAACTGATAAGCCAAGATGATTTGGCCGGTGTGGGCTCCGGGTGGCATAAAACGCCCACCCGCTTTTGCCCCCCCAGCCAGGGCGGTCGAACTGTCGGTTTCCACCCTTCGGCAACAGTTTCATGAAAACGAAAATGTACCCAGATATGCGAAAATTGCTCCAGGCCGCGCACCATCTCTGCCCGGTTAAAGGGCGGCAGAAGTTCCAGTCGAGCAGTTGCCGACATAACCATCCCCGGCTGCCTCGGAATACCGAATTTTTCGGTAAAACAGGAAGAGATGATGCCAATTGGCGTGATATACCCATCTTTTTCTGAATTCGACTCTCTCTCGCCTCACTGCCCCCTCTGTCTCTGCTGCCGATAGCATAAAACCAGTGCCCTCACAGCGTCAGCCAGTAACACTATTTTTATATTTGTAACACCAAATTCTTGACACACACCGGGAACCTCTGTATCTTGTAACACAAATAGAAACTTCGTGTTATAGTTTTTTCCACTCACAGCGACCAATCAGATCCAGGGAGAGCCGCTGCCCATGCATATATCAGAAGGCGTATTAAGCCCGCCGGTCCTTTTGGCTGGGGCCGCGGTTACCACCATCGGCACCGCAATCGGACTGAAAAAACTTGATTATGACCACATTATGACGGTGTCCCTCTTAACTGCCACCTTTTTTGTCGCCTCACTGATTCATGTGCCGATCGGCCCAGGCAATGTTCATCTCATTTTAGGAGGACTGATGGGCATCGTCCTTGGCTGGAGCTGTTTTCCGGCCATACTTATTGCCCTTTTCCTGCAGAGTATTTTTTTCAATTACGGCGGCCTGGTGGTGCTTGGAGTGAACACCACGGTCATGGCTCTGCCGGCCCTGGTATGTTTTTATCTTTTCCGGCCATGGCTTAAGACAAATGGCCACAAAAGAAAAATTGGTGCCTTCGCCGCTGGTTTTCTGGCGATATTTCTTTCTTCACTGATAATGGCTATCGCTCTCTGGTCGACGGATAAAGGGTTTGTCCAGGTGGCGCAACTGGTGGTAGCCGTCCATATCCCCCTGATGATTATAGAAGGGATTATAACCATGTTTACTGTATCGTTTCTGGCCAAAGTTCAACCTGAATTTCTTGAGATGGGAAAGTAATGAAACGTCTTACTCTTTACCAAATACTCTTTGTTATATTCCTCATTCCAGCTCTCTGCCGACCCAGCCTTGCCCATAAAATCCGGATCTTTGCCTGGCAGGATGGCGACAATATCGTTACAGAATCAAAGTTCAGCGGAGGAAGACCGGCTCAAAACGCCACGGTTTCCGTGATAGAGTTACAAACCGGTCAAACCCTCCTGTCCGGGACCACCGATACCGAAGGTCTTTTTAGTTTTCCTTTACCAACGGGCAGATCAAAAGAATTGCAGATCATCGTCGATGGAGGAGATGGGCATAAAAACAGCTGGAATTATACCCTTGAAGATTCCTCACTCTTCGTCCCTCCTCTGTCGGCAGCAATGCACTTCCGAAAGAATCCGTGGCAGTCGATCAGCCAACCATCCAACCGACCACCGGTGACGCTGAAGAAAAATACTTTCCAGTCCATCACAACCTCAGAACTCACTGAAATCATTGAAATTGCCATAGAAAAAAAACTCGCGCCAATCAAAAGAACGCTAGCCGAACAATCCAGAAAAAGAGCCAACCCTGCAGGATATCCTCGGTGGTATTGGCTATATCCTGGGCCTCGCCGGAATTGCCGCTTATATGCAGTCATTGAAAAATAAAAAGGGAGGAAAATCGATGAAAAAAATTACTGTAATGAGTTTTTTGGCAACCATGTTTTGCCTTCACCTGGACTGGTTCTTGCCCACTTCGGTATGGTTATTCCTGATCACCACATCATTGACCAGCAGAACAAGGACACTGAGCTGATACTCTCATTTTCACATCCTTTTGAAAATATCGGTATGGACCTCATCCAGCCAAAAAAATTTACTGTCACGGCCAACGGCAAGACAACCGATCTGCTCGCAACCTTGGAACCAGTTTCCTTCATGGACCACAAGGCATGGCAGAGCTCTTACAGCTTTCACCCGCCCCGGAGTCTATCAGTTTGTGATGGAGCCAACCCCATACTGGGAACCGACTGAAGACCTCAGCATTATTCATTATACCAAAACAATCATCCCCGCTTTTGGGGATGACGAGGGGTGGGATGAGCCCGTCGGTCTCCCAACCGAGATTGTTCCTTTGCTCAGACCGTTTGGCAATTATGTTGGCAACAGTTTTTCCGGCCAGGTGCTTATGCAGGGAAAACCGGTGGCCAGGGCTGAAGTGGAGGTAGAATTTTATAATGAGGGCAACAAACTCCAGCCAAAAAGTGATTACCACGTCACCCAGGTAATAAAAGCCGATAACAACGGCATCTTTTCTTTTAGCTGCCCACTGGCCGGATGGTGGGGATTTGCCGCCTTAAACGAGGCGGATTACACTATAAAAGACCCGGAAGGCAAAGACAAAGGCGTTGAGCTTGGCGCCGTCATGTGGATCTATCTGGATGAACTGCCGGAGGCAGGGAAGTAGTCGATGATGGATGAACGTTTCGCAACAGGGAATTCCCTGTTGCATAGAAGAGATCCCAAGGTAAAGGTCATAGTTGCCGCCTCATTTATAACTGTTGCCGCCATTTCCAATAGTTTTGTGGTTGTAATTCTGGCCCTTACCTTGGCTTTAGCTCTGTTGCTTTTGTCCCGGCTTGACCCGCGCCAGGTCGGAAAACGTCTCCTGGCGGCCAATACTTTTACCATTTTTCTCTGGCTCACCCTGCCCCTCACCTACGGCGGGGAGGAGATCACCCGCCTCGGTCCTGTGACACTCAGCAGTGAAGGGATACGACTTGCCAGCCCTTATCTCCCTTAAAACAAACTGCATCGTACTCAGCCTGATTACTCTCCTCGGTACCTCGCGGATAGCCAGCCTCGGCCATGCCCTGGAAGGTTTGCATTTCTCCAGACGTCTCTGTTTTCTGCTGCTCTTTTCCTATCGTTATATTTTCGTCATCTACCAGGAATACCAGAAACTGAGCAGAGCGGCGGGAATGCGCTGTTTTGTGCCGGCAACCACCCTGCACACCTACCGCACCTACGGATATATGTTTGGCATGACTCTGGTGAGAAGCTGGAACCGGGCCACCCGCGTACATAACGCAATGCTGCTGCGTGGCTTTGAGGGGCGACTGATTCCCCTTGAGCAGCAGACAGTCGGCAGAAGTGACATGGTCTTTTTGATTATTGCCCTTTGCATTACCTCGGCCATAGGTTTGATTCCTTTTTTATAATCCTATAAACCAAAATTCGACCGGGACTCTTTTACCGTCAAGCGGCATTGAAAAGAATACCCCCTTGAGAGGTGTTCTTTTTTATACTCACTTGTCGACTGCTCTTTTCAGCCTATTAGCTTGCCGATTACCTTCATCCTGTGGTATTTGTCCAATCCAGGAAACGCTCTCTCACTCTTTTTATACTAAGATGAACTCGTAAAAACCAAAATACAAGGATATTACCATGAAGGTTGGAATCATAGGCCTGCCCCAGACAGGCAAAAAGACTCTGTTCCAGGTGCTTACCGGCAGCGAACTGAGAGAACAGGCCGGCCCGGCAAAACCCATCCCGGGTACTGCCGAAATTCTTGACTCTCGTTTTGACCGGCTGGTGTCCATGTATGCCCCAAACAAGCAGGCAAGGGCCCGTATTGACCTCGTTTTATTGCCGAAAATGGAACAGGAAAATATCGCCAAAGGGGATATCTTTCAGGAGATCGCCGACGTTGATGCCCTGTGTCATGTGATCCGGGCCTTTGAGGATGATTCGGTTTACCACGCGGAAGGATCAGTCGATCCGCTAAGAGATGCGGATATGGTCAATGGCGAACTGATCATGCACGATCAGATCTTTGTCGAAAAACGCATTGCCCGCATTGAAGCCGCCCTAAAAAAAATCAAGGATGACAAGCAGGCCATTGAGCTTGACCTGATGCGCAAGCTGCTGGCCCATCTTGAGGAGGAAAAACCGCTTCGCCTTATGGAGTTCAATGAAGACGAGGAACTGCTCATCCGCAGCTACCCCCTTATTACCAGAAAAGAAATGATCCTCGCCTTCAATGTCTCGGAAGATGACCTTGGGAACAGTACGCTTCTTGAACAAACCGCCGAGCAGTGTCGAAAAAACAAGATAGAGGCGATGCTTGTTTGCGCCCAGGTGGAGTCAGAGATTGTCCTTTTGGATTCAGAAGAAGAAAAGGCCGAATTCCTGCGAGGATTTAGGGATCGAGGAACCGGCGCTTGGCATCATGACCCGGCTTTGCTTAAAAGCCCTTGGTCTGATTTCGTTTTTCACCGTCGGTAAAGATGAGGTCAGGCAATGGCTGGTGCGCAGGGATTCTCCTGCACCGGTTGCGGCGGGGGTGATCCATTCCGACCTGCAGCGCGGCTTTATCCGGGCCGAGGTGATGAAGTATGATGAGCTCATGGAATACGGCAGTGAGGCGGAACTGAAAAAAGCCGGGAAGATGTATCTGCAGGGCAAAGACTATATCGTCACCGATGGCGATATTTTAAATATTCGCTTCAAGGTGTGAGAGATACAGATGATTGAGCTTCGCGACATCAGTTACACATTCCCCCAGGCCAGCTCTCCCGTGCTGCACAACCTCTCTTTTACCATACAGGACAAGCGGATCGGCATTATCGGACCCAACGGCTGCGGCAAAACGACGCTTCTTCACCTTATGGTCGGCCTGCTAAAACCCGACCAGGGAGAACTCCTCTTTAATGGAAAGCCTGTCTCCACCAAAGAGGATTTACGGGCGCTGCGAAAAGAGGTCGGTTTTTTATTCCAGAGTTCCGATGATCAGCTCTTTTCGCCAACAGTCATCGAAGATGTTGCCTTTGGTCCACTTAACCTCGGCTTTTCCCCGCAAGAGGCAAAGGACATAGCCATAAAAACCCTGGAAGAGCTTGGCCTGGCCGGTTTTGAGGACCGTATAACTCACCGGCTCTCCGGCGGAGAAAAAAAACTGGTCGCGCTTGCCACTATTCTGGCCATGCGCCCCAAAATATTGCTCCTTGATGAACCGACCAACAACCTCGACCCCAAGACTCGGAGCCACCTCATCGACATCCTCCAGGGCTTAGATCTTTATCAGGTCATCATCTCCCACGACTGGGATTTTCTCAGCCATACCACCTCCATTCTGTACAAAATCGACCATGGTCATATCCACCGGTGTGAAGAAGACCATGTCCATGTGCATCGTCATGTTCATAAGGCTGGAGACCATCCACACCATCATGATCCTTTATAATGGTTGATGGCGTCGTAAAAACCCCCAAAAGGGGATAGCAATCTTCATCTTGTTCGTTGTTACGCCCGAAGGAAGTGCCCTTGGGGTGCATTTTTTTAATCATTACAGGTACCCGTATGTACGCCGAAATAATAAAAAAATGCACGCCTCCAATATGAAGCTTTTTACTTAGCCATCGAAGATTGAAGTTTTTACGAAATTGTCATGGTTGAAATCGCCTGTTTTATCAGTCCCCATGGTTTTGGTCACGCCACCCGGGCAATCGCCATTATTGAAGCACTCCAGCGTATCCAGCCCAATGTCCAAGCCCATTTTTTTACTACCGTTCCCAGATCTCTTTTTGCCCAGACCCTTACCAATTTTACCTACCACCCGGTAGTGGTCGATGTTGGCCTGGTGCAAAGCTCGGCCCTGGATTCCGATATTCCCGCAACGATCAGGCGGCTGGACGAACTCCAGCCCTATTCCTGGCAGACAATTGATGAGCTTGCCGCCCTCTGCACCGGGTGTTCCCTGGTTCTGTGCGATATAGCCCCCCTCGGCATTGCCGTCGCCCAATCAGCCGGACGTCCGTCAATTCTGGTGGAAAACTTTACCTGGGACTGGATCTACCGCCCGTATGTGAAAAAACAGCCCCAACTCGCCCCCCATGCCCGGTTTCTGCGCAAACTGTTCAACCAGGCCGACTACCGTATTCAGACCGAACCTCTCTGTTATCCAGTCCCAAGTGATCTGCACTGCCAGCCGATTTTTCGACGAGTAAAAGGGAGTAAAACCTCACTTAAACAACAACTCGGCTGCGGTGATAAAAAACTTATTGTTGTCACGATGGGCGGGGTTTTTCAGCAAATCCCCGCATTAATGAACATGGCAGACTTTCCCGACATCCATTTTCTGTTTACCGGTCAAAAAGAGACAAAACAGCTCGGGGAGAACATCGCTCTCTTGGCCCATGACAGCCCTGTCTATCATCCCGATCTCCTGAATGCTGCCGATGTTGTGGTGTGTAAAGCCGGGTATTCCACTGTTGCCGAATGCTGCCAGGCCGGAGCCAGGGTTATCTCCGTTTGCAGAGCCGATTTTCCTGAATCCCAAATCCTGCAAAACTATATTGAGGAGCGGCTGGGCGGCATTCCAATCAAGCCGGAACTCTATGCAAACGGGAACTGGGTGCCACTTGCCTCTGGCCTGCTCGCCGGCCCCAAACCTGCCGCCTCATCAGAAAACGGCGCGGATCAGGCAGCTGATTTTCTCTCAAAGCTCATCTAAAAAATAACTTTTTACGACACCATCTTACTTGATCTCCCGCTTTACCACTTTGATCCCGTCAACCACATCGGCTGCCGGATAAAGAATAACCCGGTCACCCGAATCCAGTCCGCCCAGAACCTGGACCGAAACACCATTATCGGGTCCCAGCTGAACGTGACGAAGAATTGCTGCTCCACCCTTTACCAGGAAAACTGCCCAGTCCAGGCCATCGCGGAAAAGCGCACCTGACGGGACAAGAAGAACTTTCTCCCTCTGGACCGAGAAGAACAACAATCTCTCCGGCAGGTATCTCCAGATCAACTCCACGCAGGGCCTGGACGGCGGCGGGTCCCTCGCCATAGGTTTTTAAGAGGGATGGAATTCTGTAGGCGGGGGTGTATTTTTTCGACATTTCTTGAGAAGCAAACATCTCAGAAAAAACTCTGCCAGAAATCCGTTAGCTAAAACCTGGCGTACAAGACACGAAAGGTCAGGTTTTTTCGTGCAGCTCGACAAAGTCCGGATCTTCCGGCAGATTAACAGTCTGCCAATCTTCGCCTTCGTGGTCAAACTCAGCTATTTTTTCTATGTCCATTTTGAGATATTTTCCACTTCCGGCAACCGCAACCTGACCGTCGGCAAGAAGGATTTCCCCTTCGCCTAAGAAAAAACGGTTGCCTTCTGAGACAATTCTGGCCAGAACACGAATTTCACCATCGAGGGGAACGGGTTTTCTGAGTTTCATGGAAAAATCAATTGTTACCCCCCATATATTGCCGGAGTGTTTCAGCATTATTGCCCGACCGATGGTTTCATCAAGGATTGTTGCCGCAATTCCACCATGCAAACGACCAGGATATCCCTGATGCTCATCCGAAGGTTGAAAGATGGCCATGAGCTGCCCGTCTTCCAGTTCATAAAACCTGGCTTTCAATCCGAAACTGTTGTTCATCCCGCAGACAAAACACATCCGCGAATTAGGCTGTTTTCTGGTGACGTTTACCCGCATGTAAATCATCTCCTGTTAAGGTTGCACGCTGCTGTCAGGGTAAGGGCGGTATCCAGGTTTCTAAAAAAATTAATGGCTTCCTTATCCTCGGGATTGTTGGCCAGGAGCTGTTCATACAGAACGAACATCCTGGTGAGCACATGACCGGTGTCTTCTTCTTCGACAGCGCCAAGGGCTTCCCACAGCTCACTCAGGTTTCTCATTTATCTTCCTCATAAAACCCATCAGCTCGTTTTTCACAAAAGGACGCGGGGGACCACCGGAGGTCCCTGCACCAGCATCTCGGCAATGGTTTTTTTTATTTTCGGTACCAGGTGACGTTTATTATCCAGGAGCTGGTTTTCCAGCAGGGCCAGTTTCTGCAGCAGAGCTGTCCGTTCAACACGGGGTACCTGCGCCCCCTTTCCTCGGTCATGGACGATGCCCTGACAGCGAAAACAACCGGGAAAACGAAGCGTTTGCCCGTCGGGCCTGGTCATCGATGCCGGGACCCCATGGATACGGCAGACCAGCAGCCGGTTTCGGTATAAGACACAGAGTCCTTCTTCATTGAGAGGACACATGACCTGCGGTCGCCTGCCTGCGGCTAAATCCTGTTGGCACTGTTCCAGATAGGTTTTGGCCCTGGCAATGAGAACTTGCTGTCTTTCCGGGGCAAGCTCCCTGACCCCGAGCCAAAGATGTGCCCATTCCGCATAGGTGTGATGGAGGAAATAGGAGTCACAGCAGTTATCCGGGCATCCGTTACAGGAAAAGTCTAAAACCTCTGCCACCCTCTCGTACTCCTGTTGCAGCTTGTGATAGATATCTTCAAGCTCTTTGAGCTGTGCATCTGAAAGGATCACCTCTTTCACTTTTTGTCCTCCTCAAAACATTGAACCTGATAGGTAAGGATTTCAAATTTTCTTTGCCGCCAGGTTCCCTGAGCCAGTCCGGCTTTCAGGCAGAGATGATCGAGGAACTGCTCGGGTGTGGGGAGCTGCTGCCAGACCTGGGGAAGAAAGGTGGCGCGTCGGGATCCATCCCGCAGAATTACCCCGTCGACTCCTGGCCGCAGTTTTGCCGGTAGATCCTCTGGGTTCTCATAGTGCAAAGGCTGGGCCTGGGAGAGTATGGAAATATCCAGATGCACCGCCGGCAGCTCCTCCGGGGTAAGCGGCGAAAAACGATGATCGTGAAAGGCAGCGTTGATGGCGTTATCCCGGATTCCCTCCCAGAGCGCATCAGTCGCTTCGAGAGTACCAATGCAGCCCCTGAGTTTCCCGGCTATTTTCAACGTTACAAAGGTGGCTGCTTTTGCCGACAGGGCCGGATCATCCGGGGGTGGGGGCAACACTGTCTGACCCTTTTTCCAATTTTTTTTCCAGGGTTTTTCTAGCCAGCTTAAGAAGCAGTTGGCCCTGTTTTTCCGTTAATACGTCCGCCATTGATCCTTTTGTAATATTAAATTTATATGGTTAAGTAAAAATTTTAATGTGCAGGCGTGCATTTTTTCTATTATTTCAGCGTACCGTCATCACCATTCAACCCCCAGCATCAAACAGTTTATACCACTGCCAATCCCAAGCAATGCCCCTTTCTGGCCGGGTTGAAAAGCCTTTTGTTCCATGGCCATGGCCATGGTGATGGGAGCGGAAACAGAACCTACATTTCCTAGAGTTGCCAGGGTCTCAAAATTTTTCTCCGGCGCCAGGCCAAGCTTTGCAAAGAGTAGTTTGGCATGGGCTGAGCCGACCTGGTGGCAAAAAAAACGGTCAATATTTTCAGCCTGCCAGCCAGGTTTTTCCGAAAACTTGTGCCAGGTCATCTGGGCCGTCTCAACCCCCCGGTGTAATAGCTCTTCCGAGTTTGTCGCCATGAGGGTGGTATTTGCCCCGCTCTGGCCGCCATGACAAAGGTCGGAATGTTCTGTATTCGCCTGCCAGGCTCCGTGTACCAGCCGCGGCTTGTCTTCATTTTTTGTTGCTTTTCTCATAAAGAGTGCGATTGATCCGGAGCCGATGGTCAGCGATGCAAAAGCCGGTTTAATGCTTTTCCGAGCTCAAAGTTTTATCTCGGAGCAAAGCAAGCATCGTCGATTCCAACAGCTCTTCCGCTGTCTCACCGGATACAATAAGACCGTTTTCAACCTGACCAAGTTCAATCATATTGGCCAGCATGACCATCCCATCCAGAAACCCCAGGCAGGCATTGGAGATATCAAAAATCAACGCGGCGGAAGACAAACCAAGCCTGTCATGAACAAAGGAAGCGGTCGCCGGCTCCATCATATCCCGGGATACGGAGGTAAAAATAAGACACTGAATACTTTTAGGATCAATATCTGCCGTTTCCAGCACCTTTTTTCCGGCAAGAGTACCGGCCTCACTTGGCCTTGTCCCCTCCGGCCAGAGTCGTCGTTCACGGATACCGCTCATCAGCTCCAACCTGCCGGATGGCAGATGCAATCGCTGGTACACGGAAGATAGTCGTTTTTCAATATCGTCGGAAGAAAGCACCCTTGGCGGCAATTGATAGCCAAAGGTGTCAAGACAGACATGGGAAAAATGTATCATAACCCTCAGAAATGTTATCAGATAATGCTTATTGTGCCTTTTAGATATTGCTATCCCTTTATGGGGAGATTTTTACGTCGCCGTCTTTTAACGGGTCATTTCAAAAACATCAAGCTGCTGCAGGATCTTTTCCCTGGTCGCCGGCCTTGCAATATAACCATCAACACCCGACTGCAGTTCTCCATCACCTCTTTCTTCCCCAAGACCAAAGATATGCGTCCGTCGTCCCGAATACGCCTCCAGCTGCCGGATTATTTTAACCGCCTCCACTCCTTCCAGCTGCGGCGTCGAGAGATCAAAGATGATCAGGTCAAAATGAGACAGTGACGCCTCATACATTGCCGACCTTTTGGTTTCCGCAATAGTTACCTGCCATCCCCTCTCGACGAGGGTGCGCACAAAAACGTTCTGGCTGGTCGGGTTACCATCAACAACCAGAACCCTGCTCATTAAAAATTCAGCCAGGACACTGATCAACGCATTCCTCTGCACCGGTTTGGGCAGATAGTCATCCATCCCGGCCTGAAGACATTTTTCCCGGTCTCCGGACATCGCCAAGGCGGTGAGAGCGATAATAGTCACATGGCCGCCATGTTTACTCTCATATTTTCTGATCCTTCTGGTGGCTTCCAGACCTCCGACATCATCCATCTGAACATCCATCAGGACCAGCTGGTATTTGCCGGTACAGGCCTCAGCTACCGCCTCTCTGCCACTGGCCACCGATGTTACCTCTACCCCCAATTGTTTGAGAATGGTCTCAATCAGCACTCTGTTGATATGCTCGTCCTCGGCAAGAAGCACCTTGGCCCCCCTGAGCACATAGGCAACTTCTTCTTTTATGCCTTCCAGGGTTGCATTGGCTTTTTCTTCCATACTGCCAAAATCAGCAACTTCTTTAAACGGCAGGGTAAACCAGAATGTTGTCCCTTCCTCACTGCTTGTTGCACCGATCTCGCCACCCATAAGCTTGACCAGTTGGGAGGTGATGGTCAATCCCAAGCCCGTTGTACCGACTGTTAACGGCAGGGCTGCCTGGGGCTGGGCTTTTTCTTTGAAGTAATGATTGATCAGGTCGAGCTTATCCGGTGCAATACCACACCCTGTATCTCGAATACTAAACCGGAGAAAGATATTATTGTCGGTATCATAGCCATTATTTTCGATTTTAATATACACCCCGCCTGATGCGGTAAATTTGATCCCGTTGTTGACCAGATTGGTGACAATCTGAACCAGTCGGGCTGAATCGCCGTGCACATAGGCGGGAACATCCGGCTCTATAGAGCAAACCAGATCCAGATCTTTTTTTCTTGCCAAAAGGTTCAGGACATAGAGGTCGTGATCAAGACTCTCTCTTAGACTGAAATCCTCCAGCTCAAGTTCCAGCTCCCCTGTTTCTATCCGGGAATAGTCGAGAACTTCATTGACAACCACCAGCAAACGATCAACGGAGGAACCGACCATTTCCAGATACTGTCGCTGATCGGCGGAAAGGTCTGTTTCAAGTACCAGTTCGGTCATGCCGATAATGCCGTTCATCGACGAACGGATCTCGTGACTGACATTTTCCAAAAAGACGCTTTTGACCCGGCTGGAAAGCTCTGCCCTGGCCAAATCAATCTCGCAGGCGCTTTGCTCCATCTGACTCCGGCGCAGCGCCATTATTACCCACAATCGCCTGCACGGCCCTTTTCTTTAACAGTTGGTTGGTTTTCTTTTCTTTTACCAGCTGCTCTTTAAGATTTTCATTCTGTTTCCGAAGACTCTCTATGTCAGCCACCATTCCCCCCTCCGGTTGGTGTTACCCTGATCACCGCTCCCCACTATTTACCTTTTTCATTGTACAACTAATAGCTTATATTTGCACCACCCCGTTGTCCACGAAAAATATTCCTGTCACCACGGTCCCCCTTCCGGCCACTTTGGGGTCTCGCCGGTTTGGTCCGGTTTGTCGAATTTCCCAACACTTGTGAATCTTTTCATTTCTCGAAAAATCAAAAGGAACCGACTCCTGGGATATATCCTTGATGTCGTAAAGGGTCAGCAATTTCTCGTCAAGGATAAATCGTCGGTAGTTCGTGGAAAAAATGAGCAGACCTCCCGGCGCCAGATGAGCCATTGCCAATTCAATCAGGCGCGGATGATCTTTCTGGACATCAAAAACCCGGTTGTCTTTCTTGGTATTGGAAAAGGTCGGAGGATCGATAAAGATCAGATCAAATGTGCCGGTGTTTTCTTCAAGCCACTGCAGACAGTCTGCTTTTTCAACCTTGTTGCGCAGCTCACTGAGGCCGTTGAGGGCGAGATTCATTTTCGTCCAGTGCAGATAGGTCGCGGAAAGGTCAACAGTCGTCGTGCTCGCCGCACCACCCATCGCCGCATGGACACTCGCTGTCCCCGTATAGCCATAAAGATTCAGGAATCTTTTGCCTTTTGCTTCCCGGTATATTTTTTGGCGGACAGGTCGATGGTCGAGAAACAGGCCGGAGTCGAGGTAATCGGTAAAGTTTACCAGAAAGGAACATGCCCCCTCCCGCACCTCAAACATCTTGCCGCTGCTGCCTTTCTTTTCGTATTGTTTTCGGCCTTTCTGTCGCTCTCTGGATTTAAAAAATATTCGATTTGACCGGACCCCGAGAATATCCCTGACACATTTTATCGCCAATGTTGCCCTTGATGCAGCCAGCTGCGGGTCAATACGTTTTTGGCGGTGCATATTCATGAATCGTGCACCCACTTGGAAAAGAGATCAATACTGAGATTATAATCCGGCAGATCCCGGTCATACACCCTGAAACAGGAAATTTCTTCTCTGGCGGCCCATTTAAGGATTTTTTTGAGATTTTTCCTCAGTCTGTTGCCAAACTCATTGCCCGGATCTTCGCTGTTTTGCGCCGCCGGAAACCACACAAAATCACTTTCTTCTCCGGTAATCGTACCAATAAGCAGTCGGCAGGGTATGGAACCGTTATACAATTTGTGTTTGTTCTGCCAGGCCAGGGTAAAGCTGTCGGTCAGTGTCGGATTAGAGATAAATACCGCAGTTTTCCACCCGGCAAACCTCTGTTTCAAAATTCGCCCATAGGCTCTATACAGCCGGCCGACCTGCTCTGTCTCGGAAAGCCGTTCGCCGTATGGCAGATTTGACAGCAGCGTCCCCTGTTTATCTGGTGAGTGAAGGGTCGCGAGTTCCGCCTGTTTTATCTGAATATGGTTATCAAGACCGGCCTTCTCAATGTTTTTTCGCGCAGCACTTACTGCCACCGGATCACAATCATAGCCCAGAATGAGCGGCCAGTTCCTGTTCAGTCCCCTCTCCTCCCGCTCCAGAGCTTCCGCCACCAGACTGTTCCAGAGATTGGCGTCATGGCCCAGCCAGCCCCAAAAACCAAAATAATTGCGCGACAGACCGGGCGCGGAGTCGCCAAACATCAAGGCAGCCTCAATCAAAAGAGTTCCGGTACCGCACATCGGATCAATCAGTGTCCCGCCATCAGTCGGCCAACCGCTCAAGGCGACAATCGCCGCACCAAGTGTCTCTTTAAGCGGTGCCTTTACCGCCGCGCCCCGGTATCCCCGTCGGTGCAGACTCTCTCCGGATAAATCAAGAGAAAGAGCCGCAGTTTTTCCGTCAACATGCAGATGAAACTGCACATCCGGCCGGTTTGTTTTTACCGATGGCCTTGTGCCGGTCCGGTTTCTCAACGCATCAACCAGACCATCTTTTACCTTGAGAGCAGCATAGCGGCTATGGGTGATCGGCGAATCTCCGGTAAGTGTGCAACTCACCGCAAAACTTGTCTCTTCAGAGAGATGTTCCTGCCATGCAACATCCATACAGCCAAGATACAGTGTCTCTTCATCGACAATAGGAAAGTGGGCCAGCTGCAGATAGACCCGCGAGGCAAAACGGGACCATAAACAACAGCGATACCCCGACTCCAGGGAACCTCTCCAGGTAACCACGCCATTCGCGGTGCGTATCTCCTGGCCGCCAAAAGCAGCAACCTCGTCTTCAACCAGCCTCTCCAGGCCGCTGGCACAGCTGGCAATCAGTTCATACTCTTTTGTCATCTGGTGTGTATCTCCCGCCTTCCGAACATATCGGAATGCCTCTTTGTTTACTTTCACATGTCACGGCAGCCGTGGTGTATCCGTAATTTTTCCGCCTCATTCAGTAGAAGCAGAAAAACAGCCTCCGTCCCTGGCCTTCTTCATCGATTACCACTGTCGGCCCAGCTGAGCAAGAGCAAACGATTGCTGTTTTTCCGACAGTTTATTCTTGACCTCTTTAGCATTACGACTAAAGTAAATGTTTATACTGGTGAAAATTTAAGTTATATTAAGGCATTTGTACAATTTACTCCTATTAATAATATTTTTCTCACTCGAGGTATTTTATGAAGAAAAGGCTCAGTAGAACTCTTGCTCTTGCGGCTCTTATCGGATCGTTTCTTCTTTTTAGTGCCGGTTGCGGCAAAAAAACGGTCATTCCGCCGGATGGGGGCCAGGGATCAGAAATGTCCGGTGGCAAAAACATCAGCTATCCCAAGGCGGAAGGGGGATATTCTGAAGACAATCTGCCGCTCGAAGGCACCCTCGACGATTCAAATGCTTTGGGCCAGGGGGGCAATGGAGTCGGCGATGATGTCTGATGCAGACCAACAGTCAGATGAGTACAAAAGAATACATGGTCGGAGCTCTGCCAACCTTTCCCCAATCTACTTCGATTTTGACCAGGCCGGAGTTCGTCCGAACATGACGGATGTGCTCGTACGCAATGCTGAGTACCTCAGGACGATTCCGGGGTCGATGGTGATCATTGAGGGTAACTCGGATGAAAGGGGTACTAATGAATACAATCTCGCTCTGGGAGAGAGAAGAGCTCTCAATTCCCGGCAATATCTCATCAACCTCGGTGATTGCGGCTGACAGGATGCGAACCCTTTCCTATGGCGAAGAAAGACCCCTCTTCTTAAATCAGGATGAAGAGGCGTACAGTATGAACAGAAGGGTTGATTTTGTCGTACAGTAATAACGGTAATCCGGTTTCTTCTTCGGTTGGGACCGGATTTTCTCAGCTGCTTTCCCTTTTTTTACCGGCAATAATTCGCAGTATCCCATCAACTACCTGTTGAACGGTTATCTCTGTGGTGTCTATCCGATGGGCGTCGTCGGCCTTTTTTAGCGGGGCGATCGCCCGCTCACTGTCATTTTTATCCCGCTCAAGGGTCATAGTCAGGATCTGGTTAAAATCAGCATCGACACCTCTTGCCAGTAACTGTGCGTGACGCCTCCTGGCTCTCTCCTCGGGCTCGGCATCGAGAAAAAACTTATACGCGGCCCCGGGAAAAACGACGGTGCCGGTATCCCTGCCCTCAGCCACGATGCCACCCTTTTCTCCGTAACTTCGCTGGATATTGGTCAACATCTCCCGGACCACGGGCAGTGCTGATACCCGGGAGGCGACCATGGCCATTTCAGGGGTACGGATAGCCTCGGTGACATCGGTGCCGTTTATCACGACCCCCACATCACTGTTCTCATCGGCCGCCGGAAGCAGCTGCAGTTCCATATCCGCCAGTTTGTCGACAATAGCCGCACTATCCGCCAGGTCAACACCCAGCTGCCGCAGGTACCAGCCAACCCCTCGATACATTGCTCCGGTATCGAGGTAGGTGAAACCAGTGGCAGCAGCTACTTTCCTGCTTACCGAAGATTTTCCTACTCCGGCCGGACCATCAATAGTGACAATGTTTTCTGCTCAGACATATCCCAGCTCTTTCAGGCAGTCAGCCAGGCTTTGGAGAAAGCGGCTATTTTCTTCTTTCGTGCCGACAGTGACCCTGATAAAATTTTTAAACCCGTAAGCGCTCATCGAACGAACAATCACCCCATGGTAAAGCATGGCCTGGTAGAGCTTATCCGCATCACCCTGCACATCAATGAGAAAAAAATTGGTCTCTGACGGATAACTTGTGCAGCCCAGCCTGTTCACCTCAGAACTCAGGTAACGGAGACCTTCGGCGGTGCGCTCAAGCGTCCGTTGGTAGTATTCCTCATCTTCCAGTGCCGCCAGAGCCCCCACCTGGGCCATCTGGTTGATGTTGAAAGGTTGACGAACCTTGTGCAGACACTCGGCAATTTCTCTGGCCATAAGCCCATAGCCAACCCGCAGGCCGGATAACCCATACGCCTTGGAAAACGTCCGTAAAAAAACCACAGGGCAGCGCTTTTCGTCATTTCTGATGAGAGAGAAAACATCCAGCTGCAGTTTTTTGTCCATGAAATCAACATATGCTTCATCCATAACAACAATGACCGACTCCGGCATATCGCTCAAAAACTGATAGAGCTCGACCGGGGGAATGGCCGTACCGGTCGGATTGTTTGGGTTATCAAGAAAAACGAGTCGGGTTTTCTCTGAGACCATTTTCTTGATGACCTCAAGATCGTGGCGCATATTTTTTAGGGGCACGACATGGTTGACGCCACCTCTTACCTGGACGATTTTTTGATACATAAGGAAAGACGGATGGCTGGTGATGACCTCATCACCCTCCTGAACAAAGGCCTTGACCAGAAACTCGATAATCTCATTGGATCCGTTGCCGATAACAATTTCAGCGGGCGTAATGCCCATTTTTTCAGCAATCGCCTTGACCAGATAATAACAGGAACCATCCGGATACCGGTGCAGGTTCAACAGTTCGCCCCGTAAGGCCCGTATTGCCCTCGGTGAAGGTCCCCAGGGGTTCTCGTTTGACGCGAGTTTTATGGAGTTCTTTTATCCCATATTCGCGCTCCAGCTCATCCAGGGGTTTTCCGGGTGGATACGGTGTTATTGCTGCAATATTTTCGGGAATGTTAATCTTCAAAGTGCCACCGTAAACCAGTATTTGTGTTTTTAAGAAAAGAGAGAGGATCTCCCTCCGCCAAACAGTGCGGGTTGAGATTTTCTGGGCCCCCTCCCGGAAGTCAGATACCCACACTAAATGTCAAATTTTCCGCGCAGTGGCCCCAGTCCCTGTTCAAGATTAAAACCTGCTTTCAACAACTTTTCTTCCTGAAAATGGGCACCCTGAAGCTGGACCCCAACGGGCAATCCTTCTTTGGTAAAACCTCCGGGAACGGACATGCCCGGAATACCGGCAAGATTTGCCGAAAGCGTTAAGATGTCGGACATGTATATGGCCAGTGGGTCCTCAGTATTCTCACCTGTTTTCCAGGCTGGTGTCGGGGTTACCGGCGAGATAAGTACATCACAGGAGGTAAAAGCCTTATTGAAATCATCCAGGATGAGCGTTCGAACTTGCGATGCTTTTTTATAATAGGCATCATAATACCCCGAGGACAGCGCATAGGTGCCTATCAGAATGCGCCGCTTCACCTCGGCGCCAAAGCCCTTCGATCGCGTCTCTTTGTACATCGCGAGAAGAGTGTCGGCTTCCATGTCACGATATCCATACAGGGCGCCATCGTACCTGGCCAGATTAGAGCTCGCCTCCGATGGGGCAATTAAATAATATACCGCCACACAATATTCGGTGTGCGGTAATGACACATCTACTATTTCCGCACCTTTTTTCTTGAGGATCTCAATGCTGTTGAAGATAATTTCTCTCACCTCAGCATCAAGTCCCTCGGTAAAGTACTCACGGGGAACCCCAACAGTCAAACCTTTCAGTCCTTCGGTCAGTGACGAGGTAAAAGGGGGAACATCCCGCTTCACCGAAGTTGAGTCCATTGGATCATAGCCGCTGATAACGTCCATCAGTATGGCACAATCCTCGACAGTCCGGCATAAAGGTCCAACCTGGTCCAGTGAAGAGGCAAAAGCAGTCAGCCCATACCGGGAAACTCTGCCGTATGTCGGTTTCATCCCGACGATGCCGCACAGCGACGCAGGCTGCCGAATCGACCCTCCGGTATCCGACCCAAGAGAGCCCGGACACTCGCAGGCCGCAACAGACACCGCCGATCCCCCGGAGGATCCTCCGGCCACATACCCTTTTTTCCACGGATTTTGAGGGATACCAAAGGCGCAGCTTTCCGAGGTTGAGCCCATGGCAAATTCATCCATCGTCGTCTTACCGAGAATAACCGCTCCTTCAGCCTTGAGTTTTTCTACCACCGTGGCATCGTAGGGGGGAATAAAATTTTCGAGCATTTTTGAACCACAGGTCGTTCGCAGCCCTTTCGTACAAAGCAGATCCTTCACCGAAATCGGCACGCCGCACAATCTGCCGGCCCGTCCTGCTATCTCTCTCCCGGTCTGCTTTCTGCGCCTGGTCTAATGCACCCTCCCGATCGATGGTGACAAAGGCGGAAATATTTTTTTCGATGGCATCGATTCTCTTTATGCAACTTTTAGCCAATTCAACGGCAGACAGTTCACCCTGATTCATGCATTCAAGTGCCTGACCAATGGTTAATTCATAGGGATTCATCAAAACCTCAATACAGCCCCGGTGTATACACGCCCAGGCTTAATAAACGTATTTTTTTATTATTCACATTACCAAGGCACTAACACCCCACAAGGAGGGACTCTTTACGGTACCCCCTTTGAGGGGGGTAAGTGCCTTGGGGGTTAATATAAGTTCCTGATTTCATGTTTACCTCAGGGTTCCTTGTTTTTATTGCAGTTTTCATGGAGTAAGGCACTAAATAATCCTTGGAACCTGGAACATCTGGCCATCGTGCTGCGGTCCATTGTTTACCGCCTCTGCCTGGGATAAAGAATCTTTTTCGACATCCTCACGAAAGGCATTACTCACCGAGAAGACATGGAAGGTAGGGTCAACCTGGCTGGTATCCAGCTGCTCAAGCTTATCAACATATGACAGGATATTGTCGAGTTGGCCGGTCATTTTTTCCAGCTCCTCATCGATCAAAGTAAGTCTTGCCAAATGCGCAACATGCTCGACTTCTTTTTTATTTATTTTCATTTGCTGAACTCATTAAGAATTTTTCTTTATTTGTTATTCAGATAAACACGTTCCAGGTGATCCTGGGTGAAGATGCCCTTTTTTGGGGTAAAATCGACAATTGTCCTGGCAAAGGACTCGACAATATTTGGTGAAAACTGGGTGCCGCTGCACCGGTAGAGTTCGGTTATAGCCTCATCCTGGTTCATGTTTTGCCGGTAGTTTCGTTTGGAGGTCATAGCATCATAGCTGTCTACCACGATAAGTATCTTAGTCAAATCATCCAGTTGATCACCGGTTAGTCCGTCCGGGTACCCTCTTCCATCGATCCTCTCGTGATGATGACGGATGATAAACTGTTCTCTTTTCATAAACCCCAGCGGCTGGATTATATTGGCCCCGACACTTGGGTGTTTACGAATCAAGACCCACTCTTCCTCAGTCAGCTTACCGGGTTTTTGAATACAGGAAAGGTCTATGACCAATTTCCCAATATCGTGGAACTGGGCTGCTCTTCTGAGCACCAGGATATCGTTTTCACTCAAGCCCATAGCCATCCCGAGCATCAAGGCATACTCCGTCACCCGCATGGTATGACCGGCGGTATAGTAATCCTTTTCCTCCATGGCATTCTGGAGACTGGACATCAGCTGAACTGTTGCTTTTTCCAGACTGTTGCTGTAGGTCAGCAACAGTTTATTCTGTTCTTCCAGCTGGGCTGCTTTCACCTGTATATCATCTTCCAGGGCTGCCTTATACCGTCGCTCCTGAAGAACATACGTTCTCTTTTCAATCGCCCGGCAAATCTTGACATTGAACATATCAAGGTCTTCAATTGGCTTGGTTAGAAAATCATAGGCACCAATATTTATTGCCTTTACCGCATAGTCCATGGAACCGGCACCGGTGAGAAAAAGGACCGGAATGTCATAGTTACGTTCATTAAGCCTCTCCATGGTTTCAAAACCGTCCATGTCGGGCATATTTATGTCGAGAAGGATAACATCATAACTGTCATCAACGAGGTCAAGAACCCCTTTGCCATCGGCTGCCATATCGACATGGTGTCCAAACATCTCGAGAATCTTGGACACCGTTGTTCGAACCATAGCATCATCATCGGCTATAAGTATCTTTGCAGGTCTTGTTTTCAAAACACTCTCTCCACATCCCCAAAAAAATTTAGATTGTGACCGAATCTACATTTTCCAAAAATTTTTTGCAACGTCTCTCACCCTTTCAATTGCCGGGTGAGGACCTCGTTCAGCCTTTAGTTGTCGCGCAGTTTCCCCGTCAAGATGGGACCAAAAAGGGGTGTCAAGTCTTTCACCGACCAGTTCACCCAGGACCGCAAAGACTCCCTCCCGCAAACCTTGCTGACTATAGCCACCCTCCAGGGATACGAGAATTTTCCCACCGCAGAGCTCTTCAGCCAGTTTTACCAGCACCCTCGTTATATACGCATACCCATGACAAGTAAGACACATTGAACTGGCACCGTCCCCATAATAGCCATCAAACCCTGCCGAAACCAGAATAAGTTCCGGTTTATATTGCTGTGCCAGGGGGGTCGACAAGGGTATTAAAGATGTTTGCATACTCTGCATCCCCTTGTCCACCGGGAAGCGGGATGTTTATTGTATAACCTTCTCCTCTGCCTTTGCCGGTTTCCTGCAGTAAACCGCTGCCCGGATATGTATCTGATTGGTGGATCGAGACAAAAAGAACCTTGTCGATATCGTAAAAGGACTTTTGTGTCCCATTGCCATGATGAACATCCCAGTCAATGATCAATATCTTTTGCACACCATGTTTTTCTATAGCATGGTGTGCGGCCAGGGCAATATTATTAAATATGCAGAAACCCATTGATTTATCTTTTTCAGCATGATGCCCCGGAGGTCGGACCAGAGCAAAACCGTTGTCAATTTGAGTTTGAAAAAGAAGATCAACCCCGCAGACGAGTGCCCCAGCTGCAAGGCAGGCGGCGGCATAACTTTTTTTGGAAGTGAAGGTGTCCCCATCAAGAACGCAATATATTTTATCTGCGGTTGCAGCAACCTTGTCAATGAGCGATGGGCTATGGTTCAGCAACAAGGTTTCATGGGAAGCCTTTCTAAACGAGGGCTCAATAAAACATTTTTTCTCCGCTATTGCATCAAGAGCTGCATAAATCGTCATAATTCTTTCAGGAGAATCCATGTGCTCAAAACCCGGATCATGCTCTGCAAAGAGACCATCCCTGAAAATTGCTGTTTTATTCATCAATTACCACAATAGTCATGTATATCAGCCAGTTATATTTTTTCATGTATCTGTTTTCAAAAGGTGCTGATCTTGCTGGAAAAATAAGTTTTTATTATACAGTACATTTTTTCATTACAACAGAGGTACAGTTTGTTTAAATAAAAAAACGCAATTTCATGGCTATGAAATTGCGTTTCTAATGCATTTTTATGATAGATATATTACATGGGTACGATCAGTTTATTGGTCTCCTCGTTCCAGGTAACAATAATGTACCAGAGCAACATGGCACCGCCTATGAGTAAAAGCGTTGGTCCATAGCCAAAGGCCTCCGGCATATATACATATGAACCCAGAACACCATCTGCCTCAAATTCCTGATCTCTGAACCAACCGGTCATAATTGCCGAGGCTATGCCGAAAAATGGTACCACCATCATGAGCTTTACCTGCCCTTCACCGACACGCCAGAGCGTTCCTGATCCGCAGCCACCGGCAAACATAGCGCCAAGACCAAAGATAAAACCGCCGACGACACCACCCCAGCCAAAAGTTCCACGCACATAGTAAGCAGCCGCCAACACGGCCTCTCCTTCCGCTCGAACAGGAACAGCGTATTTGAGGATAGCGGCACCAATTGCAACGATAAAAATGGACAGCATTACTGATTTTGCCAGCGTACAGTCACCGGTCATATGCGGCTCACGAAACCCCTGCACCATGCACCAGCGGCCACGCTGCATGGCATAGCCGAGGCAGGCGGCAATAACTATAACACCACTGAGAGAGGCTACGTAATCACTATCTTCATTGGCTGCATAGACATAAGCAGCTGTAATTATAGCAAGGATCCCAATAACACCAAGTCCATAGACAACCGCCGGAGGAAAGGTGAAAGTTTTCGATCCGCCGTCACCCCAGGTAATATGTTCCATCTCAAGGTATAAAAGTTTTAATCCGAGAATGACGCCAAAAAAGAGACCGAACATCATGGTAAAACCGTTTGCAGCAAGATTACCTAAGGCATTATAAAAGCCACCAACATTACAACCACCGGCGAGCGTTGCACCAATTCCCATGAGGATACCGGCTATGACAGCTTTGACCATCTCTCTGTAGGGCGGAACCCTGATAGCGAAATCCTTCCCCAGACAAGCAGAAATAAAAGCCCCGACAACAAAGCCGATACCTATGACCGAACCCGAACTAATAAAAATAGATCTCGGCGCCTCATCGAAGTACTGAAAAACACCAGCTTCAGTTCCAAAGAGGCTTGCCCCGCCATACATAATCCAGTCACCCCAGTTTCGGATAGCCCCGACAGCTCCCCAGGGTCTCCACCACGCCATCATCATAACTGAGAAAAAGGCAACAATAACACCAGTTACATAGGGGTTCCATTCCTTTTCACACAGCAGGCTATATGTTTCTTTAACCTTCTTTTTAAAAACAGACTCTTCACTCATAACTATTTTCTCCCGGTTTAATAAAAGTGCAGTGGTAGACGCAAATATGCTGTGAAATTTTTACACAGCCCTTATTTTTTTGTCAAGAGTAACCGCTCCAACCACTCGCCACTACCACATTGTAGTGTTTTTGTTTTTCTGTATCTTTTCATGTGCTTACGGATACTTTTTATTCACTTCTTGACAGAATCACGATGCTACGGTATAGGTCAAACTTGAAATAAAGCAAGAGAAGAAAAACTAGAGTTTATATATGGTTCCAATGTGCCATTTAAACACTTAATTTTATTTTAGGAGAACAATGATGAGTGATTTGAAAACAGTCGCAGCCGATGTACAAGCCACCAGTGTCCTCGATGCCAAAGGATTAAGCTGTCCTATGCCTCTGCTTCGGACCAAAAAAGAAATTGGAAAACTCGCTTCAGGTGATATTCTTCAGGTTGATGGTACCGATCCCGGTTCCAGAAACGATATTCCAGGATGGTGTGAGCGATCTGGTCACGAATATCTGGGAGAGAAAGAAGGCTCTGGTTTTATTAGCTTTTTCATTAAAAAAGGTTGATATCTTTCATATCTTTCTATTCATAATGCGGTCAATTGTCCTAATTGACCGCATTACGCCTTCTTTTTTCGTTTCAAAATCTTATTAAATAGCCACCATTATTTTGGAGGAAGTTAACATGGCAAAAAGTTTAGGTATATTTGTAACTTCACCTGACAGTCTGCAGCATGCTATTGGTGTTACCAAGGCTGCTAAGGCAAAAGGATCGAAGGTTAAGGTTTTTTTCACCTGGAAAGCAACAACCCTCGCAAAGGATCCTGCTTTCGCTGGCCTTTGTGAAATAGCTGATGATGTCTCTATCTGTGTTGACAGCTATGTAAAGCAAGGTTTTAACGTCGATGATGTCCCTGCCGGTCTGACCCCTAAAAAAATGGCGACCCAGGCGCAACACGGTATTATTATAGAAGATTATGACTGTTATCTTAGTCTGTAAGGAGGTATTATTATGGAATACAAGAAAGTTTGTTTAATGTACAGACATAAAGATTATGCCATTGACGGAATTCGATCAGCTCTTGGCCTTGCTGTCGAAAATATGTATGCCTATGGCGTTGTAATGGATACCGAAATACCACAACTCGACGAACTCACCCAGGAAAGCATCGAGATGCTGCGTGACATGGAAGGAGATGTCTATTCCACTGTACCGGCCAATGTGGAAAAGAACGGTTTTGAAGCTATGACGATCGAAGAACTCGGTGAGAAACTTCGTGAAATGACCCATATCGTCCCTTACGGTATTAAATAACCACTCCAGGAGTCTTATTCCATGAAGATCTTAAATGTATATAAATCGGAACCGGATGAAACTGTTAAAAAATTGGTGGAAATAGTTACCCGCGACAGAGAATCCGACACTTTTTATCTCAATACAGAAAATCCTGATTATGATGCCCTGATTGAAAAAATATTTGCGGCTGATCAGACCATTAGCTGGTGGTAACTAATCAAGATTAATGATGCTTTTAAAATCCGGGTGAACTTTGTTTCAACCGGATTATTTTATTATTGCCTCCATAATGATGTCATGAACCAGTGGTCGTAATCTTTTTATGGGCCGCAAATCATCGCCACAGAAAACGCGATTAGTAAGAAAAACTATAGCAATCCCTCTTGTCATATCAAGCCAGAAAGACGTTCCGGTGAAGCCAAGGTGACCAATACTCATTTCACAAAAATACTTTCCACTGCTTGAAAAAGTTGTTGCCGGAGTATCAAAACCAAATCGCCAGCTTCCTTTTTTCATATCCAACACTTTTTTTAAATTTTCAGAACTGTAACTGGGATGTTCACTCTTGCCCCTGTACTGTAAAAAAATATTCTCACACAAAGCCAAGATTGTTGCAGTTTTGCCAAAAACTCCTGCATGCCCCGCCACCCCCCCTAATGCCCGGCAATTATCATCGTGCACCCTGCCATAGAGTTTTGTTTTTGACCATCCACACTCTCCTGTTGCGGCGTATACCGCAGAGCCTGATTTTCTTTTATTTGTAAAAAACAGGCCATCATCAAGGCCCAGGGGCTTAATTATCTTTCGCTGCCAATAGTTGTCCAATGATTCTCCGGACACCTTTTCAACTATTCTGCCCAGAAGAATAAAACCAAGATCGCTGTACAGAGTATCAGAGCCATGCGGAAACAATAACTTTTCACTCAAAATCCATTCAGTTACTCTCTCCATCCTTTCCTCTAGGGGAACACTGCACAAGTTTTTTGTAATAAGGCTTATGGGCCGGAAAACCTGAAGAATGGGTCAAAAGATGGAACAGCGTGCATTGTTCTAAGGGAGATACGTCGGTTGCAAAAAATTTTGCTGCTTTATCTTCAAGACCCAGTTTCCCTTCCTGGATAAGAGCCAGCACACACAGGGAAGTAACCAGGGGTTTCGTCAGAGAAGCAAGATCAAAAAACGTATTTTCATCAACCATATTTTTTTTGGGACCCTCTCCGGCGAAACCATAGTTAAAGATATCCCCATCAATATAATCCTTGTTCTTTACAAAATATCCTACAGAACATGCTGTAAAAACACGTTTTTTCAATGATTTATTGATAAGTTTGCCGAGTTTTTCAGACAAATTATTATCTGACTTTTTTTCCATCGGTAATTTTTATTATTCTATTGAAATTTTTACCTATTTTTACTAGATTAGAAGCCGCTGACGAGAACAACAAATCTTTGTTTTTTCGTTAAAATTTGATATTGCCCATAAAACAGCAAACATCTCTTTTTAACATCTTTATCAACAGAGATTAAACAGACAAATGTTAATACCTGCTGGATAAACTGTTTACAAGACTGTTCATAACTCTTTATCAACAGAAAAAATTATTTACGACCTCTTATTTTGTTTACATTAAAGACATAAATACCAAATACTTATGTCTTTAGTGAACATATAAGCCGCCTTAATAATAATAAAAAATATATAAATACTAAGGGTATGCCAAAAGGAGTTCCTTAATGCCACTTAACTGTATTGTAAGTAAAAACGATCTGCTTGAAGGACTCAATAGTCTACAAAATATAACCAATAAAAAAGGGACATTAGCTATATTATCAAATGTTCTGGTCAGTACGGTAAACGGTGGTCTCAATATAACCGGTACAGACCTTGAAGTAGGGTTAAAGCTTTTCGTTCCAGCAGAGATAAATGATGAAGGCACCCTGACCCTCCCTTCGAAGAAAATTTTCGAAATAGTGCGGGAATCCGGATCAGAATCTATCACCATTGAAGAAACCGAAAACAGTTGGGTCATAATTAAAGCCGGACTGAGTACTTATAACCTTGCCGGAATAGCCAGTGATGAATTTCCGGAATTTCCGGAATATGAAGATGACAATTTCATTGCTTTTGAGAGTTACATCTTTTTGGAACTGATCGAAAAAGTTATCTATTCAATCGCCAATGAGCAGGAAAATATCTACTCACTCACCTCTGTACTCTTTGAGAAAGAAAAAATTGACGACACCTCTTATCTGAAAATGGTCTCATCCGATGGACATAGACTCTCTATCATGACGAAAGATGTTGCAGCAGATCTTGACCAATTGCATCTCAACGATGTCACTCTTATTCCAAAAAAAGGTATTCAGGAATGGAAAAAATTCTGTGAGGCAAGAGATAATATCGAAATATCCTTTGAACAGAACCAACTCGTCATACGCGATGATCAGGCGGTGATGATTATTCGCTTAAAACATGGAGAATTTCCCCAATATTCAGCAATTATAGATGCTATTCAGCTAACAGACTGCCTAAAAATAAACAGAATTCCTTTCCTGGAGTCCCTCAAGAGAATAAATCTTTTTACCGAAGATATATTCCATACCATCCAGTTGAAGATAGAAACCGACAAAATGATTCTCTCGTCACAAAATGCCGATCTTGGCAATGCTAAAGACGAGCAGACCATATCATACAGCGGTGAACCGCTTACTCTCGGTTTTAACTGCCGATATTTTATTGAAACCCTGCAGGTTATGGAGTGTGAAAAGGTTGAAGCCTATATAAATTCAAACAGCAGTCCATGTCTTATGAAATCAGAGGATGATCATGGTTTCATAAGTATCATCATGCCCATGCAGCTATAGAATAAAAATATATTTATTCATTTTTTATAAAAGGAACAAGTGTGACAGAAACAAATAATAATTACGATGCGCAACAGATACAGGTTCTGGATGGTCTTGAGGCTGTTAGAAAAAGACCATCCATGTATATCGGCAACACTGCTGAAGAAGGCCTTCATCATCTGATCTGGGAGATTGTCGACAATAGTATTGATGAAGCTCTGGCCGGCCATTGTAACCGTATTAAAGTTACAATTCATGAAGATAATTCAGTGTCGGTTGAAGATAATGGTCGTGGTATTCCCGTTGATAAACATCCAACCGAAAACATGACCGCCCTTGAACTGGTTATGACCACCCTGCACGCCGGTGGTAAGTTTGATCATTCAAGTTATAAAGTTTCCGGCGGCCTGCACGGTGTCGGTGTTTCTGTGGTCAACGCCCTGTCTGTTGAGACCTTTGCCGAAATCCGTCGCAACGGAAAAATATATAAACAGTCATATCGATATGGTGAGAGGACAGGAGAACTGCAGGTAACAGGTGAGAGCGAGAAGACAGGCACCAAAATAACCTTTACCGCTGATCCGAAAATTTTTACCGAAACAACCACCTATAACTATGAAACTGTCAAAAGCAGATTGCGCGAACTGAGTTTTTTAAATAAAGGCCTGCGTATTTATTTAAAAGACGAACGAAGCGGGGAAGAGGATAAATTTCATGCTTCAGGGGGTATTGTTTCCTATGTGGAATACCTGAACCGAAAGCGAACACCTGTCTTTGATCCGCCAATCTTTATTTCTGCCAGTAAAGACAATGTAGAGGTCGAAATTTCTTTGCAGCACTACGACGGTTATTCGGAGAGACTGTATTCCTTTGTCAATAATATAAATACCCGTGAAGGCGGCAGTCATGTTGCCGGATTCAGAGCAGCGTTGACCAGATGCATCAACAAATATGCCAACGATGATATGATCCCTAAAAACATGCGGGAAAAAATGGGGGGCGACGATGTACGGGAAGGTCTTACCTGTGTCATTTCCGTACGGGTACCTAACCCTCAATTTGAGGGGCAGACCAAAACGAAGCTTGGCAACAGTGAAGTAAAATCCATCGTTGAATCAGTTTGTACCGAGAAATTAACCCTTTTTCTTGAACAGAATCCAGGGGTTGCCAAAAAGATACTCTCAAAGGTAGTCGATGCAGCCAGGGCCCGGGAAGCTGCCAAAAGAGCCAGGGATCTGTCTCGAAAAAAAGGTTCCACCAGTTTAATGATGGCCGGCAAACTTGCCGAGTGTCAGGAAAAAGATCCGGCAAAAAGGGAAATATTCATCGTCGAGGGAGATTCGGCCGGTGGTTCTGCCAAACAGGGTCGAGACAGATCCAATCAGGCAATACTTCCCCTTCGAGGAAAAATACTCAACGTGGAAAAAGCCCGGTTTGATCGTATTCTCAGCAGCGAAGAAATAAAGCATCTGATTGGTGCTCTTGGCTGCGGTATCGGCAAAGATGAGTTCTCATTAGAAAAGCTCCGCTATCATAAAATTATAATTATGACTGATGCCGATGTTGACGGGGCCCATATCCGCACCCTGCTGCTTACCTTTCTTTACCGGCAGATGCTGCCTCTTATTGAAGGTGGTTTTGTTTATATAGGTCAGCCTCCCCTCTACCGTCTGGGCAGAGGAAAAAAAGAACAATATTTTCTCGATGAAAATAATCTTAACAGTCATCTTTTCACCCAGGCCAGTGAAAATTTAAAGATTGAAATTGTCGGACCGGAAAAGACGACCATTGAAGGACCTTTATTTGTCGAATTGCTCGAAAAACTGTCCGTTTATCAACGTATTATGTTGTTTATGAATCGGATGAATATTTGGGAGGAAATGCTGTATTTTCTGCTTGATAACGGAATACGATCAGCTGATCAGTTTAAAGATGAGGAGTTTGTCAGAAATCTGCGGGACAAACTCCCTGAAGATAAACTGGTCATTGGTAATATTAGATCATGCAGATGGCGCCCGGACTGTTATGAGCTTGATATAGCTGTTCGGGGCAAGGTTCAGATAATGATGACCCTTGGTCCCCAGATACCGCTGATCAATGAATACAGAACCGCTCTCAGTCTTTTTCCAACAATTCATCCATATATCCAGTCAGGTTTTAATATTATCTATACTGCCGCCACAAAACAGGACAAGGAAATTCCCGCCGCCAACTGGAGTGAGATGCTGAAGATAATTCGCGATGAATCTTTTAAAGGCAGCCATCTTCAGCGTTATAAAGGTCTTGGTGAAATGAATCCAGAGCAGCTCTGGGATACCACCATGAATCCCGAAAACAGGACTCTCATGCAGGTAACCATTGATGATGCCGAACAGGCGGATGATATTTTCACTACCCTGATGGGTGATAAAGTAGAACCAAGACGGGATTTCATTCAGACTCACGCTCTTGAAGTAACTGATCTCGATATATAAATAAGATCAATCTCGATATTAGGGACGTGTTGTGGTGCCCTCTCGCTAACTCCGTAAATTAAAAAGCAGATATTCTCTTATGAGCACAGATACTGAAAAAAGCAGTGAACAGTTTCCGACTATATCCATAGAAAAAGAGTTACAGAAATCCTATCTCGAATATGCCATGAGCGTTATTGTCGGCCGGGCACTGCCCGATGTTCGTGATGGATTGAAACCGGTACACCGAAGAGCTCTTTTTGCCATGCGGGAGCTTGGCGTTCATTTTAACAGGCCATACGTTAAATCCGCCAGAATTGTCGGTGATGTCATTGGTAAGTATCATCCCCATGGTGATACCGCCGCTTACGATACCATTGTGCGCATGGCACAGGATTTTTCTCTGCGCTATCCCCTTGTCGACGGGCAGGGTAACTTTGGCTCTATGGACGGTGACTCTCCTGCGGCTATGCGTTATACCGAAGCGAGAATGACCAGAATCGACAGAGAAATTGTCAGTGATCTGGATAAGGAAACAGTTGATTGGATCCCCAACTACGATAATTCCTTGAATGAACCATCGGTTATGCCGAGTAAGGTGCCTAATTTATTAGTCAATGGTTCCTCAGGCATAGCGGTAGGCATGGCGACAAATATTCCGCCGCATAATCTGACCGAGGTCCTCGATGCTCTTATAACCATGGTTGATGACCCGAATATAACCGTACATCGAGATTATGTCCATTATAACCGGTCCTGATTTTCCAACCGGCGGACAAATTTGCGGTCGGGCTGGCATCAGAGAGGCCTACGAGACCGGTAGAGGCATTGTTGTTATAAGAGCCCTCACCCATATCGAAAAGACCAAAGAAGGCAAAAGAGAAGCCATTATAGTTACAGAAATACCCTACCAGGTGAATAAGGCCAGTCTGGTAGAAAAAATAGCCGAGCTGGTCAAAGACAAAAAAATAAACTCCATAGCGGAAGTCCGCGATGAATCTGACCGTCATGGCCTGCGGATAGTTATTGAACTGAAAAAAGACGAAATTGCCGACATAGTCATTAATCAGCTCAATTCAATGACTCAGATGCAGAAATCCTTTGGCATCATTTTACTGGCTATCGTCAATAACAAGCCTGAGATACTGAATCTCAAACAAATTCTCGAACATTTTATCGTCCATCGTAAAGTAATAGTCTATCGCCGAACCGCCTTTGAACTTCGCAAAGCAGAAGAAAAAGCCCATATTCTTGAAGGCTTGAATATTGCGCTGGATAATCTTGACGATGTTGTCGCCCTCATAAGAGCTTCTAATAGTCCCCAGGAAGCCAAAGACGAACTCATTCGTCGCTATGAACTCAGTGAGATCCAGGCCCAGACAATTCTCGACATGAGACTGCAAAGGTTAACCGGACTGGAGAGGGAAAAAATTGTCCGGGATTATGAAGAAATAATGCAGGAAATTAAAAAATTAAAGGAAATTCTCGCCGATGAAAAACTGGTGATGCAGATCATCAAAGATGAATTCAATGATCTCAAAGAACAGTATGGAGATGATCGACGAACGGAAATAATTGATGCGCCAGATGAAATTCTTCCCGAAGACATGATTGCCCCGGAGGATATGGCAGTTACCGTTACCCATTCAGGATACATTAAAAGAAATCCGGTCTCTCTCTACAGATCACAACACAGAGGCGGCAAAGGTGTAACGGCTGTTAAAAATATCGAAGAGGATTTTGTTTCCGATCTCTATGTTGCGTCCACCCTGGATATTTTCCTGTTTTTTACCAATCAGGGTAAAGTGTTCTGGCGCAAGGTGTATATGCTGCCCTCAGCCGGCAGAACCGCGCGGGGAAAAGCCATTGTCAATCTGCTTAACCTTGCTGAAGATGAAAAAATTGCCGCAATTCTGCCTATTGTCAGTTTTGAAGATGAATCAAATGAAAAGACCATCCTCATGGTCACTAAATCCGGCCGGATCAAAAAGACCAGCCTGCAGGAATTCAGTAGACCCTTACGTAAAGGCAAACGGGCACTAACCATAAATGAAGGTGATGAAATAATTGCCGCCCATGTGCTCAATGGCGATGACACTATTCTCTTGGTAACGAAAAAAGGCATGTGCATCCATTTTGAGGAATCTGATATCCGCACAATGGGAAGGACTGCTGCCGGGGTTCGAGGTATACGACTTGGTGCGGATGACGAGGTGGTCAGTGCAATCGTCATCGATTCCAATAACTCAGTTCTTATCGCCACAGAAAATGGTTTTGGCAAGCGGAGTCCAATTGAGGAGTATCGTCTGCAGAAGCGAGGTGGCAAAGGAGTTATAGGTATTAAAAAAAGTGTACGAAATGGCGATGTTATTGCCGCTAAACAGGTAGATGAAGAGGAAGAGGTTATCCTTATTGCCGATTCCGGCAAAATGATTCGTATGGATCTGAGTACCATCAGGGTTATTGGCAGAAGCACCCAAGGGGTAAAATTAATAAACCTGGATGAGAACGAAAAAGTCGTCAGTTTAGACAGTGTGGCGAAAGATACCAGTGAGGATGAGAGGAGATCTTGCTGGTGAAAATGGATCTGAATCCAGTGCAGGAGATCAATCGGAATCAGGATCTGATGAAGAATAATATAACAATAGCGGTAATCGGCGCCGGTTCCTGGGGAACTGCGCTGGCCCTGCTTCTGGCAGGTAAAGACTATGTCGTTCGATTATGGGGACACAACCATGAGCATGTCGATGAGTTGGTAAGAGACAGGGAAAATAAAAAATATTTGCCAGATAATACATTTCCAGAAAATCTCCTGCCGGTTGACCGTCTTGAACAGGCCCTGGAGGGTACTTCCATAATTGTCATGGCGGTACCTTCACATGCCTACCGTCAGGTATTTGTGCAAATGATACCTTATCTGCAGCAAAACAGCAGAGTGCTTTCTGCAGTCAAAGGCATAGAGAATTCCACCCTCATGACGATGACCGAGGTAATGGCTGAAGTATTAGTCAGCCAGAAGTGTACGGGAAAAAAACTAGAATTAGGTGTTATATCAGGACCTTCTTTTGCAAAAGAAGTAGCTCAAAGGGGTACCTACCGCCGTAACTATTGGCTTTCATAATTTGGTGACAGCTAAAGAAATTCAACGAATATTTGGTCACCGATTTTTTTCGAGTCTACGCCAGTTGCGATGTTATCGGACTGGAGATAAGTGCGGCACTGAAAAACATCATCGCAATAGCTACCGGGGTTTGCGACGGTCTCGGTTATGGACTCAATACCAGGGCCGCTCTTATAACCCGCGGGCTGGCCGAAATACAACGGCTCGGAATAGCGCTGCATGCTGATCCCGCAACCTTTTCCGGGTTAAGCGGGCTGGGTGATTTGCTGCTCACCTGTACAGGGGATCTGAGCAGGAACCGGACGGTTGGTTTAAAGCTTGGACAAGGAAAAAAACTCGATCAGATTAAAAAGGAAATGAGCATGGTAGCTGAAGGGATAAAAACCACCCAATCAGCCTATGATTTAGCCCGAAAAATGAATATAGAAATGCCCATACTCGAACAGGTATATAATATAATTTACCGGGACAAAAACTGTTCAGAGGCGGTCAGAGATTTGCTGAACGAGAATTAAAAGTCGAGTAGCAAAAAGAGCTAATTTCGTACTTCTTTTCTCCTTTACTATATCTCATCTCGACCAATCTTTTCTCAAACTGACTGTGATCCGGCTTTGGTGGTTTTTCTTCCCGGAGCCGCTGATCAAGCCATTTTTTAATCATAGTCACTTCGGATTTAACCTCGGCTAATGCTTTGCCGCGGTGGCTTACCCGTTTTTTTCTTTAGAAGAGAGTTCGGCAAAGGTTTTGCCCAGTTCCTCAAAATAAAAGATGGGGTCGTAGCCAAAACCATTATCTCCCCTCTTCTCGTCAATAATAACGCCGTCGCATCTTGCTTCATAGGTCAACGCAGGACCGGATGGCACCGCAATGGACAGAACACATTGAAAATATGCCCGTCTGTTGTCAACGCCCTGCAGCGCATTGAGCAATTTATCACAGTTTTCGTTGTCGGTGGCATTGGCACCGGCATACCTGGCTGAGTAAACACCAGGTGCGCCGTCTAATGCCTCAACCACCAGACCTGAATCGTCGGCTATTGCAGGAAGACCAAGAATTTTAGCGGTGTGAATAGCCTTTTTATAAGCATTTTCATCAAAAGTGTCACCATCTTCAATGGCTTCTGGTGTTGGACCGAAATCATCAAGGGAGAGTATTTCAATCTGCAGATCTTTGAGAATTTCCCGAAATTCACGAAGCTTATTTTTATTTCGTGTTGCGACAACCAAGATAGAAAGCATAAAATTTTCCTCATTGACGGAAAAAATAAATTAACCTTTACGAAGGCTTTTATCGTACCTTTCCTGTTCGCTGTAGATACACCCACAGTAGGGCTGACGGTACATTTCAAGGTCTTTCGATGCATCAATACCAGCTTGCCACCCTTCTCTAAAATCCCTGTAATAAAAGGGTATATCGTATTTTGCTGATAATTGTTGACACTGCAGTATTAATTGAGAATGACGTTGGTATTTGCTGTAGAGCAAGGTTGTTGAAAATGCCTCAAAATTCATTTCCCTGGCCAGCGAGACGGTTTTTTCAAGCCGCATAAGATAGCAGATGTCACATCGTTTTTCTTCATGAAATGCCACTTTCCGAATAAAATCCTTAAGACCATAATTGGTGTCAAGAACAAGAGGCAGTCTGGTTCTTCTGGCATAGTCCTGCAGAGTTGACAATTCTACGTTTAAATTCTTTAAATGGATGGATATTCGGGTTGTAAAAATGTCCGGTAACCTCTGCCCCTTCCTCTCGCAGTACCTTAGAGGATAAATGGTACAGGGACCGCAGCAGACATGGAGTAATACCTTCATGAAGTTCAGATTTTATAGTTTTTCGGGTCAATATTGTATTGGTGAATTTTATAGTTGATAATTCGCAGACTGGTGTCCAGATCTTTGGCTGTCCTGGTCTGATTCCCATTGTTTCTTTTTAAGCCTTCAACAATGAGCTCTTTTTCAAAATTTTCAACAGCCACAGATAAAGAGTATGGGATTTTCTCTTTTTGACGATTCGGCGGTCTGAAGGGTCGGTGGCAGGTGGATGCCCTTAATAGTGTCTCCATCACAAATAATGACAGCACGTTCTATGCAGTTTTGTAATTCCCGAACATTTCCCGGCCAGTGATATTGAATGAGCATATCAATGGCGGATGTTGATATTCTCCTGATATTTTTATTATTTTCCTTGGCATATTTATCAAGAAAAAATTCTGCAATAAGGAGAATATCCGTTCGTCGTTCCCGGAGTGGTGGCATATAGACAGGAAAAACGTTGAGTCGGTAATAAAGATCTTCACGAAAACATTTTTCTGCGACAGCCGTCTCAAGATCTCTGTTGGTCGCCGCGACCAGGCGAACATCGCAGGTAAGTTGTTTTGTTGAGCCCAGTCTTTGAAAGGTTCTTTCCTGGACGACATTAAGCAGTTTGACCTGCACAGAATTGCTTATTTCGCCGATCTCATCAAGAAAAAGAGTTCCCCCTTCCGCCTGTTCAAACCGGCCAATTTTTCGATCTGTAGCGCCGGTAAAGGCACCCTTCTCGTGGCCAAATAACTCTGATTCAAGCAAGGTTTCCGGCAGGGCTGAGCAGTTAACCACAACAAAAGGTTTAGCCCGTCTTTTACCATTATAGTGCAAAGCTTTGGCAACGAGAGTTTTGCCGGTACCAGATTCACCGCGAAGAAGTACGGTTGCATTTGAATCAACAACCCGGTGAATCATTTCATAAACATCCTGCATTCGGCTCGAATTGCCAATTATGTCGTTAATTTTATTTTTTTCAGAGAGTTCTCTTTTAAGTTTGAGATTCTCGGTATAGAGCTCTTCCGTTTCCTTGTTCACCTTTTGAATACGAACCACGGTCTGGGCAATTATACTTGAAAGAACAGTCAAAAACTGAAGATCAGTATTAGCCTGTTCCCCTATTCCACCTTCATAAAATCGATCAATAGAGAGTGTTCCTATGACGTTGTGACCGTCTTTTATGGGTACACACAAAAAGGATCGTTTTTGTTCAGAGACATTGCCCCTGGCTCTTGTTCTGTTTAAAAAGAGTGGTTCATCCGAAATTTGCGGTACTATAATAGGTTCGCCGGTAGAAACCACCCGCCCGGTTATTCCTTCGCCTATCTTGTATTTTCCTCTTTTTCGTCCTTCGGCGGTCAAGCCATGGGCAACTTCAATTTCGAGCTTGCCGGTGGTAGGGTTGACTATAGTTACAGTTCCGTTTTCCATTTTTTTCATCTCGGACAGAATCTGCATCGTTTTTTCAAGGCAATCCCTCAATTCCAAAGAAGATGCGAGTTGTTTGGTAATCTCATAAAGAGCAGTTATATCTTCTAACTGTTTAGAAATATCACTATTTGCTGCCATAAGTATATCAAAAGGGAGATGTTTTAAGAAAAATATAAGGGTTATAATTTCCGGTTACAGTAACAAAATTTTCGGTTTTTTATCGATTCCTTATAACAAAAATGTGAAAAACACAACAAATGAAATGTAATGGAGTTCCTGTTGTTGACATAAATATGTCCAAATGGTACATAGTGCTCCACGGAGGAATGGCCGAGTGGTTTAAGGCGGCGGTCTTGAAAACCGTTGTACGAAAGTACCGTGGGTTCGAATCCTACTTCCTCCGCCAAAGTATTTATAATGTTATGGTGTGGAGAGGTGACCGAGAGGCCGATGGTGCTCGCCTGCTAAGCGAGTGTGGGGGTTAGACTCCACCGAGGGTTCGAATCCCTCCCTCTCCGCCAATACAAGACGAAAAGGGGATCAGGTGTAACAACAACACCTGATCCCCTTCTGTATTTTTCGGCAGATGGGGCTTTATTGAATACCCCAGAGCAGACCGCGAATAAACCCAGCCGGTAAGTCCCGATTCATGCTGCACTTCAACCCAGTCTGATTTTTGCCGCAACATCTTAAAAACTACCCCGTAATATGCTTTACCAACAATCTTCCTGGTCTGATCCCGGTCTTTTTCGGATGTTGATTTTTTCATCCTTATTTTTATTGGCTTTGACAATCACCTGGGGACTGTCAGCAAGCAAGGATTTATGCACCCATCCGACGTCATTTTCAAAATCCTTTATTTTCAGCCAGTTGCCTTTTTTTTCAATAACCTGAACAGGAAAACCAGAACCATATTCGGCGGTTATACTATATTTTTTTCCAGGTCCTGTCCGTACGTGAACGCCGTTACCTTTGATACTGAGCATTTCCGCCTGTACAAAAGCAGCGGAAAAAATTAGCAGCACCAAAAGAACACTAAACAACGAATAAAGAATGAAACCCATGAAAGCGTAATGTATATGTTTTAATTGTAATTTAATATTTAGGTGATATTATTGTTCCCCCAATAGCAACTCGGTAACACGATCAAGGTCATCAAGGGAGTAATATTCAATTTCTATTTTCCCTCTACTCCCATTTTGACTGATTGAAATTTTTGAATTTAAACGATTTGTTAGTTGCGTGATTAAGGAATTTTTATAGGAAAGAGGAATCTCTTCGGAATTGGATTTGAGGTTTGGTTTTGTTACAGGATTTCTTGATGGATGCCTTTTTTATTATTTTTTCAGTCTGCCTGACAGAAAGTCCGTTTTTTATGATGAACTGTCGAATTTCTTTTAGTTTAACAGGTTCATCGACCAGCTTAACTAAAGCCCGACCGTGGCCTTCTGTTATGAGGCCGGTCGTTATATCTTCTTGTATAAAATCAGGTAATTTCAATAATCTCAACATGTTAGTTATTGTTGATCGTTGCTTCCCTACCCTTTTGGCCGTTTCTTCCTGGGTATAGCCAAATTTTTCTATTAATTTTCTATACGCTTCTGCTTCTTCAATTGCGTTGAGGTCGGTTCTTTGTACATTTTCTATAAGTGCCAACTCGAGTAAACTGTCTTCATTCTCAACCTCAAGCAGGATTACCGGGACATGTGATAAGCCAGCAAGTTTCGACGCCCTTAATCTGCGCTCTCCGGCGACAAGCTCAAAATTTCCATCTGATCCGAAGTTACGATGAGGGGTTGTATGACACCTTTTTCGCTTATTGAATCTGCTAATTCCTGAAGGTCGTTGGAGTCGAAGCTGGTTCTAGGTTGGTACTTATTCGGAACAATTTTATTGACATTGCATTCAAAGAATTTTTCCTGTTCTTCTGCAAAAAGTAAACCGACTCCTTGGCCTAATCCTGTTTTTTTACCCATTGTATTTCCTCTGCTTATTCAGAAACTCTTTGGCAAGATTAATGTATGAAACCGCACCGGTAGATTGCTTATCGTAGTCAAGAATTGTCTGGCCATGACTTGGACATTCACTGAGCCGAACATTTCTTGGAATAACAGTTTTGTATAGCTGGTCTTTAAAATGGTTTTTAATTTCCGCTGCGACCTGATGGGTCAGCCTGTTTCGTTTGTCAAACATTGTTAAAACCAACCCTTCTATATATAAAGATTTGTTAAAGGATTTTTTTACGGATCGTACAGTGTTGACAAGCATGGCTAGACCCTTCCATGGCAAAATACTCACATTGCATAGGAATGAGCACAGACGTTGCCGATGTTAAGTGCGTTCACTGTGAGAAGACCAAGTGAAGGAGGACAATCTATAACGATATAATCATAAGACTCTGTCAATGGCTCCAATAAAAGTTTCAATCTTGTTTCTCGGTTATCTAACCCAATCATCTCGATTTCCGCAGCAACCAGGTCAATACTTGATGGTAAAATATCCAGATTGTCAACACCACTTTTTTTTAAAACATCAAAAATGGAGCTATCCCCTGCATAGGCGTGATAGAGGTGTGCTTTGACTTGTTTCATGTTAACGCCAACGCCACTGGATGCATTACCCTGGGGGTCAGAGTCAACAAGAAGGACTTTTTTTCTTTTTTTTGCCAGTGCCGCGGCGAGATTTATGGATGTAGTCGTCTTCCCTACTCCACCCTTTTGGTTAGCAACAGCAATTATTTTTGCAGATATTGTCATTGGATTCCTTAATAAAGATTTTAAACGAGTACAAACTAAACGTTTCACGAGAAAATATCTCGATATATTTTAATAAAGACACGTATTATTTTGATTTTAACTTATATAAATGCAATCTTTTCTTGCTTTTTTAACGAAAAAGCTTTAGTTTTTCTACTATTTTACAATTTCAATGTTTCACGTGAAACATTTTCCAGGGGGAGGAAATGGAATCTGATTTTTTGGTTATTGGTAGTGGTATTGCTGGATTGTCTTTTGCTTTAAAGGCGTCACGGTTGGGTACTGTAAATGTCATTACTAAAAAGGAAGAAGTTGACACCGCGACCAATCTTGCTCAAGGGGGAATAGCCGCAGTATTGAATGGTGATGATTGCTTTTGAAAATCATATCCAGGATACGCTTAAAGCCGGTGATGGACTGTGCGATGAGAAAGTTGTGCGGATGGTCGTTGAGAATGGTCCAGCGAGAATACGTGAACTTATCGACTTGGGGGTGAAATTTGTAAAGGAAAAAGACGGAAAACTTAGCCTCGGCAGGGAAGGTGGCCACTCTAAACGAAGAGTTGCCCATGCTTATGATCTGACAGGAAAAGAGATTGAACGGGCCCTTATCGAGAGTGTCGCAAAAAATAGAGAGATATCTCTGTATGAGAATCATATGTGTATTGATCTTCTCACAGAAGAAAAAAATGATGTGCACAGTACAGGTAAATACAAAAAAGATGTGTTGGCTGCTACGGTAATAGACGAGGAGGGTAATATTAAGGTTTTTCTGGCGAAAATTATTGTTCTTTGCACCGGGGGTGCCGGAAAGGTATATCTTTATACCAGTAATCCGGATATTGCTACAGGGGATGGGGTGGCAATTGCCTATCGTGCAGGCGCTGAAGTAGATAATATGGAATTTGTTCAGTTTCACCCGACGTGTCTTTATCATCATCAGGCAAAAAACTTTCTTATTTCAGAAGCAGTGCGAGGAGAGGGTGCCATTCTGTTAAATGAGCGTAATCAGAGATTCTTAGATAAGTATGAACCTGATCAAATGGAGTTGGCTACCCGAGATAAAGTTGCCAGGGCAATTGACACTGAAATGAAGAGGACGGGGGCAGACTGTGTGTATCTTGATATAAGCCACAAGAAAAAAGAGTTCTTACAGAAAGATTTCCGACAATTTTTGAAAAATGTTTATCTCTCGGGATAGATATTTCCCAGCAACCTATACCTGTCGTACCGGCTGCCCATTATTTGTGTGGCGGAGTTAAAACAGATATTCATGGTCGCACAAATATTGAAAATCTTTTTGCCTTGGGTGAGACATCTTGTACGGGGTTGCACGGAGGCAATAGACTGGCAAGTAATAGTCTCCTGGAAGCAGTTGTCTATGCTGAAAATGTCTATAAATATTGTGCAAACCATTGGGATTCTCTCGCCAAACAGCGAAATGATAAAAAATACGCAAATACAAAGAATGGCAAAGAACAGATTGATGAAGAGATTTTAATTAATCATAATTGGGACGTTATCAGAAGGGTCATGTGGAACTATGTCGGCATTGTCAGAAAAGAGTCGAGACTGTTGACAGCCAAACAGAGAATAACTGAGGTAAAAAAAGAGATAAAAGAAATAGTTGAAAAATTTAAAATCACACCCAATATGCTGGAGTTGAGAAATATATCTTTAGTTGCTTCTTTAATAATTGAAGCCTCACTAGCGAGAAAACAGTCAAAAGGGCTTCACTATATTATTGATTCTCCTCCTGCAGGTGATGAGGGTTAAGAGAAAAAAGTGGAATAGCGCTCTGTCCCTCTTTTGGAAGTTGTTAAAGAAAAAAGATTTTTCCGGTTAATTGTGGCTGATCTAAGCTTTACTTCATTAAAACCAAAGAAAGGAAAGAGGGGATGGCGCTTTCATATAAATAAATATTTTGGGATATTTATTTGTTAGGTTGTTGTTTGTCTTCTTGAAATATAATGTGTTATCAGGTGTATATCTCTGTTTGTAACTGTTGCCTCAAAGTTTCTCCACTGTTTCAATCAAAGATTATCCTTTATTCATGCGATAAAATAGTCAACTTTGATGAACTCGTAAAAACCTCAATTTTCGATGGATAAGTAAAAAGATTCATATTGGAGGCGTGCAGTTTTTAATTTTTCGTCGCACATACGGTACCTGTAATGACATACAAATCGTATCCCAAGGGCACTTCCTTCGGGCGTAACAACGAACAAGATTATGGATTTTTACGACGGCCTCAAATTTGAAGAATGAATGTGTCTGTGCTTTTCATATCCAATCCTGTAGACATGATGAAAAGATGTCGTTTGCAGTTCTCCACAAGTTTTCCTTTCACACTCAATAATATAATCTGATTGCCCCGAATGTTCAGCTATCAAACCAGGGTGTGGACTGTTCGTTTTCCGGGACGTCGTAAACCCATTCCTGAGGGTTTCGCTGAAGCCGTCCATGGTTGCAGAGACCGGTATGTAAAACGAACAGCGCACACCATTCCACTTATAGTGGCTGAGCTTGAGGGGTAATTAGATAAAATATTTCAGATGGATTAGGAACAGATTGTTGATGAAAGGAATGTCTCTTAATGGTAGAACAGTCTCTTTTTGTTTACAACTGTAACAAATAGCGACTCTTTGCTGTCCCGTATCCATATCGAAGATCATGTAAAGAGACGCTCCAGTATATCTTTTCCGCTGATAGCAGCAGGAGTTTTGCAAATGAAAATTGGTATTGTCGGTCTGCCCAATGTTGGTAAGTCGACCTTATTTAATGCCCTCACCAGGGCTGGTGCCGAGGCGAGCAATTACCCTTTTTGTACCATAGAACCCAATATTGGTATTGTACGTGTCCCTGATGTGCGACTCGATGTATTGGCAAAACTTGGCACATCAAATAAAATTATTCCGACTACTATTGAATTTGTCGACATTGCCGGGCTTGTCAAAGGAGCCGCAAAAGGGGAAGGACTGGGCAATATGTTTTTGGCTCACATTCGTACTGTTGAGGCTATAGCCCACGTCGTGCGCTGCTTTGATGATGAAAATATCACCCATGTCCATGGAACTATTGACCCTGTCGGGGATGTAGAGACCATTAATCTTGAGCTGATTTTAGCTGATCTCGAATTGGTTGAAAAAAGAATTGTCAGCGAAGAGAAAAAGGCGCGGGGTCAGGATAAAGATGCCAAGATTAAGCTGAGTGGTTTGGTAAAAATAAAAAAAGTTCTGGAAAATGAAAAACCAGCCAGATCTGCCCAACTCGATAGGCAGGAAAAAATATTAATTGACCGTGAACTGCATCTCCTCACCAGTAAAAAGGTTATCTATGTTGCAAATGTGACAGAGGATGATCTTGAAACGGGAGGTGCAGATAACCCTTATGTCCAAAAATTAAAAGATTTTGCCGATTTTCATGGAGATGGGCTGGTCTGTGTCTCTGCCAAAATTGAAGCCGAACTCTCGGAAATGGACGAAAGTGAAGCGGAAGTTTTTCTGGCAGAGCTAGGTATAAAAGAGTCCGGTTTTATTCGACTGGTGCGTAAGGCTTATTCACTCCTGGACCTTATTTCATTTATTACCACCGGCGAAAAAGAAACCCGGGCCTGGACCGTCAAACAGGGCACCAGGGCTCCTCAGGCTGCCGGCGTCATTCATACAGATTTTGAAAAGCATTTTATTCGGGCAGAAGTAGTGCCTTACGAAGACCTTGTTGCGGCGGGGTCCTGGTCGGCTGCGAAGGAGAAGGGGAAATTGCGTACGGAAGGAAAGGATTATGTTTTTCGTGATGGCGAGGTTACTGTCTTTTTAACCAGCGCATAGTTATATGTATTTGATATTAATATGATATATTATAAGTTTTGCTGTTTGCAATGCAGTTTGTTACTGCGTCTGCAGCACTTAATTCGATCAACAGGGGATTTTAATCGTCACTGAGGATATTTAGTCCCTTTGGGAAGTACCAGCTGCAAATAACCAATCTCTTTCTCACTCCAGCTCTATACTAAAATTTTTTTGATCAACACTGGGGCGATTGTCAATAAATAGACTGTTCCGACTGCGCATCAAAGATATGCAGATGTTTGAGGTCAAGAGTCATCTGCAATTTTTCCCCGGGGGTGAAGAGACGACGCCCTTCGGATCTGGCAATAAGTTTTGCTCCCTGTAAATCCATATGCAGGTTTGTTTCATTACCTAAAGGTTCGACAATCTTGACGATTCCATCAGCCGGATAGGTCAATGTTTTTTCCTGCATAGAATCATTATGGCTAATAAAAATATCCTCTGTTCGCAGTCCCATGATGACTTTTTGCCCATCGATAAATTGACTCTTTTCTTTTTTGGGAATCGGGATTTCCAGCCGCCCGCTCAGTCGGAGTTTTTGTTCGTCACCACTGTTGACAATGACAGCCGGGTGGAGATTCATCGGCGGGGAACCAATGAAGCCGGCGACGAAAACATTGGTAGGATTCTGGAATATTTTAATTGGGTTGTCCACCTGTTCTATGCGGCCGTCGCGCATTACGACAATTCGATCGGCCAGCGTCATTGCCTCAACCTGATCGTGGGTTACATAAATGATTGTGTTTTCAACCTGCTGATGCAGGAGCTTGATTTCCAGCCGCATCTGGGTGCGCAGTTTCGCATCAAGATTGGAGAGAGGTTCGTCAAAAAGATATACTGCCGGACGGCGGACTATGGCCCGACCCATGGCTACGCGCTGTCTTTGCCCTCCGGAGAGCTCATGTGGTTTGCGAAAGAGGAGATCATTGAGTTCGAGGATGGCAGCAGCCTCTTTAACTCTTGCATCAATTTCTTTTTTGGGCATTTTTCTGAGTGTGAGGCCAAAAGACATATTTTTATACACATTCATATGGGGATACAGGGCATAATTCTGGAAGACCATAGCGGCATCCCTGTCTTTGGGGGCAACATTATTGACCACCCGGTCGGCAATTTTTATTGTCCCTGCTGTAATGTCTTCGAGCCCGGCGATCATTCTCAGAACGGTGGATTTGCCGCAACCCGATGGACCAACGAGAACCACGAACTCTTTGTCTACCACATTGAGGTTGATCCCGTGGACGACCTCCAGCTTGCCAAAATTTTTGACAAGATCTTGTAAAATAACATTAGCCATGAAAAAAACTCCAGTTAGTACAGTGCATTACCACTCACCCCAGCAAACGGAAAAGTCAGCTGGTTGTTTTTTCAGCACTTCTTTGGGGGTGTAGAGACTTTCACTCATTTCGTTTTAAAAATCGAGAAATACATTGTTTAGCTTCAAATACCTAACTTCCCGGTAAAACAATTGCCCAGAAGAAGTTACGTCTTGGATTTAATCGAGGTCTTTCTGTATCTGAACATCCTGGATAAAGACCGAAATAACCTCAAACATAGCAGACAATAAACTTTGTTCGTAACATATTATCAATAACCATTTAGTTGTTTCACAAAAGATTAATTTATGTTTCATATGAAACAGGTATATTTTCTTTCTAGTGATTGACGAAGTTGGCGTATTAGTTTTTATTGGAATATTATGCTGGGTGTTCTGCTTGCGTACAAAACACCATGCATCACTTTGTCGATGACAAAACCGTAGGTCGTGAAAATCATCACCCTAAAACCCAATTGAGGAGGAAAACATGTTGAAGACACAATGTTTCAAACTCGTAATGACGGTAGGTTTGCTGTTTTGTTTTTCAGGTTCTGCCTTTGCAGAACCGACCGATATCTACTGGTGGCACGCAATGCGCGGGGCCCGCGGGGAAGTTATCCAGAAGATCGTCGATGGTTTTAACAATTCCCAGTCCGAATACAAGGTCATCCCCATCTACAAAGGTGAATATGATGAAGTGGTAAATGCCGGTGTTGCTGCTGTTCGTGCCGGAAAACAGCCGCATATCCTTCAGGCTTTTGAGGTTGGAACGCAGACCATGATGCTTTCGGGAGCTATCTATCCCATCTACACCTTGATGGACGATAACGGTTATAAGGTTGACTGGTCCCAGTATCTGCAGCCGGTTCTTTCCTACTACATGAACGCCGACGGTAATCTGATGTCGATGCCGTTTAATTCATCGACTCCTGTAATGTATTACAATGTCGATCTTTTTAAAAAGGCCGGGATCCCGATGCTGTCCAAGGATGAGCCTGTCACCTGGGATGAACTGGGTGAGATTACCGGCAAGCTGGTCAAGTCCGGTGTGGAAGGGGGGATGGTAACCGCCTGGCAGTCCTGGACCCAGGTGGAAAACTACAGTGCCATTCAAAATATTCCCTTTGCCAGCAAGGCAAACGGTTATGAAGGTCTGGACACCGAGCTGCTGATCAATAATGACAAGGTCGTCAATCACATGGCCCGGTTGAAGGAGTGGATGGACGATAAGCGCTTTTATTATGGTGGACAAAAATATCAGGGTCCAAAGTCCGAATTTATCGCCGAGAATGCAGAATTTATATTGACTCAATCAGTGGTATCGCCAAGCTGCAGGCAGCAGCAAAATTTAACTGGGATGTCGCTCCGCTTGCCGGTGGAGTCCTGGATGAAAGAGCCGCAAAACAGTATCATCGGCGGAGCGTCCCTGTGGGTTTTTAAAGGACTGCCGGAAAAAGATTATGCCGGTGTCGCGGCATTTATGAATTACCTGGCGGGCAACGAACCACAGATCCTCTGGCATAAGGAAACCGGATATTTCCCGATCACCCTGGGTGCCTATAATCAACTGAAAGCAGAAGGGTATTACAAGGAAAATCCATATCAGGAAGTTGGTATCAAGCAGTTGACCCGCCGCAATCCGACCACCATTTCCCGCGGTTTGCGTCTTGGTTACTTTATCCAGATCCGCAATATCATCAACGAAGAGCTTGAACTCGTCTGGAATGGTACAAAGACACCGCAAGAGGCAATGGACAGCGCGGTTGCAAGAGGCAACGTTAAATTGCGTGAGTTTGAGAAAATTTACAAGTAATTGTCTATCGGTAAAAAGAGAGACCGGAGCATTTTCCACAAGAAAATGCTCCGGAATTGAGTAACATTTTTCGACATGATAAAAAAACGGTCCTATTTCAAGACGCGATCCTTACCGTACCTGCTGATTTTGCCCCAGGCGGTGATCACGTTAACCTTCTTCTACTGGCCGGCACTGCAGGGAGTCGTTTCCTCTTTTCAACTGAGTGACCCTTTCGGCCTTCGAACCCAGTTTGTCTGGTTCGATAATTTTATCGCTCTGTTTGTCGATCCTCTCTATTTGAAGTCGATTATAACCACTTTAATCTTTAGTGGGTCGGTGGCACTGGTTTCGATAGCCTCTGGGCTGTTTCTAGCCACCATGGCTAATCGCGCCCTGCGGTTCACTTCACTGACCCGGACTCTGCTGATCTGGCCCTACGCAATAGCTCCGGCGATCTCGGGTATTCTGTGGCTGTTTCTGCTGCATCCTTCCTACGGGGTGGTGGCTATCTTTATGAAAGATTGGCTTGGGCATCGATTGGAACCCCCTGTTGAGCAGTTCCAATGCCATGCTGATGATTGTTTTGGCCAGTGCCTGGAAGAATATCAGCTATAATTTTGTCTTTTTTCTTGCCGGACTCCAGGCTATTCCGCGATCACTCATTGAGGCAGCGGCAATGGATGGTGCCGGACCTTTTCGCCGATTCTGGGCCATCACATTTCCGCTGCTTTCTCCGACCATGTTTTTTGTCACGGTTATGACCATTATTTTTTCATTCTTTGAGTCATTCGGTATCATCCATGCGGTAACCCAGGGTGGACCCGGGGGCTCCACCAATATTCTAGTATATAAGGTGTACCAGGATGGCTTTATCGGTATGAATCTTGGCTCTTCATCTGCCCAATCGGTGGTTTTGATGGGGTTGATTATCCTGATTACGGTTCTGCAGTTCAAGTATGTAGAACGTAAAGTCCAGTATACAGGGTAACGCTTATGATGGTTGAAAAAACACCCAAACTTGACGTTTTCACTTATGTCGCCCTGATTCTCGGGGTGGTTGCCGTTGGATTCCCGATTATCTATGCGATCATTGCCGCGACTCTGCCGCTTGAAGATGTCTCTCGCGTGCCCATGAGGATGGTGCCAGGCGACCAGCTGTTCAACAATATCCGCGAAGCCTGGTCCCGTGGTGATCTTGGCACCCAGCTGTTCAATTCGTTTATTATGGCCAGCGGGATCACCATCGGCAAAATTGTTGTGTCACTGTTCGGGGCTTTTTCGATTGTCTATTTTGATTATCGATTTCGCGGTATTGCTTTTGCTGCTGTTTTTTGTACCCTGATGCTGCCGGTTGAGGTACGCATCATGCCGACGTACGAGATGGCTGCAAATCTTTTCGGTCCTCTGCAGTCGGTCTGGGATGCTTTGGGGCTTGAACGGCATCGTCAGTTGGTTTGCCGGACATGAAATCGAGGTGAACCTTGATTTCAGTCTGCTGGACAGCTATGCAGGGCTGATTCTTCCTTTGACTGCCTCGGCGACCTGTACCTTTTTGTTTCGCCAGTTTTTCCTCACAATTCCGGAAGAACTCTGCGAAGCGGCCAAAATGGACGGCGCCTCGCCGATGACCTTCTTCTGGAAAATCCTCGTCCCATTATCTAAAACCAATATTGCCGCCCTGGTGGTGATCGAATTCGTCTACGGCTGGAATCAGTACCTCTGGCCGCTTTTGATCACCACTGACCCAAAGATGACCACTGCTGTCATCGGCCTGCAGCATCTGCTGCCGTCACCGGAAGATCCGCCCGATTGGCATATCGCCATGGCCGGAGCCTTGATTGTCATGCTGCCGCCGGTTCTGGTGGTGCTGTTTATGCAGCGCTGGTTTGTCAAAGGTCTGGTCGAAAAGGAGAAATAGGGGATGCATGCAAAAGAGCGCCAGCACCCAGCCATTGTTGACCCGCGCACCTGTCTTGCGGGCTGCACCTGTGGCAGACAACATCCCACTCCCCGGACCACACTTTTTTCAGGAGACGGATGCCTTACAGGATTATGGCGGAAGATTGCCGGGCAGTATACAGGAAGAGTCCGGTATTGCTGCTCAGTGACCCGGAGACAGATATCGTGGCCGGGAGAGCGTTACGAGAAGAATTGCATAAAAACGAGGTCTCCCTGGAGCACTATCTTCTCGAAAAGAAAGCCTGTCGCAACCGATCATCTGGTGGAAAGAATCCAGAAGCGTGAGCCAGTGACAAGGTGTTGATTATCAGTGTCGGCTCCGGCACGGTTAATGATCTTGGAAAATACGCTGCCGACCGGAATGGCATCGATTTTTGGACCATGCCAACAGCCCCGTCAATGAATGGTTATACCTCGGGCATAGCTGCGATAAAGGTCAAAGGAGTCAAAAGAACGCTGCCAGCTGCCCCGCCACGAAGAATTTATGTGCTCCCTGAGGTGATCCGGCATGCGCCACTCAAATTGCGCCAGGCCGGCTTTTGTGACGTTCTGGCCAAGGTGGTTTCGGATATCGACTGGCAATGTGAATCGTTGCTGGTGAGTGACAGTTACTGCGGTTTGCCCGCCGCTATGATGGCTGCGGTTGAAAAAACGTATTCGGAATACCCCGGAGGCAATTGGTCGCGGTGAAGAAGATGCGGTGATGGGACTGTTTAACGGGCTGCTGCTGTCCGGGGTCGCCATGAGTCTGGCCGGATCAAGTGCACCTGCTTCCGGGGGGGAACATCTGGTTTCCCATTTTTGGGATATGCGCGAATCGATCACTGGGCGGCAACCGGAACTGCACGGTCTGCAGGTGGGGATGGGGATTATCCTGGCGACGGCCTGTTACAGGCGTCTTGCTCAGCTCGCAAAGGTTGATCTGTCGGCACAGGCTGGGAAGGTTTTTTCGGACACGGCTGCCAGAATACCCGAGATTTGGGGCCCATACGGCGACGAAGTTGCCCGGCAGTTCAGCAATAAACAGGCTGCCCTGCTGCGATTTGACACTCTTTTACCGCACCACTGGGAGACGCTGCAGAGACTCTTTCGCCAGGTCCGATCACCGGAATATTTTGCTGATCTTTTCAGTCGTACCGGGGCTCCCTTTAAACTTGAAGCCTTCGGTCTGTCCAGAGAAGAGTTTTTGCTGGCGGCAATAAACAGCCGTGCTATCCGTGATCGGATCACCGTTTTGGATCTTGCCGCCCATGGCCAGGTTTTGGAAGCAGCCGCCGAGGATGCCTTGCACCTGTTGAGTTAGGTGGAGAGGGAGCTAATCAGAGCAAACCATAATGATACAAGCCTTCGATTATTCCGGCGGCATATTCCCCCTGACTGAAATAGATCCGCGGTGCATCCTTGAGGTAGGTCCAGCTCTTCACTATGGTTGCCGACAATGAGCCCTCTGGTTTTTCCCTGCAGCATGTCTGCGTCATTGCCTGAATCACCTGCCACCATTACGTGGCGGGGTAAAAAGTCATACTTATAACGCAAATAGTCCACGGCCTTGCCTTTAGAGGCGCGGTTGGGCAGGATATCAAGAAACTGATTGTGGGAATAAATCACCTGGCAAAGCAGTTTCTGTTGGTTGAGAGCTTCTTCTATGCGCTGCAGCCGGTTATCTTTATTTTCCAGGTAGTAACTGATTTTGTGACTGCGCTGTCCTTCTGCTTCCTGAAATACCAGAAAATCAAACTGTTCCAGCGTTTCCTTGATACGTTCCGGTTTCCACTTATGCGAGATATGCTTCTGCCAGCCTTTATCCATGCGCAGGTCCGGCCCGTAATACATCTCTGTGCCCACCGAACAGATCAGGATATCTGGCATTGGGATATTGTACTCCGTCATTGCATCGAGAGTCAGTTCCAGGCTCCGTCCCGTTGCCACGCCCCAGGCAAGTCTGCTGCGGTTTTCCTCAAACAGGGTGAGAAGCTGGTAGAGACTGTCTTCGTCACCGATCAGGGTGTTATCAATGTCGGTGATCATTAATTTCCGGAGGCTCGTCAAACGTTTACCAAAGAAGGTCGTTCTGAGTTTTGCTGATAAGAAGATTTGTTGTCATTTTTTGCCTGATGTTCCGGCAGTAAACGATAATACAGTTGCATGGTGTGCTGGCAGTGGGTGGTCCAGGAATAGTGTTTGCGTACCCCGTTAATACCATTGTTTGACAAGGTATCCCATAGACTCTGATCGATAAGAATCTCTTTCAGCGCTCCACTGATTGCCTCGGGCTTCCGGACATCGACCAGCAGGCCGCTCTCACAGTTTTTAATAATATCCACCGGACCTCCCTCATTGGTCGCCACAATCGGCAAACCACAGGCCGAGGCTTCAATGAGCGTCAGGCCAAAAGGTTCAACCAGCGCTGGATTAATAAAAACCCCGCGGCTCTGGGCACACATGCGATACAGAGTCGGGATTTCAGTGGCAAAATCATGTTTTTTCGGAATAGCCAGCTTACCATAGAGATCATAGCGATCCATCTGCAGCAGCATATCAGTGAGAACAGCTCTTTCATTGTCTCCCATGGCGTTGATATCCTGACGTATACCGGCAAATATTGCCAGATTGGCGATGGCCTGGAGTTCTTTATCCGTGCCGTATGCTTCAATCAGACCAGTAATATTTTTGCGGTGGTCGGGTCGACAAACAGCCAGGATAAAAGGTTTTTCCGGTTTCGGCCAGAACCTGTGCAGTTCGTTGCTCAGGGTAATCTTGGTCTGTTTGGCTTCTTCACTGAGAAGGTCGATATCCAGTTGTGAGTCATAATAGGGGTAGAAGGCATCAAGTTCAATTCCCGGCGGGATAACAGTATAGCTGCCTGCCGCACCGTTGTCGTACAAGCCATATTGCTGGTCAATCTCCTGCTGGGTTGAGGTGATAATCATATCCGCTGTCTTGATTATATTCTCCTCGGTATCAATGCGGGTGTTGATTTTGTACAGACGGTCTATCTCCGATTTTTTCATGCCATCAGCCAGAAGCTTGGCGAGCTTATTACTGCCCAGGGAGTGACCTGTGAAGAAAAAAGGTGTATCAAATGCGGCGGCGAGCTGCATTGCCACATAGCCCGCATCGGCATAATGACCATGGAAAATATCCGGCGGCCGGTCCTGGGAGGTGATGAATTTGATGGTTTTATCGATAAATTCTTCAAGGTGGGGCCAGAGGAGTTCTTTTCTCAGGTATTTTCGACCGCCGCACTGAATACGCACAATGCGGGCCCCGTCGGCTAATCTCTTCAATTGGTTTGCTGTAGTCGCCGGAGATATTTTTATCATGAATAAGCCGGGTAACCAGGTCAACCTGACCAACATCTTCATGGCTGGCCATTGCCTTTGCAAGTTCCACGACATATTTGGTCTGGCCACCGGTATCGGCGTCACGCCCCAGCTCCAGCGAGTTGCCGCGAATCAGTCCGTGAATACTGATGAGTTGCAGATAGATTCCATGTTTTTTCATAGTGATTATTTCAGGTGATATGTTTTGTCAGGAATTAGGTGGCTGCTGGATGAGGAGCATGAGTCATCGATCAAGTTATCTCTGATCAGCCGACCATTCCAGGTAACAAGATTTGCAACGTGCCGTTGTTTTCTCATTGGTTCCGCTTGTCGTCTGTAGATAAGAGACTACTTACCCTATACAATTCTGCCTGCCCCAGCAATGATTTTCAGAAAAAGGTCGCGCAGCGCCTGAAAGAGCGGGAATTTTTGTTCAACAGTTTTCGCCATATTTTCCTCTTTCCCTATACGCTGTTAAATATTCTGTCTGGGCAAAACAAGATAGGTGGGGTAACATTGCCTCTATTCAATGTTACTGCTCGACGCGGCTTTAGTATTGCCTTGAGATCGACCTCCATGGGGAAGCTGTTTCTGGGCCTGCATGATACTTTTGGTCTGTTCCCAGCCCTTTTCATCGATTGTTCCAATGGCAAGGGCGGTTGTTGGTTGAATTAATTCACGGGTGATCTGCAGTTGTTCCTCCAGGATCGGGCGCGGCGTATCCGGATCGTATTTTTGCAGGGTTTTGATGGCTTCCTCATTGATTTTTCGGATCAAGCGCCTGCTGCCAGCCGGCGAGCAGGGCGGTCAGGAACCGGGTTACCAGTTCGGGTTTTTCCGTCAAAGTCTGTGAGGTGGTGACGACGCAGTTGGCAACAAATTTTACCCCGAATTCCGCCGGATTGAAATAGGCAGTCTTTTCGCCTGCTTTATTGAGCTGGGCACTGATAATCGGCCCCTGGGCGTTTCGATAGACAGGCCAGAGCTGTGCCTGATGGCGGTAAAACGGCGTATAATCATAGCGGACACTCAACAGATCCACATCAGAGCTGCTGAGGCCGGCTTTTGCCAGCAGGGTGCGCATGATCGTTTCATCGTTGCCGCCAAATGTTACGCCGATGACTTTTCCCTGCAGGTCGGCAAGTTTTTGCATCTGCACCTCATCCGGGCGATACATCCATTGCAGCGGGTTGACCTGGAATAACTGGGCAATAACCACCACCGGGGCTCCTTTGGCGCGCGCCCGGAGCACCTGGTCGGCAGAGGCCGCCCCAAAATCCGCGTATCCGAGTTCCAGCTCTCTGATCGCATCCCGCTCCGGTCCGCCGGCTTTAACCTCCACATCAAGCCCAGCTTTTTCGAACAGATGGTGCGTTTCGGCATACAAAGCACCAACCACGCTGACATTGCGGAGCCATTTCAGGCGGTAAGTAACTTTTTCATTGGCCTGGGTGGCGGTCGCAATGAGTATTGATATTACCACCACACAGGCGGGCAGAATGAGACTTGGTCTTTTTCTTTTCATCGTTACTCCTTGATTAGCATGAAGAGTCTGGTTTTTTCCCATCCCCAGCGGCCCCTCTTTCGCCACGAGAGGAGAATTACCTTCCGGTCCAGGCCCGTTTTATGGCTGCTCCCAGCAACTCCAGCAGAGCCTGGTAGATGGCAATGGTGATGCCGATCAGAAACAGGGCGGTGAGAATCTTTCCCAGATCGCTTTGATAGAGGGCGATTCGAATATTGTAGCCGATTCCGGCATTGGCGGCGATGAATTCCCCGACGATAGTCCCGGCCATGGCCAGTGTGGCGCTCCCGGCAATGACGGTGGTCAGCTGGGTCAGACTTTCAAAGGTCCGGATCTTGACCTCCAGCTGCCAGCGCATGCGACCGGTGACCCGGTAAAAATGTTCGATATCGTCAACCGGCTTGGACATGATGCCTAAAACGGAGAGCAGTACCGGAAAATAACAGATCATCGCCGCAATCAACAGCCGGGTGAGGAAGCCATCGCCGAGCAGGATGAAGAGGATCGGCGCCAGCGCGACGATGGGATACGCCTGGAAATTGTAGGCAGCGACTTTGATGAATGAGCCAATCCAGGTGGACTGACGGCCGGTGATGCCGATAACAAACGCCATGATGACTGAAAGAATCTGGCCGATCACGGCCACAGTCATGGTGTTTAAGGTGGCAAGGCTGTACTGGCGGTATTCCGCGATCAGGGTATGGAACATGCCGGATGGAGCCGGAATGACGTAATCGGAGAGATCCAGACTATATTTCAGCACCATCAGGCCGCCGATAAACAGGAAATAGATGATAAGGAACTGGAAGACGCGTCTATGCAGCATTCATGATCTCCAGCAGGGTTGCATCCAGGGCCGTGGGCGAAGGGGCGTCTTGCGAGATGTTGCAGCCTTTAATCATGATGGTCTGTGGCGTCTTGCCGCTGTTGCGGAAAACCAGGATCGAATCGCAGAATTTGGCAACCTCCATGACATTGTGTGAAATATAGATGAAATAGCGATCGGGGAACATCGCTTTGATAGCGAAAATAATCTTTTCCCGGGTGAGTTCATCAACATTGGCCAGGCTTTCGTCCATGATCAGCAGATCACAGTCCTGAAGCAGATAACGGATCAGGTTCACCCGGTTCTGTTGCCCCATGGAAAGCTGGTCAAACCGGGAATTGATGCAGTCGGACAAGCCGAATATCTCTACCAGCTCATCCTTTTTATGCTGCATCGACGGTGGGATGACCCTCGATAGATGACGGCCGACATCGGACCAGCCGGGAAGCCGCTCTTTGTTGTGGGAATACAGGAGCGTTTTGAGCCCTTCAGTTGCAACTCTGCCGGAGGTGGCGGCTGAGCTGCCGGTGATGATTTTTGCAAGAGAGGTTTTTCCCACCCCGGAAGGGCCGAAGAACGAATGGAATCCCGGTGCCGCCAATTGAAATGACACATCGTTAAAGAGCGGGTATTTTGCTCCGGGATAGGTGAAAGAAACATTATCGCAGATCAGGGACATCCTGTGGCCTTACTGTTTTCGAATTGACTCCTGATATATAACAAACACCTCAACTTTTATCATTTTTGGAGCAGAGAATAAACATTAAAAATAACATATCTGTGCGGCGGTTACACGGTGCAGCGCACCAGAGGATTATTTCTTTCCATTCTTTTGTCGCCAGGCGCGCCAGACGGGCGCACTGTCAGGCTCTTTTTACGGTTTTGTTGGTTACTGCATGAAAAGGGAGATCTTCGCTGTGAGCAAAATTGTCTCCGCTGTAATCCCTTGCGGGGCTGTCCTTATTTCCAGCTTGGATTTGCCAAAGGAAGTGACTATTATGAAGGCTGTTGCTAGAATAGGAGCACGTTGTCGGATTATAGGCATTTTTTCTTTGATCGAGACGTTTTTGAGAATTAAGCACAGCCATATAGTTAATATTGCGAGCAATTAATTTTGCGCCAAAACAAGGAAGAGGTATAGCGGAAAATGTGCATTATCCGACAGGCTCCTAGACATTCTTTTCACCGTCTGTTACCTGTCCGTTGAATGGGGGCTTTTACGTAAAAAATGATTTCGATTAGCGATAGTATTAGGATGCTTGAACACGCAACTAAAAGAAAATCTATGAGGCGAGGGGACATTCTCCGATTCATTGCAATCGTTTATCTCTCCATGTTCTTCTTTATCTCGGGATGTTCGGAAAACTCCCTTACCTTCCAGGTGCGTTTTCCGGAGGTCTCGGGGCTTAAACAGAACGATCCTGTTTATTTTGGGAAGAATCTGATTGGAGAGGTAACACAAATCTCCTACACCGGTCAGGGCGACTTTCTGGTTGACGTGGAGATTTTCCCTGGGTTTAAGAATGCGGCAACAGAGGATTCAAGGTTTTATGTCGAACACTTTGTCAACAGCGAACAGAATATGGGAGTTATTGTTGAACAGGAACGTCCGGGGGGAGTCGTTTTGCAAAACGGCGCTGTTGTCCAGGGGGGTGTGAGAACCGGCTCTTTGGCAGAGATTTTGAGTGACTTGCAGAAGAAAGCAGGTGCGGTTCAAAACGAGCTGAATAACCTTTTGAAGGAGCTGAAAGAGTCTCTTGACACAACATCCAGTGAGCTCGACAGGCAGTTGGAGGTAACCCTTGATAAGCTCTTTTTTCAGTTCAATTCATTTGCCGATGATCTTGGAAAGCTCCCGGATAGAAAGGAAATACAGCAGCTGGAAGAGAGCTTTCAACAGTTTGCCGATGAATTTCAAAAAGTTCAGAAAGATGTTCAGGATCGTCTTCGTAATGAGATAATTCCCCAGTTTCGCATAGAGCTGGAGCGGCTCCGTAAAAAATTTAAAAAAGAGGGGCGCGAAAAAGAGCTCGAGCCAATAGACAAGCAGATAGAAGAACTCTACATGATCTAGTCATAAACCTTCTGTCGACTATGTACGCAGAAATAATAGAAAAATCGCACGCCTCCAATATGAAGCTTTTTACTTATCCATCGAAAATTGAGGTTCTTACGAGTTTATTAAACAATGAGAGAACATTTTTCCACCGACTATGTTGTAAAAGAGGACGATATCAGTGCCGGTGTCCATCTTGGCAATGAACGGGCTTTGATGATCTTGCAGAAGGGCCGTATCAGTTTTCTGCACCATCTTGGCTTAGCTGATGAGAACATAGGTGACAACACTGGATTGATCATCGTCGAATCCGGTGTCAAATATCACCGGGAAGGTTTTCTCCATGATGTACTGCGCGTCAATGTCGCCGTGGCAGAGGCAGCCGGTAAAAAATGCGCCCTTAAATACAGTGTTGTTCGAGAAGCTGATGGACAGGAGATATTAAGCGGTTTCACTACCTTTTTAGCTTTTGACTATCAGAAGAGAAAAGTCGTGGAACTACCGGATGTGTTTGTCGAAAAAACCAGACCTTATCTCACTGTATAAACCCGTCGGCAATTATGAAAAAAATACTGGCAATCAATGCTTCTTATCGAAATAATGGCATTACCGATCAGACTGTTGAAGCACTGAGACAGGCCGTCGAGACATTGGGCGGAGAGGTCGAGGTTGTCAAATTACGTGAATATCCGTTAGAGTTTTGCCGTAATTGCCGAGAGTGTACTCAGCGAACCCGGAGAAGATCCCGGTTGCTGTGTATTGCGAGATGGGATGCAGGGGTTGATCGACAAGATAGAATGGGCTGATGGCTATATTCTTGCCTCACCGACTAACTTTGGATCCACCACTGCACTCTTCAAACGTTTCATGGAGCGGCTGATTGTTTATGCTTTTTGGCCTTGGGATATGAGTGCCCCCCAATACCGGAAAATAAATGCGCCAAAAAAGAAAGCAATACTTGTCTCCTCGTGTGCGGCGCCATGGTTGTTGGGACGATGGTTTCAGGTGACCCGTAAACAACTTAAAATGACGGCAAAAACTATCGGCGCTGATACAGTCGGTACAATATTTACGGGCCTGATCGGCAAAGAGTCTCACCCCAAAATTAAAAATCGAGTGCAACGAAAGAGCCGGCACTTGGCAAAAAAGTTGATTTAAGAAAGGTACCCCGAAGAAAGGAAGCCTCCCCAAAACCAAAAACTCACCTCAATATATTCTATTGTGAATATCTGATTCATTTATGTATAATGCAAGATTGTCGCTCCCCTGTCATGGGGAGGGAACATAGCCGCTATATTTCTCACAATAGGGATGTACATGAAAAAGGACACTGAATTATCGAGGGAAATTGAAGACCTGATGAGCAATCCACCACACCATTGGCAGGTGTTGAGCCAGGCGATTGTCAACGTTTCAAGAAATTGCCTGTTAGCTGTTGATCGACAGGGTGAGGTTTTCCTGGCCAACAATATCGCACACGAGAAATTTGGTGTCCCGATAGGGACATTGCTAAAAGATGTAATGCCCAGCCTGTTCAATAGAGTCAACAAAACGATCATGGACGGCAAACATCGAGTTGAAAACTCCTTGCTGGTCGGATCAGAAGAGTATCGAGTGAGCGTCAACCCAATAAAACTCGACAATGAGCTGGTCGGGGTTGTCTGTTTGTTGGAAGAGGGCACCGAGTTTGAGAAAGTCGCCAGGCAAATGCGTTTTTTCCAGCATTTGACCCGGGAACTGGAAGCCATTATCGACTCATCTTCCGACGGCCTCTTTGTCTGTGATGCCCAGGCCAATGTTATCCGCGTCAATCCGGCATCAGAGCGTATTCATAAAATCAAGGCAAAAGAGTTGATTGGAAAAAATATGGTGGATCTCATAGAGCAGGGGTTTATCGATCATTCAGCCGCGCTGCAGGCCATAGAGAGCAAAGCGACAGTGAGTCTGCTGCAAAAGAAAGACGACCGGAAAATGATCTCTATAGGAACGCCTGTTTTTGGTGACGATGGCAACATCATTCGGGTGGTCGTCAGTGAACGAGATATAACGGAAATCGATAACTTACATCGAGAACTGGAAGAGCAGGGCTGGCTGAAAGACCAGTTACAGGATCAGTTGCTTGAAATGCAGTTGGCTGAATTGAAAACCCATAAAATAATCGCCAGAAGCGCTTCCATGGTCAAGGTACTGGAAAAAGCTCTCAAGGTAAGTCCTGTGAATTCAACAGTTTTGATCACCGGGGAATCTGGTGTTGGCAAAGGACTTTTAGCCAAACTGATCCATAAAAACTCGAGCCGGGCCAAGAAACCGTTGATCAGGATCAACTGCGGTGCCATCCCTGAATCACTCGTTGAATCAGAACTTTTTGGGTATGAAGCGGGGGCCTTTACCGGGGCAAAAGCCAGTGGCAAGCCGGGCTCCCTGGAACTCGCCGATGGCGGCAGCTTGTTCCTTGATGAAATAGGTGAGCTCCCCCTGGCAGCCCAGGTTAAACTCCTGCGGTTTTTAGAGAACGGCCGTCTCACAAGGCTTGGAGGGTCAAAAGTTTTTACAATAGACGCGCGCATCCTGGTCGCTACCCATCGTAATTTACAAGATATGGTTGCAAAAGGTACATTCCGACAGGATCTTTATTACCGCCTCAATGTTATTCCTTTGCATGTCCCGGCATTGCGGGAGCGTAAGGACTGCATTTCACCTCTTATAAGATATTACGTTGATTATTTCGCCGATATAGCTGGTACCAGCAAGCGATTAAGCAGATCTACCCTCGATGTCCTGTTGTCCTATCATTATCCGGGAAACGTTCGTGAACTTATGAATATCTGCGAACATGCAATAGTAATGTCGGAGACCGAAGTGGTCGATCGAATGGACCTCCCTAAAGATGTTGTCGAAAGCACAACAGAGTCATCAATGTTCGATTCCGGATGGCCTGAAGATATGACGTTAAAACAAATCCTTGAAAGCGTAGAGCGAAAAGTGATGGTGCAAGCGGTTAAAAAATATAAAAACCAGTCTGCGGCTGCCGCAATATTGGGAGTAAGTCAGCCAACCATCGCTCGGCGGTTAAAAAAATATAATATAGAGTAGATAATCTATTGACAAGGAACATTTCGATTGAAACTATTCAGTTGTGAATAAATATTTCTTTTTCCTGGCGCTTTAAAGAAGTCAATCAATCATAATTACCTGGCTGAAGCACAATGCTTTTACCTCATGCTCTTTCTTTTGAAAGAGCCTTTACAAAGATAATTTGTCGTTACAATTGTTCTTTGAAGACTGTACCTGTCTGATATCCTGTATATTTTTTTTGACTAATCTTTTTTACCTCCTCTTTCTTACCACAAGATAAAAACAATAATGCCCGCCTGACACAGTCGTCTTGCCAGGTCGAGTTTGTCTGGCATATTTTTTGCTTAAATTTAAGAGTATATCGGGGAGATGGTGCAGACACCTGGGTTATCTGTTATCCTTTCAGAATGTGACAGGTTTACGATCAATACAGATGCCTTTGGGGTCAGATGTCTGGAAATTGACTCTGTTTGCTGCATAAAATCTTTATATACCAAGAGGTTGCCTTATAGCTAGCTGAACTCTGTTTGGTCTTACCTGATGTGCAGTACACAAAGAGGGCAAGCAGACCCAAAATGGTAAGAAATAAGTTGAATTTCCCAGGCAAATGCGGTTCCTATTCTACTAAACACATACACAAAGGAGGAAGTGCGTTGTGGCAGTTGCAGTTTCTGGCTAAGTAGTAGTCATCCAGGAACGGCCTTTTTCTCCTAACCCTTCGTTGCTCGCAAATTTTTATCCTCGGACTATCGGTTATATGATTGCGGTAAAATGTATCGAGCGTTGCGATTTAGAAGAAAAATTCTCGGTTCCGGACAGACACTAGGGAGTAACACTTTTAAATTCAAAACATATGGAGAGTCTAAAATGTGCGTTAAATTAAGATCTATTGTTTGTGTCACTTTGGTAAGTATGCTTGTCGCGATTGGTGGAAGTACCTCTTTCGCAGCGGAAATGGTTCTTAAGTTTGCCGGCCAAAGTGCACGCAGACCACCCAGCAACCAAATTGATGAACGAGATTGCCAAAGAAATTGCTGAGAAAACGGATGGCCGCATTGAGGTCAAGGTTTATCCTGCCAGCCAGCTTGGCGACTACACTCTGGTCTATGAAGAGCAGATTCGTGGCACCATTGATATGTCGTGTATTTCCGTGCCCAGTCAGTTCGATCCGAGAATGGAGCTCATTTATATCAACGGTTTTGCCAGCAACTATGAAGATTTGAAAACAGTCTTTGCCCAGAATGGCTGGATGTTCAATAAAATGGACGAGTTCAATAAGAGACTTGGCGTTAAGCTCCTTGGCTTTTTCGTTGAAGGAATGATTGGTACAGGTACCACCGAGCCGGTCAACGAGCCCCTCAATCCGAAAGTAAATAAGGGTGTTCTTATTCGTGTTCCCGGGATGGATGTGTACAAGCTCGCCGCAGAAGCTATGGGATACAACTCAGTCGGCATCCCCTATGCCGATGTTTATCAGGCAATTCAGACCGGAGTTGCCAATGGTGTCAACGGTTATCCTGTTGCCTCTGCATATACCACTCTCGGAGATGTCCTCAAATACTGGTATATGACAAACTATTCTGTTGAAGTCCTCAACTTTATGATCAGTGGCCAAACCTGGGAGAAAATCAAGCCGGAAGATCAGAAGATCATTCAGGAAATTTTTGCAAAAGCCACCATCGACAGTATCAACAATGCCAAGGAACTTGATGCTCACCATATGGATCTCATGAGAAAGAAAGGCATTGAGGTATTTACCTACACCAAAGAAGAATTGGCCCCGATCATGAAAGCCTGTGCCAGCACCTGGCCGGAGCTTGAAAAGAACATGACCAAAGAACTCATGGATGAGTTCAGGAAAGAGTATGCTCCGAAGTGATTCCCTGCTCTTTTTTAAAGTTATCTTTTCATTAAACTAATAGATCCGGGACATGGATATACCTCTCCCGGATCTAGATCTTGCCAAGGAGATTTGTCGTGCCAGGAAACAAAGAAGAAAAAAAAATCCCCTCCTTTAAGTGTGACGAACCACCCCCGGGTGTACTCACTGCCGATACTCCCAAGAATCTTTTCGATAAAATAGTTATCAATGGCTTTTCCATCATCTGCTTCAGTACCACCATTATCCTGACCGTCGTTATTTGTGCCGCCGCCTTTTTCCGTTATATATTGGACGGCGATCTTACTGGCTATGAAGAATGGGTGAAAATCTTTGCCTTCTGGCTCTACTTCTCGGCTGCAGCCATCGGTGCCTATAATCGTACCCACGTTTCTGCAGATCTCGTCCAGGCATATGTTCCTGATGGCAGGTTAAAAGACTTTCTGGTTTTTTTGAAAGATTTGATCACCGTCGGTGTCTGTCTGCTTTTTACCTGGTATGGATTAAAATTTTTCGAATTTGGATTTATGGGCCCTTTGGGATCGTTTATGGACCCGCTGGGGCCAAGGATTGCCGTCCCCACAACAAACGTCTGGAGGATACCCTTATGGGTCAGGGTATTTGTCTGTCTTTTTGGGACTTATATTCATGGCGTATTACTTCACCAGGGATCTTTTTATAAGCACGCGTACACTACTATTGGGGAGGAAGGATAAATGATTTACATAGCTCTCTTAATCCTCGTTTTATGCCTCATCGTAGGTGTCCCCGTGCCAATAAGTTTTATGGCATCTGGTGCCTGGCTGGTCTTTTTTGGTGGGATCGACGGAATGGGCTACCCGGCAAGCCAGCTATTGCCCTATGGATACAAACAGATGGATTCCGTTCCCCTTATCGCCATTGCCCTTTTTATTGCCGCTGGCGGTATCATGGAACGGGGGAAGATAGGCGAAAAACTCATTGATTTTGTCGATGTCTTTGTTGGAGACCTCAAAGGTGGTCTTGGAATCGTAGCCACCATCTCCTGCGCTATCGTCGGTTCTATTTGCGGCGCTGCCTGTGCCACCTTGTCATGCGTAGGCACCATAACTTTTCCAAGATTTAAGGCCGAGGGATATCCAAGAGGCCTGGCTGCGGCACTTTTAGCCAATGCCTCTCTTCTCGGGCTCCTCATACCACCGAATGCGACGCTCATTATCTTTGCCTGGATAACCGGACAGCCGGTACTTGCCTGTTTTCTGGCTACGGTAGTACCTGGTTTCATGGTCATATTCCTTTTATGCGTTGTCAACAGGTGGCTTTTAAGAAAAAACACCACCGTGGTTGTTGCCGAGAAGAGAACAGGTTCGCAGAAAATAGCGCCTCCTCAGGAAACGAACAAAGAGGCGTCTGCCGTCGCTGCTGCTTCCGTTCATCGTTCTGGGCGGTATCTATGGTGGTTTTATGACCACCACCGAGGCCTCAGCCATGGCCGTTCTTTATGCAATTCCCATTGGACATTTTTGTCTACAAAGCACTCACTCTGAAAGGCACCTATGAGGTGCTTGTTGAATCGGCAATAACCACAGGCGTTATCATGGTTATGCTCTATTCGGTTGCCATGCTGAGCCGACTCTATCTTCTTGAAGATCTTCCTGAAGTGTTGCTTGGACTTTTCCAGGCAGTTTCCAATGATCCCATGGTTATTATGTTCATGATCAATATCTTTCTTGTCATCATGGGCATGTTAATGGATGATATCAGCGTAGTCGTACTTGCCACACCAATCCTGATGCCGATAATTTACACCTGGGTTTCAGCCCCATTCATTTTGCGGCAATAATTGGCGTCAATACCGGCCTCGGGTGTATTACTCCACCTGCTGCCCCGGTTCTCTATCTGTCTGGACGACTCGGTTCTGCCCCCATCGATGAGATGATGAAACCATGCCTGTGGTTTATCGTGCTTTGCTGGATACCTGTACTCGCCCTGGTGGTCTTCTTTCCAAAAATTTCACTCCTGCTGCCCCATATGTTTCTGGGCACACCATGGTAAGATAGACAATGAAATTTTATCGGAATGTTTTTGCCATTGCCTTGTTTTGCTTTTTTTCTCGGTGCCATAACCACCAACTCAGCTTCCGGGTTTTTGGCTGCCATGGTTTGCGGCATGCTGTCAAGGACGGCGGAAAAAAAAGGGTGGCCTGATCCTTTTTAGCGCCTGCCAAGCTGTTAGTGACCAACCCTAAACGATTCTTTTCTTTAAGGAGGCTAACAATGTCAGAGAGAATACTTATGCCACTGGATGGCTCTAAATTAGGTGAAGCCGCAATTTCCTATGTTGATGGACTGATCGCCAGACTCGCCCCGGAAGAACAAATTGAAATCACCCTGTTTCATGTAATTACAGCCGTCAGACATACGCTCAAGATACGAGGAGGAGGGGGGGTGGTTTCGGTTCCTTTTGCCGAGGAAGAGCTCGCCGAAATGAAAAACAAGGCAAAAGAGTATCTCACCAAAGTGAGTGAGGGGCTCAATAACGACCAAATTACCATAATATGCAAGATTGCGGTAAGTGAAAATCCGGCGGATGAGATCATAAAAGCTGAAGAAGAAGTCAATGCCGACCTGGTGGCCATGTCGACACATGGCCGGAGCGGCATTTCTCGTTTTGCTATCGGCAGTGTTGCTGACAAAGTACTGCGGGGAGGTTCGGTGCCTGTATTAATGGTGAGAGCCGGTGAGGCTCAGTCTGATCAGCAAAGCGGGCGATAGTTATTGATGGCAAAAGAGGTCAATATGTTCAGCAGTATTTTCAATGATGTTCTCGGCCCGGTGATGCGTGGCCCGTCCAGTTCACACACCGCCGGCTCCTATCACATAGCTCTTGTAGTTCGCCATCTGTTTGCCGCAGAACCCAGGAGGATTAAGATTTTCTTTGACCGGGATGGTTCCTATGGCAAAACCTATGTGCAGCAGGGTGTTGACCAGGCCTTTGTCACCGGCCTGATGGGCTGGAAACAGACGGATGAAATTTTTACCGTGGCTTTGAAGACAGCCAGGAACCAGGGGGTAGAAGTTGATTTTGAGCTGACAACTCTTCCCCAGGCGGATCATCCCAATTACGTCATCATCGAAGTGACAGGCAGCGACAAGCAACAGCTCACGGTAGAGGCAAAATCGGTCGGGGGAGGCACCTTTAAGATAGTCCGGGTGGACGGGGCCGAGCTTCTTCTTGACGGCAAGAGCTATGTGACGTTGATGACTGTTGATAAAGAGATGGCAGCCACAGCCCTCGACTGCATAAAAAATAATTATCCGCAGAGCTGCAGTCCGCAGCGCATTAATTGATGGGCAGAAACTGGTCCTGCAGCTTTCGACAAACGCGCCGTTACCCCTTGATAAACTTTCCAGCCTGCCGTCTGTTTATAACATCAGGCAGACGAAACCAGTCTATTATACCCAGAAAGGTGCTGCTCTTTTCTGTTCCGCAAAGAGATGCTGGAATATTCTGCCGATCATAATTGCAGCCTTGGTAAAGCTGCTCTGGAGTATGAAAAAGCCATACTCGGCCTAACCGAAGAAGAGGCCATTGCCGAGATGTCGCGCCGGTATACCGTGATGCGGCAATCTGTTATGGATGGCTTGGATAATAACAAGGTGCATATGCAGCTTCTTGAGCCAATGGCAGGTACAATGATGGACAGGGTCAAGACAGGGCAGGTCGCTATTGGCGGACTCCATTCAATAGCAGGGGTCGCTGCCATGGCAGCTATGCACACCTGCAACAGCCAGGGTGTTGTCTGTGCCGCGCCCACAGGTGGGGCTGCGGGAACCCTGCCCGGGGTTTTAACGGCACTTGAGGGAGAATATGAAATGTCTGACCGGCAGATGGCACTCATGCTTTTTGCAGCCGGGGCCATTGGCCTTATTCTGGCCATTCGAGCCACCTTTGCCGCAGAGGTTGCCGGTTGTCAGGTGGAAATTGGTGCAGCTGGCGCTATGGGGGCGGCAGCGGTCGTCGAGTTTGCCGGAGGTACTGCCAGCCAGGCCTGCGATGCGGCGGCTATCTCTTTTCAAAATACCATGGGTTCGGTGTGTGATCTGGTGCAGGGCATGTGTGAACTGCCCTGTCATACCCGCAATGCGGTGGCCGCCTCCAGTGCCTTTACCAACGCTGATATGGTACTAGGCGGTTATATAAACCATATCGGTCTGGATGAAACCATCGATGCTGTCTATTCAAGCGGTTTAATGCTTCCCAGAGAACTCCGCTGCACCGCTCTCGGTGGTCTGGCTCTTGCTCCAGCGGCCCTATCATTATCTCGAAAATAATGGCTCACATCATCTTATTTACGTCACCAGAATTAAGGAACAGTCCAGATGACGAAACTTCGGATACTCTCAGGCAAACAGATCCGCGCAGCGATCAGCATGAAAGATATTATCGGGGCGATGGAGCTTGCCTTTGTGGAATTATCCACCGGCACCCCTGAAATGCCCATCCGTTCCCATATTTCCATTGCCGAGCCTGCGGGCACCGCTCTCTTCATGCCGAGCTATATGAAGCCCTCTGGGATGATAGGCATTAAAGTCGTCACTCTTTTTGCGCAAAATCGACAGAACAATTTGCCCTATATCCAGGGGATGGTCAGCCTTTTTGATGGCAACAACGGTACTCCAAGGGCCGTACTCGATGGTGGGACCATCACCTCTCTTCGTACAGGAGCCGCATCAGGTCTGGCAACCAGTTTGCTGTCCCGCAAAGATTCGACAAGCTGTGCAATCTTCGGGGCGGGAGTGCAGGGCAGGAGTCAGCTGGAAGCGGTCTGTGCTGTACGTGACATCAAAAGAGCCATTGTCTGTGATATTCTACCCACCGCAGCAGAAATTTTTGCAAAGGAGATGAGTGAAGAGCTGGGGATTGAGGTGGTGGTGGCGAAAAGTTCCCGGGAGGCGGTCAGGGATGCCGATATCATCTGTTGCGCAACCGTTGCCGAGACGCCGGTCTTTGACGACCAGGATCTGCCTGCTGGAGTGCATATTAATGCTGTTGGATCCTACAAGCCGCATGTCCAGGAGGTTCCCGAGGAGATGGTGCTCCGGTCCCGGCTCTATGTGGATCACCGGGAATCTGCCTTGGAGGAAACCGGTGACCTGATTCTTCCCATAAAAAAGGGAGTGCTGACCGAAGCCCATATTGTCGCTGAAATCGGCGAAGTGGCTGCGGGAAAAGCGCCTGGAAGAACTTCCGCTTCAGAGATAACTTTTTTCAAAACTGTTGGGGTCGCGGTGCAGGATCTGGCCGCTGCTGCCATTATCCTGAAACGGGCAGAAGAACTCGATATCGGCACCATGGTTGAGCTCTGAAAATCAATTAGGCCAGGCCTTCCTGAATCGTCGTACCCATCGTCGGCGGAAATTCTCCTGGGCACCATCATCGGGAATAAAAAACCTATCAAACGAGAGGGTTGAAAATGTTCAACAAACTGATATCAAACATTCTACCGTACATGCCAGAGAAATTAGTATGGCAGTTTTCCAAAGACTATGTTGCGGGAGAGACAATTGAAGATGCGGTGGACGCTGCCAAAAAACTCAATGAACAGGGTATTCTCACCACCATCGATGTCCTCGGTGAATTTATTAAAAACCTTGACGAAGCCGAGGCCAATAAAAAAGAATACCTGGAAGTTATTGCAGCGGCAGAGGAGGCAGGGGTTGATGGCAACTACAGCCTTAAGCCGACATTTTTTGGGCTTCTTATAGATAAGGAAGTTGCATATCAACACATCCGTGAAATTGTTGAAAAAGCGGCCTCGTTCAACAATTTTGTGAGGATAGATATGGAAGATTCTCCATGCACCGATATGGAAATCAATCTCTTCAGGAGGATAAAGGAGGAGTTTCCGGATAATGTTGGTCTTGTGCTGCAGTGCTATCTTAAACGAACCCGTCAGGATATAGAGCAGTTGAGAGACATAAATAGTGTTGAATGCCCGGTTAATTTACGACTATGCAAGGGGATTTATGTCGAGCCTGCATCTCTAGCCTATAAGGATTATGCCGAAATAAATGAACATTTTCTAGAAAACATTGAGTTAATGTTACAAGAAAAGATGTACCCGGCGATCGCAACCCACGATAAACCGGTTGTCGATGGTGCCTGCCGACTGCTTGAAAAATACAACTACCCAAAGGAAAACTACGAATTTCAGATGCTCTACGGGGTGACCCCGGCGCTGCGGCAGTCTATCCTCGATGCAGGACATAGAATGCGGGTCTATGTTCCTTTTGGCAAGCAGTGGTTTGGGTATTGTACCCGTCGAGTTAAGGAAAATCCCGCTATGGCCAGTGTCATTCTGAAAGCCATATTTGTAAAAGGATAATTGGTCATAAGAACCAGCAAAAATAAAAAAGGCCTGTACCAGAGTAATGTTACGAGTCTGTTTTTATATGTCAGGAAAATTTTGTTTGCAGACAGATATGGAAGATTCAATCAGATCCACTCAAACCAGAACTGTCTGAAAAATACCAAGGGTGGATTTTTTCAGCCTATGCTGTAGATTATCGGCAGGATGAACGACAAGGCGACCCACATGATCAACAGCAGTGGCACTCCGACCCGCAGGAAGTCGGTAAAGGTGTAGTGACCTGCGTTCATCACCAGCAGATTTGTCTTATAAGCCATGGGCGTAGCATAGCTCATGTTCGCCCCGAATAGTACGGCCAGGACATAGGGTTCCGGCGGCTGTCCCATCTGGGTGGCGATGGAAACGGCGATCGGGGTACCGATCACCGCCGCCGCATTGTTGGAAACGATGTTGGTGAGGACCGCCATCAGCAGCATCAGGCCGCTGATAACCATCTTCGGTGAGGCATCGCCGGCCACCGCGACGAACAGCGAGGCCAGATATTCGGCCGCACCGGTCTCCAAGAGAGCGCTGCCAAGGGCCAGGCTGGCCGCTACAATGAGGATTACCTGGGCACTGAGAGCGCTGGTGGCATCCTTCCAACTCATACACCCGGTGATGATCATCAGCAGCGCACCGCATGGGGCACTGATCGCTATCGGCAGGATGCCCATCGCCGAGCAGGCCACTATCGCGATCATCAGGCCCATCGCAAGCGGCGCCTTGCTGGTGAACGGCACATCGGTGGTGGCATCGAGTACCAGGAACTTTTCATCCTTTTTCATTTTACCGATCTCGTCTCGAGGTCCCTGCACCAGCAGCACGTCTCCAGCCCTTAAAGGGATATCGCCGATCTCGGTGTGATGGCGGTCAAGATCACGGCCGGATCGATGCAATGCCAAGGAAATTAAACCATAGCGATCGCCAAAGCGCAGCCCGGCAAGAGTCCTTCCGATAAAGCTCGATCCTTCCACCACTGCGATCTCTGCGATCTGCTGATCATCAGCCTTGAGGGGATGATCCTCGTCCACCGGCAATTCCTCGACGTCCACGGCATAGAGGGAACCCTTTAATACCTTTTCGTACTCTTTCAACCGGTCAGGTGTATCTTGGAGGACCAGGTGATCCCCTTTTTTTAAGATTAATTCAGGAAATGGGATGAGAAACCGTCCTTCACCTCGCTCAATGCTGCTAACTTTCATCGCACTATCTGTCAACTTGATGGTCTGAGCCAGAGTCTGGCCCACTACCGGACTATCTTGAAGAATCGCAAGATGCGCCGCAAAAACACGCGGCGACATATCGGTGAGCGGCTGATCTCTTGCAGGAATAATCCACGGCGCGACCAACCACAAATAAGCAATGCCGATACTTCCAGCCATCAACGCCGGTACTGCGAAATCGAACATGCCCATCCTCTCCAGCCCCATCTCGGCCGCCACGGCAATCACCAACAGGTTGGTCGAGGTGCCGATTGTGGTGGAGGCACCACCAAGCAGGGTGGAAAACCCCATCGGCATCAACACAGAGGAAGCCGGCATACCGGTGCGTACCGAGACGGTGATGAGTATGGGGAGAAAGAGGACCACCACAGGCACGTTATTGATGAAAGCGCTGATGAAGGCGGCCAGCAGCAGGGTGATGAGAAAGGTGATGCCCGGACTGATCTTCCAAAGACGCGCCATCGCCCTTCCTACAGGTTCCAAGGCACCGGTTCGGACAATGCCTTGCCCGGCGATCATCAGGGCGCATACCGCAACGAGCGCCTCATGGCCGAAACCCTGAAAAAAATCGACTGCATGCAACGTTCCCTCCCCGCTATCAAAAGGAAAGATCTCAAAACCGACGGCCAGTAGAGCGAGCACCAAAAGACTAGAGGTTTCCAGCGGAATCCTGTCACGGGTGAAGAGTATGAGGGCAACAACCGTCAACAACAATACTGCCAGGGCATGGGTATTGGGAGGGCCAGGTAGAATCATGCTGAGTTCCTTTCGCTATCAAATATTTGATCCAGGTCCAACATCATCCCATAAGGGAATCCTGGTTTACTGGACAAATTCGAGCCATACATAATTAAGGCCAGGAGCTTGTCGGATTATAACCATTTTTTCTTAGATCGAACCGTTTTTGAAAATTAAGCACATCCATATAGTTAATATTGCGAGCATTAATTTTCGCAAACAACGAAGATATGGGGAAAAAGGGCATAATCCGACAGGCTCCTAGCATTGTTAATATCATACTATTACCGTTGGGGCATAGTGAAGATGTTTCTGATCAGTGTGATTGTGAGCATTCCTTAAAAACATACCTAAACTGGAGCATTCCAATCTATTGATGTTTCACACCTATCTTGACAAAAAGCAAGTTCTTATCCTATATCCTGATTCAATGAGATCCAGTTACTGTTATGCGACAGGCAGATTGATACCACTGGAGTACACGACGCTACCGTCTTTTGCCGATGGGTTTTTTACTCATATAGAGCACAAAACATGTAAACTTTTACTTTAGGCTTTAATAACTCAGCATCTTATCTAGCGGGAGGCGGGCTCTTTTTGCCATCAATATACTGATGGGCAATATCGAACGGGAAGGGGGCTCTTTTGGGGTGTAAATGCTAAACAATATAATGAGCTGGCAGGAGAGCGTTTGTTTTCCTACGGAAAAACTAAAAAATAAAAGGATAATCTATGAAGAAAGCATTGCCGTTACTTCTTTCCCTGACCTGGATATTGTTGTTTGCTGCCTGCAGCCCAAAAGCAAAACTTACCTCTTCCTGGGTTGACCCTGCATTAAACGGGTATCGCACCGATGATGTATTGGTCATAGGGGTGAGCAAGGATGAAACTCGACTGAAACTGTATGAGAATGTCTTTGTTGACGAATTTGCCAAGCACAATGTTCGCGCAATGGCCAGTCATAAAGTAAATGGTACTGTTCTTGAACCGAATCGGGAGATTGTCGAGGCGGTCGTCAAGAAATCAGGTGCTTCTGCAGTTCTGGTCACCCATGTGGTGGATAGAAAATCGGAGACTCTTACTCTTCCCGGCACAGTGCATTATCGACCAGTCAATTTTTATGGATATTATGGTCGAGCATATACCAGAGTACAGATGCCGCCGACCGATGTCACCAGTACTGTCGTGCAACTGGAGTCCAATCTTTATGATGTCGCAACCAACAGTCTTGTCTGGACGGCACAGTCCGAGGCCATTAATCCAGAACTGTTAAGAACAGATTTTGAGCGGCTTGTCGATCTCTTGATGGCTCGATATGATAGAGAAAGAAATCGTTAAATGAGGTGAGAATCCTTTTGGATTGGTTCACTGATTTGCTGTATCATGGTATCTTTTTAACGTTCAATTTCACGTTTTCTTTTCAGGAGGGTCCCATGACATTTGTCACCCGTTTGCTTCTGCTCGTTATCCCTGGTATCTTTTACAGGTCCCATGTCTCCACCGGCCCTGTTTGCCTTTGATGAACCGATGATGTCAATAAAGACCGGTGATGTCACCGGGGTCTATTATGCAGCAGGCAGCGCCATTGCCAAGATGCACAACAAAAAACGCAAAGAGTACAACCTGCGCCTGATTTCCGAAACCTCAGAGGGCTCGATCGCCAACATTCAGGATGTGCTGAACGGGGACAGTCGGTTTTGGCATCGCCCAGGCCAATGCCCTCTATTTTGCCAGGCAGGGCGCCCAATTCTGGAAAGGCCAGCCGCATGATAATCTGCGGGCGGTCCTCGGCCTCCACACAGAAGACTATACGATCGTCGCGGCAGCAGATGCCGGCATTGAAACGCTGGCTGACCTGAAAGGTAAAACTGTCAATATCGGCGAACCTGGTTCCACCGATGCCTTTCAGGCTGCCACTGCTTTCAAGTATGTCGGACTTGATCCGCAGAACGACCTGACCCTCCTGGAAAGGCCGACCTATGAGGCTGCTGAACTGCTGCAGGAGGGCAAGATTGATGCCTATCTGTACACCGTAGGACACCCGAACCTGTCAGTCATAGAAGCCTCTTCCGGAGAACGTAAGATCGTCATCGTTTCCCTGGGAAGCGAGATGATTGACTATTTTTATAAGAATCGGCCTTATCTGACGAAAACGGATATTCCGGTCGACTATTACCCGGACATCATCAACAAAGAGCCGATCCCAACCATCAGTGTCAAGGCGATCCTGTTCACTGATCGCAGAGATGGATGAGCAGATCGTCTACAACATAGTCAAAGAGGTCTTTGAAAACTTCGACCTGTTCAAGCGACAGCATCCGGCTTTGGCCTACCTGACTGTGGAGCAGATGACCACGGGACTCGTTGCTCCCCCTGCACCCCGGTGCAGAGCGATATTTTAAAGAGGCTGGACTGCTGCATTGAATGTCTATTCTATCAACTGATCTGACGAACTGAATACATCCGTGGAGGAAATTATGCGCCGTTGGTTACCTGGTCTTGTCTTATTCCTGATGGTGGGGCTGCCTGCTCTCGCACAGGCAGTGGAAAAACCCTACTTCTATCCTTATGTGAACCCGCTCGAAGCTACCGTCATGGAACTGCCTCCTTTCTACCAGGCGGACATTCCAAAACAAGTGCCGACCAAAATCTTCACACTGGATGTTTTCCCGGAGCGTGAAATCCCGGAAGTGTTCTGGTACGAAGACGGTCTCGACTGCTCGCTGGTTGCCCAGAAAGAAAAAGCTCCGCTGGTCTTTATCATCGCCGGAACCGGGGCCAGGTTCAACTCGCCGCAAATGATCAAAATGCAGAAGATGTTCTACCAGGAAGGCTATCATGTGATCTCGATCACTTCGCCGACCCACATGCATTTTGTGGTCAACGCTTCAAGCACCATGACTCCTGGCCATCTTTATGAGGACGCCAAGGATCTTTACCGGGTGATGCAGTTGGCCATGGAAGAGGTCGAGCGATGACATCGAGGTTTCGAGTTATAACCTTACCGGCTACAGCCTCGGCGGCATCCAGGCAGCGTTTGTCTCGCTGCTCGATGAAGAGGAAAAAGTCTTTAACTTCAAACGAGTGCTGCTGATCAATCCACCGGTCAGCATCTATAATTCCGTGACCATTCTCGACCATATGCTGGATGACAATATTCCCGGCGGAGCTAATAATTTAGAGAAGTGGCTCGATACGGTCATGGAGAAGCTGGCTGATGTGGAAGAGGAGATGGGGTACTTCGAACTGAGCGCGGATTATATCTACAAAGCGTCCAAACGTTTTCCGCTGCGGGAAGACTTCCTTGCCTCCCTGGTGGGCGTCTCCTTTCGCTTGTCGTCGACTGACATGATCTTTGCCTCCGATGTGATGAAGGGCGGCGGATATATCACACCCCGCAACGTCGAGATGTCGAACTCGACCTCCCTTGCCCCGTTTGAAATGGTCGGTATCCGCACCAGCTTCGGCAACTATTTTGACGAAGTGTTTGTGCCGTTTTTCCAGGCGAAGGACCCTGCAATGACGCGGGAAAACTGATCGAGTTGTTGTCACTGCGTCATATCGAGCCTTATCTGAAAAGCGCCAAAAAAATCGGCCTGCTGCATAACGAGGACGATATTATTCTTCTGCCTGGGGAGATTGAATACCTCGAAGAGCTGTTTGGCGCCAGAGCCAAGATATTCCCGACCGGGGGGCATCTCGGCAACATGAACCACCAGGATGTGGTGAATTTTATGGTGCAGTTTTTTTCGGGACAGGGGGCTTGATCAATGAGGCTATCTAGCACGTTGATAAAATTATATTTCTGCTGCTGTTGAGCCTCGTCTTTCTAAGCGGCTGTGCGACCAAGCCGATAGTTGGTCCGGACACTGAACCGGCAATGCGCCAGGAAGCCGACCTGGTCCCCGAAGGCACAAAGTCGGACATAGAGGTTTACGATCCGTTTGAAGGCTTTAATCGCGGTGTCTATCGCTTCAATTACTATTTTGACAAATACTTGTTCCTGCCAGTGGTCCGAGGTTATGAGTTTATCTTGCCGGTTTATGTCCAAGACCGGGTTTCAAACTTTGTCGATAACGTCCTCGAGTTCAACAATTTCACCAATAACCTGCTGCAATTGAAATTCAAGCGACGGGCATTACCCTGGCGCGCTTCGTGGTGAACACTACGGTCGGTATCGCTGGCCTCTGGGATCCGGCCACCAAGTGGGGGATGTACCGCCAGCCGGAAGACTTCGGCCAGACCCTGGGCCATTACGGCGTGGGCAATGGCCCCTACCTGGTGCTGCCGATTCTCGGTCCCTCCAACCTGCGCGATACTACCGGTTTTGTTGGCGATACCCTTGCCTTCAGCAACTGGGGGCCTCCCGCCTGGGTGGATGATGAAGATGTCTCTCTCGGATTCACGATTATCAGCGCCATCGACAAGCGCAAGCGGATACCGTTTACACTATTATGGCTCCGGATCACCGTTTGAGTACGAGAGGATCCGCATGCTTTACACCAAGAAACGTGATCTTGAGATCGCCGATTAGCCTGGAGTCTGTTGTGAAGAAAGTTGCCAATCAGACTTTATGAGCTCAAGGCAAGACTGAATCTTTACTGTATTTGTGGTCGAATGGACGGAGGGATACCCTGTCGGCACTCTTGCTGAATCTACCCCGAATATTCTTATCACGGTTTTGTATGGCTATGGCAAATAAACATTAAAATCAGTGAGGCTCGCAGCCATGTTAAAAATGACTAAGGCGGGCGTTCTTAATGTCGCCTATTTTGAGAGCGGTCCTGTAAATGGTAAACAAGTTATACTCCTTCACGGCTTTCCCTACGATGTGCATTCTTACGATAATGCAACCCCTCTGCTGGTTTCAGCGGGTTGTCGTGTGCTCACGCCCTATCTGAGAGGGTATGGGGCAACTCGATTTCTGTCCCGAAATACTCTGAGATCAGGCCAACAGGCAGTATTAGCGCATGATTTACTTGCGTTCATGGATGCGCTGGAACTTGAGAATGCTATTCTTGCCGGATACGACTGGGGAGGGCGAGCCGCATGTATCACTGCTGCCGTTTGGCCTTGGCGGGTACAAGCTCTCGTATCAGGGGGAGGTTACAATATTCAAAACATCCCCGAATCGATCAACCCCCAAGCCCCGGAAACCGAATACCGTTTATGGTATCAGTACTATTTTCACTCGGAACGAGGGCGGGCAGGTCTTGCTCAACACCGTCGTGAGCTCTGCAAACTTCTCTGGCGGCTGTGGTCTTCTAATTGGGATTTTACAAACGAAGTATTCAACCAAACCGCGGACGCCTTCGATAATCCAGATTTTGTCGAAGTGGTCATTCATTCTTATCGGCACCGCTTTGGACTCGTTTCTGGAGACCCGACAGTCGAGGACACTGAACGAATCTTAACCAAACAGCCGAAAATATCAGTACCAACGATAGCCCTCGACGGTGATACCGATGGCGTTACTCCATCAGACGGTTCCGATCAGCATCATTTCTTTACAGGAAAATATGAGCGAAGAGTGTTGCCTGGCGTTGGCCATAATCCACCGCAGGAGGCTCCGCACCACTTTGCGGATGCTGTGTTGTCACTGGTATAGAAGAATAATCGTGTAGCTGAGGTTGTAAACAAAATATATGAAAATTCCGGTATCGAGCGGATTTTCCATATCTTATGTCAGGAACCCAGAATTTCGCGGATTTTCGATTGTCGATAATCAAACCATCAAACATTTCTTCCGGGACAGGAGACATGATCAAGAAATGCATATCTCCAGGGGGGATAAAGTTCAGATTGGCGCGGTTTTTGAGGAAACTCCAACTTTCTTTCACGGTCGCAGTGACCAATTGTTCTTTCTCCTTGGTATATATCATTGCCTGTACTCCATAACTTCTCAATCGCGAAGTGGCCTGCCTGCTTTTTAGACTCCTACCCGTGTCATACGTATGCCGATTTCAGGACAAACAAAAAATCCCCTGCTTAAAGAGTTAAACAGGGAATCTTTTATCTCAGAGCACTGTATACCTGACATGGGGGCAGATCAGGTGCACCCCACTCAATACTAACAGCTATCACCAAGAACAAGACTTAAGTCCGTACATTTCTCTCGTTCATTCTCTGTGAGATCTTCGCCTTGTTTTAAATTCTTCAGATCGCCAGCATAACAAGCATATTCTTTATTTTTATCGTGTACAAAAACTATGCTTATATATTTATTGGATATTATTTTGCCTCTCATACTCATAGTGTCACCTCTACGTTCAGTTGAACTATTTTGCAAACAAGGTCAATACCCAATCGTACTCTAAACAATTGCCATCCATGATTTCTTTTCTTGTTGACCTGTCTACAAATTACGACCACTAGTCACAACTAGAATAGGTTATAAATGATTGAATAATTATAATTAACACTATTGATTTACCCAGGCAGTAATCTAAAAGGTGCGTTCTGGAATTCTCTTTTACGTGAGGGTGTTCGTTTTTTTCTCAACGAAAAGATTGGAAAGTAGTATCAACGCCGACGATGGTCAGAAATGGAGCAATGGCTTCGGTTTATTCTGAAATTATCTCGTACGGGTAGCAATTAAAAATGTGATAGGCATTTGACCTACCGAGAACCAAAAATCCACAGTAGTTATTAAATTGAAGGGTTGATAGAATGTGAAGACCTTCTACATGGCAGATTAAAGCTATGCATAACTGGCTCACAATGAAAAATAGCGGAATTGTCAGTCCGAGTTGATGCGGTATTCTGCCGCGAACCAGTTACAAGAATAACATGTCAGCCTTCCAGGACTTCCCGCAACTTCCCTCCCAGGTCTTTCTTTGAAAACGGTTTTTGGATGAAGTGCACGCCTTCGTCCAGCACGCCGTGGTGGGCGATGACGTTGGCGGTATAGCCGGACATGAACAGACGCTTGAGATCCGGGTAGTGGGAGAGAAGATTTCCGGCCAACTCCCGGCCATTCATCTCCGGCATCACCACATCGGTCATCAACAGATCGATCCGGCCCTGATATTCATGAGCCAGGCGGATAGCTTCGCCGGGGGTGGCAGCGGCACCACGGTATAGCCGAGCCTTTCCAGCATCGTGGTGGTCATTTTCAAAATAGCTGGCTCATCCTCCACCAGGAGGATGGTCTCTTTTCCGTGTTCGACGGCCAGGTCTGGCTCCTTTTCTGCCGCTCCGGCTGATTTTGCGCCATATACTGGTAAGATAGATCTTAAAGGTCGTTCCCTGGTCCGGCTCGCTATAGACGTTAATGAAGCCGTTGTTCTGTTTGACGATGCCATAAACCGATGCCAGCCCCAGGCCGGTGCCTTGGCCCTGTTCCTTGGTGGTAAAAAAAGGTTCAAAGATATGACTCAGTGTTTTTTTGTCCATGCCACAGCCGTCGTCGCTCACCGCTAGCAGTACATAGTCTCCAGGTAGAGACTCCAGATGGTCGTGGCAATAGTCCTCATCAAAGGTTTTTGCATCTGTTTCTATGGTGATCTTGCCCACTCCGTCAATGGCGTCCCGGGCGTTGACACAAAGGTTGGCGAGGAGCTGGTCGATCTGTGAGGGGTCGATCTTGACCGGCTGGAGGTTTCTGCCGGGTTGCCAGAGCAGGTCGATATCCTCACCGATCAGCCGACGCAGCATATTGAGCATCCCCTCCACTGTGTCGTTTATATCGATGACCCTGGGAGCAATGGTCTGCTTGCGGGCAAAGGCCAGCAGCTGCCGGGTCAGGTCGGCCGAACGTTCACCGGCCTGGTGAATGCTATGCAGGTCGGCATAAAGTGGTGAGGCAGGATCTATCTCCTCAAGGGCCATCTCGGTATGGCCGAGAATCACTCCCAGCATGTTATTGAAATCATGGGCTACGCCGCCCGCCAGTCGGCCAACGGACTCCATCTTCTGGGCCTGGTTAAGCTGGTCTTCGAGTTTTTCTCGTTCCGCTTCGGCCCTCACGATTTCAGTGATATCAGAAGTAATCGTAGCAAAAAAAATCTTTCGGGGCGAAACTACGGAAACAAGAAAATGTTTATCCATGGAGGCATAGTAAGTAACAAATTCATACGGTTCACCCGACAGAGCAACTCTGGCATATACATCCATGTACGGAGCTGAATCGGTATTATATACCTGGGTGGCGGTTTTACCGACAGCTGTTTCCTTTTTGATCTTGGTTATCCGACAAAAGGCCTGATTGCAATCCAGAATTCGGTAATTACAAGGCATACCTTTGTCATCAAATAAAAGTTCGTGAACAACCACCATCTCTGTCATGGCTGAAAACAGCGCCTGAAGTTTTTCTTCGCTCCCCCGCAAGGCTTCTTCTGCCTGCTTTTTATCAGTAATATCCTGAAAAGAACCCTGCACTTTGATGATCTTGTCTTTTTCGTTTTTCACTGCCTTGCCGATTGCTCTTACCCAGACATGTTTTCCTTTTGGCGTGATGATTTCCATTTCTTCATCGTATGATTTGCCTTCTTTGACACAGGCGCTGAAGCACTGTGTGATCTTTTCCAGCCATTTCGGAGCGTAGAAGTTTATAGCTTCCTGCACAGGTGGTGAATAGCCAGGGGGCACACCATGAATATCTGCGACAGCATCAGACCAAGTGCAGATATTCTTTTCCAAATCGACACTCCAACCGCCGAATTTGGCGGTTTCGCCTGCGATCTGAAGCAGCGCATAATTTGATTTCAGTTCATCTTCCGCCCGCTTGCGATCGGTTAGATTTCGGGCAAAACAAACGAACTTACCTCCCCCCTTATTTATATAAGTTGTAGCGATTTCAACGGGGAAAACACTGCCGTCCTTCCTCCGGTGGTAGGTTTCAAATAATTCCGAATTGTTAGAGATAATACGATGAATCCTTTCCTGTGTTTGGGCAAGAGTTTCATCGGTGTCAATATCGTTGATGTGTACCCCAAGTATTTCTTCCCGTGCATAGCCTGAGAATGAACAATAAGCGTCGTTAACATCCGTAATCACTCCCTCGGAATCCATCACGTAGAAACCATCCGCTGTGGTATCCAAAATTGTGCTAAGAAAATCCTCGCGTTCCCGTAACTGCTCCTCCGCCTGTTTTCGCTCGGTGATGTCATGAAAAATGCAGTGGGTCTGTTGAAAATTTCCTGTTTCATCCCTGCTTATCTTTCCGGTAAAAGAAACCAGAATGAGGTTTCCACTTTTCTTGACCATTTCAAATTCAACACCCAGGATTTCGCCGATGGACTTAAATCGCGGAAAGTTTTCCATGAAATGATCCCGCCAGTCAGGATGCAGAAAATCAGCAAAGGACTTGCCCAGGACTTCTTCTCTACTATATCCGAGGGTATCAAGCCAGGTTTGGTTGACAACAATAAAATGGCCGTTTTCATCCAGTGATTGATACCCGAGAGGGGCTTTTTCATAAAGCACCTTGAACAAGCTTTCACGTTCCCACAATGCTTCCTTAGAATATTTATACTCGGATTCTATTCTTTCCAGTTCCTGGATTCGTCTTTCCAGTTCTTCATAAGTGGGTTTTACATTCATGCGGGACCCTCTTTGTTATACAAATGTTCGGGGGTGATAAATAGTCGCTTTTGTTCTATTCCTAAAAAACCTTTCCAAGGATGGTGCATCCGATCTAATTCGTCAAAACTACCTTTTACCACCATCTTTCACAATTATTTTTACACTGAGACCAAACTGGCATTGTAAAAAGATCGCCCAGACCTTTCCACCCAAGACAGACAATATTCGTTCCAAGTTGAAAGAATTTTTCATGTGGTGGAGCTCATAGTCAAAGGCCATGACAAGCAAGAGCCGATGTATTGTAATTCTGTGATTCTTAGTGAATTGCAGAAGGACCTCGTGTAAATTTTGACTTGATTCCTGTTTCATTAGGTAGAGACTCGCCATGGCAATCCTCGGAACAAAAGCACACCCTTAGATTAAGACTATTCCTGATAGTTTGCTTGTGATCGTACCGAACAAACCGGCTATAAATGGAGCATTCCAAATTATTGATGTTTAATGATTATTTTCACTGAACACTTCAGAAGAATCGTTGGACGAAGCCGCTCCGCAGCGGAAGCAAATTACCATGTAGTATACTTAAGTAAGCACTCAATTCCGGGTGCTTATAACCAGACAGGAGTATACTATGAACAAGAAAGAGAAACAACGATTTGGCGAGCTGTACGAGCGACACCTGAAACTCCTTAAAATCAATGGTATGCAGCCGAAAACTATCGAGGCATATGGGAGGGGTGTTCGCCGTGTAATGATGCGCTTTGATTGCGTACCCGATAAGCTGACAGTGGAGCAATTAGAAGATTATTTTGCAGAACTTGTCAATAAATACTCGTGGAGCACAGTCAGGTGCGACAGGCTTGGCCTGATGTTTTTCTGGAAGCATGTTCTCAAGCGTGACTGGCAATGGTTTACCATCATCAAGCCGCCGAATGTCAAAACCATCCCGGATGTACTCAGCAAGGCTGAAGTGGAGCAACTCATCATCAATGCCCGGGAATTGCGATATCGCGTTTTCATCCTGACCACCTATTCAATGGGCTTGCGTCTTGACGAAACATTGTCACTTCAGGTTGGCGATATTGATTCCGGGTACAAACGTGTTCATGTTCGTCGTGGTAAAGGGCATAAGGACCGCCTGGTTCCATTACCTGACAGGACATTACATGCGTTACGCCTGCTCTGGAGAGAGCACCGTCACCCCAAATGGATTTTCCCCAATTACCCAAGTTCCCTGGGTGTGCTTCAACAATCGGGCAGCCGCATAAGTAAAAATGCTGCGCAGTGTGCCATGAAGGCTGTCGTGAAAACCTGCAAGATTAAAAAAAAGTATCCGTCCATACTCTCCGGCATTATGGTGAGCTCCCCATTTCCGCCACAGCAAATCAATGCACCTGCTGCAGGCTGGTGTTAATCTCATTTATATCAGAGACTTTCTTGGACATGAAAATATTAAAACTACCGAAATTTACGCAAAGTGCGATTCTGAAGTGAAACGTCAGGCTATCGAGAATGCCTATCCAGATCTGGTAAACAGTAATCTTCCTGATTGGAACAAGGATGCTGCATTGCTTGACTGGCTCTCAAGTCTGTAATCGTGATATTATGCAAAGTAAATTCAGTGAAAATGCTGGAAATCTGCTTGCTTTATGGATTTACTTTGCATAATCGTCAACTTTGCATAAGGCGCTGTCCTCAGCCCTTTGCTGGCTAATCTCTATCTTCATCCGTTTGATGCCATGATGACGGAAACTAGGCACGAAGTTGTCCGCTACGCGGACGACTTCGTGATATTTTGTCAGAGTAAAGCTGAAGCAGAGGAAATATTAGCCGAGGTTCAGCAATGGACAAAGAAAAACGGTTTGACTCTGCATCCAGACAAGACTCACATTGGTAATTGCCTCGAGAAAGGCCAAGGCTTTGAGTTTCTCGGGTACCTTTTCGAAGCTGGGCATCGTTATGTTCGAAAGAAAAGCCTTATGGCTTTACGCGATCGGATTCGCCAGAAAACGAAAAGAACGTGTGGAATGAGTGTCGAACAAATAGTTGAAGAGCTGAATCCGAGCCTCATAGGATGGTTTGGATACTTCAAGCATGCCCGTTCCACTACCTTCAGGGGTGTGGACGGTTTTGTTCGGCGTCGACTTCGTGCAGTCCTTCGTAAACAGACGAAACGCCCTGGCCAGGGAACCGCTTGGAGCGATAAATTGAGCTGGTCGAATGTATTCTTCGCCGAATTAGGGCTTTTCACCATGAATGAAGCCTGGATAAGAGCGAGCCAATCCCGATGAGGCAACTACCAACTGGAGAGCCGTGTGCGAGAGAACCGCACGCACGGTTCGGAGGGCGGGGAGGACATTGTCCTTCCCGACCCCTATCTAACTCACAACCCGACACGAGCTGTTGAATAGCTGCCCGCACGGCTAAGAAAGTACAATCGTCCAGCCGGTTTTAATGAAGTCGGGTAATTTATTCCTCGATATTTTTGAGAAAGTCCATATCTGTTACCTAATTTTTCGGTTATAATATAGTGGAAGATATGGGGACTTTAAGACCATTTGCTGGAAGGCTGGGCGAGTTCTTGATGCTCGTCAACGTGGCCAAAATGAATAATGCAAAGGGAAGGGATGACTAATGAAAGCTAAAACTATTGCAAATGATTTTCCAATTGTTTGCGTGGGTGGTTCGGCGGGTGGCCTCGACGCCTATATCCGGTTACTCCGGCATCTCCCGTCCGATATGGATGTTGCTATCGTCATCGTTAACCACCTAAGAACTGTGGCCACCAAGCTCCATGAGATTCTCCCTCGCCACACAGAGATGCCGGTTCAACTGATCACGGAAAGATTAGAGATCCAGCCCAACCAGGTGTTCATCATCCCCGAAAATCGGGATTTGCACATTCTAAATGGCGAATTTCGCCTAAAGCCGATATCAAAGCCTTGGGGATGGCCCAACGTGATTACGGTCTTCATGCATTCCCTGATGGAAAACTGGAACGGTAAACTTATCGCTGTAATAGTCTCTGGCTGTGATAGCGATGGGGCAGCAGCACTGTGCGGCATAAAAGAAGTGGGGGGCATTGCGATTGCCCAGAAGCCAGACACAGCCATGCAGCCAGATATGCCTGAGAGCGCCATAGCAAGCGGATGTATAGATTTTGTTCTTGCCCCTGAAGACATCGCTCAGGAAATAGTACGAATTGGCCACGCGGATGAAGAGCAGAATGGCGAGGACCATTGTATATGATTCAGGAAGTATACAACCTTCAGCATAATAAATATTTTACTAATGCCCTATCATTTCAGATCGAAAAGAAATCCTAGTGAATTGAAGATGTACAACGAAAAGGCGGCAGAAATATTACATAAGTCCATATTATATTCGATTTTTTGATGATCTAATAAATCTTATATCTGAGTCAAGGTCCTCGACTTTTAAATTAATTTGGATGAATTTATTGATTATGAACGAGATTGACATAATAAAAGAACAAATTGACAAGACTGAGGGTATTCTTTCTGAATCACGGAAATATTTTAAAGAGAACCCTGACAAATATAGCGCTCGCCTTTTGTTAATGAGTACTGAGAATTACCTTGCTGATCTTCTTAAGAAACTTGAATCATTACAAAATAAGAACTAAACGGAAAGGGACGAGGTCTGTTTGGTTGTTAATATTCATTCTGACTTTTACAAACAAACCGCACAGCTTCAATCGTCCCTGTAAGTAGCGCTGTGTAGTTACCCAAAATTTCTTTCTACTGGCGGAAATTGTACGATTCCACTCGGCAAACAAATCCTCTCGCTGTTCTTTTGTTATATCGTCCACTTCTCTGGCCAATTGTTCACTGGAGAGTCTGTAGAGGACATTTACAAATATCACTTCACAGTGACAATGATTATTTTCTGGGTACTCACTCTTTGATATCTCTGCCAGGCTATACTTGTTTCAAGACAATCAAGCTGGAGGAATGCAGCCAATTTTAAACCCTGTCTCTAAAGAAACAATTCATAACATTTAAATAGCATTTTGCTCAAATTTGTTGTTTATCCAAATTTGTAGTTCTTTCATCGGCGAAAGAGGAGGTGACCGGAATTTCGCCAAAGCTTTCGGAGGAAAACATTATCAAGCCATCAACCACAAGTCCACGAATCCTGCAGCGCAGACTACTGAGAAAACCTTGCGTGAAAAAGCAAACGAACGGCTTCAGCTCCGGCAAGATGCGGACATTTCACAGCTTGGGCCGGAGGAAGTACAACGCCTTATCCACGAACTGCAAGTGCACCAGATCGAACTCGAAATCCAGAACGATGAGTTGCGCCGAACCCAGGAAGCACTGGAAGTTTCCCAGGGACGCTACATCGATCTCTACGACTTCGCCCCAGTAGGCTATTTGTCAGTAAGTAAGAAGGGGCTGATCCTGAAAGCCAACCTCACCGCAGCCACTCTGTTTGGCGTGGCTCGGGCCGAGATGATCAAACAGCCGTTGTCCGGATTTATCCTGCCTGAGGACCAGGACATCTACTACAAACATATTAAACAGCTCTCCACGCTGCATGCGGCGGCTTCGAACCTCCGCAAAAAACCTCAGTCCTGCGAACTGCGGATGTTGCGAAAGAATGAAACTGCATTCTGGGTTCAATTGAGTGCCACTCTATCTACCTATTCCCACGGCACACCCGTGTTCCGCATCGTGCTCAGTGACATTAGCAGGCGCAAGGAAGCGGAAGAGGCTCTGCGGCAAAGCGAACTCCGGGAGAGAGAAAACCGTTTCCGGAAACTGTTCCTGCATCACTCCGCGGTCATGCTGATCCTGGACGTAAAGACCGGGAAGATCGTTGATGCCAATAAAGCGGCGGTGCGGTTTTACGGATGGTCCCCTGCTGAGCTGAAGCAAATGAACATCTTGGAGATCAATACCCTGCCGTCCAAGTCCTTATGGACTTTTTTGGGGAAGGCAGCAGAACCAGAGGGCGTCAGAGCTGAATTTCGCCACCGCAGGGCGGACGGCTCCATCCGTGACGTGGAGGTCTTCAGTAAAGGAATCAAGAGCAAGGGCAATAAATTTCTCGTTTCCATTGTTCACGACATCACCGAGCGTAAACGGGTTCGAGAAACAGCTCCAGACTGTCAATAATGAATTAGAACAGAGAGCTGAAACTCGTACCCGCGAACTGCAGGAAACACAAGCACAATATCTGCATGCCGAAAAGCTTTCGTCAATCGGCAAACTGTCGGCCTCTATTGCCCATGAATTGAACAATCCCTTGCAGAGTATCATGACTATACTCCAGGGTTTGCAAAAAGGAGCTGTTCTGGAAGAAGAGGACAGGACCTTCCTCGCCCTGGCTATCGTCGAAAGCAGACGAATCCGAGATCTGCTGCAAAGCCTCCAGGATTTCAACAGACCGTCATCAGGCAAGAAAGAGCTCATTGATATTCACCAGTCCATAGATTCCGTACTGATGCTGTGCAAGAAAGATTTCGACAGGAAGCAGATTACCGTGGTGTGCGACTATGACGAGAACTTGCCGCCGATTTTGGCAGTAGAGGACCAGATCAAACAGGTTTTGATCAATTTATTGACGAATGCGGCGGAAGCCTGCACCCGGCCCGACCGGGTAATAACGATAAGCACGTGGCGGCAGAAAAAATGGGTGGTTGTGGCGATAAAAGACACAGGAACAGGCATTGCACCTGACGAACTCGATCAGATCTTTCAGCCGTTTTACACGACGAAGGCCGAGAGCAAAGGAACAGGTCTGGGCTTGGCGATCAGTCATGGGATCATCCAAAATCATCAAGGGAAAATCCAGATAACGAGCAAACCCGGGGAAGGATCAACCTTCACAGTTCTGTTACCTGTATAGATGACTGGCCAACGTCTTTTAT
>CAWDYJ010000010.1:0-127306 GCA_963806525.1 uncultured delta proteobacterium
AAATACTATCAGTCGCAAGGATGTTTGATAAATGGAGCAATTGTTTTAGTTAATAATCTGGATTTACTTAAGGTTAAAGAATGTATCTTTCATATTAGGTAAGGAGATTCCTACCTTTAAGATGGTAATAGAAAGGTAGGAAACAGACAAATTGCCCCTTGCATTCTTAAAAGACTTGATTCTGCAATGTCGGTGCATCATCTTACCGACAACAGAGAAGACTATCTTTTGCTGTCGGTATTCATTTGAACAGGGTCTTTAGATCTCCCAACAAAAAAACCACACATCAGGTAACGACAGAAGCAGGATAAAACAACCCAGAACTTGTATGAAATTTCGAAATACTATCACTCTTGAAAAAGCTGAATAGTTGAGACTTCTGGCGCCTATACTGTAGGGGAAATGCCGTCTATTCAAGATAATATGCTGTTTCAAAGCAGGGACGACCTTCAAGGTGTTGCCGGACCACTTTAACAGGGTTAAAAAAAAAATAATTGACCTTAATGTCTTTCATTTTCATCTGCCATCCGCTAGTCTTTTTCGTCCGGAACTCCTTCGGGGAGGACGAACGGTGTCGCCCCAACCAGTTGTTCCAACAACACCATGCCTCCACCCGGTCGGTCAATTGCTGCCATTTGATAGATGTAGTCAAATAAGTCACTGGCTTCATTTTCATTCGTTACTACGGTTACCAGTCTCGCCAGTGTCGACTCGGGCAGCCGGCCCGGCTTGGTCTTCGCTTCCTGCAGTGCGGCAACGGCACGAACAGGTACGGTATCGACTCGCGTCACCCCCTTGTCACGTCGCAGTGCCTTTATCAGTCGTCGATCTGTCCCATCATCGGGCAAGATGACCTTGATGAGCTTGCAAGCCTCGAGCGTGGGGGGGCCACTCTTCTCGGAGTTATCTGTCATTTGGTGTCCTTCGCGCTGCTTTTCATACGTTCAAGGGCCTGTTGTGGAACATATGTTGCTACCTTCTCCAGGTTGGTTATGTACAGGTACCCACCTCCTGTAACATGCAACTCGCCCGCCCGGTAGATCGCTTCGGTAATGAGTTCCTGATATTCGTCTGCGACCACAATATTCAACACTTCTTTTTCTGCCTCAACCGCAATTCCCAGTAAACCCAGCCGCTCTCGGGCACCATTGCCACGGGCGAGATGGACGATTCCGCCAAAAGCGCCAACATCTCTTGCGGCCTTGAGCATGGCATCTGAGCGTCCCACCGGCACGACAGCCGTTATAAGTACTGCTCCGGTCAAATATGTGATAATTTCACTGCTCATGTTATACCCTCCAATATCTCCGCGTTGGAGACTCTTACGCTTTTTGAAGATGTGCGGGTTTCTACTTTGATTCGATAGCGCGACCACAGGCCCGAAAGCATCACAGTAATGATAGGGCCGATTGATGCCATACTGAGAATGCCGAAGCCTTCTATTGCGTTTGTTGCGTTTCCGAATCCGAGCCCCATGGCCAGAACCAGTGGTACCGTTATGGGCCCAGTGGTGACTCCCGCGCTGTCCCAGGCGATGTTCACAAAGGCCTCACTGGAAAAGAAAGTGAGTACTACCGCCAAGAAGTACCCGGGGAGTATCAGTGCAATCAGCGGCCAGTGAAAGATGAGCTTTGCCAGTCCCAAAGCAATGCCGAAGGCAACTCCTAAAGATACTGCTATTATCAGTGTACGTTTTTTGAATACACCATTGGTCAATTGATCGGCTGTTATACCAAGTGCATTCAGTGCCGGTTCAGCGACGGTGGCGCCAAAACCAAGCACCCAGGCGAAGATTAGCGCCAAGGTGAGTCCCACGGAATATACGTAAATTGGTGAGCCCTTCATTCCATCGATTTCCAGGAAGGCCATGGGTACCAATCCTCCGGTACTTCCGCCCAGTTTGGAGAGGCCATAGGTCAGACCCAGGTTAAAAATACACATGCCGACAATGGTCATTACGATGCCGAGTAAAATTTCTCTACCATGCTGTAAATTTTCTTTAAGTATGACTTTCAGTACCAGATACAGAAAGAGTACCAGAGGCAGAATTGAGCGTATGCCAAGAATGATTTCCTGGCCGGGGCTTTGTGTGTGCCAGGCAAGCTGAGTAGTTTGGGATGCGGCGTGGCTGGCGGCAGCGAACTGTATGATTTCACCTGGCGTCAGGGTCGCTCCGGCATAGAGTAGCAGCAGCAGCACTCCGCCAATGGGAAAGAGTGAGGCCAGGGTAACAATACCAAAACCAGACAGTCCAGAGTCGCCTTTCCCTGCAGCAGCCGCAATGCCTATACCAAGAGATAACACCAGTGGTACAGTGACCGGACCTGTCGTTACGGCTCCGGTATCCCAGGCCAGACCAAGTGCCTTGCTCAGTTCCGGATCAATTGCCACATATATACTCATACCGATTACCGGGATCAGGGTAAGGTATATCAGAGGCTTGAGGTTCCAACCGTAAATAAAACGCAGGGTGCCGACGACCGCAGCAGCGCCAACACTTGCACCTACCACCAGCACCAGTGCTTCCGACCACATGTTGAGCAGGGCATACAGGTAGGGTGCATTTTCTGCAACCACATTCTGGCCTGCTGTCTTCAAAGCACTGATCGCAGGTTCGGCAAAAGTGACACCCACGCCAAGCAGGAGGGTGATGACTAAGACTACAGGAAGCGCTGATTTACGTGGCAGGGTCTCGCCAATTATTGTGCCGAAAGGCATCAGACCAAGCTTTAATCCTTCCATGAAGAACATCAACCCCAAGATAACCGCAAACAAGCCTCCGGTGATGATCCAGGAGTCCTGCACCAGTTGTCGCAGAATGAGAAGCTGGAACAGGATGAGGTATACCGCCAGAGGTACAACCGCCTTGAATTGTGCCGTAAAGCGTGCCGTAATATACGGTTGTAATAAATTGAATATTTCACGGGAATGCAAGGCTTCGACTGCAGGACGGATGCGGATAATCCGCCCTGTCGCATCCCTCTCCGGCTCTGGGAAAAGTCTGTGGGCTCTTACTGATCTTTGCACTCTGCCGGTGGCTTTTTGAAAACCAATGAAGCGGCAGCTTGTCGCTTTGGGCTTGTCTTCATTTGAGGCCATAGTTAGTCAGATCCAGGCTGTAATATCAGGGTTTCGTCGGAAATTGAAGTCTGAACCGGGTAACCTGCTTTGACCCAAGCCAATCCACCTGTGTCCACCGCAAATGCATTTTTATAGCCAAGATCGTTGAGAACTTGAGTCGCCAGTGCAGCTCGTGCCCCTGTCTTGCAATAGACGTAAATTGTTTCCTGCTGATCCGGAACAAGTGACCAGATTGAGAATTCCAGCAGCCCTCTTGGCGCGTTGATAGATTCAGGGATGTGAGCAGCCTCATATTCCTTTGGTGTACGGACATCAAGGATAATAACATCCGCATCATCGTCAATTGCCTGCTTCAATTGTTGGATGGTAATGTGTTTTGTTTTGGCACGTGCCTGGTCTACCATCTCTTTGGACTTGGTCTCCATCCACCTCGGCTCATCAGCGGTGGCGTTGATTGCAAAGAATCCAAAAATTATAGCAATGATGACACCTGTTTTTATGGCCATACGGTTCTCCTTTTGAATAAAAATTTAACACCCCACAAGGGGGTTATAAGTGTCTTTGGCTATTATGGATGCAGAGCAGTCTCCCCTGCTGTGCCCAGCTCGGCAATGTCCAGCCATCCTCCGCCCATGGATCGGTAAACATTAACCAGACTGGTTATCACTGCAGTCTGGGTCTGGACATAATCGAGCTGGCTGGAAAAGAGACTGCGATTGGCATCGAGCACCTGCAGATAGCTGGTCGTGCCGATATCGTACTGGTCCTTGGACAGTGTCGCATAGGTCTCAAGGGCACTTACCCTGCGTCTTTGCGCCTCCTGACTCTCTCGTCCCTTGGTGGTTGCCACCAGGGCATCCTCTACATCCCGGAAAGCGGAGATGATCGATTGGCGGTAACGGTAGAGCGTTTCCCGCTGCACAGCTTCAGCGGTCATAACCTGCCCTTCAATATTTCCAAAGGTAAAAATCGGGGCCAGTAGATCACCCCCAATACTCCAGATTCCGGAATCACTCTTGAACAGATCCTCCGAGTGGGCGGTCGCTATCCCCAGGGCACCGGTCAGGGAGACACTGGGATAGTAGAGCGCTTTGGCAACACCTATTCGCGCGTTGGCGGCAATCAGGTTCTGCTCTGCTTCGATGATATCAGGACGCTGTTCCAGGAGTTGCGACGGCAGTCCTGCGGGGATGCCCGGAATGGTCATCTCATCAAGGCTTTTGCCCCGGACAATGGTTGCCGGGTTTTGTCCAAGCAGCACTGAAATAAGATGTTCCTGCTGGGCGATCTGCCCTTCCAGGATTGGAATGAGTTGCCGGGCATCTTCATACTCCGATTCAACCTGGCTGACTTCAACCTGTGAGACGGTGCCATATTTATGGCGCAACCGGAAGATGCGCAGCGAATCTTCATAGGTTTTTTCAGTTTCCCTGGCAATTTCCAGCTGTTTGTCAAGCCCGCGCAGCACAATATAGTTGCCGGCAACATTGCTGACCAGGGTCAACAGGATAGTACGCCGGGTGGCTTCACTGGCCATCAGATCGGCCCGGGCCGCTTCCGTTGCACGCCGAATGCGATCCCAGAGATCGATCTCCCAACTGACGCCGACTAAGCCCTGATAGTAATTGTATCGTGCTCCACCTGGAATGGGACCGGTCTTGGTCTCCTGCTGCCTGGATATTCCGGCCGAAGCCCCGAGCTGCGGAAATGCTTCGGAGCGGGTTGTCCGGAACTGGCCCAGATACTGATCAACCCGGGCTGTTGCGGCCATAAGGTCAAGGTTGTCGGTCAGAGCTGTTGCAATCAGCTGGTCGAGGACCGGATCATTGAACTGCTTCCACCAGGCCGCGTCAATCATCCCCGCCGCTGCTTCATAGGAGACGGAATAGGTAGCCGGTGTTTTTATTGCAGGGCGCTGGTAATCAGGGCTGATAGCACAGCCAGAGAGCAAAAAGGCCAATCCGACACAGAGCAGCTTAGGCATGATGGTCACCTCCTGTAGTGGCTTCGACAGGCAAGGCTTTTTTCTTTTTCCTGCTGAACAATCCTGAAGCATTTTCAATAATGACAAAAAAGAGCGGTACAAAAAATGATGCAACCAGGGTTGACGCCAGCATACCGCCAATAACCCCAGTCCCAATGGCATGAAGGCTGTTGGCACCAGCGCCGGTGGCTATGGCCATCGGTACACAGCCAAGAATAAAAGCCAGTGAGGTCATGACGATGGGACGCAGGCGCTGGCGGGCAGCATCAATTGCTGCGTCAACAACCGACATACCTCCGTGCATGTTTTCGACAGCGAACTCGACGATCAGAATGGCGTTTTTGGCAGAAAGACCAATTAACGTAACCAGCCCAACCTGAAAATAAACATCATTTTCCAGGCCGCGCCCCCAGGTCGCCAGCAATGCTCCGCCGATGGCGAATGGCACAGCCATCATAACCCCAATCGGCAGTGACCATTTCTCATACTGGGCGGCTAAAATCAAAAAGACCATGATCAGGCCAAAAATAAAGGCAGAATTAGAGGTGCCTCCTGACTTTTTCTCCTCGAAGGCCTGGCCTGACCAGGAAAATCCATATCCCTCCGGAAGCACTTCCTGGGCAACCTCCTCCATGGCGGTAATCGCCTGACCCGAACTGTAGCCAGGGGCCTGACTCCCGGTCACCTTTGCTGCCGGGAAGCCATTAAAGCGCGGCATCAACCCGGCCCCGGGCACATAGCGCACCGTTGCCACGGCTGAGAGCGGGATCATTGCCCCGTCGCTCATTGATCGCACATAGATCTGATCAAAATCTGCGGGATTATCACGATATGCCGCCTCCGCCTGAATAATAACCTGCCAGATCCTGCCAAACTGGACATATTGCGCCACGTAGGAAGAACCAAAATAGGCCTGCAGCGTCTGATAGATATCGGATACCGGTATCCCGAGGAGTTCTGCCCGGTTGCGATCAAGATCAAAATAGAGCTGCTGCTGTGAGGCGGAGAAGGTGGTGGAAACTCCGGCGAGATCAACCCGCTCTCTGGCTTTAGCAATGAAATCTTTGGTAACCTTTTCAAGATCCTGGGAACTGCCGCTGCCCATATTCTGGATATAGAACTCAAAACCTCCCGTGGTACCAAGTCCGGGTATTGATGGCGGGTTCAAGGGAAGGACAATACTTTCCTTAATAGCAGAAAAACTTTTTCGCAGGTCGTCGACAACCGCAAAGGCGCCGGAGTTCTCCGTTGTGCGCTGGTCATAGGGTTTGAGCGCGGTAAACAGCGTTGAAGCGTTGGTTTTGCTTTGACTGTCAATCAGGCTGTAGCCATCAAGCTGAAACGTCGAATCGATTGCATCATTTTCCTGCATGATCTTAACAGCTTTATCGGACGCCAGCGTGGTCCGCGATAAACTTGCTGCATCGGGCATTATGTTTACACCAAAAAGATAGCCCTGGTCCTCGGCAGGTACGAAACTTCCCGGCAATATTCGAAACAGGGTGACCACCCCGAATATTACTCCGCCAAAAAGGATCAAGCCGATCAGCTTATGGTTGATGAGAAAACGGACCCCGACGATGTACCCGTTGGTGATTCGCTCAAATCCATTATTAAACCACTTGCCAAAACCTTTCTTCTCATGAACTCCAGGCTTTAAAATAATCGCAGCCAATGCCGGGGACAGGGTGAGGGCGACAATTCCGGAAATCACCATGGAGATGGCAATAGTGATGGCAAACTGCTTATACAGCGTGCCGGTTAAGCCGCCCAGGAATGCAACCGGCAGGAACACCGAAACCAGAACCAGAACGATGGCGACCAGGGCTCCAGATAACTCATCCATCGCTTTGCGCGCTGCCTCGATGGGGCTAAGCCCTGCTGCCATATGCACCTCGACCGCCTCAACGACAATGATCGCATCATCGACCACCAGGCCGATGGCCAGGATCATTCCGAACAGAGTGAGCATATTGGTTGAGAAACCGAGCATATATATGCCGGTATAGGTGCCGATAATACAGATTGGAACCGCCAGAATCGGAATAAAGGTGGCTCGAAAACTCTGCAGGAATATGAGAACAACCAGAACAACCAGGATCACAGCCTCAAAAAAGGTGTGCACCACTTTGGTAATGGACGCCTCGGTAAACTCACTGGTATCGATAACGTAATTAAACTTAAGGCCATCCGGGAATCCCGGTTCGAGTTCTGCAATCAGCGCCCGGACCTTCTGGGACGTCGCTATGGCATTTGCTCCAGGTTGCTGATAGACGACAATTGCCGCTGATTTTTTGCCGTTGACCTTGGTTGTCATGGAATAGTCCATTCTGCCAAGCTCGGCATGGCCGACATCTTTTATGCGAACAATGGCCGATCCGTCGGATTCGGCGCGGAGAATAATATTATCGAATTCCGCCGGGTCAGTCAGCATCCCCTTGGTGGTTACCACAAAATTCTGCTGGACTCCTTCGGGGCCTGGTGCCTGGCCGATCTGGCCTACACCGAAGGCCTGGTTCTGGTTCTGGATGGCGGTGCTGACGTCTGCCGCCGTCAATCCAAGCTGAGCAAGACGGTCAGGTTTCAGCCAGATGCGCATGGCAATGTCCGGCGTCGGAAACATGGAGGAGAGGTTGGCACCCGGGAGGCGCTTGATAGGATCTAATATATAGAGGTTAACATAGTTGGCCAGGTAGGTCAGGTCATAGCGATCATCCTCAGTATAAAACGCGGCAACCATCATGAATGCCTGGGAACGTGTCTCAACAGTAACCCCCTGCTTGGTGACAATTGCCGGCAGCTTGGCTGTGGCCTGACTGACCCGGTTCTGCACGTTGACCTGGGCCTGATCGGGGTCAGTCCCGGGTTCAAAGGTTACGGTCAGGGTCATATTGCCGGTGGATGAGCTGGTTGAAAGCATATAACTCATATCGTCGACACCGTTGATCTGGTCCTCCAGGGGGGCGGCAACGGTATTGGCGATAACCTCGGCGGTGGCACCAGGATATATTGCTGTAACCTGAACGGTTGGTGGGGCGATATCCGGGTATTGGGCAACCGGTGTCGCCTTCATGGACACCAGGCCGCCCAGTACAATAACGATCGAAATGACCATGGCGAAAACCGGTCGATCGATGAAAAACTTTGCCATATCAGACCTCGTCTATTTCTTTGCTGCCTGAGAAGGCGCAGTCTCTTTCGTTGCAGGCGGGAGGGGTTCGCCTCTTTCGAATCAGAGACCGGTGCGGCGACCACTTTGACCGACATGCCCGGAGCAAGACGCATAAAGCCATCGGTTATGACCTGTTCGTCTGCCTGCAGACCTTTTTCAATAACCCAGTCTTCTCCGACCCATGTTCCGACAATGACCGGCCTCATCTCTGCTTTATCCTCCTTGCCAACGATCCAGACCACATGCCCATTAGAGGTCTGCTGTACAGCACGTTGCGGAACAGTCAAAGCATTTGGGCGCTCAGCACCATGTAACACAGCTCTCACAAACATGCCTGGCCGCAGCACAGCATCCGGGTTCGTCAGCTCAGCTCTGATAAGAAACGTACCAGTTTCACTATTAAAGGTTGGATCGATAAAACTCACCTTGCCGACATGGGGATAGCGGCTGTCATCAGATAAATACACTTCAACGGTATATTCATGATCGGGGGGAGGTATCAAGCGGCCCGCTTTCACTTCCTTATTGTTTTGGGCCAGCTGATTCTGTGATACACTGAAGTTGACCCAGATCGGGTCAAGCTGAGCGACGTAACTCAGGTCTCCACCAGTTCCAACGCTCAAGTAGGCACCTTCGCGTTTCTTCGCCTCCCCGCTTACTCCGGTTACCGGCGATTTAATCACAGTATAGCCGAAATCAATTTCTGCCTGATCCAGCCGGGCCTTTGCCTGATCGACTGCAGCCTTGGCAGATTGCACAGAGCCGATGGCATTGTCAAGATCACTCTTACTGGCGGCATCAAGCTTGGCTAAGGGCTGGACCCGGTTCAGGTTGGCCTGGGCCGTCCAGAGCTGTGCCTTGTTGTTGGCCAGGGCGCCTTTCATGGCTGCGACCTGAGCAAGAAATGGTTTCTGGTCCAATAGGAACATTTCCTGCCCCTGTTTGACCACCTCGCCCTCTGTATAGAGAATTTTATCTAAGAAACCGTTTACCCGACTAACGATCTCAACCTGATGGGCGCTCTCAATCTGGGCAACAAAGGAGACTTCCACCGGGATCGTCTGGGGGGTGACGGTGATTACGTTCACCTCAGCAGGTGGAGGCGGAGGCGGCTCCTCCTGCTTTTTTTCGCATGCTGTCAGTGCCAGGGTAAAAAGAGCAGCACAGCCAAGAATGAGCGTCTTGAGGCTACGGTGAGAAAAAGTTCCCGCAATATTCATACCAGGTACTCCTGTTGTCAATGGATACTCCATCAATTTCGTAAGAAAGTTGCTTCACGAAATTTGTATATGTTTTCTATTCAGATAATTGTTTGAACGACCACGCGGATAATACAACAGCTATGCTGGATTGGAGAAAAAGTACTCTTCCAAAAGGGCATAATTCGACAGACTCCTTGGCAGCATAAGAGTATTCTTCGCTCCTTGCCGAAAGTATGCTTATGTTTTCGGCAAGGAGCAAATGGCGCATTCAAAAGCTAGAAATAATACAACGAGTTAATATACCAATCCAATTTAAGTCTCATCTCATTGAATTATTCCTTTCTCTTTCATATTAGCCATCAAGAGACCGATAATCCTTTCAAAATCTGTTCTTAAAAGTTGTGGATTAATGACCTCTGACTGTGCACTCCAGACAAGCCTATCTGTTAAGACATCATACAGGCGCGACTCTAGTCGAACCACAGTATTGGTAACATCAGACGCCGATACATGTACTCTGGTAAATGCTTGACCATAATACCCGTAATAACCAGTCGGTCGATAATACGTGGTCCCACGAATAGTATGGGTTTCGGATTTTCTGTCCACCACGTTAGTGATCAAAACTGAAGAAGCACCCGTTTTCTTTATGGTAGCTTCGACAATCTCTCGATTTGGTTCAGAAACAGTTCCGATTACCTTATAACTCGCTATTGCGTGTAAATTATTTGCGGCAAACAAATCAACAAAGACGTTCTCGTAAAGTTTCAGTCGGGTTTCATCTTTGCTCACTCCCATTACCAATACATTATTTGCGCTATATCCGTTCAATGACGGGTCAACCCAGGAAGAGGTGATCTTCGCTTTTGGGCTACAAGCCGCAAATGACAAAATTAATGGCACATAAAGAAACATCAGGAATACTTTTTTCATAGCTTATTGACCGATAATGTTTTTTATATCCCTCTAGCTTCGTCCAACCGCTCACGAAAACGTTTTGCCCAGACATCAAAAGCATCCTTGGTATCTTCCCACTCACCACGGAACGTACCTTTGCCACCTTGACGACGGTCAACCGCAGCAGCCAGGCTCTCACCAGTGACAGAATCGGTAAGGTTCATTTCTGAAGCAGCCTCTCCGGTTCCCATATTATCATCGCTAGCGACCTTCAAGGCACTGGATACAGCCCAGCCAACCGGGAGGATAGTTGACAGAGTGTTCGTCACTGGTTTACTTGGTTTTACTCCGGTAATTGCTACTTTCACCCTTAATACATCTGGTCCCGCCGTGTCGACAATTTCATAACCGCTTTTGACTACATCAATTAAGGCTGTCTGGTAATAATTAACAAGTTCCATAAGCTGAATCACCCCGCCGACATGGTAAGGCAACCCGCAGTTTGCATACGAAACATTGGGTCCTCGCTCCACCATGAGGATTTAGATTTTTTCATCCAAGCTACGAAGGCGCGCCGCGCACGATGCACCAGCTGCCACTCCGCCAACGATGACGACTTTCATAGTTTTCTCCTTATTGAATATCGATTTAATCAACAACCCAGTCGCCATTTCTGGCTTTTTCAATTGCCTCAATGCCAGTCACATTCGAGACGGTCTCATATCTAATATCGGGCATCTCCACGCCCATATCCACAGCGAGAAGAACATTGCGAAATTCACTGGTGCGGAGATACAGGTTCATGTCCTCCTGGTTTTCCCAGATTGCCTCGAACATCAGGATATGACCTTCCTGGACGTCACTATAGGCTCGGCATGCGATGCAGCCAGATAACGTTCGGGCCCTTGTTGCCATCGACTGGAGGATCGTTACTGCGTCATCTCTCTTTTTCGGATCAGTCACGATTCTTATGGTCAAGTGGATCATCGTCATCCCCCGAGAATTTCTTGTTCTCGTTTATGGGTACTAAGCTATTACCCCACAAGGGGTACTAAACTGGGTGACATGCTTCCAGCAGTAAGGCACCTACTAGGATAGTATGTCTGATAAGCCGAGCCATTAGACATTCAAACACGAAACACAGATGAAATGAGTCGGCACTTTCTTGGCTATTCAGCAATAAGTATACCTGGAGGAATGAACGTGGTCATCGCAGTGGTAATCAACTGATAATCTTTAGACTTTGTTTGGATGAGGCACTGAAAGAGGAGAACTCGACACATCAGACAACGCCGAAATATCGGCATATTTTGCCAGTATGCCGGCACTAGTTGGATGGACGTTTAATTCCGAGCTTCTTGATTTTCGATTGAAGCGTTGATCGTTTCAATCGTAGGATTTCGGCTGCACCGTCTGGACCGCTAATGCGCCAATTAGTTTTCTTCAGCACAGCCAAAATTTCCGTGCGCATTATAACCTCAAGACTATTAGCTGTGTCACTTTCTGAAGATCCATTCTTCGGCAGCTCAACGACCAGGGTTTTATCCTGAGCCAGGATCATGGCACGTTCAATGATATTCCTGAGTTCTCGTACGTTGCCAGGCCAAGGATAAGATTGCAGGGTCTGCATAGTCTTATGGGGAATTTTTTCGATCTGCGTGCCAAATCTTTTTTCAAACTCCCTGACAAATGTCCAGGCTAAAAGAGGAATGTCTTCAGATCGTTCACGCAGCGGTGGAACCGAAATTGGAAATACATTCAGCCGGTAGAAGAGATCCTGCCTGAATTTTCCCTTCACCACTTCCTGCTCAATGTCCCGGTTGGTGGCGGCGATTATGCGGACATTTACATGCATGGATTTTGTCGAACCTAACCGTTCAAATTTACCGTCCTCAAGGACCCGGAGAAGCTTGCTCTGCAAATCAAGAGGAAGCTCTCCAATCTCGTCAAGAAAGAGTGTTGACCCGTCGGCAAGTTCGAATCGACCAATCATCTTTGTCAAAGCGCCAGTGTAAGCACCCTTCTCTCTACCAAACAGCTCATTTTCGATCAGGGAGGGCGGCAGCGAAGCGCAGTTGATCGTAACCAGCGGCCGGTCTTTCCGCAGACTCATACGGTGAATATACCGAGCCAGTAATTCCTTGCCTGTCCCGGTTTCCCCGAGAACCAGGACTGTAGAATCCGTGCCGGCCACCTGCCCCGCCTGAGCGAGGATATTTTTTAAAGGAGCACTTTTCCCGATAATCTCCGAATGCTCAGCCAGGAGTTTGACTTCCTGCTGCAAATAGATATTTTCCTGCTCAAGCCGATGCTTGAGGGCTTCAATTTCGCGCAGTCGCTGTTCAAGTTGTTCCTCCATCTGTTTGCGTGTGCTGATATCAAGCGACACGCCCAGCAAACGACCTGCTCCGCCGTCTAATCCTGGGTGGTGCTGTCCCCGAGCCGCTATCCACCTGATCTTTCCTTCCGGGAACACTATCCTGTACTCACACTGAAAATTCTCTCCTGTCTGGATTGCCTGCTGTAGCTCTTGGTTTACCCGCTCACGATCCTCGGGATGAATTACATTGAAGAAGCTTTCACCATTCAACTCTTCATCCGGGGCAAAATTAAAGAGATCCCGGATTTTTTCCGAAACCCAGACTGCTCCGGTGTCAAGCTCCATGTTCCACAGCCCGGCTTCCGCGGCATTTGTCGTCAAAATCAGGCGAGCCTCGCTCTCGCGCAGGGCCATTTCGGTTTTTTTGCGGGTAAGCGTGTTGGCAAACACTTGCGCAAGAAGTATGCACCCGTTAAGTACTTCTTCGGTCCACTCTTTCTCCTCGCGAATGGCAGCAAAGGTCAGCAAGCCAAATACGGGCCCTCGTCCAACTGATAACGGCACATAGGCGCCGGATTTGGACTCATAGAGGCTGAAAGTTTCCCGGTCGCGCTCTGCCTCCACAGGGAGGTCTGTCATTTTCGAAATAGTGACTGTTTCTCCTCTCATGATCTTTTGGTAACAAAAAGGAAAGAATTCATTCAAATTCATACGGTCAACAGGCAGTCGACTTCCTTCAGGCTGATAGATATGTGTCAGCAGTATCGTCCCGGGCTCCTGTTCAAGCACCTGCCAAAGTGTGGAGCGATCAAGATCAAGGAACTCACATATGCGCCTTTGTGCGGCTTCAATCTCGCTGTCTATCTGACCAACGGGGAGATTGATAAAGAGTGTCGATATTTCGGCAAGCAGCGTTTCGAATCGTAACTGCTTGTCTAGATCTGCATTCGGTTTGGTGTTTAATGGAGCCATATAATCCTTCTATGGGGTAGGTCGTCAATAGTGGAAACCAAATCTTACACCCTCTTCCTTCTTCTGACACGAATAATCCTGTCTCTCCAATGTCTTCAGCGATAAATAATTAAGCCTTTCCTGAATCCTCTAACAAGAGGTGAAAGTTTCGATGGACATGCGAATATCAGACCCAACTCTTTGTTGGGTTGCACCTATTCGGTGATGCACTAGCTCATTTTTCAAGATCCCCCAGAAACTTACCATCGGTGCGTTGTCGCAGCAATTTTTCTTGCGGCTCGTTGAACCTTTCATGCCAAATTGATCAAGCAGACGGGAAAACGCATGTGAACTAAACTGACTGCCGCGGTCAGTATGGAGAATTAGTCCTTTACCCGGCCGTTTAATTACTACGGTCTTGAACAACGCTTGTACAAACAGGCTTTTTGATCATTCTTTTGCTCATCGCATACCACGAACTTTCCAGACTCATATTGAAGATTTACACTGCCAATGTAAAGCAAATGGTAAAATTCATCTATTATGGTGTTTCCTGAGCAAGACTCTGGCTGACATGTCGGTCTTTCACTCTATATCTGCCCTGAAATATTGCTCCATTTTCAGATCCAGTGGCGGATCCATTTGCATGCTCTCGAGACAAACGCAAGTGGTGAGGCGCTCTGCCAGGAAATCTGCTGTATCGGTGAGCTCAAAGGAACAAGGGTAAAAGCAAAACTGAAAATTCTCACTCATAAGAAAGAAGCACAAAAATAAAGGCTGTAGCAGCAGGTTAATGATCCACGGAAATTGCTGGTAATGTTAAGTCTTAATGCAAAAAGGCCCATTGGGGCATTTTTCAGCGGTGAAATACAGGCCAATTTCCCTTAACTCAGTGTCATTTCCGAAACGGCACAGTAGAAAGGTTAACCTGGAGTAGATTCAATGCTGCTATAGTTTAATTCTGGCAATCCTACGATATTGATCGTAGATCATCCTTGTGCGATCAAAATTATTTCGCATGTCAGGCTTGACTTTCTGTGTGCATAGCGTAATTTCTAATCTCTCGAGGGTTTAATAGTTTGGTTATTTTCGTATCCTCACCAGTTGTTTTCTATATTGTATTGTTTCTCCCCCCCTCGATAGTTGCAGTCTATCTAAAAAAATTAAATCAGGAGGAGGTTGCAATGATATTCCCAAAAAGATTTATACAATGCATTTTGTCAGTGGGGTGCATTATTGCCGCGGCAGGCATGGTTTCCGCGGCAGACAAGCCGAACATCCTTGTTATCTGGGGCGATGACATAGGTGTATGGAACGTTGGTGCTTACACCCACGGTATGATGGGACGTACACCGAATATTGACAGTATCGCGCGGGACGGTGCGCTATTCACTGACCATTATGGCCAGCCCAGTTGCACAGCCGGACGCGCCGCATTTATAACTGGACAGCTGCCCGTTCGCACCGGCATGACAACCATTGGCATCCCTGGTTCGACACGCGGGATTCAGAAGGAAGATCCAACGCTGGCCGAAGTGCTCAAATCTCAGGGCTATGCCACCGCCCAGTTCGGCAAGAATCACCTGGGAGACCGCAATGAGTTTTTGCCGACTGTCCATGGCTTCGATGAATTCATGGGCAACCTCTATCACCTCAACGCCGAAGAGGAACCGGAGGAGCTTGATTATCCGGGGCAAAAGAACCCGGCCTATACTGAGAAGTATGGTCCTCGCGGCGTCCTGCATACCTGGGCGTCCGATGAGGATGATCCGACGGTGGATCCGAAGTTTGGCAAAGTTGGCAAGCAGAAAATCGAAGATACCGGCAAACTGACACGCAAGCGGATGGAGACCATTGACAGTGAAATTCTGAAAGTAACGCTGGACTATATGGATAGGGTGGGCAAGGGCGATAAGCCGTTCTTCCTCTGGTTTAATACGACTGCAATCCACATTTGGTCGCACCCGACTCAGGAGTACATTCAAAAAGCCGTAGATGAAGGGCGTTCCGAAACAGACGTCGTGAGAGCGAAGATGATCGAGCATGACGAACAGGTCGGTGCCCTCTTAAATAAGCTCAAAGAACTAGGGATCGCGGACAATACCATCGTCTTCTATTCAACCGACAACGGCAATGAGCTCATGATGTGGCCCGATGGTGGTTATGCACCCTTTCGTGGTGAGAAGGGTACTACCTGGGAGGGCGGTGTGCGCGTACCTGCCCTGGTGAGATGGCCCGGACACATCGCGCCGGGAACCACATTGAACGGAATCCAAAGCCATGAAGATATGTTTGTCACCCTGGCTGCTGCAGCTGGATTGCCGGACATTAAAGAGAAATTACTTACCGGTTACCAAATGGGTGACATGACCTACAAGGTACATTTGGATGGTTACAACCAGCTTGACTACTGGACAGGCAAATCCGAGAAATCTGCTCGGCGGGCTTACTTCTATTACGATGAGACTGACCTGATGGCCATCCGTGTGGATGGTTGGAAGATGCATATCGGTCTTAAACCGGAGGGTAGCTGGTGGAATGAGAAATATTATCCGAGTGTCCCTTATGTGTTTAACCTTTTAATGGACCCGATGGAAAAAATGGATCCGGAGTCACATGAGTGGGGCTACATTGGGCGTAAATTCTTTGCTCAGAAAATGTGGGCGCCGACTGCTGCATCTCCGTTTCTTGCCGCCCAGCTGAAGAGCCTGCAGGAGTATCCACCGCGCCAGGGTGCTGACTCGCTCAGCATGAAAAAAGCGATTGAAGAGGCCATGAAGAAAATGGATTCTCCCGGAGGATCCAGCAATTAAAGAATACCACTGCATCGAGGTAAGAAACTCACCGATTGACAGTTACAGGCCACACTCTCCACTCCGGCGAGTGTGGCCTTGTTATCCCTTTAAAAGTCTGCTCCACACTTGGAGCGGACTTTCTTACTTGAGGCGAACACCGGCACGGGAGCCAGGTTCAATTCGCCCAACCGTTGGCTTCCTTATTTTTTTCACGAATTTACAAGGAAAATGATTGGAATTCAACCGAACCACTGCCTCTTCTGCCTTGAAAGCAAGATAACCAGGACCTGTCCCTCTAAAGAGGGTTACGGTAAAAGCACTGATTACTCGGAATTATCTGGGACAAGTCTCAATGCAAAAAGGCCCATTGGGGCATTATTCAGCGGCGAAATACAGGCTAATTTCCCTTAACTCAGTGTCATTTCCGAAACGGCATAGTAGACAAATCAAGTTGAATCGTCGGTAAAATCTTCAGACCTTCGAGATGGTAATATTAACCGCAAATCCTCAACTGCAGCTAATTTCCACCAAATATATCTTTTAGGAAAAAAATGGTTTATTAAAAGGCAAAGTATTAAAAATATCTTTTATAATAATGCAGATAGTACCCTCTCAAGACTTGAGACAGTAAGGGTAACTATCAGGACCATACGAGAAACGGTTGGCGGTTTTTTAGTTAGAAAGAGCTCTTCCAGAACCTGGAAGTAAGCGAGTACTTATTATCCCTCACCGGAGCAAATGTATGAAACGTTTGGTTAATGGTTTAGGAAAAGCGTTTATTCGATTTTGCCTGCTAGCGATGGCGGGATGGGCGACAGTTGCCATTTTCTATTCAAATCTGCCTGTTTTAATCCGACCATGGGTTGCCGGTATTTTTGCTCTTGGCAGCCTTTTCGTGCTTATTGGCAGGTACACTAGGTGGACACGACTGATATTTTTGGTTTTTTTTACACTGATACTCACCTGGTGGCTACTTATACCACCTAGCAATAACCGGAACTGGCAGCCCGATCTGGCAATTCTTGCCTGGGCAGATATTGAAGGAAACCAAGTCACGATCCATAACATTCGCAATAACGATTACCTGACTGAGACCGACTTTACCGTCCGTCATTACGACAAAACCTTTGATCTGTCACAACTAAAGGGAATCGACTTATTTCTCGTCTATTGGGGATCGCCTAAAATTGCCCATACCATGATGAGTTTTGACTTCGAGGGACAGGGAAACGTCTGTTTCTCCATTGAAACCCGTAAGGAAGTGGGAGAAGATTATTCCACCATTAAAGGATTCTTTCGCCAGTACGAGATCATGTATGTTGTGGCTGACGAACGTGATCTGGTCCGCCTGCGGACAAACTATCGTGAGAAGGGCAAGGGAGAGGATGTCTACCTCTATCGGATTAATGTCAGCCCGGAGACCGCCCGGAAGGTGTTTCTCAGTTACCTGGAGGAGGTCAACAGGCTCAACGAGCAGCCCCAGTGGTACAATGCCCTTACCGATAATTGCACCACCAGTATCCGTCAGCATACCATGCCATACAATCCTAATTCTCGACTTGACTGGCGGTTAATCGTCAACGGTTACTTAGACGAGATGCTCTATGAGAGAAAGACGATTAATACATCCCTGCCGTTCGCAGAACTTAAAAAACAGAGTTACATTAACCCAAAGGCCCAGAAAGCTGGCAAGGACCCGGCATTTTCTCAGTTGATTCGTGTGGGGCTTCCAGAAAAGGAGAGCAAATAATGACGCTACGAATACCCCAAAGTATCGCTATTACCGTGCTGCTGGTTTACCTGGTCTTTCTTGCCGGCTGCGCCACTCCGGTCGGAGTCAACAAGGTCTCCCCGCTCGAATCCTATCAAGATGCCAATGCCAATCCTTTAAATACGGGAGTGCTCAGTAATCAGTCCAAGTACGTACTCAACCGCTATGCTCTGCTGGAGAAATTTGACAAGGAACCGGCGGCGGCCATTTCGGTTCTTCACGAGAAGGCACAGCATGATGCTCGAGGTGATATCCTCTACGCCCTGGCCGAGAGTTCCTACCTATACGGCAGCCAGCTGGCTGCCAGTTCCAAAGAGGAGGAACGGAACCTGGCACCGGACTATTTTCTACTTTCGGCCCTCTATTCTTTGTATTTTATTAAAGAGGAACGCTCCAGTGAGAGCCTGAACGTATTTGACCAACGTGCCCGCACCGCTGTCGATATATACAATTTCGGGCTGTGGCAAGCATTTGCAATTGGTGACAGCAAAGGGCTGGTCCTGAAAACGACTAAACGCACACTGCCCTTCGGCAAGATTTCCATCGTTCTTGACACCTCTCAGTTTCCCTGGAAAATGGAGGAGTTTGAGAAATTTCTGCCCGCAGATCAGTACGTGGTTCGCGGCGTCGCCGTGCGCAACCGGACGGCCGGTGTCGGCCTGCCCCTGATCGCCATCAGGAAAAATGTTGACAAGCAGGTATCTGGCAGACAGGCCGCGGCTGTAACCGCAATCCTGAGAGTTCAGGGCGATGTGGCAGACCTGAGCGCCGGTACGGCCCGTGCTTCCCTGGAGCTCTACTCGACACAGGATACCAGCACCGTAAAGGCGGAGGATGGTACTGCTGTGCCGCTTGAAAGTGATCTTACCACTCCAATGGCCTACATGCTTGAAGGCTCCGAATTATTTGATCTCGGCCTGATGTCCTTTCTGGGCAGAGAGCCGAATAAAATCCCCGATGGCCTCTATATGACGGAGCCCTATCGCCCAGGAAAGATCCCGGTCGTCTTCGTCCATGGCACGGCCAGCAATCCGGTCTGGTGGTCGGAGATGTTCAACACCCTCCGGTTTGACCCGCTGATCAGGGAGAAATACCAGTTCTGGTATTTCGTCTACACCAGCAACAAGGCGATTGCCATCTCCGCTGGTGAACTGCGTGACGCTTTGCGCGAAAAGGTCGCCACCCTCAATCTGCAGGGAAAGGACCCTGCTCTGCAACAGATGGTGGTGGTCGGCCACAGTCAGGGCGGCCTGCTGACCAAGCTTACTGCGGTTGATACCGGTCAAATCCTGGTTCGTGCGCTAACCGGCAAGGATCTTGAGGAGCTAGAGATGCCCGAAGAGAGCAAGGCCAGGTTGCGTCATATCCTTGTTCTCAAGCCGCTCCCTTTTGTCAAAGAGGTCATCTTCCTCAGCACCCCGCACCGGGGGAGCTTTCAAAGTAAAGAGTGGAACAGGAACCTGCTCCGATGGCTGGTCACGCTGCCTGCCACTTTGGTTAAGAACTCCATGGAGTACTATGACTATATGACCGATGACGTAAAAAAAGCCATGGGCGGAGAAAAGAGTGTCTTTACCAGTGCCGACGGCATGTCGCCGGACAACCCACTGATCAAGGCTCTGGCAGAGATACCACTGGCACCCTGGATACAGGGGCATTCGATCATCGCGGTGAAGACTGACGGCGACCCGAAGCTCGGCAATGACGGCGTCGTTGAATACAGCAGCGCCCACCTGGACGGTATGGCGTCGGAACTGATAGTCAACAGTGGGCATTCCAGCCAGTTGAACCCACTGGCTATCGATGAGGTAAGGCGGATATTGGTGGAAAATCAAGATGCGTATTCATCGGGCACCTCAACGGTCACCAAAGGGGGAATTTAAAATGAACAGAGCACACTTACCTAATATCGACATGCTTGGATTGGTTGTAAGTTGAGAAGTAATTGCTTCCTTTCGGCTTTCAAAAAATTCGCCCTTGCAATAGAGACAAGTTCCTAAAAACCTTAATTTTAGATGGATAGATTTACGAAGGGATCCTTCAGACCCTAGTTGCCAAAGGAGTTGTTGGAGATTATGCTTTGCTAACACTTTATATTCAATAAGTTGTTGCCCGGGGCCAATGGCCTCTCGGGCTGAAAAAGAGGAAAGGCATGAAGATACCACACAAGCTGATCAAGATTATAGCCCTGTCTCTGGCGTATCTGATGATTTTCCCGCCTTGGGTTTTCTCGCAAAAAAGTGTTGAAGCAAATTTGTCAGATGATGTCAGCGCTCCCCTCCTGCAACAGGACAAGCTAGATCAAATCCTGGCACCAATAGCCCTCTATCCGGATTCGCTTCTGGCCCAGATCTTCATGGCGGCAACCTATCCCCTCGAAGTAGTCCAGGCCGAGAGGTGGGCAAAACAGAACGAAAGTCTTACAGGAGATGACCTGACAATTGCCCTGGAAAGCCAAGATTGGGATCCGAGTGTTAAATCCTTGGTTAATTTCCCTCAAGTACTGACGATGATGAGCCAGGAAATTGAATGGACCCAGCAACTTGGAGATGCGTTTCTCGCCCAGCAGCAGGACGTTATGGATACGGTTCAGACCTTGAGGACAAAAGCCCAGGCGCAAGGTAACCTCAATTCCACTGAGCAACAGACGATGGTCGTGGAAAAAGAGACTCAGACGATCATTATTGAGCCTGCCAACCCCCAGGTGATTTATGTGCCCACCTATAATCCAACGGTGGTGTATGGCTCCTGGTGGTATCCGTCATATCCGCCTTATTCATACTATCCGCCTGGATACGTGGCGGGTACTGCCCTGTTATCCTTCGGTGTTGGAATGGCTCTCGGCGCGGCCTGGGGATATGCCTGGGGCGGATGCAACTGGAGAGGAGGAAATGTTGATATCGACATCAACCGGAATATAGACATCAATAAGAACATTAATCGGAGTAATTATTCCAGGGACATATTAAGAGGTGGCGACAGGCAAGGAGAATGGCAGCACAATCCATCGCACCGTAAGGGTGTCGCGTATCGTGACCAGAACACAGCTGCAAAATACAATCGGGGAAAGGCTGCCAATACTCAGTCCCGTGAAGCCTTCAGGGGGCGTGCTGATGCAGGAATGCAAAATTTATCCCGTGACGGTGGGGCCAGGGCTCGTGACCAGGTTCAGCGGAATCTGCAAACTACTGCCAGCCGCAAAGATATAAAACCGGTGGACCTAGGAAACCTTCAGCAACGTAAAAACCCAAAGGTAAAGCAATCAAATGTTCAGCAAAGAAATATCACACCGAAGCAGCGAACAAACGACCGAAGCGCCTTTGGAGGCTATCAACAAGGCACACGGACCCTTAGTGAAAGCAACCGCGGAAGAAAAAGCATGTCATCGGCCCGCGCCGGTGGTGGCAGAAGCCTCGGTGGCGGCCGGAGGCGGTGAAAACCGTTGATGGTCGGTATAATTTTTCCTTGAAAAATGATAAAGACCCTTCCCGGGTGGAGAAAACAAAGATGACATCATTGACGGATACATTAGAGATGACAGCAGGGAGGGCAATTTTTGTCTTGATGGTGTTCACATTACTGACAAGCAGCAGCTTCTCCTTGACTGCGGAGACGAAACAGCAGACCTTCCCTTCAGCGGAAGCGGCGGTCACTGCCTTGGAAGCAGCACTGAAATCCCATAATCCCGCAATGTTTCGAGCCATCTTTGGCCCAGAAGCCAGTCAATTTACCTCATCGGGGGACCAAGCTGCCGATGAGGTCGCGCAGAAGGAATTCCGTGAGCACTTCGCTGAGAAGCATCTTCTCAAAGCTGAAGGGGTCGACAGAGTGATACTTTACATCGGCAATGACGAATGGCCGTTTGCCATTCCCATCGACAAGACGGAAGACGGTTGGCGGTTCAATACTGAAGAGGGTGCCATAGAGCTGCTCGCCCGCAGGATCGGACGCAACGAACTGAGTTCCATCCAGGTTTGCCTGGCTTACGTGGACGCACAGAGGGAATACGCTTCTGTAGACCGTGAAGGTGACGGTCTAATGGAGTATGCACAACGCTTAATCAGTGCCCCTGGAACGAAAAATGGACTCTATTGGGAAACCAGCGCTGGTGACGAGCAAAGCCCTTTGGGCCCCCTTGTCGCCGAAGCACAGGAGTCGGGTTACTTAGCCGACAAGAAGCCTGGTCAAAATCAGGATGATGGCCAGCCAGCCCCTTACCATGGCTATTACTATAAGATTCTGAGGGCCCAAGGAAAGAACGCACCGGGCGGCGCCTATGATTACATGGTCAGGGACAGGATGATCGGCGGCTTCGCCCTCGTGGCCTATCCCGCCCAGTATGAGTCTTCAGGCATCATGACTTTTGTGACCAGCCACGACGGAGTTGTTTATCAGAAGGATCTTGGAGAGGATACCACGACCCTTGCCCGGGATATGACCCTCTTTAATCCAGACGATACATGGGAAGTGGTGAAAGTTGAAGGAACCGGCGCCGAGTAAGACAGGAATAAAAAACCTACAAGTCGATTTTAATGACGGTGTTGTCTCGCTCAGTGGCGAGGCGGAGTCACCTGAAGCGCTTGAAAAAGCAGTCCTTATGGCTGGGAACCTCAAGGGAGCCAGTGAGGTCAAGTACGATGACGTCGCTGCACCTGCTGCCACAGAAAAAGTTGTATATTATGAGATAGTCTCCGGGGATACGCTTACCAGAATTGCCAAACAGTTTTATGGCGACGGATCAGCATATATGCGTATCTTTGAAGCAAACTCGAAAGGTTATCATAGATCCTGACAAGATTTTTGTTGACCATAGCGGCAAAATTTGATTTTCAAGACTGGTTTGAAGTTCATCTCGTCGCTTTCCAACTGGAAGGTTTGCAACTCCCAAACGCAATTCTGCCACAGTGATTGCTGATAAATATAGCGTTTCTAATGATTATGCATCAATCCAGTTAATAACACGGGCCTCATGAACACGACGCAACGGTTCTGAAATTACATTTGTATCTAACAGTATCAATCAAAATCCACCGGTTCGACCGGAATTTTATCTCGGCTCTGCTCAAAAATCGACAATTCATCATCGCTCAAATTGATTCTGCGACCAATATGAGCAAGTAATGACCCAAGTTTTACCCTTCCTTCCGGCTGAACGGCATTTGCCAGTATCTCACACCTTCACTCCACATAAAATTTCTATTGTTTAGATATTGCTTTTTCAAGCCATTTCATATAATGAGTTTTACTTATACTATCTTACGGATTTCCGTTTCTGATGTACTGGTCTGTGACAAAATGCATCGGCAATAACAATTGACCATGCCTCCTAAAGGGCGAGAAAAGATGTTGCGTATTATCTCCAACAGCTGGGCTCTGTTTCTTGGCATGGGACTGATCATGCTGGGCAACGGTTTGCAAGCAACCCTTCTCGGGGTGCGTGCTTCGATTGAAGACTTTGGGAGCACTGTTACCGGTGTCGTCATGTCCGCTTATTTTATCGGACTCATTGCCGGCTGCAATAAAGTACCCCAAATGGTCGGCCGAGTCGGTCATGTTCGTACATTCTGTGCCTTGGCGTCACTTGCCTCCACCTCAATCCTTGTTCAAGCCATTTTTGTAACACCCTGGGTCTGGTGGGCAATGCGCTTCGTCACAGGTTTTTCCTATGCGGGAATTTTCATCGTTGCCGAAAGCTGGATTAACGAGGCATCAGAAAATGGTACCCGGGGGAAACTGTTAAGTTTTTATATGTTAGTTTCCCTCGGTGGCATGGCGGGTGGTCAAATGCTGCTCAATATTGCCCACCCCTCTGGTTTTGAGTTATTTGTGCTGGTATCCCTTCTGATCAGTTTGGCTGTAATTCCGATACTGTTATCAACCGCCCGGGCACCACAATTCGATGTGCTGGAAAATATTAATATCCTAAACCTTTACCGAGTCTCTCCCCTTGGTGTATTTGGTATGTTTGTCACCGGGATGTCGATAGGAACATTCTTTGGGATGGGAGCTGTGTACGCCAGCAACATTGGGCTGTCGGTTAAGGATGTATCTTTTTTTATGGGTACACTTATCCTTGGTGGTTTTCTTTTCCAATATCCATTGGGTTGGCTTTCAGACCGCTTTGGGCCAAGCAGGGTGATTATTTTCAGCAGTGTGGGTGGGGCGGCAGTTTCATATGTCGCGATGAATTTCACAGGGCAGGGCTGGTTGTTTTATACAATTGTCGCCTCTGTAGGGGGCTTGACAATGCCCTTGTATTCTCTTTGTTGTGTGCATACAAATGATTATTTAACGCCAACCCAAATGGTTGCAGCCAGTGGCACGCTGGTATCGTTGAGTGCGATTGGCGCTGCAGTCGGAGCTCCTCTTACCGCCTTTGCCATGGATCTATTAGGGCCACAGGCATTTTATGGAAGTTTAGGCGGAATGCTGAGCACTGTTGCTGTTTTTGCCATTTGGCGTTCAACAAAACGAACACAACTTGAGACAGCCGAGCAAGGTGGTTTTGTTGTAATGGCAACAACAAGTCCTTTGACTGCCTCCTTAAACCCTGATGTTGCTCTGGTGGAAATTGAGGCTGTAGCAGATATAGATGCAGAAGACATCCAGTCCAGCTTTCTAGAGTTGGTATATGATCTTGAAAGCACTAATCCTGAAATTTTAGCAGGCTAAAAATGAGATTTACATGGAAACACACATTCCTGAAAGAGATAGAAAAGAACTCCAGGTTGCTAAAAGCCTTTTAGAAAATCCTGGGATTGGTGCCAAGATAACCAATTTAATCGGTACTCCGATAGAAAAAGGCTTTAGCTTATTGCCAGAAAACTGGAATAAGAACATAGGAGAAGTAACCAAAACAGCCCTGCTTAAAGCATCTGATGTCGCAATTTTCACCATGAAAGATATTCCCGGCGAGGCATCATCCAACATCTGGCACAAACTAGGTGTGGCCGTCAGCGGCGGTGTCGGTGGATTTTTCGGGATTGCGGCAATAACCATTGAGCTGCCAATATCTACAACAATAATGCTGCGCTCAATAGCCGACGTTGCCAGGAGTGAAGGTGAATCCATCTCGGCCATAGAAACCAAACTCGCCTGCCTGGAAGTTTTCGCTCTTGGTGGCAACAGCAAGTCCGATGACGGGATCGACACAGGATACTATACAGTGAGAGCTGCATTGGCAAAATCCATGACCGATGCTTCGAAGTTTATCACCAACAAGACGTTAACTGATAAAGGCTCACCAATATTAATTAAGTTTATCGCCAAAGTTGCAGAACGGTTTGGTATCCAAGTAACGGAAAAAGCAGCTGCGCAGGCTATACCGGCGATCGGGTCTGCTGGTGGAGCAATAATTAACACCATCTTCATGGATCATTTCCAGGATATGGCAAGAGGGCATTTCCTCATACGAAAACTTGAAAGAAAGCATGGTAAAAAGGTGATAGAAAGGCTGTATGCCGAGATTCCATAATTAGACGGAACAATTCGTTCAGGCCAACCCCTCCGCGAGTAGGTTCTTTCTATCAGTACTCTATGGACGTACACCTCGGTTAATCTCCAAAAGAGATAATAGAACAAGGAGTGATCAAAAACAGAGGGTACTCCTTTCTGAAGGTTTATCGCTGGCATAAGCGGAAAATCTGATGTAAATTTCCTGTAGCGTTTAAAGTAATTGTTATAAAAGATTCTGATTATCCCTTAAGCTACAGCCTGTAGAAGTGGAAGGGTGTGGATTGTTCGTTTTATGGGTCTCTGTAGCCATGGACGGCTACAGCGAAGCCCCCAGGGATGGGTTTACGGTGTCCCGGAAAACGAACAGTCCACACCCTGGTTCAATAGCTGAACATTAGGGGCAATCATATAAAAGAATAGAGAAGACCGAAAGTTTGGTGTCTGCTGTTTCCAACCTCCTCCAATATACACAAGGATGTTCATATATGGAGATGATCTGGGAAACTATAACTCGAGAAAAGTGGAGCGCGATGATGTTTACCTGGCCCTATTTGATAGAGATTTTAACACCTGCGAGATCCCCAGAAGATAAAGTTGCGCGTCTCCTGGACCGCTTTGCTGACAGATGCCGAAGGGTAATTGACTCCGGGTGTGGAATATCCATTCCCGATAATCCGATGGGCCGGCCACGATACAGCGCTTTTGAATGTTTCGAAGCAACCGATTATTGGCCTGCCCCGGAAAATATTGTTCTGAACCTGAACAGCTTTCACGACAAAGATGAACTCGATAAAATTCTTCAAAGAGCTGCTGAAGTTGGGATACGCTATCTGCTGGTCGTCAGGGGGGACGGAGGGCCGATGCTGCCGCGCCTGGACCCTTTAAGTGTTGGCGGCAAGTATAATATCGCCACAACCATGGATCTGTTGAAATACATTAAGGGCGAGTATGGAGATCAGTTTATTACCGGCGCGGCCTTCAATCCGTACAAACCTATGCCCTTTGAACTTGACAAGGCCCGCGAAAAACTCAAGGCAGGGGCTGATTTCATGATTACTCAGCCTCTGGTCGATAAAAATGAAGATGTCGACAGCCTCAGGCAGATTTGCGACAATGTCATCGTAGAGGCATGGATGTCAGAGAAAATAGAGTTGTTCTATAAGAGTGTCGGCAGGATGACAATGGAAGATCCCGACACCTATGATCCCATTAAAACCTTGGGGGAACTTCATGATGCTTATCCTGACACCTGCGTCTACCTGTCCATGATCAGTTTTGACCAGGACTGGGAACGTCAGCTTCCAGGCTTGACCAAAAGATAGACAATCATTTATTTTTTATACCAGGCCCAGCACAAAGAGTTTTTTACAGCAGATCCATTTCGGCAAAGAGGGAGTAACTCCATAGAGCGGCTCCCAGTCCTTCAGGAATAACCGCCAGTTCAGCATGTTGAATAACGATGAGAGCGTGGGTCTGTGGATCGGAGGATATAAAGGAAACATGGCCATCCTGAGAGACAACAATGGCAACTGCCCCTGGTTGCGCATTGGCAAAGTGGGCCGCTGACTGGTGTCTGGTTCCTCCCAGATTCACGAGGTTCACGGTTGTGCCGTTGTCTCCCTCTACCGGTTTATAGACACGTATGCTTCTCGGAGGTTTCTGGTTCAGGGCAGGGGTTATTTTCGCGCCAAAACAATAGACAAACCGGTCAAAAGACATGACCAGTGCTCCATCCACGGCAGTCAGTCTGGCTATATGTTTGCACTGCTGGTCCAGCTGGCGACCCAGTCGTTCGAGATTCTCCCTTTCCGCAATTGTTTTATTCTGGGATGATGCGCCGAAGAAATTTTTAACGATGGTTACCAGGGAAGGCTTTTTCGTCACATCGTAATCACTTTCAAGAAAGATCGCCCCACCGGTATAGGGGACAGGGGTATCAATTGACCGCTGCCAATCGCTATCCTCAGGTACGACCAGCAGAGTCCCCCCTCTGGCATGGGTACGCATTTGTCTCGCGGTGTTTAAGAGCGACATATAACGCATCAGACACAGTATCCCATCGCTCTGTTTGTCTTTTGGTGATGATAGCTTAGCTATGATTGTTCGCATCAAGGATGAGTGATCAATAAAAAACGCCTCATTGCCAGACAGGGCCGCAAGGCTTTTTCCGCCAAAAGTTATCAGCACACTCCCTGGCGCCATAGCTTCAACACACAGGGTGGGGAGAAGTATACCGACTGAACGTGTTCTAAACCCCCAGACAACTAATTTCTTTTCTTCGTCAGGCCAGACAGAAATATCAGCCCGTGGATTTTCAAGCGCCGCGCCTAATTTTACGAGGTTGTTGACGTCAAAGCTGATTGGCTTGTCGAAGATGAACGTATCGAACGAGTCTTCTGCTGGACTGAGGATGATCGATATGGTCACGGAGTTCCCTTCATCGGTGGCAAAGCTTGTCCATACAGCAGCATCGATGATTTGCGAAATAAGCCGTTGCGAGGGAATTAAAGGAATATTCTGGAAGATGCTGCCAACGATTGTGGTTGGCGAAGTTGATTCAATCAGCAGCTGGATTCGCCTCGATAATTCTTCAATGAACCCAGGATTTAATGTGTAGGCGGTGTGGATCATAAGAGGGATATTGACTTTGATCGCCATCAAGAGCGAAAAAGGGTGAGATGTTGACTTCTGGTTAACGAATCAAGGTGGTAGCTGTTCATCCGTATGCTCAGTGAAAAGCCAACCAAGTTTTTGCCTCATCAAGATGACTGGATGAAATGTGCCGCATTGCTGCCGTCCAATTTGTCCATCCGGGGAAATGTACTGCTGCACAGCAAAGAGTGCAAGCTCAGACCTTTTGTAGTCAAGATCCAAGATTGATGGCGTCGTATCTCATCGAAATTATCGGGATGGACTCTATGGACTTTTTGAAATCGAGGACAACAGAAGGGTATCTTCCATTTGCCTGTCAGCCAAGTTGCACATTTCAGGTGGTCGTCCTCAATCAGCCGGAATTTTTTGGAGTATATTATGGACAGGACCATTCTTTCAGGCAAAGAATTTTTCCAACAACTGATGCTGGGACAGGGAAGGTCGTAAAAAAAGAAGAATGCAGGCGGGAATCAAACCAGTCAGGCTGAACACCAATTGTCGAACTATTGTAAACAGGTACCCGGCTCAAAACGTGTAAAGTATATCATTTGAAGCCCTGCTCTGCGATCTCGGGATACCGACACATCCTCCCTGCACCAGCGACACCCTGATAGACGACAATACGCTGTTTTCTTTAAAAATCCATCAATTTATCATTTGCCATGGCCGTTTCGTTTAACATGATATTGTTCCTTGCATATAATTTTGACCATGAACGATTGTGCCAACCGGTCACAACTCTTTAAATGTATACGTGTAGGTAAATCCCTTGGGATCATAAAAGTCTATCTGTTTATCGCCCACCTCGGCGTAAGGGTAGCCGAAGGTGTTAAGAGGAGGACCTGCCTGAGGAGGATTGAGCACCACGTCCCGACCCTGGGCAATAACAACACGATATGGATCTGCACCCCCCCAAAAAAACTCTCGATAGGCCTTTGTCTTCTCGCTGTCCAGTTCAAGGTTTTCGACAAGCATGGCTTTTCGGACATCTGCCGGATCAACAGTAACCCAGCCGTAGCCAGGCAAAAAGAACTCAGCCCAGCAATGTTGCCAGGTTGTGATATCTTCTTCAGCTTTTTTACCGAGACGAACACTGAAAAGCTCGCGAGCCGGTATCCCTGCAGCGCGACACAAGGCGATAAAGACAGAGGAGATATCGGTACACTTTCCGCCAGGTTTTTCCAGCAGCAGACAGACATCACCTTTACCACAGCCGATCGTCTCGGGATCACGATACATGGTATCCACAGTCCAGTCATAAATAGCCCGAGCTTTTTCCAGAACCGTACTTTTGCCGACGACAATTGAATCGGCCAGTTTCTTCACTTCTCCGTCGACAGGACCGAGGATGGTCGGTTTCAGATACGCCGCATAATCAGATGGGTTCCAGGCTGGTTCGTCATTCGGCAAGTCCGTCTGGCGGATCTCCTGGCGAACTACCGTAAAAGACAAAACTAAGGTCCGACTCTTGTCTCCCTTCGGCCACTCAGCATAAAGAATCGGCGTCGCGTATTCACGATCTGTATAGACGCCAGATGTGGCGAAGTCCCCTTCCACGCTGATATTCGAGATGACCTGACGGGCGTCTGACACCGGATAAGGGACCCATAATTTCGTTTCCTTGTCGCTCGGCTGGCGAGAAAGATCAACCATCAAGGTAACGACGCCAGACCGATTTTCTGCGCCACATGCCAGTGAACCGATTTGGAACATAATTATGGCAAGCGTAATCAAGAGAGTTTTTCTCATAGGAATTTCCTTACATGTTGTTTTATGAGCGGTTGATTGACAGATCAGACAACTGTCAAGGTACATTACTATCGTGTTGCATAATCTGTCAAATAGGAAATTTCAATAAAACGAGACAGAGATATAGGGATATCTACGCCCAGCGTTTCGAATTAGAAATCGGCCCGTCTTGCCTTGCTGCGATACTTTCCATCAATAGCGATATGCGCAATTTCCTTTATATTCGGCAGTCAGGAATTGCAGCATATAAGTCGAAATCAATCAGGTCGTCATTTCTCCTGGTTCAAGGGGACGTCGACCGACCTTCTTTGAAACTGCATCCCTTGTCCTGCTTGAACGAGACGGAACTCTCCGGTCATTGTTGCACCAGTCTTTCGTCGTTACCTGGCGTCAGACCCCGTCCTCATACGCTATGAATCATCACCAATCGATCGATATTACCTTTTTTACAAATTGGATAATCTATGCTACAAACCTTGCCATGCCGCAGGATAGCGGCGTCAACCGGGCTTTATGCAAAATGTTTAAGAATAAAAAGGAGAAAAAAATGCTTAAAAAATGTTTACTCTGTCTCATCGCAGTCCTGTTCAGCGCGACAACCGCTTCTGCGTTTCTGTCCGGCGGATACGATTATATCTCTCCGGAAGATCTGCAGAAACGCATCGATGCACAATCCCCAATGATCCTGGTTGATATCTGTTCAGTGGAACAGTTCGCCAAAGCACATATCCCTGGCTCGATTGAAACAAATGCCTACCCGGTGAAAACCGATGAACAGCGGGAAGCTTTGGGCCACTTGCTGCCGCAGATTCTCGCGAGCGGCGATGATGTAATTATCCTCTGTCCTCGCGGCGGCGGCGGTGCCAAAAGGACCTATGATTTTTACAAAGCCAACGGCGTTGATGAAAGCAGGTTGCTGATCCTTGAGAAAGGGGTCGAAAAATGGCCTTTCGCCACCGAAGCAAAGTAAATCATTCATGGATTCCCTGATACAGCCGAAGAAATCGCTTTCTTCACGCACCGTCCTGAAAGGAGCCCTGGTACTGGGGATCGTTATAGCGTTTTCGGTTTTCTTCGGCACTGGCCTGCACCAGGAACTGACTCTTGCCGCGGTAAAATCCCATCAGGCGGAACTCCAACAGCTCTATGCCGAAAGCCCCTGGCTGGTGGCAGGTGGTTTTCTCGCCTGCTACCTGCCAGTGATAATCCTCAATCTCCCTGGCGCGGCGGTGCTCGGCCTGGTTGCCGGCGCGCTTTTCGGCACCCTGGTCGGGACGGTGCTGGTATCCTTTGCCAGCACCATTGGGGCGACCCTGGCCTGCGCCCTTTCCCGCTATCTGTTCCGGGGTCTGGTGCAGCGGCGATTTACCGACAAGCTTAAACGGGTGAATACCGGCTTGCATGAAGAGGGGGCCCTTTATCTTTTTTCCCTCAGGCTGCTGCCGGTCATTCCTTTTTTTATCATCAACCTGGTCATGGGTCTGACAACGCTCCGCCTGACCACTTTTTACTGGGTTTCACAACTCGGCATGCTGCCGGGAACATTTCTTTTCGTCAATGCCGGCAACCAATTGGGACTGATCGAATCACCGGCTGAAATCATATCGCCTCATTTACTGACCGCTCTTGCCCTGATCGGCCTTTTTCCACTCATCACCAAACGTTTGCTTATTTGGTTTAGAAGTAGACAGCTATCGAACGGGCAGCTGCACCAGGCGAAAACCAAACCATCGGTGGTTCCGGCAGCATTATCCAACCAGCTAACCGAAATTGAGAATCAGTGCAGTGAATGCGGGGCATGCGTCAGAGACTGCCCCTTTCTGAGCCATTACGGCACACCCAAAGCAATTGTCGCAAGGCTTGATTTCACGCAGGCCGCTGCCCAGGCAATAGCCTATGAATGCAGTCTCTGCGGTCTTTGTGCTGCGGTCTGCCCGGAAAAACTCGATCCGGGCAGGCTCTTTCTGGACCTGCGACGCGCATTCGTGGCGAGCGGTCGGTTTAACAAATCAACCTACAGGACAATTCTTGGCTACGAAAAGCTTGGCGGATCGAAGCATTTCTCCTGGCAGGCAATTCCCGACGGTTGCGACACGGTGTTCTTCCCCGGCTGTAATCTCCCCGGCAGTCGCATGAAGACCACGCTCCGCCTTTTTGAGAATCTCCAGCGCAGCATCCCCAGACTCGGCATAGTGCTCAATTGCTGCAATAAACCCTCTCACGACCTCGGCCGACAGGACCATTTTGCCGCAGCCTTTGGCGAGTTGCGCCGAGCCCTGCAGATGCAGGGAGTTCAGCGCGTTCTTGTTGCCTGTCCGAGCTGTTATAAGATTTTCTTACAGTACGGTGAAGGACTGGCTGTGCAGACAGTCTACGAGGTTCTAGAGGTGGAACAGGCACCTGGACCACTGGCAAAAGCATGGAACGCGGTGAGTGTCCACGACCCCTGCACCATGCGCGAAACTGATAATGTGCAGCAGTCCGTGCGTCGCCTGGTAACCGGTCTGGGCCTGGATCAGGTCGAGATGAAGCATCATGGCCGCAGCACGCTCTGTTGCGGTGAGGGGGGCACGGTGAATGCCGCTCATCCTTTCTTTGCGAAAGGCTGGGCCGACCTTCGAGTAAAGGAGAGCTGTGGTCGAATCTTGGTAACCTACTGTGCCGGTTGCTGCGGTTTCCTCGAACGGATCGTACCAACGATCCATATCGCCGACCTGCTCTTTGTGCCCGAACGTATTGTTTCAGGAAAAAAGTCGGCCACTCGTGCCCCATTCACCTATCTGCAGCGACTCCGCCTGAAAAGAAGGCTGCAAAAAGAACTTACCCTCTCTGGCCCTGGAGCCTCCAATCGCCAGCAATAATCCGACTTTGCTTAAGCAGCAGAATAGCAAAAAATGTAGCTTAATTAAGCTATCGCTTTACTACAAAGCAAAAGTGAGGTAACGTGCCTCCCGGTGCTGTTAGAAATGTGTTTATACCCAAAACACCTAGAGTAGCCCTGCCATTAATAACAATAACCGAAAGGAGAAAAGATTATGAAAGCCCAAAAGATAATAGTCATAGGTGGCTCTGCCGCAGGTGCTAAGGCGGCCGCCAAAGCCAGGCGGCTCGATGAATTTGCCGAGATTACCCTTATCCAGAAAGCGCCCGATCTCTCCATGGCTTCGTGCGGTTATCCATATTATGTAGGCGGACTCTTCAATGACCGCAATCTCCTGCTCTGCACGCCAACCGGAGTAACCCGTGACCCGGCTTTTTTTGACAAAGCCAAGGCCATAAGGGCATTTGTGGAAACCGAGGTGACAGAGATTGACCCCAAGAAAAAACTGGTACTCTGCCGTGATCTCAAAACAGGCAGCGAACAGAACCTTCAGTACGACAAACTCATTATCAGCACCGGCGCCAAAGCCAACATGCCGCCCATCCCGGGCATCGAACTTGACGGTATCAGCACCCTCTTGACCATGGCAGATACCGACTACCTGCGTCGTATCTGCGACGAAAAAAAAGTCAAACAGGCTGTCGTCGTAGGCGGTGGCTTAATCGGAGTTGAAACCTGTGAAGCACTGCAGCTCTCAGGCGTTAAGGTCACCGTGGTTGAAGCACTTGACCAAATACTGACCTTTCTCGACTGGGATCTGGCCCGCCTCGTTGAAAACCATATGCGCAGCAAAGGGGCCCAGGTCCTGACCGCCAACGGCGTCAAAGAGTTCCTTGGTAAAGACGGCAAACTCGCCGGGGTTCAACTCGCCGATGGTGCGATTATCGACTGCGAACTTGCGGTCATGGCTATTGGTGTGCGCCCCAACAGCGATCTCGCCAAAGCCGCGGGACTGAAAGTTGGCAAATTTGGAGGGATTACGGTCGACCAATATATGCAGACCTCAGATCCGAATATATATGCTGCCGGTGACTGTGTGGAAATCCCCAGTCGAATAAGCGGCGAGGCAGCTTTCACGCCTATGGGTGATCTTGCCAACCTCGAGGGTCGGGTTGCAGGCGAAAACGCCGCCCTGGGCAACAGCGTTACCTTTCCCGGCACCTTTCATACCGGTATTTGCAAAATATTCGATTTTTCCGCCGGCTCAACCGGCCTTTCCACGAAAGCTGCCGAACGGATGGGTCTGACCGACTACCAAACGGTGGTCAATGCCAGTACCGACAAACCAGGATTCATGGGCGCAAAACTCCTCGTATCGAGGATGTTGGTCAGCACCAAAGACCAGCGGATCCTCGGTTATCAGTGCGTCGGACCCGGTGATGTCAGCAAACAGCTTGCCACCGCTGCCATGGCCATCATGGGCAAGTTAACCGTAGAAGACCTGGTTAACGCCGATCTTCCTTACGCACCACCCTTTTCCCTGGCCATCGACCACTTTATAGCTTCAGCCCATATCATGCAAAATAAGCTCAAGGGCCGCTTCACAGGAATCTCAGCCACAGCGGTGTGGGATAAAATCCAGCGCGGCGAAGCCCCCTACTTCCTGGATGGCCGCAGCCCTCAGGAATACGAAGAAATGCATCTCGGTATCGGCGAGCACCTCATTCCCATTGGTGCCCTGCGCTCACGCCTGGCCGAACTCCCGGCAGATAAAAATGCCGAGATTATCTGCTTCTGTAAGATATCCCTCCGCGGTTATGAGGCGGAAACCATCCTCCGGGCTTATGGTTACACCAATGTCCATGTCATGGAAGGCGGTATCATGGCGTGGCCGTATCTACGCAAAAAATGAAAGTTGACACAACAAAAATTACAATTTCAGTCGACAATAAAGCCGGTTCAGGGCTGCAAAAACGCTTCGATCTAAGAAAAAATGGTTATAATCCGACAGGCTCCTAGAAATTGATTTAGCGGCAACCGCCATGCTCATGTTCAGTCATGGGCATTACTGTCATACCGGAGGAGTGCCAACGTGCCTTCACGCGGCAAAGCTGCGCTATAATATCATTCTAACTTTTCAACAAGAGGCGATGATCTCTTTACCCCAGGCCCATACACTCATCAGTGAGATCAAACCACTTCAGCCGGTTGTTGTTCGTCTTGAGAAGGCTCTTGGCTTGGTATGTGCCGAAGATGTCTATGCCGTCCACAATTGTCCGACGGTTGACTCCTCACTCAAAGACGGTTTTGCCGTTGTTTCATCTGATATTGAAGAGGCATCGCCGAGCAATCCTGTTCGCCTTGCCGTCACCGATTCTTTGACTGCCGGTGACGATTGTACGGGATTGCACGTTACAAAGGGAACCGCCGTACGCATCATGACCGGAGCGCCAATTCCACACGGGGCAACGTCCGTACTCTCCTCTGAATTTTCCGAAGTTTCCGGAAAAAAAGTAACGATCAAGGCAGACGCCGAACCTGGGCTGAATATCCTTTGGAAAGCAAGTGATATAGTTGAGCACCAAAGGGTTCTGCTCAAAGGCGATATGCTGGGCCCGACTCATCTCGGCCTTTTGGCGGCTGCCGGACTCAGCGAGGTCGTCTGTTATCCATTGCCCAAGGTTGCCATTGCCGCAACGGGCAGTGAGCTGGTCTGGCCAGGCAACCCTCTGACCGAAGGCAAGGTGGCAGCCAGCAACATGGTGACGGCAGCAGCTGAGCTGCTCGCTTTGGGAATACCCGCATCAACCGAGCTTTTGCGTGACAACCTTGGCAATCTGCACGATCATTTTCAGCACATCATCCCACAGGTTGACGTGCTGATAACCTGTGGCGGTGTGCTTGATGGGGATAAAGACCTTACTCTTCGGGCAATGGAACAGATAGGGATGGAGAAGATCTTCCACCGTGTACGAATAGGACCGGGCAAAGGTGCCTGTATGGGCAGGCTTGGCAAAACGATCATTTTTAACCTACCGGGTGGCCCACCATCGAACCATGTGGCTCTATTCCTGCTCGCCCTGTCAGGAGTTCGTCGACTCATGGGTTGGGTTAATTGTCTGCCTCAAAAAAAGGAGGTCTTTGTCACCGAGAAACTTGTGGGGCAAAAAGACTGGACCCAATTGATATACTGCAAAATACACGCGAAGAACGGTTCTCTTTACGCTGAACCTCTTGGTAAAATGCGAAGATTTGAGGCCATGGCGAATGCCAACGCCCTGATTGAAATTCCGGAGGGTGACGCTGTCATCGAAAAGGATTCTTTGGCAAAAGCTTGGTGTTTCAGCACAAGGAGCGGACTGTAGCGCCAGGAATTCACAATGGAATTAGCTAGTTTTTTTGTTGTCTTTGTAATCCATTAATTGCTTGCCCTATGCTCATTCAGCTTTTACTATCTCACCGATAAGCCATACTTGCTGCTGGTTTGTATTAACATGTTTGGGAGCTTTATAGGCGAATTGAAAGAGTGATGCTTTCACTCCGGAAATTACCTGCAAAGATACAAGCATTTTTCAGGCATCCGAGAATAAAGTCTACTTTAATGTTCGGCAATCAGTGTACTGATTAATATGAAGTGTACCCAGACAAAGCTCATTGTTTTTACCGCTCTTTTTTTGGTTATCTTCGACAACCATTTGTTTTTCAAGCAGTTACTCGCGGTTTACCCTTTATCCATAAAGAATTTAGGCTTCCTGGTGTCACTTACTGTTGGTCTCATCAGTGTCAATATCATTTTTCTCGTCCTTGTCACCTCCCGTCACACCTTAAAACCAATTCTCACCACGCTTCTATTTGCTGCTGCTCTTGCCGGTTATTTCATGAACAATTACAGCGTAGTCATCGATACCACTATGGTTGAAAACATTCTCCAGACTAACGCTGGAGAGGTACTTGATCTTCTTAACAGCAAATTAATCACCTCTCTCATCCTTTTTTGGCTCTTGCCAACGCTGTTTGTTCTCGTAACCGACATAGAACAAACCACATGGCCTCAAACGCTTATTACAAAATTAAAGATTGTGGGGCTTTGTACAGTTGTCATTTTCTCCATGATTCTCAGCTTGAGCAAATTTTATACATCTTTCTTCCGGGAACATAAGCCGTTACGCTATTATACGAATCCTACGTACTTTATATATTCGACAATTAAGTATATCAGTGAACGGCTCAATACCGGGACTATAGTTGTTGCTCCTTTGGGTGAAGATGCCAGCACACCTGAAACAGACACGCAACGAGAATTGATTATACTCATCGTAGGAGAAGCCGCCAGAGCGGATCATTTCTCCCTGAACGGTTATTCTCGTGAAACTAATCCCTTATTACGCAAGGAGGATGTTATCTCCTTGTCATCGATGTACTCCTGTGGAACTTCCACCGCCTATTCTGTCCCCTGCATGTTTTCTGTTTTCGATAGGGAACAATTCACTGACAGTAAGGGAAAATCGTATGAAAACCTCCTTGACGTCCTGCAGCATGCAGGAACCAACGTACTGTGGCGCGATAACAATTCAAATTCGAAGGGTGTCGCTTTAAGGGTGGAATACCAGGATTACCATAGACCAGAAATCAATTCGATCTGCGACAGCGAATGCCGGGACGAAGGAATGCTGGTTGGATTACAGGAGTACATAGATAGCAGACAGGAAGGGGATATCTTGATTGTTCTGCACCAAATGGGCAATCACGGCCCAGCATATTTTAAACGTTACCCTCAATCATTTGAGAAGTTTAAACCAGTTTGCCTGTCAAGCAAATTTGACGAATGCACAACGGATGAGATCATAAATGCATATGACAATGCCATCCTTTATACCGACTTTTTCCTGTCACGGGTTATCACCTTACTCAAGGAAAACGATCCCAATTTTGAAACTGCAATGGTGTATATGAGCGACCATGGCGAATCGCTCGGTGAATATGGTGTCTATCTTCACGGACTCCCATACTCCATGGCACCTGATGCTCAAAAACACGTGGCTGCCTTATTCTGGTTTGGCAAGAACTTTGACGCAGAAGCTAACATGCTTCGGCAAAACATTTCTCGATATTATTCGCACGATAATCTCTTCCACACAATTCTCGGCATGATGGAAATTCAGTCAGCAGTGTATGAGCAAAGCCTGGACATGTTTTTCGATGAAAACAATGCGCCTTGATCAGCCTCTTGATAACCCGGATAAAAAAGTGTACCTACCATCCGCGGGCCAATCTCAGGGCATAAGAAAATCTCTAACCTCAGTTCCAACTGGCGGCAGATACCAGAAAGTGCAGGCAACCTAAGTAAAGGAATAAGAAGGCAAGGGCATACGTTAGATAGTTCGTTAAAATTCGAGGCGCGCAATATTTTTACCACAGGCATATAACTGATATTCCGAGGATAAAAATTTTAATGTAACGATCAATTTGGGTGAAAGAGTAATTTTTCAAGGCACCCTATTGTAACTGGGCAAATTATATTGTCTTACGACACCTGAACTCTCCCATACTGACTACGAAAACCGATGTGGAGTAAAAAATAAAAACAATTGTTGAAAACATTGTGAATATCGTCGCAAAGAGATAGGCTTTATATTGAAAAGGGAGCGCTGCCACGGACAAGAATGATGTAAACCTAAATTTCCAATACAGGAGCGATTGATGGATTCGATGATTATGTGGGGAGGGTACGCGGCTGCTGCTATAGCAGCCGGTGTTGCGGCGGTGATGTTGCAAAAAAGAGGCGGCGGCAACAGTCCGGATTTTGAGCGGGCAGAAGAACTTTTCGGAAAACTCTCCTTGCTTGAAAAAGAGTTAAGTGAAGTTAAGGATTCTCTCGCAGGAAAAGAGCAGGAGCTTAAAGGCGCGATACAAGACCGTGATGAAAAGGCGTCGGCACTGGAAGCCTTGGAAAACGATTTTGAGAGTAAAATGGATGATGTCGTTCAGTCCTCAATCCAGAAAATATCCCATGCAGAACAGGCCAAGGAAGATGCTGTCAAGGCTGCAGAAGATAATTACGATGCAGCAGCTGAAGCTCATGCCCAGATAAAAGAGAAAGAAAAAATCATAGCTGAGCTGCAAAAAAAATTGGGTGGTTAATCTGCTCTATATCTTTTGCGGGGTGGAAAAGATATTGGTAAGAAAAAAATAATTGGATTACAGATTAAATTGAGTGGCTGGAATCGCTTAATCCTTTTTTTATTGAGGGAGTTATAATTCTTTACAGAATCCCTACTGAAATAAAGGGGTGTTGAGCTCTATTGGAAAAAAGTACTATCTGCCAGCATGCCGGTTTCAAATGGAGCAAGTGTCTCGGTTAATTTTCTGGAAGCATCTTCTTTGGGCAGTTCTGCAAGTGTCACGCTTTTCATTGACCGGGGGGAGTCTTTTCGCATATAGTGTGAAAATAAATGCAAGATAAAGCCAAACCTGCCGGAAGACAGGGACGGAATGCTACGGATCTCAACAGACCGCCGGGTTGCCTTAAAAAAGGTGGTTCGGCTTTTTTGCTTAACAATCACTAAGATTAATGATACCACAAAGAGTTTGTTTTCATGGCGAGTATGTTCAAACATACCCCTAGCCTTGAAATTCCATTAAGTAGATAAAGACTGGGAGGAAGGCAAAAGCAGATAAGATTTGAATCTTTCTTCATTAGACAACTCTTTCTGGGTATAAATAGACAATCTTTTCTATTTTGAGGAGTCGATATGAAAACAAAAACCTGTATTTGTATCATACTGTTTTTAGCCGTTTTCGCTGGTTCTGTTCAAGCCTCCGAGTATGTTATCCTTGCATGGAACGATCTTGGAATGCATTGTTACAATCGAGATTTTAGAGATTTAGCGGTCCTGCCACCGTATAATAATCTTATGGCACAAGTTATCAAAGTCGGCAATCCTCCAACGAATCATAACCGGTGGTATTACGGTTACATACAGTTTCCAGACAATACTTACTCGGTTGGAAAATCTAATTTCTGGGATTACGCACAGCAGCTTTTCGGTGTTAACTTGCCTCCAAATATTGGCCTTACAGGAAAAGGACTCTCTGGAGTCATGGATAGGAAAGGAGACCATTTTATAGCAGAAGGAATCCCTCTTACTGAGTTTCATGATAGCGCCCCTTCTGTGCCTTACCCTTATCAACTTGCAACAATTGTTGTAAGAGACATAGTTACTAATTCGATCTTGGCAAGTCAGACGACAGTGGCGCCAGTATCAAACGAAATGCGTTGTGATAATTGCCATTACGATGGCGGAGTTGAAGGAATTTCTACAGGTAGGGTGGAAACAAATATACTCACTTTGCATGACAAGGAAAATAGTGATGAATATCCCCCCGGTCACACTGGTCTGCTCATGCAGCGAAGACCTGTTCTCTGTGCAGAATGTCATGGGTCGAATGCATTGAATGCTGCTGGGGTGGCAGGTGTTCCTAGTCTCTCCAGAGCCATGCACAGAAAGCATGCCGACGAGGTGGCACAAAATACCGATGGTTGTTATCTCTGCCACCCTGGACCGCAAACCAAATGCTTACGGGATGTGATGAGTACAAGGGAGGGTATGGGATGTATTTCTTGCCATGGAAATATGGATAAGGTCGCCCAAAACCCCTCTCCTTGGCTGAATGAACCTCGGTGTGACTCTTCCGCCTGCCATGGATCAAATTATGCTCAGAACCAGGTCTTATATAGAATGTCAACTGGCCACGGAGGAGTCTATTGCGCAGCTTGCCATGACAGCCCCCATGCTATTGCCCCAAGCCGCGAACAAAACGATTCGATCAAATTTATAAGCTCTTCAGGGTCGTCCAGGAACACTAAACAATTGTAAAGCATGCCATTCATCAAGCCCTGAGGCACCAGGGCCGCATGGATCTTTTGGTTCAGGATTCTCTCTATCTCCTGGTATTTTTCTTCCTTTGCAAAAAAATAATCCGTATTTTTTTTTCGAGGAATAAACAGTTTCTCCCAAAATGAAATCAAGAAATGATTTCTATGCATTTCCAGATTGAAAATGGTTCCAGAGAATTTTTACAGATCACTTCGGAGTAATTGTTAGGCAGCGCGCAAGAGACTAACCGACGGTCGTGGAGGCTTTGGTCAAAAATTTACACTGCCAACGCAAAGCGAGTCGTAGATTTGTGTTGGTTAAGATGTTTCTTGATCTTTTTTGCCTCGAGTATGGCCAAAAATCAACCCAGAAATGGAGCAATTTAGCTCTTTTGCAAATTTGAGTGAAATTATTTCAGCAGAAATGGCGTGTAAAGGAGTCATTTGGATTCTTGATTTTCCCTGATGCTATCATTCCTTCTTATCCGATATTTGAAAAGTATAGGTGAGGAATCACTTTCTTTTATTAAAAAACATAGGAGAAAACGACTGCTGTGGAAATCAGGTTATCTTTCACGAAAATTGATGGCAAGGTTAACCATTGGCTTAAGCCTCGTAGTAACACCTCCACTCTCTGTTAATTAAACAGGAATTTTAGGGTCTGCTTTTTTCACCTACCTCCCCTCCACCCCTCAAAAATGGGGATAATTATATACCCATTAATTAACCATTACCTCACCTTGCTGTTCATCTCTGAATCTTGTAGATATAAAACAAAAGGCAATATAACACCAAGCACTGGCATTTTGCCGTATATGACCCCGTAAATTATTATGAATGAAGTTGAAGCAATTCGAGATTTTTTTCTGGCCGATGATGCGTGCAAACTGGAACGTTCTTACGAGCAACTGACTGAATACCTTCAGGATACGCCGCCTGTAATTGAAGACTGGCAGGAGGTAGAATTTGCTTTTAACCGGCTTTTTGTAGGGCCCGCCGCCCTTGAGGCACCACCATTCTCCTCCGTTTATCTGGATGCCCAGGGGCTGGTTATGGGCCAGACGACACTGGATGTGCGACAGATGTATGGTGCACTTGGGCTTGAATCTCCGTGGAAAAACCGCCTTCCGGATGACCATATCAGCCTGGAACTGGATGCGGCCCTGGCAATGAACCACGTCGTTAAAAATATAGACCATGCGGAGATACAGGAACTTCATGCGCGTTTTATGCAACATATGAAAAGATGGGTCCCACTATTTGCCGACAGAGTACTGACCGCCCCATCTCATCATCCAGCTATAAACCATGTGGTGCTGTGTTTATCCGATTGGCTGCATATGCAGACCAACGGACAGAATGATTATGAATCAGCAAGAGAGGAAAATGTATGAACACGACCAAGAACACAGGTGAAACGCAGGCCGTGATATGCCCACTGACCAGAAGAAGATTTATGAAAGGCCTTCTGGCAGCCGGAGTCTTAGCCAGCCTGCCATGCGGCCTGCTCAGGCCGATACACACGGAGGCCGGGGAGATCGTTTACGAGGGTGACTATGAAATCTTTCGCAACGCCTGTCCACGAAATTGCTACGATACTTGCGCCATCAAGACCTATGTCAAGGATGGGGTTGTACAGTTCATCGAAGGGGCGACAGAGTCAACGTTTACCAAAGGTGGATTATGCGTAAAAGGGTATGGCTATACCCGTCGTCCATACAGCCCAGACAGGATAAAATATCCTATGGTTCAGGAGGGGCGCGGAACCGGCAACTGGAAGCGGGTTACCTGGGACGAAGCCATGGGCCGTATTGCTCAGAAAATGCTGCAGATTCAGGAAAAGGACGGCAATCTTCTCGGTCTGGCTCTGTCCAAATATTCCGGAAACTTCGGTATCACCAATTATGGTATTGAAGGCATGATGAGCTCCCTGGGATACACCACCAGACTGACAGGGACGCCATGCTGGCCAGCAGGCATTGACGCCCAGAATTTTGATATGGGCGACATGTGGTGCAACGACCCGGAAGATATGGTTCATGCCCGTTATATCATTCTCTGGGGAGGCAATGCCGCCTGGAACTCGGTCCATTCGGTCAAATTCGTCTATGAAGCAAAACGGCGCGGTGCCAAGATCGTGGTCATCGATCCTATCATGACCCAGATGGCCGCCAAAGCCGATGAATACTGGCAGATTAAGACATCAACCGACGGAGCTCTCGCTCTTGGTATGGCCCGGTACATCCTCGACAACAAGCTCTACGACAGGGATTGGGTCACGGCCAATTCTATAGGTTTTGAGGAGTTCGCAAAGTATCTGAGAGAAAATGTTACCGTTGAATGGGCCGCCAAAGAATCGGGTATCCCGGCCATTAATATTGTTGAAATGGCCGAAGAATTTGCAACCGCCAAACCGGCAACCATCTGGCTTGGTTACGGTCTGCAGCGCCACGTCAATGGCGGAGCAGCAGTAAGAGCCATTGACGCCCTGGTTGCCATGACCGGGAACATCGGCAAAGTTGGCGGTGGCGCCCGCTACGGCCACCTGCGTACCTGGGGATTCAATTATCACGCCCTGTTGCAGAAACAGCCCGAGGGGTCCAAAGGTGTTCCAGGCAAGGCAGAGGTCAAAGGTGACTTCCATTTTGCAGGAGGTAATGATACTGCCACCGTGTCCTACTCGGACCGAATACTCAATATAAACAAAACCGCCCAGGTTATTCTCGACGCAAATGATCCCCCAATACGTATGCTCTGGGTGGCTTGCAAAAACCCTTTCAGTCAGGACTTCGACCGCAATAAGATGGTCAAGGCCTTCGAAAAACTCGAAATGGTTGTGACCGTCGACCAGTTCTTTAATGAGACAGTAAATATGTCAGACATTGTCTTACCGGTTACAACACTTTTTGAGGAATGGACCATCAACGCTTCTTACTGGCACTATTGGCTTTCCATCAATGAAAGGGCCATTGAGCCCATGTATGAGACCAAATCGGACATCCAGATTGCGGCATCCCTGTCAAAAAAAATAAATGAGCTCAAACCAGGCTCCTGCACTTTTCCAACAGAGATTGACAGCCAGGAATGGATGACCAAAGAATTCAATCAGGGCATTTATGATCTGTTTGGCATCAAATCCTGGGAAGACCTCAAAAAGGGCCCTGTAAAAGCCAAAATGCCTTCCGCTGCCTGGCATGATCTTAAGTTCGGCACCCCTTCCGGAAAATACGAATTCAAATCGGAACTGGCTGCCAAATGGGGAAACAAGGCATTACCGGAGTATGTTGCTCCCCGGGAAAAAACAGATAAATACAGACTACTCACCCCGCATACCAAATTCGGCATTCATTCACAGTTCATAAATCTTGACTGGAGTGAAGAGTTCAATCCAAAGCCGTTTGTATATGTTCATCCACAACTGGCTGCTGAAAAGAACATCAAAGACGGTGATACCGTTCGCGTCTTCAATTCCATCGGCGAAGTGAACATCACAGCCAAATTGAGCACCGTTGTACCAACCGATGCCATACTTATGTACGAGGCATGGTTTAAAAATAATCCCTACAATGTGCAGAATGTGGTTGATGACACCTCCTCCGATATGGGAGCCTATAAAACAGGTCAACCCGGTGTTGCTATCCATGACCAGTTCGCCGATGTGGCCAAAGTTTGAGGAGAAACCCCATGAAGAAACAATATGGTTTTTTTATCGATGCAGAAAGATGTATCGGCTGTTTTACCTGTGCCATGGCATGCAAGAACCAATACCATCAGCCTGAGACCGTTGTCTGGCGACAGGTCTACCCTATAAGCGAAGAGATTTACCCCTACCTCGAACGCGCTTTTTACTCTCTTGCCTGCAACCATTGCGAAAACCCAACCTGTTTAAATGTCTGTCCGGTAAAGGCGTATTATAAACGGGAAGATGGCATAGTTGTCCACGAGCAGGATAAATGCATCGGTTGCGGTAACTGCATCCGCTCCTGCCCATACGGTGCGCCACGCTACAACCCAGAACAGAAAAAAGCCGAGAAGTGCAGCTTCTGCTGGCAGCGCGTCGATGCGGGGCTCAAACCCCAGTGTGTCCAGAGCTGCCCCGTGGAGGCTCTGCAAATAGTCGATCTGTCCACCTTTGCCAGGCCGGATACGGTTCAATATCCCCCCGGTTTTCCCAAGTACGAAAAACTCAACCCATCGGTACGATTCGTTTTACCGCAACTGCCTAAAATCATCGGGAGGGAAAACATATGAGCAATGTAGAAATGCCGCTGGTGCTGTTCACCGTCCTTAGTCAGACGGCAATTGGCCTTACGATAATGAATACTGGCAGACAGATGGCTGATGATGATTCCATCGGGGAAGGCCGCAAGCAATGGGGAGTTGTCCTTGCCTTTCTTGTGACGGGTATGATCGCTTCCTTTTTTCACCTTGGCCACCCCCTGCAGGCCTATACGGCCCTGAAGCATTTAGGCACGGCCTGGCTTTCCTGGGAGTTGCTTGGTATTAGCGTTTTTCTCTGTCTTGCGCTTTACGGCTTTTTCACGGAAAAAGAGAAAAAGAGTGGACTGGTTGCCTCCCTCACAGCCCTGATTGGCCTACTTACTCTGCTTTTTATGGGGATGACCTACGCACCTCCGGGGTATCCGGCGCTGAATAACGCCCTCCCCATGGTCTTCTTCCTGCTTACAGCCCTTCTTCTGGGGACCAGTTTTTCTGCCTGGTTCACCCCATCAGAAGATAGATCCTGGCTTTGCAGGATCTTGACTGTCAGCCTGATTGTTGGACTGGTTGTCTTCCTGATAGTGCCCTGCATCTGGCTCTCCGGAGGCACCGTGATGGCAAAAACGGCCGATGCCTGGATCGAATCACCTTTGTATTGGGGGCGAATTGTTATAGGTTTTATTCTGCCACTGCTGCTGCTCTGGAAAATTAAGAGCATACCACCCTGGCTGCCGTTGATCATTCTCATTGGGGAACTTTTGGGACGGGCTGCCTTTTTTCAAGCGACTGTGCATGCGGCCACCAACATTGGCGGTCTGTAATGCACCCGAGAGTGTTGTAAAAACCACTCTTTAATAATTGTTATGTATAGTTATCGATGGCGAGTATTGCCGGAGGACAGTCTGAAACGGCCCGTCCTCCGGATTATTTTGAGGCAAAAAGAGATGTTGAGAAAAATCGTCATATTGACGCTTATCCTTTTTGGCAGTCTTTACATGTCATCCCCGGTCATTGCAAGGGCGCAGGCCGTCTCTCCCGTAACCCATGAACCGTATACCGTTACCATTGCACCCAGTGAGGATATGGCCTATGCCGGCGAACCATATTTTATCCATCTTAACCTTTTTCCTGAAACCCTCCCGCCAGGTTATACCGTATCTACACTCGTTGATCTGCTTGAATACCCTACAGGTGCCAAACCAGAAATAGTCCCAGGCTTTCCAGCAATTCAGCTGAAGATGATGCAAGCTGGTACGTACAAAATGTCAATTCGGTTATCCCTGATAACCAAGTCAAGTTGTGCAGGAGTCGATGCCGTAGGGATATTGGAAAAGACTCTCACCGTTGAAGTCACTGAGAGGTAAACAGGTTCACAAACAGGTTCACGTGTCTTACCTGGCAAGTGCGAAAAACAAATCCACCACTTAATGGCCCATATTTCTTATCGCAAAAAACCTCAGATGATCTATCTGCAAGTTATTTATTCAGATAAGAGTAGAGATTGACACCCTTTCGACTCAACCCAAGTTTCTTTCTGATATTCTTGCGATGAGTCTGTACGGTTTCCAGGGAGATTGACATGGCATCGGCAATATCCTTGGAGGTGGAGCCGGACTGGATCATCTGGCAAATCTGTACCTCTGACTTTGTCAGCCGTATGATGTCCTCATTTCGTATAGAATTGGAAGATTTGGTTAAACCGGCCAGTTGATCTCGAAGTATCTTCATATACATATCGCGAATTTCAGGATTTTCTTCAGCGGCCAGTTTTTGCAGGGATGGGATAATGCTGGTGGTGATTTTCTGGGTTATGGAAAGCTCAAACTCATCTTTGTTTCGATCTATTGCTTTCATCACATTTTTCAAAGTGACATTCATCTCCTCTGCTTTTGTTTTCTCTTCACGCAGATGGCTTTCCATGGCCTTCTGCTCGGTAATATTGCAGACGATAATATGCAGAAAGACATCGCCGCCAAGAAAAAACTTATTTACAGTTATACTGGCTGGAAAAGCGCCCTCACCTGCACAAATGCAATTGACCTCTCCGTGCCAAACATCTCCATCCTTGATCGATGCCGCCTGCAGAAAGCTGTCAATACTGTCGGGATGTATGATTTGAACACAGCTACTGCTTTCGATTTGGCTACTGCCCATACCAAGCATTGTGGTGGCCTTCTCATTTGCCTGGACAATATTAAGGGCTGTATCCACAAGCAGAATCCCCTCGCCGGCCGAAGAGAAAAGTGACTTGAAAAGCTGCTCTGATTGTCGTAATGCCTCCGTTCGCTCCAGAACAATTTGCTCCAGCTGTTGTCTGTGATCGACTATAGAGGTTATGTCGCTGAGAATGATGACATATCCAGCAGCTGCAAGAGACACCTTTTTGAGAGGGACAATGACCATCGAATAGCTGATCTGACTGTCTTTTAACCGTAACTCATGACTTCGGCTGTGCGGATATCTCTCAAGAAACATTTCCAGATCATAATCCGGATGTTCAATGTAGCGAAACACCGTATCGCCAAGGCATTTAGTACCAAAATATTCTCTAGCAACGACATTCATCTCGAGGATCGCCCCCGCATCATTGATCACCAGGACAAGGTCGGAGGTAGCCTCAAAAATATTTTCGTACTTATTTTTCTCTAAAGTGAGACTGCGATTTTTTGCTGCTAAAATATCCAGTTTGTCGTCAAGCGTCGGGTTCTCCCACTCGGCTATGGTGATTGTCTCGACAGCATCTACAATCTTTCGAAATTTCAGATAGCTATGGAGTTTTTCGGCGTCCGCAAAATCAGAATGAAGAATAATGTCTTCCACAGCATGTAATAATGTCTTGAAGCAGCCAAAAAACATCTCAGCTTGCAGCCCCCGTGCCTGATGCCGCTTGCCGGTCTGCACAAGAAAAGAAGCCAACTCTCTATTGTTCTGCAATATTGAAGCAAAACGCAAAGACAACGAATCATTATGAAGTAGAGTTAAAATAGGTTCAATAAGTCCACGAAGACTCAGAATACAGTCCTCTTTTTTGGCGGTGGTATGCTCGAGATAGCCAGCCTCCTCCATATATTCTGTCCATTTCACAAGGAACGTTTCCATTTCCTGCAATATGTGATTAAGCAGTTTTTTCACTTATTCATCGAAATTTGAGGTTGTTAGGAACTTATCAATATTTATAGAAGAACTGAAATAATAGTGTTGCCAACAGACCACCTCTAACTAAGAGTCAGGCACCAGAGATATGAAGTACAACACTATCAAGCTCACTTGACCCAGACCATGAAAAATATGGTTTAAAGCGGTTTTAAAATTTTGAGATTGAATACCAATTGTATATCCGTAACACGCTGTTATTCTTTCTTGGCCTGAGACATATTCTCTTTAAGATAAACGATAATATCATCACTCTCATACATGGCCGTATCACCATCAATTAAAAAAGGAACCATATAGTCACCGCCTACACGCACCACTACATTCACTTCCCGGTGTTCCGGGTGCCGCATCTATCGTTGTAAAATCCTTGCCATCCTCCAGTCCCATTTTTCCTGCAGCCGACAGTACTTTCTGACAGAACGGGCAGCGGGCACTTACATAAAGTTCAATCATTTCATCTCCTGGAATTATATTTTTCGATTTATGGGGTCACGCTCGGATACCAATACCTTTTCTGAGAAGGTAGAGAGTAAAGGAAAAGAGCAGTACAGAAAAAAGCACGAGCAGCCCCAGCCCCAGCCAGACATTACTGTCGGAAATCCCCAGAAAACCATAGCGAAAGCCGCCGATCATATAAACAACTGGGTTGGCTCTTGAAAGATTCTGCCAGAATTCCGGGAGCAGGGAAATTGAGTAAAAGACTCCGCCAAGATAGGTCAGCGGGGTGATGACAAATGTCGGGATGATCGAGATATCATCAAATTTTTTGGCAAAGATCCCATTGATCATCCCGGCCAGGGAAAAGACAAAACTGGTCAACAGGGCAAAAAGAATAATAAAGGGAACATTGTAAAGAGGCAGCCTGACAAAAATAAGGCTGACCAGCGACACCATGATGCCGACACACAGCCCGCGACTCATTCCTCCCGAGATATAACCAAGCACTATAACCCAGTTTGGTGTCGGGCTGACCAGCAGCTCTTCAATATTGCGTTGGAATTTAGTGCTGAAAAAACTGGAAACGGTGTTTGAGTAGGAATTGGTGATAATAGACATCATGATCAATCCGGGAGCAATAAAGGCCATATAATCATAGCCGCCGATATCGCCAAGCTGCGAGCCGATAAAACTTCCGAAAATAATGAAATAAAGGCTTATCGTTATCACCGGTGGCACAAGGGTCTGAATCCAGATCCGGAAGATGCGGATCACCTCTTTACGGGCGATGCTTGTTAAGGAAATCAAGTTTCTCTGCATCACTCCACCATTTCCATGAAAAGTTCCTCAAGCCGGTTTGCCTTATTGCGCATACTGTCAATGATAATATCCTGACGGTCCAAGATGTTCAAAAATACAGTTCATTGACTGCGACTTATTTTTGGTCACCTCTATAGTTGTCGCATCCACAACAGAGAAGTGGATATTCTTAAGGGGCTTTATTTCAGTCACGGGGTTTTTCGTATCAAAAAGAAATGTTTCCTTGTCAAGTTTACGAAGAAGCTCCCGTTTACTGGTGTTTTCGACAATTGTACCCTTGGCGATAATGCCGATTTGACTGCACAGTTGTTCAGCCTCTTCAAGATAATGGGTGGTTAAGATAATTGTTTTACCCAGCCTGTTCATTTCCAGCAGAAAATCCCACATGCCCCGGCGCATCTCCACATCCACTCCGGCAGTCGGTTCATCAAGAATCAGCAATTTTGGTTCATGGACAAGACCACGGGCAATCATCAGCCGGCGTTTCATTCCGCCGGAGAGTTCACGTGCGACCACATTTCGTTTTTCCCAGAGTCCCAGTTTCTTGAGGTATTTTTCCGAGCGAGTCAAGAGCCTCCCGGCGGGCAATGCCATAATAGCCAGCCTGCTGGGTAACGATATCCTGCACTTTCTCAAATATCGAAAAGTTGAATTCCTGGGGAACAACGCCAATCAAACGTTTTGCTGCGGGAAAATCGTCATCGATATCAACCCCAAAAACGCTACTTTGCCGGAAGTTTTGGTGACAAGGGAGGTTATAATACCAATTGTTGTGGTTTTTCCTGCACCATTGGGACCAAGCAGACCGAAGAATTCTCCTTCCTTGACGTCCAATGAAACGCCGCTGAGCGCTTCGAACCCGCCTTTATATTTTTTATGCAAGTCGGCAATGGATAGAGCAAACATTGAGATATGGTTACTGGATTATTTTGATAAAATATTCGACAATCTCTTCTGCCAAGTTTTCGTCCTTCAAGCTCTGAAATTTGCACAATACCTGTCGGGCAGGTGATATTAATTTCAGTGAGCTGTTCATCAATCAGATCAAGGCCGGTAAAATGAATGCCATGTCTTAGCAGCCAGGGCCCGACATCGTCAATAATTTTTTGCTCCTTTGGCGTGAGTTCGGTCTTAGCGCCTCACTGTTGGCAAAATTAGCGTGGTAGCCCTGTTTAGGCTGGCGCATGGCCGCGCCAATAAACCTGTCACCAAGGAGCATCACCCGCTTATCGCCTTTATACACATTTTCAAGAAACTTCTGCACCATAACAGGCTGTTTCCCACCATTAGTAAAAGAAGCAACTGTTTGGTGATCCGACGCTTCAATTTTCTGGACCGATTTGCCCTGAAAACTATCCAGCGATTTAATAACGCCAGTTCCATGTCTGGTCAAAAAATCTTCGATCAGGCCTGGTGTCAGAACTTACCAGAGTCGGCGGCATATATTCAATAAAAGGGAGGGCAATCAGCTTTTCATTGAAATCCCGGAGCGATGCCGGACTGTTCACAACAACGGTTTCGGTCAAAGAGAGCAGCTGGGTCGCATAATGAAACGCCAGATCATACGGCGGCTCTTTTCGCATAAAAATAAGGGAATAATCGTCAAGGGATCGTACCTGCTGCCTTCCGGAATCATCAATCGCGATGACTGCGGCATGGGTCTCAAAAAAGAGATTCTCGATTGTTGCCGTGTCGACGGCAATGCCGGACTCTCGCGCCTGATTGATAATCGCCAGTGACGTATCCGTTTTCGACACCAGCCCCTCGATAGGGTCGAGCACAACGAGCCATTTCACGTTACCACCTCCATTCATACCGGTAAATCATATCTCGTTATCTTTTATGCCGGCTTCGCCACACAACGAGCTTTCTCACAAAGTAGATGTAATAAGCCAATATTACAGGAAAGATTGCATTATTTTCGTAACAGAAATTAAGATTTTTTCACCTTTTTCTGCTGGAATCTCTGCCGGTGTCTTGCCTGCCGCACCGATTTACGGGCCACGGAGTAGCCGAAAGTACCAATAGGCTGGCGGGAGAGAGCAAAATATTCTCCGTGGCAATAGGCCAACAGTCCCGCCTTTCCCAGCTGGATTGTGCCGTTTTTGTCGATAAGTGATTTTTCCACCTTATTACGCACAATTTCAGCGACAAACAGATCGTGACTGCCCAGCTCGGTAACCGAACGTACTTTACATTCCAGCACAACCGGACTCTTCTTGAGAGACGGGACGGCAACATCACTTCCCGGCTCCAGTTCAAGGCCGAAGTGTTTAATCTTGTCAACCTTTCGACCGGAACGGCACCCACAGAAATCGGTCATCTTGGCCATCTCTTTCGTGGTGAGGTTGATGACGAACTCTCCGGTCGCACTGATATTATCGTGGGACAACCGTTCTTTACGTACCCCAATGGTCACCAGCGGCGGATGGGTGCAGGCGATGCCAGTCCAACCCACAGTAAAGATATTGGCCTTGCCTTCCCTGTCGACTGTCGTCACCAGGACTGCCGGTATCGGCCCAAACAGCACAGAACCTTTAAAGAGTTCTTTGGCCATAGTCGGGTTCTCCCTCTGCCGTGGTTTCATATGCGAAATCTGTGGCCATTGTCGACTGGCGTGCCGCTGCTACAGCCAGCCGGTCACAGCGCTCGTTGAGCTCGTTGCCGGCATGTCCCTTCACCCAGTGAAAACAGACCTCCATCTATCCAGCAGTCCAAGGAGTTCCTGCCAGAGATCAACGTTCAGAACAGGTTGTCCGTCACTTTTCCGCCAACCTTTGCTCCGCCATTTTTTTGCCCATCCCTTGGTGATGCCGTTGACCAGGTAGCTTGAATCCGAGTAGAGAAAAATTTTTTTCCCGCAACCCTGCAGCCCCGCAGGGCAACAATTGCTGCCATCATTTCCATACGGTTATTGGTGGTATGCCGAAATCCGCCACTGAGTTCCCGGCGTTTCCCCTGCACTTCAATGACAACCCCATAACCACCTGGGCCGGGATTATTAATGCAGCCCCCATCGGTATAGACAATAATTGCATCCGTGGCCACATCTGCTTGTGCAGTGGAGCATGTTTTGTTTCTTGCCTTGAACTGTCGGCCCGCTCTTTTTTCTGATAGACGGGATCTTCCAGCCACGCCTCAGCTTCTGCTCGAGTCGGAAAACTTTTGAATTTTGCCGCCGCAAAGCCTTTAACCTGCTTTTCCGCAGTCGGCCAGTCGGTGAATATTCCCGAACTGCGGCCTACAGCGACCGCATAGTATTTTTTTTTCGCCATCAATTTTCCCGTTAAACCATAACAAAGAAGCCGGATTGCCCTACGGGCAATCCGGCTTCTTCACCTGTCTCCACAACCTGAGGATATCAGCAGCCTTTGATGCCTCACCCGCCAGCGCTTTTGGCATCTTTCTTGGCCGGTGCAGTTCCACCATCCTTATTCAAACCACCACCGATTGCGTCACGGGAAACCTTTACCGCAACATCTTTGGCAATTTCCAGGGTTATAACCGTATCCGTCAAAGCGGTAATGACGCCGTGAAGGCCGCCTTTGGTCACAACTTTCTGTCCTTTTTTCAAATCGTTAAGAAAGGCCTGGTGCATTTTGGCCTGCTTCTGCTGTGGTCTGATCAGCAAAAAGTAAAAGACAACAAAAATAAGAACGAGCGGGATAAATGAAGCAAATCCACCAGCGGCACCAACCGACACCTTCGCCAGCCGCGTAAGCAATTCCTGTCATAGTAAAACCTCCAAAAAAGTAACGGGGATATGTAAAAATATGTTCTTTGCAACTCTTTTTACATACATAGTCATAAAACTGAGTGCATGGTAATCATTCATGTTCAAGCTTGCTATAAAAATCTTTACGAAACCCGGCAAAATCATCCCTCTCGATTGCCAGACGAATATCTGCCATCAAGTGCAGATAATAGTGCAGATTATGGATGGTATTAAGGTGATAACTGAGTATTTCCCTGGCCTGAAACAGATGGCGCAGGTACGCTCTGCTATAATTTCTACAGGTATAACAGCGTACACGCGTCATCAAGAGGCCGGTGATCATCACGGAACCTCGAATTCTTGATGGAAAGTTTCCCTTTCGAGGTAAAAAGCGAGCCGTTCCGTGCGTTTCTCGTGGGCATGACGCAGTCAAACATATCCACCCCGCGCCAGACACCTTCAACGAGATCTGCCGGAGTGCCGACTCCCATCAGGTAGACCGGAAAATCCTTAGGCAGGCAGGGGACCGTTGCTTCGGTCATATCGTGCATGAGATGTTTTTCCTCGCCCACGCTCAGACCACCTATGGCATACCCGTCAAAACCGATATCGATCAAGAGCGGCAGCGTGGTCCTTGCGCAAATCCGGATACATCCCCCCCTGGACAATACCAAAAAGAAGTTGCTCCCTTTTGGTGTGGGCCTTTCGGCAGCGACTTGCCCATCGACTGGTAAGATCGGTGGCCTTAATTGCTTCATCTCTGGTTGCCGGAAAAGGAATACAGGTATCAAGACACATCATTATATCCGAACCGAGTGACTGCTGAACATGGATCGCTTCCTCGGGGCTCAGAAACAGCTTCGAACCATCGAGATGAGACCTGAATGCCGCACCCTCTTCGGTGATGGTGGCCAGTTCCTTGAGGCTGAAAATCTGAAAACCGCCGCTATCGGTGAGAATGGAGCCCTTCCAGTTCATGAAATTATGCAGCCCGCCAAAACTCTCAATCAGTTCATGGCCCGGGCGGATAAAAAGATGGTAGGTATTGCCAAGGATAATCTGCGCATTCATTTCCTGCAGGTTTTCCGGAGTCACCGCTTTGACAGTACCCTGGGTCCCGACCGGCATAAACACCGGCGTCTGCAACAACACCCTGTCTGGTTTGCACTTCTCCCCTTCTGGCCGAACATTCCGATGAGGTACTGTGCAGGGTAAATGGTGATGTATGTCTGCATTATATCCTGATTTATTTTTATGTTTTTAATATCTTTGCTTTTATAAGCATTTTTCTGCATACTGAAAAAGACAGTGGAAAAACACTGTCCCAACAAACGCTTCTTCAACCCCAAACCCTAATTACCATGAAAACTGTTGTCATCATAGAAAATGAAGCTGTAGAGCTCAAGGCTTTGGTTGACCTTTTTGAACACTGGCAAAAAGAAATAAATATCTTGACTGCCAAAAAAGAACGAGCGGCAATCACTATTATGTCGCAGCAACAGGTAGATCTGGTGGTCTGCGACCTCTCCCCCGTTCAGTACCCTGGAGGATTTTTCTCTGCTTACCCACACCTTTCCCTATATTCCCTGCATCGCCTTAACAAAGGACGATGGGTTCATCCCGAAAGAAGCCATAAAGCGTGGAGCCAGCCACTGTCTGGATAAACCTGTTGACACCTCAAGTCTTTTGATGCATGCCGGGAAATTGCTCGATTCAGCAACCAGTGGGACCGTCAAGGGTATCCCCATTCACAGTTTTCTGCAAATGCTTGAGACAGAAGAAAAAACCTGTACCCTCCAGGTGAATCGGCGCCATGATACAGGTCTCCTTTATATAAAAAACGGCGTTCTGATCGGAGCAGAAACAAAGAACTTCACCGGCGAAGCGGCAGCCCATCTGATTCTTTCATGGCAGGAAACCGTAATCAGAATAAGATTTTTCAACGGCCAGCGTAAAAGACAGATCAACAAGCCGCTGATTTCCATCATTATGGAAGCGTTTCGACTCCACGGTGAAAAGGACAAAACTAGACAAAGCAGCATCTCTGGAAATAAGCAGCAGCTGCCATTGCAGCATCTATCGACTCTGGGAAAACCTATTCCTTTAGAGATCGGCTCCCGGGTCCAGCTCGAATTCCCTCATCTGGACTCCCTTTTTGAAAGTGTCATGGTCGGTATGCTGCAGGAGAATTATTTGATCGTCACTAACCCTCAGCCATCTTCCGACATGGAAGATCTGGTCGGTGGCGAGCAGCGAGTTGTCGTAAAATATGTGCACAAAGGACGGGTGTGGATGTTTAAATCCCAACTCCTCAAAGCTGTCGATTCGCCTTCCCAGCTGCTCTTTTTTGAATACCCCGGAGTTATCCACTATCATGAACTGCGCAAAGCCAAAAGGACGGTGATTTTTATCCCCAGCACCTTCCAGATCAATGAAGAGCCGGAAATATACGGGACTCTTGTCGACCTGAGCACTGCTGGAGGTCTCTGGCAGATCAAGCATAAGAATGATACCCCTATGCCGCAGATCGACATCAATACATCCGTTCAGCTTCGTTGTCTCCTGCCGGGAGTAAAAGAGGAACAGCAGATCAATGGTCGAGTCAGAAACATGCAGATTGATCCCGGCAGAAACCCGAATTGGCATCGAATTCGAAAATCTCCAACCGCACCTTGCCGATACAATTGGTCAATATCTGTATTCGCTTGAGAGTCTCGGGCAACTGACAGTTTAACAGTTGTTCTCAGAACGCGGACTAATCTCCTGCAGATAAGGCCATGGCCCGGATCTCCTTTTCCCTTCAGCAATATTGTCTGCCAGTCGGAATTGGTTGACAGCTCGCAGCAGGTTGTCCCCGTCCTGTTGGACTTTAAAATAAGGATTGCCGCGCAGGTGATCGGTGAAGAAGCGAACCCCCAACTCGAAGCAGATAAGCAGCACCCCGTCAAAAATAAAGCCACGCTGTTCTTTTGACAGCAGCTTCTCCGGCCCGCAAAAATAACCGTCCAGCAGCGCCTGGCAGAAAGACAGATCAAAAGTAATTGGCATATCATTGCTCCCTGCCTCTCCTCCCCTGTTGCAGCAGGAACGCAGGCAATCCCCAAGATCGTAATGCAGCAGCCCCATGGCCACGGTATCAAGATCAAGCAGCCCCAGGACTTCCCCTTGATCATCAAAAATGAAATTATCGACCTTAGGGTCACCGTGAATCGGCTGGACAGTCAGGATGCCGGCATCTCTGGCACTGACCAGCGTCGCCGCCTGCGGTCGGTACCGGTCAATCGTTGCCAGACAAAAATCAGATACTTCACTTTTCAACGATCTTTATGCTGACGCATCGCCTGGTCATAAGACGCCAAATAACCTGGAAAGATCATGAAAGCCGGGAAGCGGATCACGAAGCTTTTGCCCATCAAGATCACCGATCAGCCGGTGAAAGGTTGCCAGGGCAACGCCAACCCGGCGAGCCTGCTCGGGGCTCGCCAACACTCGCCAGCTTTTATGCGGGAGATAACTCTGCCCGCGCCAGAAGACTCCCTGGCCATCACGGTAAAAGAGGCGTTTCTTTCGGGTCAGCACCGGGACAGCTACCTGCAGATCTTGCTCTCCCTGTCACCTTTTTGCTGGCAAGATGATTGGTGATTGCAGAAAAATTCTCAATAACCCGCAGGGGTTCCGGAAAGACCTTGCTATTAATCTTCTGCAGGACAAAATGATATGAGGGGGATTGAACCAGATAGGTATCGTTAATATTGCCAAAGCCTAGAGGTGTTACCCTGCAGGCCGCAGGTTCGTTGCAAAATTCCGCCAGGACGCCCACAGGAACACTTTCAGCTGCCATCGAAAATTTTCTCTTTGTACTCCTGCCTAATAAAGTGTGCCGCTGCCCCGATGATTGGTGCATCTTTTCGCAGTATCAGATAGACCGGAATGTCTTGCATTAAACCGGACATCAACCCCTTGGCATGGAAACTTTTCAGGAAACCGTCAAAAGGAAACTTTTCAGTCAGTCTTGGCAATATACCGCCACCAAGATATATGCCCCCTCTGGCATAGAGTTTAAGCGCCAGATTGCCGGCTTCACTGCCAAGAATTGACAAGAACAGATCGATCACCCGACGACATAAAGGACAGGGAGGGTCCCCCATTGTCCCCAGGGCACCACCTACTATGATCGGAATTGGGTCTTTTGCCTTGTTCTTTTCTTCAACTATCCAGGAAGATTCCGGAATGTGGTGGTATTCCCTGCAAAAATCATACAGGCGGGCAAGACCCGGCCCGGCAATGAGTGATTCATAGCTCACCGGTAGGATTTTTTTTCGCATCCAGGAATAGAGTGCCACCTGCTCTTCATCCACCGGGGCAAAATCTGTATGGCCGCCTTCCGAGCCGCAGGCGAACAGCTGTCCACCAAACGCAACCGACAGTCCCTCGCCAAGTCCGGTTCCGGGGGCTACAACTCCACGCACCTCTCCACTCGCCCCAGAACCTGCCTGTATCAGCAGAAGATCTGCCGGCTGAAGGATGGCCAAAGAACTACATAAGGCTGTCAGGTCGTTTATTAAGACTACCTGCTGAAACCCGAATCGTTTTGCCAGCAGACGAGCAGTCAATTACCCAGGGCAGATTGGTCAATGTAACCGTCCTGCCGGAAACCACCCCGGCAACAGCAAGGCAGGCAAACGACGGCTTGTGATCACACCCTGCAAGAAAATCCTGCGCGATATCCATCAATGCCACTGATACAGGGCATTAGTATACCGCTTTTGCAAGAGAGACTGTTGCCGACCGAACCGCTCAGCGGAAAAATAGCCAATTCGCTCTTGGTTCCACCAATATCAGCCACAAAAAGAGTCATCATCATCACACCTGTATTTTTGCCACTGCCAAAAACTGCCCGGCCACCTGCAAAACCGACAAGGAAATATCTTTATGCATCTTATGCATCAATCGACTGGATATCCCAGGCCTCGGTCCGGCCGCTGTTATCCGGATTTTTAACAATGGTGAACTCAAAAATATTTGCCGAATCAAGAAACAGGGCATCATTGACATCCTGGGCCTTGGAACAATGAAAAAATACCGACTGGGCAATTAAGCCCTCTGGCTTCAGGCGATAGTAGCGCATAAAGCCAAAGCCCCGATCCGGATTATAATTAATCGGAATACCTCGCTGCCTGTTCTCGCCGTTTTGGCTAACAATCGGCAAAAGACCTGGAACAAGAAAGCCTGAGAGGAAGTTGTCCGCCGCTTCTTTTAACTCATTGCTCACATGATTAAAACCGATCACCTCCACCCGGCAGCCCATATTCTGCAAGGCAAGCACCAGACGGATAAAATCACCGTCACCGGTGAGCAAAATGATCCGATCAAGATTCCTTGCCTGAAGAAGTGCGTCAATGGCCAGATCCATATCGGCGTTGGCCTTGGTGGTTAAGATGCCTTCATCATCAACAAAGTGTTTGACATATTTTTTAATAACCTTGAAGCCGCACTGGCGGATCACACTGTGATAACGATAGAGTTTTTGTCGATATTCCGGATCATCCTTGGTCCGTTCCCGATCCTCGGCGAGATAGGAGTTTGCTCGCAGCAGCGTAGAATTCCCAGCACTGGCAAGCTCGACCAGCACATCATAGCGCATGCCGTAGCCACCGCACATTCTGATATTTTCTGCATCTACATAGATTCCGCTTTTCAGCATATCATCACGTATATATTAATTTCTTGAAATATTCCGTCAACTTTCCGTAATGAGAAACACTCAGGGTTAGACGTCGCCTATTCCCACTCAATAGTCGCCGGCGGTTTAGAGGAGATATCATAAACAACTCTATTTACTCCGCGCACCTCGTTAATGATGCGGCTGGAAATCTCCCCCAGAATTTCGTAGGGCAGCCTGCTCCAGTCAGCAGTCATGGCATCCTTGAGTCAACCGCACGGATGGCGATAACATGCTCATATGTTCGCCCATCCCCCATGACTCCGACGGTCTGAATGGGCAGAAGCACGGCAAAGGACTGCCAGACCTTTCTGTACCAGGCTGCCTTGCGCATCTCTTCAAGGACAATGACATCGGCCTGGCGTAAAATACGCAGCCGCTCCTCGGTCACTTCGCCCATTATTCTGATGCCAAGCCCCGGTCCGGGAAAGGCTGCCGATAAATAGCCTCCTCCGGCAAACCAAGTTCCAGGCCAAGTTCGCGGACTTCGTCCTTAAACAGTTCACGCAGGGGTTCAATGAGGTCGAGCTGCATAATTTCCGGCAAGCCCCCAACATTGTGATGGGATTTTATCGGTGCTTCTCCACGAAAACTGACCGATTCAATCACATCCGGATACAGGGTCCCCTGGGCAAGGTATTTGACCTGGCCGATTTTCTTCGCTTCTTCCTCAAATATTTTGATAAACCCAAGCCCAATCCGTTTGCGCTTGACCTCCGGGTCCTCTACACCTGCCAACTCCCCGAGAAAATAATCAGTCGCATCAATATCTATGACTTTTAGCTTACTCTTTTCCTTAAAAAACCGAAGAATTGATCCGGTTTCACCGGTCCGCATCAAACCATTATTGACATAAATACAGGTGAGCTGATCGCCGACGGCCTTATGAATGATCGCCGCGACCACTGAACTGTCGACACCGCCGGAGAGGGCACAGATGACGTTATCGCTGCCAATTTTTTCTCGAATAGCCTGAACATTCATTTCAATAAACGAATGCATCGTCCATTCCGGGTTGCAATTGCATATGCCAAAAATGAAATTTCTCAGTACATCGGTACCGATGAGGGTGTGGGCCACTTCAGGATGAAACTGTACGGCAAAAAAGGGCTGCTCCTTATGCCGCAGAGCCGCAAAAGGTGAATTGTCACTTACGGCGGTGGCTTCAAAGCCCTCAGGAATAACCTCAACACGATCTCCATGGCTCATCCAAACCTGATGTTTTATGCCATTCATTTCAAGTCCGGCAAAAAGCCCAGCAGTGTATTTGACTGTAAGTTCTGCTTTGCCGAATTCACGTTTTTCGGCTTTTTCCACCTTGCCGCCCATCTGCTGGATCATCAGCTGAGCCCCGTAACAGATGCCAAGAACCGGGATGCCCAGATCAAACAGCCCGGGATCGGAATGGGGCGCATCGTCGTCATAGACAGAACAGGGCCCACCGGACAGAATAATACCGGAAGGCTTGAGCTCTTTGATTTTATCAAGGGAGATTGAGAAAGGATGAATTTCACTGTACACCTTCTGCTCCCTGATTCGTCTGGCAATCAGTTGGGTTGTCTGGGACCCAAAATCAAGGACGATTATTTTTTCGCTATGAATATCCATGGATTCTCTCGTTTCTCCTCCAGTAGTTTTTCCGGTCTGACTCTTGCGAGTCTTCATTTCATTCTGCGGTGCAGTCTCAGCAACCCTATCAGGCAGTCCGATAATTTGGGGCTTCCTTGGTAATTATAACATCATGGACATGGGATTCTCTCAGCCCTGCGGCGGAGATCCGGACAAATTTGGCCTTTTGCTGCAGTTCAGGAATAGTCGCGGCTCCGACATACCCCATTCCTGACCTCAGGCCACCAATCATCTGGTATATTACCGTTGACAGCGGCCCACGATAGGGCACCTTGCCTTCTATGCCTTCGGGTACCAGTTTTGACGTGGCGGATACTTCCGACTGAAAATAGCGGTCGGCTGACCCCTCGTTCTGGCTCATTGCCCCCAAGCGACCCCATACCCCGATACCCTTTGTAGGTTCTGCCCTGGTAGAGAAAGGTGTCACCTGGCGTTTCATCGGTTCCGGCAAAAAGACTGCCGAGCATTACCGTGCTGGCTCCGGCCCCAATAGCCTTGGCCAGATCGCCGGAATATTTGATCCCGCCGTCGGCGATTATTGGGATATTATATTTGTTGGCAACCTTTACACAGTTTTGCAAAGCGGTCATCTGCGGCACCCCGACACCGGCTACGACTCGGGTTGTGCAGATCGACCCTGGCCCAATGCCTACTTTGACGCCATTTGCTCCGGCCTTTATCAGATCTTCCGTTCCCTCTCCCGTGGCGACATTGCCGGCAATAATCGACAAGTTCGGGAAATGCGGCTTTCACTCTGGCTACAGCCTGCAGAACGCCTTTGGAATGCCCGTGGGCGGAATCAACAACCACCACATCGACCCCTGCTTTTATGAGCCTTTCCGCCTGGCTCTCGATATTTGGCCCAACTCCCAGAGCAGCACCTACCAGAAGACGACCAAATTTATCTTTGGCAGCCTGGGGATATTTTTTAATTTTTTCCAGATCTTTGATAGTGATTAAACCCTTCAGACCACCCTTATCATCAACCACCAGCAATTTTTCAATCCGATGTTCATGCAGCAAGGCTTTCGAATGTTCCAGATCAATCCCCACATTGGCGGTCACCAGGTTTTTAGAGGTCATAACATCAGCAACCCGTAATCCATCATCGGAGACAAAGCGAAGATCCCGGTTGGTGACGATCCCCACCAGCTTCCCTTCGTGAAGAACAGGCAAACCGGATATTTTATACTCACTCATAATCTCCTGAACTTCGCCTACAGACTGATCCTGCGTCACGGTAATCGGATCAATAATCATCCCTGATTCCGATTTTTTAACCCGTTCCACCTCAATCGCCTGTTGTTCGATGGTCATATTTTTGTGGATTATCCCTATTCCGCCATCTCTGGCCATGGCTATGGCGGTCCGGTGCTCGGTGACGGTATCCATGGCCGAACTGGCCAGAGGAATCTTGAGAGAAATAGTGTCGGTGAGCCGGGTTTCCAGATTTACTTCGTTGGGAAGAACATCGGAGGCAGAAGGTACGAGAAGTAAGTCATCAAAAGTCAGTGCGGTTTCTATATGATCTGGTAACATGTCCCCTCCTTGTCAGGGAGTGAATTATAAAAGGCTGGTTTTTCCTTGTTTGTGAAAGCAACAGACGTGTTTTGCAGAAACAGGACACTCCAACCGCCTTTCATAATTCACATTATGCTTTAATTTTTAATGTATCACAGTAAAGCATCTTTATAAAAAATCTCATTTTTTTTATGATTGCCTGATTTGTATTACACAAAATTTCACAATGAAGAGAATATGAATGGTCCGCCACGTTGCGGACAAAGGAAAAATCAACAATATGCTGCTTGAAATCAACCCGATAAACCCTCAACTTCGCTTGATCGAACAGGTTGTCAAGGTACTCAAAAACGGTGCAATAGTCTGTTATCCCACCGAAACCGGTTATGGTATTGGCTGCGACCTTTTCAACCAGAAAGCCATCAAACAACTCGTACAATTGAAAAAAAGGCCAAAACACAAGCCTTTTTCCTTCATGTGCTCCGACCTGACCGATATCAGCCAATATGCCCATGTATCAAATACTGCCTATCGGCTGCTGAAAAAAAACCTGCCCGGACCGTATACCTTCGTCCTGCCGGGAACAAAGCTGGTTCCCAAGATCATGGCCACAAACAGAAAACAGTCGGTATCAGGGTCCCAGGCCATCCGATCAGCAAACTCCTGCTCGAAACCCTGGGCAACCCCATCGTCAACACCAGTGTCCAGCTTGAAGATGAGGAAACGAACCTGGCTGAGCCATTTGCAATTGAAGAGTACCTTGGCAACAGGATAGAACTCATTGTTGATGGCGGCCCAATCTACCCCGACCCCTCTTCCGTTATCGATCTGACCGGCGACTACCCGGAGATTCTCCGCGTCGGTAAAGGTGACGTCAATCCTTTTCGCTGATAAGAGCCTCTTTCAGAGATTTGCTCATGGTAAAATGTAGGGTCTTCCGATCCGGAATTTCCATAATTTTACCTGTTCGGGGATTCTTGGTTGACCGCGGTTTTCTCGCTCGCACCGAAAAACTGCCAAATCCACGCAACTCAATACGTCTCTCTTCCACCAGAGCCGTGGCCATTGTCTCCAGCATAATATCAACCGCCAGGCTGACATCCTGTTTCTGCATGGAAAGTTCACTACTGACTTTATCTACTAAATCTTTTTTCAACATACCTAATAACGTATAATCAATGTGTTACCAGGGACAACCACGAAGGTCTGTCCCCATGAAAATATAAAAAAAGGTTGTCTTGCCGGATCTCCGGCAAGACAACCTTTCAGCTGCATCCCAAGCCCTTACTCAGGCTAGTTTCTTACTCGTTGTCAGCGGAATCATTACCTTCCGCAGCCGCTTTCAACAGATCACCAAAAGTTGATGGTGCAGTTTCGGCAGCGATTTTTTCAGCCTTTTTAAATTTTTCTACTGCTACCTCTTCATCATCACCCTCAAGGGTTTTAACGGAAAGGCCGATCTTACGATCTTTAGCAGAAACATTGATAACAATTGCCTTCAAAGTATCGCCGACCTGATACATGCCAACCGGAGTTTTCACTTTGTCTTTGCTGAGTTCAGAGACATGAACAAGACCTTCAATACCTTCTTCAAGTTTCACAAAAACACCAAAATCGGTAACATTGGTGATCTCGCCTTCAACAACGGTTCCTGAAGGATAGTTGTTGTATGCCGCCTGCCATGGATCGGGAACAAGCTGCTTGATACCCAAGAGAGAATCGCTCATTTTCTTTATCGATCTTCAGGACGACAGCCTGGATTGTCTCACCTTTAGCGTACTTCTCCGATGGATGCTTAATCCGCTCGGTCCAGGAAAGATCAGAGACATGGATAAGACCGTCAATGCCCTCTTCGATGCCGATAAACACACCAAAATCGGTAATATTTTTGATTTTTCCTTCAATAACAGAACCAACCGGATAGTTATCGGTAACCAGATCCCATGGGTTCGGCTGAAGCTGTTTCATACCAAGAGAGATCCGCTTGGTCTCGGTCTCGATATTGAGTACCATGATTTCGACCTCATCACCGACGGAAACCATCTTGGATGGGTGACGGGGTTTCTTCGACCAGGTCATTTCGGATACGTGGATCAGACCTTCAACACCTTCTTCCAGTTCGACAAAAACACCGTAATCGGTAATGGAAACAACCTTGCCTTTGGTGGTCTGGTTCACCGGATACCTTTCGGTGACAGTAGCCCATGGATCATCACGAAGCTGCTTCACGCCAAGGGACACACGGTCATGCTCCTTGTCATATTTGAGGACTTTAACCTCCAGTTCTTCACCAACTTTGTAGAGTTTTGCCGGATGGGAGACACGTCCCCAGGAAAGATCGGTGATATGACAGAGACCGTCCATACCGCCCATATCGATAAAGAGGCCGTAGTCGGTAATATTGGTAATGGCACCCTTGATGATCTGACCTTCTTCCAGCTTGGAGCGCATCTCCTCACGGAGTTTATTGCGTTCCTCTTCAAGGATAGCCCGACGGGAAATAACAACGTTATTTCTCTTTTTATTGAATTTCAGAATCTTGAACTCCATCGATTCCCCGATCAGGGCATCAAGATCTTTCACCGGACGAAGATCGATCTGAGAATATGGCAGGAATGCCGGAACGCCGATATCGACGGACATACCACCTTTGACACGGCTTTCGATTTTGCCGGAAATTGTTTCGTCGGCTTCTTGAATTTCAGCGATTTTTTCCCATACCTTTATGGCAATAGCCTTTTCTCTCGACAGGAGGAGTCCACCTTCTTCCTTACGCCGCTCTACGAACACCTCGAATACGTCACCAATTTTGATTTCCTCACCATCTTCCAGGCGGAATTCCGATTTGGCAATATAACTTTCCGCTTTATCACCGACATCAACAAGGAGATAATCGTCCACAGTGCCGATAATGGTGCCCATGGCAACATCTCCGACTGCGACCACCTTGTTATTTTCTTCCATTTCGAAGAGTTCTGCAAAACTCATCTCTTCACTGCTGTCCTGGGTTGATTGATTAAGTTGTTCTGTCATGGATTTTACTCTTCCTGTAGACCAGAGGCCAAATGGTAAAGGTTATAATTTACTCCCGCACAACAAACGTGCCGAGGTAAAAAGAAAATAAGGCCACTCCCGGACAGGGGGCAACCTTGCATACACATGAACCGCACTTTATAGCAATATTTCAACGAAAGGACAACAACTTCTTGCAAGGATTAGATAATTTTTTTCATTTTTTCAGGGTCCACGTAACGCTTGCCACAGCAGCCAGGATCCTCGGCAATGTTCCTGCAAGTAGAATGCTGTTATGCCGATTTTTTTCACACCTCCTTTGTTTCGCCGGTTATAATTTTTATTCCTGGGTTTGCGTCGTCCCTTCGGTCGATGCTGGTCACCGTCAGCTCTCGATTTTCTTTTCCTGGCCTTTGGGAGGGGGAACCAAGAGAGTCTCTTCCGGCAGGACACAATCAAATTTTCTATCGATGAATTCCTCGATAGCCGGAAGATAAAAGGATCCTTCCTCACAGGCAAAACTTACCGCTTTTCCGTTGGCGCCAGCCCTTCCGGTCCGGCCGATACGATGGACATAATCTTCCGGTTCATAAGGCAGGGTATAGTTGACAACAAAGGTGATCCCCTCAATATGAATGCCACGCCCGGCGACGTCGGTCGCCACAAGGACCTTTACCTTGCCGGACCTGAAGTTCTCCAGTCTGGTCATCCGTTTATTCTGGTCGACATCCCCGGACAACAGGACACAATCTATGTTATTTCGCTGCAGACGGTTGGACAATCGCTTCGTTTCATTCTTCATATTGGCGAAAACAATGATTCGATCGTCGGGGTTCTGCTGAATAAGATTATACAGAACGGCATATTTTTCTTCCGCGGTAACAAGATAGACGAACTGCTCAACCGTCTCGACAGCCACCTGCTCGGGTTCCGCTTCGACCACTTTGGGCTGAACACTCCACTGGGCAGCAAGGCGCTGCACATCCTCTGAAACAGTCGCGGAAAAGAGCATGGTCTGCCGGTCTTTTTTGGCCGGCAATCGACCAATGATTCTCCGCACATCAGGAATAAATCCCATATCAAGCATTCGATCCGCCTCATCGAGCACCAGGATCTTGCAGCTGCTCAAATCAACAACTCTTTTATTCATAAAATCAATGAGACGGCCAGGAGTGGCAACCAACAGATCACACTGCTTATTTTGCAGGAATCCATCTGTTTCTGATAATCCACTCCTCCGTAGACTGCCCGCACGAAAGATTGCAGTATTTGGCGAAAACAGCTCCCTCTTTGGCTATCTGATTGGCCAGCTCACGGGTGGGTGCCAGGACCAAAGCCCGAACATTTCCTTTTCCGGACTTCTTTTCAGCCAGCAATCTGGAAAAAATGGCAATGAGAAAAACTGCCGTTTTTCCGGTACCGGTATTGGCTTTTCCCACAAGATCCTTGCCGGCCAGAACATTCTCCAGGGCCTTTTCCTGAATGGGGGTGCAGTACTGGAATTTTTGATCAGCTATAGCCCGCATCACCTGCAATGGAATGGGATAGTCGTGAAAACGGCTCTTGCCTTCAGCTGGAGTGACCGGAAAATCTTCCAGCCCCCAGGCCGGTTTCTTCCTTGGTTTTTTCCGGGGCCCGATATTTTTCCTTATGGATAACTGGCGCAGAGTTTTTATCAGCAGGATGTCCCGGTTCGCCTCTTCCTGCATCAGATTTTAATTCCGGAACATTGGCTGGTGCAGGTTGCTCGCTGTCGGCATCCAGAGGTTGAACCGCCCAACAATTTGCCGCACCGGTGTTTTCCGGCCTGGGCGATGCTCCTGATTTTTTTCCCTACGGCAAGGATGGTTTTTTTCATTGTAAACTCAATTTGTAACGTAAATTTGGCTCCGACAGGGTTGGTTAACTCATCGTGCCGGACCTGTCTTGTCGAAAGAGACAGCAAGATAAAACGTACCATACTGTAATTGGCAGTAACTGACATGGACAGGTTGCAGCTAACCGCAACCAGCAAGAAAAGTGGTGTGTAGGCAAACGAATAAAATCAGACGGGAATCACGTTCAGACAGAATTGATCACAGCTCATTACAAGTCATGTTACTCTATTTTCCGACGACCTGCAACTCCTCCATCAGCGGACCAAACAATGTCTCGAACTCAGGAATGGCCTTTTTCAGCACAGTTCCAATGAACGGGATTTCATGGTCATTGACCACAAGATTTGCCGAATAGGCCAAGGCCTGCAGATCATAAAGGGTATCGAACTGTTCACCGATTAAAACATAGAAAATATAACGGCGGCGAGACATATTCATTACCCGCATGAATTGGTGGAAATTTCCCGGAAATAATCCCTCCCGGCTCAAAGTTGTCATGGAGAAAAACCGCCGCATAATTAACAAAACGCATTTTATCGATGGCTTCTTCCGGGGTCGGTGCCTGCTCGACGCGATAGCCAAAATCCGTGGCGGCTTTCACCACCGTTTCACGAATTGACGAGTCCGGCATAAGCACCAGCGCACGGGGTATATCCTCGACAATTTCTTTTTCTTCAAAAGAGCCATCCTGCAACCACTCGGTCCCCGGCGGAGCGGGTGGCTTGACCTTTCTCCCCGCAGCCGGTTTATCCGGTCCGGCACCGCCGCGATTACGGCCTGAATGTGCCTGTTTCAGACTGTTTTCATCCAGATCGAAGGGAACTGTACAATGGACACATTTAACCTTGATCTTCCGACCCGGGCCAAGCTGCTGGACACTATTCCGGATTTTTTCACTCAACTTCAGCTGTTTTGCACAATGCGGACAATTTACTATCATAGTTTCCTCATAACCCTGAATCATCTCCCATAGAATCCGTAACTTGTCTTCCTGCTCCTCTTCCATGGACAAGTCCGTCAGACTGGTTGTCGCTTCACCCCGCTCAGCCTTGATACGGTCGAGTCCGCGATTCAATTCGGCTCGATGCGAGCAATAGGTTATGGCATTCTTTTCCGTTATTATACCTCGGCTGAACAGCTCAAGGATATGTTGGTCAAAGGTTCGCATATCGAGAGCCGAACCTTCATTGATTACATGGTAGAACGTCTTGTCTTCCGTTTCCCCATTCAGGATGAGATCTTTTACCCGCAAGACTGGTGCACAAAATTTCCATGGCAGCCACCCGACCGCCCCCAGTCCGGGGCAACAGACGCTGGCTGACAATCCAGCGAACAGTATCGACAAGCCTGTTGCGGATCTGCGGCTGTTCTTCCTGCTCAAACATTCCCAGGATACGGTTGATTGTCTGTCCGGCATCAATTGTATGCAGGGTCGACAGTACCAAATGTCCTGTTTCGGCAGCAGTCAGGCCAATTTCCATGGTTTCCCGGTCGCGCATCTCACCGACCAGGATTACTTTTGGCGCCTGGCGGAGTGCGGCGCGCATCCCCACGGCAAAGCTGCTGAAATCATTACCCAGCTCGCGCTGGTTGAAGGTTGCCTGGCGCTGCTCGTGGACATATTCAATGGGATCTTCCAGGGTCACCACATGTACTGCCCGCTCGTGATTGATCCTGTTTAACAGGGCGGCAAGCGATGTCGTCTTACCTGTCCCGGTGGCTCCGGTAAAAAGAATAAGCCCATTCAGCTCGGATGCCATCTTGCCAAAGGCATCCGGAAACTGCATCCCTTCAATGGAGGGAACCTCGGTCTCGAGTTTTCTGAGGACGGTGGTGAAATACCCTTTCTGGGTGAAAATATTCACCCTGAATCGGGCCTTATCGGAAAGAGAGTAGGAGAGATCGCAGGAGCCGTTTTCAACCAGATCTTTTAACAGACGCCGGTTGTTGCCGATGAGATTGAGCGCAAAGGTTTCGGCCTGAAAAGGAGTGAGGTCGGTAACCGGAGGGACAACATCAACAGGTGCAAGCAGTCCGGAAGATTCAACCTGCAACGATTTTCCGACAGTAATATTGAGGTCGGAAACGTTGCTATGGGACTCCAACATAGCAGCTATCCAGTAGTCTATTTCCGTTTTTTTCATCTTTTTCCCCTGAAAAATTGTGCAATACCACCTGGTTTCATAGTATATTGTCTCTAATCTAACAACTGTTGCAAGTTTTTTTTCAATTTTTCACCAAATTTCTTTCCGTTACGGATTCAATATAAAAAATTCGGAGTACGTACTAATGGCAATTCCATTGCGCAGCGCAACGACAACCGAGGGACGACGAATGGCAGGCGCCAGAAGCCTCTGGCGCGCTAACGGGGTCAAAGAAGAGCAGTTCGGTAAACCGATTATCGGCATCGTCAATTCTTTCACTCAGTTCGTTCCCGGCCACGTTCACCTCCATGAAATTGGCCAGCATTTGAAAAAAATTATCGACGGGGCCGGATGTTTTGCCGCCGAGTTCAATACCATCGCCATAGATGACGGCATCGCCATGGGCCATTCCGGGATGCTCTACTCTCTGCCATCCCGCGACCTGATCGCCGACAGTGTCGAATATATGTGCAACGCCCACACCGTCGATGCCATGATCTGCATCTCCAACTGTGACAAGATCACCCCCGGCATGCTGATGGCCGCCATGCGTCTTAACATCCCGACCATTTTTGTTTCCGGCGGTCCCATGGAGGCTGGAGTTGACGGCGACAAGCGATACGACCTGGTCGATGCCATGGTCATGGCTGCAGACAGCGAGGTCAGTGACGACGAGATAGAAAGAGTTGAACGGTGCGCCTGCCCGACCTGCGGGTCGTGCTCCGGAATGTTCACCGCCAACTCCATGAATTGCCTCAACGAAGCCCTTGGGCTCGCCCTGCCCGGCAACGGGACGGTGGTTGCCACCCATGCCAATCGCAAACTCCTTTTTGAACGAGCGGCAGAGCGGATTGTCGAGATGGCTGTCGCCTGGTACGAAAATGAAGACAGTTCCGTTCTTCCCCGGTCCATTGCCAGTAAAAGCGCCTTCATGAACTCCATGACCCTGGACATCGCCATGGGGGGCTCAACCAACACGGTCCTGCATCTGCTGGCTATTGCCCATGAAGCTGGCGTCGATTTCACCATGGATGATATCGACCGCCTCTCCCGAAAAGTTCCCAATCTGTGCAAGGTTTCACCTTCCTCGAGCTATCACATAGAAGATGTCAACCGAGCCGGCGGCATTATGGCTATTCTCGGCGAACTGGACCGGGCCGGGCTTATCGATGCACGAGTTTCCCGGGTTGACAGTCCAAGCCTGCAGGAGACCCTCGACATCTGGGACATCTCCCGACCGGGCCACGACAAGGCTGCCGAAATCCTCTACCTCAGTGCCCCGGCTGCATCCGGACCGAATCTGGTTATGGGTTCCCAGAGCACGATGTACCAGGAGGCCGACGTTGACCGTTCGGCAGGATGTATCAGAGATATGGAACATTGCTACAGCAAAGAAGGCGGCCTTGCCGTTCTTTTCGGCAATATTGCCGAAAACGGCTGTATCGTCAAAACCGCCGGCGTCGATGAATCGATTTTTAAATTTTCCGGTACCGCCCGGGTGTTTTCCTCCCAGGACGCTGCCTGCGATGCCATTTTAGGCGGAAAAATCAAGGCCGGCGACGTGATCATCATTCGCTATGAAGGCCCCAAAGGGGGACCGGGAATGCAGGAAATGCTCTACCCTACCTCCTACCTGAAATCGATCCATCTCGGCGCGGAATGCGCTCTGGTGACCGACGGACGTTTCTCCGGCGGTACGTCAGGGCTTTCCATCGGCCACGTCAGTCCGGAAGCGGCGGCAGGTGGGGCTATTGCTCTTCTTGAAGACGGCGACACAATAGATATCGACATCCCGGCAAGAATAATTAACGTTGCCCTCACCGATGACGAACTCGCCGCAAGAAGAATAAAAGAAGAGACAAAAGGCAAGGCAGCGTTCACCCCTACCGACAGGAACAGAAGCGTCAGCACGGCGCTCAAGGCATACGCCCTTTTTGCCGCCTCGGCCGACAAAGGTGCCGTCCGGATTCTCCCTGATTAGCAGGGAAAATTAACACACAGCAGCGTTTTTTCCTTCGCCCACAAAGGAGTCATTCTTGAAACCGACAAATATCGAAGATCCTGAATATTTCCATAAAGTCATTGATTGCCAATACGCCTGCCCATCGCATACCCCGGTGCCGGAATACCTTCGCGCGATCAGCCAGGGCAAATATGATGAGGCGTTCAAAATAAACTGGATTTCCAACGTCTTTCCCGGCATTCTCGGTCGCATCTGCGATCGGCCATGTGAGCCCGCCTGTCGGCGGAGCCGCGTCGAAGAAACCCCCGTCGCCATCTGCCGGCTGAAAAGAGTTGCCGCCGACTATAAAAGTGACAGCACGGATTTCATGCCGGAAATTCCAAAAGAAAAAAACGGTAAAAAGATTGCGCTTATCGGCGGCGGTCCCGCCTCACTCACCGTCGCCCGTGACCTGCTGCCGCTCGGCTATGCCGTGGATCTCTACGATGACCAGCCCAAGGCCGGAGGCTTCATCCGCACCCAGGTGCCCTCCTTTCGCCTGCCTGAAAAAGTCCTCAACCAGGAGGTTGACCGAATCCTCGATATGGGTGTTGTCACTCATTTTAATCACTATGTGGACAACCTCAAAACAATTATCGACAAAGACTATGACGCCATTTTTGTCGGTACCGGTGCCCCCCGGGGCCGCGACCTGCCCGATCTGCCCGGCAGACAGGAAGGGGATGCGTCGATTTTTATCGGCATCGAATGGCTCGCCGGAGTACTCTACCAGCATATCAAATCGGCAGCTGAGAAAGTACTCGTTCTCGGCGGCGGCAATACGGCCATGGACTGCTGTCGGATGGCGAGAAGACTTGGCGGAGAAGACGTCCAGGTCATTGTCCGCAGCCCCCGCGCCGACATGAAGGCCTCTCCCTGGGAAATTGAAGATGCCGAAGAGGAAGGGATCCCCATCATCGACAACCACTCGCCGGTCGATTTTGTCATTGAAGATGGTCAACTGGTCGGCATGCATTTTCAAAAAATGATCGCCGACTATGATGAAAACGGCAAACGGACACTGCAGCCTGTCGACGAGCCGCCGGTTTTTATCGCCTGTGACCAGGTACTCCTTGCCGTCGGTCAGGAAAACGCCTTTCCTTTTATCGATGATGCCCTCGGGATCAAAATGAATAAATGGGGCCTCCCTGAACTCGATACCACAACCTATCAATCTTCCGTTGCCAATATCTTTTTTGGCGGGGATGCAGCTTTCGGTCCCAAAAACGTTATCACCGCGGTCGCCCATGGGCATCAGGCAGCAATCTCCATTGATCTTTTTTGTCAGGGCAGAGGATCTCCATGACCGTCCGGCTCCGAGGACCAATCTGATCAACCAGAAAATGGGTATCCAGGACTGGATATACGACAGCCATGTCTCCGATGACAAACGCTATGCCGTCCCCACGGTTGACCGGGTCAAATCCCTCAAGAACCGATTGGTTGAAGTCGAACTCGGCTTCAGCAAAAAGACCGGCCACGAAGAATCCATGCGCTGCCTCAACTGCGATGTCCAGACGGTCTTCGAGTTTTCCACCTGTATTGAATGCGATGCCTGTGTCGATATATGTCCGGAATTCTGCATTAATTTCACGGAAAATGGCGACGAGGACGATCTCCGTTCAAGGCTTCTTGCCCCGGCTGACGAGCGAGGGCAGGCGCTCTATGTTTCACCTCCCCTACCCACCGGCCGGGTCATGGTCAAAGATGAGAATGTCTGCCTGCATTGCGGCCTCTGCGCCGAACGCTGCCCGACTTCGTCCTGGGAAATGGTGCAGTTCACCTATAATTCAGCAGTGGCAGGTCAAAAATGAACAAGATCGAAAGTATCAACGACTTTGTCGTCCGCTTTGCCAACGTCAACGGCTCCGGCTCCGCCAGCGCCAACAATCTCTTTGCCAAGGCAATATTCCGGCTGGGAATTCCAGTCAGCCCGAAAAACATCTTTCCGTCAAACATTCAAGGGTTGCCGACCTGGTATGAGGTGCGGGTCAACGAGCATGGCTATCTCGGCCGCCGGGGCGGGGTCGATATTTCAATAGCCGTCAACGGTCAAACCCTCTATAACGATTATCTGGAAGTCCTGCCCGGCGGCTATTTCATCTACGACTCCACCAAGGAGCTGTCGGAGGAATTTGATCGCGACGATATCACCACTATTGGCATTCCATTCACCAGCCTGTGCAACAACGAGTTCCAGAATCCAAAACTGCGCCAGCTGCTGCGCAACATCATTTATGTCGGCTCTCTGGCCTTTCTGCTGGATATGGATTTTTCTGTTTTGACCGAATCGATCGAGAAACAGTTTCAGAAAAAGCCCAAACTGGCCGAACCAAACATCAAAGCCCTGGAGCTGGGCTACGACTATGCCAAAGAACATCACCAGGGTGCCTGCAGACTGTCGGTACGAAGAATAAATAAACTGAGCTGACGAAATCCTGATGGACGGCAATTCCGCCTTCGGTCTCGGGGCTGTTTATGCCGGGGCCACAGTTACCGGCTGGTATCCGATCACTCCTTCCACCTCTGTTATCGAGGCTTTTGAACGATACGCCAACAAATTCCGGACGGAACAAGACACCGGACGGCATAAAGTGGCCATCATTCAGGCGGAAGATGAACTGGCGGCTCTCGGAATCGTCATCGGTGCATCCTGGAATGGCGCCAGGGCCTTTACCGCTACATCGGGTCCCGGCATTTCCCTCATGAGCGAGTTTCTCGGTCTGGCCTATTTCGCCGAAATCCCGGTGGTGCTCGTCAATGTCCAGAGAACCGGCCCAAGCACCGGCATGCCGACCCGCACCCAGCAGGCCGACCTGCTCTCCTGCGCCTATGCCTCCCACGGCGATACCAAACATGTGCTGCTTTTCCCCTGCGACCCAAAAGAATGTTTTGATCTGGGGGCCGATGCCTTCGATCTAGCCGAACGGCTGCAGACCCCGATCATTGTCATGACGCGATCTCGATCTCGGCATGAACGACTCATGTCAGCGCCCCGCTGCACTGGGACGACAAGCGAAAATATGATCGCGGCAAGGTGCTGAGCGCCGAAGATCTGGACAACCTCAAGGAAAGATGGGGACGTTATCTGGATGTCGACGGCGATGGCATCTGTTATCGGACCTATCCCGGCACACACCCCACCAAGGGGGCCTATTTTACCCGGGGAACCTCCCATAACGAATACTCCGCCTATACGGAGTATAGCCCCATTTACAAGGCGGGGATGGAACGTCTGCTGGTAAAATGGCAGACGGCCCGCACCATGGTGCCGAAGCCGCATATCAAGATCAGGGACCCAGAATCCTCTATCGGGGTTATTTTTTTCGGTACAAGCACCCATGCAGCCTATGAGGCGATCGGCAGGTTAGCCAAAAGCGGCCTCAAAATCAACAGCATGCGGGTGCGCGCCTTTCCATTTCAGGACGAGGTTATCGAGTTTATCGACCAACATGAAAAAATCTTTGTCATCGAACAGAACCGCGACGCCCAGCTGCGAACCATGCTCATGACTGAAAACGATGTCTCGCCAAAAAAAATGCAGTCCATCCTCTACTTCGAAGGCATGCCCATTACCGCTGATTTCATCACCGAAAATATCCAGGCCCTGCTCGATAGAAGACCCGCAAATCGAAGCTAAAGGTGCCAAGGGAGAAAAATCATGAGTTTTGAACGACCAAATTTCCGCCATCCAAAACTCGCTAAAAATTCGGCCGGATATACCCGCAAGGATTATGAAGGGGTAATTTCCACGCTCTGCGCCGGCTGCGGCCATGACTCAACTACCGCCGCGATCATCCAGGCCTGTTTTGAATTATCAATAGAGCCGCACCGGGTGGCCAAGATGTCCGGCATCGGCTGTTCATCGAAGACTCCCGCCTATTTCCTCAGCAGATCCCATGGCTTCAATAGCGTGCACGGCCGAATGCCGTCGGTTGCCACCGGGGCCAATATGGCCAATCGAGACCTGTTGTATATCGGCATCTCCGGAGACGGTGACACCGCCTCCATCGGCATGGGTCAGTTTGCCCATGCCCTGCGCCGCAACCTCAATCTCAATTATATCTGCATGAACAACGGCTGCTACGGCCTGACCAAAGGGCAGGATTCGGCCACGGCCGATAAAGGCTCAGCCGGGAAAAAAGGCAAACCCAATCCATACACCTCAATTGACCTGTGTGAGCTGGCCATCGAACTTGGGGCCAGTTATGTGGCCAGGGGGTTTTCCGGCGACAAGGCGCAGCTGGTGCCGCTCATCAAAGGGGCTATTGCCCACAATGGGTCTGGCCTTTATTGATGTTATCTCCCCCTGCGTCACCTTCAACAACACCTCTACCTCTACCAAGAGTTACGAATATGTCCGGGACCATATCGAGGCGACCAATACCTTCGATTTCGTTCCCCTGCAGCAGGAGATCCTCGCCCACTATCCTGAAGGTGCCAGCCAGGAAGTGGTAATGCACGATGGCAGCATCATCCATCTGCATAAATCCGATTCCAGCAAAGATGTCACTGACAGGCTGAAATGCGTGAATAATCTTGAGCTCGAAAAAGCCAGAGGCAGACTGCTCACCGGCCTCCTCTATGTCAATCAGGAGATCACTGACACCCATGACATCATCAATTCAACCCTCAGGCCGCTCAACAGCCTGACCGAAGAAGATCTTTGCCCCGGCAACGATGCACTGCAGATGATTAACGAAAGTCTCCGGTAGTTTCGGGACGCATGGCAACTCTTTTCTCGGGCCGGATCTGTCCGCCTATAAGGCGACTACGATCCGGCCCCTGCATCACCATGCCATTACTTATGGCCATTTTTTCTATGTCACAGAGGCCTGCCTTGCAGAAAATTTTTAAACAGATACTTACCTCCCGCGTCTATGAAGCGGCAATAGAAACATCACTTGATGCGGCAACAAGCCTGTCGGCACGACTTGAAAACCGCATCCTGCTGAAAAGAGAGGACCAGCAGGCGGTGTTTTCCTTCAAGCTGCGCGGGGCCTACAACAAGCTTGCCCACCTGTCGGCCAAAGAGCGGGAGAGAGGTGTGATCACCGCCTCTGCCGGAAATCATGCCCAGGGCGTGGCCTTTGCCGCCGCAAAACTCGGTATCCGGGCGCTGATCGTCATGCCGCTGACGACGCCGAAGATCAAGATTGAGGCGGTGCGAAGTTTCGGCGGCGAGATCGTTTTCTCCGGCAATAACTATTCGGAGGCGGCAAGTCCACGCCGAAAGACTTGGCAGGGAGACGGCAATGGTCCCCATCCATCCCTTTGACGACGAACTGGTGATTGCCGGACAGGGGACTATAGCCGATGAACTGTTGCGGCAAAACCCCGGTCAGCTGGACGCGGTCTTTGTTCCGGTCGGCGGAGGCGGACTGATTGCCGGAATGGCTCTTTATATAAAAACCCTGCGTCCTGAAATTCAGGTGATTGGGGTGGAACCAGTGGACAGTGACGCAATGTACAGGTCCCTTGAGGCAAAGAAAAGGATTTCCCTCGACTCGGTAGGCATTTTCGCCGACGGCGTGGCGGTACGCAAGGTGGGGCAACTGACCTTTGAGCTCTGTCAGCAATACGTCGATCGGATAATACGCGTGACTACCGACGAATTGTGCGGCGGTATCAAGGCGATCTACCAGGCGACCCGCTCCATCGTCGAGCCTGCCGGCGGCCTGGGCATGTCCGGACTGCTCAAATATATCCATGAAACCGGATGCACGGGACAGACCCTTATCGCCATCAATTCCGGAGCCAATATGAACTTTGAACGGCTGAGGTATGTGGCCGAACGGACCCGGGTCGGGGAAAAACAGGAGGCTCTTTTTGCGGTTACAATTCCCGAAAAGCCCGGGAGCCTTAAAGCGTTCTGCCTGGACATGGTCGGCGATCGTGATATCACCGAATTCAACTACCGTCTCTCAAGCAGAAAACAGGCCCATATTTTTGTCGGTATCTCTACTCGCAATGACCAGGAACGCTTTGATTTTGCCAAACAACTCAGTGATGCCGGATTTAACAATATTGACCTTACCGACAACGACCTGGCGAAAACCCATATCCGCTATATGGTCGGCGGGAGATCCGGCGAAGTACTGCATGAACGGCTATTCAGGTTCTGGTTCCCGGAAACCCCCGGAGCTCTTACCCGTTTCCTTGAGGCCACCCGAGGCAAACACAACATTTCCCTCTTTCATTATCGCGCCCAAGGCGGGGACTTCGGCCGTGTTCTGATTGGCCTGGAATGTCCAGAAGGAAAAAATGGCAAGCTGGAAAAGCGACTTGACGCTCTTGGCTATCGATACAGGGAAGAGACTGGAAATCCGGCCTATATGCTCTTTCTTTGAGATGCCAATCAGGATGGCGTCGTAAAATTTAGGTTTTTACGAGTTGGTCATTCTGGTGCATCATGACTATCTTTTTCATATAGGCATGTTTAGCCGCTATTTTCATAAAGAAACCAACTTATTCTTTTCGAGGGAACCCGATGGGTACAATAGCGCTTCTTCCCTGCGATATGAAGAGCAGGGCCAAGTATCTCGGCAACAGGGTATTACCCCGTAATTATATGGGTGATTTTAGTCTGATGGGCTTTATCGTGGACCGTTACCAGGATGCCTGCACACTCCTTGCCTCGGCCGGCTACCGACTGGACCGGCAGGATGGAGGCATAGACATAAACATCGATACCCCGCACCATCTCCCCAAGATCAAAGCTCTTTTGACCGCACAACAACATTCGCTGCGAATGGTCGGATATTGCCGACACTCTTTACCAGGCATGATGATTTTTACAGCCGCCCGGCGGGCGGCTATAAAAAACCGAACAGATCAGTCATCAGCTGTCAAAAAAGTCTATTTTCAGACTCAGATAAATCGTTACCAGAATAAAAAGTGCCGAGAAGGAAAAAAGTATCTTGTACGCGTCCTCCTGCATAAAAGACAGATAATCGAGCATCTTGCCAAAAAGGAGCGGGAAGCCTGAACCAATTGGAATAGTGAGAATCGGTGCTAACGCAAAATATGCGGTGGAATCAATTTTTCCAGAAAATTTTTTCACTGACGGTGGATAGACCATATTGCGTATTGCCCGGACAATGCCAAGCATATAACTAATCAGAAAAAATGATGCCGGCCCCGGGAAAAATACCAGCAATACCAGCAACAGAAAAGTTATGCATTTTGACAGGATGAATTTCTGTTTCAACTTGAGGAGATTAAGCGCTCCCAGCAGAATATTGACGGTTATCGAACCGCCATAAATACATCCGACAAAGAGCCCCGCAGCCAACGCAACAGGCACATGATAAAAAGTCGTCGCATAGTTGGCATAAAAAGACATGACGGTGAGGATGACATAGAAATCGAGATCAGCGGCCAAAAATCTCAGAAGACCGATGATTACTCAGGATCTCCGCGAAGGATTGCCCCGTGTGACGTAAAAATGACAGATTGCTGCGCTCTGGATCACCAGGGTCGGCGATTTCCCTGGTGATAAAAAAACATAAAGATCCCAGCACAAAAAACAGCCCGGTTGCCATAAAAACATAGGCTGAAGAATGCAGCGAGAAGGCATATTTTTCGACAACTTTCAGAATGAAAAAGCTGGCAACAACCTTGCCTATATTTTGCGCCAGCATCATAAAGCCCAGGCCCGGTACAGATTTTTTTTCCGAGAAAATCCGCATGAGATAATTCAGCCAGACAGGAATAGTCAGTCCCATGCAAAATGAGAAAATCGTGTAGCAGCCAAAAAAAAGCGGCAGAACATCTTCGACATCGCTGACAGCCAGTAAGATCATGCCAAATATGAAAATCGACAGGCCGGAAACAAGATGCAAGAAGAGCCACAAGCGGCTTTTTGAAACGATGATTTCTCGCCAGATAACTGGAAAAAAGCGGAAAGAGTCGAAACGCCAAAAACAAACAGCGCCGGAACAATACCTATCACAAAACTTGACGCACCAAGGCTTTTGAGAAACAGCTGCAAAAACGTGGATTCCAGGACGATGGGAAACCCTAGTCCCCAGAAAAATTCAACAACCGATACACCAACAACATTTCTTGTGAAACATGCGTCTTTTTGCCTATCCATAGCCGATCGTTATACGACCAGGAAAATCGTTTAATCAGCTGATGCAGCATGGCAAGAGGAGCATCCGGATTATCTCGTCGTCCTGATAACCTTGCCAAGGCAGCTTAAGACCTCTGTCTGATCGAACTACAAGCGTGTCTCCTTACTTGCTTTATGCTTTACGAAAGCTAATCTACAAAGCTCATTGGTGCCATGACAAGAACAGAATCACAAATCTGCTCCATTGCCAAAATAACCTTTTGCTTTTTAAGCATCGACTATTATGTTTATTGCTGTTATATCAGGCAGTGACACACATGCATCGGCCAACTGTTTCTAAGATCCAACATCTCTATCCGAATCCAAAATGGCGGACACTATGAAATCAAAACACCTCGTCTTATCTTGCTTGGCATTAATATTCTGTTGGTGTCTTTTTACTTTCGCGGCCTATGGAGAAACCATTGCCGCCGACCCACCTGGTCAGGAAGCCATGGCTAAACAGTACAGCAAGCTCATGCCTCCCGAAATAAACAGCAGTGCCCTCCGACACCCCGCTCTGACCAAGTGGCTGCATATGCTTGATCAGAATGAGCTGGCTGAAATAAAAAACAGCAGCGTTATGGCATTCGCTCCGCAGGTCCCAGGCGACCTGGCCCGAATTCTGAACTCCATCGGCGAAGGAAAACGGCCTCGGATTCTTCCATGTCCTGTTCCTCACAATAGTCTCAATCGGTGTTGGTCTTCTTATTGTTTTTGGTGCAAAACGCATCACCAAAAAAAGAATTTCCCAGCTCGAACAGATGATCCCTCCCAATGACGATAGCGTGGCATGCCTCTGGGCAGGTCTTGTACGGAGCATCCCTGGTTTACTCAGCATAGCCCTGTTGGTATTATCCTCGACTATAGTTTTCCTCTTTTTCGCTGGAGATGTGGCAATCAAGGGACGAATGCTCTTTCAGCTCATCCTTGGCATTGTGCTTGTTGTTCGATTAACTTCAATCCTCGGCCGAATCATCTTTGCTCCAGGAGATGCCCGGGTGCGTCCGCTTGATCTCTCTGATTCAGTGGCAAAACCGCTGCATCAAGCCCTTGTTACCTTGTTTACATTTATCATTTCCGGTTTGCTCTTGCTGCTTTTTATCAGAGACCTTGGTGCCCTGGCAGCAGACCGCTTCATGGATGTCAATTCTTCTTGGTACCATTCTTATAGTCATTTTCTGCTATCAGGTTTTTCAATTGAAAATACCGATCGCAAATTCATTACAGATGGGCATTGAAAAGAAGAACGGCAGCTGGATCAGGGAGCAGCTCGCCGCATACTGGCACGTCCCGGTGCTTCTTTATCTTCTTGTTGTATGGTTTGGTCTGGGTGGGTCAGGAAATGACAGGACTAAAAGTGAGGAATGGTTCTTTTCTTATCAGCCTTTTTATAGTGCCCATCTTTATTGTGTTAAGTTACATGGGGAGGGCGGTGATCAGGGCGATTATCGACTCCCTCGGCCTCAGCGCTAAGATCATTCCGGAGAGGATGCTTACTGAAGATGAAGCCGCAGCGGAACAGGAACTCATCGCCCGTAAAAATGCCCTTGAAGCAAAGTCCTATTTTATTTTCCGGATTGTACTGGCCATGGCGCTCATCACCTGGACATTGAGCCTGTGGGGTTATGATATACCTTTTGCCGGCCGTGCCATGTCAGCAATATTCGAATCCCTCGTGACTATTGCCCTGGCGCTCATGGTATGGCGGTTTGCGTCATCTTATATTGCCCGAAAAATTGAAGAGGCAACTCCCGAAGTTCCTGAAGGCGAAGAGGACGATGACAATGAATTCGGCGGGGCGGCTCCGACGGGCCGCAGTCATACCCTTTTGCCGGTAGTGCGCAAAGTTCTTGGCTCATTTCTGGTGGTTATGGTCATTCTGACCGTCCTGTCCTCTCTCGGCGTCAATATCGCCCCACTGCTGGCCGGGGCTGGAGTACTCGGGCTGGCGGTGGGTTTTGGTGCGAAGACACTGGTTTCGGATGTCATCTCTGGATTTTTCTTTCTCCTGGACGATGCCTTTCGAGTGGGTGAATATATCCAGGCGGGCTCAATTGTGGAACGGTAGAAACGATTACCTTGAGAAATGTCATGCTCAGGCATCATCTCGGCATGCTGCAAATCGTCCCTTACAGCGACATGGGAGCTGTCACCAACTTTATGCGCGGCGGCATAGTCATCAAGTTTCCACTCGAGTTTCCCTATGACACTGACATCGATCTGGTAAGAAGGATCATCAAAAAAGTCGGTCAGGCAATGCTTGAGGACGAAGAGCTCGGTGACGGTTTTATCCAGCCTGTCAAGTCCCAGGGTGTTTATCGAATTGCCAACTCGGTGATGGTGATCAGAGTAAAATTCACAGCCAAACCGGGCAAACAGTTTCTTATTAAGCGAGAAGCTTTCCGCCGTATAACCGAAGCCCTCAATAAAAAAGGCATCTATTATGCTCACCGTAAAGTTATTGTTGATTTCCCCCATGACGAACATCAAGGTAGCGATTGATGATGAGACCAGGAAAAAAATATTAGAGGCCGGGGCAGCTGCAGCAATAGCTGCTGAAACGGCAACAGCAGCAGGCGGAGGCGGGAAGAAAAAAGGGAGCGCCATGGATGATATGTGATGGTGTAGCGGCTGACAAACCATCTTCAGAGTCTGTGCGAAAGAGAAGTCTGAACCTTTACCAGATAGAGGTCTTTGATGCAAACTGCCAATGGCAATATCCTGCAGCACATACCCGATGATCCCGACAACACCAAACGTTATCTCTTTTATCTGCACGGCTTAATCGTCGAAGAGGCTGGAATCAGGCCAAAAAGTGAAGAACACGGCTATTACGAATACGAACTTATTGTCAAAGAGCTGGCTCAGAAAGGATTCATCGTCATAAGTGAAGTTCGGGAAAGAGGTACCGAGGTTATCGCCTATGCCGAGAAGGTTGCAGCCCAGGTGAAAAAACTCCTGGCCAACAAAGTTCCGCCCAATAATATCACCATTGTCGGTGCCTCCAAAGGCGGTATCATCACCGCCTATGTTTCCAGCATGCTTCAGGATAAAGAGATCAACTACCTGTTTCTCGCCGGACTGTTTGAAAAATGTCTGCAGGATCCGACAGCTGAAATTGTACGGGAATGTTCTGTCGATCCATGATCGGTCCGATAAACTGTCAATGACTCCGGCCTTATACTTTCAACGATCCGAAGGATTAGGAAAATTTGGGGAGATTGTCCTCAAATTAGATATCGGCCACGGGTTAATTTACCGCCCCTACCGGGAATGGCTTGACCCGCTCTGGAACTGGATAAATAAAGATAGCGTTTAAAACTGCATTTAGCTACCAGCACTCAGGCCTTTACATGACAATTAAGTCCGTATGACCAAAGAAGCCCGCTTAAAAAGCATTGCAACCAATGCGAATGATTACTATTATTTAGAAAGTGATTAGTTTCTGACCAGATTTTCTTTCGACATACGTTTTTGATATAATAATACCAATTAGTTATGACAGAAAAATACCATTGCCCTGGAGAATACTATGAGCGACAAAGCAACACTGACTGTTGATGGAAAGAGTTATGAATTTGATACTTACCGGTTCAGAGAATGAAAAATGTATTGATACACAAAATCTCCGAGCTGAAACAGGTTACATCACCATGGATCCCGGCTTTGGCAATACCGGCTCCTGCTACTCCTCCATCACCTATGTCGACGGGGCAAAAGGTATTCTCAGATACAGAGGCTATCCTATTGAAGAACTCGCTGAAAAAGCGATTTTCATAGAAACCGCCTACCTTATTCTCTACGGGGAACTCCCAACAAGGATCAGCTTCAATCTTTTTCGGACAGAATCAAAGGAACATGCGCCACTCCATACCAATCTTGAACACCACTTTTCCGGCTTCCCAAAATCGGCCCCTCCCATGGCAATTCTGTCAGCCATGCTAAACCTTGTTGCCTGTTTTCATCCGGAGGTTCTTGAGGTACCAACCACCGGAGAGGAGTTTGACCGAACTGCAGCACTGCTTCTTTCCAAGGTCACGAACCATTGCCGCCTTTGCCTATCGGATGGCAGGCCGGCAAACCAATCAATCATCCCAATCCCAATCTTACCTACTGCGGCAATTTTCTGCATATGATGTTTTCCGATCCATATCAAGGAATATAAGGTTACCCCGACTATCGACAAGGCACTCAATCTCTTTCTGATCCTGCATGCCGACCATGAGCAGAACTGTTCAACTTCTACCGTCCGGGTGGTCGGCAGTTCCCGGGCAAACCTTTTCAGCTCGGTTGCAGCAGGGGTGTGTGCCCTCTGGGGTCCATTGCATGGCGGAGCCAATGCCGCAGTGATTACCATGCTTGAAGATATTAAGAAATCCGGCCGCTCCACTGACATATTACCTCGACAAGGCAAAAGACAAAGACGATCCTTTCAGGCTTATGGGCTTTGGCCACAGGGTATACAAAAACTTCGACCCCAGATCGATAATCCTCAAAAAACGGGTCCATGATGTGCTGAAAGAACTCAAAGTGCAGGATAGTCTGCTGGACATCGCCCTGGAACTTGAGGAAGCCACCCTCAGCGATGACTATTTCGTTTCCAGAAACCTCTATCCCAACGTTGACTTCTATAGCGGTATTCTGCTTCGTGCCATCGGTATCCCGCTCAACATGTACACCGTCATGTTTGCCATTGGCCGGATGCCCGGCTGGATAGCCAACTGGAAAGAGATGCATGATCATAAACTGCGGATTTCACGCCCCCGCCAGATCTATACCGGCGAAACAACCCGCCATTTCATCCCCATATCGGAACGTATAATAGCTCGTCTTCGTCAGCTATCTCTCTCTTCACTCGCCTGATATCTGTATCTTTCATGCAGATATCAGGCAGGCATTCTTCCCCTCATCCTGCACAGCCAATTATTTCTTGTAAAGAATCTGCTTCGTGGTATTCTGCAAAACCTTTGACAGAGTATCGTTAAAAAACAACCACTTATATCAAGGAAGCTTATGGAAATCATCAATTGGAAAAATGAGTTCAGCGTTGGTGTAAAAGAAATGGACGATCAGCATAAAAAATTGATCGGCATGATCAACAGACTGATTGAAGGAACAAAAGACCCTGACCGACCCGAAAACAATTGCCGAACTCTTAACGGAAATGACCGACTACGCCCAGGTTCATTTTCGGGCCGAAGAATATCTCATGGCCGAATACGGCTATGACCAGAAAGCCAACAGGAACAGCAGCATCAGGCCTTTATAGATAAAACCATTTCCTTTTACTCGGCATCAGACATTGGACCGAATATGCTCTCTGTGGCACTTTTGGACTATCTCGGCATCTGGCTTGTCGAACATATCCTGAAAGAGGACATGAAATATAAAGAATTTTTCAAAAGCAAGGGCCTCAGCTGACAACCTAAAAAAAAGAATCACCACAGCCCTGATTTTTTTTTGTTCTCACTCCAACTGCAGCATCAGAACAAGACCTCCCACTTTTCTATATAGCGGAGAGGCCTTGTTGTTTTTTATTCTGTTGATAATTTCAGTACAGGGTGTCTGCTGAATCAAGAAGTGCTTGATCAACCGCCAGGCCCATGCGCTCGGCCGCCTGCGGATTGACAGTAAAGGAGAGATTCTCCTGAAACTCGACGGGAAGATCCGCGGGTTTGGTACCCGCAAAAATTTTTCTGGCCATGGCCCCGGTCTGTTTGCCATGCAGATAATAGTCAAAGCCTAAGGCAGCAATTGCTCCCCGCTTCACCGAATCGGTATCAGCGCTGAATAGAGGCAGCTGGGTTCGTTCGCAGACCTTCACCACCGCTTCTAAAGCTGACACAACAGTATTATCCGTCGGCACATAGATGGCATCGACCTTACCGACCAGACTCTGCGCTGCCTGGTAGACATCGGCGGAGTTGGTTACCGGAGCGTCGATGATGATAATATTTCGTTTAAGAGCTGCCTCTCTGCAGCCGTTTCACATTGGAAACCGAATTGACTTCTCCGGCATTATACATTACCCCGAGTTTTTTCAGCTGCGGCAAAAACTGCAGAATCATATCGAGATGTTTGTCCATTGGCATCTGGTTGGAAACACCGGTTATATTTGCTCCAGGATGCTGATAGTCCTTGACCAGCCCGGCGGCCAGAGGATCAGTAATGGCAGAAAACAGCATCGGGGTATCAGCCAGCTGCGGCGCCTTATCGTATACCTTGGCACAGGCCTGGGCACTCGGGGTGGCGATGGCCAGGATCAGGTCAGGCTCATCGGAGGCAATCTGGGTGGCAATCTGGTTGGCCGTCCCCATATTGCCATGGGCATTGTATTCTTTATACTCAACATCGACCCCGTTTTCCTTCAGATCATCCTTAAAACCCTCCAGTACCGCATTCAAAGCCGGATGTTCAACAAACTGGTTGACGGCGATTTTCGCCGGCTCCGCATTTACCGTGGCGGCAAAAGCCACAAAAACAGCCATAAAAATGATTTTCACAATTTTTTCCATTTCTCTCCTCTTTTTTGATTTTCATGCCTCGACAAAAGCTGCTATTTTTATTGCGATATACGGTACATTGTTGCTATTGACCTTTGTAGAAGATTATGAGAATTCATTCAAGGAAATAGAAGTACCTTGCTCGACCACCTTATCTTTTGCGGTACCCGCACAAGGTCAACTGGACCCCGGCTGCCAATTTAATTTTCTGTCAACCTGAGGACAAACAATGTCTGGAAAAACTGTTTCCCTCTTTATCCAATGCCTTGTTGACACCATGTTTCCCGAGACCGGTGAAGCGATGATCACGGTTTTCGACAGACTCGGAATCCCTTATGATTATCCCGTGGGCCAGACCTGCTGCGGTCAGCCTGCCTTCAACAGCGGCTATACCGCGAGATGCAGCCGCCGCGGCAAAACATTTCATTGACATCTTTGAAGAAGCAGAAGTCATTGTCTGTCCGTCCGGCTCCTGTGTGCATATGGTCCGCCATCACTACCCGGAGCTTTTTGCCGACGACCCTGCAATGCGCAGCAGGGCACTGGCGATCGGCGCAAAAACCTTTGAATTCACCCAGTATCTGGTCGACGAACTCGGAGATAAGCGATGTCGGCGCAGAATTTTCCGGCACAGTCACCTATCATGATTCCTGCCATCTGAGCCGGGGACTGGGAATCGCCGAACAACCTCGGACCCTGCTTAAAAATGTCCGGGGTCTTGAACTGATCGAGATGAAGGACAGTGATACCTGTTGCGGTTTTGGGGGGACCTTCAGTGTCAACTATCCCGAGATCAGTACCGCCATGGCCGATGAGAAAATTGACAATATCCTGGCCACCAAAGCAGACACCGTTACCGGCTGCGATATCAGCTGCCTGATGAACATCCTCGGCCGTATTTCCAGACGGGAAGAAGATGTCCAGGTACTGCATATAGCCGAGATACTTGCTGGCGACAAAGGAGACAGGAAAAGCCATGAACTCAACATACACGGAAGATGCGCAAAAAGGCCTTGCCTCTCCAAGACTGCAGACAAGCCTGCACGCCTTCAGGATCGTTTCGGCAAGGGGGCAATGGCATCTATGGGCGAACATGGAAGACCAGGATATGCGCAAGCGGGTGAAGAAATCGCGCATGAAAAATCTTGACCACCTGGACATCCTCCTCGCCGAACTGGCTAAAAACGTCAGAGCCAGAGGAGGCAAGGTCTATTTTGCCGAAACTGCCCAGGATGCCATAGACTATACCCTGGAGGTGGCAAGGAAACAACAAGGTCAAACGGGTGGTCAAAGGCAAGTCGATGATCTCCATGGAAATAGGTATTGATCCGGCTCTGGAAGATGAGGGCATCGAGGTGGTTGAAACCGATCTTGGGAGAATATATCATCCAGCTGGCGGGCGATAAACCCTCCCATATCATCGCCCCATGCATTCACATGGATCGCAACCAGATCGGTGAACTTTTTGCCGATAAACTGGGGATCGATTACACCAACGACCCACCGACACTCACCCTGGCGGCACGCAAAGCCCTGCGCGAAAAACTGCTGAGTGCCGATATGGGACTGACCGGCTGCAACCTTGCCTGTGCCGAAACCGGCCATATCAGCCTGGTGTCCAACGAAGGCAACATCCGGATGGCCACAACCATGCCGCCGGTTCATGTGGCTCTCATGGGCATGGAACGCATTGTTGCAACACTTGAGGAGCACCGGGAGACCCTCCAGCTTCTTACCCGCGGAGCGGCACTGCAAAAATTGTCCACCTATGTCAGTTTTTTAGGGGGACCGAGCAGTGATGACGATCCGGACGGCCCAAAAGAATTTCATCTGGTCATTATCGACAACGGTCGCTCAAAAATCCTGGCCGACCCTGAATTCCGCGAAGTTCTGGCCTGCATCCGCTGCGGAGCATGCCTCAATATCTGTCCGGTTTACGGGAGAATCGGCGGCCATGCCTATAATTCTCCATACTGCGGCCCGATTGGAGCGGTTATCACGCCGCTGCTGGACGGCATCAATAAACATGCCGATCTCTGCAAAGGAGAGACCCTGTGCGGTGCCTGCAAGGATATCTGCCCCGTGCAGATCGATCTGCCACGGATGCTTGCCGCTCTTCGCCATAAACTGGCCTACGGCAGCGACAGATGGAATACCAGACAGCATAATCCCGCCGAAGCATATGGCTTTAGTCTCTGGCGGCTGCTGGTAACAAAGAGCTTTCTCTACCGACCTCTTCTCAAAATCGGCCGTTTTTTCCAGCGCCCCTTTGTCAGTAAAAATAATATGATCAGAAAAATGGCTGGGATTGGTTCCGGCTGGACCGACGGACGCGATCTGCCGCCCATCGCCAAAAGGACCTTCACTGAACTCTGGGAAGAAAAATACAGCAAAACCAGACGCTCGCCCAGCCACCGGCAGCAGCCGAGGAGGAAAAATAATGGATAATCAGACCAGCTTTCTGAGCAACATCCGCACGGCCCTCGGTGAAGCACCGCATGCGAGCGCTCGAAAAGATGTTTCCAAAATTGTTTTCTTCCCCGGATACAACAAAGATCCTGCAAAAAATCCGCAGCAGAACCGTCGAAGAGCAAGATGCGCTGGTGGAAATTCTTCGGGAAAACGGCAACAGCCTCAACATCTGCAGCCATATCGTCACATCTTTGCACGAAGCGGCGGCCGTTGTCGTCGACCTGATCCGCACCAAAGATCCCGAATTCAATCACACAAAACATGTCGTCATGCACGATCACCCGGATATTGCCGCCCTGCAACTCTGGAATCGTTTTAACCGGGAAGCCGTGACCCTGCACACCACCTTCAGCTCGGATCAACAGATTAAAGACAAAACCATCGCCTCTTTTATCGGTATAACCGCCCCGACCATCGGAGTTGCCGATTCAGCCACCTTGATCCAGTTGACGGAACCGGGACGACCGCGCTCCACCTCCCTCCTGCCCTCTATCCATATTGCGCTTTTGAAAAGGGAGAATCTGGTCGCCGACCTGACCGAAGCATATGCCCTGCTGCGGGAAGAATCCCACCTGGACAGCTTTGTTTTCATCTCCGGCCCATCCAAGACTGCCGACATTGAAGCGCATATGGTCAACGGAGCCCATGGCCCCCGTGAGGTGCATGTGGTGGTGCTTGCTGAACCAACCCCCAGACCGAAGAGTTTGCAGAAATCAGATGGAAGATATGGAAGAACTATAAGGTTAAGCTCAACACTACTACTAAAAATGAAACAAGCATTTGTCAACAAAACGACACTCCTCTGTCTGGTCGTACTGATTTCCGCCGTCTTTCTCACCATGATCCATCAGTTTCTGATGGCGATTTTCATGGCCGGACTTTTTTCGGCGATGGTGGCTGCCAGCCCATCATCTGCTCACCAAAAAACTTGGTGGCAAGGAGACACTGGCCTCCATTCTCACCGTACTGGGTATTGTGCTGCTGGTCCTGACACCGCTTACCGTACTCATTACCTTAGTGGTGACCCAGGCCATCCACATCGGCCAATCCGTTACCCCATGGGTGCAAAGCTTCATCAATGAACCCACCACCCTCACGGTCTATCTGGAAAAGATCCCCTATTACCAGGAAATACTCCCCTACCGTGATGTCATCGTCCAGAAAGCCGGAGAACTTGTCGGTACCGTCTCCACTTTCCTCATCGATTCGCTCTCATCTTTTACCAAGGTAACCGATTGACGCTATTTTCTCTTCAATCATCATGCTTTACGTGATGTTCTATTTTCTCACCATGGGTGACCTTCTGCTGCAGAAAATACTGTTTTTTCTGCCTCTGGATGATCTCAACGAGCAGCGACTGCTCCATCGCTTTACCTCGGTGACCAGAGCGACACATCAAAGGCACCTTGATCATCGGCATCATGCAGGGGACTATCTGCGGACTAGCCTTTGCCATAGCCGGCATAGAGGGCCCGGTCTTCTGGGGCTCGCTTATGGCGGTGATGTCGATCATCCCTGCTTTTGGTACGGCGATCATCTGGTTTCCCGCTCTCATCATCCTCGCCCTGACCGGCAATTTTACCGGAGTGATCATTCTGGCAATCCTGTGTGGTGCGGTGGCGGGCAATCTGGACAATATCGTCCGTCCCCGACTGGTCGGTAAAGATACCGAAATGCATGACCTCTTCGTCCTCTTTGGCACCCTCGGCGGTCTCTCCATGTTCGGCCTACTGGGCATCATTATCGGCCCGATCGTTGCCGCTCTTTTTATCACCATCTGGGAAATTTACGGCGATGTCTTTAAAGACTATCTGCCCAATGTCGAAGTTGTCTTAAAGAAACGACAGGTCAACAATCCGACTGAAGACATATCGGCAGATGAAAATCTGCCAGGATACCTTTTTCCATACCCAAGAAGACTTCTACTCGTCAATGCCCTATCTTCTTCTGATCCTCACCACCCTTTTCTGGTCCGGAAATTTCGTCCTCAGCCGGGGAATGCATGCGGAAATTCCGCCCTTTTCCCTGTCTTTCTGGCGATGGGCGGTGGCCTTGCTGATTCTGTCCTGTTTCGGCCTCCGTCATCTCCTGGCCCAGCGAAAGCTGGTCATAAGCCACAGGAAATTTATCATCATCCAGGGAATTGTCGGAGTGGCCGGATTCAACAGTTTGATTTATATGGCCATGCAGACCACAACCGCCATCAATGCGGTACTGGTCAATTCCTGCATCCCGGTCATCATTGTGCTGATTTCCTGGGCAATGTACAACGATCGTCTCAGTGTCAGGCAGTGGCCTGGGGGTGGCCACCTCACTCAGCGGCGTCTTGCTGATCATCTCCGGCGGTGAGCTGGCAACTCTTTTGCGCTGCAATTTCAACAGAGGGGATATTCTGGTCTTTATCGCCGCAGTCCTCTGGGCCTTTTATTCCGCCAATCTGAAGAGATACCCGAAAGGATTGCATCCACTTGCCTACCAGATGGGGATAGTGCTCGTTGGCTTGACAATCCTGCTGCCCCTCTATCTGCTGGAAATATCCACCGGCAGGACCATGACAGTGTCCATCGGAATCAATTGTGACCATTCTCTATGTGGCAATCTTTGCCTCAGTACTGGCCTTCATCTTCTGGAACCGGGCAGTGACCATGCTCGGAGCCAACATAGCCGGGCCATTTATTCATCTGATGCCGGTCTTCAGCACCATCCTGGCGGTAATTTTTCTCGGCGAGACACTGACGCCCAACCACATCAAGGCCATCCTCCTTATTTTCGGAGGTATCTTTGATGACCACATTTCGGGTAAGGAAAAAGAAAGGATAAAACGGAATACACAGATCTGAATCAAGATTTCAAGATCTGTTGAAAGTGCATGAGTCGTAAACTGTTCATCAGTGCTGTAGATGTGTGCAAGCAGCCCGCTCAGCTATACTTTTTTGTATGCTGAGCGGGCTGATCGTGCACAGATGCGGTGCTGCTGGACAGTTACTCTTACTTCTTTCCAGTCAGGTCTAATATGCAACTCGGTCAGCTGCTTTCTGGCAACCGAGGCCGGCGCTTCGGTGAGCGGACAGGTGGCCTTCTGGGTTTTCGGAAAGGCGATAACGTTACGGATAGAATCGCTGCCGGTAATAATCATCAGCAGTCGGTCGAGCCCGAAGGCCAGACCACCATGAGGAGGAGCACCGAGTTCCAGGGCGCGAAGCAGAAAGCCGAATTTTTCGTTTGCTTCCTGCTCGCCAATGCCAAGAACCTCGAGAACCTTCGACTGCAGGCTCTTCTGGTGGATACGGATCGAGCCGCCGCCGATTTCGGTTCCATTCAGCACCAGATCATAGGCACGGCTGTAGACTGCCGCAGGATCAGTGTCCAGTTTTTCGATATCCTCTTCTTTGGGAGCGGTGAACGGATGATGCAGGGCCTGAAAGCGTTTTTCCTTCTCATCGTACTCCATAAGGGGAAAATCGGTGACCCAGACAAAGTTAAAGTCATCCTTTTTCAAGAGGTCTAAGCGCCTGGCGAGTTCCACCCGCAGCTCGGAAAGCACCTGCAGGACAACCTTCTTGCTGTCGGCACCGAAAAAGAGCAGATCCCCTTCCACCGCATCGGTTGCGGCAGCAATTGTTGCCCGCTCTTCCTCGGTAAAGAATTTAGCGATCGGCGACTGCCACTCCCCATCCGCCTTCATCTTCACCCAGGCAAGGCCTTTGGCTCCGAACTGGGCGACATACTCGGTCAGGACATCAAGCTCCTTACGGGTAAAATCGGCACAGCCTTTGGCATTGATCGCCCGAACCGTCCCGCCCTTATCGGCAATAGACCGGAATACTTTAAAGCCGCAATTTGCGGCGATTTCGGTCAAATCAATCAGCTCCATGCCAAACCGGACATCCGGCCGATCGGTGCCGAACCGGTTCATCGCCTCATCAAAGGTCAGCCTGGGAAAAGGAGGGGAAAGCTCTATCCCCAGAGTTTCTTTGAATAAGGTGGCGATCAAGCCTTCGTTGATGGCCATGATCTGCTCTTCATCGACAAAACTGAGCTCCATATCGATCTGGGTAAACTCAGGCTGCCGGTCGGCGCGCAGATCCTCGTCACGAAAACATTTCACTATCTGATAATACCTGTCCATTCCGGCAATCATCAGCAACTGTTTAAACAGCTGTGGCGACTGGGGCAGGGCATAGAATTTGCCGCTGTTGACCCGGCTGGGTACCAGATAATCACGGGCGCCCTCAGGGGTGGAACGGGTGAGCATCGGAGTTTCGATATCAAGAAAATCATGATCGTTCAGATAATTGCGAACACTCTGCACCGCTTTATGACGCATGATCAGGTTGGCGGCCATTTCCGGCCGGCGCAGATCGAGATATCGGTACTGCAGCCTGAGGTTATCCGAAACCTCCGTATCTTCATCGAGGGGAAAGGGAGGCGTCTCGCTGCTGTTGAGAATACGCAGCTCATCGACCAGAATCTCAATCTCCTCCGGTGGCAAGCTTAGGATTTGCCATGTCGCCAGGTCGTGCTTCAACCCGTCCCCGTATTGCCAGGACCCACTCACTGCGGATCTGATGTGCTTTGGCATGCACTTCAGGGTTGATCTCAGGGTTAAAGACAACCTGGGTGATCCCGTTGCGATCGCGCAGATCTATAAAAATAACCCCGCCGTGGTCACGCCTGCGCAGAACCCAGCCCATCAGTGTTACCTGCTCACCTACATTTTTCTTGCCAAGATCATTACACGAATGCGTCCGGCTCAATTTTCCCATTGATTCCATAGTTACTTTATATGTTGAATTTTTTAATGGCTTGGTAAAAACTCCCCAAAGGATGCAACAATCTTTATCTGTTTTGCTGTGTGCCAGCAGGAAGTGCGCCTGTGGTGCACAATTTTATTTATCTGACAACTTCCCGGCAAGAAATTCACTCAATGCTGAAGCTGACAGGGGAATATCCTCCTGTTCTTCATCACCCTGCATATTGCGCAAAATTCCTTTGCCGGAAGCGAGTTCGGCATCACCAATAATAAGGACAAAGCGGGCCCCCGCTTTATTTGCCTGCTTCATCTGGCTTTTCAGGCTTCGCCCCTCATGGTCCATGGCAACGGAAAATTTTCTGGCCCGCATTTCCTGGGCAAGACCAAAACCGGCCTGGGAACCCGATTCACCAATTCCGGCGATATAAAGATCGACCTCGTCACCTTCAACCACTGAGTCTTCCTGCTGCTGCAACAACAGAACCAATCGTTCCATGCCAATAGCAAAACCAATACCGGGACTATTTTGGGCCCCCCAAGTCTCTCAATGAGTCCGTCGTATCTTCCCCCTGCGGCAACAGCGGCCTGGGCACCAAGATCGGTTGTGATAAATTCAAAGGTAGTGCGACAGTAATAATCGAGTCCACGAACCATGAATTTATTCAACCGGTACGCCACTCCCAACTGCTTAAGACCCGCCTGAACCTGACTAAAATGGTCTGCACAGTCGTCACAGAGGTGGTCAAGAATGGATGGAGCATCAAGAATCTGCTCCCGACAGGAAGGTACCTTACAGTCGAGAACCCGGAGCGGGTTGGTGGTACGTCTTCGCTGACAATCACTGCAGAGTGACTCGTGGCGTTGTTCTATATATGCTAAAAGTTCGGCCCGATAGCCGGGCCGGCATCGAGGACAGCCGAGAGAATTCAGTTCCAGACTCACCTGCAAACCCAACTCTTCAAGCAACATTGCCCCCATGGCAATCAGTTCGGTATCTACCCGTGGATTTTCAGAGCCCAAAACCTCGATGTCCATCTGATGAAATTGCCTGAGTCTGCCCTTCTGGGGACGCTCATGACGAAACATCGGCCCGATGGTAAAAAGCCTCTGTACCGGTTTTTGCACATAGAGACCATGTTCTATATAGGCCCGAAGCAGGGAGGCCGTCGCCTCCGGCCGCATAGTTATTTTTTTATCGACAAAGGTATACATCTCTTTTTCGACAATGTCCGTGGCTTCTCCTATGGAACGGGCAAACAGTTCGGTTTCTTCGAGAATGGGCAGACGGATTTCAGTAAAATGAAATCGGTTAAATACGTCTCTTGCCACTTTTTCAAGATATTGCCACAGCTCAACTTCTCCCGGCACAATATCCTTAAAGCCTTTCAGGGCCTTGATCTTCAAAACAGTCTCCAATGAAAATTTTAAAAATGAAATCAACTGCAAAACAAACCAAAAACTGCGAATTTAAACGTAATTTTGTGGTTTTGTCAAGTTTCCCCCCCTGGCCATTCGGCGACGGGCCTGACGACACTTTTACCTGTTAAAGCAGTCGTTTTCCGGGCACCGCGGACAAATAGTACCAGCTATAATGACTACATACTACTCTTGACAAAACCAGGCAAGAAGTGCATTATCTCATTTCCTATATATAGTGTTTTCAATCTAGTGATTCACCGGACGATTTTTAGTACCTCCTAAAGGGGTATATGTGTTTTAACGAAAATATTTTCATGCAATAGGAGCAAAAAATATTTTCTCAGGCACAACAAGGAGTTCTATTTGCATGCAGCTTCCATCACTCAATATTGCCAATTTTAAAGCCTCATTTCCATTGATCCAGGGAGGGATGTCCATTCGGGTATCCACTTCAGCACTTGCTGTTCCGGTTGCCAATTGCGGCGGAATAGGAGTTATCGGCGGATCAGGCTTACCACCCGAAGAACTCCACGAGGATATTAAAAAAGCCAAAGCGGCGACAGACGGAATTGTTGCCGTCAATATCATGTACGCCATGAAAGATTTCTATCGACTGGTCATGAGCTCCATTGACGCCGGAATCGACATGATAATCACCGGTGCAGGATTTTCCCGGGATATCTTTAAAATCGGACGGGAACACAACACCCCGATCGTTATGATCGTCAGTTCTCCTGCTCTTGCCAAACTCTCCGAAAAACTTGGCGCTGCTGCGGTTATTGTTGAAGCCAAGGAAGCCGGAGGCCATCTTGGTACCGACAAACCCCTGCGAGAAATATTTGCCCCCATACGCGATGTCATCAAAAAGATCCCTCTTATCGCCGCCGGCGGAATAACCAATGGGTATGAAATGGCCGAAATGATGGATGAGTACGGTGCCGATGGGGTACAGATTGCTTCCAGATTCGTCCTCAGTGAAGAATGCGATATCGCCGATGAGTTCAAACAGGCCTATCTTAACGCCAGGAAAGAGGACATTGTTCTCACCTCGTCCCCGGTCGGCATGCCTGGCCGTGCCATAAACAATCCCTTTGTCCAGGCGCTCAATGCCGGTGAAGATGTCAGTACCAAAAAATGTCCCCAGGTATGTCTGAAAAAATGCGATCACCACTACTGCATCAATGAGCGGCTGATGATGGCCTGCACCGGCAATACCCAGGACGGTTTAATTTTCTCCGGCGAAAACACCTACAAAATGGATAAAATTCTTCCTGTTGCCGAGATTTTTCGACAATTCAAGGAACAGGCGGAATCGGTGTATAAAGAAGGGAGAGGATTCAGCCCCGCATTTTGACACATTCCAGCTCAAACATGAGTTCCGTTTACGGAAATCGATACTCCCCGGGATGCAGCACCATCTTGTGCCGGTCGCACTATTCCGCCTGAAAAACACCCGATCACTCCCGAGATGATTGATCGGGATGCGCTTTATGTCCTTAAAAAACTCAGTGATGCAGGATTTTCCGGCTACCTGGTCGGCGGCGGTGTCCGAGATTTATATCTTGGAAAAACGCCGAAGGATTTTGATATCAGCACCGATGCCCGGCCCGGCCAGCTCCGTAAACTGTTTCCCAACAGCAATACCATCGGGAGACGATTCCGCCTGGTGCAGATCTTTTTCAGAGGTGGAAAAACCATTGAGATCAGCACGCTTCGATCTCTCAGCGAACACGACCTTGACGGCCCCGAACAGGTTCTTGCCCCCAACAACACCTTCGGCACCCTGAGTGAGGATGCACAGCGGCGGGATCTTACCATCAATTCGCTTTTTTACGAAATTGAACACGGCACCATCATCGACTACGTTGACGGCAGTCTTGACCTCGACCAGGGTATTATCCGGATTGTCGGCGAACCAGCCAAACGGATAGGCCGGGATCCGGTCCGAATGATACGGGCAATCCGCCACGCCGCAAGAATCAATTTCACCATAGAACAGCAGACCTGGCAGGCTCTTTGCGCCAACAGCCACAAGCTCTCTCTCTGCCCCCCATCCAGACTGCGGGACGAATTCCTCAAAGACCTGTACAGCGGCGCCACGGCGCCGTGGCTTGAACTTGCCGTGGAGTCAGAACTGCTGTTTTCACTCTTCCCGTTCTACCGTAAAATTCTAAAAGGCACAAGCCCCCAAGCCGCCATGCCCCGGCAGCTGCTTGCTGGAATCTGCCAGGTCATAGACCAGGTCAACACCTTATCGCTGAGCCTGAAAATCCATCGCCAGCCCGATTTTTTCCTGATCGCCCTCTTCCTTATCCCTTGGGCTGAAGCTCGTTTTCAGATTATCAGTCAATTTCGCAAAGGTGCCCCCCTGTACCAACTGGGAAAACAGATCCGGGAAGAAATTGACCGGACTATCGGCATTGACCTCAACATTCGCCGCTCGCTCCGCCAGGAGGTGGTCAGCCTGCTGATCAATCTTTCTCTGCTGATTCACAACAAACAGCAAAATGGCTGGCCAAAATGGCTGAAGAAAAAAAGCTATTTCTCCAAAAGCCTCTTCTTTTATAATCTATATATGGCTGCCGCTGCCGGAAAATCCATCGACCACCTGCTCAGAAAAGAGCCCTGCCCAGCCGGAAAGTGGCGAGATCAAAAAAATGCAACAAGAAACCTCATCGCCAAAATGTAAACCGGCCTTTTCCCCAAAAGCCAAGGGTGGTATTTTCGGTTTCAAAAAATAGTTCTTCAGCTGGTTACGTCTGTCCCTTGATCCATAAGCCTGTTTTTGAGAACAGTCCCCGCCAGCCGACCATTTCCAACGGCAAGCTCCTGCCTTTCGATTTTCTCTGTGTTGTGCACACAAATGTTCAAATTGTGCTGCTTCTTAGGGCGCAACAGAGACAATTGCTTTCGACAAGGCTTCATTCCCTCGTTTTTTATCGATTTTGCACAATAAATCGTCAGCTATCCCAAGAGTGTACAAAATACACTTGATTTTGTACTACGTTGAAGGTAACCTTCAGTACATTTATTTTAATGGGTGCTGGTTGCACAATACTCTCCACACCTCCACTTGGTATTTGACGCACACTTTGCACAATGGCGAAAAGAACTCCCCCAAATACACTCTCCGGCCGGGTAGCTCTGCTGTTGTTTTTTCTGTGCAACACACTGTGCTTTTGCCTAGTGATTCGTCACAAATTTCGCTACAATCTCCAGATCCTCCTTCACCCAGTTTTTTCCGCCAAATCCAGCCATTTTTTTTTCTTACCGGAAACCGGCTGTTTTTCTATTTTGCCAACAGGCAGCAATCTTGTTTTTCACAATTTTACATATAAAAAATCTTCAAGAAACAACCGCCCCATAAGGGATGGTCTTTTTTTTGTGTTTTTGGACATTTTAAATTATTCGGCTCTCCGCAGGCCGAACCATCGCGCGCTTGCGCAGAATTGTTGTCACACAGCAATAGGAGGTTGATATGGCAGATACAATAAACAAAATGATGGACCCGCAGCTCGACCGGCGCGGATTCCTCAAAGGATGCACCATGGCTGCAGCCGCTTTGGGGCTATCCGAAACCATGATCCCCAAACTGGTCGAAGCGGCGGAAACCGCCGAACGTCCACGGGTTATCTGGCTCCATTTCCAGGAATGTACAGGATGCACAGAAACTTTACTGCGCTCTTCTCACCCGGATATCGCTCGGCTCATCCTTGACATTATCTCCCTTGACTACCACGAGACAGTGATGGCCGCCGCAGGGCATCAGGCTGAACATAACCTCCACGAAACCGTGGACAATCACCCCTTCATTCTGGTTGTAGAAGGCGGTATTCCAACCAAGGATGGTGGTATCTACTGCAAAATCGCCGGCAAAACCGCCATGGATATCCTGGCTGAAGTTGCCCCCAAGGCTTCTGCAATCATTGCCATCGGCACCTGTGCAACCTTTGGCGGCATTCAGGCTGCAGCCCCCAATCCAACAGGTGCGGTAGGCGTTGACGAGTTGGTGAGCGGCGTACCTATTGTCAATATCCCGGGTTGCCCGCCAAATCCGATTTCTTTTCTCGGAACTATTCTCCATTATCTGACGTTTAACAGACTGCCTCTTCTTGATAACCTGAAACGGCCGATGTTTGCATATGGCCGAAGAATACATGATCAGTGCGAGCGCCGAGCCCACTTTGACGAGGGTCGCTTTGTAGAGCAATACGGCGATGAATACCATAAGCTCGGTTACTGCCTCTACAAAGTTGGCTGCAAAGGTCCAGAGACCTTCTCCAACTGTCCTACAGCCCGCTTCAATGGTGTAACTGTCTGGCCGGTAAGTGTCGGTCACGGCTGTGTTGGCTGCACTGAGCCCAATTTTTGGGATACAATGACTCCATTTTACGAAAGACTTCCGATGGTTAAGATTCCTGCCACCTCCGGCATCGTAGAGAGCGCAGACCAGATCGGCAAAACCGTTTTAGGTGTTACTGCCGCGGCAGTCGGCATTCATGCGGCAGTTGGCATCGGCAAACGGCTGATCAAAGGAAAGAGAGACAACGAATAACTAAAGCTCTTTAGCGATACTATTTTTACCAGCGCGTTAAATGCCGAAAACTTTATGACGGCTGGTAGCTTAACCTATATGGAGGTTCTACACATGGCTCAACGAATTACCATTGATCCGATCACCCGGATTGAGGGTCACTTACGAATAGATGTCGAAGTTGACGGAGGATTTATCACCAACGCCTGGTCCTCCGGCCAGATGTACCGCGGTCTGGAAAATATTCTCAAGGGTCGGGATCCCCGTGATGCATGGCTTTTTACCCAGCGTATCTGCGGGGTCTGTACTACGGTTCATGCCCTGGCTTCAGTGCGGGCAGTTGAAAATGCGCTTGGGCTGGAAATCCCGCCCAATGCCGTGTTCATCCGCAACCTGGTCCAGTCAATTCATTGTCTGCAGGACCATATCGTTCATTTCTACGCTCTCACCGCCCTTGACTGGGTTGATGTAGTCTCCGCCCTGGAAGCTGATCCTGTCGCTACGGCTAATCTGGCCGACAGCCTCTCCAACTGGCCCGGCAACAGTCCCAAGCGTTTTGCCGCGGTCAAGGACAAGCTAAAAACCATGGTAGCCAGCGGCCAGCTTGGGCCTTTCGCCAACGCGTATTGGGGCCATCCGGCAATGAAGCTCCCGCCCGAGGCAAATCTGATGGCGGTTTCCCATTATCTCGAAGCCCTTGATTATCAGCGTAAAGCCACCATGGCTCTGGGCATCATCGGCGGTAAGAACCCGCATATCCAGAATTTCTCGGTTGGCGGCGTCACCACCAATATTTATGCTGAAAACGAGACTGCGGTGACCATGGAGCGTCTCTACTATATCAAACAACTGGTAGAGGAAGTAAAATCCTTTATCGAGATGGTCTACCAGACTGACGTTGCAGCGGTTGGTGCGCTGTATGCTGACTGGATCCCATACGGTAACGGTGTTACCAACTATCTTGCCGCCCCGGACATGTTCCTTGATCCAGCCGGAACCAAAGCCGATCTGCCTGGCGGAACCATCTTCAACGGTGACCTGGCAACCATCAAACCGATGACCGGCCGCGATGATCCATACTTCAAGGACAATGTTGAAGAATCAATCGCCAGAGCCTGGTATGACGGTGACTGGTCCAAGCACCCATGGGAATCGTCAACTGATCCCAAATATACCGATTTCGAGGATAATGGCCGATATACCTGGTTAAAGGCTCCACGCTTCCAGGGCAAACCAATGCAGGTAGGTCCTCTGGCCCAGATGCTTGTTGGTTACGCCCAGGGTCATGAGCTGACGGTTAAAAGCGTCGATGCCCTCCTTGGCCGCGTCAGTGCAGTGGCCGGCACAACATTAGGACCGGACATCCTTTTCGGTACTATTGGCCGTACCGCCGCCCGCGCCGTCCGTGCCGGTATGATGGCTGACCTTGCCCTCAAACATCTGGATCTCCTCATAGCCAATATTGATTCCGGCGATTACGAGATCTTCAATCCACCTGTATTCCCCAAAGGCGAACAGACGCGGCGTCGGGATCCATGAAGCACCACGCGGTCTGCTCTCCCATTGGATTGTCATCCAGGATGGAAAGATCAAAAACTACCAGTGTGTCGTACCTTCTACCTGGAACGCCGGCCCACGTGACGCAAGTGATCAGCTCGGCCCCTACGAGGCATCTCTTATTGGCAATCCGATTGCTGATCCCGAAAGACCTCTTGAGGTTCTGCGTACCGTGCATTCTTTCGATCCATGTATTGCCTGTGCCGTTCATATGCTCGACCCGGAAGGTAAGGAAGTTATAAAAGTGAAAGCGCTGTAAGGTGGAACCACACTATTTAAAACTTTTCTTTCCGGCGAAAAACACAGGAGGTAACAAGAATGGCAACTTATGAGAGATATCACTGCTGGAGCGTACTGCTCCGGCTGTTCCACTGGATGTTTGCCCTGTCTATCGTTTTTCTGGTGGTCACAGGCTTTTACATCAACAATCCGTGGACAAACACCCTGCTCGAAGGGAGTGCAAGCTTCCCGATGGCAACAATGCGCTACATCCATTATATTGCGGCGTACGTTCTGTCATCAGCTGTACTGATCAGGCTTTTTCTGTACATTTTCGGTAATGCCCAGGAGAGAATCTGGGATATTCTGCCGATCACCAGGCGGAATCTCAACAATCTGAAAATGACCCTGCTCCAGTACAGCTATATCAGCGACAAGCACGACGAACGGCTCGGCCATAATATTCTGGCCGGACTTGCTTATTTAATCACCTTTATCGCTGCTCTGTTAATGATTTTCAGTGGTTTCTTCATGCTTTTCCCGGAAGTTCCTTTCTGGGAGAAATGGGGGTTGATGATTTTCGGCAGCCAGCAGTCTGCTCGTTTTCTCCACCATCTTGACCATGTGGTGGTTTATGATCTTTGCCGTCGTCCATATCTATCTGTGCATATGGAACGACTGCACCGAACCGGAGGGATTAATTTCCTCCATCTTTACCGGTGACAAATTCAAACACGAAGCATAGGCATCAGAGGGTCGAAATTCTCGTTCGGGGCACTGTCCAGGGCGTAGGGTTTCGACCCTTTATCTACAATCTGGCCTCTCGTTTTGCGATTGCCGGTACGGTGACCAACACCAGTGACGGCGTGGTCATTATTGCTGCCGCAGAAGATCACAAACTGCAGTTATTTCTGCAGGCAGTCGAGCAAGAGGCTCCCCCGCTGGCAAGAATCACCTCTCTTGAAACACGCCCCCTCCCCCTGACCGCTGAAAGCAAAGAGACAAAGTTTTCAATTCTGCCCAGCACAGCCGGCAGCTCCGCCAATACCGCAATTCCGCCGGATATCGCCCTCTGCAGCGACTGTCTCAGTGAACTGCTTGATCCCGGCGACAGAAGATTTCACTACCCTTTTATCAACTGCACCAACTGCGGTCCACGCTTTACTATCGTCGAAACCATCCCCTACGACAGACCACAAACCTCGATGAAGGTTTTCCCAATGTGCAAGGCATGCACAGAGGAATACCATGATCCAGGCAACAGAAGATTCCATGCCCAGCCAAATGCCTGCCCGGACTGCGGCCCGAATATTTCATTGCACAATAGAGAGGGCACCCGGACTAGAGCGCCATTCCCCCCTGGCTAAGACAGCATCCTTTTTAAAAGATGGACAGGTGCTGGCTATCCGGGGCATGGGTGGCTTTCATCTCGCGGTAAATGGCTGTTCATCGCAAGCGGTGGCTTTACTCCGCGCAAGAAAAGGGCGACCCGACAAGCCACTGGCTATTATGGTGGCGATCGTGGAGGTTGTAAAAAAATTCTGTCACCTCACCCCGGATGCAGAAGAACTGCTTACTTCACCACAACACCCAATTGTTCTTCTGCCAAGAAAAAAGGATACAGCACTTGCCGATAATCTGGCTCCCGGGAATTGATGAGATCGGCGTCATGCTCCCCTACACCCCGCTCCATCATCTCCTCTTTCCGCAGGATGACTGCCCCGAAGTACTGGTTATGACCTCCGGCAATATCAGCGGCACACCTATCTGCACCGCCAATGAAGACGCTCTTGTCCGACTTGGTCCTCTCGCCGATCTTTTCTTCTCCATAACCGTGAGATTGTCACCCGGGTCGATGACTCGGTGGTGAAAATCATGGCTGACCAGCCGTTTATTCTGCGACGTGCCCGTGGTTTTGCCCCGGCCCCTCTCCAGATACCTGGGAACTGCCCAATATTTTAGCCTGCGGTCCAGGCTTGAAAAACACCTTCAGCCTTGGGCGTGGGCAGACCATCCTTCCCAGCCAGCATATCGGTGACCTCGACAACCTGGAATCCTATGACTTCTATCAGGAATCAATAGAACACCTGAAAAAGGTCTTCCAGTTCGAACCGGAAGCTGTGGCCTGTGATATGCACCCTGACTATCTGAGCAGCAGATATGCTGTGCAATGCAGGCTGCCACTCTACAAGGTGCAGCATCATCATGCCCATGCCGTTGCCGTTATGGCCGAACATGGGCTTGAGGAGCCGGTGCTGGCGGTAATACTTGACGGAACCGGTCTGGGTGATGATGGTACGATCTGGGGCGGAGAAATTCTGCAAGCAGAACTGACGTCCTATGCCCGACTGGGTCACCTCAGTCAGCTGCATCTGCCCGGTGGCGATGTGGCCGCTGCCGAACCCTGGCGCATGGGAGTGTCCGCTCTTTTCCATAGTTTCGGTGCAGACGGGCTGTCCATGGACCAACTCCCCAAAACACTGCGGCAACTCGACCGGGAGAAACTTGAGCGTTATATCCGCCATGCTTGCGGGCGACTTCAATTCACCACTCACCTCCAGCTGCGGTCGACTCTTTGATGCAATAGCTTCCCTCCTCGGTGTACGCCAACAGATCAGCTATGAAGGCCAGGCAGCCATGGAACTGGAAACACTGGCCAAAAAAGCCAGAACCGCACTTGGACCGAAAATATTTTGCCCAATTCGCACACGAACATTTTGCCTTCATTGGTAGAAAATAACGGAAAATGGGAGATTTGTTCGGCGGAATTTGTTAAAAGGATACTGGATGGAATGAGCAGAGGTGAAGCTAAATCCTCTATTGCCCTGGATTTCCATGCGATGCTCATCGGCAGCATCACCAGACTCATAGAAATTCTTGCACTTCAAACCGGCATCCGGAAGGTTGTGCTTTCTGGAGGATGTATGCAAAACAGTCTTCTCCTTGAAGGCCTTTTACATACATTGAAGAGTAATACAATGTACAAGTTTACACCGGAAATTCGCTGCCCATCAATGACGGGGCGATTTCTTTCGGTCAGACAATTATAGGAGGTCTGCTCCATGTGTCTCGCAATTCCAATGCGGGTGACCAGCGTTCAGGGTGACCCGGACGATTTCACCAGTAACCAGATAGCCACGGTTGATACCGATGGAATAAGTAAAGAGGTTCGGCTGGACATCGTCGACCACTGGCCGGCAGTCGGTGATTATGTCATTATCCATGCCGGATTTGCCATCCATTCTCTGATCGAGGAAGAGGCGTTAAAAAATATCGCTCTCTTGCGTGAACTCGCCGAAAATACTCCGGATGAATTGCTTTCCTGATCCAGGATCACCATGAAACACCTTGATGAATACCGCGACAGCAGTCTGGCAAAACCGCTGGTTGAAGAGCTGAAAAAAGCCGTCACCAAACCACTGCGGGTAATGGAGGTGTGCGGTTCCCACACCATGGCAATCTTTCGCAATGGGCTGAGGAGCATCCTCCCTGAAGGCATGGAACTCGTTTCCGGTCCTGGCTGCCCTGTCTGTGTCACCTCCGCCTCCCATATGGATGCGTTTATTGCCATGGCTGACCGCCCCGGAGTGCGGGTAACTATTTTCGGCGACCTGTTTCGGGTGCCAGGCACCCACACCTCTCTTGCCAAGGCCAGTTCCCGCGGCGCCCAGGTCGACATCGTCTACTCTCCAATGGACGCCCTGGATCTGGCCATACAAAATCCTGATGCAGCTTGTGGTCTTTCTTGGCGTTGGTTTTGAAACGACCACCCCGGGAATCGCCGCAACAATTCTGGCCGCCAAAACCAGAAATATTAAAAATTTTGTGGTGTTCTCAACCCAGAAAACCATGCCGGCGCCAATGGAAGCCCTGCTCAGTGATCCGAACCTGAAGATTGACGGTTTGCTCTGTCCCGGCCATGTCTCCTCGATCATCGGGGCGGGAGCCTGGGAACCGATGGCCCAAAAATACCATCTTGCCTGTGTGGTTGGTGGCTTTGAAACCGCCGATCTTCTAAAAAGCCTTATCCTCCTGGCCCGTCAGGTCGGCAGCAACGATATCAAAGTGGAAAATGTCTATCCCCGTGCCGTTTCCTGGGAAGGCAATCTTCGCGCCCAAAAAATGGTTGAGGAAATTTTCGAGCCTGCCGATATGGACTGGCGAGGGCTTGGTCGCATTCCTTTAAGCGGCTTAAAGATTCGTGAAAAATATGCAGCTTTTGACGCCGAAGTACGGCTCGACATCACCTTGCCGAAAGCAAAAGAACCCAAAGGCTGCATGTGTGGCAACATTCTCAAAGGAATGAACACCCCAAGAGAGTGTCCTCTTTTCGATACCAGGTGCAGTCCGGCCAACCCGATTGGTCCCTGCATGGTGTCCAGTGAAGGAACCTGTGCCGCCTACCATAAATACGGACGGGATCTTTAGTCCGGATATTGACAATACCTGGCAACGTAAATTTTTACTAAAGTCACTCTAAAGGAATAGAACAACTCAATGTCAGAAAAAACAATCTTACTCGACCACGGCAGCGGTGGTCTGGCCAGCCAGCAGCTGATCAGTGAACTCTTTCTCAAACATCTCGACAACCCAATTCTCGCGCGACCTTGAAGACAGTGCCATCCTGGAAAACAGGCCTGGCAGACTGGCTTTTACCACAGACAGCTATGTTGTCGATCCCATTTTTTTCCCCGGTGGGGATATCGGCAAACTGGCCGTTCATGGCACCATCAACGATCTGGCCATGCGCGGCGCCACTCCCTATTGCCTGAGCCTGGGACTGATTCTCGAAGAAGGGCTGAGCCTTGAAGAACTCGAACGAGTCATCATCTCCATCAGCGAGGCCTGCAAAGAAGCCGGAGTCCCAGTGGTCACCGGTGATACCAAAGTGGTTCCTAAAGGCAAGGGCGATAAAATTTTTATCAACACCTCCGGCATCGGTTTTGTCGATGAAGGCATTGATATTTCCTCGAAAAATGCCAAGATTGGCGATGCGGTTATTCTCTCCGGGACCATGGGCGATCACGGCATTACCATCATGACCCGGCGGGCAGGGATCTCCGTACAGGGCGATCTGCGCAGCGACACCATGCCGCTGCATACTCTTGTCGCCACTCTGTTAAAGGAACTGCCGGGTGGCACAGTCCATACCCTGCGCGATCCCACCAGGGGCGGGGTCGCCTCCACCCTCAATGAGATTGCCGAAAACAGCGGTCTGAGCATTGAACTTTCCGACGAGGCCCTGCCCGTACGCCCGGAAGTTCGGGCTGCCTGCGAACTCCTCGGTCTGGAGCCGCTCTATCTGGCGAACGAAGGCAAATGTCTGGCCATAGTCAGCGGAGAACAGGCCGAGCAGGCCCTTGCCGTCATGCGGGCAACTCCTGAGGGGAAAGAGGCTGCAATCATCGGCAGACTTGTCGCTGGGAAAGCTGGGAGAGTCATCATCAATACCCCGGTCGGCGGAGCAAGAGTCGTCACCCCGCTGCACGGTGTCCCCCTGCCTCGTATCTGCTAACGGATTGAAATTAAAATATATTATGAAAATAGATAAAAAAATCGGCATTGCCGGTATCGGCAATTTTATCTTAAGAGATGAGGGTTTTGGCGTCCATGTGGTCCATTACCTCCAGGAACACTATACTTTCCCGGACAATGTGGAAATTCAGGATGTGGGTACTGCCGGGATATACATGGCCCCGTTTCTCGAGGAGTGCGACCCGATATTTGTCATCGATGTGGTTGATATTGAAGGTGAACCTGGATCTTTTCATTTTTTCACCTTGGATGATGTAAAAGCCGGCAATTTCCAAACCCGGATGTCTCCCCATCAACTCGGTCTGCTGGAGATTCTTGAGGTATCGAAATTGCGCGACGCAGCCCCCGAACATATTGAATTCTATACGGTGATTCCCAAGGAACTGGAGGAATCCATCGAACTCTCTGATGTGGTGGCAGCAGCGCAAGGTTGAAGTCGCAGAAATGATCCTTTCCCGCCTGGCCGATCTGGGCGTTAAAGTCACCAAGAAATAAATCAATCGGCATGCAACAAACATCATTATGCATGAAATTTCATTAGTTGAAGGACTTTTTCAACAGTTAAAAGAACTGGCCGTAGAAAACAAAGCGACCAAGATCATCAGCGTTACCATGGAAATCGGCCCCCATTGCGGGGTTGTTGTCGATTCTTTCCAGTTCGGTTTTGATATTCTTTCCGCGGACGATGAACTGGTGCGGGGCGCAAAACTGATTATCCAGGTGCCACCGGTCAGCTACAGCTGCACAAATTGCAGTCACGTAGAGGTCACCGCCGGCAGAAAACCGGAGGAGTGCCCGGCCTGTGGCGAGTTACTGCTTATCCCCGATGGCGGCAATGATCTTATGCTGCGGCAGATGGAAATGGAATAATCGATGGCGTTGTAAAAATCGTTCATCTGCGCTTGTGTTGAAAATAATCTATAGCACGTATTCGATAACGATGCTGGTTCAACCATGATGGTGCAAGGAATCTCAAGGTCATCATAATTGAATGAGGTAACAAAATGTGCGATACCTGCGGCTGCCCAAGCCCTTCAGACCATAGCCACAACCATGATCATTCCCAGGACGCATAGCCATAGCCACAGTAAGACAGTGGATGTTCATGCCAGCCTGTTTGCCGCAAACGACGCTCTGGCCCGAGCCAACCGAGAACATTTCGATGAAATCGGTGCGGTCGCCCTCAACCTGATCAGCAGCCCCGGTTCCGGAAAAACAACCCTGCTGGAACACACCATCGAGGCCTTGAAGGGAGAAATAAACATCGGGGTTATCGAAGGTGATATTGAAACGGAACGCGATGCCGAACGGATCAGGGCAAAAGGTGTTCCGGTGATTCAACTGACGACCGGCGGTGCCTGCCACCTTGACGCGGCCATGACCCATAAAGGCTTTCATCGACTGCAAAAAGAGCCGGGTGGTGAAGCCATCGACCTGCTCTTTATAGAAAATGTCGGCAACCTGGTCTGCCCGGCCACCTTTGACCTCGGAGAGCATGAGCGTGTTGTTCTGGTTTCCGTCCCGGAAGGTCCTGATAAGCCGGCAAAATACCCCAAAGCCTTTACCAGCTCCCACACCTTTGTCATCACCAAAACCGACCTTCTGCCCTATTTTGATTTTCCCGTGCCGGAAGCAACCGCTGACGCCCTTCGGCTCAACCCCCAGCTTAGAACCATGGATCTTTCCTCAACAACCGGAGCAGGCATGGACAACTGGCTCGATTATCTGCGCGAATTAGTCAGAAAAATGAAGGCCGGCAAGAAGGTGTAATACGTGTCAGAAGCATAGTTCACGAAGGTGGTTGATAATTTTGGTACCGTGCGGTACCCTGCCTTTTCTGCCGTTTGCCAGCCAGATCGGTTTCATGCCGACAGCTGCAGCAGGTTCGATATCCTTGACCAGGCTGTCCCCGACCATGGCAAGAGATGTCGCCGGCCTGCCCAGTATGGCCAGAATGGCGGGAAAGAACGCAGCAGTACCTTTAATTACACCGAGGTTGGCCTGACAAAAGTAACCGGAAATAAAGCGGCCTAAATCAACCCGATCAAAAGCCTGCCTGATGTCGAGCTCGGTTGACTCGGCCGCACCTGTCGCTATGTAGATTTTCGCCTGCCGCGCCAGGTGCCGAAGCACCTCCCGAGAACCGTCCACGGCCTCAACGATATCCCAGTCGCACATTTTTCCAGGAACACCGGGGAAATCAACCATCAGGGTGTCCCCCCAGTCAAACAGGTATATTTCTATTGCTGACACCATGCGATTCCTTAAATCCAAACTTTGCGGTCAAAGATCGGATTTCTTATCGGCATAAGCCTGAACTGCAGTGATCGCCACGGTATTGACAATGTCAGGTCACCAGGCAGCCGCGGCTCAGATCATTAACAGGTTTACGCAATCCCTGCAAAACAGGGCCTACGGCAACGGCACCGGCCGATCTCTGCACTGCCTTATAGGTATTATTGCCGGTGTTGAGATCGGGGAAGACAAAAACCGTCGCCCTGCCGGCAACCTTGCTCTCTGGCATTTTTGTCCTTGCCACCTCCATATCAACCGCCGCATCGTACTGAATCGGCCCCTCAATTTCCAGGCCGGGATAGAGCGTTTTTGCTCTTTCCTGCGCGATTTCCGTAGCTCTTCTCACCTTCTCAACCTGCTGGCCCTTGCCTGACCTACCGGAGGAATAGGACAACATGGCCACCAGCGGGTGGACCCCAAACAGGGCAGCCGTCTTCGCTGAACTGATGGCGATCTCGGCCAGCTCCTCGGCGGTCGGATCCGGGTTGACAGCACAGTCGCCGTAGGCAAGGACCCGATCATTCAGACACATCAGAAAAACGCTGGACACAACCGAGCAGCCGGGTTTCGTCTTAATAAACTGAAATGCGGGCCGTATGGTATCGGCGGTGGTATGCACCGCACCGGAGACCATCCCGTCGGCATGCCCTTTATAGATCATCATGGTACCGAAAAAATTCAGATCGACCATGAGATCCCGGGCAATGTCGCGGGTTATGCCCTTATCTATTCTCAGCTGGTAATAGGTTTCCACATATTCATCAAGAAGAGGCGAAGTCCTCGGATCAATAATTGTTGCTTTTTGCAGATGCAGGCCCATACTTCTGACCCGTTCATTTATTTTGTCTTCCCGGCCAAGCAGGGTCAAGTCGACAACGTCACGACGCAGCAGGATTTCTGCGGCTTTAAGAACCCGTTCGTCTTCACCTTCCGGCAGCACAATATGCTGCTTATTCGCCTTGGCCCGCTGGAGAAGCTGGGATTCAAACATCTTCGGCGTAACAATGGTGGTTTTGGTCTTGATAATTCTATCACTCAACTCATCCATATTGATATGCCGTTCAAAAACAGCCAGAGCCTGGGTGATCTTTCTGGTATTGTCCGGAGTAATTGCAGCATGGATATTATCTACCCGGATTGCCGCCTCGAAGGTATTCTCATTCACCGAAATTATCGGAACAGTTTTCTTAAATCCTTCAATAACCTTCTGTACCGGTTCTTCGGGAACGAGCCCTCCGGTCAGCATGATCCCGGAAATATTCGGCATGGTCATCGACTCTCCTGCAGCCAGACAGGCAAGGATAACATCGGAGCGGTCACCGGGAGTGATAACCAGCGTGCCATATTCAATCCTGCCAAGAAAATTTCTCAGCTGCATGGCGGCAATGGTAAAACTGCGCACATGGCGGGTGAGGTTTTCCTCTCCATAAAGGATTTCAGCGTTCAACAGCCGGGCGACCTCTCCGACAGAGGGATTACCGAGATTTTCATCATTGGGAATGACATACACAAGCTGTTTTTTCCCGCCGATATTTTCCTGAGCGAGTCTTCTCTCCATTGCCTCAACAGCTGCCGGATCCACTCTGTTGACGATCGTTGCCACAAGATCACAACTTCTTTCAGCCAGAGACTCAGAGTACACCTTGATGGAACGAACCAGCTCCTCTACTGTTTTGTTTTTCGCCCCGGCAACCAGCATCAGCGGACAGCCGAGATTATTGCTTATATCGACATTAATATCAAAATCAAAAGAGGCGGTTGCCCCCTCCAGTTCAATACCCTCGCACAGGACAAAATCAGACTTTTGCAGCGAGGTTATTGTACTTGGCCATTATGCCTTCATGCAGCTCGGCATTTTTACCCAGGGCAATGAGCTGACTGGCCTCGGTGACTGTGTAGGCATACATCTCATAGTAATCGGCGCACAGATGATAATGTTGCTTGATAAGCTTGATGGTATTATCCCGCCTGATCTTGCCGACCCTGGAATAGTCCACCTCTATAAGCGGTTTGAAAAATGCCACTTTCTTGATATTTCTGGTCAAAAGCTCCATCAGGCCAAGGATGATAGCCGATTTACCACTGCGGGGTTCCGTTCCCGCCACATACAATTTATTTGCCATGATTTTCTCTTATACAAAACTCGAAAAAGGTGAAGGAAGCGTTCAGCCTTTCAACCCTAAATTTTTTCTCATTTGTTATACGCGTCATAAACAATAAGAAGTATCCGCATTAAGGACAAGACTTCGAAAAAGAACCGAGTATACCCAATTCTTTCAAGGAGATTCCAGCTTTTAACTTAAAAACAGAACGTCCTCCTGATTGTCGTGAAAAATGGTCTACCAGTAAGCCAAATTATAGTAAGGGGTTATGGAAAAAAACTGCATTGAATTTGTTCAGACATAAAAGTCATTGACGATAGATTCCGGTATGGCCAATAATGGCAAAACCTATGGTCACAGCTTTATTGCGCAACTCGAAAAATTGATAAGGGACACTTTCAGACATATGTATAATTTCAAAAACGAAACAATCCCCTTATTTTTTCCGGTCCTGGAAGGGGTTCAGCTGCAGCCATGGTTTTCACCATCAATGCTTGATAAAGGCTTGGAGTTGATACGCAGAAATAAAATTAACGATTTCACTGCATCCGAAATGCGGTCGGGGCTCTCGTTGACCAAGGGGCAACTGTAACGCTGCAGTTTGAAAAAAGTGCAAAATTGCACCAGGGATTTATCATCCGGAACAGCCATTGTGGTCTCTGCCGCCTCCAATCCAATGAAAAAAAATGCGAACATATGGCGGCTTTAGCTATCCTCAGCCTGATTGTCCCGCGGGACAGTCAAAGGCGCTCCCAATACCCCTCGCCTTTGCCGAAAGCAACTGGTTGAAGATTGGTCTTTTCCTGTATGAGTGGCTAAGCCGGACGCAAATATACGATTCATCGTACTCCTGGAGAGGGATTTTCCCTCTGGGAGATGTACACCTGACTGAAGGAGATGTGCAGGTGAACATTCCGGATACATGGGTACGACAAGGAGAACAACTTTTCCCAGGTAAGCCTCGGAAAACGACTACGGAAAAGCCGGAGGAAAGATTTTACTCTGCTCAACAAACAACTGCAGGTCTGGACCAAGACTGCCAGCGAACGTCAGCTCGAACAGGCCGGCAGCTGCAGCATCGGATGGCAAAAGGATACCTCCTTCTGGATCTGGCTTGCCCGGATGCTCTACACTCTTCCATGGGGACAGACTCCCCGAATTTCATCGGGATCCAGCCTCGTCCTGTTTCTTCTTGCACATTGGTGACATGAGCGAACCGGGGGCTTGAAGATCTTCCTGCCAAGAGACAAAAACTTGGGAAATGGTGAGAAACATTCCTTTTCCCTCGGAAGAAGTAAAAATATTGCCTGCTGCCAAGGAATGTTTTCGCGTTTTTTTTAACGAGGAAAATAGCCTGGAGGTCAGACCGTGTCTGCGTCTGAAAGACGGCAGAATCCTTGACCGGCAGGACCTGGCAGAAAATCGCTTTTCCGGCGCATACTATCTGGATGGTGAAGGTTTTCTACCAACCACCCGTCTCCCAACCGAGGGGACATTCAGCAATCCTTCCAAACCGGTGTCGGCTCTACCCCTCCTTGGTTTCCTGCAAAATGAAGAGACAAGAGATAGCCCGTTTACGGTGGCCCCCAATGATATTCCGGCCTTTCTGAGTGCAAACCAGAAGCCATTGCACTTTCCGGACAATATCATCGATCCGGATCTCCTGCAGCTGCAGATCCGTGAATTTCCCGATCGGCTGGTCATTGATTCCTTCGAAGAGCGGGATGACTGGTGTTATCTGTCCTGCCATTACGGCCTCGGCAATACCAGTATCACCTTAAATGATATTCTGACAGCCAGAGAACAAAATCTGACCTGTCTGCCAGGCAAGCAGTGGCTGCAGATTGATGGTACGCCGCTGTCCTGGCTCTACGAACTGGCTGAAGACCGTTTCGATGCGAGGTTCAGGCAAGATTCGCCTCAGCTACCGGGAGATGCTGGCCCTCACGGCAGTCATCCCCGAGGTCAAGATTACCGTCAAGAAGAAACTTCTTCGACAAAGGCTTGCCGAGTCTGCTCGATGTGGCCTGCTGGACCGATGACACTTCACTCACCCAGGTACCCGGCCATCTGCGTTCGTATCAGCGCAACGGTCTGGCCTGGCTGAACCGGCTGTTCAGACTGGGGATCGGGGGACTTCTGGCCGATGATATGGGACTTGGCAAAACCCATCAGGGCTTGGCGCTGCTGCAGGCTGCCGCCCGGACAGGAAAAAAACATTGATGCTGGTGGTCTGCCCCGCCTCGGTGGTGCTGAACTGGGCGGAAAAAATCGACGAATTTTATCACGGATCTGGACTATGGTGTCTACTATGGACCACAGAGGGATCTGGCGAAGGTACAAGAACAGTGGGATCATCCTCACCACCTATGGTGTCGTCAGGCAGGACCTGGAACAGTTACGAATGTGCTCCTTTGACATCATCCTGCTCGATGAGATCCAAAATCTAAAAAATCGCAAAACGGCAATACACCAGGCCGTAGCCAGTCTGAATGGTCGAGTGAAGATCGGTTTGACCGGGACACCCATCGAAAATTCCCTGCAGGATCTCCGGTCCCTGTTTGATATCTGCCTGCCTGGACTTCTCGGCAGCGAACGGCAATTTGAGCGGCTCTATGTGCAGCCGATAACCGAAAATGGCAATACCGAAGTGCGCGAACGGCTCGGCCGACTGATCCATCCCTTTATCCTCAGGAGAAGCAGGGCACAGGTATTGACAGAATTACCTGAAATAATAGAAGATAATCGTCTATGCGAGCTGAGCGATGACCAGATCAGCCTTTACCGGGAGGTCATCAAGGACAGGGAGAAAGATCTTGAAGAGCTGGAAAGTGATACGGCTGCTATCCCGTATATGAATATCCTGGCCACCATCACCCGACTCAAGCGGATCTGCTGCCATCCCTGTCTGGTTCAAGGATGCAACGATCCCAGAAGAGTATACCAGCGGCAAATGGGACCTGTTTGTCGAACTTACCGCGGAACTGCTGGCCGCCGATATGAAATTTGTCGTTTTCAGTCAGTATACCGGGATGCTGGAACTTATTGAGAGACTACCTGCACACGGCCGGGATACGTTTTGCCAGTCTGAAGGGAAATATGGCGGTCGGCAAACGGCAGAAGATGATTGATGAATTCAATACAGATCCAGACTGCCGGGTCTTCTGCGCCAGTCTGCTGGCGGGCGGTGTCGGGATCGATCTGACCAGTGCCCAGGCAGTCATCCATTACGATCGCTGGTGGAATCCGGCCCGGGAAGAACAGGCCACCGCCCGTGTCCATCGGATGGGCCAGAAAAACGTGGTCCAGGTCTTCCGACTGATCACCAAGGGGACTCTGGAAGAAAAGATCCATCAGCTGATAACCAAAAAACGCGAACTGGCGACCTCTCTGATTCAGGAAGATGAGGCCGGTATCATCAAACAGATGGACCGAAGACAATTAGCCGAACTGTTCCAGTTTTCACCTGGTCTTTCAATATAATTGAGATGAGGAAAGACCGATCTAACAACCATCAAGATTCCTTATTTCTCTAAAATCCGCAGGCACTGCAGCTTCGCTACCAGCAGACACTCAGTGACATATCAACGAATAAAAATTCCAATACGATCTTCTTTCCCTTCCCGATGGAGATGCTACAATCTCTCCTAAAGAACAAGTAACCACAATGTAGTATGTATTTAAAAAAAGGCTCTTTTCAAGGGAATATCACCAAAATCATTGAGCACCTGCGTGACATTACCCCTGAAAAAAAAGCTGAAGCTGAAAGGCAGCGACTGTACAAACAATTACTGGGTGCCCAAAAAATGGAATCTCTCGGCACACTTGCCGGTGGCATTGCCCACGATTTCAATAACCTGCTGATGGGGGTATCCAGGGGCGTGTTTCCCTGATGGCGCTTGATCCGCCGGTGGCTAACGTCTGCGCCGAGCATTTACAGTCAATCGAAGAATATATCAAGAGAGCTGCCGACCTGACCAAGCAACTGCTTGGTTTTGCCCGTGGCGGAAAATATGAAGTGAAGCCTGTTGATATAAATGAGCTGATGGAAACCAGCATTTCACTGTTTGGTCGCACGAGAAAAGATATAGAGATTTATACCGAGCTGAGCGTTGCCCCCATCATCGTCGACGCCGACAAACGACAGCTTGAACAGGTTCTGCTCAATCTCTATATCAATGGCTGGCAGGCGATGTCCGAGAGCGGCAGTCTGACTCTGCAGACGGCAATAACCACAATCGACGAGTCGACACCGCCTATCCTTACCAGATCAGTCCTGGTGATTATGCCAAGATTACCATAACCGATACGGGGATCGGGATGGACGAGACAACCCGTCAAAAAATTTTCGAGCCATTTTTCACCACCAAGGCTAAAGGGCGGGGAACAGGTCTCGGCCTGGCCTCCGCCTATGGTATTATCAAAAATCATGGCGGCTTTATAGACGTTACGAGTTCCCCGGGCAAGGGCTCGACTTTTTCGATACTCCTGCCATTGTCTCTGGCAACGCCAATACCAGATGACAAGGAGCAGGTTGCGATGACCAGAGGTAAAGGCGCCGTGCTCCTGGTGGATGATGAGCAGATGATTCTTGATGTGGGTCAGGCAATGCTTACCAGACTTGGCTATCTGGTCACAACCGCAAAGGGGGGCGAAGAGGCAATTTCCCGGATACAGTCATCTGCTGACCTTTTCGACCTGGTGATCCTTGATATGATTATGCCATCTATTGACGGTCGTAAAGTTTTCGATCACATCCAGAAAGTGAGACCTGAACTTGTCGTACTGCTCTCCAGTGGCTACACGATCGACGGTCAGGCAGCCGCTTTGATGGAGCGGGGCTGCAAAGGGTTTATTCAAAAACCTTTCACCATAAATGAACTCTCCCGGCAGATCGAACAGGTCCTGGCAATATAAAAATAGTTCTAAACCAACTTGAGGTGTTTTGCCTGCTCCCATAACTGCCTGGCCATGCGCACAGTGGCCTGATCCACCATTCGTCCTTCTACGGCCACTGCTCCCCGGCCTTCCGCCGCCGCTTTGCTGTCTGCCTCAAGGACCCTGGCGGCCAGGTCAATATCGTCTTGAGACGGGGTGAACACTTCGTTGATTATGTCTATCTGGTTTGGGTGGATGGCCCATTTCCCGTCACACCCGAGGGCGCACGACATGACAGCGGAACGACGCAGTCCTTCCAAATCCTTAAAATTGCCGTAGGGTGCATCGATGGCCAGACAACCTTTGGCCTTGGCGACCATTACCATCCTGCTTAAGGCATAATGCCAGCGATGGCCGGGATAGAGTTCCTCCTCCTTTTCTCCATGTCCGGAAATTGAGACCAACCTGGCCCCCACCGAAGCCGAGTAATCAGCAATACCGAAAACAAAGCTCTTCAGGCGCGAGCTTTCCCTGGCGACATCGGCAGCCCGGAGCAGACCTTCGGCGGTCTCGATGGATGCCTCAATACCAATGCTGGAAGCAAGCCCCTTGTTCATCTCGATTCCATCCAGCATACGATCGACAAAGGATATATCGCCAGGAGAATTTACCTTCGGAATGACAATTGCATCAAGAATATGGCCGGCGTTTTCAACAAGCTCAAGAAGGTCCCGGTAGGCAAAGGGAGTATCAAGAGAATTGATGCGGGCGGTGACGGTTTTTCCGGTCCAGTCACGATCGAGCAGGGACTGAATAACCTGGGCACGGGCCTTTTCCTTGGCATCTATGGGCACACTGTCTTCCAAATCGAGCATAATAACATCGGCACTGCTGGAAGAAGCCTTGCCGTGCATCTTTTCCACATGCCCTGGAACAGATAAATTAGAACGTCTGGGTTTCATATATTCTCCTTTGAATTATGACAAGTTCGTAAAAACCTCAAATATCGATGGATAAGTAAAAAGCTTCATATTGGAGGCGTGCAATTTTTATATTGTTTCGGCGTACATACGGTACGTCGTAATGATATAAAAATTAGTAACAACGAACAAGATGAAGATATCCCGGGGAATTTTTACGACGCCATCAATTATGTCTTCAGCCTGCCGGGTCAACAGCAGATATAACGGGAAAATCGCCGGCTCCGCAAGCTATCCTGATAATTACCGATACCCCGAAACTGTGGTAACAATAGTGTTGGAGCAGAGTGTCATGTTATGTTACATTAATCACTGACATGTTTTCTCTGCCCTAAAATATCAACTTTCTGAGGAGGTGTATATGGCAAATCCAAAAGATATGTATCAATGTCAGGTCAGCAATTGTGGGTATATCTATGACCCAGAGAAAGGAGAGGCGAAAACCAACACTCCAGCCGGTACGCAGTTTAAAGATCTGCCGGATGATTGGAAATGCCCGCACTGCGGCTCTTCCAAGAAGACCTTCAGGCCGCTTGCCGGACCCGGTTCTGTCTTGGAAGAGGGCATTTAGCGATTTTCGTTGTCTATCAAATTATCTGAATGAATTCTGACTTGATCTGAGAAGTACCCGTCTTCAAAGCACTTATCAGATCAAGTTGCAACTATTTGAAATTAAAAATCTATTGCAGCCGTAACAGGAATACAGGTCGGTCACTCTGCAGATGCGGGGTGTAAAACCAACCAGTTGCGGTGCCCCGTTGTACACCCCTATTGTCCACTAATGTCCAGAAGGACCATCTGTTCGTGGAGGAGCCAGTAAACATTGGACTGCTCTTCGCAGCCGGTCAGCCAGTCGTCTCGATCGGCAACATTGTTGGTCACACACCCATCGAATCTGTTTAAGAGATGGTAAAGTATTTGCGGTCTCGACGCTCGTAGGTGGCCCATGCGCCTGGCAGCTTATGACTGCTTATTAATTGAGATATATATTTGATTTGTTCGCCCTGGTTCTCTGGATAATATTTACAAGCAGCACCCCAAACCAGCCACCCAGGGTATTGAGAGTAAGATCCAACAAGCTTGAGGTTCTGTTCGGCAGCCATACCTGCGCGACTTCCATGCCGAGGCTAAGGAAAAAACAAAACCCCACAGTAACCAAAGCTCCGTGTCTTCCGGACCATGAGGACGATTGCCGCAACCAGTAACATATAACCGCCCCAAGAGGAAGAAACCCAACAAAATTAAGGATGGCATCGATAAAAAAAGATCGATTCAGGGAAAAGTGATGCCACGGGGAGAACAAAAATGTTTTTTTAAAGGCGACCTGCTGCAGAGGGATCTGCAACTGCTGATTACGGTCAGTCTGATCCGGCACCAAACGGTCTGCATATTCACTGAACGTGTAGAGAAGCAAAGGATCATCCCCTGCATCAACAGCAAGATTTCCCTCCTGACGCCATCTCTCGTAATGATGTTTCACCCTCTCGCCGGAGAGAGCTTTACCATAAACAGCGAGACCGTATATTTTTCCCTCCCAACTGTGTTTTCCATAAACAGAATTACCCAGAATCAGTCGCAGTTTTTTGCCAGTGTCCGGTAGAGTTAATTGCCAGCCATCTATTTCTTTGGCCAATGTTTCGTTGATAAACAAGCTGGTTCCAGAATCACCGGAGGTGACTGTGATAAAACTCGCCTCGCCGGGCGTCAGTGCATCATGGGCAGAAATTCTCGGCAGCTTCCTGGATGAGTCGTAGTCGTCGCCATTCATGACAATGACTGAAGCCCCCCAGTGCCAGATAGTCAACTGCTGAAGATCATCCCCATTGTGCAGCGTCAACATTGGCCTGAAACCTTGTCTGCCAGTGCTTTCAGGTGCGACTATCATTTCGATAGTAAAGGCATCTGCGTGCTGTCTTGTGGCGAAGATGTGCACATCGTCAACGTAAGCGATACCGGGATTATGGAAACTGAGAGCTTTCTGGTCCGGCAACCAATGAATATTGTTGACAGTAGACCAGCCCTTTGGGCGCAAACCAAAAAACAGAACCAGCCCAAGCATAATTAAGACCAGCAGGGTCAGCGCATTATATCTTGTTTTTGGGTTAGTTGATTTGAAGAAAGACATAGGATTATCTAAGTAATTTTCACCCTAAAACCTAAAAGATGGATGGTTGCGAGCCCCCACATAAACCCGGATTCAAAGTCTGCCCCAGGGGAAGATTATAATGCGTTTAATTCCTGATGTACATTAGAGAGAGACAAAAGCAAAAAAGGGTTCCAGGCAATCACCTGAAACCCTTTAAAAATGGTCGGGAAGAGAGGATTTGAACCTCCGACCCCAGCGTCCCGAACGCTGTGCTCTACCAGACTGAGCCACTCCCCGACAAATCAATATATCTGTTTTTCATTCCCTTTGAATTGTGTTCTGTCAATTATCATAGTGAGCGTGACATGTCCAGCCATTTTTTTGCCGGGTGAGGTCATCTCCTGAAACTCACCAGAACAACATATGCATTGTAGTCCTAATCCATTCGACTTACAAGTCCTCAATGTCCACCCACTGATCGACGGCTGACTGATTTTCGGCAGGCGTGACAAATTTTCACTGCGGCAAGTCCTTCCTCTCCGGGAATCGGATTTTTACCGTTGCCTTGAAGGAAGGCACACCAGTCGAGCAAGAAGCGGCAGAATCGCCGGTCCAGGAGGTTGGACGGGCAGATTGTCGATCTTCGATCCGACTATTTTCTGCAGGATACCGTGGATCTGATCTCCCTGCAACTGCCCTTTTTCACATACAAATTCATATCTGCAGCCCGGGAAGGGCTGACTTTACTGGTATCAACAATGCCTGCGGCACCGTTTGCCAGTATCACCTCGGCAATGAGAAGGTCTTCCAGCCGGGGATTGTAAATTTTCCTGGCGACCGCCCGAATCTTTACCACCTCTTCTCCGGTAATAAACCGCAGGGCATCAAAAAGATGCACCGCCGTGTGAAATATTACCCCCCCTCCGGCAATCTCCGGCTGTTCGAGCCAGGATAATGATGACGGCTCCAGCCTGTGGCTCGCGCAAAGGGAAAAAAGATTGCCCATCGCCGGCAGGTTGTCCCGCAGGGCAAGAATGACACTGTTGTATCTGAGAGTCTGGCCGACGGTGAGGGGGAGAGACGACCTGGCAAAGAGCTCAACAAGCTCTCGTGCACCATAATAGTCGCTAGTCAGCGGCTTTTCGATCAGCAGCGGTTTTTTCTGCTCGGCGCAAAACCGGGCAATCGGGAGATTAAGATTGGGGGTCGCGACACAAATGACCGCATCCACCAGCGCTGAGCTGACCAGATCCCGCCAATCGCTATATAACCTGGTCTTCCATTTACCGGCCTGTTCCTGCGCCGCAGCTGATCGCCTGCTGATGGCGGTTAGCTGAAAACAATGGCCCAGATCTTCAACGATATGTTTGGCATAGCGGCTGCCATGTTTGCCTGTGCCAATAATGCCGACTCTGATTTTATCGCTAATCATGTAGTTTTCTTCCGACGTATCACTTATCAGTGCAGTTTTAAAAACAATGGCCTTCCTGCCCACTCATTTTCCATTGTACGCGGAAAAGAGTCCACCGGTCAACTGCAACGGAGCCCAGTGGACTCTTGTTTTATTGTCAGGCTTTTTTTACCCCGACCGTATCAGGCATCAATAGTTGAGGGTTTCAACAGTTTTGCCCAGAATCTGAGAACGTCCTGAAACGCATCCCAGTCTTTTACCGCCAACAGTGTTTGTTTGGCATACGCCAGCTCTTTTTTGTCCATGTACCATTCCTCCAAGTTAAGAACAGATTCGATCCGGCGACACAAAAAAGGCCCCCGGACCAAATGTGATTTGGTCCGGGGGCCCTGATTTCACCACAGACATTTACCCTTTCCCTGATCCGCGGGGAAAAGCTTTACGTGTCAAGGCAGGTATTCTGACTCCCGGCTCAAGCTACTCATCGCGCCTTCCCGAACAATGTTCAGTGGCTTTGGCGATTTTCGTCCCCGGTCACAGCGGCGGGCCCGTTCCGGACTCACACCGGATTCCCTCTTTAGGTCGTAGCGACACCCTGACTGTTTCTATTTATCCCCTCACCGAGCATTCGTCAAGAGGGAAAAAAAGGACCTAGCAGGACAATCGCTATTCGGCCTGTAATCTCCTGATTTCAGCAAGCATCTCCCGGCCGCCGTTACTGAGAATATGTTCGCCAACACTTTTTCCCAGCTGTTCAGGAGCCCCGGCAGGTCCCTTTTCTGTTCTCCGCAGGATTCTGCCGCCATCGAGACTGGCAAGGCCTGCGGTAAGGCTCAGGATATCACCATCAAGAACAGCATAACCAAAGGCCGGAATACTGCAGCCGCCTTCCAGCTTTTTTAAAAACGCCCGTTCGGCGAGGAGACAGGTTTCACTCTCCGGGTTATTCAAACATGCCCGGATTTTTTCAAGCTTCTCAGGTGCTAGCGAGGTCGCAGTTTCAATAGCAATACACCCCTGTCCCACCGGAGGCACAAACTGCTGCTCGTCGAATTCCATAACGATCATATCGCCATAGCCCATACGCTTGACCCCGGCATAGGCCAGCATCAGTGCATCACAATCTCCCTGCCGCATCTTTTTGATCCGGGTCTGCAGGTTACCCCGCATCTCAACGATTGTAACATGGGGATAATGGTGCCTGAGAAACGCCCTTCTCCTGACCGACGAGGTACCAATCACCAGAGGGCGCGCACTGTTGGTTATATCGATTGACTGATCCGTGCTGAGCAGCACATCGTTAACCTTTTCGCGCTCCGTAAAGGCTATCAGGACAAAGCCTTCGGGCAAGTGCGACTGCATATCTTTGGCGCTGTGGACAGCTATATCCGTTACGCCGCTGGCCAGCTGCTCCTCCAACTCAACGGTAAATACTCCTTTACTGCCAATCTTGGCAATCGACGTGTCGAGTATCTTGTCGCCAATGGTCTCCATGGAACTGATCTGCGTCTTTATTCCGGCGTCATTGAGATATCCGGCGACGGTCTCCGTCTGCCACATGGCGAGCTTACTTTTTCTTGATCCAATTGTTATCATAGTATATATTCCAAACCTTTGCCTGATAGGCGAATCGACGCGTGTGCAATCGATCAGCCTCTGCTGCTGATTTTTTAAAAGAAAACCTCAGCCTTTTAGTGCCTTACTCCTAAAAGTCTGTCAAAAAACAAGAAAAGCGAGGGTACTTTTAACATTAATAACTTACATATACCGCCAAGGCACTTATCCCCGCAAAGCACGGGGACTGAAAAGAGCATCCCTCAGGGGGGTATTCTTTTTAATGCCGCTTGACGGTACTAAAAAGAGTCCTAGGAGTGTGTCGGAGAATTGCCATTTTGGTTCAGTTCGAGGCATTGGTCGGAAATTAAGCACAGCCATATAGTTAATATTGCGAGCATTAATTTTCTGCCAATAACGAAGAAATGGGCTAAAAGGGCTTTCTCCGACACGCTCCTAGCTTATTTTCCGTTTACCGGAGTCAATAATTATATAACCGGCTTTTACGAAATCACAAGTTTGTGCTCTTTTCTTTCTGCCAGCCATTGCCACCTATGGCGCTAATCAGTATCATACAAACATGCGATTTCTACTTTATAATATACGCTACGCCACCGGTCACAAACAAGGTTATCATCTCCCTGTGCCGTATGCCGGTTTTTTCAAACGAACCTCAACCAATCTGCAGCGAATAATCAATTTTATCGGCGCAGTCAATCCTGATATAGTTGCCCTGGTTGAGGTCGATGCCGGCTCCTATCGCAGCGGATACTGCTGCCAGGCACAGACTATCGCCGATAAGCTGGGATACAATTGCATCGTTGAAAGCAAGTACAACATCAGTTCCCTGGCGAAGATAGTCCCCGTTCTCAAGCAGCAGTCAAATGCCCTGCTCACCAAGCAGAGCATTGAAAATTTTCGTTTCCACTATTTTGAACAGGGCGTCAAACAGCTGGTTATCCAGACGGACCTGCAGGCCGTCGCCATTTTTATCGTCCACCTGTCGCTCAAATACCGACATCGGCAGAATCAACTCGAACAGCTGCACGACCTTATTAAGGATACCGACAAGGAAGTCATCATTGCCGGCGACTTCAATACCTTCTGGGGCAGCAGGGAACTGAACCTTTTTCTTGCCGCGACAGGTCTGGAAAACGCCAACCTGACAAATGTTCCGTCCCATCCAAGCCATGCCCCTTTACGGCAGATTGATTTTATCCTGCACAGTCCGGGCATCCGCATTGATAACTTTTATATCCCCGATGTCCGACTGTCCGATCATTCTCCGCTTATCTGCGATTTTTCCTGCATACTTACCTGACCAAGCGGCAGACGGACGGTAAAGCGACTGCCCTGATGCAGGGTACTCATCACCGAGACCGTTCCATGGTGCGCTGCAACCACCGCATGCACATAGCTGAGTCCCAGGCCCAATCCCTGTTGGGACCTGCTGCGGTCACCCCGGTAGAGGCGCTCCCAGATTCTGCCCTGTTCAGACTCTGAAATGCCCATGCCGTTGTCCGTAAAGCTTACGATCACTTCCCCACCGCTTACCTGCACGTCAATTTTTACCCATCCTCCTTCTCTTCCGTACTTTATGCCATTATCGAGCAGGTTGGCCCATACCTGCGATATCCTGGTGAGATCCAGATAAGCTGTCACCGGTTTACCTTCTTCTAAATGCACGGCTATGTTCTTTTCTTCGGCAACGTATTCATACAGGGTGACAACCTGTTTCAGGGTCGAGATCACATCACATTCCTGCAGTTCCAGACGCATGGTTCCTGATTCTGCTTCGGCCACGCTCATCATGATCTTCAACATGGCCAAAACCCTCTCCGATTCTTCAAGACAATCGGAAAGTGCGTCCCGCAGACGCAATGGGTCATCCTCGACCTGCAGGCCATATTCTGCCACAGAACGCAATCTGGTCATCGGCGTACGAAGATCATGGGCGACATTATCAAGAGAATGCTGCATTTCTGCCACCAGGTGCCGATTCTGCCGGATAAGCTGATTGATCTGCCCGTACAGGTTGTCCAGTTCCGGGCCGTTGCCCTGCTCCGGAAGAAGCCCGGTCTCTGACCGCTGGATAAGATCACCAATTTTCTCCCTTGTGGCGATCAGCGGGCTGAGGCTGAGTTTAATGAAGTAGAGGGAAAGCGGCCAAAGCATAAAGATGCTGCAAACAACAATAAATATTGTATACCGTACCAGCTGGTTAAAAAGATTATATCCTTCGCGACCTTCCTTGCCGGCTTGAATGATCACGCCATCATCATATGTCCGAACGATAATGGTCAGAATATGTTGTTCTGCTCCTGCTCCGACGGACAGCCATACCCCTTTACGCTCAGGCGGTAAATCCATAAGTCCATTAAAATTGATTGACCCCGCCTGGTCACCGATCACCACTATCTGGTCGCGACCCTGTATTATCCGGAGAAAGGACAAGCCATGCAACAGGGTGTCATGCTGCAGCCGATGCCAACCCAACAGGCGATTTGTCGATTGATTGGCGGCAAGATAGGTATCAAGAAGTTTCTCCGTCTGGTCGCGCTCGATTGTCTGCAGATGGGTATGAACACTGAACAGATACACCAGACCAAGCAGCAGTCCCACCTCCCCAAAGCAGGAAAAATACCGGCAGCGCTTTCTTTGAGCGGGACCAGGAGAAATCCTCCCTACTGAGCTTTAAGGACATAGCCCATGCCTCTGACGGTATGGATCATCTTATCCTGAAATTCCTTATCGATTTTGTTGCGGAGACGACAGACCAGCACATCAACGACATTGGTTTGCGGGTCAAAGGAATAGTCATAGACTCGCTCAAGGATCGAGGTTTTGGACAGGACGATACCGGGATTGTGCATCATGTATTCAAGAAGAGCATATTCCTTGGCCGGCAGGTCGATTTTCTCACCATCCCGACACACTTCGTGTTTGAGAAGATCCATCTCCAGACCGGCCACCGACAAAAACATCGGTTTGGTGTTTTTCTTGTCCCGCCTGATAAGCGCCTGAAGCCTGGCCAGAAGTTCACTAAAGGAAAAGGGCTTGACCATATAATCATCCCCTCCCCGCTGCAGTCCCTGTATTCTGTCGTCAACAGACTGCTTGGCGCTGAGGATAAGAACCGGGGTATTGACATCTTCTCTGCGCATGGCCTCGATAACACTCAGACCGTCAAGAAGCGGCAGCATGAGATCGACAACCGCAGCATCGTAGGAGACGGTTAAAGCACAATCCAGGCCCGACTGACCATCACCACACTTGTCAACACTAAAACCGGCTTCCTTTAGACCTTTTTCTATAAAGGAGGCAATTTTTGCATCATCTTCTATAAGTAATATGCGCATAGTTTTCCATCCGAGATTCTGGACTCAGCCCTTCTGCAGAGCAATCACTGAACAATTTCTTCCGGTCAGCCCATCGGTTAAGCGGCTTGCCCGCCGATAGGAAAAATAATCATCAGAACAGCAGGTGCAGATTTCTGCCGCCCGTATCCGCTCATCGGACATTCCCGCGTTCACCAGCTGATATCTGCTGATCTGCCAGAAATCGAAATAATTATCCCGGACCATGAAGCGCTGAAAATCTGCCGGAAATTCCTGATGGTAATTGAACGAACTCCGCGCAGCAGGGACCAAGGGAAGGGCTGATCACCGCCTGCAGATTCTCTGCCGCCGTACCATAATTCTCCACCATAACAGAGATCACCTGCGCCAAAATCCCCTGGACGCTCCCCCGCCAGCCGCAATGCACCGCCGCGATCACTTCGCGCACCGGATCAAAAAGCAATACCGCCTGGCAATCGGCCTGCTGAATCATCAGGCCGACTCCAGACAGATCAGTCACCAGGGCATCAAAACCCTCGACTTCTCTGTCGACCGACAGCGGCTCCGTTAAGCAGTATATTTCGGTCCCATGAACCTGTTTTGCCGAAAGCAGACGGGGCAGCGCCAGAATCGTTTTGACCCTCTCGCGGTTTTGCTGCACAGCATCCTCATGATCGCCCACATGCTCACCAATATTGAGTGATGCATACTGTCCGCTGCTCACGCCTCCATGCCGATTAAACAGCATGAAACTGCAGCGACTGCCATTTCGTGCTGCCAACTCTCCCTTAACTGGATACTGCCCGAATAGTTCACCCATGCTCCAAAACCTGTCTCTGTTGAATTACCATACTGTACACCATTCATATGCTGACCATCTGCAAAGTAAAGCAGACAAAGCCGGGCGGCAATAAAAAAGGGCCATATTCACTTGAGTGAACATGGCCCTTTGGGGAATCAGGTTTTAATTTGGCTCTTTAGAAATACGCCTCAAAGGTGACGTAGATCTGATCGGCACTTTCCACAGGATCCTGTCCGAACATCTGCAGTTGCTCTTTATCGCTTGAACTACTCAGATCATATGGAGCAATATTCCAGTCCCCGGAACCGGAATAATCATACTCATAGTGCTGGTATCCCAGGCGCATAAAAGTCTTGGCATACTTGGAAAGTTTCTCGCCGGTCGGCAGATCCCAGATGGTATATATCTCATAGACCTGGCCTCTGGTGGCCAGCTTGGACTGGTAGATATCATCATTTCCCGGGGCCATTGCCAGCCAGTACTTCGAACCGTAGTTAAACTCAGCACCAAATTTCAAACCAGCCTCATCGAGATCATACCGTACCCCCAGGTACGCGGAGTAACCGTTTTCATTATCCTTGTTGGGATCAGTACCGGTTGGGCTGGTCATACTGAACTCATTGAACATACCATTGCTATTCGGCCGGGTCTGGGACCAGCCGCCGGCAATAAAATAATTCAGGTTGGAAATCTTATCCTCATAGACAGCAGAGGTATGCCAGACATTGCCAAGATTTTGCCGCTCGCCATATCCATCCCGTGAGGAGGCTGCTGGGAAAACAGCATTAGTTTAAGAAAACATCCTGGAAATTTGGATAATTGAACAGATCAAAGGCCATAAAGCTCTGGATATAGGCAAAACGATTGCCTTTTCGCATAATATCCCAGCTCAGCCCGGCAAAATCGGTATCCTTAACCTCGTTGTCATCCTCCAGCAGACCAGCCTCAAAGCCCCGTCCATAGCAAAAACGGACCCGACTGTCACCGAATGCTTCCTGGCCCCAGTTCCAGGCATACCCGAGAGAAATTCCATCAAAGGGCCAGTCCATAAAGGCCATTGGCGTGGCCATCCGCTCATCAACATTCATTCTCAGCCCGGCCGGAGGGCCATCGGTGGTCGGCCTGCGGCCAATGGAAAACCACATCGGCAAGCCGCCGATATTGTTCCAGTTGACAAAGGCCCGGTCGACATAGAGAGCACTGCTGCCAATGGGAGTTCGCGTCACGTTGCCATCAAAAATCGGATACATCGCATCACTTTCGTCGGTCAAGGCAGACTGGTTTCCCCAGGTCTTATACATGGCCAGACGGCCTTTAAAATCGACATTTTCCGTTATTCCGACCCGCATATTCAAACGGAATCGGTTGGTCCAGAGGGTGTCATTGTCGAGGTCGTTACCAAAGACCCTGTCAGCCTTGTAATAATCCAGGCGGGTGCGAAAATCTCCATTCAGCTTGATACGGGCGGCCAGATCCCATTCCTCGGACTTGTCGTCAATATCCTCCATATTGTCATTGAGGTCTTCGACATCTTCAGCCAGGGCCTTGTTCTGCTCCTTCTGTTCGGCCAGCGCGCCTTTCAGCTCATTGAGCTGACGGCTCAACTCTTCGATCTTTTTCTCCAGATCGGCAACATCCGTGGTGCTTTTGGCCATAGCCAGCGTCGGCAGAGCGAGCATTCCGGCCAGGGCCATGACAGAGATTTTCTTCACCATTGTTTTCCTCCGATTAAAATTGTTTTCACTCTCTGAATCCAGAAGCCATTCA
>CAWDYJ010000011.1:0-325071 GCA_963806525.1 uncultured delta proteobacterium
AAAACCACCTGAGATTTACTCTACTGGTAGTCCTCGTGAACTCATTCAGAGATCGTATCCGCTGCAAAACAACCCTTTTGACCGACGCACGTTAGACGTGGGGTAAAAAATTTTTCTTCAGCGAATATCATCATTGGGGTTTGATCGTTGCGGTGCTTCCCTTGACGATATCTGGTTGCATTAACCACTCCACGCCTTGGGATATGAAAATCGCAGGTATATTTGGCATTTTCAAGATAAAGTCTTACTATGAGTGATAGGATTGTTATTGGACATAGTGCAATACAGCTGACTCAAAATTTGCTTAACGGAGGTTCAAATGCCTGTATATGTGATCATCAAACGAAAATTTAGGATGAATCAACCAGATAAATTGAGACCATTGATGACTGAACTAAATCTCCGTGCCAAAGATCAGCCCGGGTACCTCTCCACAGTGACTCTGCAAAGCACTGAAGACTCAGAAGACTACATTGTTATCAGCCAATGGGAGACCGCAGATGCCTGGAAACGTTGGTTCGTGAGCAAAGAAAGAAGGGATATTCAGAGCAAGGTGGATAGTTTGATTGGGAACGTACCTTCTATGAAGTTTTCCAGCCGATCAATTCAGTTGACGGATAGTTTATATTGACAATTCGCGTTGTATGCAACAGCTCAAAGACACTATATATTTTCTTTCGTCTCTGCACCCTGAACAGCTGAAAATTTCAAGTTGTTCAGGATTTTCCTCCTTGCGGTCGAGCGTATCGAAAAGTATCCGGTTCAATCTGCCAACTACAACTCTGGGAAATTTTTATGCACAAGAAAAAAACACAGGCAAAGAGAGTAAAGATGACAAGAAGAGCGTCAAGCCGGAAAAAATAAAACTCCTTGAAGGAACCGCAGCCAAAAACCGTGATACCCAAAAAAGCGATGAGACCAAAGCAATCAATATCAAGAAAATAATCCTGCAGTATGAAATGGATTTTAAAAGACTGTAGATCGAGTTGATGAAGCTGCAAGATTTCATGAAGGATAATGGTCAGCGTATTCTGGCGATTTTTGAAAGACAATTATTGAAATAGCCAAGGGCAGCATACCGCCTGAACAAGTCGAAGCAGGATCAATAGTCGGTGGCTTCGGCCAGGGTCAGGTGATGTCGTTGAACTCCCTCAGTTATTTGATTTTGTCTGGTATGAACAGAAAGCGGTTCTGATTTCACTGGCATTGTCTTCTTAAGATGTCATTTACTCCTGTTCGAGCTGCACTGCTTTTGGAAAGAGGATGTTATTTTCAAGATGCACATGTTTATGGAGGTCGTCTTCAAATTCCTTAAGTTTCTGGTACGTAACCACAAAAGTATTACAGACATTCTCTGGAATGGTATATTCCCCGGCGAGACGGCGAATTTTGTGGATGGCATCACCGATTTCTTCATGTTCCTCTGTGAGTCTCTGGAGCGAATCCTTTATCATTTCGATGTCTTTTGCCGGTGGTATCGTGCCCTTCTTTTTATGTACGTCTACTCGTTTGAGAGCCGGAAAGAAAATTTCTTCCTCTTCCTTGAGGTGTGTTGCCAAATCAGTGGCAATTTTGTTGAAAATAGACGCGATTTCAATTGTCTCAGGATGATTGCTGCCATGAACCGCAGCTATTTTTTTGGGTGTAGGCTGTGACTTTGTCGGTATTGTCTTTGAGATAGGTATGGTGAACATTGACACGTTATAGTCCGCCAGAAACGACACTTCCCATTTGGTGAAATTTTGACTGCGTCCACTGGTTCGCTCTTTACTGCCTCGAGTTCCTTTTTGAGCAAAACAAGGTCTATCCCTTTTTCCTGGCAGACAGCCTGGAGTGCAACATTGCCTCCACAGCAGAAGTCGATCCCATGGGCTTCAAATTCTTTCGTCCGATAATCTTCGGCAACGATCTCGCCGATCGTTCTCTTTGTTTCTTTCATTTTATACACCTTGTATGGAAATTTATTGGCATTACAAATTGCAACCCGTCTCCAGCCCAATAAGCCAAAACTCCGGATATCTCCTTTTTTGAGATATTGTCGATGAAGAGGGCAACAATGAGCACAACGATCGCCCCAAGGGCGGCCTGCATATTGGCATAGATTTAGTAAAAGATCCAACAACAAAAGTGAGAGCCGTGGAAGATGCTCAGAACAACATGAACAAAGATATGAGTAGCGAGTCGCCTTAAAAACCATTGAAGGGAATATCCTGACCATGCGCCCAGCTTTGACTATTACACAGGCGGAAATGGATTAAGCTATCAATGTGCTTGATGAAGTGATTGGATAGATTGCCTTAGGGTCAAGTAGAATTATTTCTTATATGAATATGAATCTTAAGAGAGGAGCGGGTGCTAGGAGTACATGATTTGCTCACCGCTTTTGTGTTCTGAGGTGATGCTCACTTTTTCTTGTTCCAGCCACATGTTGTATTTGAGAAGTTATTTACATGTCATATTCTGCTTTCGTTTTCATGGTTTCCATCTTATGCATAATTATCGGTTTGTTTTTCATATTTGTTGGTTCAGAGGATTTGATTGAGCAAGGAACTGGTGAATATATTGTGCTGAAAGAAAGCTGATGTGATAATCATAAAAACAGATATTCCAGATGAAAACCTCGCCCCAGGCATAGCAACAAATGTGTCTTATTGTGGTGTTAACCAACAATCCTTCTTAATGATCAATCATGAAAAGACTTCAGCCAGGCCTTCATAATCCGCTGCCCTGTGCTTCTCCCGATATAAATGACCTTGCAGCCCAGCTGCTGGCTATCCGAAAAACAATTTTGGAGAAAGAGGCCGGCTACCACAACCTCCGCACAATACACCCCCACTACCAGAACAGCGCTCGCAACTTGCTGCAATATTTAGCTTTCCGACTGCACGATGTCAGGGAGATGCAGGTAAAGCTTTCCGATCTCGGACTCTCGTCTATGGGGCGTGCGGAGCGTAAAGTGCAGGCAACAATTGATACCGTTTTGACCCATCTGCACAATCTGGTAGGTACGGCTTGGCATCCAAAAGAAAAACCTATTTTCTGTTATCAGGAGGGGCGTCGACTGTTGGAGGAAAACAGTGTCGCTCTCTTAGGGGAACCTACTCCAGGCCGCAGGGTGCGTATCATGGTCACCATGCCCAGCGAGGCCGCCGAGAATTATGACTTGGTGGAGAATTTTTTACTCAGCGGCATGAATTGTGCCCGCATCAACTGTGCGCATGATATGCCGGGGTTTGGACGCGCATGGTAGCCAACATCCGCCATGCCGAAAAAACTACCTCAAGGAAATGCCGCATCCTCATGGACCTATGCGGACCGAAACTTCGCACAAATAGTCTCCAGCCTGGCCCTGTTGTAAAAAAAGTACGACCCAAAAGAAACGATCTTGGTGAAGTATTACATCCCGCCCACATATGGTTTTATCCCGAAAATTCGCCCTCTAAAACAGTAATGGATGCTGATGTATGCCTCCCTGTACCGGACAGCTGGTTGAGATATTGCAGCGAAGGGGACATTGTTTCTTTTGTCGATGCCAGAGGATCCAAACGGAAACTGAAAATAGCTGCGTCGACATCTGAAGGCTGTATGACAACTTCCTCAAAAACGGTCTATTTCACGCCCGGATTGAAGTTGCAGCTCATCACCGAGAGGAAAAAAAAATAAAAAAACGTTGCTGTCGGTAGGCAATCTCGCCAGAAAAACAGGCGGCATTACTCTGCAAACCAATGACCTGCTGATACTCAGTAAAAAGTGCCGAACCGGGAAATAATGGTTACCGAGACGAGGCCGGCAAGTTCCATCCGGCCACCATTGGCTGTTCGCTACCAGAAGTGCTCGACGATGTCAAGGTTGGCGAACCCATCTGGTTCGATGATGGAAACATCAGCGGCATCATTGAGCAAAAAGAAACAGAACAGATTCTGGTGCGTATTACCATGACCCACCCGGGTGGAAAGTCCCTGCGAAGCGAAAAAGGGATCAATCTACCGGAGAGCACATTACGTCTGCCGCAGTTACTAAAGAAGATCTGGAGATTTTAAAATTTGTGGTCGACCATGCCGACATGGTCGGCCTGTCATTTGCCAACACTCCAAAAGACGTGGAAGACCTGATCTTTCATTAAAAACTTAGCAAAAATATGCCCGGAATCGTGTTGAAGATCGAAACACCAAGGGGCTTCGATAATCTGTCCGCCATGATCTTAAAAGCAATGGAAACCCCGAATTGCGGGGTGATGATCGCTCGAGGTGGATCTGGCATCGAATGCGGCTTCGGCAGACTGGCCGAGGTACAGGAGCAGATATTTGGATTTGCGAAGCGGCCCACGTACCTGTCATTTGGGCAACGCAGGTCCTGGAAGGGTTGGCCAAGCAGGGCATCCCAACACGCGCCGAGGTAACCGATGCCGCCATGGGCGAAAGAGCCGAGTGCATCATGCTGAACAAGGGTGAGCATATCGTCGAGGCACCCGCGCCTTATCGGAAATCCTCCACCGAATGCAGGATCACCAGACGAAGAAACGGTCACTCTTGCGGAAATTGCATTTGGCGGAGAAATTTTTTGCCGTTCAGGATTCCAGCCCGATCTGTACCGATAGATAGTCAGCGACATTAGTGAAAAGAATAAAGCTTTATGCAATAATTCAATACCCCTGGGAGGGGTTGTCACGACAGTGGTTTACTCTGAATATGACAAAGGGCGCTGCTGTCTGGTGATGAGCGAAGAGGCCATCTTCGAAATAATTCCTTTTTCCGACAGCTCAGGTTTCCACCTCGACCCATTGTTTTATCAAGGTCGAATGTCTCCGCCTCAGTCTGTGTTGCAGAGTAATATATCATTCGGATTCTCAGGTTACGATATACAGAATCAACTATCAAGCGTGCCAATGCTTAAAAAGGGAAAACAATGCAGGAAATTGTTTTGATACTGATTGCTGCATTAATGTTGCTCTTATCGAACCTAGGTTGGCAGACGATGGCAACAACTTGCTGACACAGTGCAATGTCGCAGTAAACATAATGGATGGGAAGAAATTGACTACTGATGTTCAAGGGGGTGTTGATGCTGGAAATTCAATGTATTGTTTCGGATTGCTGCAAGGAGTAATTAGCCTCAACAAAATGTACGAGGTGTCCCTCCGCAAGAATGCTCTGTTTTGCACTCCAAATTCAAAAATAACTAACGGAGAAGCTGCAAAAATTGTTGTCAACTACCTGAAAGAACATCCTGAAATGCAGCATGAGCCAGATTTTGCTATTACGATAAATGCCTTACTAGAAGCCTTTCCTTGTAGATAAAATTGACATCGACTGTAAGTGATGGGAAGCATGTCTACATTGAGTAATCAAACGATTTTTTGAAATGATAAAACGAAGTTCATGAAAATTCTCAGTATACAGGATTATAATGACTTAGCAGAATTCGAAGTATTTCTGGATAAGGTTTCTGATAAACTCGCAGCTGCTATATGTAAAAAATTTCATGCATATGTTGAACTTGATGACATTTATTTTTGCAACAGCCTGAAAATTCTGAATCCCAAGATATGGGGCTATAAAGGAACAATTTATAAACTTCGTGTAGATTGCGGTAAAGAGTCAGCCCGAGTTTTGTTTGTAAAGACACCAGACAACGATATTGTACTCTTGCATGGATTTTTGAAAAAAACTCGAAAAACACCTCATAAAGACGCAAAAATTGCGATGATAAATTTCGAGCGGCTAAAAACCAACATGGAAGTAACTCAATTGCCATTGACAAAGTACTTGATATAAATGGTCGGATTTTGGTATTCGAAGATGCTGCCCGTACAGTCTTTCAACCTGCATGCGTCTATGATAATGCATAACAGAAGATGAGGTCGGCAAGAATCACTGTGGAAAGGTGATCTTTTTAGATCATTCAGAGGTCTTTTCAAGCAATGCTTGTGCCGGAAAATATTCCTCGTAGGTCTATCAGAATTATTATCCTGGCCTAAACCATAGTGATCTGATCGAAAGCGGTGTAGTTGAAAAATAATCTGCCACCCAAGTGCAGTTATTCTTGTCAGCTGTTCTGGAATAAATATTATCAACTTCTTTGCGGCGAGGCTCCACACTATTCTACTGCAGCTTTGTCTGCTATGGAGAGGATGTCCTGCTGGTCGCCCTCTAACAATGGAAGTAATGACCTGTCAAAAGCATTCTCTGCAGTGTTGAGTTGATTGTTGAAAAGGAGGTGGTTGGTTTAATTCCGATAATGTGATCGCTTAGTCAGATTCAGAGAAATCTGAGTCAGATCCACAATAAATGCATATGTTTTCACTTGCCCATTCGTCATCGTCAATAGTTTCTCGAATCTCTTCAAGAGTCTCCTGACTGACAAACCCATATTCGTCTTCTTCATCCTTCAACTGTTCAATTTGATCATCCGTCAAACCATCCTTTTCCACTTCAATGGTAAGAAGACCATCGTTTTCAATGCAACGTTCATCCGTACCATCTTCACACTCCACTACGATCTCTAGTAATTCCTTTGACATAGATTTTTATCCTTCATTTTATTTTTTAATCTAGGAGCTTGTCGGATTATAGACATTTTTTCTTAGATCGAACCGTTTATGAAAATTAAGCACAGCCATATAGATAATATTGCGAGCATTAATTTTCGCAAACAGCGAAGATATGGAGAAAAAGGGCATAGCCCGACAGGCTGCCTAGGCAGAAGACGTTTGTTCTCCTCATGTTTTTCGGTCGAATTTATCCCAAAGAGAGATCAAATACGCTAATAACATGACCATGATCAGAAAATCAAATAAAAGAATCTTAGGGTTTTCTAACCGATCTCGCCGCATTGTCGTGATGAGCAATATCTTCCCAGATCGTCAACTCCTTCGCCAGGCCGGTACGCCACCAGGTGTTTGAGCTGCCGGTGATAATCCCCGTTAAGGAAGTGTATCGCTGTCACTCGTTACTTTGTCAATGCGGTCACAGCACTGCCGCTATATTGCCCGCATGTGGCCCACTCAAATTTCGGTCCGCGAACCCACGAGGCCATCGCCTATCTGGCCTCAGTGCATCGCCCCTCCGGTGGCTCCAGAGCACAATTGGTTTCGATACTCTGCCCATGCGGCAACGGATGCGCGATTTCTGCGTCATTTTCCGCTACAGTTCCGATCCAAGAGTACAGACTCGAACGAAACGGCTGCTTGACAACTGGCAGCACCTTTTCACCTTCCTGGAATATGATGGAGTCCAACCCACTAACAAAGCGCCGAACGAGCCATCAGGCCTGCCGTGCAATGGCGGAAAATCTGTTTCGGTTCCCAGTCGCAAATCGGTGAACTATTTACCGGACGTTTGTTGACGGTCGTCAGAACTTGCCAGCTGCATAGAATCAATGCCTTCGAATTTCTGACCAAGCTTGTCAATGCTTCCTTCTCAGACAATCAGCGCCTTCCTTATTTGCCGTTGTCCTTGCCGAATTGATTTCTTTCGCACCCTCATCCAATAACAGCGTGCTGTGTTCATTTATCCCGGTGAACGCTTAAGCTGATGCCAGCGGCAAAAGCGTTTTTGTTCTTGAATATACTGGAAATACAGTATTTCCATAGCACGTGGAGATGAGTAGCTTGAAGGAGATTGAATATCCGAGCAAATAATAGCTGATGGCGTCGTAAAACTGCCCAAAGGGCATAGCCATATTCTTGATTAAGGTTTTTACGAGGTTGTCATAGCTGACTTTGAGTGCACTTCTGGGCATTGCAGCAGCAAACGTCTTTATGATGTTATTCACAAGACATGACCTATCAACCTGGAGGCTGCAGATGCCAAATTTCAGCGTAATAATAAAGCCAAAATACGCCTTTTTTTTACCATGGTTTCAGGGCTTGTATTATTTTATCAGCGGTATCTGGCCTTTACTGAGTATTACGACCTTCAGTTAGTAACCGGTCCGAAGACCGACCTCTGGCTGGTAAAAACTGTGGGTTTGCTGTTGATGGTTACCGGACTTGTATTGGTGATGGCGGCGATTCGTCGCCGGATCAGTCCGGAGATTATTTTATTGGCCATAGGCAATGCCTTAGTGCTCACGGGAATAGAAATGATTTACTGGTATAATGGGACTCTGTCGGCGATATATCTTCTGGATGCGGTCCTAGAAATACTGGTGATTATCGGTTGGTTGATCTTATGGCGACGCACCCATGGAAATGTATAAAAGCTCTGGTTTGAAAGCCAGGCAAAAACTTCAAATGGCTGACCTCGAAAAATGTCTCTCTTCTGCTTCCGCAAGAATATTTATCGGTTCTTCTACATTCAAACGGCGAATATAGAAATGGTGAATTTATAAGTCGTTGCGTGGACTATTTTGTGCCTACCTATTGGAAAGGCCTCCGAGCACTGTCTCTACTTCGGGATAGTATTTGCAAATTAAAATTACGTTGTAACTCCCTTTTAAACTGCATTGGCTACGACTGGGGAGTAAATCAACACAAAACAACAATCCATGTAAAGAGGAAGATGCCCAGCAGCTTGCTTGACTGGGACGCCAGAGCTCTTCCCCCCCAATCTATAAACGTCACTGTTACTCTTCAGAGTCTTGTGTTGCAGTACTTTCTCCACTGAAACCGGACACAGTGAAGCCGATAACCGATGGCCGTACGCCTATATTCAGAATTTGTCGAAGAACAGCTGCACGCAATAGAGCTTTACCGGTCCCTTGTCAGCTGTACCAATGGAGCAGCCTGTTCCAAGAAATTTTGGTTCCCCGGAAAGAATATTATGACGATGTCCTGGCGAATTCATCCATGAATCCACCAGACTTCCGGCAAACGAACCATAGGTGTGATTGGCAATGGGTTTGCCTTCCGGCTGGTAGGCGTATTCTGTGTCGCCATCCTTTTTTATGGGAAATATAGTCTTTCCCGACTCATATTTTGTTCCAAAGTGTGATGCGACATTTTCAGCCACATAGCGTATATTGGTCAGACCTACCTCCAGAACCCGCTCGCTCGGTGTGCGAAGCTCCTGCTCTCTTTTGTTGATATGAGCTACATACTCATTTTCGGCCATATCCTGTGCATGCATTCTGGATGCTTCATCAAGGCGTGGCAGGTGGCTGAGATGCTCTATGTCATGTTCTTTTCGTTTCTGGTTGGTTTTATGGAAAATGGCAGCTGCGAGCAGATTGTAATTGATGTCCTCAAGGTTGATCGTATCCTTGACCTTCGCCTGCTCAAAAAATCCGGATTGGCTCATCTGGTAGAGATCAGTTGAATCTGCACCATTGTTCGCTGGCCTTTTGCCATTTTCCGAATCACCACGGACCTTATTGCCGACCATCATGAAGCTCACAATGAGAAATAGTGCAATTGCTGCGCTTTTCCATTCAATGATCATCCTGGCGCCTCCACAATTTGAATATTTGGTTAATCTTGCCGTTTGAACAAGTTTCTTGCCAATATTGTGCCATTTTGTTTTCTGTGGCTGGACATCATCCGTAATTATTGGTCACTGTTAGTGACTATCCAGTACGGCCGGGCAACGTCGAATGGGTATTCTTTTGCAAAAAGGCAAAGAAATTGCAATGCAGATTATACGAGGGGGAAGATTTTGCTTCCTTGCAATAACGTATTGTACTTCAGGTTCATAAAGGTCATGGATTGCAATAGCCACAATAGCGAACAACCATTACGCTTTGAATTTCGCATCTTCGGCCAGGGTTTTGGGCGCGAAAGAGATGAGATTCGCAAACGCTCACCCTGCACAGGAAATGAGGAGGTTCTGGATATCTATCTGGTGACGGCGGCCAATGAAATCAACAATGTTAAAATACGTGAGCGGGTATTGGATATAAAGGTCTTGACAGGGGTTGAGCGGGGGCTTGAACTCTGGAAACCGTGTTTGAAAATTGACTTTCCCATATCGGGCTCTGATGGCGTCACTGACCTGTTCCATGCGTTGGCTGTGCAGGCCCCGGCCCTGTCTCGTATCGAAGTGGATGTGCAGGACTTGATGACGCAGATTATCTGGCCTCATCCGGAGATACTGGTAGCGGAGGTATGTAAGCAACGCTCCTTTTATCAAATAGGCGAGTGCAGGGTGGAAATTGACGAATTACTGGTCAATGGCGCAGCGATTCAATCAATTTCATTGGAATGTGAAGATGCGGCCGAGATCCTTCGGATACAACAACTGCTTGGCATGAAGCGCTATCTGAATATCAACTATCTCATCGCCCTGAAACGAATTATGGGGATTGTTCCATTATTGTCTCAGCAGGCCCGCCGGTATCATCCAACAGCACCGTAAACGTCAGTGGGTTCATGTAATACACCTTCGATATAGACCATTTTGACAAGAACCAGAGCGCTTACCGTAAGAGGTGTGGCGAGCAGAAGGTCAGAAAAACCGAAAAGACTGCCAAGGAGCACCTGCGAGGCAAGGTTTACAACAGGGGGCATCGACCCGCAATCTTCGCTTCGGAGGCCATTCACTGCAGAGCGATGTGCTGAACGATTGGCCGAGATTTAAAAACCCCGCAAATACAGTAAAGTTTCCGATTTTTTAAGTTGCCATAAACTTCATGGCACCGCGTGCATTGATAGCGAAAGTCAAATTGAGTTTATGTCTGGAACGAGTTATTCTCACTATTGAAGTTTTTCCACAAGGAGCTAAAGTAGTTTTAAAATGATAGTTAGAACGAACGACGTACTCATCGCCAAAAATATCTCAACATTTGCTTTTTGGGCAAGCTTTTTCAAATGTCGACCGACGGAAATTTCACAAGAGAATTTGAGAAAATGATGGCTTTGTAAAAGGCTGTTTAAAAAATGTCCATTTTTACGGGACGATATCATATCATTATGGATAAACAAAATCATTCTCTAAAATGTTAATGAAAACGGATCTAAAATCTATGGCTTCCGCTTGGCAATGAGATAGTAGAGGTGGCTCCCCGGATACGGTAAGAGGAGGTAAAAGTACCTCTTAATATATTGCCAAAAGACAACTCTGCGCTCATTTGGTGATATATGATTATGGCCGTGATTATATAAGGAATTGGAAAGATAATAAAATTTATGAAAAATATCTGTGGTATGAATTTTGCCTCAAATTTAGATACATGGTTTGTCAAGGGTCGTCTTGCGTAACGTGTTGATATAAATTTTGCGGAATATTCAGATAGCATTGCAGTCCTCATCGGGACATCAATAAATTATGGCCATAGCAAATTTAAACGGAAGGTTGGTAACGTTCTTGTTGAGAGAGGCAATAGCATAAACGGCTTTCCAGAAGGAGGGAAAGGAGGAGATACTCCTCCTGGTATATTGATACTCCGGGATTGCGATATTTAGGAATAAACGACATGAATGATGAGAGTGCGCTGGTAAAAGAACTTCCTGCTCAACTAGATTGGGATGATGTCTTGATGGAATACAAATATCTTCAATCGCTTTGCCTTGTGACGCGAGGGGTATCCCATGATTATAATAACATCTTTACCGGTTTATCAGGGCAATTAGGATTGATTGGCCAGGAAGCAACTCTCGGCGGAATTGCTGAAAACCGGGTGCAAATGGTCAATGACCTCTTAGCCAGAGGAGTCAAGAGGACGTCGATACTCTATGAATTTTCCCGCTATTCCCATACTGAAAAATTAAATCATTCCCTTGATCGTATTCTGGATATGGCCATTGAATCGTTGAATATTCTCTCTCGCTCCCATCAGTTTGTGGTAGAAAAAAATGGGGAGCTTCCACGCCTGCGATGCCGTCTAAAAGATATGGTGATGATGCTCTTTTATCTTGGCGAAAATGGTCTTGAGGCAACCCCTGATGGCGGCACCATCAAGGTTTCGGCAGAGCTTGACCGGAACCTGGATCAGGCAGTCATTTTTTCGGTATGGAACAGGGGCAAAGGAATTTCGCCTACCGTACGTGACTCGCTCTTTAAGCCATTTGTGTCGACAAAAAAGTCTGAACAGGGGCTGAGAGGACTTGGTTTATATGCGGCGCAAAATATTGTCCGAGAACATGGCGGGAATTTGGTGTTTTCAGACGATACAGAGGATGGGACTGTTTTCTCAGCCCGAATTCCATTATTTGAGCAAGGGGCAGAGAAAGTTGTTTTAGAAAAAAAAATAGCGACCGCACGTCAACACCAGGGAAAAGAATGCGTTGGGCAGAAAACGTGAGACATTCTTTGTTGTCGAGGATGATGAGGCCATGCGGGACTTGATTGTGAGCAGCCTGCAACGCCGGGGGCATGTGGTGTTTTCAGCCGAGACCTGTGGCGAAGCTCTGGAAGATTTTGAATTTGTCCACGAAGCGGTGACGGTACTGCTGATTGATATCGGTCTGACCGATAGTGACGGATTCGAATGTATGAAAAAAATGTTAACGATCAGTTCGCAGGTAAAAGTTATATTTATGTCTGGAGAAGATATTGGTAAACAGAAATACAACAAATATAATGCCGCATTTTTGAAAAAACCGTTTACCGTGAAAGAGATCGAAGAGCTGGTGAATCATGCTGAATAAGGCGGTTAACACAAAGAAAAATATCAGGGTGCTTGTTGTCGATGACGAATCTTCGATTGCTGATTTCATTGACGAAGTTCTTTCATCCCATGGCTATCAGGTAACATCGTTTTCCGATTCGCGGGAAGCATATGCAATTGTTGATCGCCAGAAATTTGAAATCGCTCTCATCGATATCAATATGCCGGAGATAAATGGAGAGCAGTTATCTCGACGAATTCTTGAATGTTTTCCGGGTACGGAAATTATCATTATCACAGGCGTACCGGACGAGAGCAATCTCGACAGCTGTTTGAAAATGGGACTGACCCATTATCTGTTCAAGAGTTTCAATGAATCGCAGCTCGTCTATACAGTATATGCCGCGTTGCATTTCCAAAGACTCCGTAATGCCTATATGACCGATTCCACCCAAAACAGTGGTTCACGGTTGGTCGGTGTGTCGATGTCGACGCGGGATGTCCGCCAGGAAACCCTGTCAGTCGGCAAAACAGAATTGCCTGTGCTTATCATGGGAGAGTCCGGGACAGGAAAAGAGATTATTGCTCGGGATATCCATCGAAACAGTGAAAGAAGTACCAAACCGTTTCTCCCAATCAATTGTGCAGTGCTTGGAGCCCTAGCCGAGTCCGAACTTTTCGGGCATGTCAGCGGTTCCTTTACCGGTGCCTCGAAAACGACTGCCGGTTATGTTGGAGCAGCTGATAAGGGCACATTGTTTTTAGATGAAATTGGTGAACTGTTGCCAGAGGTACAGGCAAAATTTCTCCGTTTTTTAGATGATGGGGAGTACAGCAAAGTTGGTGAAACCCATATCAGGCACGCCGATGTGCGAATTGTGGCTGCCACCAACAGGGACCTGGAAAAAATGTGTGAGGAAGGCAGTTTCCGCACCGATCTTTTTTATCGATTGTCCGGCGCCATAATAAAGACAACACCGTTGCGCGAACGAAAAGCGGATATTCTGCCACTGATCTGGCATTTTCTGGCTCTTTTCGGCACCGCAAAAAACATTACCTACGATATCTCTGCAGACGCATGCTCCCGGCTGGTGGAAGAGGATTGGCCGGGAAATGTACGCCAGTTGAAGCAGACACTTTACAAAATATCGCAGGTATCGGATACCCGGAGGATATCCCTTGCGGATGTCCAGAGAGCTTTGGGAGGCCTCGGGGAAAAACCAACACTGCAAACGTATAAAGAGGCCAAAAGTGAGGTGCTGCGTGATTTTGATAAAGAATACCTCATGAAAACACTTTATCTCGCCAAAGGGAGTCTTAAAAAGGCCCTTGAGTTGAGTGGGATGCATAAGAAAAACTTTTACATAAAAATAAAAGGGCTTGGTCTCTCCGTGAAAGATTTTTCCCAGGGACAGAAAAATTGAGATTTCACGGATTCCTTTTGGGATTTTACGAACTCGGCGCGTCATTCATAATGATGCCACAGGGCAATGTATCAATTACGTGCAGATTGGAAGAGCACTAAAAAATACTGCCCACAAGAATGATGTTGGCAAAATTACCTCCTAAGGAACAGTTACGTAACATTTTAAATGCCCCCTGTTTTTACATCTGAATAGGGTACTGGGCTTTTTCATCTCTGTTTTTCAGTCCCCCCAAAGAAATTTACGCCAAGTTCTATCAAGCAGGTGGTATTTTTGCCTCCTTCTCGGGTTTGATGGCTTAATGTTTTTCTTGTCAACTACATATTTTCTTGCCTGTTGTTTCTTTAAATTCTGATAATAAATAGTTTTTCGCATAATAAATTGACTTGCATAGGTGCTGGTACAGTTTGTGCTATATCCTTGTACAGCATTCATATCTGTAACGGGAGTTCGTCTGCATTTTTGAACGCTGAAGATAAGCAGAAAACCAAAAAATGGATGGCGCTAATGTTGGTTTAATTATGGCGACAAAGAGGATTGAGCATGCATCTGATATGTTCTTATTGCGGTGACTATATCAAGGAAAAAGAGCCATTTGACGTTGAAAAAAAAACGCATGGTATATGTCAGGAATGTTTCGAGCCGCTACTGAGTCAGCACAAAGGACTCTCCCATGACGAGTACCTGGAAACTTTTGATGTGCCTGTTCTCGTTGCAGATTCCCGGGGACGAATAGCGGCTGCAAATCAGGCAGCCCTGGAAATGTTGGACAGACCTGTGGAACGAGTTTTTGAAATGCTGGGTGGTGAGGCTCTCGAATGCCGGTACTCGAGATTGCCGGGAGGATGCGGGAAAACGATACATTGCGAAACATGCACCCTCAGGAATCTTGTTTTGAAAAGCATGGAACGGCAAGTCACGCTCTCTAATCAGTTTGTGACCATCGATACTGAGAAGGGGATAAAATCTCTAATGGTTACAGTAATTTATTATCATGACTTTATCCACATAGTTATTGAAGACTGTCGAATAGTGGAGAATAGCTGACAATGAGTTATTGACCAGTTGATGTTGAAAATGAAGAGCCTGACTGGAATTACCTGCAGCCAAAAGGCAATAAACACAAGAGAGACATGATAGATTCCGGACAACAACCACATCTAAAATTTGATAGGATTGCTGCCTGTGCCAGAGACCTCATGGCACTTGGTCCTGACACTGAATCAGAGTTTCTTGAGATTGGCAGAGTGCTCAACACCCTGGCTACCATCTGTTTCGGTATGACCGACAGCGCGATAAAATTGAGTAAACTGGCAAAATTTAACGCAGATGGGAAGGAAGCCGACAACGATTTTTTTATCGCTGAAAACAGGAAAATATTTGCTGCGGTAACTGATCATGTCAAGACGACTATCTCCTCACTCGGTGATGGCGATTATGTTCTTGTCGAGCTTCTCGAGCAGATGAAAAAACTGCGAGATCCTATCAGAGAATTGCAGAGTACCGGTAAGACGTTTCGTGTTCTGGGGGTGGGGATTAAGGTTGAAAGTTCAAGAGCAGGGAAGGAATGCAAGGTTTCACTCTCCTCGCCGAGGAGGTCGCGGAAATCGCAAAGCTGGTCCAGGATAATTGCAGATACTGCATCGAAAAAGCCGACCTGGTTGAACATGGTATTTCGACCTCACGGGAGATTCTGAACAGTCAGTGAGAATTCCTATGATGACAGCGGAGAGAGGGCAATCTACAACATTTTGCAGTCCCTGGAAGATATTGGCCTGAGATCGGACCGGCTCGCGGCCGGTATCCAGGAACGCTCAACCGCCATGGTACAGGGAATAAGCGATGTGGTCATGGCCATGCAGTTCCATGATATCACCAGGCAGCAGCTTGAGAATGTCTCTTCTGCCCTGAACGAGGTTACAGCAAAGGCCAAAACTATACATGCTTTGGATACAAAAGAGGAAAGCGAGCAGCTTGTCCTGGAAATATACTCCATTTTATCGATTCAGGCGGCACATCTCAACTCGATTTACGAACAGGTTCAGAATGCCAGAAGGCAAATTGGAGGCGGTCTTGGAAAAACCATGGAGCAGGCAAGGATTCAGGCAAAAGATGCCAGAGCGCTTCTGGAAATGGAAGGACGAGCAGGAAACCAATCGATCGTCGCCGACCTCGAAAGGGAAATCGATAATGTTGTTATTTCACTCAACAAATCTCTGAAGGTAGTAACGCAGGCGGCAGAGGTCAGTCGGGAAGTGTATGACAATGTTGTGGAGATCGGCAGTTTTGTCAATAAAATAGAAGAAATTGCCTTTGATGTAAAGATACTTGCTATCAATGCGATGGTTGAGGCTCTTAAAACGGATGTTGCCGGAAATACCTTGACTGTACTGGCCAAAGAGCTGAGTGCTCTTTCACGGGAGACCCGGGATGGGGCAACAGATTCCATCGAAATGTTGCAAAGTATCATGGAAGGCACCGAAAGACAGATGGAATATGCAACAAATCTGAACCAGAGCAGTGTGGTGGTTGATGAGATGATTGACAGGGCAAAAGAATTTACCGGAACAATTCTCTCATCCCTGCAAGAAGTCGGCACCATTGGGCACAATATGGACAGCGTCAGCCGAGACCTCTCCTCTAAAATAACACAAGTTGATTCCGGGGATAAAATTCCCTCAGATAATGGGGGACAGGATTGATCGGAACTGGCAGACCATTTGTCGGACCATCAACCAGATAGAGGAGGCCTATCCTCGATTTCAGGAGAAGAGTTCCGAAGTCAAGCAAATGGTTGAAAAAGTTGCCCAGCAATACGTCATGGAACGTGAGCGCTCCATTCATGCCCAGGTTGCCGGACAGGAAAGCATTGATGGCGACTCAGGGGATGTTGATCTTTTTGAAGATGATGGTTTCGAGTTGTTTGAGGACGATATTCCCCAGAATAAGAAGAAGGCCGGTGGTGACAAAAAAAGAGGATTTTGGTGACAACGTCGAGCTTTTTTAATCTCAATGTACCAAGCAACGTTACACGAGGAGAAAGAATGAACCATTCACTGAAAGTGACCAAAACGACTGACGGCAAGGAGGGAACACTCTCTCTAGCAGGGGACCTGACCATGGCCGAGGTCCAGGAAACAAAACAAGCCCTTCTTGAGGCAATCGGGGAAGTTGATACGCTTCGGCTTGATCTCAAGGAAATTGAAGCGGTCGATGTGTCTTTTATCCAGTTGCTCTGTGCTGCCCACCGTGAATGTTTTTTATCTGAGAAAGGAATTTTTCTAGAGGTGAGGTCAGCAACATTATGGAGAAGCTTTTAGAAAGAGCAGGATACTGTAAAGCAGTGTGGTTGTTTTCCTGCCGCCAGAAAAGAGTTGTTTATGGAGTACATGCAGCCTGAATCATTCATAGGAATATCGCTCAGGATTTCGATAACCGTCGAGGGGGATTGTAGAAAGACCTGTCAGGGAAAACTGGACTTTCGAGAAGGATGGTAAAAAGCCTGAACTTCAGTGATGGCAGTGAATCTGGCTAGTGATACCGTTTGGAAAAAATATTTATAAGAGCAGACAAAGGAATAAAGCGATGGCAAAGACAATTTTGACCGTGGACGATAGTGCCAGTGTCCGTCAGATGGTGACCTTTACCTTGAAAGGGGCCGGGTACAATGTTTTGGAAGCAGTGGATGGTGAGGACGGCCTGACAAAATTAAACAGTGCAGAAGTGGACATGGTCATCACCGATCTCAATATGCCAAAACTTGATGGAATCGGTTTTATCAAAAAGATACGGGCAAATCCGAAGTCGTAAATTTATTCCGGTTATCATGCTGACCACCGAGTCACAGGCTGAGAAAAAACAGGCCGGCAAGGCTGCCGGGGCAACGGGCTGGATTGTCAAACCGTTCAAACCCGAGCAGTTGCTGGATGTGGTTAAAAAGGTGCTGCGCTAATCATATTCAAGGGTACTTCAGGTCGGTGCTGAAATGTCAGTCAACTGATGAGCGAGACAATCAATGGAAATCCAGGAGCCAAAGAGTCATGAGTGATGTTCAAGGTCTTGATGCAGGTAAAGCTGTATTTCTTATAGAAGCGACGGAAATCCTCGAACAGCTGGAAGAATCTCTGCTGGAACTGGAAGAGTCACCGGACAATATCGAACTGGTGGGCAGCGTTTTCCGGGCCTTGCATACCATAAAGGGCTCCGGGGCCATGTTCGGTTTTGACCGTGTCTCTTCGTTTACCCATGAAGTTGAGACGGTTTTCGACGAGGTCCGTTCCGGAAACATGCAGGTAAGTCGTGAACTCATCGATCTGACTCTTGCCTCCCGTGATATCATCCGGGGAATGCTTGATGCCGATCAGGGTGAAGGCGGCGTGTCCGATGAGGAAGCGCAAACGGGTGGTTGCCGCACTGCAAAAACTTTCTTCTGCACACCTCTTCTGTACAGGAATATCCCAATCACACAGGAAGCAGTGCACGCACGCAAACCGATAAGGAGGGCATCGCTTACCACCTGGCGAATTCGTTTTAAACCGCCGGAAGATGTCTTTGCCACAGGAACCAATCCGATCTTTCTGCTCGAAGACCTGAGAGAACTTGGCGATTGCGACATAGTCAGCATGACCGATGATATCCCTCGTTTAGCGGATCTCGATCCCGAACGATTCTATTTCGGCTGGGATATTTTACTCACCACGGATAAAGGCCGAGAGGCAATTGAGGATGTTTTCATCTTTATCGGTGAAGATTCCGATCTGAAAATCGAAGCGGTGGAACATCATGATCTGTCAACGATGATGAAGATACCGAGGAAAAACTGCTGCGTCTGGGTGATATTCTTGTCATGCGCGGTGAGCTTGACAGGGAGCAGCTGGCCGATGCGGTGGGCAGTCAGAAGCGTCTCGGTGAGATCCTTGTTGAAAAAGGTCTCATCTCGGAAGCAAAGGTTGACGCGGCGCTTCGCGAACAGGAGCATCTGAAAAAAGCCAAAGCGAAAGTCAAAGAACAGAGCAAACAAAAACCAGTTGCTGAATCCAGTATCCGGGTACCGTCATCAAAACTGGACGAGCTTGTCAATCTCGTTGGCGAACTGGTGACGGTACAGGCCCGGCTCACCCAGATAGCAAATGACGGGGAAGATGGACAGCTCAAGTTTCTGGCGGAAGAAGTGGAGCGTCTCAGCGCTGAGTTGCGTGACAATACCATGAATATCAGGATGGTGCCCATTGGTGCAACTTTCAGCAAATTCAGACGGCTGGTGCGTGATTTGTCAACTGATCTTGGCCGGGAAGTAGTTTTGACCACCGTCGGGGAAGAGACCGAACTGGATAAGACGGTTATCGAAAAACTCAACGATCCCATGGTGCATCTGATCCGCAATGCCCTTGATCACGGTGTGGAACCCCCGGAAAAGAGAATGGCAGCTGGGAAAAAACGTGAAGGGTCTCATGCATCTGGAGGCAGAGCATTCCGGTGCCCATGTCCTTATCCGGGTGAAAGACGATGGTGCAGGTATCGATAAAGAAAAAATCAGAAGAAAAGCGGTTGAACGCGGTCTCATGGAGGAGGGTGCCGATATTTCCGATGACGAATTGTACAGTTTTATCTTTACCCCCGGTTTTTCCACAGCAGTTGTCGTGAGCAGTGTCTCGGGCCGGGGAGTCGGTATGGATGTGGTTCGCACCAATATAGACGCACTGCGGGGCACTGTCGATGTCAAAAGTGCTGAGGGAAAAGGTACTACGGTGACCTTGAAAATCCCGCTGACCCTGGCGATCATTGAAGGCTTGCTGACCAGGGTTGGTGATGAGTGTTATGTCTTGCCGTTGTCCGCTGTTGAGGAATGTGTGGAGCTTGAGGAGGAGGAGGCCGGAGCCTCCAGAGGACGCAATCTTGCCCATATTCGTGGGGAACTCATCCCCTATGTTCACCTGAGACGTCATTTCAATATCCATGGCAAGAGAGCTGCAATAGAACAGATCGTGGTGACCCATGTGGATGGCCATCGCATAGGCTTTGTCGTTGATGAGGTGATTGGCCAGCATCAGACGGTGATCAAGAATCTCGGCCATATGTATCGAAATGTAAAGGAAATATCGGGGGCCACTATCCTGGGAGACGGCACTTTGGCACTTATTCTGGATGTTCCCTGTCTGGTCCAGGAAACACGTGGCGCAGAGCAGGCACGGCTTGCAAAGGTTTGATAAAGCGTTTGTCACCGGGAGACCATGCTATGGATGAAGAAACAGGCAAATACACCGTTCACGACGGGGGGAGCTTCCTTTCGGCTGGAACAGGAGGTGTGCAGCCTACTGTTCAACAGCGTCCTTGAGGTACTGGAATTCCAACCGGTGACAAATCGTTTTTCAACGACCTTCGTGGCTCATAATCAGGGAAAGGCTATTTAACCAGCTGCACATACTGTCGAGCAGACAGTATGCCGTGGGTACTCTCTGTGTTTACATAATCTTAATTCACTCGCCTCAATAGACAGAGAAATTCGTAAAACAGACATAGGAGAAAAGCTATGAGCGACACCGGCAGTATAGAAATGAACCAATATCTGACCTTCAAGCTGGACGAAGAAGTCTTCGGCCTGGCCATCGGCAAGGTTCGGGAGGTCCTCGATTTCACCACGGTAACCCGGGTGCCCCAGACCCCGGCCTATATGCGGGGGGTGATCAATCTGCGCGGCAGTGTGGTGCCGGTCATCGATCTGAATCTCAAGTTCGGCATGAAGCAGACGGAGAAGACGGTCAACACCTGCATCATCATTGCCGAAATCGAGATGGATGGCGAGGTGACCGTCTTGGGCGCTCTGGCTGATTCGGTGCAGGAGGTGGTGGAACTGGAACCGGATCAGATCGAACCGGCTCCCAAAATCGGCACCAAACTCAATACCGAATTCATCAAAGGCATGGGAAAACGAGAAGATGTGTTCATTATCCTGCTGGATATCGACAGGGTTTTTTCTTATGAGGAACTTGCCATGGTGCAGGGAACTGAACCCCAGGCTGAGGCTGTGCAGTAATCGGTAATCGTATCTGCAGTTGGTTGATTAATCGGAACATATTAAAAAGGAGGTATAACGATGAAACTTGGAATTAAGATCGGTTTGGGGTTTGCAACCTTGCTGGCGATTGCCGTTGCACTGGGTGTTCTGGCCATTGTCAATATGAGCAATGTTGCAACCAAATCCACCATGCTGGAAAAGGAATATGTTCCTGAGGTAGGAATTGCCAATCAGGTGGAACGCAGTTCATTTCGGACCATGTACGCCATGCGCGGCTATGGCTTTACCGGCGAGAAGAGTATACTGGAGAATGCCAAGGAAAATATCAAGGCACTGCATGAGCGTTTGGACAAGGCCAAGGATGCTGGGTGACAACTCGCCCAATCTGAAAGCCCTCAAGCCGGCAGTTGAAAAGGTTGAGAAAGAACTTGCCGATTATGAAAAAGCGGTGGCTGAGACGGTGGACGTCAATGGCAAGATGGATGAAGTTCGGCATGAACTTGACAGTACTGCCGCTGCATATATGAGCAACTGTAACGATTTTCTCGCCGGCCAGAACAAGAAGATGGAGGCGGAGATTGCTGCAGGTGCGGAAGCAGGCTAAACTCAATGAGCGCCTGCAGAAGATAACCCTTGTCAACGATATTATCGATGTCGGTAATGCCACCCGTATCGCTGCCTGGAAGTCTCAGGCCCAGCGGGAACCGAAAATCATCCAGGATGCCTATGCCAATTTCGATGTCATGAAGGAGAAATTTTCTGCACTCCGTAAAATCACCTATCTGGAGGAGGATATAAAACGGATCGACAATACCGAGCAGGCCGCCGCAGGATACAAACAGGCGATGGTGAATTTCCTCGATCTCTGGCTGAAAAATGTCGAATTAGGCAAGAAACGGGGTGAAATCGGCGATACGGTGCTGGCACAGGTCCGCGAGGTTGCCATAAAAGGTATGGAAGGTACCACCAACATAGCTGAAGAAGCAGTAACTGCTCTCAGTAAATCCAGCAATATCATGATTATCGGCCTGATTCTGGCCGCGATATTCGGTATTACCATCGCCTTCTTCATTACCCGTGCCATCACCAAGCCGATTTTCATGGGTGTCAAGTTTGCCGAGACCGTGGCAAACGGCGACCTCAGCCAGCGTCTCGATATCACCCAGAAGGACGAGATCGGCCAGTTGGCAACGGCCCTCAACAATATGGTTGATAAGCTGAAAGATGTGGTGGGCAACGTTCAGAGTGCCGCCGACAATGTCGCCTCGGGCAGCCAGGAACTTTCCGCCTCCTCGGAAGAGATGAGTCAGGGCTCGACCGAACAGGCGGCTGCCGCCGAAGAAGCATCGAGTTCCATGGAGCAGATGGCGGCCAATATTCGTCAGAATGCCGATAACGCCATGCAGACCGAAAAAATCGCCAGCAAGAGTGCCGAAGATGCCAAGAAAGGTGGCGAATCGGTGGCCCAAGACCCTTACCGCCATGAAGGAAATCGCCAGCAAGATCTCGATCATCGAAGAGATTGCCCGGCAAACCAATCTGCTGGCCTTAAACGCCGCCATCGAGGCAGCCAGGGCAGGAGAACATGGCAAGGGTTTTGCGGTGGTGGCAGCTGAAGTCCGCAAACTGGCCGAACGCAGCCAACATGCCGCAGCCGAGATCAGTGAACTCTCCGGCAGCAGTGTTGAGATAGCCGAGCAGGCTGGAAAGATGCTCTCAGAAATGGTGCCGGATATCCAGAGAACAGCGGAACTGGTGCAGGAAATTTCCGCTGCCAGTAAAGAGCAGGATACTGGTGCCGAGCAGGTCAACCAGGCAATCATGCAGCTCGACCAGGTCATTCAGCAGAATGCCTCGGCCTCGGAAGAGATGGCGTCCACCTCGGAAGAACTGTCCAGTCAGGCCGAACAACTGCAGGATACCATCGCCTTCTTCAAGGTCGATACCAAGGCCGGCTCCAAGGTCCGCCATGCACCACAGCCGGTGGCGAAAAAGAAACAGGCCTCTCTGCCGGCTCCAAAACAGGTATTGAAGAAAATTAAAAAGGTTACCACTGCCTCCACAGGTTTGGATCTCGATCTGGGTGGAGACAGCAGTAATCTTGATGAGGCCTTTGAGCGTTTCTAGTCAAATTGATTTCAACAGCGGGAGTTGGAGGAATGATCCAGCTCCCGCTTTCCACAAAGGAGTGCTTGTCCGATAAACGAAAGAGCATAAAAGGGTTGGGAAAGGGCAATCCTTGGAGTCGCTTTGATTTGAGTGGTAATCGCTGAATATGGATCGGAGGAAAAATGAAGATTTTTTTTTCAACATGATGGCGGCAACAGTATGCTTGATGGTACATAAGGTCGTTTTTAAATAAGCCCGATAAACGGGACCAATTTCAATACTATGTTGAACGAATTCTATGGACGCGCATCTGACTAAGCAAGACTTTCAGCAATTGAGTTCGTTTATTTACAATAATTTCGGAATCAAAATGCCGGCAGGGAAAAGTACCATGCTGACAGGCCGGTTAACAAAACGATTGCGGGCGCTTGAGTTGTCCAGCTTCAGAGAATACTGTGAGTTCCTCTTCAGTCCGGAAGGGCAGCAGGAGGAAATGGTTCATCTTATCAATGTAATAGCCACGAAGAAGACCGATAAAAAAAAGAAGCCTTTGAACGTTTCTAATCGAAGCCGAACATCCACGGGATCCGGGCGGCTTGTTTCGGATCCCTTAAAAAAATTACCCGAGCTCTCTCGGCCTATTCTCCAGGGAGTAGCTCTTGCAAAATCTGTAGCAGAAGGTGATCTTACTCAAAAGATTGATATTGACCAGCAAGACGAGGTCGGTCAGCTTGGTGCCGCTCTTAACGCCATGATTGACAATATTAAAGAGGTGGTCGCCAATGTGCAGAGTGCCGCTGACAACGTCGCATCGGGCAGCCAGGAACTTTCTTCCACATCTGAGGAGATGAGCCAGGGCTCCACAGAGCAGGCCGCCGCTGCTGAAGAGGCTTCAAGTTCCATGGAGCAGATGGCTGCGAATATCCGCCAGAATGCCGATAATGCCTTGCAGACCGAAAAAATTGCAGGCATGAGCGCAGAAAACGCTAAAAAAGGTGGTGAGTCTGTAGCGAAAACACTAGCGGCCATGAAGGAAATAGCCGACAAGATCTCGATTGTTGAAGAGATCGCCAGGCAGACTAATCTGCTCGCACTGAATGCAGCCATCGAGGCGGCCCGTGCCGGTGAACACGGCAAAGGGCTTTGCTGTGGTGGCGGCTGAGGTTAGAAAGCTTGCCGAACGTAGTCAGCATGCCGCAGCCGAAATAAGCGAACTTTCCGGCAGCAGTGTTGAGGTGGCAGAGCAGGCAGGGGAGATGCTGGGCAAGATGGTTCCCGATATCCAGCGAACCGCTGAACTCATTCAGGAAATTTCCGCAGCCAGTAAAGAGCAGGAAACCGGTGCCGAGCAGGTTAACCAGGCAATCATGCAGCTTGATCAGGTCATTCAGCAGAATGCTTCGGCCTCGGAAGAGATGGCTTCAACGTCGGAAGAGCTTTCCAGTCAGGCTGAGCAGTTGCAGGATGCCATATCTTTCTTCAAGGTTGAGACGAAGTCTGGTGCAAAAATAAATAAAGCTCCGCTTCCGGTGCCTAAAACAAAGCAGGCACCTTTGGCCGCATTAAAACAGATAGTAAAAAAGAATAAACAGGTTACTGCCGATTACACCGGTTAGATTCTCATTATCCGCAAAACAAGGGAACTAATAAGAGTACTCCCTTGCGTTGGGGGTGAGATCTTGATCTGGGCGAGGTGGCAGAGGTACGCTTAATTTAAAAAATGGTTGCTTGAAAATAACCCCGACAAACGGGACCAATTTCAATTCTATGTTGAACGAATTCTATGGATGCGCATCTCACTAAGCAAGACTTTCAGCAGTTGAGTTCGTTTATTTACAATAATCTTGGAATCAAAATGCCGGCAGGGAAAAGCACCATGCTGACAGGTCGGTTAACAAAACGATTGCGGGCGCTCGAGTTGTCAAGTTTCAGAGAATACTGCGATTTCCTCTTCAGTCCGGAAGGGCAGCAGGAGGAAATGGTTCATCTGATCAATGTAATTACCACCAACAAAACCGATTTTTTCCGTGAACCAAGCCATTTTACATATCTCACCCAGAAGGCATTGCCTACTTTACAGAATCAGCACAAATTCCATGGTCGAAACAGCCTGAAGGTATGGAGTGCTGGGTGTTCAACCGGTGAAGAGCCGTATACGCTGGCCATGGTTTTGGCCGAAGTCCAGGCGAGCCAGCCCGGTTTTAGATTTGATATTTTAGCGACGGATATCTCCACTCGGGTGCTCGATATTGCCCGCCGGGCGGTTTACCCAATGGGACTGATAGCACCTGTGACACCTCATTTCCGTAAGAAATATCTGCTGAAGGGCAAAAATAAAAAAAATCCTCAGGTTCGGATTGTGCCGGAACTTCGCAGAGCGGGTACGTTTTGGTCGATTGAATTTCATGGATGAAGATTTTGGCTTGCCGGAAAAGGTCGATATTATCTTTTGCCGTAATGTCATAATTTACTTTGACAAACATACCCAGGAAAAGTTGATGGTGAAATTTTGTCGCTATCTGAATCAGGGAGGTTACCTGTTTCTTGGACACTCTGAATCTTTACACGGTTATGATACTCCTCTGGTTCAGGTGGCCCCGACCATTTATCGGAAATTATGATGAACCGTGAAGACTCTATACTGGAGAAAATTTATCTCAAACCAGGAGAGTTAGTAATCGCGGAGGAGCCGGTAATGGTAACAACGGTTCTCGGGTCGTGTATATCTGTGACGATGTTTCATCCGGGGACGGGTGCTGCGGCGATATGTCATGGCATGCTGCCAAATGGCGGTAAAAGTGAAAGCTTCAAATATGTCGATACTTCACTGCGGTATATGGTGAATTTTTTAGATCATTTGAAGATTTCCAGAAAGGAAATAGAGATCAAACTTTTTGGTGGAGCAGATATGTTTAGCTGTGGGGAGTCGACCATGCGCGGCCTCACCGTCGGTTGTCAAAACATCTCAGTTGCCACCCGATGCCTGAAGGAGTACGGTTTGGTTCCTGCCGCCTCCGATGTTGGCGGCAGGAAGGGGCGCAAACTGATTTTTAAAACAGATACCGGGGTCGTCTTGATCAAAAAGATGAGTAGCCAGGGTAAGATTCCTACGCTATAGATGACAGACAGGGAAAAAGATATGTTCAGCAGGATACAAAGGTACATAAACTCCGTTCTTGGTGGTCGAAGGAGGAACTATGGGTATTAAAATACTTGTTGTGGATGACTCCGCTGTGGTTCGGCAAACCCTTTCGGACATACTCCTGGCCGACAGGGATATTGACGAGGTAGTGACTGCCCAGGATCCGTACGTTGCCGCCGCCAGATTGCGTCAGTTTATACCGGATGTCATTACTCTGGATGTGGAAATGCCGAGGATGGATGGCCTCAGTTTTTTACAGAAAATAATGTCACAGCATCCTATTCCCGTCGTTATGTGTTCGAGCCTTACTGAAACAAACTCGGCAACGGCACTAAAGGCCATGGAGTATGGGGCGGTGGATATCATCCAGAAGCCGAGAATGGGAACAAAGCAGTTTCTCGATGAATCACGAGTAGTTATCTGCGATGCCGTGAAAGCCGCCGCAAAGGCGAGGGTGAGAAGGCAAAGACGGGCGGCAACCATAAGTACCGATAAAAAATTGAATGCAGATGTGATCTTGGCCAGACCAGGCGGCAAGGCAATGATTCAGACTACCGAGAAAATAGTAGCTGTCGGGGCATCGACTGGAGGAACCGAAGCGCTGCGGGTCTTCGTGGAAATGTTGCCGGCAGATTTCCCGGGGGTAATCATTGTGCAGCATATGCCGGAGCATTTTACCAGATCTTTTGCCGAGCGTCTCGACAGTCTCAGCAAAATGACGGTGAAGGAAGCAGCTGATGGGGATACGGTTATGCCTGGCCGGGTTCTCCTTGCCCCCGGCAATAAACATATGCTTCTGCAGCGAAGCGGGGCGAGGTATTATGTCCAGATTAAGGATGGTCCGCTGGTCAGTCGGCATCGGCCTTCCGTTGATGTGCTTTTTCGTTCGGCGGCTCGATATGCCGGTAAAAATGGTGTCGGCGTTATTATGACCGGGATGGGTGATGACGGTGCAAAAGGAATGCTGGAGATGAAAGAGGCTGGTGCGGCGACCATGGCGCAGGACGAGAAAAGCTGTGTCGTCTTTGGCATGCCAAAGGTGGCTATTGAACTGGGCGGCGTTGATCAGGTTGTGTCGCTGCCCAATATTGCCAAGGCTGTCGCAAACCTTTGCTACTGATAGGCTCTTATCCTCAACCAAGCAGAGGCTAATCGTTTGCACAGAGATGATCAATTATTCCACGCATGCCGTGTTCTTTTTGGCAGTGATATTCAACTTTCCAGGGACTTTCTCCGTTATCTCCAGGAAGAAGGTGTGATCAGCGCCTTCAGGAAAAAGGCGATGAGTGTCCATCCGGACAGAACTCTGATTTCAGGTATTTCGGTGCAAAAAAGTCAGGAAGAGTTTATTACCCTGCAAGCAGCCTGTGAAACCTTGCGCCAGTATATCGCCTCGCGGGAGATTTTTTCCCGAGCCTCTACCTCAGGTACAAACCAACAAAGCAGATCGCCTTTGCAACCCACCGACCTGCCAGAAGACAAACTGCTATTTGGCCGTTTTCTTTATCGCATGGGCATAATTGAGTGGCGTCAGATCATTAAGGCACTCACCTGGCAGAAATCAGGCAGGCCGAGAATTGGTGAATTGGGGATTAGCCTGGGCTACCTTGATCGAAACGCGGTTGTCACGATTTTAAAAAGTTCAGTCAACTTCGAAGTGTTTGGGGTAACGGCGCAAACTATGGGTTTTTTGACAGGAGAAGAAGTTCGTGAGCTCTTGCTGAGACAAAAGCGCCAGGAAAAAAAAATTGGCCAGTTTTTTGTTGAAAAAGGTTTATTGAGCAAGAGAGATCTCGCTACATTACTCTGGCAATGCAAAGCCCATAACCGACGGGTGGCAAGGCTTAATGAGAGATAAAAGTTCTGTGGTTGCCCAAAAACGACCTCTTCTATGAATCTTAAACAATTAAGTTTAAACGACCGAATCTGCCGTTGGGGAGTATTGTATGGTTTACAGAATTTCCTCTGGCGGCCGGCGGAGGTTCCCACCAGAGAGACAAGCCTTCGGCAGTTGCCAATTTATGCACCGCCAGAATGCCATGTTGGCCAGTCCGAGGATTGCAGATGAAGTCTTGGATACCTGTTTCGAAGGTAACACCTTGAGGTCCTGGGAGGAGAAAATCAATCAACCCGGCTCCAATCGGCATTTTTTGAAGGTTAAACAGCTGCAAAAATCCATTGTTGCAATAGGTTAAAATTTGTTGTTTGTTAATCTGCAAAATCATCAAGACGCTGTTATTATGGAGAAATTCGGTTAATTCCTCGCTGATTTCCATTAATTCAGTTATCATCACAACTCCATGCGCTTAAGCCATTAATCGAAGATGCCATTTTGATCCCCCTTAATTCTCAGCTTTTATGAAGAGGTCTCCCGCTGAGGATTCGGGTGAATCAGGAATACCATTGGGCAGCTCCGGCAAAAAGAGAGTGCATGTGTAATCAAAATATTTTGGCAAAACTCTCTTGTCTCTCAGTTCCCCATCGTTTAGTATCAGCATGCTCTTTTCTTATCTCTCTGAGTTCCGGAAGAATTTCGATAAATATATCAAAAAGTTGTGGATTGAAATGGCGGCCTTTTCCTTCTGCCATGATGGAGAGTACCTGGTCTTGCTGCATAGCTTTCCTGTAGACCCTGTCATTGCTCAGTGCGTCATACACATCTACCAAGGCAACAATTTGTGCTGATTCTGGAATTGCATTCCTTTTGAGGCCAAAAGGATAGCCTGAACCATTCCATTTTTCATGATGATAAAGAGCGATGTCATGGGCCATTTTAAGCAGAGGAATGTTCGAATCGCCGAGAATTTTGGCACCTATTAGCGGATGCTGTTTTATGATGTCAAATTCTTTGGAAGAGAGTTTTCCTCGGTTTTCGCAGGATTTCATCGGGAATGCCGATTTTGCCGACATCGTGCATCGGTCCGGCAACCCGCATATTATCAATCTTCTCCTGATTCCAGCCTAATTTGTTTGCCATTAGGGCTCCGTATAGTCCTATCCTTTTGATATGCTGACCTGTCTCTTCGTCGCGATAGCCAGAAGCCGATATGAGACGAAGAGCTATTTGTTCCTCTCTTTTTCTGATATCTTCCGTCCTGTCTCGAACCAATTGTTCGAGGTGTCGCTCATAATTTTCATGCTCGAAATTAATTCGGCGCCGCTCCAGAGCATTGAAAATATTTATGATGAATTCGTTTCTCTCAAATGGTTTGATTATATATCCGAAAGCGCCTTTCTCCAGGGTTGACACTGCTGTTTCTCTACTGTCAACTGCTGTTGCCATAATCATGGCCGTTGCAGGATAGCTGTCGCCAACAATATCCAGAAAATCAATTCCAGATTTTCCAGGCATCATAATGTCTGAAATAACTAAGTCATAACGTTCTTGCTCCATCATTGAAAGCGCTTCATCCACTCCGTAAGCTATATCGCAGGAGATGCCTTCACGGTCTAACCATCTTGCCACCAGATCACATAAAGCCGGCTCGTCATCAACTGCTAAAATTTTAGCTTTCGATATGTTGAATGGTTTTCTGATCTTATAAAGATTCATGAGATTGATTTATCGGAACTATATGATTCAACCCTTCCTCTGGTTGTCACAAAGAAAGCCGGTGCTGGTTCTCAATATCTTTTGAGGGGGGTGAGATACTTGAGAGCATTTTTTCAAGTCTGGGTGAAAGTTCGAAGAGTGTATCCAATATTTATGCCAACAAAAAAAATAGGGTGATGTACGAGTATAAATCTTTTAAAAATAATTAATTATCAACTAAAATGGACTATCACTCAAGGTGCGGAAAAAAGAAAAGTTTTTCTTTGCACGATCAATGGGAGGTGAATATACCTCCTGTTGATCTCGAGATTATCTACGCGAAAGTGTAATCGGATGATGGTGCCAAAGTTGCAAAAAAAAACTGGCAATGCAACTCCCTCGGTTTTGCAGTTACAAGCGAGTTAAAAATTGCTGCGGGAGTGGAGAATGAATTTGGGAGAGTGATGGAATAGATGTTTATTTGTTATCAATAAAACAGGTGGTCTATAAACCTCCTCTTCAGATGTTGGCTGATTTTTCTATAGCTAATTTTGTGGGAAAGCGTTTATACACAATGTCTGTCACCTGCCTGGACCCAGATATATAACGGGCAACTTATCCTATCAAATACGATTTTCTCGTACGGCAACAAAAGAGGTAAAGATACCTCCCTTCGCGCGCCCATAGTCTCATTTATCCTTCAATTCTTTCATTTCTGCCTATTAAATTTCCTGGGGAGTTAAGATAACGTATCGTATTGGCATGTAAAAATCTTCTGTTCCCCCGAGTTGGCATGTTTTTCGCTATTGGGTTGTCATTGAATCAACATGATGTTGCATCAATATCGAGCAACTGATCTTGACACCAAGTATTGAAAGAAGCAACTATTCTGGGGGAAGTATCCAGGTGATTACATAGTTATGATATGTCTGTGGATGATTAAAGTCTCTTTGCAGATACTTTTACGTTACATAGCTGACCTGAGACATAGGATAGTGGTACCGGACTTGTTTTGTCCACGTTCTACGGCATAGTTAAATAAAATTAAGAGAAATTTCACCTTCTATGAAGTCGTATTAAAATGAAAAAAGTCTATAAACCGACCTTCGGATACGATAGATATATATGCCTAATGCAAAGCGATTTCTTGACAAGTCAGTCAGTTTGACTGCCATCCAGGATGTGGAACTCATGAAGCTCGGTCTGCTAAAAAACCTCAAGGAGTTTATACGAGACGGCCACTTGAGTTGTTTGTCTTGAAGATCGATAGAAATGGGCGCCCATGCTATCAATTAAACCTGAAGCAGATCAATATGAGATTATAAGGGAAAATATACTATCTTGAACAATTACATGCCGGAATTGAAATTGTCAGGAGTGCAGAAAAACCATTTGTCCGAGAAATTGATTGAACAAATTACCTGACAATCTGGCAGATCCTACAAGCAAATTGCAGGAAGTTATCCTCGCAATCCTGACAAAGAAGATATTGAATGAGCTAAACACCCATATGGTTAATGGCTTTTTAGGGATATATCGCAATTTCTACGAAGAAACAAATTTCAAATCTGGTAAAATTGATCTTTTTTGACCAAGACTAAATGCCTATCGGTACATGAGGACTGATAATCAACTGAAAGGCTCTATGAGGAATAAATATAGCCATCAACAGCATGGTTCTGAGATACAATACCCGCAGAAGAGATCGTTTTGAAAAGAAAAGTTCTGTTGCCAGCAGAAGTTAAAAAAATGTCACCTGAAGAAATTTTTCGGGTTATGGAGGAACTGCAGACATATCAGATCGAACTCGAAATGCAGAACGAGGAGTTGTTTCGAGTACAGACAGAACTAAGGCTTGCCAGAGAGCGTTGCTCCAATCTCTATGACCTGGCTCCGGGGGGGTATTGTACTCTTAACCAACGGGGAATAATTATCGAGGCTAACACCAAGTCCGCAATTCTTCTTGGCATGGAAAGGGATGATCTTGTCGGCCGGCCTCTGACCAGTTTTATCGTAAATGAAGATCAGGACCTCTGTCGGAGACACCTCTTGCAAACCAATAAATTGCAGGAAACCGATCTGAGGATGGTGCGAAGTGACAAGACAATATTTTGGGTGCACATGCAGACGGTCCTCGTATCTGTCGCTTCCTTCGAGGAATGTTTTTACCGGATGCTTCTGACAGATATCTCTGCGCAAAAGAGAACAGAAGAATTGCTCCGAGAGAGCAAGGCAAAGTATCGTTCCGCCTACATCATGCTGCGCACACTGGTTGAGGTTATCCCTGACATGATCTGGTTGAAAGACCAGGGTGGGATCTATCTTGACTGTAATCCTACTTTCGAGCGCTTTTTTGGTGCCGCGAGGGAGGAAATCGTAGGTAAGACTGACTACGATTTTGTCGACAGAGAGCTTGCCGATTTTTTCCGAGACCATGACCGTAAAGCTATTGAAGCCGGTAAACCAAGCAGCAATGAGGAAAAGCTCACCTTTGCCGATGACGGGCATCAAGCTATATTTGATACCATCAAAACACCGATGTTTGATGGTGACGGCAAATTGGTGGGGGTTCTGGGTATCGCCCGGGATATTACCGGACGTAAAAAGACAGAGGATGCGCTGCAGGCCTCCCTGGCGGAAAAGGAGGTGTTGCTGCGAGAGGTGCATCACCGGGTGAAAAATAACATGGCGGCTATCGTCGGGCTTTTTAACCTGCAGCGCAAGGCCATGAACGATCCGCAGGTTCAGACGGTTCTGGCTGAGCTGAGTTCGCGGGTGCGGGCCATGAGTCTTGTCCATGAAAAGCTTTACCGTTCCGAGTCTCTGCATAAGATTGATTTTCAGGACTACCTCCAGTCACTTATTTCCCATCTGCGCACTTCCTTTGGTTCTTCATCGGAGATAAGTTTTGAGATAGCGGCACAGGGGGTTGAGATGCCACTTGATATGGCAGTACCCTGCGGTATGATCATTAACGAACTGGTCACCAATGCCCTTAAATATGCATTTCCCGGCACGCCGCGGCAAACTGTAGAGCAGGGGGACCGCATATTGGTTGCCATGAACCATAAAAATGGCACCTTTAACCTCTCAGTTGATGACAATGGTGTCGGCCTGGTTCAAGGATTCGATCTGCATAAGGTGCAAACCCTTGGCTTGGTCCTGGTCAGGATGCTTGGTGAGTATCAGCTTGGCGGCCAGTTAGAGGTTGACCAAAGCAGTGGCACACGGTTCACCTTGACCTTTATGCCGAGTAATAGGAAAGAAAATGATGACTAAAGCAACCATTCTCATAGTCGAAGATGATGCCATTTTGGCCCTGGATCTGCAGGGTACGCTCTCGCGACTCAACTATACGGTGGTAGGTCCTATCGCCACAGGAGAAGAGGCTATTTCCTTCGTGGCGAACAACAGAATTGATCTGGCACTCATGGATATTGAACTGGCCGGAAAGTTGAACGGTATTGCAACCGCGGAAATTCTGCAGCAATCATCGGAAATTCCCATTGTCTTTCTGACCGGATTTTCTCAGGATCCGCTGCTGCAAGAAGCTAAATTTGCCGCTCCTTATGGTTATCTGATTAAGCCCGTTCCGGAAAGGGAGCTGGCCGCCACCCTGGAAATGGCGTTGCATAGGCATAAGTCTTCACCGTGAACTCAAAGAGAACAGAATCGCTCTGGCCATAAGTGAAGAACGCCTTCGTTTGGCTCTGGAGGCAGCTCATTCCGGCACCTGGGAATGGAATTTGGCGACCAATGAAAACGTCTGGTCGGATGAGTTGTGGCGACTGTACGGTTTGGATCCGAAGCGCTGTAAAGCCTCCTATGCAGCATGGCAGCAGGTTATACATCCCGATGATCGAGACCATGTCGAGGAAATTGTCAGGGATGCGGCATCCAGAGGATGCGAACTGAATGCCGAGTGGCGGGTTGTGTCGGAAAACCAGACATGCCGCTGGCTCATGTCTCGGGGAAAGCCGGTTTTTAATGAAAATGGTCAACCCACTCATTACCTGGGAGTGGTCATTGATATAACCGAGCGCAAACTGGCCGAACAATCCCTGCGGGAAAGTGAGATAAAACACCGGCGTCTTTTCGAAAACATGACGCAGGGAGTCGTGTATCAGTCTGCAACAGGTGAAATTATTTCGGCTAATTCTGCTGCACAAAAAATCCTGGGTCTCACTTTAGCACAACTGCAGGGAAAAAAATCACGCCATCCCGAATGGCAGGCTATTCGGGAGGACGGCTCTGATCTGCCGGACGAGGAACATCCTTCAATGGTGGCTCTGCGTACCGGTAAACCGGTCGAACGATTTACTATGGGGTTGATGAAGCCACAAAGCAATGCTTACACCTGGATTTCGGTTACCGCCGTACCTCTGTATCATGCAGGAGATACAAAACCGTTCCAGGTCTACGTTACCTTTGATGACATAACCGAACAGCACGTAGCCGAAAAGAACTATCGAACCCTGTTCCAGGAGATGTTGGATGGCTTTGCCCTGCATGAGATCATTTGCGACCACGAAGGAACCCCAGTCGATTATCGCTTTCTCGCGATCAACCCGGCCTTTGAAAAGATGACCGGGTTAAAAGCGGCAGATATCATCGGTCGAAGGGTTCTGGAGGTTTTGCCGGGTACCGAGAGCTACTGGATTGACATCTATGGTAGAGTCGCTCTAACCGGTGAGCCGGTACATTTTGAAAACTATTCCGCTACTCTTCAAAAGTATTTTGAGATAACGGCATTCAAACCTGCACCTCATCAGTTTGCCTGCATCTTTGCCGATATCACCGAACGAAAAAATAGCGAAAAAGAGCGAAGATCTTTGCAGGAGAGACTTAATCAGGCACAAAAGATGGAAGCCATCGGTATCCTTGCCGGAGGAATTGCCCACGATTTTAACAATATTCTCGGTGCAATTCTTGGCTATGCGGAAATGGCCCGGGAAGATTGCACATCAGGCTCAGTCAATCCAGGAGATTTGATCAGGTGATTCAGGCAGGCAAGAGGGCAAAAGATCTCGTGAAACAGATTCTCACCTTCAGCCGACAAGCAGAAGCACAGAAGAATCCACTGCAAATAGCTGAAGTAGTAACGGAATCGATCAAATTGCTCCGCTCGTCAATACCAACCACAATTGACTTTCATCAGAATCTGGATCCTCAGACAGATCTTGTTTTTGCTGATTCGACCCAGATCCAGCAAATCATCGTAAACCTCTGCACCAATGCCTATCATGCCATGGAAGAGACGGGCGGCACTCTATCTGTTTCCCTGCAAAACACATCTTTTGATCAGCAGGATCTGGAACATGTCTCCACTGTTCTGCCCGGAAAATTTGTCCAACTGGCAATTGGCGATAGTGGAACGGGAATGAGCAAAGAAGTACAGGAAAAAATGTTTGATCCATATTTTACGACCAAAGAAACAGCGAAGGGCACTGGCATGGGTCTTGCCATAGTGCATGGGATAGTGCAAACCCATGGAGGCTTCATTACATGTCATAGTGAGATCGGTGTGGGCACTGTGTTTCAGATAAACCTGCCTGCATTAACCGAGCAAACTGTTTTTGAGAAAGAGGAGAGGAAACAGGTCTCGGCCGGTAACGAACATATTCTGCTCGTTGACGATGAGTCAATGTTGGTGGAGATGAGCCGCAAGATGCTTGAAAGACTCGGTTATTCGGTGACAGTTAGAACGAGCAGCATTGAAGCACTCGCAACTTTTAAAAATAATCCTGATGCGTTTGATCTGGTCATTACTGATCAGACAATGCCGGGGATGACGGGTATGGATCTTGCGGGGAAGATGCTGCAGATCAGGCCAGATCTGCCGATTATACTCTGTACCGGGTATAGCAGCACAGTCACCGAGCAAAAAGTGAAGGCCGCCGGCATCAAAGGCTTTGCCCTCAAGCCATTGGTCAAAAGGGAAATTGCCACCTTGGTGAGACAGGCCCTCGATCAGGAAAATTGACGGCGTAAAGGTCTTTAGAGATGAGATGTTCGCTCTGATATCGATACAAAAGATTAAGGGATTCAATGACAAGGATAGTCTCCATAATTCAAACCAACCTCTACCACACCTACCTGAGCTCGCTGCTGCGCGGTGCCAAGAGGGTATGTATTGAAGTTACAACAGCATTTTAGAACAGAAGCCAAGCGCGTCACCCAGGATGGAGTTGAACAATATCTGGAAATTAGCCAATGGCTCCCACCGGGGGCACGCCTGGTATCACTCGTAAAAAATGGAAGCGATACCACCATTACCCTGAAACCGGGGTCGGCGTACAACTTTCCGACGACGGCCAGATCCTGCTGGCCACTGAAGCGGGTTACCCCTATCTAGAGAAAAAACAGGATGGCACCAATCAAGAGATCACCGGTCATATTAAACCGATGCTCCATATCAGAAACGACGGCTGGTCGGCCAAGCTCAATCTTTACCCTCCGCTGGATGGTACAACTGTCCCGAAACCGGAGCTAATTCTGGACCTGATGCAGCAGGCAGACATCCGCTCAGGGATCAATGAAAAAGCCATAAGAAGTGGTTGCAGCAAAGCAGCGTCCGAAATGGTCCTGGTAAGGGATCTTATTATCGCTCGGGGACGACTGCCGATTCACGGCCAACCCGGAAAGCTCCGCCTGGAAATGGCTCTTGACGTACGGCCGGGGAAAGAACGTTCAGACGGCAGCATCGATTTTAAAGAAAGAAATATATTTGTCGCTGTCAAGAAAAACCAGTTGCTGGCCCGGCTGGTGCCAGCTACTGCCGGAATGCCCGGCCTGAACATCTTTGGTCATGAGGTCCCACAGATCCCTGGACAGGAGCTGGTTCTTAACCCAGGCGCAGACCTGCTTTTTGACGAAAAATCCGGCGAAATTCGCGCGGCATTTGCTGGAGTAGTATCCGCCGTCGGTGACAATGCAGTTAAGGTGACCGATAGACAGGTGATCGCCAAAGACGTTGATTACAGTACCGGCAATATCACCAGCAAAGCCGCTGTAGAGATAAAAGGGACTATGCGGTCCGGCTTTTCGGTGAGCGCTGACGGCAACGTTCTCATTGGTGGCGACCTGGAGGGCGGATACGTCGACTGCGGCGCCAACGTGGTAGTGCGAGGCGGGGTTATTGGCAAGAAATCCTTCATCAGGGCCAGAGGCGAGGTTGAAATACTTTTCATAGAAGAAGGCAAGATAGAATCGGGCGGTTCGATCAGCATAGCTCAGCAGACGTACTTCGCCGACCTCAGAAGCGATGGCTCTATCACCATCCCTTCAGGCCGGAAGGTCGTTGCCTCATCACTCCTTGCCGGAGCAAGCCTGTCTCTCGGACATGTTGATACTCCGACCAGCCCAAACTCAAAACTAGCCGCTGCGGTCGACCCTGTACGATACGAGAAATATAAGAAATTGATCAGCCAAATTGCAGAAGACAGAAAAGCAATAGCCCAGCTGCAAATCAAGCTTGGACCTGATAGTCAGGCGGAAAAACTTAAGGAGAGAGTTGAGGAGCTTGGCGAACGACTGGCCACCTTAAAAAAAATCAATCTGGTTCCTTATTCCCCTGAAAATGATAGGGCTGCAGGTCTTCGCTACGCCTGTAGACAAAAGATAGTCGTTGCCGGATCAATCCAAGAGGGGAGTTCCATCCGTATCGGCAACAGCCGGATAATTCTTACCCAGCCGTTCAAAGACGGCGCTTTCAGTCTAAACTTGGAAACGGAGGAGCTCTTTTTTCAACCAAACGATATGTCGGCAAAAACAATTATCCTCAGGTCCGATCAAAAATAATCAGGAGCACCCAACCATGTATGTCGAATTATGGATGAAAACCGATGTTGTGACCATCTCTTCGCACGAGAGTATCGCCGACGCTCGGCAACTCTTCGGTGACTATAAAATACGAAGACTGCCCGTGGTTACGGATGGCCTGCTGGTCGGTATAGTCACCCCAGGAGATATTGAAAAAGCCATGCCGTCAATACTTGATGCCGACAGTATGGATGAAATTGAACTTCTCGCCACCAACACAATTATTGAAACGGTAATGACCGCATCTCCGATTACCGTAGCCCCCAATGCCAGCCTCATTGAAGCGGTAGAGAAAATGCGTCGTAACAAGATCGATGGAATGCCGGTGGTTGCAGAGGACAGGCTGGTTGGCATAATCAGCATCACTAATATCCTTGATGCCTTTCTCGACATCATGACGACCAAGGGAGCAGGGTCCCGCTTCGACCTCAAGATTGACCATGAGCCGAAATCATTCTACAAGATGATAAATGCCTTTGAACATGAGAAAAAAGAGATTCTCGCCATCTTCCAACATTGGGATTTCAGCAAGGACCAGCAACTTATCACCGTCCTGACAAGAGGCAGTGACAACGAGCGACTCGTCGATTCGCTCTGGGAAAAAGAGTTCAAAGTGGAGCGTATCACAGAAATCTCCTGAGGCCGGGCTAAAGCCATCAGGTTTATTTTTTTGAGAGAACTCCTTGCACCACCCGTTTTCTGCCGGTTACCTTGGCATGGTAAAACGCGCCAGGTCGGCGCGGGTTGGTCAGATCCTCAAGACTATCGTCTTCCTAGAATTGTGACAGGCAAATGGTACATGGTGAGTCACAGTACATCGCATGGAACTTACTCGGCACGGGATTGATCCGTGAGTTTGACAAAGATTGGGATATTGACAATAAGCCAGTTGTAAAAGGGGGCGATCGCTTAAACGATTCTTCTGACAATTCTTTTTCCAGCATCTTCAGCCAGATGTCAAGATTTGCAGCCCAATATGTTGTGTGAAACCCTTGGGACCGGTGGGCCCTGAATACCCAGAGAACCCTCTCCACCATAGTTGCTGGATCATACTCAACAAACATTGAGTCCCATAAACCGGGCAAAATTACTGTTGTTGTTTTCTGCCATCTCATGGTTTTTAGCACCGATCAACTTGTCAAGATCGGGTCGGGCGGCTATGTTTTTATTGCCAGTTGCCACAAGCCTGTCAATTTTAGCCCTGAATTCCTTACGCACTTTTTCCGAAGGAGGAATGAGCTTTTGTGCGCTCGCTAATAGTTTATCTTTCATGTTTGCTGCATAAGCCTTAAAATTCTCGTATTTTTGAATGCTTCCAACGTTATCTGGTAATAGGATTTAAAGAAATAGAATAAATGTATTATATTGAAAAGTATGGATTCTGCAGCCCTTTTCTTAGTAATCGATGATGACCCTGATCTTCTTGAAGGCATGGTCCGCATTCTGCTTCGGGATGGCCATCGGGTTATTACGGCTTCAACCGGGACTGAAGGTGTTCGTTTAGCTCTGGAGCAGCGGCCGGATATGGCTATTATTGATGTGACGTTGCCGGACATGCATGGTATTGCGGTCTGTCGGCAGATTCAGGCTGGAACTCAGCTGGGTATCATAGATATAATTCTGATTTCGAGTACCCACATTGCCGCAGAAGATCAGGTAAAAGGTTTTAATGCAGGGGTGTGCGAATATATAACCCGTCCTCTGCCCAACAGGGAATTTTTAGCCCGGGTGAATGCCAGGCTCAAAGAGAAACAAATCAGGGATTCTCTGACGCTGGACCGCAATGAGGCCAGAGAAATATCAGACCAGGAGAAAACGTATCGAATCGATCTGGAAGAAGAACTTCAGACAATTTTTTTGCATGCCCCGGTCTGTCTGTTTCTCACCGATGGAAATGCGAGAGTGCTCAAAGTCAATCCAGCCTTGGCCAAAATCTTTGGTGGTGATGTGCCATCAAAAATTGGTGCGCCTTGCGGGATCGCTTTTGACTGTTCATATAACGCTGACCACAGCGAAGGCTGTGGTTCTGGGCCGCACTGCGCAACCTGCTGCGTACGAAACGCCATCACAGATACCTTCTCCACCGGCATGTCTCATGTTCAGGTTCAATCGTACCTGAACTGCCGACAGGGAGACCAAATTGTTGAGCGAATAGTAAGTTTTTCAACCAGCCTCGTCAAGGTATCGGGCGAGAAGCGGGTGTTTGTCTGTATGGAAGACATCACTGATCGAGGACGTAATGAGATAAAAATCAGCCAAAGCGGGGAACTTTTCAGGCGAACCTTTGACCAATCCCCCATCGGGGCCGCCATGGTCGGACTCGATTATCGGTTTCTCATGGTCAATCAAGAGTTATGCCGTATTACCCGATACCAGGCTGACGAATTAGAAAATTTAAGTTTTGCGGATATAACCTTTGCTGATGACTTGCGCCTCGATCTGAAACAGGCTGAGGACCTTGTCAAGGGGGTCATTGATCAGTATGAGATGGATAAACGCTATATCCGTAAAGATGGAACGCTGGTATGGGTGCGGCTGTCAGTGCGATTGATCCGGGACAGTCAGGGGGCTCCTGATTATTATCTGCCAATGATGGTTGAGATTGATGATCGTAAAAGACTGGAAGAAGAGAAGGACATCCGTTTGGAGCTGTTTCACCTGATCAGTGAGGACAGTGACCTCAAAAAAATGCTTACACGGGTACTTTCCTTTCTTAAAAACTGGTCCGGAGTTGATGCCATTGCCGTCCGCCTTCATCAGGGAAATGATTTTCCCTTTTACAAAACCATTGGTTTTCCCAAAGAGTTCGTCCGTCGCGAAAATAGTCTGAAGAGTTCGAGCAGCAAAAACAGACAGCCATCGAGAAAGGCAGACCAGGGTTCTTTAGAGTGTATGTGTGGTTGTGTGATCAATGGCTTATCTGATACGTCTTTACCATTTTTCACCAAAGGAGGGAGTTTTTTTACCAACAGTACCAGCATGCTGTTGTCGCAAAGTGGTAATCTTGCAATGTTACATGGCATGCGAATGCATTGCAACGAGGCCGGGTATGAATCAGTCCTGTTGGTCCCCTTGAGAGCTGCTGGAAAGACCCTGGGCTTGATTCAGCTTAACCATAAAGAGAAAAATCACTTCTCTAAAGAATTTGTTTTGCTGATGGAGCGCCTGGCCAACGATATTTCTGTGGCCGTTGTTCACCGCCTAGCCGAGGAAAGCCTCAAAGTCAAACAGAATGAACTTGAAGAGATGAACGCAGCCCTGAAAGTCCTTATCAGGACCCGGGAAGAAGAACTGCAGGAACGTGACCGGGAAATTCTGGCCAATGTCCACCAGCTGATTCTGCCCTGTGTTGAAAGATTGAAGCTCGGACCCCTTGATGTTCAGCAGCATTCTCAGCTCAACATTCTAGAAAGTAACCTGAAAACTATCACTTCTCCTTTCGCAGAGAAATTATCTTCGGTCGATAATGCCCTGACGCCATCCTTGCTGCAAGTTGCAGATATGATAAAAAAAGGAATGTCCAACAAGGAAATGGCCAAACTGCTTGGAATTTCCGTCAACTCAGTGGAAACATATCGAAAGCGCATTCGTGCGAGATTAAACCTGCAAAATTCGAAAATCAATTTGCAAGCCCATCTTATGAACATGTATAGACGGGACATGTAATGTCCCATTGTGGTCCCATTTAAACCTGTTGTGTTTCCAGTCAACATTGACCATTATAAACCATGAGTAATGTATACTCGTGTCGACCATTTTTGATACGTAATGGCAGAAAACGAATTTGTCACTACCACCGTTATAGTTATGTCTGAAAATTTCTTCTCTCTAGAATTTCAAAGTAAAGAAACAAAAATTTTTGATCACAACACGCTCCCCCTCCCGTATCAATCTCTCGGTCTGGATGGAAATATCCTCGAAGTAAATCAGCAATGGCTTAGTGCTCTCGGCTATAGCCGGGAGGAAATTATAGGAACACCTTTTGTTGATATCCTTCATCCTGAAGAGGTTGAATGTTTCAAAATCAAATTTTCCATCCTGCGGCAGAAAGGTAGCGTTTCAAGAATTGAATCTCGAATACTTAATAAATACGGCACGGCTATACACTTCGCACTGGAGGGAACGATTGAGCATCATGCAGCAGATGGATTTCGCAAAACGCATTTTCTTCTGTTTGATATAACGGAATATAAAACACGAGAAAGCGTAAAACAGAGCGAAAGTGATGTGTGGGCTCGCGTTTTCGACACAATAGACGAAATTGTCACCATTCAGGATACAAAACTGTCTATTGTAAAAGCAAACAAGGCAGCTCATGAACTTTTATCTTTGAATGCCGGCGATCTGGTTGGCAGAAATTGCTACGAAATCTTTTCAGGTGAATCGCAACCATGTTCGGGTTGTCCTTTAATGGTTACCCTGAAAAATGGACGCGAGCATACAAGTGTTATTAGAAATACCAAGCTTGGCAAGGTCTTTCATGTCAGATCTTCACTGATTCCCGCCAGCGGTCAGGGCGAGGGACTTTTGGTCCATGTTGCCCGTGACATAACGAGGGATCTTGAGACAAAAAACATTCTCCAGGAAAGCAATGAACGTTTTTCAAAGGCTTTTGAAGCAAATCCAGCCCCAATGGTAATCTCTGAGATTGAGACCGGTCTTTTTATTAACGTAAACCAGCGATGGATTGACATGCTTGGATATTCCAGGGAGGAGCTTATCGGAAAAACTTCGAAAGATATAGGTATCTGGCAAGATCCATCAGCAAGAGACCGTGCTGTGGAAAAGCTGTTCAAAGAAGCTTCTTTTTACAATTTTTCCATTACATTTGTAACAAAATCCGGTGCAACCCGATCGGCGCTCTGGTCAGCCGAAAAAATCAATTTAAATGGTCAGGAACTGATGCTGTCGCTCATCAATGATGTCACAGAGCAAAAATTAGCCGAGCAAAAATTACGGGAGAGTGAAGAGAAATTCTTCCTCGCCTTTAATGCCAGTCCGGATGCTATCAACATAAATCGACTGGAGGATGGTCTCTTTATTGAGGCCAACAGTGGCTTCACAGAGTTAACGGGATTTACCAAAGATGACATTAGAGGAAATACCTCACTCGATATCAATATCTGGCATGACCCTCAAGACAGAAAGCGGCTGGTGCAAAGTTTGCATGAGAAGGGGTATTGCGAAAATCTCGAAGCGAAATTCCGCAGAAAGGATGGTCGCTCCATCACTGCGCTCATGTCAGCCAGGGTTATTTTCCTGGAGAACGCGCCCTGTATTATTTCTATAACGAGAGATATCAGTAACTTAAGAGCTGCCGAGCAGCAAGTTGTTGAACAAAAAATACTTTTTGAAACGATGTTTAACGCCATCGATGATGGTATAATTATAACCGACACAGACCGGAAAATTCTTTTTGCCAACAAGGGAATGGAAATCACCTTCGGCTATTTGCCCGAAAAATTGAAAGGAAAAACCACAGAATTCCTCTATGCAACCTCTGATGATTATCAAATTACCGGAAAAACGGTATTTGGCAAAGATGCTGGGCAAAGAGAAAAGCTCTTTGTGACCATGTACAAACATCGTTCGGGCAGGGAATTTCCAGGTGAAACCTTCGGAGTAAAACTTTACGACCAAAATAATAAATGGATCGGTAATTTGGGGATTATGCGTGATATTTCCCTGCGTTTAGAGACGGAGGCTGAGCGTGATCGTCTGATTGCGGCAATTGAACAAACTCGTGATGCCATTGTTATTACTAACAAAGAAGCAAATATCAACTATGTCAATCCAGCCTTTGAGCACATCACGGGCTATAGTCATGACGAGGTGTTAAATAAGAACCTGCGTATTTTGAAAAGCGGTGAACATGATGAATACTTTTACCGTGATTTGTGGCAAAAGCTGAATAGCGGCCAGACTTTTCAAGGCCGCATGGTGAACAAGCGCAAGGACGGTAAACTGTTTACCGAAGAAGCAACAATCTCTCCGATTTTTGATCGTGAAGGGCGAGTTGCCAACTTTATTGCTGTCAAGCGCGATATAACTGAACAGGTACTGCTTGAGTTGCAATTACAGCAGGCTCAAAAAATGGAGGCTGTAGGTCGACTTACCGGTGGGGTCGCTCATGATTTCAATAACATTCTCGGAGTAATAATTGGGTACGCCGAGATGGTGTTAGAGGAAGTTGATTCCACGGACAAACTCCATGATCCATTGGAGAAAATACTCGATGCTGCTCAACATTCTGCTGATATTGTCCGTCAACTGCTTGCTTTTTCTCGGAAACAAACCATCTCTCCGAAAGTTATCGACCTGAACAAGGCCGTTTTAGGTATGCTCAAAATGCTTCACCGTCTGATCGGTGAAGACATCGAACTGTCCTGGATTCCTGACCCGGAGGAGCTATTGATTAAAATGGATCCAGTCCAGGTTGATCAGATTCTCGCCAACCTCTGCGTAAATGCGAAAGATGCCATTTCTGGTGCAGGAAAAATAGTCATAGAGACAACCAGAGCAACCTTTGATCAGGAATATTGTCTACAGCACATCGGTTTCCATCCTGGAGAGTTTGTCCAACTGTCTGTAAGTGATAACGGCTGTGGTATTGATAAGAAAACTCAGAACCACATCTTTGAACCATTTTTTACGACAAAAGAACTGGGGCGCGGCACTGGACTTGGCCTATCAACTGTTTATGGAATGGTCAAACAGAATAAGGGGTTCATAAATGTGTACAGCGAACTCAACAGGGGTACTACTTTTAAAATATATTTTCCATCTTCTGACATCGAAAAACGAGAATCCGCCAAAATTGCTGCAGCGAAAAACAGGGAGATTCGAGGAGAAACCATTTTGCTCGTAGAAGACGAGTTGTCGTTATTGGCAATGACCCAAGAGATGCTGGAGAGAATGGGATATACTATTTTGGCTGCCAACAGACCAAGTGAAGCCATAAAAATTGCCGAAGAATATTCGGGGGATATTGATCTTGTTTTTACCGATGTCGTCATGCCTGAAATGACCGGTAAAGAGATGGCCGAACGTATTAGACCGCTTTATCCTGATATAAGGGTTTTATTTTCATCCGGTTATACAGCCAACGTGATTGCGCATAATGGGATATTGGAAGAAGGTATTCAATTTATACAAAAACCTTACTCAAAAGATGCATTAGCCAACAAGTTGCGAAGTATTATGTGTTGAGGTGTCATTATAATTGCAGACCAAGTTTCCAAATGATTTCTCCTTTTGACAACAAAAACATGAAAACCGGAAGAAAACCCATTAAAACAGAGAAGCCAACGCATTATGTCGGTATCGGTGCTTCTGCGGGAGGTCTGGAAGCTATCGAGCTGTTTTTTAAAAACATGTCACCAAACAGCAATTTGGCCTTCATTGTCGTCCAGCATCTCTCTCCCGACTATAAAAGCTTGATGGTTGAGTTGCTGTCAAAGAAAACAAAAATGCCGGTGCACCGTGCCGAAGATGGCATGAGAGTGCTTGCCAACAACGTTTACCTCATCCCCCCCAAGAAGAATCTGACCATTTTTCATGGCAAGCTGCTGCTCAACGACAAGGTCATCAATCAGGGCATCAACCTGCCAATTGACATCTTTCTCAAGTCTCTTGCCGAAGACCAGGCCAGCCATGCCATAGCTATTATTCTATCAGGTACTGGCAGTGACGGGACCAGGGGGGTACGGGCGATTAAAGAGGTTGGCGGAATGGTCATGGTGCAGGAAGAAGAAAGCGCTAAATTCGACGGTATGCCGAGAGCGGCGATTTCAACCGGGGTAGCGGATTTTATACTTGCCCCAGAGAAAATGCCGGAACAACTTCTTGCCTATGCGGCTCATCCTTATGTCACAGGGGAAAAACAATCCGACCTGTTGTTGAAAGATGCGGATGCGCTGACCCGGCTGTTTGCCGAATTGCGAGACAAAACCAAGGTTGACTTTACCTTCTACAAGCCAAGTACTATTACCCGGCGCATCGAGCGCCGTATGTCGGTGAATCAGATCAGTGATTTTGAGAAATATGTCGAATATCTGCAAAACTATCCCGGTGAGGTGACTGCACTCTACCGGGATCTTTTGATCGGGGTCACCAATTTCTTCCGTGACCCTGAGGCGATGCAGGAACTGGAAGAAAAATGGCTGCCGGAACTGCTGCTGCACTCTAAGAACAGAGAAGCACGTTTTTGGGTGGCGGGTTGTTCCACGGGAGAGGAGGCTTACTCCATTGCCATTCTGGTAAGAGAGGTCATGGAAAAATTATCAATTAGTCGAGATGTAAAAATCTTTGCCACTGACATTGATAAAGATGCTGTTGTTGCCGCAAGTACAGGAATATATCCTGAAAGTATTGTCGGTGACGTAAATCCGAAGATTGTTGCCAAATATTTCTATCACAAGGAAGAAAAGCTACAGATTGCCAGACACATCCGTGAAATGGTGGTATTTGCCCAGCACAACGTCATTAAAGACCCTCCCTTTACTAATATCGACCTGGTCAGCTGTCGTAATCTCCTCATCTATCTCCAGCCAATTCTTCAGCAGAAGGCCTTCGGGATGTTCAATTTTTCTTTGACCCCCGGAGGCCTTCTTTTTTTGGGAACCAGTGAAAGCATTGGTGATATGGAAGAATGCTTTACAACTCTGCACCAAAAACACAAGATTTTCAGATCTAAAGGTAAGCCGCAGCCCCTGCGAAGCGATATCAGCAGTCGCAGCCGGGAAGACAAGGCCTATCCAAGTCAACCGTTTACCTATCGAGATCGAGTTCGGCGAAAGGTAGACCACGACGGGCGCCACGTTATTAAACAATACCTGGATGTAGCAGCTGAACACTATCTTCCATTATCGGTTATAGCCAATGAACACATGGAACTTGTCCATATTGTCGGTGATACCGAAGGATATTTTAAAATACCTTCAGGACCTGCTGAATATAATATTGCCAAGATGGCGGCAGCAGAACTTGCTATACCTCTTTCTACCGGTATCCAAAAGGTCTTTAGAACGGGCGAGCCTCTGAACTATACGAACATCCAGCTTCGGCACTCGCGAGATGACCATACAATTCGTATCCGCATAATACCACTGCCCGAGAAAAAAGGTTTTGATCAGTTGGTGGCAATCTTTTTTGAGGAGATACATAGCCGGCCATCAGCAGGGGCAGATGAGATCACCAGTTATAATTTGGGCGAAGAAGCGCAACAGCGTATTGCCGATTTGGAGCAGGAACTGCAATTTGCCAGAGAAAATTTACAGGCTACCATCGAAGAATTAGAAACCTCCAATGAAGAATTGCAGGCCACGAATGAAGAACTGCTCGCAAGCAATGAAGAGCTGCAAAGTACCAATGAAGAGCTGCAATCAACGAATGAGGAGCTGTATACGGTCAATGCAGAACATCAGAATAAGATTATCGAGCTCACCGAACTGAACAACGATGTGGACAATCTTTTAACGAACTCCCGCATAGGTACTCTTTTGCTTGATGAAAACCTGGAGATTAGAAAATTTTCCCCTGAAATTGGCAACATCTTTCATATTATGGAAAAGGATATCGGTCGTCCGATAAATCACATTGCCCATCGGTTGACCAATATAGACCCGGCGGGAAAGATAAAAAAGGTTCAGCAGACAAACCAGATGATCGAACAGGAAGTCGAATCATCAAGTGGCCGTCATTACCTGACTCGCATCATTCCCTACGCCATTGGCCCGAAAGCCTATTCAGGCATAGTGGTTACTTTCATTGATATAACTGAGACGAAAGCTATGGGAGAGCATCTTGCTCATAGTCAACAAACCGCCCTGGATATCAGCCAATTTATGCCGGCCGGCCTGTTTATTTACCAGCAGAACAAGAGAGGTGAACTGCTGCTGGAAAAGAGCAATCCCGAGGCCGAGCGTATGACCGGGATACGGCTTGAACAATGGGGTGGTAAACGTTTCGAAGAAATATGGCCGACAACCGATGAAGACGGGCTGGTCGATAAGTTGCATACCGTCATGGCAACAGGTGAAACCTGCTATTTAGATAACTACAGATATAAAGATGACCAATTGGATGGGGTCTATCGGCTGCACATCTTTCGTCTGCCGCAAAACAGGCTGGCAATAAGTTTTGAAGATATCAGCGAGCAGCAACGTATGAGTCGTGAATTGGAGGAGAGTGAGCGCAAATACCGCAACCTCTTTGAAAATATGGTCCAGGGCGTGATCATGCAGGACCGGGACGGCAAAATTATTTCCGCCAATCCCGCGGCAGAAAAAATGCTTGGACTGACCGCGGAGCAAATGTCTGGAATCGACTCCATCCACCCCCAATGGCAGGCTATTAATGAAAACGGTTCAATCCTGCCTGAAGAAAAGCATCCGGCAATGGTTGCCCTGTCTACTGGCCAACCGGTCTTCGGGTTCATAATGGGGATATGCAGCCCTGCCTTTTCGACTACAAGATGGATTTTAGTCAATTCTAGTCCGCAATTTCAGCAAAATGAGGAACAGCCATATCAGGTGTATTCAACCTTTGAGGATATCACTGATCGCTACTGCCGCCTTGCCGATCGTGCAGAAACAGATACCTGATGCACCGTTGTTCAGATGACAAATTTACACGCAGCTATGGCACAAAAACAAGAAGAAGACAGCACCACACTTCGCAATAGAGCCGAAAAACTCCTTCGTGAGTACTCTGATAATGCCGACACATTCAGGACCGAAGATTTCCACCAGCTCGTCCACGAGCTTCAAGTACATAAGATCGAACTTGAACTGCAGAACGAAGAACTGCGGTACGCCCATGGCCGACTAGAAGAAAGTCGTGCCCGCTATATGAAGCTCTACCACAACGCACCGGTGGGCTATATTGTATTAAATCAGGCAGGAATTATCAGAGAGAGCAACACTACCTTTGCCAACATGGTAGGAGTAGAAAGTCCCCAGATTCATGGTAAACCCTTTGCCGATTTTCTTGATACCGGTGATCAGGCGATTTTTCGTGCCCGTTTACGAACCTTTTTCAAACAGCCGGTCAATAAGCATATTGAGTTACGCCTCAAACCGAGAGACCAATTCAACCGATATGTTGATCTCGCGGCGACAATGCAAAATAGCCATGAGAGTTCGGAAGAAACACACAACGAACTGCTGGTGACTGTTACCGATGTCACTGCCCGGGTAGAAGCTGAAGAATCTTTGCGAAAATTCCAAAATTTTATCGTCGCTGTCATCGATTCTTTGGATTCACATGTCTGCGTTCTCGATGAGCGTGGTACAATTCTGCTGGTAAATGAGGCATGGAGAAAATTCGCGGTTGATAATGCACTCAATACTGGAAATTTTGCGGAAGGTGTAAATTATCTCGATATCTGTGACAATGCCCAGGGGGAGGGAGCAGAGAATGGCCGTTTGTTCGCTGCTGGAATCCGTGCTATTTTAAAGAACGAGAAGGATGCATTTACACTTGAATACCCCTGTCATTCACCGGATGAACAGCGCTGGTTTGTAGGAACGGCGACAAAACTGATCGACGATAGCGTTTATGGAAAAATTGTTGTGGCCCACCAGAACATTTCCGAGCGTAAACGACTCGAACAAGAGCAACTCTACCTTCATGATCAAATGAAACAAATCGCAAAGGCCGAAAGTCTTGGACTCATGGCCGGAGCAATTGCTCATAATTTTAATAATATGCTTGCTGTCGTCGTCGGGAATCTTGAGCTTGCCCTGGATATGCAGCAAGGCGGGGAAAATATGGTTTCGGACGTGAAAAATGCTTTATCTGCCGCCTTTAGAGCATCGGAGTTAAGCAAGCTCATGCTCACCTATTTAGGGCAGAATGTGGCGGCTAGAGAGCTTCTCGACTTTTCGTTGGTCTGCCATCAGGATTTCCACCTGCTCGATCTGGCCAAACCGAGTGAAATAACAATAACCACAAATTTCCCCTCTCCCGGGCCGGGTGTCGAGGCAAACAGTAAACAGATACAGCAAATTGTCTCGAACCTGGTTGTCAATGCCTGGGAGTCCATGAAGGGCAGGCCCGGGCGTATAGACCTGGCTATTTGCACTGTGCACTCTGGGGAAATTGCCGATAAATTTCGGTTTCCCTTAGATTGGCAGCCGCAGGACCAGAATTACGCCTGCCTCACAGTAAAAGATGATGGCGGTGGCATCTCAGACAAGGATATTGAGAAGATTTTCGATCCTTTTTTCACAACTAAATTTACCGGTCGGGGGATGGGCTTGTCTGTGATCCTCGGAATTCTTCGTTCGTACGAAGGTGCTGTCACGGTTGAAAGCCAGGTTGATAAGGGCACCGTTTTTAAAGTGTACCTCCCTGTTTGCCCACCTTCTTGACCCTCGTTTTTCGGATATCTTTCTTTGGTGTCCGCTGTTTACGATCAGCCTTGTCGCCTGACCTTGAGGTAGGTTGATTGACCTGCCCATAAAAATGTCTGCCTTCTTCAATTTAACATTTTGGATTCATTGAATATGTGTACAATGGATCTCGGAAAGGTTAAAACAGTAAGGCAAGTGCTTCCTTGTAGTTAGGGTGTATGTGGGGGTGATTTTACCTCCTGAAATTGAGAACGACGAAATACCCAGTTTCAAAAAGAGCGATATTGATTTGAAATTATACAATAAATTTATCTTTGCATGGAAATATTTTGGTCGGGTGTATTTCTTGCAAGTGTATTTGCCTTATATTATATATACGCTCAGCGTTTAACGAACAACCTTGAAGCCGATCATCCACAAAAGCCGAGCAAGGTGGCGCGCAGTTTTTTCCGTAACTAGCTAAATATTCTAATTAAGATGATAGAAAAATAGTTGAGGATGCATTTTGTAACAATATTGCCCCCCCATAGTATCTCCTGTGCAACCCCAATGATTATCGAATAAAAATGTCCATGATTACTCAATTTATAGAACACATCATTAACAATGAAGATTGGCTCATGGAAAGAGTCTTGGATTATGCCATTAAACGTGATTATGCCAAATATACTTCTACCCTCAAAGAACCATGGCGACTTTCTGTTTCCGGATTATCAAGCTCGTTAGTAGAGGTAATTACGAGCACGGGAGGGGATCTTGAGCTCAATCCTGGTGAGAATTATGCTTCTGACCCTGCAGCACAGTTTGGAATAGCTGAAGCAAAGCTTCACAGGGAAAGGGGCATTGATCTGGCAATGTTTCTTGGGCTAATGAAATACTATCAGCAAGCGTATATAGATTTGATAAGAGAGGCAACTTTTAGTGAAATACATAAAGGGATGTACGAAAACCTGGTGAACAGGTTTTTTAATCGTGTAGAGATTGGATTTTGCTCAACTTGGTCAACATATAGTGAAAAACAGATAATTGATGAGTTGCAGGATCGTAACCGGCAGATGACAAATGAGAAAAACAAGTACCTTACAATTTTTGAAAGCCTGTCAATGCCTGTTTTTATAGTGAATCCGTTTGGCAAAATTGAGGGGATGAATTTAGCCGCTTCGAGATTCTTTAACTTGGGTGTAACACCAGGTGGAGATTATTATGGAAACGATCGTGATGAATTAGATTTTGTCGTTGAATTTCCATGGCTCAAAGAGATCTATCAAGATTTTTTGCAAAGATCAGAAAACAAGGTCTTTTATGAGAAAACAATCAGCGACCCAACACAATATTATTACATATCTTGCTCGAGATCTCTTGATATCTCGGATAAGTTTCAAGGTACCATCTTTGTTATTGAAGATATAACAAATAGGAAAAAGATGGAAAAGGAGCTTGAAAAGCTTGCTACAACGGATCCGCTGACAGGGGCAAAGAATAGGCGATATTTTCTGCAATTTTTTAAGCAAGAAATCTCTCGTCTTCGACGCTACAATAAACCATTTGCTTTGCTTCTCCTTGACGTTGATCATTTTAAAACCATCAATGATAATTATGGACATGATATAGGCGATAAAGTACTGAAAAATCTTGTAGTAGAGTCTCTCAGTATACTGAGAGACTCGGACATTTTTGCCCGATGGGGTGGTGAGGAATTTATTGTTTTTTTACCAGAAGCAAATACCCATGAAGCATCGACTGCAGCAGAGAGATTAAGAAGCAAATTATCCAAGGTAGAAATTAGCGGCAAGGAAGGAACATTAATTACGTATACTGTCAGTATTGGTATGAGGGTAGTTAATCAGCAAGAAGCTGATGTGAATGTCAATGATTTAATAAGAGAGGCGGATGAATCGCTATATATGGCTAAAAAGAATGGAAGAAACCGAGTTGTTATGCTCTGATATATCTTGATGAACCAGTAAAAAAGTATTCTTGCAAAATTGATCCTCATAGACTTGAGGAGACGTAAAAGAGCCATGGCGGCATCTTTTTGCAGATAACTGAAAGAGAACAAATAGCTCAAGTCAGCAGGGTGGCAGATGATTGACAGATGAACCCCAAACAACTTATCATAGTTCGAGCACTTATGGAAGTTGACGTATTTCCACAGCGAAGGGAGAGAAATTCTACCAAGTGCTTAACTTTTGATGCCTTCCTGAGCCTCTATTATAATCACGCGATCATCGACAAATTATGTTTTATCAAATCGCTAGAAACGAAGCAGGTCCGTGTTGTTACGCCGTTGGTTAACCTTGCCAGTAGTTTTGAAGCATAAGCTGGTTTCCACGGCCGTAGTTTACCCTCTATTTCAAGTGAAAGTGTTGTCATCGGCAGGTTGCATATGTTATTCAAAAGCAAGGACTGAGCATGTATTCAATACGTTTGAACATTGCTGATTTTTTCTACCCGGTGTGTGATTGGTATGAAATTTTTTTCATTGCATTCTATACGAAATAAACTGGTTCTGCTGATACTTTTTACCGTCGCGCCCTGCCTTGGCATTGTTGTATATAGCGGAGTAGAGCAGAGGCGGCACTCTATCGGAATGGCTCAATCGAATCTTCTGTTATTGACTCAAACAATTGCTGAAGCTCAGAAGACGATTACCCAGTCAACGCAACAAATTCTCTCCACTCTGGCCCAAACCCCTACAATTCAAGCTATGGACCCCGATGCAAGCTCGGCTATTCTAAGGAGTGTGCTGCGGAAGAATCCAGATTACAGCAATTTCGGTTTCGTCGACCTCAACGGGAACGTCATCGCTTCAGGAAAACCTTTTATCGAAACGAACCTTGCCGATCGTAAACATATACAGGAAGCCCTCAAGAAAAATGATTTTGCAGTCGGGGAATATGTCGTAACCAGGGTGGGGACAACGAATCCGGCATTTGCTTTTGCCTATCCCGTTCCCGATAGGGAAGGCAAGCCAAAAGGCGTCTTGACAGCCATCCTCAAGCTGGATGTTTTTCGCCGCTTCTATGATGTCTCGCGTTTTCCTCTGAAGTCTTTTTTAGCCATAACGGACAATCAGGGAATTCGGATGTTTTACTATCCGTCCCAGAAAAAGACGAATCCCCTTGGTAAGCCAATACAAGCAATAGCCTGGAACCTAGCCAGTAAAGGCGGGGAGGATGGCATCTTCTCCACCACGGGATCAGATGGTCTGGGCAGAGTTTTTGCGTATGTTAAAATTCATCTTCGTCCTGAAGATTCTCCCTATCTCTACGTGTGGGCAGGTATACCGGAAAGCCATATCCTCGCGCCAGCCAACGCCATCCTGATCAGAAATTTGCTGCTCCTGCTTCTGGCCACGGTGATATTAATATTCATTTCCTGGGTGACTGGGAGAAAAACAATACTTTCCCCAATACAAAATCTTGTTGTTTTAACGCAAAAATTTACCAAGGGGGAGCTTGCAGCACGTAGTGAACTGCCAGTTCACGCAGGTGAACTCGGGATGCTGACCACTGCTTTTCATGATATGGCGGAATCCCTGACAAAGAGCAAGAAGGAGTTGGAGGAAAGTGATCAACGTTTCAGAACCGTTGCCGACTTTGCCTATGACTGGGAATATTGGGTTGACCAGAATGGAAATTTCATCTACTCATCGCCCTCCTGCGCACGGATTACCGGCTACGACTCTGAAGAAATTATATCCGATCCCCAATTAGTATGCAAAATGGTTAAACCCGAATATGCCGAAATGGTTTGCCAGCATTATTTCGAAGAAAGTAAGGACGATGCTCCCGACTATATAATGGAATATCCTATTCTAAAAAAGAGCGGTGAAGAGGTTTGGTTAGAGCATAATTGCTGCTCGGTTTATGATGCCCAGGGAAGATATATGGGACGAAGGGGGAGTAACCGCGACATCACGGGTCGTAAACAGACAGAGTCGGCGCTACTGTTAGAGCGTCAATATTTGATTGATGTCATCGACTCTTTGCCGGATGCCACCTTTATCATCGATACTGAGCAGCGCATCATTGTTTGGAACAGGGCTGCGGAGGAAATGACAAAAGTTAAAAGGGAAGATTTGCTCGGCAAGGGTGACTATGCCTATGCCGTTCCCTTCTATGGCGAGCGCCGACCCATCCTTATTGACCTCCTCAACATCTCTGAGAAAGAGATTGAGGAATCGTATTCTCATGTCAAGCGAGTAGCAGATAAGATTTATGCGGAAACATTTGTTCAAACTTTAAACGATGGAGAGGGCGCCTATCTTTGGGGCGTTGCCGCCCCTCTCTATGATCGAAATGGTTTACGTACCGGAGCCATCGAAGTCATCAAGGATATCACGGAGCTTAAAAGATCGGAAAAAGCTAACATTCAGTTGCAAGAGCAATTGGTGCAGGCGCAAAGGATTGAATCAATTGGCCGTCTCGCTGGTGGTGTGGCGCATGATTTCAACAATATGCTTGGGGTTATCCTAGGGCATACGGAGCTGGCACAGGAAGCAGTTAGAGAAAAATCAGCCACTTTTTGATCACCTTGAAGAGATTCGCAAGGCAGCCCAACGTTCCGCTGATATCACCCGGCAACTACTGGCCTTTGCCCGAAAGCAAACCATTGCTCCCCAGGTTATAGACCTGAACGAAAGAGTGGATGGAATGTTAACAATGCTTCGGCGACTCATCGGAGAAAACATAAATCTGGCCTGGCTGCCCGGCAAGAGCCTAGGGTCGATCAATATGGATCCCTCCCAACTCGACCAGATTCTCGCCAACCTTTTTGTCAATGCCAGGGATGCCATTGCCGATACCGGGAGAATAACCATTGAGACCGACAGCGTAGCTTTTGATGAGGCCTATTGCAGAGAGCACGCAGGCTTCACTCCAGGCGAGTATGTAATGATGGCGGTCAGTGACAACGGTTGTGGCATGGACGCGGAAACTATGGCTCACCTCTTTGAACCATTTTTTACCACCAAGGAAATAGACAAAGGGACTGGACTTGGCCTGGCGACAATCTATGGTATTGTCAAACAGAATAACGGTTTTATAAATGTTTACAGCGAGCCGGGAAAAGGCACGACTTTCAAGATTTATTTGCCACGGCATGGAGGAAACGCTGCTCCGACGCCAGAAGAAGTGGCCGGTTCAGTGTTGCACGGCAATGAAGTGATCCTGTTGGTCGAGGATGAGCCCATGATCCTCCAAATGACAACGAAGATGATTGAACATTATGGATACAAAGTCCTGCCCGCTGCGACACCGGCAGAGGCCATGCGTCTTGCTCAAGAACATTCCGGCGATCTCCATCTCCTTTTAACTGATGTTGTCATGCCCGAGATGAATGGCAGGGATTTAGCCAGAAATCTGTTATCTCTCTATCCCAAACTCAAGCTCCTTTTCATGTCCGGCTATACTGCCGATGTCATCGTCCATCAAGGGGTGCTCACCGAGGGCTTCTCTTTTATCCAGAAGCCATTTTCCACAAACAATCTCGCAGCTAAAATTAGAGAGGAATTAGACAAGAATCGTGTCATCACAAAGTTGGCCTAAGCGGTACCTGGTCTTTTTGGCCTTATTGCCTGCAGAGCTTTCAGAACTGTTTTGTCTATATTTTCAGGCCTCACGCAGTTATTGCCTGCCTCAAATGCAATTTTTGATGAGGCGATGGCACCATAGAAAGGCAAGGACATACCTCCTCCAACTGCTCCTATGTTGACAATTTTGCCACTTGTTTTGCACATTAAGAGCAACATGTCCTGGTTGAGTTCCACCTGAAAAAAATGTCTATCGGACTACAGATGGTGAGCAATACCTGAGCATGGGGCCTCCATCTAGTCCTGTTTTACAGGAAAATGTCCTGTCCTTCAGAATAAGATATGGGGCCTGTCCTGCTTAAATCGCAGCAGCAAAGACATTCTTATCAGATTTGCTTATTCCACCGACACCTTTTAAAAAGAAGGGTAGTGTCCCGTACTGGAATTATATCAGAAAAGTCAAGCCGGTTAACCCGAGTTGTAATCTAACCCCGGTAAACGGAAAATAAGCCGGGACTCTTTTCAGTGCCCCTTTGACTGGTACTCTTTCAGTAATCGCTTGACGGGTATAAGTAACTTCACGTAATTTCATTCATAAAAAACAAAAGATATGCAGAGAATTCGAATGAATTTCTAAGGTACTAATTGCCGATGGGTATAATTATTGCTTCAGATATAAAAAGTGTAAAAAATTGTGCCCATACAATGGTTATTTTAATGAAAGCAGATGAGTGATGTTTTGATACTTTTAGTTGAGGAGAACCCGGCAGACATATCACGCGTCAAATCGTATTTACAGGAAAAACCAACTTTCATTTCCAGCACCTCAGGGTTCGGTCGATTTGGTTCTTTTTCGGTCACAGGTAAAAGTGTTGGTTGCTCTACATTATAAGTAGATTTTGTTTTCAATTGCATTCATTACTCCTACCCGTCCTACACTAATTATTCAAGGGGTAGGTGTCTCACTCATATTGACACAGAGGGCTCCAAGAGACCGATTCGAATTGTTTCTTGAATTGGATCACCAGTAATGTTGGGCACAAGAAATGTCAGATAACTTGCCTTGATGGGTTTATAGAACAGCCTCTTTTTATGTACAAACGGCAAGCAACCTGCAGGTAGAGATATATCATTAACCGTACTTGCAATGGTGTGCTTGTGCCTCCCTTATGTGGTTTATCACGGATGCAGGATTACAGGCATAGTATATATTAAGATCATCTTGAATGCAGATTAGAATAAGACTGCCAATGGATGGTTTGTTCAAAGTAGGCAGGGATAAACGTGAAAAGCTGTCTTCGCAGGCTGAATGAGCTACTTACCACGTTGAATCGGCGTAATTATCTTGTAGTCACAGTGACAAAGAGGCAGGCTTTTTTTTAAATTGATGACTGCTTGGAAGCATTTTGTGGAAAGGTTGAGAAAGCAAATACTTATCACCACCTCGTTATAACAAATGGATGCAAACATGAAGTCAGTAAAACCGCAAATTCATTTACGCGAAAAACAAACAGAACTAAATCATTCCAGAGCTATCAAATTCGCGCTTATATATATTTTTGTCGGCTGCTTATGGGTATTTTCTACAGACACCATTTTAGCCCTGTTTGCTCCGGAATCAAGTAGCCTCATCGCGGGCCAAGCAGTCAAGGGCGTGATTTACGTCCTTGGAACAGCCGTGATTGTGTACTGGCTTTCTGGTAAGGCCTTCTACAAAATTCAGGCAAAAACTCTGGCAGATCAGCTTGATGAGGTGGAACACCTTCTTGACGTCGTTATGTCTAACCTCGACCAGGCCATATTAATTGTTTACCCGCACCGCCACATACGATCTTGTAATGAGAAGGTCAAGAAAATATTTGGCTACGAAATGAATGAATTAATAGGAAATAGTACTGAGATACTTCATGTTGACCATGATCATTACGAGCGTTTTGGCGAAATGAGTCAACCTTTTTTGGAACAAAAGGGAGTTTTCAGAAGCACCTATCAAATGAAACGAAAAGACGGAACGATCATCGATACGAGAATCACCGTCTTCAACATCCATGAGCGCTGTGGCTGGCAAAGGGGCGTCGTCAGTATTATTGATGATATCAGTGATGTGACTCGAAATCAGGAAGTCTTAAAAAAAAGTGAAGAACAATACCGCTTGCTGGCTGAAAATACGCTAGACGTTATTTGGGCCATGGATATGGATTATAGGTTTACCTATGTCAATCCTGCTGTAGAAAAGGTTATCGGTTATACTCAAGAGAAGTTTATTGACAGTAATCTTCGCGATCATTGTACCAGTGAAGTTTTCTTCGAACTTCAAAAGATCATTGAGAAAGAAGTGGCAAGAAAATACTCCGATGAGGGGAGCATCATTAGAACTGAGATCGTGCACAAGGATGGCTCCAGTATACCGGTAGAAGCTAGATTTAAGGTGCTTTATGACGAGCAATACAGCAAACCGATCGGTTTGCAGGGAACCGCCCATAATATCAGTGGTAGGCTAAGGTTGGAATTGCAGCTCAGACAAGCCCAGAAGATGGAAGCTATTGGCACTTTGGCCGGAGGTATAGCGCATGATTTCAACAACATTCTTGGAGCCATATTGGGCTATTCAGATCTGGCATTGGAGGATTGTAAGCAGGATCCAGACGTGCAGAACAATATTGAGCAAGTTATAAAAGCAGGCAACCGAGCGCGAGAACTTGTCTCACAAATACTCTCCTTCAGTAGACAGCACGAAACCGAACCTATACGGTTCAGACCCGCTAGTATTATCAAGGAAGCCATAAAGCTGATCCGATCCACTCTGCCGACCAATATTACCGTTAATCAAAATATTAAGGATGTTTCAGAAATCCTGGCCGACCCTAATCAGATGCATCAGATTGTTGTTAATTTGTGCACTAACGCCTATCACTCCCTGGAGGATGCCGGTGGATCAATATCGGTTATTCTTGAGGAAGAATTTATGACCTTCGAGGATCTTGACAGCATTCCCGAAGTCGGCCCCGGAAACTATGCCTGCTTACACGTCGGCGATACCGGTACGGGAATAGCTCCAGATGTCCTAGAGAGAATATTCGATCCCTATTTTACGACGAAAGAGAGTGGCAAGGGCACCGGTATGGGGCTGGCGGTTGTACACGGAATAGTCAAGGATTTCGGAGGCATTATAGAAGTTAAGAGTGAAATAGGTAAGGGGAGTGATTTTAAAGTTTGTTTCCCCGTTGCCAAGGGCGTCGGCGAAGCCGACTCTACACACCAAGAACCTGAGTTGAGAATAGGGTCAGAGCACATTCTCTTGATCGATGATGAGAAAATGCTTGCTGATCTGATGGAAACGATGCTTCACCGGCTCGGCTATGAAGTAACCTCACAAACAGATAGCCACGAAGCCCTGGAAGTTTTTCGAAAGCAACCAGAATCATTCGATCTCGTAATAACCGACCAGGCTATGCCAGGTATGACTGGACTCGAGATATCAAGGAGATTGCTCGAGATCCGATCGGATATACCGATAATCATCTGTACCGGCTATAGCGATAAAATCTCTAAAGTAAAAGCTGAATCATTAGGCATAAAGGAGTTCGTCATGAAACCGGTCGATAAAAATACCATTTCTCGAGTGATTAGAGATGCTTTGGGGACGTAACAACAATGAGCATCTATGTTGTCTTGCAGGAAGTCCCGATTACATGCAGATGTTGACTGTTTTTAAAATCAGAAGATTTACTCATGAACGTCTAAACAACTCTACTTTCCGGGTTGAATGTGAAAAGCTAAAATAATTGCTCAACTCCATAATATAACATAAGAAATATGACAAAAGCCTTTCACTTCATGGTATATTGGTTTTGCCAAAAACATCAATAATATCATAAAGAAGGGCGATAATGAGACTCTGGCGCAAATTGTTAAACATGCAGAGGTTCATACAGGTGCTGGAACATTGACCGTGTGCAGGGCCATCTCAGAAGAAATAAACAAAGGGGTTGCTCCTGCTGATGTTGTTAACGAAAAAAAACTTAGGGATAGAATCAGGAAAAAGAGCGTAGGCGCAGTAGTGTTATTGTGGAACATTTCCACAATAACAAACCACCAGAACAAGAAGTTGGTGCTCCGAACAGAAAGGAAAAAACTATTTAATCGAATCGATAAAATAACTAACCACCTTACTGAATGCCCGGCTCAGATAATTCTGGATCGGGTTTTTTAATTTGTATGTGGGGGACAATGCCATTTGACAACAAAAAAGGGTCTACGATAAGCCTCGTAAACCCTTGATTTTATTAATTGGTGACCCCAAGGGGACTCGAACCCCTGTTACCGGCGTGAGAGGCCAGTGTCCTAGGCCACTAGACGATGGGGCCAATGGTGCTGTTTTATAACTGACGCTGGAAGGCTTGTCAATACTTTGTTGCGGTTTAAAATATCTTTTATTGTCTGATCATTTACGATGGTTTTCTTTGTTGCCTCTCGTCTATTGCCACGGTTGAAACGTCGGGTGGAGGCTTGAAGCTGTGCTGCCACATCAGGGGTAAGAAATTCTCCGCCGCATCGCCATCTCCAGTTTCCTTCGGCAATTCCTGGACTGTTCATTTTACAGTCGCCGCCAAAGCCAAGAATATCCTGGAGGGGGAAGATGCACAGCATACTGATGGAGGACTGGGCTAAGAAATATCAGATCATGATGACTTCCCCGTTGGTCCTGCGGATCTCTATTGGCCATGAGTTTGATGTTCCGCGTTGCTTTGAATCATCAAGCTTATCGCTTAGAAACCAGCCCACTGTTGTGTCGTTGTCATGGGTTCCGGTATAGACAATGCACTGGGGTGAGGTAAAATTATGGGGCAGAAAGCTGTTGTCGGGGTTGCCATCAAAAGCAAACTGCAGAACTTTCATTCCGGGAAAGCCGAGTTCGTCGCGCAGTGCTTCCACTTCCGGGTAATGATGCCCAGATCCTCGGCCACGATATTGAGCGGGCCGAGTTGTTGGCAATCTGGGTAAAGAAATTTTTCCAGGTCCTTTAAGCCATTTACCATCGACTGCCGTTTGGCATTCTTCCGGAATGGACCAATAGGATTCGAAACCACGGAAATGATCGATGCGGGCTATATCCACCAGGGTAAACAGGTGGGCAATCTCTTGCCGACCACCAGTTTATCAGTTTTTCCTGTCACCCGTTCATTGTCGTTTTGCCAGTCATACAGCGGGTTGCCCCATCGCTGACCGGTGTCACTGAAATAGTCGGGAGGGACACCGGCGACATGGGTCGGTCGAAGGGTGTCGCGATCAAGGGTGAAAATCTCCTGATTGGCCCAGACATCCACACTGTCATAACTGACATAAATAGGCAGATCACCAAAAAGTTTATCTCATTTTGTTTGGCATATTTACGGAGCAGCTGCCACTGTCTGAAAAATTCAAATTGTTCAAAACGATAGTAGTTGATTCGCTCTGCGTGTTGTACGGCAAAATTCTGCAGTGTCGTCTCCGACCTGCTGGCGAGTTCCGTGGCCAGGAAAACCAGCCGGCATCGTGATAAAGATCTTTGGCTGCCATAAAAAATGCGTAATCGTCAAGCCAGCGATTGGTCTCTAAAAAATCAGCATATTCAGGGAAGTTTTCGGGATCGAAAAATGCTGAAGGCTTCTTTTAGTAAACTTTTTTTATACACCTCAACCTTGTTGATAATCTGTGAGATAAGGTGAAAAATTCGGGTGATTATCGAGACTTGACGAGAGATGAGATCAGCTTCAGCAAGGAGATCCGGTGACAATAAGAAAAAGAGCCGGCAAAAGCCGAACTGCTCATGTAGGGAGAGTAGTCAAACGGTTGATGTGTCGGACCTGTTGGTAGAAATTGCCAGTAACTCTGGTCACAATCGACCAGAAAATCGATAAATTGATAGCTGGACAGTACCAATGTCGCCAATTCCGAAAGCGAGAAGGCAAAGAAGTTATATGGGCGAGGATTCCGCTGGACCGTTGTTTTATCATAGTCTGGTTGAAAGGGAAAAAGTTGTTTTGAAAAGAAGATGAAATTCGCTGGAGCTTGAAAAATAAAAAGAATATCGTTCCTTGTATATCAAACTAGATAATACTATAATATGGATTCATGTAACAAATTTGCGGCGATATTTACAGGGTATTTCGTATGGCTGATATAATAAATTGCTTTTTTGGTTAAATGATGTATTAGTGTAATCTTTTTAAAACTACTACACGCTAGCGAGGTCTTTCTCGTCGGCTTTTTTTTTGTCAAAAAATCAATAAGAATCGCCTTGTTGGTTATCTTGGGACTATTGTCACAACGCTCTTTAGCAAATGTACAATAGATAGTCTTTTAAATTCAAGAAATGGAGTGGTTGCCTGGTGCTGCCTGAACTGAAAGAAAACCTCATAAAAGCAGGAAAAGAAGAAGGCTGTATTAGCTTTGATGATTTAAATGAACTGTTGCCGGATGAGATAAAAGACCCCAATGAAATTGAATCGATCTTTAACTTTCTCGGTGCCCATTCGATTGAAATCGTGACCGTTGAAGAAAATGGTGAGAAGCGTACTTTATCCGGTGAAATCTGGGAACGAGACGATACCTCCACCTCTAATGCCAGTCAAGAGGACGAGATGAGTCTACCCGATGAGGAAACCCATGAAGCGGAAGAGACGACCACCACCTACCTCAGGGAAATGGGGCGGTTTGATCTTTTAACTCCTGAGGAAGAGGCGAAGTACAGTAAAACCATTCGTCAGGGGTTTGAAGCGATAATTGCTGCTATCCGGGAAGATGTTTCCGGGGTAAAAGAAATTCAGCTGCTTTGCGAGCGGATTGATCTCTGGGAAAAACGAGATCCAACCCTCAAGCCGAAAAAGCAGCAGCTCAATTTTATGCGGTACAATGTCATCAGTGCCGCAAAAAAATACACCGATGTCCGTGAATTATTTGAATTACAGGCCAAACTTGAAGCATACAGCAGGTCGATTGAAGTAGCAAAAGATACCATGATCAGGGCCAACCTGAGACTGGTGGTTTCCATTGCCAAAAGATATATGCATCAAGGTCTGACCCTGGCAGATTTAATTCAGGAAGGCAATCTCGGCCTGATGCGGGCAGTTTTTCGTTTTGATTATACCAAAGGCAATAAGTTTTCCACCTATGCCAGCTGGTGGATACGGCAGGCCATTACCCGGGCCATTCTCGATAAAACCAGGACGATTCGTTTGCCTGTCCATTTCCTTGAGCTGAGGAGCCAGTTTTTCAAGGCGTTTTATGCGCTGTTTCAAAGAACTTGGCCGGGAGCCAACTCCCCTTGAAATATCCAAGGCGACCAAGTTTGCCGATGGATAAAATTCTTTCCATACTTGAGGCATCCCGGGAACCTATCTCTCTTGAAACGCCGGTAGGAGATGATGATTCGACCCTTGGTGATTTTCTTGAAAACCAGGAATCACAATCACCCTATGATGCGGTTCAGACAAGAGAACTGTCCGGTCGGGTGAATGATATCCTTGAGACCCTCAGCGAAAGAGAAGAAAAAATCATTCGTCTGCGCTTTGGCATTGGTGAGAAAGCGGAATACACTCTCGAGGAAATCGGCAAACTTTTTAATGTCTCCAGAGAGCGTATCCGGCAGATTGAAAAGAAGGCTCTAAACAGATTGCGTCACTCCAGCCGTCGTGAAAAACTGAAATTTTTCATAGACTGATCATATCTTAAATATTGAAAAAGCCGGGTGTAAAGCCCGGCTTTTTATTTTATCGTGGAAAATTATATCTATAGCGCAGGATTCGGGCGAATTCTCGAAAAGGTCAAAGCAGAGGAAAGACTCACCTTTGATGAGGGGCAGACAGCTGTACAACAGCAATGATATACTCGCCCTTGGCTATCTCGCCAATATTGTCAGAAACAGGTTGAATGGAGACAATACCTACTTCATCTACAATCAGCATATAAATTATTCCAATATCTGCACCAACCTCTGTAAATTTTGTGCCTTTGGCCGGGAGAAAGATTCCGATCTCGCCTATGAGATGAGTGTTGAAGAGGTGAAGCAGAAGGTGCAGGGACCGTCTTGATGAACCGATAACCGAGATTCATATGGTCGGCGGCATTCACCCGGATCTGCCTTTTGAGTACTACCTGGAACTGTTGCGGGGGATCAAAGAGGTCAGGCCTGAGTTGCATATTCAGGCCTTTACCTGTGTGGAAATCGCTCATTTGGCAGGACTTGCCGGCAAACCTGTGGAAGAGACCCTGCAGACTTCTGATGGATGCCGGGCTTGGTTCGCTGCCGGGTGGCGGGGCGGAGGTTTTCAGTCCGAGAATACGAGCAGCTGACCTGCGAAAAGAAAATATCAGGAGGTGAGTGGCTCGAAATCTCCAAAACCGCTCATCGGCAGGGGCTGAACACCAACGCCACTATGCTGTACGGCCATATAGAAACCATTGAGGAGCGGCTTGAACATCTGCAGGCATTGCGTGAAGTGCAGGACGAAACAAATGGATTTCTCGCCTTTATTCCACTTTCTTTTCATCCGAAAAACACAGCCATGTCCGATCTTTCAAGAACAACAGGGATTGATGATCTGAAAAATGTGGCGGTTGCCCGGCTTTTTCTCGATAATTTTCCCCATATCAAGGCCTATTGGGTGATGATCGGCCCCCAAATGGCCCAGATAGCTCTTTCCTTTGGGGCGGATGATATGGACGGGACTGTAAAAGAGGAGGTCATTACCCATATGGCCGGTGCGGAAACGGATCAGGCTATCGGCAGCACCACCCTGGTGCGGCTTATTAAAGAGGCCGGCCGTATTCCTGTACAGCGGGATACTCTGTACAATGTGATTGAAGTCCATCGATAGCAGAATGAAGGAGTGCGGCACATGATGCAGCTTGAAGCGATAATTGACAGAGTGTCTGCCGGCGAGCGTATCAGTGATGATGACTATCTGGTTCTGGAAAAAGAGGCCGACCTGCATCAACTCGGATTTCTGGCAAATGACAATCAGGCAAAACAAAACATCCGGAAAATCATGTTACCTATGTGATCGACAGGAATATCAACTATACAGATATCTGCATCTCCGCCTGTAAATTCTGTGCCTTTTTCAAGTCGCCGGAGGACAAAGAAGGCTATCTGATTTCCTTTGAGGAATTGGCGGACAAAATCAGTGAGACCACAAGCCCTTGGCGGCACCCAGATACTTTTGCAGGGCGGGCTTGCATCCAGGACAGCCACTGGAATACTACGAAGAGATGGTCCGCTTCATGAAAGCTACCGGAATCCACGTCCATGGTTTTTCTCCTCCGGAAATCTGTCATTTTGCCAATATCTCCGGATTACCGGTTAAAAAAGTTCTTGAAGAGACTGATCAATGCGGGTCTCGGTTCGATCCCAGGTGGTGGTGCGGAAATACTCAGTGATCGCGTACGGCAGCTTACAGCTCCTAGAAAATGTACGGCGGATCAGTGGATTGAGGTTATGGAGGAGGCACATAACCAGGGACTGCGAACTACGGCGACGATGATGTTCGGCCACGTGGAAACCAAGGAGGAGCGCCTCGAACATCTCCGCAGGCTTCGAGAACTTCAGGACCGTACCCATGGATTTACCGCCTTTATCCCATGGCCGTTTCAGCCTCGTAATACGGTGTTGGCCGAAGTTGAAAAAACTACTGCTTTTGAATATCTTCGGATGCTGGCACTTTCCAGAATCTATCTCGATAATTTCGATAATATCCAGGCATCCTGGGTCACCCAGGGACCAAAAATTGCTCAACTTTCCCTTTCCTTTGGGGCCAATGATTTTGGCAGCACGATGATTGAAGAAAATGTGGTGGCTGCAGCCGGGTGTGAGTTTCAGACTGTCTGAACAGGAAATCAGGCGACTTGTCACCGATGCGGGTTTTCTGCCGGTTCAGCGGCTGATGGATTATACTCTCGTTGCATAGGTTTTTAGTAAGCCATAAAGTTATACTGTATTTGCCAGTGCATTAGAGGATTGAATTGATGATTTTTGACGCGTTCTACTGGGGACGGTTAGAGAAAGCCATGGTAATTATTTCCGCCCCGTGGGTTGTTCCGGTTGAGCCGGTTATTCGGAATGGCAGCATTGTCGTTGCTGAGGGCGAATTGTCGATATCGGCTGGCGGGACTGAAATTGTGCAAAAATATCCGCAACTCCAGGAAACATCTTATCCCTGTGTGCTCATGCCGGGCTTGTTAATGCCCATATGCATCTGGAACTCTCTTATCTTGCAGAATACTGTATCGAACCCTGCCGGAACCAAAATTTTACCGACTGGATCGATTCGCTTATGGCAAAAAGAACTGATCAAACAAAACTGCCGTGAAGAAATAGTTGAAGCTTTTACTGTCTGCTCTGAAAGATCAATATAGTTCAGGGGTTGTGCTGATTGGTGATATAGGCAATGAATATTATGATGAATTGCATTGTGATGAAGAGACTGCAGCCCAAGATTGTAAGAATGCTGGAATTCCTCGGGCCAAACAGGGAAGCTGTCGGATTGCTCTTAGAAAATTGTTCAGACTTGATGACCGGATTGCTGTTACCGGACATGCCCCCTATTCAACCGCGCCCGAACTTCTTCTGGCAATTAAACAGAGATGTAACCGATTTCAGCAATTTTCTCCATACATACCGGTGAGAGTTCAGACGAACGCGAATTCATCCAAACAGGTACAGGATCTTTTCGTGATTTTCTGGAAAAGAAAAACAGCTGGGACGGGCTTTCCTTTTTCTGAATCCGGATTTTCCGGGACGATAGAATATTTTGATCATCTGGGCATCCTGGATGACAAAACTCTGCTCGTGCATTGTGTCCATGTGTCTGAAGACTGAACTCCAACTGATAAAAGAACGCGGGGCGCAGATCTGTCTTTGTCCGGGGAGCAACGAGTTTCTTGGAGTTGGGCTTGCTCCGGTTGAGCAAATGCTAGCTCTTGGTTTGCTTCCCGCACTTGGCACTGACTCACCTGCATCGAACAGATGCAATCGATATCTGGCGGGAAATGCAGATCTTGTTAAAACAGTCATACTCATCTTGACTGTTCGACATATCCTGGCCATGGCAACATTGGGCGGGGCTAAGGCGCTTAGACAAAGATGGCTGACTTCGGCAGTCTGGCTGTTGGAAAAAAAGCACAATTTATCCATGTGTCATCAGCCGCTCTTAAGAGTTGCAGTGATGGAAAACAACTTATTAAAGAATTAGTTTCAGGTGGAAAACCCGCCGAAATTGAGTGGGTGTCGACGTCTCATGAATGAATTGATCGAAAACAGGGGTGTGTCGTATGAAAGAGTCAGGAAAAATCATAGTCCAGAATCGGCATGGTGAACTATCTCAACACTGCACCTATCCATGAAAAATGGAAGAGCACTGTCCAGTCGGAAAACTGGCAACTGGTGGAAGATTCTCCTGCCGCCTTGAACAAAAAACTGGCGGAAGGGCAAATCGACATGGGTTTTGTCTCCAGTTATGAATACGGACTCCATCCTGAAAAATATAAAATCCTCTCAGGACTTTCCATAAGCGCCAATGGACCGGTCGGTCGGTTATTCTCTTTTCCCACGTGCCAATGAACCAACTTGACAAGCCACCTGTATTGTGCAGTGCCCAGTCGGAAACTCGGTAAGTCTGGTAAAGATCATTCTGGAAGAATTTGAAAATGTGCAGCCTTGTTATTCGACAGGCGATATCCAGACTGCTAGATGAGGGAAATTTTAAAGCAGTGCTGGCGATTGGTGACGATGCTCTGCGATTGGTTGAAAAATCCACTTATCTCTATGAGTATGACTTGGCAGATATCTGGAAACGTCAAACTGGACTCCCCTTTGTTTTTGCGGTTTGTGCTGTTCGTGAAGAATTCTGCAGCCAACACCTGAAATCTGACGGAAATACATCGTGAGTTGCTCAGATGCCGGGACGAGGGGAAAAGGGACCTGGAGGCAGATATGTGAAATTTCGGCACCGCGAATTCCCATGTCGAAACAAGAAATGCCATCAGTACCTTGAGCAATTGAGTACGATCTTGGTAGCCAGAAACGAAAGCCCTTGAAACATTTTTTGACTTTTTGATCAAACGTGGAGATATTGACAAGAGGGCTTTGCCTCTAAAAATATTTGCAAACCTCCACTGAATAAGACCAAACCAGATCTACATAGAGCAGAAGATGACACGACTTTCAACAAAAACAAAAGATACTCCTGGGAGTCACTGGTGCCAGCGGGATGCTTTTCTCTCCTCCTTTCTTGATTGCTATTGCAGGGCTGGATGTGACCGTCCATGGAGTATGTTCCTCGTCTGGCAGGGATGTGTTGAAAATGGAGCAGGGCATGCTGCCGGAAGAATTGCCGGTGGTTTCCAGATGGTTTATCCCGATGATCTGTCGGCGCCGCCAGCTTCCGGATCAAGTGACTATTCATCAATGGTCGTGTTGCCATGTACCATGGGAACCCTTGCAGCCATTGCCGGAGGTTTGTCAATTAATCTGATACATCGTGCAGCCGATGTGATGCTCAAAGAACGAAAAAGGCTCGTTCTGGCGGTCCGGGAAACACCTTTTAACAGAACACACCTGAAAAACATGCTCGCGGTCCATGATGCGGGCGCAATTATCTGCCCAACCATGCCAAGTTATTATCTACAGCCCAAAACACTTGAGAAGCTGCAGAGAGTTATTCATGGCGTCTTGCCGATCAGCTTGGTCTTAATATACCCAATCGAAAAAGATGGAAAATCTAGCGCACTTCAGAAAAAAAATATTACTTCTTACTGGAAATGATCCAGTTTAAACTGACAATTTTTGCCCTGCCTTTTGCCTTTACCGGTGCATTTCTCGCCTCCCGTGGTATTCCCGAATCAATATATTTTTTTGGATCATTTTGGCCATGGTTGGTGCCAGGACCTGCGCCATGGGATTTAACCGGATTGTTGACCGTAAGTTTGATAAAGCCAATCCCCGCACCGCGGCAAGGGCGCTCCCTGCTGGTGAAGTCAGTCTCTGGGAGGCCTGGGCAATGGTGGTTTTCTCCGGAGGGTTGTTTTTCTTTGCCTGTTATCAACCTCAATTCCTCTGACCCTGCTGTTATCTCCTTTTGCCCTTGGTCTTGCTTTATTTTATTCCGTTACCAAACGATTTACCTCTTTTTGTCACCTGATTCTTGGCGTGGCATTAGCATTTTCACCTTTTGGTGGGTGGGTCGCGGTGCAGGGGAGTGTGGTCGGTTATCCCTTTCTTTCTGTCAATCGGCGTTATTTTCTGGGTGGCCGGTTTTGATACTATTTATGCCTGTCTGGACGCTGATTTTGATCAGAAAAAAGGACTCCATTCGCTGCCGTCGCGATTAGGCAAGGAAAATGCCTTTCGCCTGGCGGGATTCTTTCATTTTCTTGCCTTTGTTTTCTTTACCTTGACCGGGTATCAGGCCGGGTTAAATATGTTTTACTATTTCGGCATTGTTTTGGCGTCCGCGGCATTACTGTATCAACACAGACTGGTAAAACCGGAGGATTTATCCCGTATACATGCCTCCTTTTTTTCGATGAACGGGTTTATAAGCGTTACCCTTTTTCTTGCGACCTGGCTTTCCCTGGCAACCCTTGGGCAATGAGGATGCAGAGAGCCATTGCAGCAGCCGTTGTCTTTTTCGTCCTGATTTCTCCCTTTGCAGTTATCTGGGCGGAGGAGATCGATGGGCTGGCAACCGATTCTCCTCCTTTGGGGGTTATCGATCCTCAATTGGCTGCGGTTGGATATTCGGGAAGGGAAAAGCTCGTCTACGATGTCTCCTGGACTGGAGGTATCAAGATCGGTGAATTGCATCTGGACGTAAAAAAGCTGCCGGAAATTACTGATGCATATGAGATCAGGGCCTTTGTCACGACTAAAAACGGGGCCGTAGATATCTTTTATCCGGTTGAGGATTTACATGTAACCAGAGTTGAAAGGACCCAAAAAAGTTGCCCTATCATTATGAGGTGTGGCAGAAAGAGGGTTTTAAGTACCGAGCTCACCGGGTGACCGAATATGATCAGACAAAAGGTTATATTCGCTCGATGAAAAATGATAAGCTTGCCGGCGAATATCAGGTCGACGGGGAAACAAACAATGAATTTTCAGCCTTTTTCAATAGCCGGCTGATGGCCTTTGACATTGGCAGATTTTTCATGGTGCCGACATTTGCTGATAAAAGGCGGGTCGAGGTGGCAGTTCATCCTGTGACCCAAGAAAATATGGAGCAGACCATTTTCGGCCCGGTGACAACGGTTGAAATTATGCCGGTCATGACCTTTAAGGGCTTGTATGACAAGCAAGGGGATACGGTGATATGGTATACAGACGATGAATGCCGGGTTCCGGTTCAGGTTAATTCCAAGATTATTATAGGTTCTTTGACAGCAAAGCTGACAACATATGAGAACCCTGCCTGTAAACGATATGCCAAAGCAGTGGTGCAACAGACCCCATAAAGATGCCAGGTAAACTTAGAAAAAATATATAAAAACAATATCTTGTGAAGGATACGTATGGAAATTCCGAGGCTCGGCCGAAGGCAGTATCCGCCAGGGAGCAATGGGGCACGGAAAATTTTATATGCAGCCGAACAAAGCTGATTGCAAGGAGCAGCACAACATGACAACACCTGTAATAACCACCGATTTTCCTGCACTGATCCTCAAACACCGGGGCAAAGTACGTGATATGTATGAGCATACCCGGCCATGACGATAAATTGCTCATGGTGGCAACAGATCGAATCTCGGCCTATGATGTTATAATGGACTGACGCTATTCCGGGCAAGGGGGCGGTATTGACTGAGCTCTCCCTTTTCTGGTTTGACCTGTTGGGAGATATTGTTGAAAATCATCTGATTACGGCAGATGTGAATCAATACCCAGCCTCTGTCAGCCGTATGCCGAGCAGTTTCAGGGCAGGTCGATGCTGGTGAAAAAGACCAAACCGCTGTCTATAGAATGTATTGTCCGTGGCTATATCTCCGGATCTTTTTGGAGTGCATATAAAAAAAATCCGGTGGTCTGCGGTTTTGATTTGCCTCAAGGAATGCAGGAATCGGATAAATTTCCTGAGCCGCTTTTTACCCCATCAACCAAGGCAGAGCTCGGGATCACGATGAAAATATTTCCTTGCAGCAAATGATGGAGATTGTCGGAACAGAAAGGGCCGAGGAGATAGCCGGTATTTGTCTTGCCCTCTACAAAAAAGCAGCGGACTATGCCCTCTCCAGAGGCATTATTATAGCTGACACTAAATTTGAGTTGGGTGAACTTGATGGCCGGCTCATTTTGATAGATGAGGTGTTGACTCCTGATTCATCCCGTTTCTGGCCGGTGGACAAGTATGAGCCGGGAAAATCTCAACCGAGCTTTGATAAACAGTTTCTAAGAGATTATCTTTCTACTTTAGACTTGGGATAAAACTCCACCTCCGCCACCTCTGCCTGAACAAATCACGAGAAGACAAGATTGAGGTACGAAGAGGCCGTACAAAGATTACCGGCAAAAAGTAGAACTACTTGGTTGCAAGTGTCCGGATTCAAATGTCTGGATAGAACCTTTAACCAGGAGCTATCCAATCAAGAGGCCGTTTCTCAGCAGACGGCCTCTTTCGTTTTCGTTATGTACAACACAGTAGACATGAGTGCTTCTAGAGGCTAGATTTCATTACCTTCGAGACGGATTCCAGCAGAGATCTTTAGGCATAACCCGACTGACTGCTTAACAGAGCATTTCACTCTGCCATCTGACCGAAAAGCAGATGAACCATGAAATCGCCGGTATTTTAAATAGTGTTGGCCTGTTGAGAGCTTTACCAAGAGCTTTAGTAAGCCCCTGTTGGTGGTCTGGATAGGGGAGACGACATTAACCGGACCCTTATATGTCTTTATTAATTATAAAATCTACAATCTGCGACAAGATCTCTTATACTTATCCAGCTGATATATTGTTTTCCGTTGCCGATTATACCACCTAGTCGTGCTTGAAAGGGCGGGAATCATTTTAGAGGCTCCCCCTCTGGGGCTGAGAACCATCCCGAAACGAAGGTTTACTGTCCGTACGCCCATCGACGACAAGCGCTCGGGTTTCCTTTTCCCATTGACGACAGACATCGGCTAAAAAACCCTTGCCCAGAGAACTGTTTTCATCAAGAATTTCGTCTCCTCTGTTGCCGTAATAGCCAATGGCGGAAGCACAGAGAAAGACGCTTGGTTTTTCCTGAAGCCTGGAAATATAGTCGATAAGTTCTTTGTCCCTTCAAGCCTGCTCATCAGGATTTGTTGTTTTTTTTTTCTGGTCCAGCGCCCTTGTGCCACATTTTCTCCCGCAAGATGAATGACGTTTGAAAGCACTTGCCTGGATCGTCAGGAATGCGTCGGTGGCCCAAAAGTGGTTTGAATCAGCTGTTTATTGCGTTTGAGACATTGTAACGAATGTCCCTTTTTAAAGAGATATTCAACCAGTGCACTGCCAACTAAGCCCGGAACTTCCGGTAATAAGTGTTTTCATGATGTTGGTCCTGCAATTATTATTATTGAGCTGCTTTTTCTTTGCTCATGGCGAGACAGGATCGTGAAGAGTCCGGTACCTTTTTTCTGCCGTCAAGAAGATGTGGTAAAATCGCCAAGATCGGATGTGTTCCATAACATTCTTGGGCCGGAATATCGCATTATTTTTCTTGCTTTATCCTGCATCTCCTTCTTATAACAATGAATTGGACATTTGCCGCAGGTGGGTTTCTGCTCGTCGAATGGACATGTGTCAGCCTTTTTTCTGCATACTAGAGAAATTCAGCTGCAATCTTCACAAATGGTTCCGTTGTCGGGCAATTGTGATGTCTGCGGCAATAGATTTTAACCATGGCGCGTGATTGTTTTCAATTCGCGTGCAAGACGGGGAGGAAGCGGCATCATGGAGTGTTCCCGGTTTCAAGATAATATTTCGTTGCCGGAACTGTTGTTCAGGTGATCTTTATATCTATTTAACAGACCCAGACCCTGAAGTCAGTGAGGCAGATGGTCAATAATTGCATCGCAAACCTGATCCTGGGTCAGATTCGAGCTCACGACGGTTATATCGGCATATTTTTCATACAGCGCCAAACGTTCTTCAAAAAGATCCTGAAAACTCTGATCGGGTCGTTTTGCCAAACCTCTGGTTTGATAATTATGAATACGTTGTTTCAAAGCCGGAAGGTCGGCATGAAGAAAAACAACAATCCCATTTTTTTTAAGGTGCATCATCGCCGGTTCGCTGTAGGCAGCGCTTCCGCCTGTTGCGACAATATGATTTCGGCAATGGATGCTGAGCAGCACCCTTTGTTCAACTTCCCGAAGAGCCATGTGACCGTCATTATCGACAATATCCTGCAGACTTCTTTTTTCAATATTCTGAAGGAGAATATCGGTGTCAAGATATCTTTTGGCAAGCATTTTTGCCAGGATCACCCCAACTGTGCTTTTTCCGGAACCTGGCATTCCGATTAAAATGATATTTGATTTATTTTTCTTTTCTTGGTTCATTTTTGGCTCCAAATACATTAACGGTAATCTGATTACTGAACAAAGTATAACAGATGACTGTGCAGTGCAATAGATCGGTCTGGCGTTATCATGAGACAAAACTCGAGAAATATTCGCTTGCAAAAGTAAGAAGCGGCGCAAAAGATACTTTATCTCATTTTAGAAACGAAAACTATTTCGACCTATTTCCCTTTTTTTCTAGGTGTTAGTATAAGATGTGTAAGAGTAATTATGCTATACTCTCTAGAACGATCACAATTCCTCAGGAGAGATACAGGTAACGATACGTTTTAAAATCTGGAGAAATAGCACATGCAATTTTTTACAAATCTGAAAGATTGGTTTATTTCGACCCATATCCAAGAACAAATCCAGGATGTTGATTTTGTAGGATTATTTACCAATCCATGGTTTATTATTCCTTTTGCTCTGATGGTTTGCTACATGCTTTTTAAGCAAAAATGGAAGGATATTATTATTATTACGATATTTGTTGGTGTCTGGTGGGTATCTGGAACCAACTATATGAATTCTCTCCTGGTAAACGGTGAGATACAAATTGAGAAAATATTGCCGGTGGTTTTTGGCGGAGCCGCAGTTTTGGGTTTTGTCATCTATCTCTTGTTTGGCAGATCTGATTAATCAGGATTTTATATGCAGTTTCGAAACGGTATTTTTATTATTACAGAGGAAGATCATTGCCCTCTGTACAATGTCCGCGAGGAATTGAAGGTCAGTGATGGCATTCTGACCTTGCCGGCAGGTAAACAGACATGTCTTACCCTTGCCCAGGAGCTGATAGCGATAGCATCTGCCGACAGCAGTTATGAAACATATTCCCAGGGAAAAAATAAGAAGGCCAAATTTGAATGCGGTGGCTGTACCGGGCTTATTCGTTTTGAATATAAAAAAGATAAAGGCTTTGCAACGCTGCAGATGAAATTGCTGGCAGCAGCTGAACGGCGGGACAAAATTAAAGAGACGAGTCAGTTTGCCGGACTCTTGCGTTCCGTGGATGTTTTTTCGAGCCTGTCCGCTGATGATCTGCTTGATCTTGCAACCTTGCTTGAGTTGAACGAAATTCCCTGGCAATTTCCTATCGCCCAAAAGGGTGATCCGGGAGACAGGCTTTTTATCCTGTTGTCCGGCAAGGCCGAAGTCATTGATGATCATGGGGTGGCCCTTGCCGAGCTGAAGACGGGAGAGGTTTTCGGTGAAATGAGCCTGTTGTCGGGGGATCGGGTTTCCACGACTATTATGACGGTGGAGACATGTCAGGTAGCGGTAATGAATCAGAAGAATTTTCGCCATATTCTAAATCGTTTTCCTGCATTGCAGATATTTTTCTATAAACTTCTCGTAAGCAGAATCACCAAAATGAACATGAAGCGAGCCGAGGAACTGGCCTCAGGCATGGTCGGGCAGCTTTCCGATATCTCTCCGGTCGAGCTCTGTCAGATGATTAATGCCAATCAGAAAACCGGCAAGCTTAATATTGAGACGGAAGAGAAACGTGCGGTGATCATGTTCAATGAGGGCGAGCTGGTGCATGTCGAATTTGATGGCTTTGCTGATAAAGAAGCCTTCTATCGTATTCTTAGCATTGACAATGGGCGATTTAATTTCAGCCAGGGTTTGACTGAGCGGGAAAAAACACTGGATGTCATCGGTGGTTTCATGGGTATGCTGATGGAAGGGATGCAGCGTCTTGATGACAGGAATGATTGATTTTCCTCTTCGTATTGAATCTATTCTGGTATTGGCGCCCTGTTGATCGTTACGTCGCTGCAGAAATCCTTGAAAAGCTTTTTTAAATACAGCCTGTAAGGATTTTGCTTTATAGGGGAATCCACAATGAGCAGGAGACAGTTAAAAAAGAAAGTTCTGACAATATTACAGAAAGAAAACCTTGAGGAAATCTTCCGTGATCTCCATGACTTTCGGGATCACCGTCTGCTTAACCCTCTTTTTTCTGCTCTCTGTCATTCTGCTGAACGAGTTCGGTGGCATGCCGTCTGCGCTTTTGGGTGGCTGGTCCCGACAATTGCGGAAAACAATCTGGAGGCAGGCCGGACCGTGATGCGGCGTTTTCTCTGGTCTCTCAATGATGAGTCCGGAGGAATCGGTTGGGGCGCGCCCGAGGCAATGGCTGAAATAATGTGCCACAGCGCTCCGCTCCGAAAAGAATACCTCCATATGCTCATTTCCTATATGCGTGAAGATGGTGAAGCGCTCTTTGAGGATGGTAATTACCTCGAATTACCATTGCTCCAGCGAGGGCTGTTGTGGGGAATTGGCCGATTATGCCAGGACCATTGCCGGGAAATGCAGGAACAGCAAATCAGCGCCGATGTAGAAGCGTATCTCGGCTCTTCGGATAAATATGTGGCTGGTTTGGCAATATGGATTCTTGGTTTACTTGGGGCTGGCGATATGGAGAAGATTGCCAGTTTTCAGGATGATAATGAGGATTTGTGTCTTTTTCTCGATTATACATTTCACAGTATATCGATTGCCCAGCTGGTCAAAAATTCTCCCCAGGCGGCAGCGGGAAAGAAAAATTTATCCGCCGAACGTTGTCGTTCATAATATTAATATTAACGAGTTCGTAAAAACTTCGATTTTCGATGGATAAGTAAAAAGCTTCATATTGGAGGCGTGCAATTTTTCTGTTATTTCGTCATACATACGGTACGTCGTAATAACAGAAAAATTGTGACAACGACCAAGATGAAGATTTCTATCCCCCTCAAGAGGGGACTAAAATGAGTGCACTTTTTTACGACACCATCAATATTCATGCTCCTCTGATATCTGCCGGGGCTTACTCTCTTCGGCAGATATCTTTTTTAGAGGATGCCTGCCGGCATTGGCGGCACCCTGTCGCCGCCTAGGATGAATCCTCCATCCATACGCAAACTCGCCCCGGTAATATAGGTCGCCTCCACCGCTAAGAAATAGACACAATCGGCGACTTCTTGCGGCAGGCCGGTGCGCCCGAGGAGAATCTCACCCGTAACAGACTCCTGCTCCTGTTTGGAGAGTGTTGTCCATCCTCTCGTCCCTTCGCCGTGCCTGCTCTGGATAAGACCGAGAACCAGCTCGTTGACGCGAATAAAGGGCGCAGCCTCCCGAGCCCAGGTTTCGGTGAAGGTTTGAATTGCCCGGTTGGCCGCGCTGTAACCGTCATTAAAAAAGACTGCTGCCGGTCCACTCCGACCGGTCATTCCGGCAATAGATGAAATATTGACTACAGCGCCGCCATTGCCATTGTGCATGAGTGGTGCGAGATGATGGTAGAGCAGCCATTTGGCTTTTACCGTTGTGGCAAATTCGAGGTCCCACTGCTGATCATTGTGCGGCAGATCATAGCTGCCGTGTACGACAGGCATGCCGCCGCGTTCTAAATTATTGATAAGAAAATCTAGAGATTTTAGCTTGCTATGGACGAAATCTGCAAGCCTTTCTACTTCTGTTTTGTGGCGTAGATCCGCAGGAAAAACATGATAGGTGAAGCCTGCTGCAGTAAATTCCTCCTCCATTGTGACGATTGACTCCGGCCAGTCATAGACAGGGAGAATCAGCGTCGCGCCGGAAGAGGCGAATTTTCTGGCGATTGCCCGACCTATTGGGCGTGAAGCCCCTGGGATGAGAACTGTTTTTCCCTGTAGCTGGCTCATGTTTGATTTTATAGGATAGAGTTGAGGAGGGGTGGCTGGGGTTCACTGATCGGCTGCTCGCCGGCATTTTCATGCTGTAATCCGAACATGGCGAGGATGTTATCATCCATGCACAGTTGGTAATCGTCGGTGGCCAGTATATTTTTGTTTGCCGGATTGACGAGCCGCGCTGAAATATACAGAGTCTGGTTAGCCATCGATACCGTGCCGACCACTATGGCCTGCGCCTGCTGTTCGTTGCTTATTTTGGTCAGGTCTCTGGATAATATCGTTTCACCTGATTTTGGCTCTATGGTAAGAGTGTCGGTCATTTTTAGCTCTCGTACCGTATAGCCGAGTTGCGCCAGTCTGGAGGCAACCTGCTCCTGCAGTATACGACCAAATTCTGAAGTTTTTCCCAGATCGTTGTTGTTGACAAAAGTCGTGACCAGAATGGGCATTTCCGGATTATGAGAAACAAGGGGAGGCGCAGCCCTTTCTGCGAGATGGTCGGCGATAGTGTAGGAAAATTTTATTAAATTGATGTCGCTACCCAGAATTTTTTGCAGCCGGGTACAGTTAAAGGAGGAACAGCCACTGTGCAAAAAGAGAAGAAAAGCAAGGGACAGGATGATGGAAAATTGTGTCAGCGGCAGCAGCCTTGTTATCTGAGGAGCCATTTTGTCTCGTTGCATTACATGATTGTCCTTTACCCATCTGTTTTAAGTAGAGAGATTGTGTTGGTATCGACCTGGGAAACTGTCGGACTATGCCCTTTTTCCCGTATCTTCGTTGTTTTCGAAAATTAATGCTTGCAATATTAACTATATGGCTGTGCTTAATTTTCAAAAACGGTTCGATCATGGTTTTCTTTCTTTGAGAGCTTGATGGTCGTGCTCTGCGGCATATTATCCTGATAATGGAAGAAATCTTCGTCATTGATATAATAGATATCAGATGACCTGAAAAGATACCGGCCCCTGTTTACCATAGAGGTCGTAATAATTACCTCGTACTTACTGCTTGCTACCATGCTGGTGTTGGCCACATCGGCGGTAACCCCGCCGGCAAGAAGGAGCAGTGCGCTTGGGGCATCGCGCAGGACCATAATAGCCGCGGAAAGGCCTGTCAAGAGGCCGGGCTGCAGACTGCGGATACGGTCTGCGTTGTAATGAACAAGCTGGACTTTATACCTGATTTCTATGGCGTCTTCATCGGGCGTACTTTTGGTCGGGATGCCATATCCGTATAGATTGGTCGTCAGAAAATCGTGAAAAGCTTCGTTGAAACTGCTTGTTTCTCCTGGTTTGCAGGAGCTTGACTCGTCACCGCAGGTTTCCTTGACAAAGACCGCTTGGTGCGTATTGTCGGACACAATGAGTTGGTTATTAATGCGGTCGGCAAGGTCGGCAGCCAGCACCTCCCAATGAGCAGCAGCCTGCATTTTCCGCTGTTGGGAGTAATGGTAATCGATGGGTTCGGGAATGCGGCTGTTACAGCTGCAGACAAGAAAAAGTGCCAGAACATAGGCATAAGATGACCGCATAAAAAAAATCTCCGTTAGGTCCTGTCGAGGGATAAGAATAATCCCATTTATAGGGGTAGACCTCTCTTTTATTTAGAAACTGTATCGGATGCTCGAAGAAAAAGTAAAGGAAAATATGTGATTTTAAATAGCTATCTTGATTTTTCCGGCAGTGGATACTTACATTGTTGGAATAAACAAGAACCTTATATTGTCGAAATTGAGGATTAAATGTCCCCTGATATTTCGATGTATTTCCATTACCAGTGAAAAAGATGTCCATTGATCTTCATGCTCACTCAACAGCATCTGATGGGACGATGAGTCCTGCCGAACTGGTCCGGTATGCCCATCAGAAGGGGTTGTCAGCTCTTGCCATCACCGACCATGACACTATCGATGGTATTGCCGAAGCTGTCGTTGCCGGCAATGTCCTTGGCATCGAGGTTGTCCCCGGCATCGAACTGAGCGTGAAATACCGTGATATGCATGTCCATTTACTCGGGTATTTGTTTAATTGTCGGCACAGCCAATTACACACTACCCTGGACCAGCTGCAGGCTGGCAGAGTTGAACGGAATAAAAAAATAATTGCTAATCTCAACGCTCTTGGTTTTGCTATTGAATTTGCTGAATTAAAAGAATCAGCCGGCTCCGGGCAGAACGGCAGACCGCATATAGCCAGACTGATGATCGAAAAAGGGTTTGTCGGAACCATGGATGAGGCATTTGAAAAATATCTTGGCCATGGGGGACTTGCCTACGCCAGCCGTTACATTCTGGGCGTAAAAGAGGCGATTGCTCTTATAAAAAATGCCGGGGGGGCAGCGGTGTTGGCTCATCCTCTGCAACTCGATAAACAGGTTGACAATCTGCCCATGGTAGTCCGCCGGATGTGTGATCTGGGATTAGATGGTATTGAGGTGTATTATCCGAATCATTCCCGGCAATTCAGAAAACGACTTAAGCTTTTAACCAAAGAATATTGCCTGCTGATGACCGGTGGAAGCGATTATCATGGCTCCATCCGCCCCGGAACGACTCTTGCCGGAGGTAAAAATGTATCTGTTCCGGCAGAATTGCTGGTCAAACTGAAGCAGCGGGTTGCCGAAAATCGGGTAGGTCCATTACATTAAAAAGCCATTGAAAGGAACCTTATGACGATGTATTCGATCCTTGTCGTAGATGATGAACCCAATTACCTGGTCGTGTTATCAGAGCTTCTTAAAGAGGAGGGTTTTGAGGTTTTTACCGCTTCCGACGGTTTTCAGGGACTGAAAATAGTAGAAGATGTGGACCTCGATATTGTCGTAACCGATATGCAGATGCCCGGCATGAATGGTCTGGAGTTTTTAGAAAAAATAAAGGAGAAGAACCAGGATCTTCCGGTAATTGTGATAACCGCCTTTGCCGAGATCGATAAGGCGGTTTCGGCGATGCAGGCTGGGGCCTATAATTATCTCGCCAAACCGTTTTCCAATGATGAACTGATTATCACCCTAAAAAAAGGTGCGCAGCATTACTCTTTGATCCGGGAAAACACGCGCTTGAGGGACGAGATCAGAGGAAAAAGTGGATTTAGCGGTATGGTTGGGAAAAATCCCAGAATGCTCCAGGTCTACCAACTTATTGAAAAGGTTTCACCAACCCATGCCTCGGTTTTGATAACCGGGGAGAGCGGTACGGGAAAGGAGCTGGTGGCCAAGGCAATCCATATCAACAGCCCGAGAGAGCCCCAGCCTTTCATTGCCGTCAATTGTGCCGCCCTCTCCGATAGTCTTCTGGAGAGCGAACTGTTTGGCCACGAAAAGGGAGCCTTCACCGGCGCGGTGGCAATGCGCAAGGGGCGTTTTGAACTCGCCGATAAAGGGACGATCTTTCTTGACGAGGTCGGCGAGATTCCCCTTGCCTTGCAGGCGAAACTGCTGCGAGTTCTCCAGGAAAAAACATTTGAACGGGTTGGAGGAGGAAAAACCATCGAAGTAGATGTCCGAATTATCAGTGCCTCCAACAAGGATCTGCGCGAGGAAGTTGCCGGTGGCCGTTTCCGGGAAGATCTCTTTTACCGGCTCAATGTTATTCCGGTAAATCTTCCTGCCCTGCGGGAACGGATGGACGACATGCGGCTTTTGGCAGATTTTTTTATCGAAAAATATAAAATTGAGCTGGGAAAATCAACCTTGACAATTTCACCGGACGCCATGAAACTGCTGATGAAACTCCCCTGGGAGGGCAACATCAGAGAGCTTGAAAACACCATAGAGCGGGCGGCAATATTGTGCTCGGGCGATGTGATTGAAGCCGATGACGTACAGCCGGATACCCTGTACAGTGAGGAACGACCGGCCTGGGGACAGGACGTTGACCTGCGGCAGATAATTCCTGAAAATGCAGACCTGAATGAAGTACTTTATGCCGTCGAAAAAAAAATGCTCACCCAGGCTCTCAGTGATACTGACTATGTCCAGGCAAGAGCCGCTGAAAATCTCGGTATAACCAAGAGTCTGCTTCAGTATAAGATGAAGAAATATCAGATAAAAAAGAAGAAATGAGGCGGGCAGAGAATATCCTTATGGCCTCCTTATTGTTTTTTCCCCCCGGATACACCCCAGTGGAGTTTGTTGCGCAGGATGGTGAAATAGTCCCGGGTCGATGAGACAATAAGCTGCAGGCTCTGTTCTGCGGTCTCGATTTCCAGTTCATCTCCATCTTTCATGTTCCAGAAAGCCTGGCCATCAATTATGATTTGTGCCCGTTCCCTGGGGTTTCCCGCATCAAAACGGGTCTTGATCTGTTTGTCCGCCGGAAGAATGATCGGCCTGCTGCTGAGCATGAACGGACAGATCGGGGTAACTGTAATGGTGGCGAGACCCGGATAAACCAGCGGACCACCGGCCGAGAGATTGTAGGCAGTCGATCCGGTGGGGGATGAGAAAATCAACCCGTCTGCTTTATAGGTTGTAATATATTCGTTATCGACCTTGGTGGACAGACGGAGGAGGCGGTCGAGAACATTTTTCGTGATAACGACATCGTTGAGGGCGTAGCGATAGATGGTGGTGCTGGCATCAGACACGAGTCGCGCCTTGAGCATAAGCCGGTTTTCAACGGTTAATCTGCCGGCCAAAATACGCTCAAGAGCCTCAAATGTTTCATCTTCAGTGAGTTCGGTTAAAAAACCAAGGTTACCGAGATTAATACCCAGTACAGGAATTGCGTGACGGGCGGCTTTTTCAGCAATGTGCAAAAGAGTCCCATCACCGCCGAGAACGATAATCATGTCGAGATCGGGAGTGATCTCGTTCATAACTATGGCAATATCTTTGAGATGAAGCCAGTTGGAAAGTTTGTCTGCGTAACGAGAGGAGTGGGCGTCGTCTTTTTTGGTAATAATCGCGACTTTGGCGATTGTCAGATGAGCCTCTGTTCTAAAAGGTATAGTTTTACCGGTCATTTAACTTCGCCTAGTTGTTTTGATCGTATCACTGCAGATTCAACAACGTCCATTACAATGCCATGGAAACCGACTTTTTCAAGCACGTGGATTGCCGTAATGGCCGTTCCGCCGGGAGAGGTAACTTTGCCTCGTAATGAAGCCGGGTGTTCGCCACTTTCCCTGAGGAGTTTTATGGAACCGGATACGGTTTGAAGTGCCAGTTTGGTAGAGATGACCCGGGTCAGCCCGGATTTGACTCCGGCGTCAATCAGGGCCTCGACGAACGAGAAGACATAGGCCGGGCCTGAGCCGCTTAGGCCGGTGACCGCGTCAAGGTGCACTTCATCTAGGATAACAACTTCTCCAACGGCGAGAAAAATTTCCTCAGTAGCCCGCAGTTCATCATCGCTGACATTCGTATTCCTGCTGAGAGCAGATGCACCTTCTAAAACCAGAGCCGGAGTATTCGGCATGACCCGGATGATTTTTGTGTCGCTTTTACCAATCATCTGGAGATAAAAAGAAATTGGCAGTCCGGCGGCAATACTGATTATAATATGTTGCGCTTGAACGCGATCCCTGCAGTCTTCAAGGAGGGCTTTCATGGTCTGCGGTTTGACGGCCAGGATAACAATCCGGCAGTTTTCAAAAATTGGCAGGTTGCTGTGATAGGTTTTTACCGAGTACGTCTGTTCCAGATGTTCACGCCGAAAATCATTTGGTTCCGCAACCAGGATATCATTTTCCCGGTAAAGACCGGAGGCGATAATCCCTCTAATCAAGGCCTCAGCCATTTGTCCGCCGCCGATAAAACCAATTTTTTGTTTCATAATGATCCCAAAGTAGTGTGATTTGTTTGGATGGTTGGAAAAGAAATATTTCTATGCAATCATAGCCGGTTTCAGGTAAATATCAAATTCGCTCTATTTATTCAATCACATATAAAAATTAACCGGTCATATACGCTGTGTCCGATTCCCGGTAAATCGGCGTTAAAAGACTGAAGCGAGAGGAAAGTATGATAAATAAAGACCTGTTGGAAATTTTGGCGTGTCCACAATGTAAGGGGCCAGTGAAATTAAAGGACGCTGAAGCCCTTGTCTGTGAAAAATGTATGCTGCTCTATGAAATCAAGGACGATATTCCGATAATGCTGATTGATAAAGCGAAGAAATTGACTGAATAGCGGCCTGTTTTATCCTGTTTCCAGCTTATCTGGCCTGCACCTTTTGTTATCATACTGTGAACCAGAAGTGGAGAAAAAAATTATGTCCATCGCTGAAAAAGCAGATCAATTGTTTGCACGTTTCACTGTTAAGGGAGACCATACCCGCAGCGATTATCTGGGCTTGATAAAAGAACTCGTGGCCAACAGGCAAATTGAAGGGGAGCAGTGGCAGCAGCCGATTGATGCGGCATATCAGCTGCTTTTCAGGAAATTCAGGAAAACGCCGGGAAACCAACCCAGACCATTAGCTTCGGCACCTCCGGCTGGCGTGGAAAACTCGGTAAAGATATATTTTGTCAGTCTGTCGCTCTGGTCACCACGGCTATTGTCCACATGTATCAGGCGGTCGACGACGAAGCTGAACTCGGGCCCTTACTTGGGGTGACAAGCCTGGATGAGGCCAGGAAACGTGGTTGTATACTCGGCTTTGACAACAGGTTTGGCGGTGAGCTCTTAGCCTGCCAGGTGGTTTCTGTCCTTACCAGTAATGGTTTTACAGTGCATTACGCCGGAGAGTCGACGACCGGAGTTCTGTCTGTTGCGGTATTGGAGTATAATGCGGCTTTTTCGATTAATCTGACCCCTTCGCACAATCCTCTCGAATACGGTGGATACAAATTCAACGCTGCCGATGCCGGCCCTGCTCCGTCGGAGATTACCGAGAGGATTACCACCAATGAGCAAAACTCATCGACGAGGCGTTTTCCTTTACCCCAATTCCATGTCGTTCCAAGAGGGATATTGAAGCTCTTGGTGATGTACGGTGCTTTCATTCACTCGACTGCTGGAAAAATCTTGTTAGAAAAAACCACCAGGCGCACGGGTTGAATCTTGATGCGGCAGTCGGCTTATTTTCTGATCGAGACGACTTGGCTATCGCCGTCGATTGTGTCCACGGAGCCAGTCGCTTGCATATTCGTCAGCTTTTTAACGACATTTCCACTTCGAGGTTTATCCTGCTGCGCGATAATGCGGATGTGACCTTTGGCGGGGTGGCGCCTGAGCCGTCCACCGCCAATATGAGGCATGTAGTGCGGATCTTAGGGCAGAAGAGTGAGCCTCTTAAACTGGGGGCTATAATTGATCCCGATGGCGATAGAATCCGTTTCACCGATGGCGAGACAGAAATAAGTATGAATCAATTCGGGGCAATGGCTTATCATTTTCTGCACGAATACAAGAAAAAAAGGGAATGGTCGCGAAAACAGTCGCTACCTCCAATCTCGCCAACAGTATCGCCCGCAGTTTTAAGGAAGAACTGTTCGAAACCGGTGTTGGATTTAAAAATTTTAAACCGGTTATCGGCCGAGCACTGGTCTTTTTTGAAGAGTCGGATGGGATCTCTATAATTGGTCATACTCCTGAAAAAGATGCCTATATAGGCTTGTTGCTTGCGCTCGAAATGATGCTTTCTACTAATATGAATCTTGGTCAATATCTGGCCAGGATTGAAAACGAATTTGGTGCCTATTATCCGAACGGTGACGGCATCGAGGTACGTGTCAAGGGTGAAGAACTGCAGGTTCGGCTGGCGGGGCTCGAAAAATACAGTGAAGGAAAAATGGTCGAGATAGGTGGTGTGCCCAGATGCATTGAAAAAGTGATAACCATTGATGGTCGAAAGATGGTCTTTGCCGACGGTTCCTGGTTGATGATACGTGCCTCCGGTACTGAGCCCAAAGTTCGCTTTTACGTTGAATCTAGAACGTCAACCGGGACAGTGGATCTTGTCGAGGCCGCTAAATCAATGCTCAGCGAGATTGGCATCCTGTAATAGAGGTGCTCCTGTTGTATCTTTTCCCCAATTGATCCAGGCCAAAGAAAATAAGGCAGAACTCAGCACTAAACTGGCAGGTGCATGGCTCTGCTGGTTGTTTTTTTTAGTTCAGGTATTATTATCAGTTTGTAGCAAAACACAACTATATATCATATCAAATTCAGGAGTTGTATATGTGGGAATATACTGACAAGGTGCAGCAGCATTTTTTGAACCCCCAGAATGTAGGAGAAGTTGAAAAACCGAGCGGTACCGGAGATGTGGGTTCGCTGGCCTGCGGCGATGCTCTGAAACTCACCCTCAAGATAAATGAGGATGATATCATTACCGAAGCTAAATTCAAAACTTTTGGCTGTGCCAGCGCCATAGCATCCTCGTCCGTGCTGACCGAAATGGTGGTCGGGATGACGGTGGAGGAGGCTGCCAAAGTGACCAATGAAGATATAGCCAATGCTTTAGGCGGATTGCCCAAAGAAAAAATGCATTGCTCGGTGATGGGGCGGGAGGCTCTGGAGGCGGCAATTGCCGACTATCGTGGTTTGATATTGCCTATGGCGGAAGGGGAGGTGGTCTGCGAGTGCTTCGGGGTCACCGATTTGGAAGTTATCAGGGCGATAAAAGAGTCGAATCTGCGCTCAGTCGAGGAAATTACCAACTTTACCAAGGCTGGCGGCGGGTGTGGTAAGTGCGAGGATCAGCTCAGAGAGCTCCTGCAGAGTACCGTGAGCAATACACCGACAATACCTGTTGTAAAAGCAAAGCCCAAAAGAATGACGTCATTGCAGAAAATCAAGAGGATCGAGGAAGTCCTGGAACGAGAGATTCGACCGGGATTGCGCAAAGATGGCGGCGACATTGAACTCGTTGACGTCGATGGTGATTTTGTCATAGTTTCCCTGCTTGGAGCCTGTAAAAGTTGTCATAAGTCGCAAACGACCATTAAGGAATATGTGGAAAAGAAATTACGGGAACTCGTGCTGGACAGTTTGATAGTGGAGGAAGAAAATTAATGACCACTGCAGATAAAAAAGTCGTCTATATGGATAATAACGCTACCTCGCAGATCGCTCCGGAAGTAATCGAAGCAATGATGCCCTATCTGACCGAGGTCTACGGCAACCCGTCAAGTATGCACACCTTTGGGGGAAAGGTAGGGGAAGCCGTCCGGCAGGCACGGCAAAAAGTTGCAGCTTCACTGGGTGCTGAACCGGAGGAAATTACCTTTACCAGCTGTGGCACTGAGAGTGATTCTTCGGCTATACTTTCGGCACTCAGAACCTATCCGGAAAAAAGACATATAGTGACAACCAGGGTTGAACATCCGGCGGTCAAAAGTCTTTGTGAAAATCTGCAGACGGTAACGGGCCATAAATATAAAGTTACCCGTTTGAAGGTTGATTCGGAGGGTATGCTGGATATGGCCGAGTATGAAGCCGCACTTTCCGATGATACCGCCATTGTCAGCGTGATGTGGGCCAACAACGAGACCGGAGTCATTTTTCCGGTGGAGGAAATGGCCACAATGGCCCGGCAGAGAGGGATCCTGTTTCATACTGATGCTGTCCAGGCGGTCGGTAAAATACCGATAGATTTGAAAAATCTTAATATTGATTTGTTGTCACTCTCCGGCCACAAACTCCATGCCCCAAAAGGTGTTGGTGTCTTGTACATTAAGCGGGGAACACTTTTTGTTCCTTTTTTAACCGGCGGGCATCAGGAGAGCGGCCGCCGGGGGGGGACTGAAAATGTCGCGTCAATCGTCGGGCTCGGCCGCGCCTGTGAACTTGCTGCAGAAAAAATTGCCGAAGAAAATGGCCGGGTAAGAATGCTTCGCGATAAACTCGAAGAAGGTTTACTTGCCAGAGTGCCCAAGTCTATGCTTAACGGACACAAAACATGTCGCCTGCCGAATACGGCAAATATCAGCTTTGAATATGTTGAAGGGGAAGCGATTCTTCTCCATATGAATCAACACAATATCTGTGCCTCGTCCGGTTCTGCCTGTACTTCCGGGTCTCTTGAACCATCCCATGTTCTTCGGGCGATGGGGGTGCCCTTTACCGCGGCCCATGGTTCGATCCGGTTCTCCCTCAGTGTGTATAATACTGAAGAAGAGGTTGATTTCGTGCTGGAAAAAATGCCGGCCATTATTACGTCACTGACGCAAAATGTCACCTTTCTGGCAAGGCTGAAACATCAAAAAATAGAGTTGCAAAATTTTAGAGCCTCATGTAAGCGGTTTTGATCTGGTCTCTATTTCCATTAAATCTTCTTACTCTTAGGATCAATTGAGTAAGAAGATTTTTTTTTACATTATTTACCCGGATCAACAGGAAATTCTTTGAAGTAATTTGTTTGTGTGGTTTATTTTAAGAGTGGTAATTTTTATTGAAGCCGTTGACCTGCATCGGCTACTAATTTATTTTTCTAATGGTTACGGAATATGGCAATACGAAGTGCTGCAATGCAACGTCGATCTTCGATGAAGCAGACCGTCAAAGATCAGTCGGGGGCCGGTAAAATAAAGATCGGCGAGCTGTTAAGTAAAGCTGGTTATATAACGCCCAGTCAACTGGAAACTGCCAAGAAAATACTGAAAAAAAATGGTGGTCGGCTCAGCACTATTTTACGGCAGCTGGAATACATTGATGAAAACACCGTTCTCACCTTTCTCAGTCGCCAACATAATTATCCCGCAGTCTTTATTAAGAATGAACCCCCCGCCAGAGATGTCCTGAAACTGCTGAAATACGACCAGGTAAAGGAATTCATGGCTTTTCCTCTGCGGATGGCCGGTAATACCCTGCAGATCACCATGGTAGAGCCATCCGACTCTGCAGCTGTCGAAGAACTGCAGAACATGGTGAATATGGAGTTGTCCGTTTGTGTTTCCACGGAGAGGGATATCGTTGAAGCATATCAAAAATATTATGGCATCGGCGAAGAGGAAGCCAATTCTTTTTTAGGGGTTAAAGAGGAGGCTGACGAAGAGCTGGACATTACTCAGGTTGACGATTTTGGTTCGATAGTCGCAGAAGCTGCTGATGATTTCGAACTGGAAGTCGATGATATCGATGAAACCGGGGAACAGTTTGCCGCTTCAGACGCGCCAATAATAAAACTGGTAAATGGTATCCTGATCAAAGCCGTCCAGGATGGCGTGTCCGATATCCATGTCGAACCCTATGAAAAAACCATGCAGGTGAGATATCGTAAGGATGGCGCCCTTTTCAAAACGATGAATCTGCCGTTGACGATTAAAAATGCCCTGGTTGCCAGGATGAAGATCCTCTCCGGGCTTGATATAACGGAAAGAAGAGTTCCCCAGGATGGGCGCATAAAGATGCGGATGGGTAAAAACCGATCTGTCGATTTCCGGGTGTCATCATTGCCCACCTTATACGGCGAATCTGTCGTTTTGCGTATTCTTGATAAATCCTCATTGAATGTTGATTTAACCAAGCTCGGTTTTGAGGTTGAAACTTTTGAGATGCTCAAAAGATGTCTCAGCAACCCGCAGGGCTTGCTCCTGGTCACCGGCCCAACCGGATCGGGCAAGACCGTTACCCTGTATTCGGCGCTCAACTCTATGAACAGTGAGGATATAAAAATACTCACCGCCGAAGATCCGGTCGAGTTTAACTTTAAAGGGATCAACCAGGTCAATGTTCACCAGGAAGTGGGAATGACCTTTGCTGCAGCACTCAAGGCGTTTCTCAGGCAGGATCCCGATATAATCATGGTCGGTGAAATTCGAGATATTGAGACGGCAGAGATTGCTATTAAGGCGGCCATGACCGGCCATCTTGTTTTTTCCACACTCCACACCAACGATAGTCCTGCAACTATAGGTCGTCTTGTGGATATCGGGATACCTCCTTATATGCTTGCTTCTTCGGTCACCATGGTGCTTTCGCAGCGTCTGGGCCGAAGATTGTGTCAAAAATGTAAAAAGATTGTCGATTATGATCCCGAAGAACTCATTAAAATTGGTTTTGATGAAGATGAAGTCGATGACCTGAAAGTTTATGGTCCGAATGGCTGCAAGGAGTGCAACAATCTCGGATATAAAGGACGGGTCGGCTTCTTCGAGCTTATGGAAATCACCGAAGAGGTCGGCAAGGCGATCAGTGCTGAGGTACCTGAGGATCAACTGAGGAAGGTGGCAATCAAGGAGGGAATGACCCCCCTGCGGGAGGCGGCTCTGCAAAAAGTTCGGGCTGGTGTTACCAGTATCGAGGAGGCCCTGCGCAGAACGGTGGCCCACAAGGAAAGTCTTCCCGCTTATATGGTCAATCCAGATGAAGAACAGTATGAGGATGGGGACATTATTATCCGTGAGGGAAATAAAGATATAGATTTCTTCAAACTTATTCGGGGCGGGCTCACGGTTATTAAAGGAGGCAAGAAGATTGCCGAGCTGACTGAACCCGGCGAATATTTTGGGGAAATGGCTTCAATCACCGGAGAACAGCGCACCGCCTCAATTATATCCCAGGGAAGATCGACGGTAAAACGATTTCCCGGAGACAAGCTCGAGGAAATAATAGAAAAATACCCTGATGTTTCCAGCTATCTCTTTAAGACCATGACCAGACGTTTACAGAAAACCAACCAGATTATCGTTAAACTCGCCGGCGGGGCCAGACGGCCGCCGCCTGGCTCTCCCCCTCCACCTAACAGGCAATAATAGGTTTGATACTCTTTTTTTCCTATTTTATTGGCGATGCACTCTGAAAAAAATGCACTATGTGTTGTTGCCCTGCTTGACGGAAGACCCGGACATGTCAAGCAGACCATGGGGATCATTCAGGCTCTTGAAGCAGAGAGTTTCTGTGCACACTATCCCGGATCAAGATCACAGCTTCCTCTCTGGTGCGTTCTTGGCTCAGACATGTCGTCTTTTTCTGCCCTTTGCCGGGGTGTCGGACCCGAAAATTGACCAGGCTGACCTGATGATCGGTTCCGGCAGTCGCACGCATCTGCCGATGCTGCTTTACAAAAAAAAGTATGCAATTCCGGCGATCACCTGCATGACGCCGCCTGAGCCATCTGCGCAAGCGTTTTGATATATGCTTTGTCCCGGAGCATGATGGCAGGAGCGATGGCGAAAACATTTTGCTTACTGTCGGGGCTCCAAACTGTTCGTCAATAAAAGAAACACCACGGCTGATTGTGGTTTGATTCTTTTGGGTGGTGTTGATACCAAAAGCCATCACTGGGACAGTCGGCAGATTGTTCAGATGGTAGAAAAAATTGTACAACGAAAAGCAGAAGAGTCTGGACGATTTCTTCTTCTCCCCGAACCCCGCCGGATACAGTGGCCATGGTCAAGCAGCTGTTGGATGAAATATGACAATATTCAATTTTTTGATTATCGAGAGACACCGCCGGATGGGTGGAAGAGCAGTATGACAAAAACAAGGTGGTGTGGGTTACCGCTGATTCGATCTCGATGATCTATGAAGCTTTGACTGCCGGTTGTCGCGTTGGCATATTTCCCATGCAATGGCGCAAAGAAAAGGGTAAATTTAAGAGAAACGAAGACCTTTTACTTGAAAAAAAACTGGTGACAGTCATTTTCCTCATGGGAAGAGGGAAACACGATTTCCAGGCTAGAATATAGAACTCAATGAAGCACAGCGATGTGCTGATTGGATTTTACAAAAATGGCGCAAGGAATTTTTCTGAAAAAAAATTGTCAGAAGCTGACGGTAATGCAGTTGCTGCCGGAACTCAATAGTGGAGGTGTTGAGCGAGGCACGCTCGAGATGGGCCGTCATCTTGTTGATAATGGCCATAAATCGATAGTCGTTTCTGGCGGGGGACGACTGGTTGCACAATTGGAAAAAGAGGGCAGTTATTCATATCCAAAAGGCAATAGGCTCCAAAAGTCCTCTGGCCCTCTGTTATATCTGGCCCTGCGGCAAATGATGAAAAAAAACCGGGTAGATATCGTTCATCTGCGCTCAAGAATGCCGGCATGGATCGGTTATCTGGCTTTGAAATCTCTTGGTAAAAAAAATCGGCCGGTGCTGGTCACCACTTTTCATGGTTTTTATTCCGTTAACCGGTATAGCGCCATCATGACCAAAGGTGACGGGGTAATCGCTGTTTCCAAGGGGATTAAGCAACATATTGCAGAAAAATACAATCGCAGCAACAATGTTAGGCTCATTGTCAGAGGCGTTGATATTGCCTCATTTACGCCAGGCGAAGTGGATCAAAAACGGTTGGAAGCCCTGGCTGATGACTGGGGTATTGATCACGGGGAAACCTTTAGTCATGCTGCCCGGGAGACTGACCAAGTGGAAAGGGCAGGAGGTCTTTTTGAACAGTCTTGCTCTAGGTGAAAAACAGCAATTATCAAGCAGTACTCGTTGGAGACACTAACGATAATCCTGGTTTCACTAAAGAACTGCAAAGTTTTCTCGCTAAAAACAATCTTGCCGACAGGGTCCGTCTGGTTGGGCATTGTCACTGATATGCCCGCTGCTTTATTGCTTGCCGATATCGTTCTGTCCACGTCTTCAAGTGAACCCGAAGCTTTCGGCCGCACGACGATTGAGGCTATGGCTATGGGAAAACCGGTGATAGCGACAGCCCACGGCGGGAGTCTTGAGACTGTGCTTCCTGGTAAAACCGGCTGGTTGGTAAAACCCGACGATCCAGAGGAGTTGGCCAAGGTGCTGGAAGAAGCTCTCGCTATGGACAAAAAAAAATTGAAGATATTCGGTGAATACGGGAGACGTCATGTCACGGCCAACTTCAGCTCAAGCTATGTGCGAAAAGACCCTGGCCTATTATTAGTGAGCTGCTTAGTCATAAATGAAGCTTTTTACTTAACCATCTCAAATTCGAGGTTTTTACGAGTCTATTATAACTTACCAGAGTCACTAAACTGATATGTGGTTCGCAGGCGATTGTCACCCAACAGCCTGCTACTCTTTTTTGAAATGACGTTCGAGAAAATCACACTCCTTTGGTGATAAATCGAATCTTCTGACAATATCTTCGAGCAGTTTGCCCCTTTTGCATTCAGGCTTTTCGGTTAATAATTCAGAGAATTCCTTGATTGCTTTCTGTATTTTTTCACCTGGAGGGTGGATAGTTGTTTTTGGCATAATTTTCCTGCATAGAATTAATACGTGATAACTACTCTCTGATTGGTTCGAGGATCAGTCCCGACAGAGGAGGAATTGTCATGGTTGTGTGATATGGTGCCTGAGCATACGGAATCTTTATCGGGCTGTATATGTTTTTGTCGCTGGCATCAGATCCACCAAATTTGGCATCATCAGAACAAAATACTTCACGATACTTGCAGTCAGTAGGCAGGCCAACCTTATAAGCTGAGAAGGTCTGTGGCGTGTAATTAAAAACAGCGACAAGATGGTTAGTGTGATCTTTGCCGTATCTGGCAAAAGAGATAATTGAGTTATTTCTATCTTCCAGATCCAGCCATTGAAAACCGTCCCCTGTAAAATCAAGTTCCCAAAGAGCTGGTTGCGCTTTATACATACTATTGAGCGCAGCGACATACTGCTGCAACTGGGCTATGGAAATCTCCTTCCTTCAAGCAGATGCCAGTCGAGGCTTCGCTTGCAATACCATTCTGACCATTGGCCGAATTCTCCTCCCATAAAAAGGAGCTTTTTCCCGGGATGCATCCACATAGTCAGAAACAGCAGACGGAGGTTGGCAAATTTCTGCCATAGGTCACCAGGCATTTTATCAATGAGTGATTTTTTGCCATGGACAACCTCGTCGTGGGAAAGGGGCAGAATGAAGTTTTCCGAGAATGCATACATGATAGAGAAGGTGAGGCTGTTATGGTGAAATTTCCGATACAGCGGGTCCTTGGAAAAATAACTTAAGAATATCGTTCATCCAGCCCATATTCCATTTAAATCCAAAACCAAGACCACCCTGGTCGGTTGCTTTGGATACTCCGTAGAAATTAGTTGATTCTTCGGCAATCAACAGGGTTTCGGGAAAAATGGAATAGACTATGGAATTGAGATGCCGGATGAATTCTATGGCCTCAAGATTTTCTTTGCCGCCATAGCAGTTCGGCAGCCATTCACCGTCCTTTCTGGCATAGTCAAGATAGATCATGGAAGCCACGGCATCGACCCGCAAGCCGTCAATGTGGTATTTATCCAGCCAGAAAAGTGCATTGGCAATAAGATAGTTACTCACCTCATTGCGGCCATAGTTATAAATATATGTCCCCCATTCGGGATGTGAACCCCGGCGGTGATCTGCATGCTCATACAGGGCTGTGCCGTCGAACTGCCCAAGGCTGTGGCCGTCTTTGGGGAAATGCGCCGGTACCCAGTCGAGGATCACTCCGATATTATTTAGGTGACAGGAATCGACAAAATACATGAACTCTTCCGGTGTGCCATATCTGCTGGTGATGCTATAGGGTGCAGTGACCTGATAGCCCCATGATTCGTCAAGAGGATGTTCCATGACCGGAAGAAGTTCAATATGGGTGAAACCAAGTTTTTTTACGTATGGGATGAGTTTGTCGGCTAGTTCCCGATAGGTAAGGAAGCGTTCCGGATCACTGGGGTCTCTCTTCCATGAACCTGGGTGCACTTCATATATGGACAGGGGGCCGTCGTACGGTGTGGTGTGGTGTTTAGCTTCGCGCCACTCGTGATCGCTCCATTGAAATGTGTCGACAGATTTTACTACCGACCCTGTTTTGGGCCGCAGTTCGCCATAGAACTGGAAAGGGTCACATTTCTCCAGGATATGCCCCTCCTGGGTCTTAATGGCAAATTTATAAATTTCATTTTCCTGTAAATGGGGGATAAAGAGTTCCCAGATTCCTGAGGCTCCCAGGCTTCGCATCTGGTGGACCCGGCCATCCCAGCTGTTAAAATTGCCGACAACTGATACAGCTTGAGCGTTTGGCGCCCACACCCGGAAAATAGTGCCGCCTATGTTGTGAAGAGTGATGGGGTGGGCTCCCAGGTGATTGTATAATTTGATAATTTTTCCCGCCGTTGAAGAGAAAACGATCCTGGTCTCCAAGTTGGACAGTAAACCTGTACGGGTCGTTTGTTGTCCAGAGAGTTCCGTCCCGGAAGTATATTTCATATTGGTAGCTATATGGATCCAGAACAGCATCCTGCAACTGATCTATATCGAGAGTAATAACAAAGACTCCATCCTGGTGGATGCGCTCCATGTCAAAGGAGTTCCCGTCGAGTAAGAGTTTTACTGTCAGGGCGTGGGGTTGGAACGTCCGTACTGTGACCAATCCTTCTCGGGGGGTTGAAAAGTGAGCTCCCAGATATTCGAAGGGATCGTGGTGGCTCCAGCTCAAGATTTTTTCAATTGCACTTTTCATGACAAGCTCGGGTAGGTACGTTCAGTTTATCGGGGGGTGGTTGTATACCGGGTCTTTAATTGTTAATAGTATGGTATAAAAGATGATTTGTCATTCCCAATCTCTTTTTCTGTTTGGTTCTTGACGTGGAGAATGGCGGTTTGCTAGAATAAAACAAAGGAAAATCAAACATTGAGATATCTGTTCTCTTGCTCCGACACATTGTATGCACCCGGGAAAAATCTTTTATGAAAGAACAATTACAAGTAGAAAACCGTTCTTTGGCAGGCAGTTTTCTGGTCTCCACTCCGCAAATGCCTGATCCTCGTTTTGAGGAGCATGTCATTTATATTTGTGCACACAATGCAGAAGGGGCCATGGGGGTTTCAGTGAATCGTCCCAATCATATTTTTTCCCTGGCGGAGATTCTCCAGGGAGCTAATCTGCCGGTACCTGAAAAGAAACTGCCTCCTGTTTATATAGGAGGGCCGGTTGAGCTGGAATCGGCCTTCATTCTTTACCTCTCCGACTATTTTGTCGAACATAAGCTGGATATTAGTGAAACGGTTTCCCTTACCAGAGAAACTAAGGTTCTCGAAGAGATTTCCCGAGGAGGGGGGCCGGCCACGTATTTGTTTATTTTAGGTTATACCGGGTGGGGACCAGGTCAGCTTGAGAATGAGCTTCTGGAAAACGGCTGGTTAACCTTACCAGCTGATGATAATATTATTTTCCACATGCCAGATGAACACAAATGGAAGGCTGCAGCAATGCAATACGGTATTGATATTACCACCTTTGAGGATGTTATTGGCAACGCCTAATTTTACCATATAGTGGCTGTCCTGCCGCAGGTTTTTAATTTTTCGGTATTGTTTAAAAGATTTCCATGTTACTTTTGGGGCAACTTGACAAACAGAGATGCCCGCCGCTGAGATTCTTATTTTCTGGCGGAAAAGAAAGGACAAGAACGTGCACGTGTTTTGCCTGCCCATAAAAAACGATTAGATCAAAAGAGTCTCATGAATTTAGTAGCGCAGATTTTTTCCTGCACACGATGCGGTTACTGCTGTCACGGAGAGACCACCGTTTCTCTCGACAAAAAGGACCGGGAGCGCATGGTTGCGGCACTCAAGATGCCAGAGGAAAAGGTGGAAGAGAAATATTGGCGACGAACCGGAAAAATCGTTCAGATGAAAACCATAGCCGGCCATTGCATCTTTTATGATGATGGCTGTACTGTCCATAAAGGAAGGCCATGGCGCTGTGGCCAATGGCCGCTGCATCCTTCGATCTTATCTGATCAGAATAATTTTCATACTATTGCCGCTTCATGCCCCGGTATAAAAAAAGATGTCGGTTATGAGAAATTTTGTCAGATTCTTAGAAAACTGATGGACCAGTCCGTGATCAAATGCTGATGCAGACCTGAGACAATGAAACATCAGCTCCTCTTTCTTGGCAAAATAAAGGACAGATTTATAGAAGATGGGGTTTGGGAATACACCTCCCGACTCCGGCACTATACCTCTTTTTCGATTACAGTTCTCAAGGAAAAAGGGAGAGGGCGGGGTAAAAATATGTCTATGGCAGAACAGGGTGAGCAGCTGCTGCAGGCGGTGCCTCCTGGGGCAACGAAAGTGGTGCTTGATTCAAGAGGGAAACAGTTTACCTCTAGAGCCTTGTCGAAAAAGATCGACCAGTGGGAAATGCAGGGAATAAAACAGGTTTGTTATCTGATTGGCGGGCCTGACGGTCACGCGCCTGAAGTGATAGCAGCAGCGGATCTGCTCGTGTCGCTTTCAAAGATGACTTTCACCCATGATATGGCCCGACTGCTCCTGGTTGAACAACTCTACCGGGCGTATACTATTAAAGCCGGGGAGCAATATCATAAATGATGGTGTAGTAAAAATCTCCCCAAAGGGGATAGCATACCAAAGGGCACTCATTTTAGTCCCCCTTTGAGGGGGATAGAAATCTTCATCTTGGTCGGGTTACGCCCAAAGGAAGTGCCCTTGGGGGACAATTTTCATATCATTACAGGTACCCTATGTACGCCGAAATAATAAAAAAATTGCACGCCTCCAATATGAAGCTTTTTACTTATCCATCTAAAATTAAGGTTTTTACGAACTTGTCTTAAAAGACGGTCTTGCAAAAAACAAGTAATCAGGCACAACAATCACAAAATTTGAGGCCTGGCATCTCGGCTAGGAAACTTTTTACAATTATACTCTCAATCATCATCCCGGGTTATTGATTAAACGTTAGGTATATATCGAATCGACTGTTTTTCATTAAAATGACATGTGATGGACGGACCCGAGAAAGGAGTGGCGCTTTGCGGGGACGTTTTACAACAACCCGGTTTTCGGCTTTGGCCAGGGCAGTTTCGAGGAGGGCCGGTCCATCGATATCATCGCCGACGAGGGTGCGTATGACCCGGAGTGACTGTTTGTTGAGTGCAGACTGATGACGATGCGGATACATCGGATCGAGGTAGATGGTGTGGAAGGTTTCGCTGTCTTGTTGCAGAAATTTTTTGGTGTCCTCAACCACAAGATGCATCTTTTTTCCGACGATCTCGGCAGTCTTGTTTTCATTTTCAGCCCGGTGGAGCCCATCTTCCAAAAGGGCTCCGATGAGTGGTGATTGCTCACACAGAGTTACCCGGCACCCCAGAGATGCCAGCACAAAGGCGTCTGTGCCCAGTCCTGCTGTCCCGTCCAGGACAGATGGTCTGAATCCGGGTTTAATGCCGGCCGCTCGGGCTAGGGGTTGTTTGATGGTGCAATTGTGGGCAAAGCGAAAACCGTTTTTGCCATGAACAAAATCAACAAACAGCAGGCAGGTACCCTTTTCTGATCCGGAGGACATATGCAGAAGCTGCAGCCCTTTCGGGGTATATGCCAGGACAAACTCCGTTGCAGCTTTGATGATGGAAGACGTGAGTGGAAGCTGGAGTCTTGACGCTAAATCAAGCGCTTTCTGCTGATTTTGCGCTGACTGTATTGTTGATGAAACCGTGATAGTGGGAGGTGGCAACATGGGCCTTGATATCCATTAAATATACCGGCAAGAAATCGCTACCTGGCGGCGTGCAGAGAGCAGGGTACGTCAATGATCCATATATCATTTAAGGGATATACGGTATTGAACAGCCAACTAATATACCATGTCAGATAAAAAAACAGAAGTTATTGCGATAATACCAGCCCGCTACAAATCAAATCGGTTCCGGGGAAAGCCGCTGGCCCAAATTGCCGGTAAAACGATGATCCAGCATGTTGTGGAACGCGCCCGTGCGGTGAAGATGCTGTCCCGTGTCGTTGTCGCCACAGACGATGAGCGCATTGCCCAGTGCGTCGATGGATTTGGCGGAGAATATGTGATGACCAGAAAAAATCATGTTTCCGGCTCTGACAGACTTGCCGAAGCTGCAGAAATTCTGAAAATTTCTGAACATGATGTGGTGGTCAATATCCAGGGTGATCAACCACTTTTTTCTGCCGAGGTGATAGAGCAGGTCGCCCAGCCGCTACTCGACGATCTGACTCTGCCGATGTCTACACTTATATATAAAATAGTCAGACCCGAGGAGATAGAAGATCCCAATCATGTTAAAACTGTTTTTAGCAAGGATGGGTACGCGCTCTATTTTTCAAGGTCCCCAATACCTTTTCAGCGAAATCCAGATGATACAATAAAACCCACGTATTATAAACATCTGGGATTTTATGCGTATCGAAAAGGCTTTCTCCTCTCTTTTGTTGCTTTGCCTGAAGGGGAGTGGGAGAAATTTGAAAAGCTCGAACAGCTCCGGGCTCTGGAATATGGTTATAAAATAAAAGTGACGGTAACCGAGCATGATTCGATCGAAGTCGATACTCCTGAAGATCTTCTCCGGGTGGAAAAATATTTGCTTACTGGATCGTAACCTTGTCATTCTTTATACAACATGCGTAACAGCACACAGCGCTTTGATTTGATTTAATTCTATGAGGTTGAGCTTGATATCAGAAAAACTTCAACAGATCCAGAAAGTTCAGTTCTCACCACTTGACTTGCTGCCCCAAAATGAATTGCGCGAAAAAATTCTGGAGCTTGTCCTGCGCGGGGTTCCTGTCGGGGCGCACTCTGTTGCCAAAGAACATTTGCGGAGGTTTCGGCAGGATTTGCTGGCTGAAAGCGTTGAACATGTCAAAGTGGTTGTTTTTGGCGGGGGAACGGGCTTATCAAATATTATCGGCGGTGACTCACGGCTTGCCAGTTGGGCGCAAAAGCCATTTGTCGGGCTGAAAGAAATTTTTCCGCATACCCGTTCTGTCGTATGTATAACCGATAACGGCGGATCAACGGGAGAATTGCTTAAAGATTTGCCAATGGTTGCGGTCGGTGATATGCGTCATGTTTTATTGTCTTCTATCCAACTGGCCAATTTACAAAAAAAATATAATATTGGCCTGGTCGAGGCAACCAGAAGTCGCTTCTGTTTTGTCTGACGTCTTTAACTGGCGCTTTACCGGCCCTCTAGAAAGAGACCGATCGGATTTTAGGACTATTGAGGCAAAATTTAAACAGCTGCCCCTGACCTTTGAGCAATTTCTTCAATCACTTGTTAACTATCTGTTCAGTGATAAGAGACTCGCTGCGACTTTGCAGCGCTCGCACTGTTTTGGAAATCTCCTTCTCGCTGCTGCAGTTTACCGGGAGATTGACCAGTCGATAAGCAATGTTGATTTGGCCACCAATCAAAAAATGCTGCATAAAGCACTGTATAGTGGTCTGAGTGCAATGGCCCAGGCCATCGGAGCAGGAGAGAGGGCTGTCTTGCCCTGTACTTCGACACCGGCGCAGCTGAGAGTGCTCTACACCAACGGTGTAGAAGTCACAGGCGAACATAAACTGAGTCAGGCAAGGCGAGGCTTTCCCGTTGAAAGCTGTCGAGGTCGATTACTGCGGAACAGTGAGCATTTACGAAGAAGTTCTCGAGAGATATTCGAGGGGCTGATATCATCATACTGGCTCCGGGAAGCCTGTATTCTTCGATAATTCCGGTGTTCAAGGTGCCTGGGCTGGCGGAAACCGTCAGGAACAACCGGAACGCTTTGAAAGTGCTTGTCTCAAATCTTTGGGTGCAGGCCGGTGAAACTGACCTGTCCATTGCCGATCCGGAAAGAAAGTTTCATGTATCTGACATGATTCGTGCCTATGAAAAAAACATTCCCGGAGGGACTAAAGGACTTTTCAATGAGGTTCTCTGTATATCTCTAAAAGATATTCCAGCCTCTGTTTTACAAAGATATGCAGTGGAAGGGAAGGTGCCGATTTTTTTAGACAAGGACCAACTGGTCTAAACAGAAATACATTCCCGTGGAATGTGGTGTTTATTCACAGGACGCCCTTGCCGAGAGGGGAGTTATTCAGCACGATCCCGACACCCTGGCCATGGCCATCAAGGGCTTGTACAATGGCCGAAGTTGTTTTTGTACTGCATTAGCAGAATCAGAAAATCAATCGCCGCTGCTGCCGACAGAGTATCAGCCTCCAGGCGGGATCGCATATCCAGCCTTTTCAGCGGTATATCGGTATAAGGGAGTTGATTGAAGAATCTGAAGATCACTTTTATCGGGGAAAATAATCATATTAGAGAGGAAGTCCTGAAGGCAACTCTCGATCGATATTCTTCTCGATCATCCCCTTATTCCGCTCAGGCATCTTGATTATTTTGCAGGACTGCATTGTATCGCTCCTGATAACTGGAACAGGGATCAGCAATGGGATAATGTATTTTCTTTTTTTGATCCTGATGATAAATGTATTAAAATTAGAGGCGATCAGGTTCTCATCAGACAAAAACTTGAGGTGGCGTTGATGATAGCTCTTGGAGAGTCCCTGCTTGGCGATTATGCTGCCAGGAAAGATGATGAAGGATGTGGAAATTGACCAGATGCGACTCGGCAGGGTGTATCATCTTTTTCTTCAACCGAAGGAGCAAAGAGACTGCTTTTTCAGCCATGAACAGTTGTGCACCTTTCTCTCTCTGGCGCGGATGTGCTCCAACCAACGATGAAAATCATTACACTCGTCTGATAAATAATAGTGAGGGATTTACTCCCCCGGGTCTGTTGATGGGACTTATGTATGCGTGGTATATAGATAATCGTTTTGCATCAGCCATATCGAGTATAAAATGTCAGTTATGAAAATTAATCAAACAGATCTTATCCCGGAACAATTAAATATGGTTGACAGACGACGAAAGATGATTGAGTTCTTCAAAGAGGTGGTTTTCAGGTGTAATACATGAATAATGGTTATTGATCAGCCGTTTGGATAAAAAGATGAAGATTCTCATTGTCGATGATGATCGAAAGAATCCGTGAACTTTTCCGTATATGGCTGGAAAGAGCAGGGTTTGAAGTGTATGAAGCGGAAAATGGCAAAAAGGCAGTGGAGGTGCAACAGACCACTCCTGTTGATTTACTGATTTGTGATCTCATCATGCCCGTTCAGGAGGGAATTGAGACAATTACCCAGTTCAGAGATGATTACCCCGAAATTGGCATAATTGCTATCTCCGGCGGCGGAAAAATAGGCCCTGATTCTTATTTGGCAGTGGCTGAGCATCTTGGTGCATGGCGTGTGTTTACCAAGCCTGTGGATATGCCGTTGCTCATCGAGACAATCAAGGAGTGGGAACGATACCATGGCGTGTTCGATGATCAATACTTTACGCTTGCCAAGGTAAATAGATGGATATAAAAGCCCTTGTGGTAGATAACAATCCGGTATTGCTCAGAGCGGTATCTGCTATTCTCGCTCAGGAAGGCTGCATCGTGCAAAGTGCCGGAACAGGTCTTGAAGCTATAGAAATAGCCGATGATTTCTGTCCGGATATTGTTTTTACCGACCTTATCATGCCCATGGTCAGCGGGGAACAATTGTGTAGAATTCTTCGCAACACAAAAAAACATGAGAGGGTCTTTATCGTCGTTCTCTCCGCTATTGTTCTTGAAGATCGAGCGAGAATTCTCCGTGACGTACACTGTGATATGTGTATTGCCAAAGGAAATCTGCGAGAGATACGACAGCACATCCGGGATGCAATTCAAACATTTAACCAACGCAGCGTCAGAATTCGAGACACTGCCATCAAGGCCGCACGTATCCCTGAGCGGCTTGAAACCCTCCGGCCTGACGAGTGAGCTGTTATTAGAAAAACATCATCTTTCTGAAATATTAGCCAATCTTGAGGAAGGGATAATTGAGCTCAACTACCAGGGGAAGGTGGTGGCTGCCAACAATTCTGCGCTTGATATTCTGTCGCTCAAGGAGGAGGAAATCGTCGGACGAGGGCTGCCCGAGGCGGTGAACTGGGGCAAATTTTCCAAGGACATTCGGCAATGGAGCGAACAGCAGCTGATAGCCTCAGGAATGGAAAAATATGATATCTTCGAAAATGATCCTCTTGTCATTAATGAGAAGATTATAACTGCTTCTTTCATCCCGATTTCTGAATCCGGGTCTCTTTTTGGTTTATGTATCCTACGTGATATTTCAAGACAGTACAGGGCGGAAAAATATCATAAAGAACTGGACAATGCTTTACGACTGGTTAAAAAAATGGACGCCATGAGTTGCATGGCCGGCGGTTTCGCCCACGATTTCAACAATCTGTTGACCGTGATCTGTGGTAACCTTGATATCGTCACAATGGCTGGCGAGAACCATAGCAACGATGACCCTAAAAAACTTCTGCATGAGGCCAAGAAATGCCGCATTGGTGGCGGTTGACCTTACCCGTCAGATATCCTGTTTTTCAAATTTTGGCATATTAAGCAGGAAAAATGTCCAGGTAGAATCTCTGGTACGCCAGACTGTGGATCATTTTTTCAGTGGGCACAGTGACCAGTACAAAATTAGGGGTACCTGTCAAGATGGTTGTATTCAAGTTGACCCGGAAGAAATATCCCTGGCGATAGGCAACGTCCTGCAGAATGCCAGAGAAGCCTCGGCAGGACAGAAAATAGAGATTGTTATTGGTGAAAATGAATTCGCGGCGCCCAAATTACTCTCCGGTCAATATCTGCCCGCTGGCAAATATGTGAGAATTGATATACGTGATTGTGGGGGAGGAATTCATTCGGAACAGCTGTTCAGAATTTTTGATCCGTATTATTCTACTAAAGAACGCGGAACCTTAAAGGGAATGGGGCTTGGCCTCACCATTGTTTACGCCATCCTGCGCAATCACGGAGGGTATGTGGTGGTCAATTCCAAGCCAAAAGAAGGAACTATGGTTTCTTTCTATCTTCCTGCTCAGAAGAGAATCGAAAATGTTTCTTCTGCCGGAAACGGCAGCAAAGGCGGATAATTTTGTCCTGTTGATAGAGCCGGAACAGCAGATGGCCGAGATTGGTAAAATAATGCTGATGTATCTTGGCTTTTCGGTGAAGGTCGCAGCCGATCGTGCCGGGGCTGTTGAAGAACTTCGACAATTTACTGACAACCCGCTTTTACCGACGGCCTCTTGTTATCCTTGCTCTTTCCGACGCAAAGGGTGAATCGGCAGTTGAAACCTGTCGCTTGCTGCACGAAATTGATCCTCAGACTCAAAGTGATCGCCATGAGCGGAACGATCCTTGGTCCTGTCATGGAGAACTGTCAAAAATATGGATTTATCAATACCCTGCCTAAGCCATTTTCCATGGATAGCCTTAAACATATAACCAATACTGTTCTGCAATCCGATTGATACGAGAACTTATTTTTTGGGCTCATGGTTCCATCCGTTCATGAGAGCGATGCCAATGACAAAGGAATATGATGCCGATGGCCGGGATGATGGTTATGCAGCAGAATGAGAGACGAGAGACAGAGCAGCACGCCCAGGGTTACTTTATTCATTGCCTCATTAACACTTGGACAGTGTTAATCTCCACTGTTATCGAGCTTTTTAGGCGAGATAGGTTCGCGAGTCTTTAATTCCGGAGAGAATAAAGAAATTCTGTACTCATTCACCAGATCTCTGAAGTGCAGTAACTGTTCGAGTGCTTCCATCGATAATTCTTCCCGTTTTTCCTGGAGCTGATGCATCTTTTGCAGGTAAGGCAAAAGCTGTTTGCTTTTTGGCTGTCTTTGCCGGGATTGCCCTGGAATCTGTCGAGCCGCACTATAAGACTTTGCAGCTGCCTGTCGATATTTGATATATCTGGAGGTGTTGTGCTCAAAAAGATGTCTAGCGGAAAAATATCGTTGAGATGGTTCAGAAAATCAGCCTCTTTGTCTGCTGGAAAAGGAGCTTTTTGCGACTTCTGACCAAATATCCTGCGGATAGTATCCTTGGCGGTACGTCTTTTGCGGACGAGGGCCATGATGTTTTCGCAGATCTCCTGGCCGGCTCCATAAAGAGTTCTTTCACGGATTTTTTTGACAGTCCCGAGAAAGATGTCTTCGGCAATTATCTGGCCGGGAATCGGGGCAAAGAGGCTTAAGAGAATGACATCGAGCAGTCTGTCAACAACTTCCTTGCGGGTCTTCCCAAGGCCCATCAGCCAGACTGAGGACGGACCTGAGAGTGTCGTTGTACACAGTTTTTTTAAAGCTTTGTATTGATCGGGGAATTGCCGAGTATACAGATACAAAAGCCCTTTTCGATTGCGATCTTCGGCAATCTTCTTGTCTTTTTCAAAACCAATTCTGACCCAGCCGTTTTCTGGTTCTGCCGACAGTGTCGGATAGAGAAAACCGGCAACTTCGCCTCCGGGGGTGTAGGTTGGGATAGTATTGGGTAAGCCTGAAAAGTTCCATTCTGTATGGGTTGTGTCATCCCAACAGTCAATAATTTTTTGCTCTGCCTCGCGCACCCTTGGTGAATGTACCTGCTTTTCACTGTTCGATGGTGCTGCAAGAAGTACCCTCAAATCACGGCCGGTGCACAGTTCATTGCCTGCATCATCAAAGAGTAAAAAGCGTGGCTGCAGGTGTTGAGGCAGGTTGTCGGACCAGTCGGAACGTCTGATCAACAGCTTGAACTTTTTTAAGATGGATGCCTCGAGTGCTCCATAGAGGGACCCAGACCCATGATTCATATCATCGAGTAAACTGTTCACCGCCTCATTGATCGGCACCAAATTTTTTCTGATGCCTTTGGGCAGTGCTTTAAGGAGGAAGGTCAGTTTTTCCTGAAGAAGACCGGGGACCAGCCATTCAAAGATGTCGGGGTTGACGGTTGCTGCGAAATCATACGGGAGACGGAAAGTGACGCCGTCTTTGTCTGATCCCGGCTCAAAGTGATACTCCAGCCGAAGCTGCATCGTTCCGATGGAAAAAAAGATGGGATAGTCGACCAGCTCGTTTTCTTCAGGCCTGCGTATCAGCACATCATCGTCATGCATCAGCAGAAAGGACTGATTTTTTTTTCTTTTAAAAAACGTTTTAAAGTAGTCTGGTCATAGACGTCAGCCGGAATTCTCTGGTCATAAAATGCAGAGAGGGCCAGTTCATCGGCAATAATATTTCGCACCCGAAGCTTTTCTTCAGCATCCTGCCATTTTTTTATAAGGGCCGAGATTGTGATCAAGAAAACGATATGATCCGTTCAATTCACCGGAGACCAGTGCTGATTGAATAAATATTTCTCTTGCTGCCACTCTGTTTTTTTTACTTCTTTTACCGAAATTAACTTTTCGACCTGTGGCAATAATCAGCCCGAAAAGCGATACCTTCTCATCGGCGACGACCTGGCCGGTTTTTTTCTGCCAGTGGGGGCTGGACCAGGAATATTTGCAGAGCTCTGCACCAACTGCTTCAATCCAGTCAGATTCAATTGTGGCAACGGTAAGGGCATAGAGTCTGCTCGTTTCAATAAATGAAGCGGCTACCACCCACTGACCGCCTTTGGTGAACTGATGTGAACCGGGAAAAATCATCAGCTCCTTATTATGAATCCCCTGATACTGGTTGCCCTGTTTCTTTCTAGCCAGATTACGCAGAAAACCGGCCAGAAACGATTTATGGATCTGTTCGTACGAGGCATCAGCAGTATTTTCAACAAATCCCTCTCTGCGGTCGATGATTCTGCTGAGCTGGGTGTGGAGATCAAACCATTCACGCATCCTCTGGAAGGAGAGGAAATGTGTTTTACAGTATTTTTTTAGCCTTGACCAGGATCGGGTGTTGCCGTCAAGAGTGTGAAATTGATTCCATATGTTGAGCAGCGCCATAAAATCAGAGTGCGGGTGACTGAATTGCCGGTGGGCGGTATCGGCTTCTTTTTCATGGTCTGCCGGACGTATGCGTGGATCCTGGATAGCAAGAGCCGCAGAAATTATTTTAATTTCCCGCAGACAGTTGTTCTCTTTTGCCTCGATGATTATTCTGGCAATGCAGGGATCAATCGGCAGATCGGCCATTAATCGTCCCCGTCGGGTGAGTTTTTTGGAATTATTTATTGCCCCGAGCTCTTTAAGCAGCCGATACCCTTCCCGAATGGCATTTCTAAAAGGCGGATCGAGAAAAGGAAATTTTTCGGGATCGCCGAGATTAAGCGATATCATCTGCAGGATGACTTCGGCCAGGTTTGAGCGCTTGACTTCCGGCAGGGTGAAGTCGGGGCGGTCCATAAAATCATCTTCCGAATAGAGACGGACACAAAGACCCGGACCAATCCTGCCGCACCGGCCTTTGCGCTGGTCGCAACTGGCTCGTGAAATCCTGCTGACCGGCAGACTTGTGGTCTTGGCCCGGACATTGTAGAAGGAAATGCGGGCAAGGCCGCTATCGATGACATATCTGATTCCGGGAACCGTTACCGATGTTTCGGCAACATTGGTGGCCACGACAATCTTCACCTTTTGAAAGTTCTGAAAAATTCTTTTTTGGTCTCCCGCCGGTAATCTGCCAAAAATCGGTAAAACCACAGCCTGGGGGATCTTTTTTTCGAGCAGTTGGCAGCAATCACGGATATCCTGTTCCGTTGGTAAAAAAACAAGAATGTCGCCACGGGGTTCCGTGGTAAAGAGATCGTAAACGGTCTGCACGCAGTGTTCCAGTTCCCCGTCCTTTTCTCCTGAGACATTTTCCTCCGGTGGATTGTAGCGGATCGTAACCGGATAGGTTCGCCCCGAGACCTTAATAATTGGTGCATTGTTAAAGTGTCTGGAAAAGGCGGCGGTATCGATAGTCGCCGAAGTGATGATCACCTTGAGATCTTTACGGCGCTGGAGCAGCTGTTTAAGATACCCCAGTAAAAAATCTATATTCAGGCTTCTCTCATGGGCCTCATCAACGATAATAACACCGTATTGGGACAGCAGACGATCCTGTCTGGTCTCGGCCAGAAGCACCCCATCGGTCATGAATTTGATCTTTGTTGACGGAGTTGTATAATCATGAAAACGAATTTTGTAGCCGACCATCTCTCCGGCCTCACCCAGCTCGTCGGCTACTCTTGCGGCAACCGTTGAAGCGGCTATTCGTCTTGGCTGGGTGCAGCCGATAAGTAAATTATTCTCAGGTAAAGCTTCGAGGCACATTTTAGGCAGTTGGGTTGTTTTGCCTGAGCCAGTATCTCCAGCTATAACAATGACCTGATGCCGGATTACCTCCTCGATAATGGCGTCTTTATGGGAGGTTATCGGTAGATTTTCGGGATAGAAAAAAGTCATGAAAGAAATAGATGTCGTTAGAAAAGTATGTTAAATCTCAGCCAGAGTTTGCCTGCTGCAGGCAATACTGTCGTTTTGCCTGTTTGTCGGGGTTAGATACCACACCAGCTGGTTTTCTGTTACCTAAAAATTGAGGTGATTATGCAAGTACGAAAAGCTGTCATTCCTGTTGCCGGACTCGGCACCAGATTTCTGCCCGCCACCAAAGCCATCCCTAAAGAGATGCTTACCATTGTTGATCGGCCGACTATACAATACATAGTCGAAGAAGTTGTCGCATCAGGAATTGATCAGATTATCTTTGTCACCAGTGAAGGCAAGTCGGCGATTGAAAACCATTTCGATTATAATTTTCATCTCGATTCCGTCCTGAAGGAAAAAAATAAAGTGGTTCTTGGCGAAGAGCTTAACAATATTTCCAATCTGATAGACATAGTCTCGGTGCGTCAGAAAAAGCCGCTCGGGCTCGGTCATGCAATCTGGACAGCCCGCAATGTGATCGGTGAGGAACCATTTATGGTTCTGCTGGGAGACGATATGGTGTTGAGCAAAACCCCATGTGCCAGACAATTACTCGATCTTTTTGACGAAGTGGGGGAGTCAATCGTCGCTATTCAGAGGGTCCCTCTGGATGAAACTCCGCAATACGGAATAGTGGAAGGAGAAAAGACCGAGCGCGACAATACCTATAAAGTTACCCGGATGGTCGAAAAGCCGGCACCCGGCACAACAGATTCCAATATGGCCATTATCGGCCGATATATCCTCATGCCGGAGATATTTGATATTCTTGATACAACGACACCTGGCCACGGCGGCGAGATCCAGTTGACTGATGCCCTGCTGGCCCTTACCAAAAAACGAGGTATGTACGCCCAGGAATTTGAGGGCACAAGGTTCGATGCCGGCGATAAGATGGGGTACCTGAAGGCAATTATCGCCTATGGACTCAGACATCCGGCACTTGGCAAACAATTGGAGGAGCATCTCAAAAAGATTGTCGCTGATCTATGATGCATCTGGAGGTTGCTGTTGCTGCCCCTCTGGAGCAGACGTTAACGTACAGTCTGGCCGAGGCGACAGACCTGGAGCCTGAAGCTGATCAACGGAGGAAATATATTGGCAGAAGGGTGCTGGTTTGGTTGGGACACCGAAAGGTTACTGGCTATGTTCTCGATATCGTACAGGTTCTGGAAGAAACCTCTTACAAGATCAAAAATATCAGCAGGTTTCTTGACGCCATTCCTCTTTTCCATGAAAACAGTGTCCCGTTCTATAGATGGGTGGCAAATTATTATCACTATCCGGTGGGGATGGTCATTAAATCCGCTCTGCCCGGCGGCCTCGCCCCAAAGAGTCTAAAAAAGTTAGTATTACAGATTGATTCCGATAAGTTTTCTGCCTTGTTCAACTCCGGCTATCCGGCCTGGGCGGCAAGGCTTTCGACGCATGGAGAGCTCAGTCCGATTGAGACAGCAGAGGTTCTTGGGGATCCTGCTGCAAAGAAGACAGTTGCTTCCTTTGTCAAAAAAAAAGCCCTTAACATTGCCAGTGTCCTGGCAAAGGATGGCGTTCAGGAAAAAAGTGAGGTCTGTTATGGCCTCAGCGCGCACTTCTTGTATCGTCCGTCAAAGATTGATAACAGTCGGGAGGGATTGGTAGAGTATCGGCATGAAGTGCATCGGGACTCTGGAATTGATCTCAAGCTCTCGGAAGTTAAAGCTCTTTATAGTCTGTACCATCTCTCCCGGAAAAATAATCGAGAGACTATTGCTCTGAAAGATCTGCGGCGTGATTACTCAGGTGCCCCGAAAGCCTTGGCTGGTCTTTTAGAAAAAGAGCTTGTCGTCCGCTGCAGAGAAAGAGTTTTTCGAAATCCTTTTGGGGAGCAAATACAACACTACCCACGCCCGGACATTCTCACCACAGAGCAGGACCAGGTGCTGAGCGCAATACTACCTTCGATTCGGGCCCGACAGTTCCAGCCCTTCCTGTTGCACGGGGTGACCGGCTGCGGCAAAACTGAAGTGTATCTGAGGGCGGCAGAAGAAACTCTCGCCGCCGGCCGCGATGTGATCATACTGGTGCCGGAAATCGCCCTGGCCACCCAGCTCGAGGCGCACCTGTTGTCAAGATTTGGCGATCTCGTCGTGCTGCTCCATTCAGGAATGTCCGCCGCAGAAAAATTTGATCAATTTCACCTTGCTTTGACCGGCAAGGCGAAAGTTGTCATCGGCGCCAGGTCCGCCCTGTTTGTTCCTTTCTCGGACCCCGGGTTGATAGTTGTCGATGAAGAGCACGATGCCAGCTACAAGCAGGATGATACCTTTCGCTATCATGGTCGAGATCTTGCCGTATTGCGCGCCAAATTTCATGACGCAGTGGTGATACTCGGATCGGCAACACCTTCCATTACCAGCTATGCCCATGCCCAGTCAGGCAAGTATACACTGCTCACGATGCAGGAAAGGGTGGGCAATAGATCATTGCCGACCGTTACCGTTGTCGATCTCAATACCCGGCAGGCCAAAGAGACAAAAAGTATTATCAAAAATCAATTACAGGAAAAATTGTCGAAAAACCTTGTTCATGGCAAGCAAAGTATCCTGCTGCTCAACCGACGGGGATTTTCTGCAGTGCTGTTGTGTCGTGATTGTGGTACTCCGGTCCAGTGTAGTCATTGTCATGTGTCTCTGACCCTGCACAAAGGCAAAAATAGACTGATCTGTCACTATTGTGGTTTCTCGATTCCCGATAAGAGTGTCTGCCTGCAATGCAGATCGACTGATCTTGTTCCCGCCGGATTCGGTACCGAGAGGGTCGAGGAGGAAATTCTCGAGTTGTTTCCCCATGCAAGAATTGCCAGGCTCGATTCCGATACCGCAATTAATCGGAAAAAATTTCTCGCCATCTTATCGAAAATGCATGCAGGGGAAATAGATATCCTGATCGGTACGCAGATGATCGCCAAGGGGCATCACTTCCCGAATGTGACACTCGTTGGGGTGGTCTGGGCCGATGGCGGCATGAGCATGCCTGATTTTCGGGCAGCAGAAAGAACATTTCAGCTGATTACCCAGGTGATCGGCCGGGCCGGAAGGGGTGACGAGCCTGGGGAAGTTATCATTCAGACAATGCGGCCTGACCACTATGCGATTGTTTATTCAAGAGACCATTTATACGGCCAAATGTTTGATCATGAGATGAAGTTGCGGCGGCACCCGGCCTTTCCGCCATATCTGCGCCTGACCTCTCTGCGCCTTCAGGGGCGGGTGGAAAGCGATGTTATGCAAACCACAGGACGAATCGCCACATTCTGCCGACAGACGGTCAAAAAGGAAAAATTGAATATTGAAATACTTGGTCCGGCACCGGCCCCTCTTGATAAGATAAAGGACAATTACCGGTGGCAGATTCTGCTTAAAGCCCGTGACACAGATCAAATGTACTCTCTGTGTGTGGCCATAAAAGAAGCACGACAGGAACTGGTTGGAAGACAGTGCAGCCTGGCTATCGATGTTGATCCGGAAAATATGATGTGATTTCTTTACTGAAAGAAAAAACAGAGGATGTCAATAAAATGATCCTCCGGACCGGTCGCTGCTTTTGGGCAAGACGATTCGACAGTATATTGAACTTTTGACCAAGCCATCGTAAAGTTGTTACGAATTTGTCCTTGTTTAGAATGAAAACCATTTCTTTTTTGCACTGTATCCTACGACCCTGTTGCGACCTTTCTCTTTTGCTTCATAGAGGGCTTGATCGGCTTGATTGATAAAGGTGTTCTTACTAAAATTATCATCTGTTGCCGGTATGCCGCTTGTCTGCCCGAAGCTGGCTGTTATATGGTATATTTCCCGGCTGTCCTGAAACCCTGTCTGTTCGATAATGGTTCGTAATTTTTCTGCGACAATGAGCGCATCCTCAATACCGGTCTCGGGAAGGATGACAATAAACTCTTCTCCACCGTATCGGGCGAGGATGTCATACTGTCTGATGTTCGCCTGAATGAGCTTGGCAAATTCAGTTAAAATAAAATCCCCGACCTGATGGCCATAGTTGTCATTGATCTTTTTGAAATGATCAATATCAATGAGAAGAATAGAGACAGACGTGTTGTGTCGCACAGCTCTGCTTATCTCCTGATCAAGAGTATTCTGGAAGAATCTGTGATTATATACTCCGGTTAAACCGTCAATGTTAGCCAGGTTATCAAGGATCTTATTTTTTTTCTCCAGCTCTTTGGTCAGCTCTTCAAGGTGAATTTTAGCCAGGATAAGCTCTTTATTCATCTGATCATAGTCGAGATTGATCAGACTCAGTCGAATATTTGCCTCCTGAAGAATTTCCTGTACCGATTTGGTCGTTTTAATCTTGAGGTTGAAGTAGGTACCGGCTTCTTTTACCTTAGTGTGCACCTGATTTAAGATGGTCTCGATGCTCTCTGCTGTCAATCCAAGCAGTTTTCCGGCTTCCTTGCGAAACTGTTTATGATACACCTCGGGTTTGTCTGAATAGAGAATATTCACTAACAGGTCGGAGAGATAGACCGCTCTGACCGTCGACCGGATGTTACCATTTCCGCCGGTATAATCGTTTGGGGTATGGTGGTATTGAATGGGGGTTATCAGTACTTCCGGAAAGCCCCATCTCTTAGCAATTTCTGTCCCTATAATGGCGTGATTCGTACCGAAAACGGATTCTTCAGCACTAAAAATATCCTGTTGATTTTCCTCGATTGCCAGGAGAACCTTATCGTATTCTTCAGGAAATGTTCTTGCCAGAATGAGTTCGCCCAGGTTTTGCAGGAGCCCGGAAACAAAAACCTCTTCTGTGTCCGCCCCTTTGACATTGTCGAGAATAAGCTTGGCCGTTACTGCTGAAGCGAGGGATTTCTCCCAGAATTTTTCAAAATTAAAACGACTCTCGACCCTGCCGGCCTTCATGGTCAAAAAAGAAAAAGAGAGCACCAGGTTGCGCACGGCGTTCATACCGAGGATACTGACCGCTTGTTTGATCGAACCAATCTGCTGAGGAAAACTGTAAAAAGCAGAGTTGGACACTTTGAGTATTTTGGCGGAAAGTGAAACGTCCTTGGCCACCAGGTTGCCGATGTCAGCCAGGGTCGTATCTTCTCTGGAGGTGAGAGTGATAAGTTGCGAGGCGACAAGGGGCAGAGTCGGCAGCTCATCTGATTTCTCTATACTCTGTAAAGTTTCATCAATGTTCATAACGGTTTTCCGGTCTGTGTGGTGGTGATGTTTCACCAGCATCTAAACTGTCTTTTAAGTCTTTAAACGTAAATGGTTCTATTTAATCGTCTTATCCCTGTATCCAGATCGCTGGCTTGCGTATACTGTTCTGTTCAGTATGCAAAAAGTGCGGTGTCTTTTCGTGAATGGTTCGGTTTGCAGAGAGGCTACAAACAGCTGCAGTGCTGAGAGAAGTATATCGTTTTATGCACAGGATTTACAAGTTTTAGAAGGAAAATAAAAGAAAAGTACCTGGCATGCTGCGACCATAATCGGGCGAAAAGAAAGGCAGGGTGGCAATATTTCGTCAGCAGCTTTCACCAGCTTCTGGATAGGTACATATCTCTCCACAATAATTTTCAAAGGTGAGAATATCTCCCTCATTAATAATATATTGCGGGGTAAGGGGAATTTTTCCTTTGCCCTTTGGGCCGTCAAGGGCATAGGTGGGAATGGCCATACCTGAAATGTGTCCGTAAAGTTGTCGCATTAAGGTAATGCCTGTCTGGGTGGACGTCCGAAAATGATTGGTTCCCCTGGTGAGGTCAGCCTGAAAAAGATAGTACGGCTTTACCCGGATGCGCAGCAGACCGAGAAAAAGTTTTTTCAGTGTTTGTATCTCGTCATTGACCCCTTTTAGGAGTACCGTCTGACACCCCATAGGTATTCCCGCATCGGCAAGCATTGTGCAGGCAAGGCTTGATTCATCGGTGATTTCAATGGGATGATTGAAGTGGGTATTGATGTATAGCGGATGATATGTTTTCAAGATAGCGACAAGGTCTTTGGTAATTCTCATCGGAAGAACGGACGGTACTCTGGTACCGATGCGAATTATTTCAATCGATGGGATTGAACGCAGGGTTTTGAGAATAGTATCAATTTCTTCGTCTTGCAGAAGAAGGGATCGCCTCCAGAGACCAGAACCTCTCGTATTTCCGGATGCTGTCGCAGATAGTCATATCCGGCGTCAAGGGTCTTGGCAGTGATTTTCATCCTGTCAGTGCCGACCTTGCGTTTTCTGGTACAAAACCGGCAATACATGGCACATTTATTGGTAACAAGGAACAGAACCCTGTCCGGATATTTATGGACTAAATTAGGTACCGGGCTGAGATTTTCCTCTGCCAGTGGATCTTCTTCGCATACATCATCTTTTATTTCAGCGATGTCAGGGACGGCCTGTTTCCATATTGGATCACCAGGATGTTGGATCAATTTTAAAAAATATGGATTTATCCGCATTGGAAAGTTTGCTATTACATCGGGTAATACGTTACTATCACAATCCAAATGTTCTTGCAGACCATCGAGAGTGGTTATGCTGTTTTGTAAAATTATTTGCCAAGAGTCCATGGTTGGCCATTATGTGGCAAAGAAGAGTACTTGTCAATTGCACATTTTATTTTTGAGATGAGGAAGGGGACTGAGTATGTCGACAAATCTGTATAGGTTCAAATACGACGAGTATGGAAATACCCGGGAAATTGTTGTTTATGCCAGCGGTGACGCAGCTCGTTCATGCAGCTATATCAATAAAGGAACAGCATTCAGCCTTGAGGAAAGAAAAGCGCTTGGTTTGGAGGCGACTCTCCCGCCGGGTGTCAGAAGCCTTGAAGAACAGGTTGAAAGTTCTCAAAGTGAAGGTGAACGAGAAGGTTGATGATATCGAAAAATTCATTTTTATTCGTTCGATGTTTGACCGCAACGCAACCCTTGCCCATGCTCTCATCCAGAGTGATATAAAAAATTACAGCAAAATAATCTATACCCCGACTATCGGCCTGGCCGTCCAGAAATATTCATCCATGTTTCGGCAGGCAAACGGTCTGCACTTCTATCCAGGCAATATTGATGGAGCTGAAGATATTCTGCGCAGATTCGTCCATCGCGATGTTCGGGTGGCGGTGGTTACCGATAACCAGGGAGTGCTTGGTATTGGGGACCAGGGTGCGGGAGGGATTGCCGTCTGTCTCGGTAAGCTGATGCTTTATACCCAGGGCGCAGGGATTGCCCCCTGGCACTGCTTACCGATTTCCCTTGATGTCGGAACCAATAATGAGAAGCTCCTTACTGACAGTACATATCTCGGTTGGCGGCACAGGCGACTGGAAGGTGAAGAATACTTGTCATTTATTGGCAGTTTTGTCAGAGCATTTCGCAATGTATTTCCCAATGCGCTGTGCCAGTGGGAAGATTTTTCGCAGCAGAATGCTTTCAGTATCCGTGATGCCTTTGTTGATGAGCTGATCTCTTTTAATGATGATATTCAAGGAACCGGGGCGATTGCTTTGGCCGCTATTTTATCGGCAATGAAAATTAAAAAGGAGACACTTGCCGACCAGCGAATTCTCATTCATGGCGGTGGTGCCGGCGGCGTGGGCATTGGAGAGCAGATAATGAATGCGATGATGGACGAAGGTCTGTCGGAGCGGGAAGCCCTGAATCGTATCTTTATGGTTGATTCGAAGGGACTTATGGTCAGTGCGAATAAGCTGGAGCTGTATAAAAAGAAATTTGCCAAAGACAAGACGAGCCATCCGTGGCTTGGCGAAATCGACAGAATAGATATCCCGGGAATTATCCGCGAAGCCGGCATCACCATGTTAATTGGAACGACTGGGCAGGATTTCTTTTTTAACGAAGAGGCGATAAGAGAGATCAAGAAAAATACCAGCAGGCCTCTTGTCCTGCCCTCTATTTCAGCATATTTCCACTCCCCAGGTTTTCTGTCAGAATATCAGTAAATGGAGCAAAGAAGGACTTCTGGTGGCCACCGGTAATCCCTGTGCCACGATGGATGCACTGGAAGAGACTCGGCATATAGGGCAATGCAATAATGCTTTTGTCTTTCCGGGAGTTGGTCTGGGTGTCCTGGCCTCGGGAGCGAGAGAGGTGCTGCCCGAGTTTTTTACCGTCGCGGCCAGGGTGATTTCCGCGATGATGTCACCGGACCAGCTGGAAAAGGGAAGGTTGGTACCGCCTATCAATGATATTCGCAAGGTGGCTAAAAATGTTGCTTTGGCGGTGGCCATGTGTGCGGTGACAAAAGGGGTCAGCAGACCCTGTGTGTACTCCGATTTTCAGCATAACAACGATGAAGCGAGAATGAGAAAAATCATTGACCGGATCAGATGGAATCCTGAATATCTGCCGCTTGTTTCAATGTAGCATACATACCAATAAAAAAAGCCCCCTGTACTTAAATATAATGTACAGGGGGCCTTTGCAAATTCGGTATTATGGAGATATTTAAATTTTCTTAACGTTATCTGCGGCAGGACCTTTCGGGCCATCAACTATTTCAAAGGATACCCGGGAACCCTCTTCGAGGGACTTAAAGCCTTCAGTTTTGATAGCGGAATAATGTACAAAAACATCTTGTCCACCATCTTGTTCGATAAAGCCAAAACCTTTCGCATCATTAAACCACTTCACTGTACCTTCTGCCATTGTACTACTCCTTTTGCACTCAGTTCAATTTCGAACCGTTAATATGTTTCCGACCACTCGCTGGTCAGACATCGGATGTTGCTTTGATGTAAAGAAATCACTCATCAACCCTAAGGTGGAGTGTGCATTCAATAAATCGTTAATACAAAACATTTGTATCACAACAATTGATTCGTTTAGCACGTTTATTCATGTAAAAGCAACCAAATATTTTAAAATTAATGTGCGATAATAGTAAGATAGGAATTTTTCTCAATTTTATGTTGTCAGTCGATTTCATATAATGAACAACCAGTAGCAAAATCGTCCGATGAAAGATAGACTGAGGGCGGTAAAGATGGTAAACAGTTGACACTCGAATTGCCTTGAGTATAAGTTTAGCAGTTTGTAGTGAAAAACTACTTTATCATAGTTGTTATAATTGAATAATTTTCTAAATGGTGGAAAAAACGGTGTATCCTGACTATCCATTTGCATCTCATTTTCTGGAACTCGACGGCGGACGACTGCACTATATTGATGAGGGAGCAGGGCCAGTCATAGTCATGGTTCATGGGAATCCCACCTGGTCTTATTTTTTCCGACATCTGATTTCCCTGCTGAAAAAAAATTATCGGGTTATCGCTCTTGACCATATGGGCTGTGGTCTTTCGGATAAGCCCCAGGACTATCCATATTGTCTTGCCCAGCATATTGAAAATCTGGAGTCTTTGATCTGCCATCTGCAGATTGACCGTTTTTCCCTCATAGTCCATGACTGGGGTGGGGCTATAGGAATAGGCTGTGCTGTCAACCATATGATGCTGTCGATAAAATAGTCGTGATGAATACCGCTGCTTTTCGTTCAAAGCAGAATACCATTGCGAATACAGCTTTGCCGTCTGCCGGTTGTCGGAGAAATAATTGTCAGGTTTTTCAACGGCTTCGCCTGGCCGGCCAGATTCATGGCTGTCAAAAAGAAAATGGCTCCGGATGTCGCAAAGGCATATCTTGCCCCATATAACAGTTGGCAAAACCGCATAGCTATCTATCGTTTTGTTCGGGATATTCCACTTCAATCCCAACATAAGAGCTATGCAATCCTTGTCGCTATTGAGAACCGGCTGGCCATGCTGCGGGATTCGGCGGTTCCCCTGCTTATTATCTGGGGAGGAGGCGATTTCTGTTTTAATGAAGTATTTTTTAAGGAATGGATCAGGCGGTTTCCTGATGCTGAAAATCATTATTTTCCCGATGGCGGGCATTATATTCTTGAAGATAAACTCGATAGATATCCTGCCTATTATAAAATCGTTTTTTCGAGTTTAAGGATGAGGGAATATCAGGTGGCAATAAATATTGCCGAAACATTTGTCGGTGCAGCAAAAAAGCAAGGCGAGCGAACTGGCGGTTATTGAGGCTCGGACCGGAAAGAAAATTTCTTTTACCCAGCTGAACAGCAGAGCCGATGCGTACGCCAACTATTTCGCCCGGGAAGGACTCCGTCCGGGAGATATACGTCATCCTGATGGTCAAACCGTCTGTTGAATTTGTCTGCCTTACCCTGGCGCTTTTCAAGATTGGCACTCCGATTGTTCTTATTGACCCCGGAATGGGCTACAAAAATTTATTGCGCTGCATAGCAAGAGTCAGACCTAAATTTCTCGTCGGTATACCAAAAGCAATTCTCTTTTCAAAAATATTTCCAGAACCGTTTCGAACGGTTGCCAAAGTATTTTGCTGTGGCAACTCTTTCGGACTGTTTGGCCCTGATATTACAAAAGACATTTCCCACTGCTGGACCATGAATATCCGGTCTATAACCCCACCAGAATCTGATCTTGCGGCAATTATTTTTACCACTGGTTCAACGGGTCCTCCCAAAGGGCGTGCGATATGAACATTCAATTTTCAGTGCCCAGCTGCGCTTGATAAAAGAGTACTATAGCGATTGGTCCAGATGATGTAGACCAACCGGCTTTCCCTCTATTTGCCCTTTTTTCCGCCGCACTTGGTGCCTGTTCTGTTATCCCTGACATGGATCCAACCAGACCCGCCAGGGTGGATCCGAAAAATTTGTTGCTACCATAAAAAAATATCAGGTGACATATTCGTTTGGTTCCCCGGCAATATGGAATGTGGTGAGCAGATATTGCCTTGAGCAGGGGATAGTGCTTGATTCCGTTCAGAAGGTGTTGATGGCCGGAGCGCCGGTCCCCTACGAATTGATGCGCAGGGTACGAGATATACTGCCAGCTGAGGCTTTGGTGTTTACGCCATATGGCGCCACAGAAAGCCTGCCGATAGCATCTATTGAAGGGAGGGAGGTCGTCTCCGAGACCTGGCAACAGAGCCGGCTGGGCAAGGGCACCTGTGTCGGACGACCGTTGCCCGGAATTGAGATCAAAATTATTGACAATCTCTGATGATCCTCTGCGCTGAGTTGACCGGGGAGATGCTGCTGGCAGCCGGTCAGATCGGCGAAATAATTGTCCGGGGGGATGTCGTGACCAGGGCGTATCAGAACAATCCTGAAGAGACAAGGCTGGCTAAGATTGAAGATGGTGGTACACTTGTGGCACAGGATGGGCGATGTCGGTTATCTTGATCAGGCTGGGCGTCTTTGGTTTTGCGGCAGACGTGCTCACCGGGTGGTAACGAAGAAGCAGAACGCTCTTTTCCGTACCATGCGAGGCAATAATAAATGAGCACCCGGATGTGTATCGATCTGCTCTGGTCGGCATCAATGAACAAGACAATGGGATGAAAGTACCGGTGATCATTGTTGAACCGCATAAAGAGAGACGTATAAAAAAGAAGATTGCTGCTGAAAGAGGTACAGGAAAGAGCAGCTCAGTCTGAGCTGACCAGAGAAATTGAACATTTTCTGCGTTCACAAACACTTTCCTGTGGACATCAGGCATAACGCCAAAATTTTTCGTGAAAAACTGGCACTATGGGCCCAAAAGAAACTATCACGCCGTCGATAAAAAAAGCGCTGGTTACCGGTGGGGGCGGATTTGTTGGCAAGGCTATTGTCAAAAGACTTCTCCAAAATGGCGTCGAGACGATTGTTGTCGGTCGACACCGGTATCCGGAGGTCGAACAGTTAGGCGGGCAATGTGTTGTCGGCAATATCTGTGATGCGTCTCTTATGGCAAGAGCTGCTGAAGGGTGTTGATATTGTGTTTCATGTTGCTGCCATGGCGGGAATCTGGGGATCCTGGAATGCATATTATGCTGCTAATGTGGTCGGTACTGAGGTGGTTGTTGAAAGTTGCCGGAAAAATAAGGTGCCGCACGCTGGTGTACACCTCAACCCCCTCTGTGGTCTTTAACCGGGAAGACATCAAAGGTGGAGATGAGAGTTTGCCTTATGCCACCAGGTATCTCTGCCACTATGCCAGAAGTAAGGTCATGGCGGAAAGAACAGTACTTGGTGCCAATTGCTGAAGCCTTGCAACCTGTGCCATTCGGCCACACCTTATCTGGGGACCAGGCGATCCGCATCTTCTCCCTCGACTTGTGGAGAGTGGCCGAAAAAAAATCCTTAAAAGGGTGGGGGATGGTGCCAATCTTGTTGATATTTCTTATATTGACAACGTCGCTCATGCCCATATTCTTGCCGCCAACAATTTATCCGAGCAGAAAACGGCTGCTGGTAAAGCCGTATTTTATCAGTCAAGGTGAACCGGTAAATCTCTGGGATTGGATAGATGAGCTGTTTGCTGCCATGGATATCGACAGGGTTCGGTCTTCACTGTCTTTTCCTGCAGCGTATCGGCTTGGCGGAATTCTGGAGGCAGTTATACAAACTTACAGGATCGAAAAAAGAGCCGAAAATGACGCGTTTTCTTGCTGAACAATTGGCAAAATCACACTACTTTTCAATAGAGAATGCGCAAGAACGATTTGGGCTATAAACCTATTATTTCTACCATAGAGGGGCTGCGAAGGACAGTGCAATGGCTGAAATGCGATGAAAAATAGGAAAATGAGAGGTTTGGTCTGGGCTTTTGTTGGTGTATTTTTACAGTTTTGTACTGTTTCCCCGGCCTCGGCATTTTCTATCGGTGAAGAACGGGAAGCTCGGTGAACAGCTGCTCTACTCCGTTCGATCTTCCTTCGAGTTGATCGATTCTCCTGATATCACCCAGTATATTACCAGACTTGGTCAGAGTGTGTTGGTTGTCGCCGGAATCCAATATTTTGATTACCACTTTTTTGTCGTAAAAAGCAAAGAATTCAATGCATTTGCCGCGCCATCCGGGCTGATATTCTTTTATTCGGGATTGATTGAGATGATGAACTCCGAAGATGAACTGGTCTCGGTTCTGGCGCATGAAATTGGGCATATCGTCAAGCGTCATCTCGCATCACGAGTGGAGAAAGGAAAATATACCACTATCGGCTCGGTAGGTTTGGCTCTGGCGGCCTTGGCTTTTGGCGGAGCTGCGGCACCGGCTCTGATGACCGGTGCTCTGGCAACAGGGCAAAGCATCAACCTGCATTTCAGTCGTCAAGATGAGGAAGAAGCTGACCTCATGGCCTATGGCTGGCTGAAAGATCTCCATCGGGATCCGGAAGGGCAGGTCAAGATGCTGGAATCAATGCGTCGAATAGCCCGGTATCGGAGTGAGAAGCCACCCCAGTATCTTCTCACCCATCCAAATCCCGAAGAACGCCTTAATTACATTTCTTCATTGCTGGATATCGATAGAGCAAATATCAATCAAACAGCAAAAACAGCCGACAATTTCGCCTTTTTCCGCTTTAAATACCGTGTCCTTGTTCAGGCCAAAGAATCCCAGGATCTCAAGACATTTTTCGCAAGTGTCCTTGCCGACAGCAGGTCCAGTGAATTTATGAAGATGATGGCCAATTATGGTCTCTCGCAGGTGGCAAAAGATGAAAATGACTACAAGAGAAGTCTGGCGCTCCTTGAACAGGTCATACAATATTTTCCTGATGAAAATATTCTTCTGGCCGACAAGGGAAGTATCGAGTTTGCTGCCGGACAATTTGAAGATGCCGAGAGGACCCTGAGGAGTGCTCTGGCTGCGGATAATTCAGACATGTATGCTACTTTCACCCTGGCCAAGTTGCTCTACAGGACGGGACGAATCAGTGAGGCAGAGAAATATTTCAAGAAAGTGAATTATGAATTGCCTGAATATTCAAAAGTGTATTTCGAGCTGGGACAAATTGCCTCTGACCAGAAACTGGCGGGAGATTCGAGTTTTTACCTTGGCAAGTACCATCTCTATGAAGGCAAGTTGAAAGAGGCGGAACAAAATTTCAAAAATGCGTTGCGTCTTGGGCAGATGCCGGAGAAAATGCAGGAGGAGAGTAAAGAACTGCTTAAAAAAATAGAAAAATTGACGAAATGAACACGGCGGGTTTAAGGACAGTCTGGATCCAGCTGCTGTTTAAGACTGATGAGATCTGGTGCGGCAAAATTTTTTGGCGAAGCGCCGAACTGCCAGGTAATCCTTTAAAGTAACGGCACATATGATTTTTGATATAGCCAAGAACTCTCTGTGCCGGCAGAAATTCTTCTATTAAGGCGAGATGCATTCTGCAACTCTCAGAATCTCCCGTATCTCGTCAGGGCGTCCGTCGTTCCTGAAAAACCCATGGATTACCAAGTGCACCGCGCCCAATCATAACCCCATCACAGCCGGTTTCAGCCATCATCTGTTGACCATCAGCACAGGATAAGATATCGCCATTGCCGATTACCGGGATGGACACTGCTTCTTTTACTCTGGCTATAATCTCTCTGTCAATGTGGCCGGAAAAGCCCTGGGACCAGGTTCTGGCATGGACAGTAATCGCCGAAGCGCCGGTTTCTTCAAGCATTTTGGCAAAAGCAGGGGCATTGATGGATTGGCTGTTTTTTCCTGATCTGATTTTTACGGTAACCGGCACCGAGACTCTTGCTACTATTTTGCGCAGAATGGTTCTGCAAGATGTGGATGTGGTCATCAGTGCCGCTCCAGCGCCTCTTTTGGTGACTTTTCTGACCGGACAGCCCATGTTGATGTCGAGCATATCCGGACCATAGGAAGCCATAATCTCGGCAGCGTCGGCCATCACCTCAGGGTCTGCACCAAACAGCTGAAATGCTATTGGCCTTTCTTCCGGAATGGAAGCGAGCATCTTCAGGGTGTTTGGTTGCTGGTAGACAAGACCATGACAGCTTATCATCTCGGAAACGCAAAAGCCGGCACCGAACTTACGACAAAGAAGCCGAAACGGCAGATCGGTGTATCCAGCTAAGTGGGGCAAGGACAAAAGGAGATGCAAATATTGAGCTGACCAATTTTCAACATAACAAAAGTAAAAAAGACAAGAAAAGAACCAGAGCCTCAGAATGACCCTGACGATGCTTCTACGGGCCGCTCTTCTCTAATTTAGGTAGTTCGAGAACAGTAAGTCGGTAGATTCGTTTTGAGATGTCTTCAATAATGGTCTCCAGGGCTATCTGCTCATTTTTACGATTAGTATTGACATTTGTTGATACTAAATAGGGCTCTGTCCACAGCTCACCTGGCATTTCGAAGACGATTTTATTCGACGAGATATCCTTGAGGATATAACGAACCTTGAGTTTTACATTTACCTGGGTGGTTAAACTGTTCTTTGCGTAGGATAAGCTTGGAAGATCTATCGATATGATTTCACCGCCAAGGATAAGATCAGCCCCTGTCCTTTTTTCTGACCGTGGTAATGGAATCGGTTTTTTGGAACCATCTGGTCAGCGACTGGTATATTTGTGAATCGAGCCCCAATTGGCTGGTTCTGTTTTTCCATTGCATTAAGATAAATGATTTTGGACGGACCAGTATAGACATTGGGATTCCGGTATCCGCAGGCAGCAACAATGAAGACCACAACTATCAAGGGAAAATATCGCCAGACTGTTTTCAATTATACTCTCCTGTCTTGTTACAATTATCGTTTATTTCGGAATTTTTACGAAGCTATCAAACAACAATATTTACAGCTTCTTCTTAACCACTATAGTTTTTTTAATCGTTTTTCCATCGATAAATTTGCTGGTATTGTCATCGGCTAAAGCTTTTTCTATCAGAAATTCATCAGTAACGTCAGCAGCAACTTCAAGGCGTGACCGTACCTTGCCGTTGACCTGAATGACGATGGTGAGCAGATCTTCTTTGTGCCGCTTCAGCATCGAACTATCGGCCATGGCTCGTTTTCTATCGAAGTGGAGTTGCCTATTTGCTCCCACATTTCTGCGGCAAAATGAGGTACCATTGGGGAAAGCAGAAGCAGCAGGACGGAGATAGCCTGCCGGATAACTGGTGTTTCAGCTTGTTTTGTTGGAGTTCGCTTACGGAAGCCGAAAGGACGTTGAAAAGTTCCATCATGGCACTGATTGCCGTATTAAAATGGAAATTTTGCTCAATATTATCGGTCACCCGTTGTATTGTCTGATGGGTTTTTCGGTGCAGATTTTTTCCCTGTTCAGTGAGTTGTCCAGGAATTTCCGGCGCACAGTCGAGTATCTGTGGACAGGCAAGTATCAGTCTGTATACTCTGTTTAAAAAGCGTGAGGAGCCCTCAACCCCCTGGGCACTCCACTCCAAATCCCTTTCCGGTGGCGCGGCAAACAGGCTGAACAGTCTGACCGTGTCGGCGCCATATTCCAGGATGAGGTCGTTTGGATCAACAACATTACCTTTCGACTTTGACATTTTTGTACCGTCTTTGATGACCATGCCCTGGGTAAGAAGATTGGTAAACGGTTCGTCGATATCAAGATGCCCGAGATCCCGCAAAACTTTGGTGAAAAATCGGGAATAGAGCAGGTGGAGAATAGCATGTTCGACCCCACCGATATACTGGTCTACCGGCAGCCAGTATGCTGCCTTGGCCTTTTCAAGAGGGGCTTCGGTGTATCTGGGACAGGCATATCTGGCAAAATACCAGGAAGACTCCATAAAGGTATCCATGGTGTCGGTTTCTCTTTTAGCCTCTGTGCCGCATTTCGGGCAATTGGTAGCGATAAAGGAAGGGCGCTGGTGCAGAGGTTGGCATGCGCTGCCCACTTCTGGGTCTTCCGGCAGCACTACTGGCAATTCATTGATCGGTACAGGCTGAACGCCGCATGCTTCGCAATGAATCATAGGAATAGGAGCGCCCCAGTAACGCTGCCTGGAAATCCCCCAATCCCGAAGCCTGTAGGTGACATGGGCCGATCCGAAATTATTCTCCTCGGCGTATTTGATTATTGCGGCTTGGGCAGCAATAGAATCCATGCCGCTGAACTGCCCTGAGTTGATGAGAACACCTGGAACCGTAGACGCCTGTTCCATGGTATCTGCATCGAGCTCCATTGCCGCCGGGATAACAACCGGAGTGATTTTTAAAGAATACTTTTTGGCAAATTCAAAATCCCGCTCATCGTGAGCAGGTACCGCCATGACCGCTCCGGTGCCATACTCAAGCAAAACGAAGTTGGCCACATAGATAGGTATCTTCTCCCCGTTAAAGGGATTTATACAATAGCGGCCAGTAAAAATGCCTCGTTTTTTCAGGTTCGACTTCGACGGATTGTCGCTGTTTTTCGGTAAGAATTTCCTGCGTGAACTGACGAATTTCGTTTTCCCTGTCAGTGCCGGCAATAAGGATGTCAAGCAGAGGATGTTCCGCGGCAATCGACATGAAAGTGACGCCGAAGATGGTATCCGGTCTGGTGGTAAAAATAGATATTTTGCAATCGAGACCATCGACTGCAAAATCACAGGTAAGGCCGGTGGATTTGCCAATCCAGTTGCGTTGCATGGTCAGTACTTTTTCCGGCCATCCGGTGAGTTGGTCAAGGTCACTGAGCAGTTCTTCGGCATAATCGGTGATTTTAAAAAACCAGCCGTTCATTTTTCTGGGATAAACCGGATCATCACAGCGCCAGCATGCACCGTCAATGACTTGTTCGTTGGCGAGAACCGTTTGGCACGATTCACACCAGTTTACCGTTGTGACCTTTTGATAGACAATACCCTTTTTGTACATCTCGATAAAAAGGAGCTGTTCCCAGCGATAGTATTTGGGATTGCAGGTGGCAATCTCCCTGGTCCAGTCATAAGAAAGCCCAAGCTGGCGCAGCTGGTTGCGCATGTAGTCTATATTGGCATATGTCCAGGTGGCGGGATGACTGTTGTTTTTTTGTGCGGCATTTTCGGCGGGCAGACCAAAAGCGTCCCAACCCATGGGATGCAGGACATTATAACCACGCATTCGCTTGTATCTGGCAACTACATCGCCTATTGAGTAGTTTCGAACGTGACCCATATGTATTCGCCCGGAAGGATAAGGAAACATCTCCAGTACATAATATTTTTCTTTGGAATCGTCTTCAGTTACCTTGTAGACTTCTCGCTCTTCCCATAATGATTGCCATTTTTTTTCAATGGTTTTAAAATTATATTTGTTGGACACTGGTGCTGTCTTCAGTCATTGGTTTGCCTCAAAATACCGTAGTCTTTTTAAAAGCGGTTTGTTTGTCTGGGACTCTTAAAAAAGGATCCATCTCCAGGGCACCAGAGATATCCCCTCCCTGTAGAAAAGTATTCCGGGAGGTTTCCTGTTCACCGAGGTTAAATAAAGCCATCCTGGTCAGCGTAATTGCTCATGTTTTCAAACATGGTGTATTCTTTTATAAATGTCAATCTTGCAACACCGGTGGGGCCATTTCTCTGCTTTCCGATAATGATTTCCGCGGATCCTCTTTCGGGGTTGTCTTCAGCCTTGTTGTACACTTCGTCTCGATAGATGAAGCAAATAACATCTGCATCCTGCTCAATGGCACCGGATTCGCGAAGATCAGACATCATGGGCCGTTTGTCCGTGCGGCTTTCCAGGCCCCGATTCAGTTGTGACAGGGCGATAACCGGGATAGCGTGTTCTTTGGCGAGTGCCTTTAAGGAACGGGAAATGTCACTGATTTCCTGGGTTCTGTTTTCGGTGCTTCGACCGCGCATGAGCTGGAGGTAATCGACAACTATCAGGCCAATATCGTGTTTTGCCGCAAGTCTTCTGATTTTGGCCCGCATTTCCAGGACCGATATGGCCGGGGTGTCGTCGATGAAAATTGGTGCCTCCGACAACATTCCCACAGCCCGGGTCAGTTTAGGCCAATCTTCACTGCGGAGTTTGCCGGTCCTGATCCGCTGGGAATCTATTCGTCCGACTGAACTCAGCAGCCGCATAACCAACTGCTCTTTGGACATTTCCAGACTAAAAACCGCCACTCCTGTTTTTTCAACCAGGGCAGCATGTTGGGCAATATTCATGGCAAAAGAGGTCTTGCCCATGGATGGTCGGGCAGCAACTATGATAAGATCAGATGGCTGCAGGCCGGCGGTCATTTTATCTATTTCGTTGTATCCGGTGGGGACACCGGTGATAAATTCTTTTCTTTTATAGAGTTGTTCGACGGTGGCAAAGGCTTTTGGTACGATAGACTTGACATGGGTGAAATACTGGTCACCTTTTCGTGCCGGCAATATCAAAAATTGCCTGTTCCGCATCGTCAACAAGGATATCGATATCATTTTGTTCTTCATAGCATCGGGCAGCAATGTTGGTATTTACCGAGATAAGCCGGCGCAGTATAGATTTTTCCCGGATGATTTTTGCATAACTTGTGACATTGGCAGTAACCGGGACGATTGAGGTTAAAGAAGCAAGATACGTTGGCCCTCCTGCACGATCGAGTTTGTTGGATTTTTGAGGAGGTTGGAGACGGTAAGCAGATCCTGCGGTTCATTTTTTTCAAAGAGGTCAATCATCGCCTCATAGATGAGTTGATGGTTGTTTTTGTAGAAATCCTGCGGGGTAAGAATTTCCAGAACAACTCCAAGCAGATCGGCTTTGAGGAGAATCGACCCGAGAACGGCCTGTTCAGCTTCAATATTTTGTGGAGGAATGCCTGAGGGGACAATTGATCGTGCAGGGTCTGGTATAGGTTCAAAGTCAGTCATCATTGGCCTGAGAGAGAAAAGATATGATAGTTCCGATAGTGGGTGATCCTGCCTGAGTGATCTAACTGTCAGGATACTTGTCATGGAAAATAAACCGTGTCCTTTTTTTAGGTTCGGTGCATTAAACAAAAACACACCAAGAAGGTCAAGCTCCTTGGTGTGTCCTTGTTTTTGTATAACCGGCAGGAGAATCCCGGCCAGGTAGCGCGACTTCTTGTAGCCGAAGCAGCAGCGTGTTACTGATCTATATCTTGCCTGTTTTTAAAAAATTAATCTGTGAAAAGCAGATAGACCTTTTATTATGGGAATTGAAATGAATGCCGGATACTTTTCAGTTTCCAGGCCTTAGTTTGCCTGAAGGGGTAAGACATTAACGGTGAATTCGGCAGTCACGTTGAATCCGACTTTCACTTGAATTTCGTTTCACCGAGGGTCTTGATCGGTTCACTCAGAAGAATCTGTCTTTTATCGAGTGCAACATTCAGTTCAGCCAGTTTGGTGCAGATATCCGCAGTCGTCACCGAGCCGAAAGAGGCGTTCATCAATACCGGCAAGCTGTTCGATGACTACGGTCAGGCCGGTGATCTTCTTGGCAGTTTCCTCGGCTTGTTGTTGATTTTTCGCACGACGGGCTTCAATAGCCGCTTTATCTTGCTCAAGAAGAGCAAGATTTGCTGCGGTAGCCTGAACGGCTTTTCCCTGGGGCAGGAGATAATTACGACCATACCCGGGTTTAACTCGTTACAACGTCGCCTTCCAGGCCGAGTGAGCTGATTGTTTCTTTTAAAATAAGTTCCATGTTTTTATACTCCTATAAATATAGGTCTTATAAATCTGCAAATTGACAACGGTAGTCATCTACAGACTTATATTATTACTTACGTTCATTTTGTTGATTCCTGCTTCAGTTTGCGAAAATCAAACCAGATATCCGCAATTCCGAAAAGAAGCAGAAATAATGTCCCAAATGATTGAAAAATGATAACTAACGTAAAAAAAGGATCTAAGCAGCAGGGGCACATTCCACTTATTCATGAAAAAAACGGCGATTGACAAGCCCTGAAAGCAGTAAATAATACTTAACAGAACGAGACCGTTGATTCCGATAACTCTAAAGGGTTGAATCGGCAGGAGAGCAAGTAGCCCAGCACCGATTACCACCCAAATGACTTTTTCCGGCAAATGCCAATTTCGATAACTTTCCCATGGGGCCTTGCCACTGGTCTTAAGCAAAAGCATATTGCCCAGTACCATGGTAAACCAGGTGATCAACAGAATAAAACTACCAAGGATTGAGGGCATTATAAGTGGAACAATGACCTTCATCTGGTAGAGAGTTGCTTCAAGCATCACCAGGTTGTCTGCCGAAATATCGCTGCTTTGCCGGTAATAGCTGATAGCTTCACTGATCCCCTCATCCAAGAGAATTCACCAACTGGCCGTACGCCGACACCTCCGAACCTAAAGAGAGGACGGTGAAGATAACAAGCCAGCCGCCTGCCAGTGACAAGTGCACTTTTTAGCCCACTCAGGGCAGGACGATCGTGATGTTCTGCCGAGAGGAAAAGCACATATCCGGACAACAGCAGGGCAAAAGAAAAGGCAAAAAGATCAAAATTTCCGAGCAACAGATAGACTACCAGGGAAATCGCAACAGCTATAAGCAGGAGACGTTTCCCGGTATATCCACCAAAGCGTGCCCAGGGTATAAAAAGCAACCAACGGCAGAAATATATGCAGCCAGCCAAACAGCGACCATTGCAATCCGGGAAGAATAATTACCAGGGAGGACAGTAAAATAGTCCGGATGATCTTGCCTATTTGCACCTGTTGATTTCCCTGGCTAATCACCTTGAATTCCTTTCAGATAACGAGCAATTATCCCTGTGCTGATCCCGCATAGGGTAAAAATGCAATCTGTCGTGCCTGTTTAATAGCCTCACACAACTGACGCTGATGAGTGGCACAGGTGCCGACTATACGTCGGGGAATGATTTTTCCCCGCTCAGAGACAAAATTTCTTAAGGTTTTTACATCTTTGTAATTAATAACGAGCTCTTTTTCACCGCAGAAACGGCATGATTTTTTTCGAGTAAAAAGTTTTTTTTGTGGTCTTTGCGCCATAACGGTAACCTCCGGAGTTAAGGACTTTGTGAATAGTCCGAGTTACTTATCCTCAGATTCTTCGGTGGTGTCATCTTTGTCAGCAGCATCAGAATCGGTATCTTCCTCTTCCTCTTCATCGCCCTCAACCTGGGCATTTGCTTTGGCGGCAATTGCTGCTCGTGCCTCTTCAATGCCTTCTTCGGTTATAGCTTTGGCAGTCTTGATGGTCATATATTTCAATACCGCGTCATCAATTCTGAACTTTCGCTCAATTTCTGCAACGGCTGCTGGAGTACCGGCATAGTCACAATAAACATAGTAACCGAGGCTCTCTTTTTTTATCAGATAAGCCAGTTTTTTCATGCCCCATTTGTTCAACTCGATAATCGATCCTTTTTCATCGAGAATGATTTTTGTGGTGCTTTCGACAACTCTGTTGATCTCATCTTCCCCAACACTGGGGCGGAGTATAAAGATCGTTTCATACCTGCGCATGCGTTCCTCCTCGTGGACGTATGTTTTTTGCGAGATGCAAGATATCGCAATTTTCGGCCCTCGCGCTGTGTGTAGCCATTGGCAGAGAGCAAGAAGGTCATAATAACACCCTGTTATTATGGAGATACTGGAGAGGCCATATGAACAAAGAATCCAGTTTGCCTCTCAGTAAAAAACTGATTATAATACATAAGTGGAGTGGATGTGTCAAACGGTATTTTTTTTCTTTTCTTCTGCTTTGATAGCCTTCCACTGGGCCGCTAGTTGCTCTTCATTTTCATATGGTTGGCCGGCAAAGACGTGAGGGTGACGCCGAATGAGCTTTTCATTGACGGTACGAATAACATCAGAGAGTTGGAATTGTCCCTGATCGTTGTGTATTTCAGAAATCATAACTATAAGATAGAGAAGGTCACCCAACTCTTCACAAATGTTGATGTGGTCGTCGTTATTGATAGCAAGAATTAATTCTTCGCACTCTGATTTGAGGTGTTTGAGCAGGGAGGACGAGGATTGTCGTTTGTCCCATGGACAGCCGTCCTCGCCTCTGAGGGTTTTGATAGTGTCAACCAGGTCAGATAACTGGGGGTTGTAATTGTCGGTTTCTTTGGTCATGTTAGGCATAATATGATGTAATGATATGGAGATAAAAAAGCTGAAGAAAGAGAAAACCAGTTACTTTTTAATTTATCTTCAAAATAAAAAGTTGACATTCTGCTCCTGACGAACTACTAAGTTTTGCTGGAAGCTGTTGTCAGGTATTTGCCGGTTACCAGTTCACAATACCATTTTTTTAGTGAATGTCCATTGCGTTTACAAGTGTTTATTGGACGAGGAAAATGAATTCTTCGTCGAATAAATTTGTATCAATAGATGATTGAGGTTATGTTTATGGAAGATGACAAAAAGCAAAAATTACTGCTTGAAAAGCATAAGGATATTGCCAGGATAGATCAGGAGTCAAAAAGAACTCATGGATGGTATGTCCGGGTAAGGTTTTTAGGAAGAACGCACTCCAAGTTTTTCTCTGATAGAAAATGCGGCGGCCGATACTCGAGTTTGTTGTCGGCGATTTCCTGGCGTGACAAGACAGAGAAGAAGCTTGGCAAGGTCAGAACAAACAAACATATGGTTACCGTCAGCAACTCAGGTACTGGTGTTGTTGGAGTTCGGCTCAATGATAAACTCAACAGATATGAAGTGAGTTGGGTAACGCATCAGGGAAAACAGGGAAAAACTTCCGTTTCTATTTCGAAACATGGTAAAAAAGCCGCTTTTGCAAGAGCTTGTGCTATTCGTACCGAAAAGGAAAAAGCCCGTCTGGAATACTCTGGCTGATATTTTTGCAAGGGATCTGTTACGCCTCGCTCTACTTTAGTTTCCAGCTATGTCTGAGTTGTTTTGTTCGGTGCCAGTGTTGCCAAGACTGAACAGATGAGCAGGTGCAAGTACCTTTCTGAACCATTCTATCGTATTTCTGCTAGAGATGTCTGTCTGTTACTAAAAAAATGGATCAAATTGGAATTGTGTTGACATTGGTGGCATAATCAGGTTGAATGCTCTGTTCTTGTAATGTTACATGGTTATTTTAACAACAGAGAAGATTCACTCAAAGAGGTTAATATATGTATGCTATAGTTCGTACAGGTGGAAAACAATATCAAGTTGCATGTGGAGATCAGGTTCGAGTGGAGAAACTTGAAGGCAACGTTGGTGACAATATAGATCTGAATGATGTGCTTATGGTTGTTACCGAAGATGAGGTTCAAGTAGGTCAACCTGTTCTTGAAAACGCCAAGGTCACTGCCAAAATAGCTGAGCAGGGCAGAGCAAAAAAGATCATTGTCTTCAAGAAAAAGCGCCGCAAAGGATATCGGTTGAGAAATGGTCACAGACAATCGTACACTGCATTGAAAATTGAAGAAATTTCCGCGTAATTCATGTGTGTATAAAAGTTACGGGTTATCAGTTTATTCAAACGGATGATCTATAGTCGGAGAAAAGGAGTAGAAGATGGCTCATAAGAAAGCAGGTGGTAGTTCCAGGAACGGTCGGGACAGTGCAGCACAACGACGAGGTGTGAAACGATTCGGCGGCCAGGTTGTAAAAGCGGGCAATATTCTGGTTCGTCAGCTCGGTACGGTAATTCATCCGGGAACCAATGTCGGTTGCGGACGAGATTATACCCTTTTCGCTAAGATTGAGGGTGTTGTGACATACGAAGCATTTGGTAAAAATAAAAAACGAGTCAGTATTTATCCTGTAGCCTGATTCGTTTTATCGAATATCGTTCCGCTAGATGAATCGAATTGACACGATTCATGCCGGGAATTTGAACTCGACCTCAATAATCAATTGAAGGTCGAGTTTTTTTTTATTCAGGCTTTCGGTAAGCGAAATTCTGTGGGTAAGGTAATGGCATTTATTGACGAAGCAAAATTTTTTGTAAAAGCCGGTGATGGTGGAAACGGTTGTGTAAGCTTTCACAGAGAAAAATTTGTTCCGAGAGGTGGACCCAACGGCGGCGACGGTGGCAGAGGCGGCAGTGTCATAATCAGGGCAACGAACTCTTTGAACTCCTTGATTGATTTCCGTTACCGATCCCATTTCAAAGCGGAACGGGGGGTACACGGCAAAGGCAAGGATATGCATGGTCGGTCCGGGAAAGACTGTTTCATTGATGTCCCGATCGGATCAGTGATAAAAGATGCGGCAAGCGGAGAAGTGCTTGCTGACCTGGCGATGGATGGAGAGTCGATTGTTATCGCCAAAGGTGGAGAGGGAGGCTTGGGAAATCCCCATTTTGCCAGTGGGACGAATCGTACTCCAAGAATAGCAACAAATGGTGAGAAGGGGCGAGGAGTTCTGGTTGAAAATTGAGCTCAAACTTATTGCCGATGTTGGCCTTGTTGGATTGCCCAATGCCGGGAAATCGACTCTTTTATCAAAACTTTCAGCAGCAAACCCGAAGATAGCTTCCTATCCGTTTACAACCCTGGAACCGCAACTGGGGGTCCTGCAGCATAAATTCTATAAACCCTGTATCATTGCTGATATTCCCGGGCTTGTTGAAGGAGCACATAACGGGGTAGGCCTTGGGCATAAATTTCTTCGTCATATCGAACGAACAAGTATACTTCTCCACGTGATAGACGCTGCTGATGAAGATGTATTCGAGAAATTATGAGATAATTTCCAATGAATTGCTCCTGTATAAAGAAGAACTGGCGGACAGAATTCAAATTTTGGTATTAAATAAAAGAGACATTGGTCAGCGACCGCCAGATCTCAGGAAACTGGAAAAAAATTTCCAACAATTGGGGCAAAATGTTATTACAGTATCGGGAATAACCGGAGAAGGAATAGATATATCTGAAAGAAATTGTTGCAGAAACTCTGGAACAACGGAAAAGTAGAGCATGACTAAGCAGTAGCGTGTCTCGTTCGTCGTGGAATTACTTTCGTCAAATTGAGTGTTGAGCGGTGTCGAGAATTCTTTTCTCTCATGATTGAAATAACAATTTATGCGGGTGCAATATTGAATGAATTCTGAAATCGCACTTGAAGATGGGTTATATTATCGACAGACTCTCTTTGATAAAGCCAAAAGGGTTGATCGTCAAGGTCGGAAGCGCGATACTGACCGGAGAAAATGGACTGAACAGACAGGTTATAGATAATCTGGCTCGGGAGATATCATTTCTGCACAATAGTGGCAGAGAGGTGATTCTGGTGACTTCCGGAGCCGTTGCTGCCGGGAGAAGAAAGATCCATCTGGGTGATGACCTTGAACTGACCATCAAGCAAAAGCAGGCCCTCGCAGCAATCGGTCAATCGAGTCTGATGCATGATTATGATGAAGCGTTCGCCGCATATGGAAAAAATATAGCCCAGATACTGCTGACCCATTCTGATCTCGCCAATCGAAAGAGATACCTCAATGTTCGTAATACCATTCTTAACCTTGTTTAAATATGGTGTTATTCCGGTCATTAATGAAAATGACACGGTATCGACAGAGGAGTTAAAATTCAGTGACAATGACAGCTTAGGGGCTCTGGTTGCCAATCTCATAGAGGCGGATATGTTTATCTGCCTGACCGATGTTGATGCGTTTGTACGATAGAAATCCGCTCACTGATCCTCAGGCGAAGGCTATCTATACCGTTGCCGAAGTTACCGATGAGATCCTGGCAATGGCCGGAAACAGTAAAAGTGTCCTGGGAACCGGTGGAATGCGCAGCAAAATTCAGGCTGCTAAAATGGTCTCCGCTGGCGGTGGCAGCTCTTTTATCGGCTCAGGGCGGCAGACCGATATCCTCAAGCATCTTTTTTCCGGAGAAATTGTCGGCACTTTTTTTCTGCCTCGAAAAGAAAAAATGCAGAGCCGCAAGAGATGGATAGCCTATGTGCTGAAACCCAAAGGAGAACTTCGTGCTGGATCAGGGTGCCTGTAATGCGATCACCAGAAATGGCAAAAGTCTTCTGCCCTCGGGGATAATAAATGTTGAAGGAACATTTGGCGTGGGCGATCCTGTGCAGTGTATTGACCAGCACAATAAGCCCGTGGCTGTTGGGTTGACCAATTTCAGTTCAGATGATCTGCGAAAGATTAAAGGAATGCGCTCCGATAGCATTGTGAAGATATTTAGGTGTTAAGGAGAGTGACGAGGTGATGCATCGGGATAATCTGGTTATCCTGTAAGTTTGGACAACCAGAAAGATAATCTCGGCAGTTGCCATGGTGAGACATTCACCTGATATACGCCTTGGGGAGTAAAAAAATACTGGTTTTCATACCCCTCCCGAAAAGGACAAAAATAAACAGCGCTTTTTCTGAAGTAAGGCACTAAACGGCAAGCAAGAGTTTGATAAAAAGGATACATCGATGACACTCGAACAGACTATAGACAATTGGCGAAAAGGGCAAAAGTTGCTTCGGCAGGTCTTATGACACTTTCTACCGAGACAAAAAATAATGTTCTGTCGACTATGGCGGATCTTTTAGTCGGAAAGAAACAGCAGCTTCAGGCTGAAAATGAAAAGGATCTTGCGGCCGGTCATGAAAAAGGGCTTTCTTCGGCCATGCTTGATCGACTTACCTTGTCTGACGCGGTCATCGATTCGATGGTTGATGGACTCCGTGAACTTTGCGTATTGCCCGATCCGGTCGGAAAAATTGAGAATTTCGTCAGACGTCCCAATGGCCTGCAGGTCGGGAGAATGCGGGTGCCTCTTGGGGTTATCGCCATGATCTATGAATCCCGGCCTAATGTTACCGTAGACGCTGCAGCCCTGTGTCTTAAAACCGGCAATGCAATAATTTTGCGCGGCGGATCGGAAGCTATCTGCTCCAATCTGGCTCTTGCTGACATTCTGCAGCAGGCCCTTGCCGCGCATAATATTGATAAACATGCAGTGCAGATCATCCCTGTCACTGATCGGCTGGCGATTAACCATCTTCTCACCCTGGAGGAGGATATTGATCTTGTCATCCCACGTGGTGGTGAAGGATTGATTCGTTTTGTCGTGGAGACGTCCAGAATACCGGTTCTTAAACATTACAAAGGTGTCTGCCATCTCTATGTTGACAAAGATGCCGACATAGAAAAGGCCGTTCCTTTGGTAATTAATTCCAAAACCCATCGGCCAGGGGTGTGTAATGCCCTTGAAGGACTGCTTATTCATAACGATGTTGCCGAACAATTTCTTCCGGTAATTGCCAGGTCTTTGATTGACTGCGGCGTTGAACTGCGTGGTTGTCCGCGGAGTGTGGCAATTGCCGGTGAGATAAAACCTGCCGGAGAGGAAGACTGGGGAACAGAATTTCTCGATTTGATTCTCTGTGTGAAGGTCGTGCAGAATTTTGACGAAGCAAAGCAATACATTCAGAAATATGGCTCACACCATACCGAATCAATAATTACTGAAAATTACAGCACTGCCCAAAGATTTGTTGCCGAAATTGATGCTTCCGCTGTTATGGTGAACGCATCAACGCGGTTTAATGATGGCGGACAGCTCGGCCTTGGGGCTGAAATTGGTATCAGTACCACAAAACTGCATGCATATGGTCCGATGGGGCTTGAGGAATTGACTACTCGTAAATTTGTCGTTTTTGGCCAGGGCCAAGTGAGAGAGTGAGCTTACGAAAAATTGGTTTGTTAGGCGGAACTTTTGATCCCGTCCATCACGGGCATATGCAGTTGGCAGAGACCGCAATGGAAGAATGCGGACTCGATAAGGTCGTCTTTTTACCTGCGGCCCAGCCTCCGCATAAAGATGGTGCATTGATAACCTCCTTTAACCACCGATTGGCTATGCTGAGGCTGGCATGTCAAGGAAGAAAAGGTTTTGAATGCAATGCTATCGAGGGTATTCTACCAAAACCTTCCTATACCATTGATACCCTGCAGGTGCTGAGGAACCATTATCAGAGCGAATTGTCAATTATATTTTATGATTGGGGCCGATGCTTTTCTTGATATTTTAACCTGGAAATCACCCCGGAAAGTTTTGCATTCGGTCAATATCATTCTTTCCCAGAGGAAAGGATATCAAAGTGAGCAGCTCGCCCATTTGTTAAGAAAGTTGGGATATAAGGCAAGTGGCAATGTGTGGTATGATAAAGAAGATAAAAAGGAAATTTACATATTAAAAAAATGCCCTGATGACCCTGAGTTCCTCAGCGATTAGGGCTATGATCCGAAAAGGAGAGTCAGTACAACGATTCCTGCCGCAGGCGGTTCTTGATTATATTCAAAAAAATAAGCTTTACCAAATAGTAGATAGAGGAATAAAAACCTGCGACCGGCAAGACGTTTCGGGTGCAGTCATCCGAATGGATAATTTCTTATGCAATCCGTAAAGAAAAGTAAAAAAGACGGCAAAAGTTTCAATACTGATTGTTGACGATTCGCTTGTTTTTCGAAAATTTTTAGGAGATATTTTTGACGACTGTGAGGAAATAATCGTCGTTGGAGAAGCTCAGAATGGGATTGAAGCTCTCGATATGATCCTGAAGACAAGACCTGATGTCATTTTGTTGGATATGGAGATGCCTTTGATGGATGGCATGACCGCATTGCAGCATCTGATGATTCACAGGCCGACTCCGACCATTATGTTTTCAAGTCTGACCGAAAGAGGGACTGCCAGATGTTTTGACACCATGAAAAATGGTGCTGTTGATTTTGTCTGTAAAGATTTCATTTTCCAAAAAAGCAGCCTGCACACCTACAAGAAACTGCTCATCGATAAGGTGAAAAAAGCGGCGCATGATAAAACTGAAGGCCAAAGAACCGGTCTTTCACCTCTTCAGGTACATCAAGCAACGCAGCAGATGTAGAGCAGAGAGTAGTGTTTTGTGAAGAATGTGGGAATCGTGAAGTGGTGTCAGTTATGCCAGATCCGGTCCCATGGACAATACAACCTGTTCCCAGTGCGGTGATATCATTGAACTTGAGTTTATCCGGTCAGTCGCAATATCGCAGCAATAGCTTTATTTCCGTGCTCGGTGGGGGGGAGGGGAGTTTTTTTAATCTGTTGCAAATTGTTCCCCAGCTCGACTCCGACTATGGCCGGTGCTCTCATTGCGGTGGTCCATCAAAATATTGAACATGTCAATGCTTTTGCGGAGTATCTTGATGCAATTTCGGCGATAAAGGTGATACGGGCCAGGGAAGGGGTAAACATTGAGGGCGGTAATTGCTATATTGCTTCCGGTTCTGATTACATGAGTCTTAAACCGTACAGTGCCCAGTTAACCTTGCAAAAGGTTCCGAAAGGATCCCTGAAGGGTGGACCTCTCGATATTCTTCTCGCCTCGGTAAGTACGGCCTATAAAAAAAGAGCTGCAGGGATAATTCTGTCTGGGGATGAAAATGATGGTGAAAGAGGCATGTCCATACTTATCAAGAATGGCGGGACGCCGGCTATTCTCAGTGAAGAAGAGTGCTTCAGTAAAAACATGGGGCGGCAGATCCTGGAAAAATGCAATATGTCGTAACGACTTCAACGGTTGAACATATTATCGATACAATCCAAAATATGGATCATCGGGCAAAATTCGACAGCGTTGCCGAAGGGGAGTCTCCATGCAAGGTGCAGCATGAGTAAAACCTTACATAACGTTTTGTGCGGGAAGCTGTCATCCCTTACATGAGGAGATGAAAAGACTATGAGCCAGGGGACAGATGGGCAATCTGTTCTTTGGGAGGAAAATGTTCCCCTTATGCAGCAGGGGGTACATAAAGAATTGGTCAAACGCGCCTATGAAGGTTCGGAAAAGAGCAGCCGCGTTTATCCCCTTCAGGGAAAATGTTTTTGCGGCGATGCGACTGACCAGTCTTGAAGCAACGAAGGTTGTGATTATCGGCCAGGACCCTTATTTCAATGAACATCCAGGCAAAGGGTCCGGAGGCCCACGGGTTATGTTTTTCGGTGCAGGAGGGGATACCGATTCCACCATCTTTGCGGAACATTCTTCAGGAAGTCAATAACAGCGTATACAAGGGAAAACAGGTCAGTGTCGACAGTGACCTGACCAGATGGGCCAGCCAGGGGGTCTTGCTTCTTAATGCCAGCTTGACGGTAATCGCCAAGCGTCCAAATTCCCATGCTTTGCTCGGCTGGCATCAGTTAACCGATAATATCATTGAAACCATTTCAAGAAAAAAAGAACATGTCGTTTTTATGCTTTGGGGTGCATTCGCCCAGAAAAAAGCACCACTCATCGATCGCCGCAAACATCTTATCCTGGCAACCAGCCATCCATCACCGCTTTCTGCCCATAGAGGTTTTATGGGCTCAGGTATTTTCGTAAAATGTAACGAGTATCTGCAAAATCATCACCTGCAAATAATTGAATGGTGAGTGAAGGTGATCTTTTAAGAGAGATCGGAATCATATCGGCCACTTCAGAAGCGAGAAACCCAGCCCCAGAATTCTCATACAGTCGGTCTGCCGCTGCTCCATGCAGGTAAACTCCAGCTACTGCCGCATCTAACAGGCGTTAATCCCTGACAGACAAGAGCCCCTATTATTCCACTTAAAACATCGCCCATTCCACCGGTTGCCATACCCGGATTGCCAGTGGTGTTGATAATTGTTGAGCCGTCACCTGTCGGCGATTATGGTGCCTGCACCTTTAAGAATCAGAATAGTTTCATGGGGATCATTTTTAAAAAGTGCACACCCTAATAAGGCTGCATCGAGACGATTATCCTGAATATCGTCTGTTGATTTATCGAGTAATCTGCCAAGTTCTCCGGGGTGGGGAGTGAATATTCTTGGGCCGGCGGAGCGCTGGAGTCTGTGCCGATGTTTCTGCAAGAATATTCAGTGCGTCGGCATCAAGAATAACAGGGCAGTTGGCTGTGAGGTAGATTTGCAAAACAAGTTCTGCGGTAGATGGATCCTGGCCTATACCAGGGCCAATGACTATTGCCTGCTTGCTTTTGATATGTTCAGAGATTACATCCCAATCGGCAATCGAGAGGGATTGTGCGCTGTTTGGCAGGGGAATGGTCATGGCTTCAATAAGTAGTCGTTTCGAAAATAGTATTGAGATCATGTGGTACACAGAGGCTGACAAGACCAGCACCGCTGCGCAGTGCACCATGGGCGGCAAGAACGGCGGCCCCTGTCTTCCCTGCCGATCCTGCCAGGATAAGGAGATGACCATGACTGCCTTTGTGGGAAGCCTTTTTCCCGCAAGCAATGGCCGAATCAGACTGGTAAAGGTGTCGGCAGTGGCGAGTTCTGTGGATATGTTGGCCTGGTGAATGGCTTCCGGTGGAATACCAATGTCAATAATTTCCAGTTTACCTGTCCAGGAAGAACTTCCATGGATGAAGTGACCTGGTTTAGCGCAACAGTACGTTGCGGTAAGTCGGCGCGGACACAGGTGCCCAGTACTTGCCGGTATCGGAATCCATACCTGATGGTGTATCTACTGAAACAACCGGGGCTTTTTGGGCAAAACTTCGTTGTATTTATGAGATCTATGGCGTCGGCAAAATGGTCGGTTACTTCCCGACAAAGACCAATGCCAAAAATTGCATCGATGACAGCATAGCAGGAAAGTCCTCTGGATTCGAAATGCTTATAGAGAACAGGGATGGTTTCCACTCTTGCAGGATTATCGATGACATGAAAGGGCAGTTTGAGTTTTTTGATTATCTGTAGATTAACAGCGGAATCCCCTTTCAGGGTATCTGGGTTGACGAGGAAAAAAAATACTGGCTGACAGCCCCGCTGATGCAGGTGTCGTCCAATAACCAAGCCATCTCCGCCATTATTGCCTGGGCCAACAAATATCAGGGCAAAAGTGTTTTTGCAGGGGCCCAGTTCCTCTTCGATCATCTTTACTGTTCCGAGACCGGCATTTTCCATGAGCACAATACTTGGAATCTCGAAAATTTCAGTTGCGGAATGATCGAGATTTTTCATTTCAAGTGCAGTGGGCAGTTTCACAGAGTTCTCCTTTGTTCTAGGCGGTGTCTATTCCCAAGGGGGCTGGTTATTGACTATCTGTCGATCAGTTCCCGGCATATTTTGCAAGGGGTGAAGCCGGCATCAAGGGCTACATGAATATTTTTAAACTCCAGAGTGCAGTTTTTACAATAGTAATTTTTGCAACCAGGGAGATGGAATTCTCTGGTGTGGACGTTGCCTCTGAGAGTGGCTGCCTTCTGCTGTGAACCATCCTGTGCATTGACAGTACGGTCGGAAAACCCACTGATTTTGGGCAGCACTGTTTGATATGCTTTCTTTAGCGGCAATAAAAAAAAGGTCAGTATCTTCTGGAGACCGGCAGCAATCACGTAGGGAATAAGAGGTTTCTCGTTGGCCACCCTGATTATCCAGAAGATGGCCAGTCCAAAGAAAAGAAAGTTGGGAGCCCACATGGCGATCCATACCGGAAGAGTACCTTTCTCAGCTAATGCTTTACCGAAGGTGAATAAAACATAATAGAGGACAAAAATCACCAGTCCCGCCTGAATGCCGATCGCTTTTTTACCAGGTCGTGCCTGCAGTCCCAAGAGGGAGTCCAATGAGACTTATCATGAGGCAACCAACCGGTAAAACAAGCCTTTTATGGAATTCAATAAGGAGTTTTCGTCTTGTTTCATCTCTTGTTCGCATTTGTGCCTCTTGCAGCAGCTCGGTCATGGTCGAGGAAATTGCGTTTTGAGCGATAGCCATCTATCTTTGGAGGTTTGCAGAGGAATATTGATCTGGTATTGATTGAACTGGATGATCTGGGCATTATCATTGCCGGGTTTATGCAGACTCCCGTTTCTAAGGACAATGGAAACCATCATGTTTTCGGGACTGGTGCTCATGGTACCGGAAGATGCCATGGTGACTATGGGATTATTGACACCGCGCATATCAGAAACCCAGACATCAGACCATTCTCCGGTAACTTTATCAATTTTATCGACATATACGACGACATCGCCCAGAGCCTCAGTAAAAACATGCTCTTTGATGCCTTCGCTGATTTTTTCTGTAAGCAGCTGGTAGGAGAGTTGCTTCATCGCAACCCCACTCAAGGGAATAAGTTTGATGGAGACATAGCTGGTCAGTATGGCTATGAGAGTGGCAACAATTATTACCGGCGGCAGGATCTGGTAAATGCTGATGCCGCTTGCTTTTAAAGCAAGGATCTCTGAATCGCTTGACAGTCTGGCAAATCCAATAGTGACTCCCATCATAGCCGCCATGGGAATAGAGTAAAGAAAGATGTTAGGGAAAAGGTAAGAGAATAATCGAATAAAATCAGCCAGCCCAATATTGAGATCGAGAACGAAGTTGAGAAAGGGAATGAGTTTGGCCAGAAAGAAAACACAATTCATTATGAGAAAACTGGCAAAAAACGGACCAAGCATCTCGGTTGCCAGATAACTGTAGAGGAGTTTAGGTATTTTTAAGTCGAGTTTCATGGTCACATCAGTAGTTCAAACAGAGAAAAAACAAAGCTGGTTTTGTGTTTTCCATGGATATACTGTATAAGAATATGCTTTGTTCGAGCAGGCCCTGGAGCGGGCCTGCTCATATCCATAAAAGACAGTCCAAAAAAACATGCGACTTATATAGAGAAGGTACATTATGCATTTATTTGAAACAGAAGATGGGGATAAGTGGGTTTGCATTACCTGCGGAGTTGAAGAAGAAGCCATGATTAGCGAGAAAAAATGGGAATGGTGTTTTGATAAACACGATCAGACTCTTCGTTGTTCACTCTGTGGACATCCTGATTATGAGATTGAGGATTGAAAGTCCATTGCCAATTGGCTGGTGGCTCGCGAGTGATGCGTGCAGTGCAGTTCTCCAATCCGCATCAAACTGAGCCTGGAATATATACTTTAACACCCGAGGGAGTTTCAGTCTGGCCATCAAAATTTAGAATCGGTGATCGGCTGCTCGATAGTGACATCAATCCAATGCTGATCCCACCACTCTTTAGGTGTTACGAATACACCATTAATCAGCATGGAGAAATGGAGATGATCGCCTCCTGCCATGCCTGTTGTCCCGGTTAAACCAAGAACGGTTTTCTGATCAACCATCATCCCCGGGCCCAACATTTATTTGACTGAGGTGGGAATAGAGGCTGAAAACTCCCTGTCCATGATCGACCAATACCATATTGCCGTAAATGCCCAGGTAGTCGGCAAAAACAACTTTTCCCTTGTTGGCTGCCCGTACATCTGCTCTGCTGGTTGATGCTATATCCATGCCGAGATGGACCTGTTGATCAATGGCGTTGTCCTTTGTAATAATAGGTCCTGTGGTCAGCGTATCCGGCCCGGGAACTTCCGGGCATACGGTCAAAATGGTCCTTCCAGAGTTGTTCTGGTTGAGGGTTTTTGCATAACTCGACTGATTTTTTTATTGTTTTCTTCTCTTACTGTGGAATTGGCAAAGAGATATTTATCGATAAACTCACCCTGCATTTCAGGATAATATTGTTGAAATTCAGGGATTTTTGTATTTAAAAAACCATCACTTACGTTGATAGTATCATGTTTTTGCTTTGCCTTTTTATAGACCGAGGTGAAAGGAACAACTGTATCGTTGCCGGCCATGTCCGTTGCGGAAACATTCAAGGTATCGATTTTTTCGGTATCAAAGGGAAGGGCAAAAAATGCGATATACGTATCTTCTCCTGTCCACTTCCAAGAGGAAAACCTGGATTAAACAGACCATTGATGTTAACTCCATGTTTGGCTCTCTTTATCGGAAAGTCGGTAAATCGCAATCCCGGTACCGCCAGGTGAGATATATTTTTCACTGTGGAGTATTTCTATTTTGGGCGGTATCCGTATCCACGGTAACCTCTTTTGTTGCGACTGTTTTATTCCCTGTCAACCAACCTCGCAGGGAAAAATCAGTAGCTTCAACGGTAATAGTCATGGGACCGTCAATGAAACCTTCTTTTTTCACATCAAACGTGATAGTTCGGCTATCCTCCAGAGGACCGACTGTACCGGTATAAGCGGTTCTTGGATAGGTTACAGAGTGGAGCAATTTTTTTACATCTCCCTGACTTCCCCAGACGACAATGGTGTGAATACCACTTTGTTGATCGGTGACAGAATAATTGAAATTGCCGCTTTTGCCTATATAAGCACTTGATTTCTCAAGATTGATAACCGGCTTTTCTCCTTCGAAAAAAAGAATAAAAATGGCCCCTCCAGCAATCAGGAGGCTGAAAGAAAAAAATGGTCAGTAAAAAGCGGGAAACTTTTGATTTTTGTCTCGTCTGTTGCGAAATGCCATTGTACTGTATTGTCCTTGGATGATTGAATACCCTCGAATTCTCCCTGTGTTCTTCACCTATAAGGAGTAGCGATAGATTTCAAGGTGATTGAAAACAATAAGAAAGAAGTCGTGACGGTGTATGTACCCGACAAGGAAAATAGAGTAAAAGCAAACCCGTGGCTGAGAGTGCATTAACAACTCCTGTTTGGCGGGACGTGATGAGAGTCAAAGAGAAGAGATACAAGTCTATCTCTGCCATATAATTTCATATTTTTCGATATGCAGATCCTTTGAAGGGGCGACAATAATTCTTTTACCGATTTCTTTTTCTACCTTTGCTTTGGTACGTTCTTCTTCATTATTCAATAAATCGGCAATTCTTGGGTGCACCTGCAGGGTAATATTGCCACCCTTGTGTTTTTTTGAATTTCTGTCGATCTTTCTAAATATATCGTAGCAAATTGTCCGGCGAGATTTTATCATTCCTTCACCGGCGCAGTAATGGCATGGTTCACACATCAACTGATGCAGATTTTCACTGTTCCGTTTTCTGGTCATCTGCACGAGGCCGAATTCAGAAAGCTTCAAGATATTATTTCTGCTCTTGTCTTTTTTTACCGCTTCTTTAAACGTGGTATACAATTGTTCCCGGTGGACTATCGTCTTCCATATCGATAAAATCGATAATGATAATTCCGCCAATATTTCTTAAGCGCAGCTGATAGGCAATTTCCATAGCTGCTTCCATATTGGTTTTGAAAATCGTATCGTTGAGATCGCTTTTTCCTACATATCTTCCCGTATTGACATCAATGACGGACAGAGCCTCGGTGCTTTCGATGATGATATACCCCCGGATCGGAGCCACACTTTCTTTTCAATTGCCCGGGAAATTTCCACCTCGATATTATACGCCTCAAAGATTGGTGTATTGTCCTGATAGAGGGAAATTTTATCTATCAATTGCGGGGCAAAGGTTTGTACATGGTTGATTATTTTTTCATGGGCGGCCGGATCGTCAATGATGAGATTATCCACATCCATCGGTGAAAAAATCCCTTATGGAACGTAAGGTAATATCGAGATCTCTATGTACAAGAGACCGGGATTCCATGTTTTTCGCTTTGTCCATGATGTCATCCCAGAGAAGCATGAGAAATTCCATGTCAGCCTCAAGTTCCTCCCTGGTGGCGTGTTCAGCAACCGTACGAACAATAAACCCTGTTCCTTGAGGTCGGATCTCTTCGATAAGAGTTTTAAGCTTTTCCCTGACCTCTTCGTCCTCAATTTTTCTTGAAATACCAATATGATCCGTTTGGGGAATAAAGACAAGATTGCGGCATGGGAGGGTTATGTGGCAGGTTAGCCTGGCACCTTTGGTGCCAATGGGGTCTTTGCTCACCTGGACGAGAATATCCTGTCCTTCTTTGAGAATATCTTCAATGTGGAGTGCCATGAGCCCGGATATGGGTGTTTGCGCAATCGGTGATACAGGGGTTATATTTTGAAGATTCTGCTGCAGCGACACAAACGTCATCCACATAGAGAAAGCCGGTACGTTCAAGACCAATATCGACGAAAGCGGCCTGCATGCCGGGGAGGACACGGACGACTTTGCCCTTGTAAACATTCCCCATGAGGCCCTTTTCCGTCGGTCTTTGCATGTGGAATTCGCTGAGATTTCCATCTTCTACAAGCGCAAGGCGAACTTCGTAGCTTGTCGCATTAATGAGTATTTCTGTGGTCATTCCAGAGCCGTATAAAGCAAAAATGAAACTTCCGTAGTGGAAGGAGTATATTTTTTTAAACTATGTAGTATACAGTATAGATAAAGCTATAATGCCATATGTAATAAATTTTTTATAGGTCTGCCAAAAAAACAGAAAACGATGAATAGATGTCCGGTTTCAGTAGTTATTCCAACATTCAATCGAGCACTTGTTGCTCAAGCGCGCAGTTGATTCCGTGTTCCGCCAGACTCTGCAATGTTCCGAACTTATTGTTGTTGACGATGGCTCGACGGATAACACCCGGGAATTGCTCGGCAAGTTATCGGCTACTGCAAAAATTCCTTTCCGAATATACCATCAGGAAAACAAGGGTCCGGCGGCGGCTCGCAATCTGGGTGTGGCTAAGGCAGAGATTTCCATTCATTGCTTTTCTCGATTCTGATGACCACTGGTATAAACGAAAACTTGAAAAACAATATCAGCCAGCTGCCGACAGTTCTGAGTATCAGATCAGCCATACCCGTGAAAAATGGTTAAGAAGGGGGCAACACTTGAACCAGAAAAAAATACATATTCCTCGACATGGTGATATCTTTGCACCATTGTCTGCAACTCTGCGGGGTGGGTATGTCGACGGTCATGATGAAAAAGGCATTGTTTGATGATATTGGCTTTTTTGATGAAAACCTGCGATGTTGCGAGGATTATGACTTGTGGCTGCGGGTAAGTTGCCGATATCCTTTTCTTTTGATTGATGAGCCGCTTACTGTCAAAGAGGGTGGCAGGGATGATCAGGTATCTTTCCAGTACAGGCTCGGCATGGATAAATTGCGGATTTACAGCCTCAGAAAACTGTTGGATACAGACACACTTGACTGCCATAGCTATCTCATGGCATTCAATGAGTTCAAAAAAAAGGTTCATATATATGGCAACGGTTGTCTGAAGCACAATAAAAAGGAGCATCGGTCGTTCGTATCTCGATCTCATTCCTTTCTATCAGGAGAGAGGCTATGAAAAAATTTCCCAAACTCAGGGAGCTATCTTGATGCATAAGCAGACCTGGAAAGACCCATCCTATTATATAAATAAGATTTATGTTGAAGAATCGTGTCTGGACCTTGATTATACGCGGGAGATAATCAGTCGGGCAAACCTGCCCTGGTCAGTTGTGCCGGACAGGCAACCGCCAAACAGCCTGGCGGATGACATACGTCGAAAACCTCTCTGCCGGCAAACGACAGTTGTATCTCTGTCACAACAGGGGTGTTTTTTTTAAACCCTGCCCGGGAACACGTGAGTATCAGTGCTGTGACTATCAAGTGCTCAATACCGGGACAAACTGCCCAATTGACTGTGTATACTGTATCTTGCAGGCCTACCTCAACACCCCCTGGCTCACCTTTTATGTTAATATAGACCAGCTTTTCAAAGAACTTGACGAGACACTTGCGGCAAATCCCCACCAGTTTTTTCGTATAGGTACCGGTGAATTCACTGATTCCCTGGCCATTGACCGGCTGACGGGATTGAGTCGGCGTCTTGTGCACTTTATCGGTCAGCAGGGCAATGCGGTTCTCGAACTCAAGACCAAAAGTGCGGTGATAGACAATCTTGCCAATCTGCAACATAATGGGAAAACCGTCATTGCCTGGTCACTGAACAGTCCGTTCATCATGAAAGGGCAGGAGATTCGTTCTGCGACCCTTGCAGAACGACTCGACGCTGCAAAGACATGTGCCGAATGGGGCTATAAACTGGCATTTCATTTTGATCCGATCATTGATCATCCCAATGGCAGGAGGGCTACAGGGAAACAATAGATACGCTTTTTGATGTCGTTCCCGCAGAGGCAATAGCCTGGATATCACTTGGTGCCTTGCGCTTTCTGCCGAGCCTGAAGGAGATCGGCATTAAACGATTTCCTGCCTCCAGGATTTATTTTAACGAATTCATTCACGGCCTGGACGGCAAGGCCCGGTACTTTCGTCCGAACAGGGTGGAACTCTATAAGTTTATCTATGATCGTCTGCAAGAACGGGCTGCTTCGAGCACCTGCATCTATTTTTGCATGGAAAGTGATGAGATCTGGCGGGAGGTTATGGGATTTATCCCTGAAGAAAAGGGTGGATTGCCGAAGATGCTTGATCGAGCAGTCGCTTCCAGCTAACCTCCTGTGAGCAATGAGTCGATGGCTGCCGGGTAATTTTGATCTTGTTCTTTCTTTATACTATCGTATATTGGCAAGAACTGAATAAGCCGGATGTGTCTTTACAGTTTTCTTACATACAGAGGATTTTATCATGGTAAACAAGGTAATACTTATAGGAAATTTAGGCTCTGACCCTGAATTGCGTTATACTCAAAGCGGAACTGCGGTTGCGACGCTCAGCGTTGCAACGAGCCGAAGATGGAAAGATAAAGACGGCAATCAGCAGGACGAGACAGAATGGCACCGGGTCATAGTGTGGGCTCAAAGTGCGGAATACTGCAGCAATTACCTGTCAAAAGGTTCAAAAGTTTATGTTGAAGGCCGTCTGCAGACCAGAAAGTGGCAGGACCAGAGTGGTAATGATAAATATACTACGGAAATTATCGCCAATACTATTCAAAATCTGAGTCCGCGAGGCAGCTGAAGGTGGCGGCGGTGGTGGTTTCCAGGAGCCGCCATTACCCGAACCTCCCCGTGGCGCGAGTGGGATGGATCGAATACCGGCACAGGTGAGGACGTACCGTTCTGAGCGAATTGGCCAGTAATTATTCCATTCAGCATACATTGCACAACGCGACTGAAAAAAGGAGTAATGTTCCTGCCGGGGACTTACTCTTTTTTTGTGTTCTCCACAGCCTGCAAACCCAGAATAGTTGGTTGACTGCGCACATAACAATTCATATAATTGAGGCACAAATATTAAGAGTATTTATCTGTTTATATTTTATTTAGATTAGATTGTTGCCATGGATTATTACGAGACACTTGGGGTTAAAAAAGATGTCAGCCCCACTGAAATTAAAAAAAAGTACCGAAAATTAGCGCTGAAATATCATCCGGATAAAAATAAGGGCGATAAAGCAGCAGAGGCAAAGTTTAAGGAAATCAGCGAGGCTTACGCTGTTCTGTCCGATCCTGAGAAAAAGAAACAGTATGACCGTTTTGGTTCTGCCGATTTTCATCAGCGCTATTCTCAGGAAGATATTTTCAGAGGATTTGATATCAACGATATCCTGCGGCAGTTTGGGGTCGGCGGAGGCGGGAGCGTCGGCGAATTTTCGCTCGAATATGGGAGGAAATGGTCGCTTTAATTCATTTTTCGGTCAGGGTAATGGTGGCGGTTGTGGTGGCGGGGGATGCCATACAGCTCCAGAGAAGGGGCAGGACATGACCTACCAGATCACTGTCAGCCTGGATGAGGTGTTGAATGGTGCTGAGAGGACTATCACCTTGCGAAAAAATGGCGATCCTCACGATGTCACAGTAAAAATTCCCAAAGGGATAGAAGAGGGGAAAAAATTACGACTGCAGGGCAAGGGCGGCAGTTCAAGAAATGGCGGACCTCCAGGAGACCTGTATCTGAAAGTTGGGATTGCTTCCAACGATACATTTACCAGAAGCGGTGACGATCTTGTTGTGCAAAAGTTGATATCTTTCAGTGAAGCCTGCTTTGGCACAAAAATGGAAGTTGAGACCTTAGAGGGAAAAAAATTCATGGTCAAGGTTGCCCCCGGAACGGTCCATGATTCTCGACTGAGAATAAGGGGGTATGGTTTACCTGTCGGGCCTTTAGGCGAACGTGGAGATCTTTATGTGAAGATTGGTGTCAAGGTTCCCAGAGAACTCACCGATGATCAGAAAATAGTTGTCCAACAACTCCAGGCGTCAGGATTGTAAACAGCTGCTGCCGATATGTAAAACAACATGAAACAACAACGTCTTGCCAGGCTACCAGCCTGGCAAGACGTGTGTTTTTTTATTGCAGTTTTAACTGGCAGGGTCCTAATAATGGCTGTCGGCGTAGGTAAGCCAACCTCCGGCAGCAACCAGCTCTTTATCAAATGAATTAAGGGTAAAGGAACAGCTTACCTCTTTTTGTTCAGGATTATCCGAAGAGGCTGTTAAGCGGCCCTGTTCGAGGTCGACGCCAATCGTAATATTTCCCTGCATCGCAAAAAGAGAGTCAAGCTGGGTTTTATCAAGCTCTACAGCGAGGATGCCGCAGTTGAACATATTTTGCCGGAAGATTCTGGCAAAACTCTGGGCAACAACGACATTTATATCGTTTACTTCAAAGGCCCAGACGGCATGTTCTCTTGAGGAGCCGCAACCAAAATTGGCCCGGGCCACCACAACCTTGGCGTTTTTCATTGCATCACTGTGATGGTCAAAGGGTTTGCCATCAAGGAGCAGATCTTCAAGAAGATGCGGCTTTAACGCCATTTTGGAAATTTCCGTCAGATATTTTGCCGGGATGATTTCGTCTGTATTGATATCATCTCTGTCCAGATAAATTGCCGGACCGCCAAATACTTTCATTTTCACCACCTCTGCTTATATTTCCTTGATCTCTCTTGGGTCGGTAAGTACGCCCGTCACTGCAGCAGCCGCTGCAGAATACGGGCTCATCAGGTGGACCATGCCGCCTTTTCCCATTCGTCCGTTGAAGTTACGGTTGGTGGTGGATGCACAGACTTCACCTTCGGCCAGCACACCGGAACTCATACCCAGACAGGCGCCGCATGTCGGGTTGAGTACGCAGAATCCTGCGTCCATAAAGATTTTAATGATACCTTCGTCAAGGGCCATATTATAGATAAGGGGAGTTGCCGGGGTAACAATACCTCTCACGCCATCGGCCAGTTTTCTTCCTTTGAGGATTTCGGCGGCATCACGCAGATCTTCAATCCTGCCGTTTGTGCACGATCCGATATAGATCTGGTCAACCGGAGTGCCTTTCATTTCTGAGATATCCTTGACCATGATCGGGTTTGAAGTCAAAAGTGATCTGGGGCGCAAGGGAACTGATGTCGAGTGTCAATTATCTCAGTGTAAACGGCGTCATCATCAGAATGCCATTTTTGAAAATCTGTCAACCGCGGCATCAATGGTCGGATAATCATCTTGGATAAACGGCCAGAGATATTCTGCGGTAACTCTGTCGGGCAGGCATATGCCGCAGGTAGCACCAGCCTCGACGGCCATATTGCACAGGGTCATTCTGGCCGACATGGAAAAAGAGTCAACGACCGGCCCGGCAAATTCAATAACCCTGTCGGTGGCACCGTTGACGGTGATTTTCTTAATTATTGCCAGGATAACATCTTTGGCTGTTACCCGTGGTTGCAGCGTCCCGGTAATGTTGATCTTCATACTCTGCGGGGCCCGGAAAGAACAAACCCCCTTGTAGATGCCCACTTCAAGATCAGTGGTTCCAACACCTGCGGCAAAGGCACCAAAGGCACCATGGGTACAGGTGTGCGAATCACCCATGATAACAGTATAACCGGGCCGGACAAAACCTTTTTCGGGAAAGAGAGCATGGCAGACGCCATTAGCGCCGATATCAAAGAAATCTTTGATTTTGATGTCGTTTTGCCCAGTCACGCATAATTTTGCCCTGCATGGCTGTTTTCGAGTCTTTGGCGGGGGTCACGTGATCGATAACCGCTTTGATTTTGGTGGTGTCAAAAACACTGTCCATGCCTTTTTCGATGAGATCCATGATGGCAATGGGCGTGGTAATTTCATGGCACATCACCACATCAAGGTCAAGGACCATATTGTCAGGGGATGGCTTGTCACGCAGATGGGCAGCAAATATTTTTTCGGCTATGGTTTGTCCCATTGTTTTGCTCCGGTGTAGATAAGGGAGAAAATTCATTTTCGATCCGCATTTGTCGTCAATATGCGGGGAATATCGAGTTTACAGCTGCAAGCTGTAGGGTTAGACACACTACACAAATAATGGTAATATTGCCAGACTATTATAACCCCAGTCACTTCTCCAGCCTCACAGGAATAATTTTGTTGTCCATCGTCTATAAAGGAGTTTTACCGGTCAATGATTTCTATTACAAATCATTATTTCATGCTTTTGTTCTCATCCTTTTCTTCTGTTCTCAGGTTTTTGGCGCCCATGGAGTGTCTTTGGACGGAAGTTGAAATATGACAAAAATTTTTCCCAATTTGATTACACTTCATCCCGAGGCAGAAAAGGGGGGCCGTTTGATCTTACATGATATCGGCAGCTTTGATAAAATGAATCCATTTACCTTGAAAGGTTCCTCTCCGTATGGTCTTGAGGCGCTGGTATTTGAGCCATTGGCTGTGGCCAGCCTTGACGAGCCCTTTTCCCAATATGGACTTTTGGCTGAAGATATTGAGGTTGCTGCGGATAAAAAATCCGTCACATTTACCCTTAATGCTGCCGGCAAGATTTTCAGATGGAAGCCCGGTAACTGCTGAGGACGTTGCCTATTCGCTCGATCTCATGAAAGGCACCAGGTTCACCCTCAATTTAACTATTATTATGAAGATATTGAAGGGTACGACCTGTTGGGGGAAAGAAAGATCCGTTTCAATTTCAAGCAGCCAAACCGAGAACTGCATATGATTGCCTCGCAGATAAATATATTGCCCAAAAAATATCATCGACCAAAATGGTTTTACAGAGACCGGTGACCAACATCAACTGGCTTCCCGGTCGGTTCCGGTCCGTATGTTGTGGCCGATATAAATATCGGAAAAACAGTTACATACAAGAGAAATCGTAAACTATTGGGCGAAAGATCATGCCTGTACGAAAAGGGATGTATAATTTTGATGAAATAGTGGTCAAATATTACAAGGACCAGATAGTGGCCCTTGAGGCGTTTAAAGCGGGGGAGTTCGATTTTATATCAATCAACATTGCCAAACAATGGGCAAGGGATATGGAAGGTAAAAAATTTACCGATGGGACCCTTGTCAAAAAAACATTTCCTCATCTGAATAATGCCGGAATACAGGGTTTTTTAATGAACACCAGGCGTGAACTTTTCAAGGATCGAAGGGTAAGGCAGGCGATGGGGCTTGCGCTTGATTTTGAATGGATAAATAAATCCCTCTTTCATGATCAATATACCAGAAATAATTCATTTTTTAGTAATTCATATCTGGCGGCCAAGGGTATCCCCGAAGGGCTGGAGCTAGAATATCTGGAGCCATATCGGCAGACTCCTTCCCGAAGAGGTTTTTACCACGCCTCTTTCCACCCCGGTCACCATGCAATCAGCAAGATGTGCGAAAAAATCTGCTGAAAGCCAAAGGGTTGCTTGAAGATGCGGGATGGCATATCAAAGATGGGGTTCTCACCGACCAGTGATGGCAAAAAATTTGTTTTTGATATCCTGCTCGTTCAGTCAACATTTGAAAGGGTAATGGCAGGCTATGTGAAGAATCTGAAAAAACTTGGCATAAACGCCGCCTACCGGACAATTGATCCAACCCTCTATGTGGAACGTTTGAAAACATTTGATTTCGATATGATAGTAACAAGCTATGGTCAATCCCTGTCGCCGGGAAACGAGCAGCGTAATTATTGGCAGTCGTCGTCTGCTGATCGAATGGGTTCACACAATTATGCAGGGATACGTTCTCCAGCTGTCGATGGTCTTGTGGATCGAATCATTTATGCCAGAAACCAAGGAAGAGTTGATTGCCGCTTGCAAAGCCCTTGATCGTGTGCTCTGGTATGGATATTATCTGATTCCGAACTGGTACCTCCCGGTTTATCGATTGAGTTACAAAAATAAATTTCTCACTCCGCAAACTTTGCCTCTCTATTATGATCCATTTCAGTTACTTATGACATGGTGGCTGAAAAGTAATGACAATCTTGCAAGATGAGATAAATGGGCAATAGCCGGAAGCTTTTTCATTACCCGTTGAAGGTCATAATGCGTAAAGAGGAAGTAGTATTTTGGGCGAATTTTACTGATAACTGTTGATTGTGGTGCAACTTTTTGCTAATATAGCTATGTTCCTAAACGTTAGGAACACTGTTTTCAACAGGGATAAGGCCTGGGGTTGTAGAATTTATGGTACTGATCCGCTATTTCCTGGGGGAGGGTGCGGTATGTCAGAACGTGTGCAAGGTAAGGTGAAGTGGTTTAATGCGAGTAAAGGGTATGGTTTTCTTGAGAGGCCTGATGGTGAGTCGGATGTATTCGTCCATTACAGTGCAATTCAGGGAGAGGGGTTTCGAAGTCTTGAAGAGGGGGAAACAGTAGAGTTTTCCATTGCCAAGACCGATAAAGGATTGCAGGCTGACAAAGTGGCCAGAATAAGTTAATCCAAGGATCACATACAACAGCTTAATCGCGTGCCCCGTTCAGGATTGATGTATATAATCTGCAACGGGGTTTGTTGTTTCAGAAGAAACGAAATTTTTAATGCTTTTCTCGAGAAAGACATGTCATACATTGCCGGTTTCTTGATTAAGACTGGAGTTTTCATGTGGATACTATTCAAATTCAGTTAATTAATCTCAGTGATACCGAAAAACTGGGAAGACTTCTTGGTGAGATGGCCCTGCCGGGAGACGTGATTTGTCTCGATGGTGATCTCGGAGCAGGCAAAACTGCCCTTTCTCAGGCCATTGCCCGTGGCCTTGAAGTACCGGATAGTTGTTATGTCACCAGTCCTTCGTTTGCTATTATGCACGAATACGAGGGCCGACTTCCGATGTACCATATGGATTTCTACCGCTTGCAGGATGCCGGCGAGGTGGAAGATCTCGGTTTTGAAGAGTACTTTTATCTGACGGGGTGACAGTCATTGAATGGTCAATCAGGGCGGTTGAAATACTTCCCGATGAGCGTCTCATCCTGACAATTCATCAAAATGATGATCTTTCCCGTACTGTTACCCTGAAATGTTCAGAAAAATATACTGAAACTGTTACACCATATCAGTCGGGAATTTCACCGCCGGCAGCGATTGAAAACAAGATAATTCAGGCTTTACGGCTGTTTTTTTGGTATAGCTGCGAAGCTGACAGCACATTCGGTCCCCTGCAAAAAATCGGTTTTTCACCGTGACACATCTCTGGTCGTTAACCTGTTTTGACACCGATCTCATATTAAATGCTACTTACACTCACTATACTGTTCAAGGAAAAATGAAAAAAAAATCTATCATATTTCAATGATTGTCTGAAGACCTTTACTGTTGACCAGGATAAAGCGATAACTCCCGAAGAAACATTGAAGAATTTTTATGCAAAGATTGAGTCTCTTGATCTGAAAATATTAAATGAAGTCCGGAGAATCGACAATGGGCGTCTGGATATTCCTGTCTTTTTCAGCGTTTGTGGCGATGATGCCCTGGCCCTGACAGGCACCAAAAAACAGATGGGCAAAGGAGCCTCACCTCATACAGGCTGAGGCGTCTGCCTGTATGGAGCTGGCAGAACGATTTTCGTTTTTTTCCTTTAAGAATAATTCCGGCAATTTTTTGTCGGGAGATTACAAAACCATGATCAGGGCAGGGTATCCGGTGCTTGGACTGGAATATCTGCTGGCGTCGGTTCATGATTCGCACTCTTCCGTGCAGCTGCTTGAGCAGCTGCTCGACAATATTCCCATGCAGTGGGCCTGGGGAACCAATGTGACCAGGGGAGAGGATGTGCTCATTCCCTTCTCCTGGTTTTTTGCAATCAATGAATTTAATGGACCTTCGGCAGGCAATACCTATGAGGAGGCTGCCCTGCAGGGCATCTGTGAGATCGTCGAAAGGCATGTTTGTTCGGTTGTCAACAACAAGACGGCTGGCAACGCCAAAGATCGATCCGGATTCGGTGAAGGATGCGGTGGCGGTTGAACTCGTTAGAAAAATTCCGCAACAACAATATCGAACTGTATCTCAATGATTTTAGCTTGGATACTGGTATTTGCACAGTTGCCGCTCTCGCTATTGACCGATCAACTTTTCCCGGAAAAGAGCGAGATCGTCTATACCGCCGGGACAACCCCTGACCCTGAAAAAGCCCTGATCAGAGCCGTTACCGAGGTTGCGCAGCTGGCAGGGGATTTCAATACCGACTCCAATTATATTGCCTCAGGGCTGCCAAAACCTCTGTCCATGGAAGAGGTCGACTATCTAACTGATTCTCCCCGAAACCGTAACTATTGATGAGATGGCAATCTTTCCGATGATAATATCAGGGTTGAAGTGGACAATTGTATCGCCTCGCTGAAAAATATCGGCATGGAAGTCCTGATGATTGATGTCACCCACGATGGCCTCGATATACCTGCTTTATACACGATAGTTCCCGGGGCTCATTTTCGGGAAAGATCAATGATTAACGATGTCGGGCTTTTTTCTGCGAAATTGCTCGTTGAACGGGTCAGCGACACGGAATTCTGGAGAAGAAGCTGTTGCAGATGGAGAAACTTTTACCCGAAGCGTATTATCTTGAGTTCTACCGAGGGCGTAATTTTTCCGATATGGGGTTTCCTGAGTCCGCCCTTCACCATTTCGACCGTGCCCTTACCATGCAGCCCGGAGACTGAAGATCTACCGTATATTTATTCCTATATGGGAAGCTGTTTGAAAGGATCTGGAGCGATATGATGAGGCTGTTGAGGTCCTCCAGAAAGGGTTGAAAGAAGATGAGGAGAGGCCTGATCTGCACAATACCCTTGGCGTCTGTTTTTTTAAAATGCAGCAATATGAAAAAGCAATTCGCCATTTTCAAAGAGCTGTTGATTTGAACCCGGCCTCCGGAATTGACTATGCCAATCTAGGGGTAAATTATAATAAAATTGGCAAGAAAGAAGTCGGCGGTTGAGTTTCTTACCCTGGCGACTCACCCTTGACCCGGGTCTTGATTTCGCCCGAGAACTCCTGGCAGAATTGGTAAAGGAGTGAAAACAAAAGCTCTAGGTGAAGCGGCAGAAGCAATGTCCACTGCAAGGAACAAGCTAGTCCATACAAAAGCAAACTATTAACCAACTGGGAAAGAGTGTCAGCCAGGAGCTATGTCGGAATTTGTTCCAATGGTGAGAATTGCAACCGAGCAGTGAATTCGTTGGTATGCGTCTTTACATCCTGATCAAAGACATCGATATCAACTATATTGCTGTGCTTGAGTTCCCGAAAATGTTTTGACCTAAGATAAAAGAGCAATTCTCTGACACAATCCTACAAATTTAGATGATCTTTCCCGCATCAAAGCCTATCCATGCATTCACGTAGCTTTTCTTTATGATTAGCTTTCGGGGCAGTTCGAATTAGTCACCCACTGCGACACTTGAACGAAAACCATGTCTCATAATGGCTTTTCGCAATTCTCCCAGGCCGGCAAATTATTTCATTTCGAGGGATTTGTGGGCTGCGCTGTTTATAGGTAAATAATCGGTTATGTCGATTATCCGTTTCCGCAACTAGTGACGGTTTCCGCCGTTTTTGTTCTCGCTTTTCCATCCTACTTTCCCTGATGTTCAAGGAGCAAGCCGCCGATATATGCGATACTGCCCTGGCCTGGAGAAAACGGGGTGTTGAATAGGGAACTGTTCTGGAATTTGTTAAAACAGAAAGGGGAGTAAAGGAAAATAAAAAAGTTGTTTTGTGTCCCAGGCGAGTATGTATTTTCCGATCAACACAAAAGATACTGTGGGCATCTGGCACGGTAAAACAATGGATTGGCATAAAGGGAATGCCCAGAAAAACTCACGGTAAATTCCTCAAAATAAACATCGACAAATTAGCCACATAAGTAAATTAATGCGGTGTTTTACTACTGTGTTAATCTCCAGATTGCAGTATTGCCATTCTCACACATTACGCCTAAAACAATGCCTCCGCTCAATAGATCTCAACCTAAACATAATGGCTGTCAGTAGGAAATAAGCGACCCGCCTCCTTGCCTCCGTAGGATTGATGAGCGAAAAGACTCTCAAAACATGGTCGCTAACAGCGAAACCTGTTCAACGGTGAAGATATTCTCTTTCATTACCACTCTAACGATTATCAAAACAGGAAACGGGAATCAATCAGGTTCAAGCCCAAAGGTATTGTGCGCTGACAGTTTTTGAACTTTATCGAAGCCAAAGAAAGACTATTGATCAGGGTTTTGATAACCTTGCAAAACTGGTTGACAACAAATAAGACAGAACCGTACGGAAGGGGGAGAAAACGATGAGAAATCAAACCATGCTCTCAAAAACTATAGGGCTGCACAGAACCGCAATTGCGAACACCCTGGCGATCTTTTCCACTATGCAACAACACGGAGAGGATATCCTGAAGACAACACTGGAACAAAGTCCCTGGCTACCGGAGAGCAGCAAGAATTGCTATCTCTATTGTGCCGATTTCTATGCAAAATATTTGGAAAATCTAAAATCGGTGGCCGACCTGAGTTTGGCACAAATAGAGCAGATTTCCATGCCAGGCTTAAGGCCGGAGGAGAGGAAAACGCAGCAAAAAACAAACACTGCGCGAATTGCCCCTCCTCCTCCGGCAAAAAAGGATCCAGCTATCAGAAAGAAAAAGGTACGCGCAAAAAAGACTGTCGTTGCCAAAACGACACCTGATAAAAAAACGGTTGCTCAGAATGCACCTACCGAAAAACCGGTTATCCAGAAAATACCTACTGAAAAACTGCTTGCCCAGAATGTCCCTGCCGAAAAGCCGATTGATCCCGAGAGACCTGAAGTAAAGAAATCCACAGAGGTCCAAACTGCGATTTCCATACCGAAACCGTCTGTCACCAGCCAGACACCAGCAGAGCCTGCTCAAGGCAACAAGGAGTCAGCGAGTCAACTTCTTAAGCCAAAGGGATGATCAAGCTACCCATGTGTATTTCGGATCAGTAGAAAAATATAGCTCCACTGAAACAAAGATTTGCGGAACCGATAAATATATGCGTTAAACGCACAAAAATCCATCTCATCCGGATGGATATTAATCTACCACAAAGGAGTAAAAACAAATGGAAACAACACAATTTACCAAACAGACCCTGGGATACCAGAAAACCATCCTTGAAAACTGCTTCAATGCCATGATTACGGTCCAGGATCAGACAGAGAAGATGATATACGGTTATCTCGAGCAAATGCCATTGGTCACTGAAGATAGCAAAAAATCTTTTCAAGCATCTATTGATATAGCCAAGAAAGCGCGAGAAGATTTCAAAAAATCTGTAGACGATGGCTTTAGCAAAATCGAGGAACTCTTTATAGATAAAAAATAATTCTGATTGCCCCTAATGTTCAGCTATTAAACCAGGGTGTGGACTGTTCGTTTCCCGGGACGCCGTAAACACATCCCTGGGGGCTTTGCTGTAGCCGTCCATGGCTACAGAGACCCGTAAAACCAACAGTTCACACCCTTCCACTTCTACAGGCTGAGCTTTGGGGTTATCAGAAAAAATAATTATAAGCCGTTATCAGTATAAGAATGCCGAGAGTGCTTTCCTCTCTTTATCTGATATATTTTTCCTGTCCTGCAAAGCGCATAAAAACGGCCAGCAGGACAGATCGGACAGATTTCTTTCTTTCCGCCGTACTGCTCAAACATCTCGTTAAAAAGGTACAACTTTTAAAATAACTACAACTCAAATATTTCCCTGAAAAATTGTCTAAAAATAAACATTTGAAATTATTTATTTTTCCAGATAATGTATCCGGAATGTTCTGGAAACATTCTTAAATGTTCAAGACTGCGCACGTTTCATAAAATCTCTCCACCAACCATTGACAACACCACATTGTGACACTAAACTCCTACCAATAAAGTTGATAGTTTGATTCATAGCTTTTGCAAACAGAAAAACATTAGAGTCGAGGTGTACGATGGAAAACGACATAATCATATTGATAAGCCTGCTTGCTGCGGCATTAGGCTTGCTGCTAGCAATTCTAATCAAGGAAGCAGTTCAACAAAATAAACAATATAATAATGCGGAAATTGAAAGACTTGCGCGTGCTGAAAGAATCAAGCATTTAACAAATAAACTTTAACCGAGCAGATTTTTCCTGAAGTAAAGAAATGATGTTTCAACCAGTAGAATCGTCAATGCCTCGCCAACTGCCATCCACGGTTGATCAACTTGTGGAATTGTTGTACGACGATTTATCACTCAGGCACAAAGTTGTAATGGCCAATATTTCAGAAAGTGATCTGGATTCATTGCTTTATGCCACTATAGTTCCTGCCCCCTCCAAAAAAATCCTTCCCAACTTCTCACGATGGTCCGAATGAGATAATTTCTCTTCATGATTCCTGGGGAAAATCAAAAAGAGCACGCGAATTTGCCAGACAACCGGAGTGTGATCAGAGAATTTTCTCTGATAATTCTTTGATGCTGGTGTCGATAGTGCGGTGTCGAAGGCCGATAAGATTCCTTTAAACCGTTAAGCTTCCTTCAATATTGATGGCGTCATAACAATTCCCCAAAAAAGGGGATAGCAATACCCCAAGGGCACTCATTTTAGTCCCCCCTTGAGAGGGATAGAAATCTTCATCTTCTTCAATTTGAAGCTTTTTTTACTTATCCATCGAAATTTGAGATTTTTACGAGTTTATCAATATTCAAATTATGTACTTATTCTGAGGTTCCAGTTGGCAATCTCAAGATGTTGATTTTAGAAAATCTCCTGTTCACTGACGCTGTCCTTTGTTATGTTGCGTGGAGATTCAATGTTGAATCTTTTTCAGAACAGTATTGCTGGGGAATGGCTCCATCCAGTAATAAGAATTGAAAAACTGAAAAATAGATGGTTACACATATCGGATCAATGTTTTTAAAAGATTACAGAGTTTGAGAAATGAAGCCAAAGAAAAGTGTTATCTTGTTAATCTTAACGTTGACCTCTATTGTTTTTGCGGTTGAGGCAATTACTATTACTACTCTTTATCAAGCTGCAATTACAGAAGAAAAATCACGTCTTAAAGAAACCGCTACGAGCCAGGCTCGTCTGATTGAATCAGTGGCACGTTTCAACAATGAATACACTAACGATTACCCCGGTGGGCCAAGACAAGCGACTCTCAACCAAATCAAAGATGCTCATGCACATTACCCAGGTTTTAATGAGACAGGTGAATTTACCCTATCAACAAAAGAGAAAGATGAGATTGTTTTTTTGCTGAATCATCGTCACTTTGATCTGGATAACCCGAAACCGGTTCCGTGGAAATCTGAATTGGCAGTACCCATGAGACGTGCACTTTCAGGGCAATCTGGCACAGTCATAGCTCAAGATTACAGGGGAGTGAAAGTGTTGGCGGCATATGAGCCGGTAGGGGAAATCAACCTCGGCATTGTTGCAAAAATAGATCTTTCAGAAATAAGAGAGCCATTTATCAAAGCCTCTTTCATAAGTGGGTTATCAGCGCTGGTTCTGATTGCAATAGGGGTGAGCCTCTTCTTTAAAGTCACCAATCCCATTATCACAAGATTGTACAATACAGTAGCAAAGTTAAAAAATGCTCTGGAAGAAATAAGAACACTCAGGGGAATACTTCCAATATGCTCATTTTGCAAAAAAATCAAAGATGATACTGGTTATTGGAATCGACTAGAAGCTTATGTCACGGAACGATCACATGCGGAATTTAGTCATGGAATATGCCCTGAATGCGCACAAAAACATTATCCCGAGTGTTTTCGAAATCAAAAGACAATCACGATAGTTTCTGGAAATAGCTTGTCACTATCGGTCAAACCAATCCCTCCAAAGACTGTTAGATATGATCGAAATGATGAGTAAGGTGTCAGTTCAGGTGATCTGTACAAATTAGGGAAATTACCGGTAGGTGTACATACAGTCCACTTTGGTGTCTCTAACCCGGTTTTTATGATTCCAGGGGAGATGGCTTTGTCCAGAACCTCGAATCCGCCGCTCGGCATAGTTGTTTTGTTTCAGTTTTGGTAATGGATGTTATTTTCAAAAGCGGAATTAAATATTGTTGACGAGTAGCTATTTTTCTCTTTAGGCCACCTTCTCCCTGGAGTTGACACCTGGCAGAATGGTGCCGGGTTCTAGCGTATTGTCCATAGCCAACTGCAAAACTGTACATGAGGTCCGATAACGGAATCGAATACCGTTATTTTTTTCCAGATAAGAAATTGATAATGCTGCTCTTCAATCCCCCCACAAATGACCACATCAATTTTTTCTTTAAGAGCAAGATCACATATCAACTCTGCAGACACGTTCGAGAGAACTAAGGAGTGTGGTTCTTCCAGCAGTTGCTGGTCATAACAGGTGGCAATGATTACCTCTGAACTCATATCAAATCGAGGAGATACAAAGTCACCTCGTGTTGTAATCATGATTTTCATGTTCTGTTGCCTAAATCAGCTTATATTTTTTTAATTTTCGCCAGAGAGTTGTCCGACCACAGCCAAGAATTTCGGCTGCTTTTGAGCGATTTCCCTGGGATTTGTTCAGTGCCTCCAGAATATTAGCTTTTTCCATTTCCGCCCATCCACCAAGTGGTGAAGCTGCTGCCGGCGCTGGAGCAACCGAAGGTGGTGAGGAGACCTTTGTAACAGCAGGACGGTCGGGTTTTGTCCGTTTGGTCAGATACTGCGGCAGGTCTTTACTGCCCACTTTTTTCCCCTGGCACACAGTAACTGCGTACTCGACAATGTTCCGCAACTCCCGGACATTTCCCGGGTAACTGTAATGGTTTAAGATTTCAATGGCTTTTTTATTGAAGCCGGTGATATTACGCGGTAGTTTAGCGACGATTTGATGAAGAAAATAATCGAGAAGCAACCGGATGTCGCCTTCGCGCTCACGAAGTGGCGGGATATCCAGATGTAAAACATTCAGTCGATAGAAGAGGTCTTCCCTGAAGTTGCCATTTTCCACCTCCTGCCTGAGAGAGCGATGGGTTGCGGCAATAACCCGAACATCAACCTCAATCTTTTTACTCCCCCCGACCGGGTAGAAGGCCTGGTCATCCAGTACTGAAAGCAGTTTAACCTGTAATTGAAGTGGTAAGTCACCTATCTCCGTAAGAAAGATTGCGCCCTTGTCGGCAAGCCGAAACATACCCATATTGTCATTCACAGCCCCTGTAAAAGCACCCTTTACATGACCAAAGAGTTCAGATTCCAGCAAAGCCTCAGGCAAGGCCCCGCAGTTGATCTTGACGAACGGTTGCCTTCCTCGCGGTGAAGATTTATGAAGCTGTTCTGCGATCTTATCTTTTCCTGTTCCCGTTTCACCGGTGATTAAAACAGAGGCATCTGTTCGGGCAAGAACCGACATGAGTTCAAAAACTTCTTCCATCTGGCGACTGTGGCCAAGAATATCCAAACTTTCATCCGGGTCCTGAAATTGGCTGCTTTTTACCTTCAAGACAGAAACATCTTCCAGGTGGATCAGTATTCCTATGGGAATATTTTTACGGTTATGTAACCGTGAAAAGGAAAAATGGATGGGAATTTTTTCTCTTCCCTTACTTATAATATTGCCATCTTTTGAAACCTGTTGTCCCTTTTCCAGAACTGCTCCTGACTACCTGGTCGTAATTGCCGAGATTGGTGCGTAAAACGAAATCGCCATATATCCCTTTCACCTCATCGAATCTAAAACCGGTCATGCATTCCAGCCGCCGATTCATGGCAAGCAGACAGAATTTTGTATCCAGAATGGCAATGCCGTGAGGCATTCCATTTATCAAGTCCACTACCGAAGGTAATTCAGGATATACAGCTTCTGTTGCCATTGTCTTTACTGTCTAAAATGATCCTTTATTGATGAGAAAATGGGCATAGATGCTTGCGGCATAGCCGAGTCCAATAACCGGAGCCCACTTTAAATGGCCAAGAAAGGTGTACTTTCCTCTGGCTACACCCATTAAGGCAACGCCGGCAGCCGAGCCTATGGAGAGAAGACTCCCCCCGGTTCCAGCTGTCAACGTGACAAGCAGCCACTGGCCATGGGACATCTCCGGCATCATGGTCAAGACGGCAAACATGACGGGGATATTATCGACAATTGCCGAGAGAAGTCCTACCATTACATTGGCATACGTGGCACCCCAGTCAAGATACATGACCTGTGAAACCAATGCCAGATAGCCCATGAAGCCCAAGCCCTCCGACACAAAGAATGATACCATAGAAAAACAATAAGGTGTCCCATTCTGCCCGAGCAACCTTGGAGAAGATATCAAAAGGTACGATTTGGCCGATTCTTTCTTCTGCTTTTTGGGGATCATAGGTCCCGACTGTCTCTTTTATGGGTCTTGTTTAAATAATAGCCGTAAAATTTCAATAATGACAAACCGGCCATCATGCCAACCATTGGGCGGCATCTGCAGGAAGTTGTGAAAACTTACAGCGGTGGCAATGGTCCAGAGGAAAAGACCCATAATGACAAAAGCACCGCGTTTTAATTGCAGTTGCTCAGTGTTGGCATCTGGTTGCCCTGCCGGTACGGCAAAGCTCATGATGGCAGCCGGGACGATCCAGTTGATAACAGAGGGTACAAAAAGGGCAAGAAACTCCTGAAACTGGACAATTCCCTTCTGCCAGACCATCAACGTGGTGATATCGCCAAACGGGCTGAACGCCCCGCCGGCATTGGCAGCCACAACAATATTGATACACGCAAGACTCACGAATTTGACATTGTCCTTACCGATTGCCATGACTACCGCACACATGAGCAGGGCAGTGGTGAGGTTGTCGGCGATCGGGGAAATGAAAAATGCAAGAAATCCGGTGATCCAGAACAGTTTTTTCAGAGAGTAACCGGCGTTGACAAGCTTTACCCGGAGCACTTCAAAAACAAGTCTTTCATCCATGGCATTGATGAATGTCATGGCAACTAAGAGAAAGAGAAAGAGCTCAGCATACTCAAGAATGTTGTGCCGTATCGCAACTTCTGCAACATGGTCGATGCCGTTCATGGCATAGACCAGGCCTATTATTCCCCAGATCACACCTGCGGCAAAGAGTACCGGCTTTGATTTTCCTCATATGGGTCACTTCCTCAAGCATAACCAGCGCATAAGCAACCACAAAAACAACAATGGCTAAATAACCGGCCCAGTGGGCCGTAAGATCGAGCGTCGTACCACCTTCAGCTGAAGCGGCAAAACAAGCCGATATGGGGCTGAGAGCAAGGAGAAGTACCGTGAAAAAGGGTGTTCGAAAAAAACGCATTATTCACTCCGTAGTTGAATTTATTAATATTTTAGAGATGCTGTTAAAGAAATCGATATCTCCACCAGCAGCCAACAGAGTTTTTTTACGATAAAAATCTTCACATTATCTTGGGTACAAAAACCGCCATGCCCATCAGTGGCCAGATAACCGACACCGCCAACCAGGTTACCAGCATCAGTAAGATACTTGCCGGGATGCCATACATAAAGAATTCACCGGTGGTGAACATTTTGGAGTTGTAAGCGATAGCGTTTGGCGCAGCACCAACCAGCAACAAAAACGGCATGCCGGCAACAACCAGAGAGGAGAACAGGATTACCTCACCGGCCACCCCGAGATAAGGGGCGACAACCAGCGCAACGGGCAGTGAAATGGCAATTGCAGCCACGTTCATGATGAAGTTGGTCATCATCATGACAAAAAATGCCATGCCGAGAATAAAAACTATTGGTGGGGCACTCTGAAACAGAACCAGCCAGTTGACGGCAAGCCATTTGGCCGCCCCGGTCTCCCATAAACAGAAACCGATGGACATGGCACCCGCAAAGAGCAGGATTATGTTCCAGGGGATTTCTTCCAGATCATCAATATCAAGAATGTTAAAGAGAAAAAAAGCGATGGTGGAGCAAAGTAAAATGCCGGTTTTATCCAAGCCACTCAAAGCCGGGATAAAGTTTTTCAGAGCAATGATAAGGATTGTGGTGACAACGATAACTATAGTCAGGATCTCATTTCTCCTCCACTTGCCCAGCTCTAAATACATAATCCTGGCCCTCTCTTTGAGCCCGTGGATAACGTTGCGTTCCGGTTTGCAGATAAGCATGAAAAATCCCCAGAGCAGAAAGGTCATAAGCCAGCCGATGGGCAACATATATGCGGTGAGTTCAAAAAAACTGATATCCACATCCATGATGTCTTTATAAAAACCAAGAGCCACGGCACCCCGGGCAGCACCCAGCAGGGTGATGATACTGCCGGCACCGGCCACATAGGCCATACCCATGAAGAGGCCTTTGCCAAACCTTGGAGGGTTTGTCCTCATCGGAATAGAGGGCGTGGATGGCCATAAGAAGTGGAAACATGGTCGCCGCCACTGCGGTATGGGCCATTACGTGGGTCAAGGCTGCGGTCATGACGAAAACGCCCAGCATGATCATGCTGGTTTTTTCGCCGACGATAGAGAGCATCTTGTAGGCGATACGCCTGGTTAACCCGGTTTTGGTAAACACCATGCCGATGACAATGGATCCAAAGATAAAGAGCACCGAGGGATCCATGAAATCCTTGAAGGCCACCTTTGGTTCGCGGATCATAAAAAGAGCCTGCAAAACACCGATGGTTAAACTTGTGACACCAATTGGCACAACTTCAAAGACCCACCATGTTGCCGCCAACAGAAACATGCCCAGGGCGCCTTTGGCCTGCTGGCTAAGAACAAAATGTTCCCCCATGGGGTCAATGGCGTCAGGCCATGGCGGACAGTAATAAACAAAGGCAAACAGCCCCATTCCAAGCAGCATGAATGATGAGTCGCTTCCAGGCAAATGGTTTCTTTGTTCCCGGCAGGCTGATTGTTGTCGAATCTGCAGCGCTCATCCTCTTCTCCTCTTGCTGTATTTTTATGGTAGTGGGCAGTAGGTGTTGCACATGGCCATAAAAATTTCCTCAAGGCGCAGTACGCCGATGATAGTACCGTTATCTGTTACCGGAATATTAAAATCGTTTCGGTTGGCCATCACGACCAAGGCTTTCAGGATATGGGTATCTGCCGGAAGGGAAAAATCAATGCCGTGCATGAGTGGTTTGATTGGTTTATCCCGATTTTTGCCACATTCGGTAAAAGTCGATTTTTCATAGAGATACGCCAAGTCCAGGTAATTTTCTTTCTGACCTTCAAATTTATCTACCCTGGTGTCCTCCAGGAGATGTGGCGCCAACCCATGCATGATATCCATTAAGAAGAGTTTACCGACCAGCCGCTTCTGATTGTTGACCACAAACAGCATGTCGTAGTGCTGGCGCTCCTGCTGTCCTGCCCGAAAATAGATGAACGACTCTATTGCCTCCTGCAAAGTTTGGTTTTCGTTTAAGTGTGGATAGAGCTCTATGGGGATAACCAGATCTCGTATATTCGAATTTTTGGTATTCATGATGCTTCTCCTTTTTCCTGGTAGTCTGTCTGAAAGTATCGGGTAAATCCTGATTACTTCAATATCTCGACGCGTTAATCTTGTTCAGCTTTGTTTTGATCTTCAGGTTGTTCTATGTTTACAGGTAGATAGCATGAAAAACTGCAACCTGTAAAAATAAATTCTTACCAACTTTTGCTTTTTAGGATGTTTTTCACTTCGTCTGCTGATTTTTTTTCCAGAGCGAACATTCGTTTCTTTTTGGCAAAGTGTATTTTTTCCATGAGGATGTTTACATCAACCGGCTTTTCAAGGTAATCTATTGCGCCGTGTTTCATCGCCTCAATGCCACTTTGTATAGTGCCTTGTCCGGTGAGCATTATGACCTCGATGTCCGATCTTTTTTCTTTGATCTGCTTGAGGGTTTCGATGCCGTTTATTCCCGGCATGGCAAAATCAACGACAGCGACATCAACGTTCTGATCCTCAATCATTGCCAACGCTTCTTTACCACTTGTCACAGCTTTGACTTTAAGGCCCCGGGTTTCGAGTCGCTGGGATAGAATTTCGATAAAGTCTCTCTCGTCATCTACCAGCAAAACCTTTGTTGCTAATTTATTGTCCATTCTCATTGCCTCTTGCCGGTTAGGAGTGTTGTTATGTCCTGGTTAAATTTGCCGCTGCGACCTTCTTCTGAGGCCCGTTCGATAGTTGCTGTTAAGTGAGCTGTCCAGTAAAGGACTTGCTGACCAACAACAAGATAAGAATCAAAATTATGAATAACCAGCGGATCAGAAAGCGCTTGCACCACTTTTTTCTCCTTATGGTGTTTTTAAAGCAGATATTGTGCCATGGAGAGCAAATTCTAGAATAATTATTATAATAACAATTGGATATATGCATAATGGAAAGGAAGATGTGAAACACTTATCTGGAAAATATGAAACATAAGGAAACATTTGTTGCGTTATGTTTCAATTAGTTTCACTAAGTGAAACACTTTATTGTCGCTGCTTTAACGGATAATTCATTTAGGTGTTGCTTTATGATGGAACTTTTATTTAGCTAAAAAGATACAATTAGATACATATTGATCTGATTTGGGAAATGTTACAATATGATACGCAAAGTGCAGGGAGAGGTTTCAGGTCATATTGTGCTGTAATAACAATATATTAATCGAAATTAAATTATGGCATTAAATGTGCAATGTTTAGCCTGAATCCTGATCGTAAATTATCTGCAAGGTATTAAAATATTCGATTTATAAGGGAGGATTTAAAATGTCATCAATAGCGTTGTTTCCATGTTTGTCGACGCTCGATTCCGGCATCATCGGTGAATTGTCGAGCACTCTTACTTTAAAAGTTTACACCGACGAAAATCTTTTCAGGGAGACCGCAGCCAAGATTTGGGGGAGATCCTGAGCGGTTGAAGAAGATGATGTATAGCAAAACATCGGTCTTCAATCAGTTTACTCTTGAAAAAGAAAAGGCTGTCAATATGTTCCGCCTGATTCTCGCCGAAAAACTTTCGGCTCCGGTGCAGTATCTGTTCCATGGTTTTCTCACCTCACTTATTCCTGCTCAGGTAACGGAAGTATTGAGGGTGTTGGTGGTCGATAAAAAAGAAGGGCGGATAGAACGGCGATCAAGAACGGGATTGAGTAAAAGTGAGGCGAAAAAGAAGATCCGAAATCATGATATCAGTGCCTTTAGCTGGACCGATTTTCTCTTTGAAAAAGAGGCATACGACAGCTCACTGTATGATCTGGTTATTCCGGTTGAAGAAAAAGACCACCGTGAAATAACCAAAGAAATTCTTCGGTTGTTTTCACGGACTTCAGTTTTGCGTACCCCGGAATCCCAAAAGGCCGTTCAGGATATGAAGATGGTGGCTGAAATTGAGAACTTGTTGCTGGCTAACGGGCATAAAATGGCTGTTAAAGTGCAAGACGGGAATGTCACCCTGGTGATACAAAAGAGTGTCCTCAATTTTAGCGGCTTTGAAACAAGGAACTTACTGAACTGGTCAAGCAGGTTGCCTGGTGTTCGCGAGGTGACCATTGAGAGACACAAAAGCTATGTTGACTCGGTATATCGTCAGCAAAAATTTGAACTGCCTTCCAAGGTTCTCTTTGTTGATGACGAACGTGAGTTCGTCCAAACGGTTTCCCAGCGACTGATCAGTCGTGATGTCGGTACTTATGGTGTTTATGATGGCAAACAGGCTCTTGGATCTGATTGTCGAGGATCGTCCGGAAGTCATGGTTCTTGACCTCAAGATGCCGGGGATGCATGGCGTTGAGGTACTGCGCCAAACAAAGGAAATGGCTCCGGAAATCGAGGTAATAATTCTTACCGGCCATGGCACAACCAAGGATATGGAAGAATGTATGAAGCTTGGCGCTTTTGCCTACATGAATAAGCCGGTAAATATTGAAGAACTCTCGGCCACCATTAAGGCAGCCAACGATAAAGTTCATTCCAGCCGAAACTGTTGTAATGCTAATATTAATATTACAGAATGAGGAGCGAGATATAGATGGAAAAAAAACTACACGCCAAAGTGCTGCTGGTTGATGACGAAGAGGAGTTTATCAAGACTCTCGCCCAGCGTTTGGAGATGCGCGGCCTGAAGGTGACTGGGGCAACCCGTGGTGAAGAGGCGGTTGATCTGGCCGATAAACAGAATTTTGACGCCATTGTTATCGATCTTGCCATGCCCGGCATGGATGGCCTGGAGACTCTGAAAAGGATCAAAGAAAGCCACCCTGATGCGGAAATTATCATGCTCAGCGGCCAGGGGACTGTCAAGACGGGTATTGAGGCAATGAAACTCGGTGCAGAAGATTTTCTCGAAAAACCTGTCGATATGAAAGAACTTCTCACAAAAATCGATGAAATGAAAAACAAGCGAATTCTTGATTCTGGAGAAGCGATCGATGGAGGAGATCGAGAACATACTGAAAACTAAACCATGGTGAGCTTCGCTTCGAGACAGAGTCATGAGCAAAAGTAGTTTTTGTCGAACGGCGAGCAAAATTCGCTTTCGGAGCCAAGATTACAGGAACTGCAAGCAGTTTTTGCGGTAAAGATATAATTGCGTCTTTTTCACGCCAATATGGCGGGATCAAAAAGTAGATGGTGAGCACAATGTCGCTAACAAAAGATATCGTTGAAAATACAGGTGCTGGCTGACGTACAAAAGCTTGGTCAGTCAAAAGGCTTTCCAGTTTGACTGGAAGCGTATTTTCTTCATTTTACTTGGCATCGGACTTTTTCTCGGCGTCTATTTTTCACCTCCCTGGGCGGCTGCCATTGACCCGCTCGGAGTCAGTTTTGAGCTCAGTCGGCAGGCAAAAGGAGCATTGGCTGTTTTTTGTCTTGCCGCTGTCTGGTGGGTTTTTGAAGTTGTGCCCATCGGCGTTACCAGCCTGGCTGATCGGTACCCTTCAGGCCCTTTTCCTTATCCGGGAACCAAAGGTGGCCTTCAAAGATTTTATGGATCCCTCCGTACTGTTCATTTTCGGATCACTGGTCATCGGTATGGTTTTTACCAAGACCGGTCTGACCAAGCGACTTGCCTATAAGATGCTCTCAATCATTGGTGAACGAACGAGCATGATCTATCTGGGCTGTTTCGTGATGACGGCACTCCTTACCCATCTCATGGCCCATACCGCTGTGGCGGCTACCATGTTTCCTTTGCTCATGGCGATCCATGCCCTCTATACCGATGAAGAAGGGCCGACTCGTTTTGGCCGGGGGTTATTTATCGGTATGGCCTATGTGGCCGGAGCAGGGAGTATAATTACCCTGCTCGGTGCCGCACGCGGCGCAGTAGCCCTTGGTTTTTACAAGGATATCATGCATGTTGATATCTCCTTTTTCAAGTTGACCATGTATATGTTTCCCATCGGCTGGCTGATGGTTTTCCTGCTCTGGGCATTTTTCATGGTGGTCTGTAAACCGGAAAAAGACAGGATCGAAGGTCTCAAGGAGCGGGCCAAAACAATGTACCGTGACCTGGGCAGATGGTCCAAGGATGAAATTCTGGTGGTGCTGATAGTTTTTTCCGTCATTTTGATCATCGCCCTGAAAAACTTTGTGCCGGCCCTCTAAAGGTCTCGATAAGACCGGAATCCTGCTTTTGTCCACCATCTCCTTTTTCGTCTTGAATATTCTTACCTTGAAGGACCTGGAAGACATCCCCTGGAATATAATACTGTTGTTTTCCGGAGCAATGTCCATCGGCTTCTGCCTCTGGGATACCGGTGCTGCCAAATGGCTGGCGATCAATTGGCTGCAGCTGTTTAAAGATTCTTCCGGCATCGTTTTTATCCTGGGCATGGCCTTTTTTGTCATGATCATGACCAACTTCATCATGAACGTTGCGGCAATTGCCATATCCCTGCCGGTTGCTCTGGTCATTGCCCCGTATCTCGGCGTTGCCGGGGAGGTCATCCTGTTTGCTTCACTGCTCACTGCCGGTATGCCATTTCTCCTGCTGGTTGGTGCTGCGCCAAACGCCATTGCCTACAGCTCCAAACAGTTCACACCCGGTCAATTTTTTCTCTATGGTGTCCCGGCCAGTATCATGCTGATGGCTGTTGTCTGGTTGGCGATAACAGTGATCTGGCCGATTGATGGGAATGACGGTTAGTGTGCCGGTTGGCGGTTGATTCGTGCGTTTGATCGCCTTTTTATCGGGGCCGGTTGATAGGCAATTCTCTGACTATCAGCCGGCAAAGTCATGATAAAATGCTCGGTGGTAAACAAGACGATCTGGAAATTGCTGAAAATAGTTGGTTAGGGAAGCTCGAGAATATGTTAAATATGCAAAGAGTGTTTATCAGATTAGTTCAAGTTGGCTTCGAAACAGAAAAACGGTGAGAAATCAGATGAATTTTCCCTTTGATGTAGACATATCCGTGTTATTGGAAGGAATTCCACATCCGGCAATGATTCTGGATGATAGCGTTCAGAATCATCACCATGAACCGGCTGATGGAAGCGATGACCGGGTACAGTGCCGACAAGGTTGCAGGTATTCATGGCGAACTGATTGTCCGCTCCAATACAGGCAACAGCAGGGGCCAGCTCTACCAGCAGTGTGATGCAAACCGGGGCTGCCGTTTCGGTAGCTGGTGACATCATCAACTCCTATCGCCGCAAGATTGCCATACAGTACACCATCTCTGTTCTGGATGATACATCCGGCAGGCATGTGGTCTTCTGGTCATTGCCGAAGATCTCTCTGCCCGGAAGGCGGAGCAAAAATCGGGGCTGAGTAATTATTCGTCAATCGAGCTGATTGGCCACAGCCCAAAAATGCAGAAAGTTTTCGATATGGTTCTCCTGCTGGCCCAGACCGATGCATCGGTTATGATCACCGGTGAAACAGGCACCGGAAAAGACAAGATCGCCGAAATAATTCACCAGAAGTCTTCCCGGGCAAGATTTCCTTTTATCAAGATCAACTGCGGCGCACTCCCTCCCGGGCTCCTTGAGTCGGAACTTTTCGGCCATGTCAAAGGGTCCTTTACCGGGGCCACCCGCAATAAGCCGGGAATGTTTAGTCTTGCCGACAAAGGGACCCTTTTTCTGACGGAAATCGGCGATATGCCATTGCCTTTGCAGGTAAAACTGCTCTCGGTCCTGGATGATCGGCGAGTTTGTTCCTGTTGGTGGCGAAAATAAAATCAGTGTTGATGTCCGGATTATTGCAGCAACCCACCGACCGCTCAGGGAACAAGTGAGTAAACATACGATTTCGTGAGGATCTTTTTTACCGCCTCAATGTTCTGCAGATCCATCTGCCGCCCCTTAAGAGAACGGGAGGGGGATGTTCGTTATCTGCTTGACTATTTTCTGCAAAAATTCACCAAAGCGCTGAATAAAACAATCGTTGGTTTTGCTCCCAGTGCCATGCAGGCTCTGCTTAATTTTCAGTATCCGGGCAATATTCGGGAATTAAGTAATATCGTTGAATATGCTGTGAATATTTGCGGCAGGAAAAAAATCAGCACGGAACATTTGCCGCCATATATCTTTGACCAGCAAATTGAGGAGACCAGAACAGGCTTCCAGATCCTGAGGTCTGAAAAAGTTGTCGACGCCTGAAAAGTATTGGTGATCAGGAAAGTTTTACTACCAATTCCGCACAGTCCTGAAAGCTGGTCTGAAATTGAACGCCAGTTAATTGTCGATATCCTCAAAGAACAGAGGGGCAATAGAACTAAAGCCGCGAAAGTCTCGGCTGGGGACGAATGAAGCTTTGGCGCAAAATGAAAAAATATGGATTACAGGAATAGCAGGAGGTGTCGATGCAAAAGATGATGGTACTTATACAGGGAGATTTCGTTGCGCCACGGTTTGATCTGGCCACGGAGATTCTTATTGTCCGGTTTGAAAACGGCAATGATGATCGGTGAACCGAAAATGATCATCATAGAACGGTCTTCGGATGAGGCTTTATGTCAGATGGCGGTTGAGGAGAATATTACCAATATGATCTGTGGTGGAATAGAGGAAGTGCACTTCAACTTCCTGGTCTGGAAAAAAGTGGCTGTCTTGGATGCTGTTATCGGCAGCTGGCGGACAGCTGTTGAAAAAGCTGTTGCCGGTATCCTTGCAGCAGGGAGAAATATTAATTTCTAAAAATGATGAACCACTGACATTATGAAACCATTATCTGATTTTATTCATAAAATCGTCCCCTATGCCTTTAAGGATGTCGGCAATTTTGGCCTCCATCAGAGGAGTTATGGTCAATTCCGTCTGCTGCTTTTTTTGATAATGATTGCTATCGCCATGGGGCCGGTGATAATGACTGCCGGTCTTGGATATTACAACTACAAAGACCTCCTGCAAAAGGAAGAGCGAGGCCAGTTGGAGTCCCGACTGGTTGGTTCGAGCAGATCGATTGAGGCCTTGATCGATAGTCTCAAGTCAGTAGTGGTTTTTGTCGCCAGTAAAAACCGATACGTCGAACTGACCACCGGCAATAATCTGGAAGACTTGTTTGCCAGAATCAAACGTCAGTATGAATTTTTTGCTGATCTGGGTGTAATAAATCAGGACGGCATTCAGCAAACTTATTGTGGGCCATACGATCTTAATGGGGCAGATTACTCAAAAGAGGAGTGGTTTAAGGAAGTTATTGACAGAGGGGTGTTTATCAGTCGGGTCTATTCCGGCTACCGTCAAGTGCCGCATTTTGCTATTGCCGTCGCCAACCAGGACCCCACAACAAAGAAAACCTGGGTGCTGCGGGCAACCATCGATGCAGTTACTCTGCAAAATTTTGTCAATACCATTAAGACCAATGCCTCGGATGATCTTTTTCTGGTAGATGATGACGGATATTTGCAAACTTCGTCTGAATATTATGGCCAGAATCTCATCGCAACTTGTACGCCGATATAAAGCCGGGAATTCAACAGGGCATCTCCCGTGAAGGAGAAAATATTTTTTATGCTATGGATAAAATAAAAAATACTCCATGGTCGCTGGTTCTGGTTGAAAAACGATATATCCATCATCAGGACTGGATGACCTTTCGCACCAGGCTGCTGGTTATTGTCTTTTCCTGTCTGGCCCTTAATTTGTTGATCGTCTATGGCCTGGTTACCATGCTCACCAATCTCATTCGCAAAGCCGATGAGATGCAGATGACCATGCTGCAGGAAGCGGAGCATACCGACAAGCTGGCATCGATTGGTCGATTGGCTGCAGGTGTGGGCCATGAAATTAACAACCCGCTGGCGATTATCAATCAGAAGACCGGGCTTGGCCGAAGACCTGATGCTCATTTCGCCCGATTTTGAGCATAAAAAAACCATTGAGGGCTGTCTTAAGGTTATTGACCAGAGTGTTGAGAGATGCAAGGCCATCACCCATCGTCTGCTTGGCTTTGCCAGGCGTGCGGATGTACATGCTGAGAGTCTGCAGGTAAATGATGTCATAAAAGAAGTCATGCAATTTCTCGAAAACTCGATGATGCACAGCCGTATCCGTCTTGAACTTCAAGCTGCAGGAAGATCTTCCTCTTATCAGCAGTGATCATCTTCAGCTGCAGCAGGTTTTTTTAAATATCATCAACAATGCCATCGATGCTATTGGCAAAGACGGACTGGTAACAATCATGACCCACATCGTGGCTGGAGAAGTGCGGGTCGTTATTCAGGATAATGGCAGTGGTATAGACAATGATATTCTGCCCCATATCTTTGAACCATTTTTTACCACCAAGGAAACGGGGAAAGGTACCGGCCTGGGTTTGTCAATTACCTATGGTCTTGTGAAAAAACTCGGCGGTGACATCACCGTCCGATCGCATATTGGTCAGGGAACAGCATTTACAATAACTCTACCCATACACAGTGAAGAAAAATGACGCAAATTGATAGGAAAAATCTCAAAGTACTGATAGCCGATGACGAGGTCGAGTTTGCTTCAACCATAGTAGCCCGGCTGAAACTGCGAAGTTTTGCTGCGAGCATGGCTAATTCCGGTAAGGAGGCGTTGGCAGCCATTGAACAGGAGCAACCGGATGTTCTGCTCTTGGATCTGAAGATGCCTGATCTGGATGGTTTGGAGGTTCTTGCCAGCTTGAAAGAGAAATATCCCGACCTGGCGGTTATAATTCTCACCGGCCATGGTTCTTTTGAAGCGGGCCGAAAAGGCATGGAGTTGGGTGCATATGACTATATCATGAAGCCTGTTGATCTCAATCTCCTGATGACGAAAATCGAAGATGCGTTTCAGGTCAAAAAGCTCCTAGCCAAAAGTCTGGACAGTGGCGGTGCTGCCTGATCATCTATCTTGACAGATTTCAATCGTGTTGGGATGTAAGAATCGTGGTCAACATATCAATAATATGGAGCGGACTATTATGGAAAAAACGACTACTGACAGGGTCTGTGTACAGGTCTTTGCCAAGATCTCAGCGGCGATCTCCCATGAGATAAAAAACACCCTGTCAATAATTAATGAAAATGCCGGGCTTCTTGAGGATTTTGCCCAGATGGCGGACGAAGATGGCGGGGAGTCTCCGTTGAGCGTGTGCTCTCCGTCACAAAGACCATTGCCAAGCAGGTCGACAGGTCAAATACCATAATGAAAAATCTCAACCGTTTTGCCCATAGTGCTGATACCAGCCTGGCCCATGGAAACCTCGAAGAAACGCTGTCTCTGGTGGTGGCCCTGACCAACCGACAGGCAGCAATGAAAAATATCACCACCTCCCTGGTTTGTCCGCCGGATATTGCCCTCTCCACCTATCTCATCTCTTTCGAATCGCTTATTTATTTGACCTTGTTGACTCTTTTTCAAAGCAGCGCAGAGAGGAAGCAATCTTGCCATCGAGGCAAGAGAGGAGGCGCCAAATATCACCTTTGTTTCACCATAAAAATAAAAGATGACTATGTCTCTTGGTGACTATCCGGATGATGACCAAAAGCTTCTTGCAGACCAGTTCAAGGCCTCCTGCCGCTGTGAGAAAAACCAGCTTTTTCTCACGTTTCCCAGCCGTCGTTAGATTAGCAGCTATCGGCTGACCCGAAAACAGGGCTATGGTCATTGAAAATGCGGTCTACCGGGTAGCAACAGAGAATTCGCAAGGAGAGATGGGCATGTTGGCCGCTTTAAGTTTAAGGGCAAGAATTGGCTGTATTTTTAGCGCAATGGCTGTCATTGTCGTTATTGGTGGGGCGAGTATGCTTTGGTATACCCATCAAATGGATACCATGCTGGTTTCAATGGTGAAAAGGAATTTGTCCTGTACAAAACTGCCCAGGATATGGAACTTGCTCTGGCCAACCAGAAGGGATTGCTGACCTATTATCTTGTCGATGGTGATGTGAAATGGCTTAAATCTCTTGGGGAGTATCGTCAGGTTTTCTACCAAATCATTGAACAGGCCACAGAGCCTGGAGCTTACTCCGAAGCAGCGGCAGTCCCTTGAGGTCATTGCTGAAAAATACAATGCTTATGTTCGAGCAAAAGATATAGCCATTGAAAATTACAAAAGAAATAAATTTCAGGGAAGTATTTCAAGTCTTCATGAAAAACAGAGGCGATGCTTTTTTCGGTGTTCTTGATCTTTGCCGGGCTTTTAGCCAGGATCAGTGGCAGGTTATTAGTTAAGGCGGAAGAGGCAGAGCAACGATCTTTCTCAGCACCTGAGAATGGTTGCATTTATCGCCATTGCCATGTTCACCTTATTGTGTATCAGTCTTTCTTTTTATACTTTATAAAAATATTCTTGGCCCGATCCGTGGACTTGCCATTGAGACCGGCAGTTCCCCCAGGAAAGTTCAAGAGATGAAGTCGACTCCCTGACGCATTCATTCAAAGGCATGATGCGGGATTTTGGTGAGACCAGTGATGAATTGGCCAGAAGCCGAAAAAATCTTCTCCAGGCAGAACGTATGGTGATGGTAGGAGAGCTGGCAGCAGGGGTTGCCCACACGATCAGAAATCCCTTTACCTCTATAAAAATGAGGATGTTTTCCCTGGGACGATCCCTCAAACTGACCGAAACCCAGGCTGAGGATCTTCAGGTTATCTCCGATGAAATTGCCAGGATAGACAGGATAGTTGAAAATTTTTTAGAGTTTGCCAGATCACCGAAACTGAGATTGAGAGAATGTTATCTGAGGGATATCGTCAATTCTGTGATAACCCTTCTGGAATATCGACTCAAAGCGTACAACGTCGAGCTGCACTACTGACTTTCAGCCGGATCTGCCAAAAGTCAGGGTGGATGCGGACAGGATCAAAGAGGCTTTGGTTAACCTGGTCATTAACGCCTGCGAAGCAATGGAAACCGGCGGCAAGATTTCTATCACCGAAACACGCGAACACCATCCGAAGATGGGGGATGTCATTGCTGTCACCGTCAGTGATAGCGGTCCCGGAATTCCAGAGGCGATCATCGATAAAGTGGTCACACCTTTTTTTACCACCAAAGAAGACGGCTCAGGTCTTGGCCTGAGCATCGTCACCAGAATTGTGCGGGAACACAATGGCAAATTCATTGTTTCCTCAAATCCGGATCAGGGGGCTCAATGTACTATCTTGTTGCCGATTGGAGGAGAGCGATCATGAATCAGATTCTGATAATTGATGATGACCAGCAGCTGGGGCTGAGTTTTGCCAAAATTCTCTCCCAGGAAGGGTATAAAACAGCGAATGCTTTTACCGGCAGAGAAGGGATCGAGGCGGTCAAAAACAACCGGCCGGATGTGGTCATCCTGGATATCCGTTTGCCGGACATGGGCGGACTTGAGGTGTTTGAAGTCATCCATGAGATATTCCCAAAACTTCCGGTCATCATCATTACTGCCTACAGCAGCACGGAAACTGCCATCGGAGCTATCCAGAAAGGAGCCTTTGATTATATTTATAAACCTTTTGATGTGCCTGAAATGCTCCAGGTTGTTGAAAAAGGCTGTGGTTGCAGGACGCTGCATGTCCTCGCCGGTTGATGTCAATCCCGATGGGGAGATTTTTTCTGGCAGGGAAGCCCTGGTTGGCAGTGGCAGCAGTATGCTGGAGGTGTATAAAGCTATCGGCAGAGTCTCGTCAACAGATGCCACTGTTCTGATCAGAGGCGAATCAGGTACCGGCAAAGAGCTTGCTGCTCGGGCCATCTATAATCATTCCAACCGAGCGGATAAACCCTTTGTTGTCGTCAACTGTGTGGCCATTCCGGAAACTCTGCTGGAAAGTGAACTCTTCGGCTATGAAAAAGGTACCTTTACCGGTGCCGTGCACAAGCGGGTCGGCAAAATCGAGCAGGCCAGGGGAGGAACAGTATTCCTTGATGAGATTGGTGATATGCCCCTCAGTATCCAGTCCAAATTTTTACGATTGTTGCAGGAAAACAGTATCGAGAGACTGGGGGGAAAGATCCGATCGATGTGGATGTGCGGGTTATTGCAGCAACAAACAGGAATCTTGAAACAGCCGTTGCCGATGGGACATTCAGAGAAGATTTGTACTACCGCCTGAGGGTAGTTACCCTGACCATGCCTCCCCTCAGGGAACGCAAAGAGGATATTGATACTTTGACTGAATATCTTTTGGCCAGACTCTCGGCGGAAATGTCGCTCGATAATCCCGGTATTACCACCGAGGCGATGCATAAAATCAAACAATATGACTGGCCTGGCAATATCCGGGAACTTTCCAACAGCCTGAAAAAAGCCTTGATTTTCAACAGAGGTGCTCCTCTTCAGCCGGAAGATATCACCCTCAATCAGGAACAGAAAAGAACAGGCAATGGCGAAAATCAAGACTGTTGCAGGAGATATCCAGCCATGGATCAGAGCTCTTCTGCATGCTGAAAAACAGGAGAGACTTTTTGATTCCTGTCTCGATCATGTCGCTGCACTATTGATTCGGGAAGCTCTTGAATTACCCAGGGCAACCGGTCCCATGCTGCCAAATTACTTGGAATATCCAGACCAACATTGCATGCCAAAATAGAAAAATTCAAGATGGGCCATGCAGTAATCAGGACAGGCCAGGATGCTTTACTTCGCCCCGCAAAACCATTTTACCCTCACGCCAGAATATAGAATAAAAAATCAATATTTCTTCTTGTCCTGGAATAGTTCAAAACAGGTCCTGATTACAGATTTTAATGGGCCGATACTTTGCCCATCCTTTGCAACAAGATGTATATTTTTCCCTGCTGTGATATCACCAATAGAATCTGCATAGGTATGAATAATTATCTGCAGTGAGGTGTTTTGGCGCATAATCCTGTCAATAAGAGTTTGATCAAAAGAGGGAAAAATTTCCGGATCAAGAATAATTAAATCCACTTCAGCCTGCACCCGACATCAGTTCCAGGCGATACTGCCGGTCTTGACACTGTGAACAGTATATCCTTCTTTTTCAAGCTCGCGTTGCAGAAAATTGCGAACATGTTGATTGATGTCTGTTACCACAATATGCAATGAATCCAGCACTACGCATGACTCTGCAACCTTGTCCTCTAGGCATGTAAGGTTGTCAAAGCTTTGATTGCTTCCTCTTTTCCTTGAAGAATATTGCCTGTCGGAAAAATTCCTCATAAAAAATGCTTGCAGCATACACGCCACGTTATGTTTTTAGAATGATATCGGGCTTCTTTCTCGCCATGGCAACAACAGTGCTATAAGGCGGATAATACTGCGATCTATATGCTGCAATAAATATGCCATCTTTCTTTATTTCTGACTAAATAATTTTCTGGAATCGCCAAGTGGCTGGGGATATCAAGTTTTAGGCTGTGACATGAGAGAATGCGTAACATTTTGGACGCCTGTTGGCAGGGTACTAATCAGATTGTACGGAGTGTTAGTGTCAGCTCTTTTTACACACTGTTAAGGATCTGGACGCTTTGCGCATCACATGCATAAGGGGACGGTAGTGAAACTACTAGATGCTGTCCATTGAAATTTGAGTTAAATGTACTGATTATATGGAGAAAAAATACTTTTTTAAAGAATTGTCTTTATGGCACGCCGGTTGCTAATCCCCGTGTAAAGATTCAAGGTGAATCGACACGTAAAACGTCTGTGGGGAAACTGATCATGATCAGAGGATGGTACCACAACAAGAACAATGGGCAGCACCTCCTGCCCATTGATGAAATAGCCGACGCCTGCTGCATTTCTTTCAGGGAGGTGAAAGCATGGTTTGCTGATAAGATCCACAAACCGACACCGACTGGCGCAGATTTTGTTGATGCTGCTGATGTTGTCGGTTTCTTGCAAAAAACGATTTACCTGTATTTGCCTCGCTTCTTCCACCCAAAACCAGGAAAATTCTTTTTATCTGTGAAAATGAAGTGCAACTTCAGGATAACTTCCCAAAATTCGACCAAATATGTCGTTTTTTATCGAGCGGATGCAATATTCTTTTTGAAACATCAACAGCAGGAAGAATGGCCGACCTGAGTATTCTCACTTTCTGTCCTGACCTGACCGTCATTTACCTTAAGACTATAACCAAGAGCTTATTAACACCTTCCGTCTTTTAACAAATTTTCCAGAGCAGAAGACGATTTTTCTGGTCGACGATGCGATCAGGAAAGATGTTGAGCGTGATCTTGGAGAAGTTTCACAGAGTCATTTAGTTGTGAGCGACTCTCCACCGTTTGAGCTGCTGTTTCCCCAACTGCGCTTGGTTTTTGATAACTGATAGAGGCAGTCATGGAAAGAAAAAGAAACTATTACGACACAATTACCAAAAGGCTGCTCATTGCCTTTTTCTTTCTGAGTATTGTTCCCATCGTCAGTTTTGCCTGGATAATGAAGGATTCTGTAGAAGACACCAATGTTATAAAATTCAATGAGCTTGCCATCAGCACCATTGAACACCGGACAGAGGTAATTTCCCAGTTTTTGAAAGATAAAATCAACATGCTCAGCATGTTGGTTTCCCTCTATTCAAAGGAATTTTTTTTCAATCCGCAAAATGTGGAAAAGCTGTTTCTGGCCATGAATAGTCAGGGAGATATTGTCGATCTCCAGGTCATTGATGTTTCCGGCACACAGCATGCGTATGTCGGTCCTTATCGGGCCAAGATCGAAGGGAAAAAATATGATGACGCCCCCTGGTTCCGGGAGACGTTGATCAGTGGAGTACATGTCAGTGATGTCTTTACGGGATATCGCAATACACCTCATTTTGTCGTGGCGGTCACCGATCCGCTGAAGAACTATGTGCTCAGGGCAACCATCAATTCAAGTATTTTCAATTCCCTGCTTCATTCCGCCCAGATTGGTCCCCATGGGGATGCCTTTATTGTCAATCATGCCGGTGAGTTGCAAACCCCGAGTCTGCTCGGCAAAACGGTCCTGTCGGAAACAGACAGGAAAATGATTTCTTTCGACAACAAACATGCATCTTTAGTCACTGCCACCGATATCTATGCCACCCGTTTGATAGACAAGGGCCACTGGCTGTTGATCCTTAAAGCCAACATTGCGGATTCCCTCGACTACTATTTGCGCCTCCGGGACCGAATCATTCTCATCGTTATTGTCATATCGTTCATCTCCATGGCTGTGGCGACGTTTATCAGTATATCTCTCTCCAGAAATTTCGAGAGATCAGACAAGGAGTATGCGGCTTTCAGCCTGCAGTTTGTTCAAGTGGAAAAAATGGCCACAGTCGGTCGATTGGCGGCAGGGATAGCCCATGAAATAAACAATCCTCTGCAGATGATCACCAACCAGGCCGGTTGGATAGGTGAACTGCTGCCGGATGAGGATCCGGCTCAGGTTAAGAATCTGGAGGAATACCAGAAGGCCGTGGAACAGATCAAACACCATGTGCGACGGGCAGGAACAATTACCCACCGGCTGCTCGGTTTTTCAAGGAAGATGGCCAGTCAGCAGGAAAAGGTGCAGATCAACGACCTCCTCGAAGAGACCGTCTCTTTTGTCGAACGTGAGGCTGGGTATGAACAATATAACAATCGTTAGAAATCTGGCCAAAAACCTGCCGGGCACAATGACCGACGGCCCGCAATTGCAGCAGGTATTTCTCAACCTGATCAATAACGCCATCGATGCGGTTGGTCATGGTGGAAAGATTGAGATCAGTTCAAGAATGAGAGATGACGGCAAATTGGTCATAGAGTTTGCTGATAGCGGGCCGGGAATTAAGCCGGAGAATATCAAACAGATCTTTGATCCATTTTTTACCACCAAGGATCCGGGCAAGGGGACCGGGCTTGGACTCTATATAAGCTACGACATCATCCAAAAGCTTGGAGGATCGATAACAGTTGAAAATAGAAAGAGTGGAGGGGCCATTTTTACCATTGTTCTGCCGGTCATCAGTTTCGGTGCACCGAAATGACGGGAACGATAGACCTCTGCACTAAACATTTATGACTATGAAGGAGAATAAACCATGAGAGAATTCAATGTACTGGTAGTGGACGATGAGGAGGAGTTTCGGGAAATGACTTCGAAAATTCTGACCAAACGAGGCTTGAAAGTTCAGAGTGCGGAGAGTGGCGAGAAAGCCCTGGAGATTCTCGACCACAGCCGCATTGATGTAGTGCTGCTGGATGTCAAAATGCCGGGAATGGATGGGATCGAAACCCTGCGCCAGATTCGCAGTTTGAAGCCGCTGGTCGAGGTGGTGCTGCTGACCGGTCATGCTTCAGTGGAGTCAGGCATTGAAGGGATGAAACTGGGTGCCTTTGATTATCTGATGAAACCCATCGAGACGGATCCGCTTCTGGAAAAACTTGAGGAGGCCTATGAGAAGAAACGCTTGCATCAGGAAAAGATCGATCAGGCACTTTTGAAAAAACATATGTCAATGCCTGTTTGATTCTAAGAACAGGTATGACCAAATATTAAGAGTTGGAAAGATAAATCTTAACAGAAAAGGAAATTACAATGAGCTACGGTAGAGAGTTTTACCAGATGATGGTCAGGGGGTCCGAGGCATACGCGCGCTGGGACCTGGAAACGTCAACCAATATATTGCGCAGCAAAAAACGAATGGCTGTGCTCTTTCTCCTGCTTCTGCCGATTATGCTTGGCGGGATAGCTATCGCAGCGGGAGACGGAACATTGCCGGATATGCTTGGTGGCAAGACAAGCGTATATGCCTTCGCATTATACCAACCTTATTTTCTTTGCCTCGATTTTTGTCGGGCGTCTGTGCCGGTCTCATTACCGGCTGTATCGGCGCGGGCGGCGGCTTTATCATCGCCCCGGCACTGATGAGTGCGGGCGTCAAAGGTATTCTGGCGGTGGGCACCGATCTGTTTCATATTTTTGCCAAGGCGATCATGGGCAGTGTTCTCCATAGAAAACTCGGCAACATCTCCGTTTCTCTTGCGGGAACCTTCCTGGTCGGCTCTATCGCAGGTGCGACTCTGGGCGGTATGTTGAACAGATATCTCTATGATCTGAACCCGGTACTGAGCGATCTGTTCATTACTACTGTCTATGTTTTCATCCTTGGTTTTCTCTCCTTTTACGCACTGATGGATTATTTTAAGGCCAGAAAAGGCGAGGCAGGGACGGAGCAAGAAAACCGGGCGTGCAGAACAGGTTCCACCGATGGGTAAGCGGTTGCAATCCATTCATATGCCGCCAATGCTGACCTTTGATGAGGGTGTTACTCCCGGTGGCCGTAAAATTTCGGCGATTTTTCTGGTGGTGAGCGGTCTGATTGTCGGCCTTGCTGCTTCCATTATGGGTGTCGGCGGCGGTTTTCTCACCTTCCCCATCTTTGTCTATGGCCTGGGTGTCTCATCCATGACCACTGTCGGTACCGATATTTTCCAGATAGTTTTTACCGCCGGTTATAGTTCACTCAGTCAGTATGCCTTCTATGGTTTTGTCTTCTATACTCTGGCAATGGGCATGCTGCTTGGCTCGCTGATCGGCGTGCAGATAGGATCTCTCATTACCAAAGTGGTGCCGGGTATCATGATCCGCGGATTTTTTGCCCTGGCGGTTACCGCCGGTTTTATTAACCGTTTTTTTGCGATGCCGGCAAAATTGCAAGGCCTTGGTTATATCGAGATCACCAAAAGTGCGGGAGCAATGATCAACACCGTGGGTAATGTCCTGTTTTTTCTGACCATCGGTGCATTCGCCGTTTGGGTATTTTACGTATTTTTCACAAATCTTAAAGAATTGAGATCGGAGCATTCTTCGTCGAGTCATGAAGAATCGAACTTCAAAGATTCCAAACTGAAAGAATTGACATCGGAGGGCAACTGATATGAGCATGCAGAAAAAGTTGAAAGTAAGAGGAATAGTGATGTTGGTGGCCTTTTTTGGGTTACTTGTAGCAATATTCAGCCCCATTTTTCCAGGAAATGTAAATGGGCTCGATTACATGGATAATCTGTTCAATATGATTTCCAAGGGTTCATCGTATTTTATTCCCGAATCAATCACGGCCAGTGAACAATATGCAGGCAAGATGATAGATGTTAAGATTAAACTGGACAGTGACCAGCAGGCCACTGATACGGCAAAGCTTTTTCAGGCGAGTGGTGCAGAGGTAACCGTTTCCGGCAAAGAATTGGCGGTAAAAGGTGATATGGCCCAGATCATGAAAGCCAGCCTTGAAGATGCCGATCAAATGTTTCACAATAATGGATCAGTGCTCGCTGCCAAGTACGGCTATGCTGAAAAACAGGTGCTGTTCAACTGGTGGACGGCATTCAAGTCAATGGGCAAGGATCTCACCAAGCAGGAGAGTTTTAAACAGGCAAAGACCATTGCTGCAATCCAGGCAAAAGCTCTTGAACCTGCATATAATTACTACGGGGTGGAGGCCGGCAGTTATAAGGACAGTTTTATGCTGATTATCGCAGCACTCGGCTTTTACGTTTGCTATACACTCTGGTACGGGTTTGGCATCATGTATCTTTTTGAAGGATTAGGTCTGAAGATCGGCCACTGATCGTGGTAAAAATCGGCTAGCCATAGGGGCGTGTGGCGGGAATTATCCCGTCACACGCCTTGCGGGCAGACAAGGATCACAAACTATGCGCAGGATCTTCACCTTTTTAAAACAAAGTCTGTTCGCCGAACCCCAGCCAAGCTTAAGTCCTGAAGAGCTTCGTACTGCCTTTACCAAACGATACGCAAATTTCAGAAGTCTTCTGACCGCCAACAACAATGCCCTGCAGGCGATGGCAGAACTGGAAAAGGTGTACTACAGCGGTGAGAGTTACCGGATGGCCTTTGTCCGATCGAAGATTTCGGCCATTCTGGTCAATGTCTATAAAATGATCCGCAATATCCTTGAGATGTCGGATGGAAAATACACCGAACTGGAAAGAATATTTGAAAAAATCAGCAATGACTTAAATGAGATCGTTGAGAGAAAACACAACTTTCTACAAGGCCCCTTGGTCCTGGCCTTGCATGAGGTCAGAAAGGATGACAAAGATCAGGCCGGCGAAAAAATGGCCAATCTCGGAGAGATTTCATCTCTTCCCGGGATAACGGTGCCGCAAGGTTTTGTGATCACTGCCTCAGCAACCAGACATTTCTTGACAGCAGACCATATTGCTGAAATCAACCGGCTTTTGCAGGTAGTTGATCCGGAAGATCTTGACGATCTCTACAAGACCTGCGCAGAAATGCAGAAAATCGTCATGGAAGCTCCTTTGCCGCCTGACCTTGAAGAATTGCTCCACCTCCATTTCGATCGTCTTGAAAAGGAGAGCTATCCGGGCTGCCGGGTGGCCATGCGCTCAAGTGCATTGGGAGAAGACACTGCCGGGGTTTCTTTTGCCGGTCTTTATAGCACTTTCCTTAATGTCGAAAAGAGTGAGATAAGTGATTTGTATAAGAAGGTTATCGCCAGCAAATATGGACCAAAGGCCATTGCCTATCGTCGAAAACGAGGCTATCGTCACGAAGATATAGAAATGTGCGTGGGCTGTCTGGTTATGGTCGATGCTCTGGTCAGCGGTGTGACCTATTCCAGGGATCCCGGTGAAGAAGAAAGCGAGGTGATGCGTATCAACGCAACATCAGGAATTGCCAGGGGAGTGGTCGACGGAACGACAGTCACCGATCTTTATCTTGTTGGTCGTGAAAAACCATTTCCCGTTGTTTACAGTGAAATACGTCAGGGGCAGTGACGGCGGCGAGGATCAGTCGGCCAGCCTGTCATCTCTCACCTGCAGCCAGATCAGAAAACTTGCAGAGACGGCACTCCAGCTGGAAAACCATTTCGGTCAGCCTCAGGATATTGAATGGTCTTTTGATCATCAGGGAAATCTTTATATCCTGCAAAGCAGACCCATACATATCGGCAAAAAAGAACCAGTCCCAGAGTACCCAACCGGTGCCAGAGCAAAGTGAAACAGGGGAACCACCCTTTCTGTCCGGCGGGATCTGCGCCAGTGGTGGAATTGCCAGCGGTGAGGTCTTTCTGGTTGACTCAAGAGAAGAGATGCGTCAGTTTCCCAAAGGTGCGTATCCTGGTCCTGAAACATCCCTTGCCGGAATGGGCACCACTTTTGGGCAGGGCCGCAGCAGTAATTGCTGAAAATGGTACAGAAGCCGGACACCTGGCCACTGTCGCCCGGGAATTTGGCATCCCTGCCTTGTTCAGTCTGCCCGATGCGATGACGGTTCTTACCAGCGGACAAATGATCACGGTGAATAGTTCTGCCCGGGCAATATATCAGGGCAAGAGAGAAGACTTGCTGCGGCAACAATATCGTTAAAAGGGATATTATGGCCGGCAGTCCGGTGCAGAGGATTGTCACGGAGGCTCTGCAGTATATAACGCCGCTTAATCTCAACGATCCAACATCGTCTCAATTTAAGTCGACCTGGTGTGAAACTCTGCACGACATCACCCGGTTCTGCCATGAAAAATCAGTTTCGGAGATGTTTAATTATGGCAAAGAGCATCATTTCGATAAGGGAACCGCCAAGCGACTGGTCGGTGATGTTCCTCTCGAATGGTGGGTTATCGACCTGGCCGATGGTTTTCGGCAGGGAGTGGATAGCAAAAGCAAAACGGTTCGTATCGAAGATATTGTCTCTTTGCCGATGCAGGCCATCTGGCGCGGCATATCGGCTTTTCCCTGGGAAGGACCGCCACCGATCAGCGCCAGGGGCTTTGGTTCAATAATTTTTCAATCTGCCATGCGACCGGATCTCGATCCGTCGGTGCCTTCCGGCTTGACAACGAAAAATTACTTTCTGGTTTCGGCAAATTTCTGTAATCTCAGTGTTCGTCTGGGCTATCATTATGCGATGATTGAGGCCTACCTCAGTGACCTCCTGACTGAAAGCTATGTAACTTTCAGGTTTAAAGGCGGTGCTGCCGATATGCGGCGCAAAGCAGTGCGGGCCAAGCTCCTGGCCGATATTCTGCAGCGTTATGACTTTCGTGTTGAATTACGTTCCGATGCCCTTTTGGCCCGGCATAAAAAAACAGCCAGTGGAGTATCTGGAAAAGCGGTTGCAGATACTTGGCTATCTGACCACCCACGCACGACAACTGGATATGGTCATGGATCAGCCACAGGCGGTTGAACAGTATAGGGAGAAATTTCTCAGAGACATTGAGGAGATGCTTTCTCTGGAAACCATCACCAAATATCGGGGAGCCTGAACATGGATAAAGAAAAATTATGCTGGTGGACGACGAAGCAGATTTTCGTCAAATTATGGCCAAATTTTTCATGCGCCGAAAAATCGATTTTGTGACGGCGGGTGATTGTCATGGAGGCATTGGATCGAGCTGGGGCAGGAGAACATTGATGTGGTGATCATGGATGTCAGCATGCCGGGGCTTGATGGGCTGGAGTGCATGGCTGAAATGAAAAAGATCCAGCCGGAACTGGAAGTTATCATCCTCACCGGCCACGCTTCGCTCAATGTCGGCATCAGCGGTATGAAGAAAGGGGCCTTTGATTATTGTCTGAAACCGGTGGATTTTGATGAACTGCTGGAAAAAATTGTTCTGGCCAAGGAAAAATTTTCCGAGAATAGATAACAACGAACAACAGCTGGAAAGGTGCCCGCTCCACCATAAAAAACCATTGGTGTCGGTCCATGATTGGGCCGCAGCACTGATCCATTCACCCATATTCTCCCCCATTCAATTGCGCGGCATAATTGTTCCTTTACGGCAATTAAAAAACAGCACAATTGTAACCATCGGCACTAAAATCTGCACATTCTTGCCATCCTCTGTTGTATGGACTCTCCACTCAATTATCTGCGACCAAAATTTGCTTAATCTTTTTTTCTAACATAAGATATTCAAGTATTGTTTTGATTCAGTTATTGTCGCTTTCGAAAATTGTCAACTATGGAGAATTGATGAAAAAAATAAACGTCAGGTCGATTACTTTCAGACTTATTGCAGGTGGATGTATCGCGGTACTGATCCCACTGCTGATTGTTGGCATGGTGTCAGTTTTAAAATCAACCCGCGCTCTCAGTGATATCTCAAAAAATAATGCCCAGGAGCATGCACAAAATCTTGCCCAGACAATCGAAACTATACTTGGTTTGCAGACTTTAACGGCTGGGGCGTTTGCCTCTGACACGCAGATCATCGACGTCCTGCAACAAGTGAAAAAGCGGGGTGCTGACGGGGCTGCAGACGATCTCACCCTGCTTCGGCAGGACATGAAAAAGAAATTTAGGGTATTTGACGATAGCTATCTGGGTATTTTTGTCACGGATGAAAATGGATTGCTGCTGACTGGTGAACTTGCTGATGGCAAGGAATACAAAGGGTCGGATATTTCCAGTCGTGAATATTTTCAAGAAGCTAGAAGAACAGGCTTGACCGTAGTCGGTGAAATTGTCAAATCGAAATCAACCGGAAAAATGATCTATGTTGTTTGCGCTCCGGTTAAATCGAGTGGGGGAGAATTTCTGGGCGTTTTTGGTCTGTCTATTAAGGCGGACCTGTTAATAAATATCGTTTCAGGATCAAAAATCGGTGAGACCGGTTACGCGTTTATGATCGATAAAAATGGCATTATTAATTCTCATCCCAATGAACAATTTATTCTTGAGCTCGATCTCAGGACACTGAAAGGCATGGAGGAGATAACTGCAGAGATGCTTGCCGGGAAAAAAGGGGTTCAGAATTACACCTTTAAAGATGTCGATAAAATTGCCGGCTATGCTCCGGTTGCCCTGAAAAACTGGTCCATTGCCTTAACCCAGAACAGAGATGAGTTTCTCCAGGCGCCTAATGAAATCCGCAACAGTCTTATTGCTGTCGTGATTGCCGCGCAGCTTGTTGTTGGCCTGCTGATCTATTTTGCCTCGAAAAGCATAACCCGGCCGATCAATGCGGCGGTAGCAGGACTTAAAGATATCGCTGAAGGTGAAGGCGATCTTACCATGAGGCTGGCTGTAAAATCAAAGGATGAAGTCGGTGAAATGGCCAGATGGTTCAATCTGTTCATTGAAAAACTGCAGGTGATTATCAAACAAATTGCCCAGAATTCTGTACAGGTGAGTGATAGATCAACAAATCTCTCCGCTATTTCCCAGGAGCTGCTTTCGGGCGCAGAGGACACCTCGCAGCGTTCAACTAATGTTGCCACGGCATCTGAGGAAATGAGCGCAAATATCAACAACGTCGCTGCGGCAATGGAGCAGTCGGCGACAAATTTGTCAATGGTCGCCGCAGCCTCCGAAGAGATGAGTGCGACCATCAAAGAAATTGCGGAAAATGCCGAGAAAGCACGAGGTGTTGCCAGCGAGGCGGTTGGTCAGTCGCAAAGTGCCCATGAAAAAATGAACGAGCTGGGAATCGCGGCCAATAAAATTGGCAAAGTAGCTGAAACAATAACTGAAATATCCGAGCAGACTAATCTCCTCGCCCTCAATGCAACCATAGAAGCAGCACGGGCAGGGGAAGCTGGAAAAGGGTTTGCGGTTGTGGCCAATGAGATAAAAGAACTCGCCAAGCAAACGGCAATTGCAACGCTTGATATAAAGGCGGTTATTACTGATGTTCTCAATACCACCTCGTCTGCGGAAGCTGAGATTGGGGAGATTAACGGCGTGATACGGGGTGTCAATGAAATCGTCGCAACTATCGCCACGGCAGTAGAAGAGCAGGCCGTGACAACCCAGGAAATTGCCAACAATATAGCCCAGGCCAGTCAGGGCATCCAGGAAGTGAATGAAAATGTCAGTCAGAGCTCTGTGGTCTCGGCAAGTATCTCAAAAGATATCGCCGAGGTATCGGAAGCTTCACGTAAAATATCAAGCAGCAGCAATGATGTGCAAGCGAATGCCCAGGATCTTTATGCCGGAGCGGAAGAATTAAATGCCATAGTTGGTAAATTCAAGGTGTGACAAGTTCGTAAAACCTCGAATTACGATGCATAAGCAAAAAGCTTCAATATGTACTGCGGATATTTATGAAATGTTGGCAGAACATATGGGGAGAGGATATGCTGCAGGTGCAGGCAATAACCTTTTGCAAGTTCAGCAGCAGATATTTCTGAGTTCACCTCAGGAAACCGGCCACAGCCAATAGAGATAGAGACCATAGCCCAGAAGCAGCAAACCTCCTTCCCAGCGCTTCAGGATCATGCCGGTCCAGGCAAGGGGCAGCAGAACAACCGCTGCAATCATCATGACACTCAAATCTACCACACTGATGCCGGGGGCGGACAAAGGGGTGATAAGTGAGGAAACGCCCAGTATGCCAAGTATATTAAAAATGTTCGATCCGACAACGTTGCCGACGGCCACATCCGGCTGACGCCTTAAGGCCGCCACGATCGAAGTCGCAAGCTCCGGCATGCTGGTGCCTGCAGCAACGACAGTCAGACCGATTACAGCCTCACTTACCCCGATCAACCGAGCCAGAAGGGATGCGGAATCAACGAGTAGCTTTGAGCCCAGAACCATCATCGCTACTCCACCGAGGATGAACAGAATGTCTTTTACCCATAAACTAATGGAGGAGGGGACCGGGTCATGGGACTTCATGTCACCACTGTTTGCTCTTACGGTTAGGTAATATGTCAGTGCAATATAGAGACCAAGGGCGGATGCTAAAAAAAATCCGGTAATTCTGCTGATAGTCGTCCCGCTGATCAGCCAGAAGGCGACTCCTGAAACAACAATCATGATGGGGATGTCCAGCTTGATCACCGAAATTGATACTTTTATCGGTGTAATTACGGCAGTAAGACCGAGTATTAGCGCAATATTAAAAATATTCGAGCCGACGGCATTGGCAACCCCGATGTCACCTTTGCCCTGCAATGCCGCCCCGACACTGACTACCAGTTCTGGCGCGCTTGTCCCGCAGGCGACAATGGTCAGTCCGATAAACAGCGGGGTCAGACCAAGCCGCAAACCGATTGAACGACCCCCTCGAACCAGCCCTTCAGCGCCTGAAATCAGGCAGATAAAGCCCGCCAAAAGCAAGAGAATATTGGTGATTGTATGGAGCATATTTATTTTAAATGATACATTCGTTCTTTGAACGATTGCGGTCAATGCATTTGGTTGGCAAGCATTCAGCAACGGGTAAGCTTCATATGCTGCCAAGTACACCGAGTAAGCCGTGTGCCGCCTTATCGGTCCTCTTTAGGTTGGCTTTTTCGATTCCATCCGGCGAAACGAAAAGTTCACCAACTGGATGGCCGGGCAGCAGATAAAAGGTAATGGCGGTTCTGCCTTCCTGTGCGGCAGGAAAAGCGTCATACAATATAGTCTCCCATTGGTCAGCCCAGTCGGTGCCATAGGGCAGAAGATCATCAGGCGAATCGGCTTCATATGGTATTGTTGTAGTGAGTCGGACAAAATCGGTGACCAACCCCCTGTGGATGAACGTCGTTGCCCGGTGAAAGGCTTCGATCTGTTCGACTACGTATTTGGAGCTTGCCGAAATAGTTGCGGGAAGGGCGAGTTTGAAAACAGGCACAGCATGCCTGCCGCTGGCGGCCTCATATCTTACCAGAATTTGTTCGGCTGCAGTTCGTGTTGTAGCTAACCAGAGTTTCACAGCCGGCAGCGGTTTCTGGTGCATGAGATACAGCCAGGCGTCAAAACAGTTGATAATATTGTCCGTACGAAACCTTGTCCCCTGTTTTTTAACACCGTCGATCTCTTTGAGCAGAGCTTCTACATCAGAATCGTCCTTATTTTTTAAAGAACGAAGGGCCGCAATTTCTTTGTCGTCAAAATAGGCGATTTCCTCTTTCAACGCGTCCTCTTCGTCGCTTTGTATCTCGGCAATACTTAAAATAAGTCGAGACTGCCACAGCTGCAGCTGTCCCTTTATATCCTTTTCGGGTACTCCGTGTTCCACAAGAAGAGAGGCGACAAGCTCCTGCTGCTCTTTCTGATGAGCAGTACTTGCCGATGCGCTTTTCAAGTGGGTGGTCAGAACGCTGAGTTGATCAAGATAATATTCCTTCCGTTTTCTGATGTCGTCGATCAAGTGTAAAAAGTGACTTCGATTGTTCCCGAGTGGCGCAGGAACATGTGCCCGCCACAGCCCATGCCGGTAAAAATGATCGTTTTCCGCATCTGTCTTTTTATCGGGGTCAGGTTCCACGGGTTGCAGAAAGTGCAGAGGAGAACAGAACAGCAAGAGTGGAAAGTATTCTTCCTGCAAAATATTCGTGTCCGGAAAAATGAGCGTATCAAATGAGTTCATAAGCACCAGTTAAAGGAATTTTTACTCTGCCGTTTTTCAGAATATCTTCTTTGTCTGTTGTTACATATGATAGCCACGTTCGCCTGTTAGTCCAATGATGCATATAAATATATTACGGCGATAATTACGAGATGTGTCAACAAAGGGCGTGACTTTCAATTTTTATGAGGGTGAAAATGAATATTTCAGAGTGGTTGGATCAAAAAGCAGCGGAAAATTGTGATATGTCGCAAATAGAATTGCCTAAAGAGATGGCGTATGGTGAAGACCCAGCAGAAACAATATACTATCAAGAGGTCAAGCCATGCGGCCTTTTCTGCACTGAGAATCACCCCTTTGCCACCGTCGAACGCTTTGGTCACTGGTATTTGGCACGAGGTCAGGATAAGCAAGCCGGTATTCATTCATCGGCAATGAAATGGAAGCTGTTCACCAGGGATAAAGAGCTTGCGCTGCAAACCGCAAAAGAGCGTATAGAATAGTTCGCTGTTTGTCTACCCGTTTGATCGCCACATGGAAATCGCTATTAGTTCTGAAAAGCGAGGGACTTTCTGTAACTAATGCTTATAATTTTGTGCACATATGTTTTTAGGCAAAACGAGTGAGAATATTATGCACAAAGGTGATATCGTCATAGCTGAAAACCCCGATAGCAAATCAAGCAGGTTGATTCGTTCCTATGGGATCGTCCATAAAGTCACAAAAGGCGGCAGCATCATCATTGAAATGGCTGACGGCTCCATGATCAAGCGTCAGTCTTGTTCAGTTGCAGTTTATACCCAGCCTCCGCCGAACTGGGAGGATCTGTATAAGCAGCAGGTTGTTGCTTCTCAGCCAAGGCAGCGTTGGATAACTCGTAACCCATGAAGACTGCTTAATTGTTGACTACCGGCTAGAGAGCCTGACATGGCGCATCAGGTTACGTGCATACTTGCCTATGCGGACCATGTCAGGAGTGTTGCTGTTGCTTTTTACGGCAAAGCCTTATTCAATTTATCCCTGCTGCTCCAGTGGAATGTAGAATTTTCCGTTTTGTCTTTGTACCAGCAGCAACAGTCGGTCTTTATCCTTTGCAGCACTGATGGACTCTTTGACGTCATCGATCGATTTGACTGTCTTTCTATTCACTTCGACTATCACATCGCCCTGGCGGATACCGGCTTCGGCTGCTGAACTGTCAGGTTCGACCCCGACAACCGCGACGCCCTGATCAGCATTAATGCCGAAACGTTCCTGCATCTGTGGGCTGAGCTCATGCAGCTGCATTCCCCATTTACCTTTGGCTGGTTCCGAGGAACTGGCGAGAGCAGTTTCATCTGAGGCAAGTTTTCCTACTTTCACCGTGAGTTGTTGCTCTTTGCCGTCACGAAGGACTGTGATCTGAACCTCTTCGTCTACCGGAGTAGCTGCCACCTTAGCCGGCAGGTCATGGCTGTCTTCAATATTTTTGCCGTCAAAATCAACGATAATGTCACCGCGTTTCAGGCCGCTCTTTTCGGCCGGGCTGTCAGCGACCACATCGGCGATAAGAGCACCCTTGGTCTCTTTAATTTTGAGTGCTTCCGCCAGGTCCGGGGTGATAGACTGAATATTGACCCCAAGGTAGCCCCTGGTAATCTCACCATGGTCTACCAGCTGCGGAATAAGCGGTTTGGCTGTGTCAACCGGGATAGCAAAGCCAATGCCCTGGCCCTGGGGAATAATTGCTGTATTGATCCCTATAACTTCCCCATGCATATTGAAAAGCGGACCGCCGGAGTTACCGGGATTTATCGAAGCATCGGTTTGAATAAAATCATCATAAGGACCTGCGCCGATTACCCGGCCTTTTGCGCTGACTATTCCAGATGTCACCGTATGGCTTAGACCAAAAGGATTGCCAATAGCGACAACCCAGTCACCAACCTTTAACCGCTCGGAATTGCCAAGAGCGGCGGCAGGAAGATCTTTTTCAACATTGATCTTCAGAACAGCAAGATCAGTTTTGGGATCCCGGCCGATGACTTGGGCTGTATACTCTTTTTTATCGGCCAGGGTGACGATAACCTCCTGAGCATCCTCGACCACATGGTTGTTGGAGAGGATGTAGCCGTCCTCACTGATAATGACCCCTGATCCTGCTCCCTGGGTACGATGCTCCCGAGGCTGCTGGGGCATTTCTTCAAAAAAGCGGCCGAAAAATTCACCGGATGGGCCCCTCTGAAAATGCGGACCCGGAAAGGCAGCTTTGGCAACCTTGGTAACTTTAACGTTGACCACGGTTGGGCTCATTTTTTCTGCCAGTTGGGCAAAAGAGCTGGGGACAATTGCTTGAACTGAAGTCGTCGACTGCACTCCTTCGACAGCATCCCCGGCAACAGAGGAGTGAATTCCATTTATCCCCGAAGTGACAAATACACCGGAGACAAAAAACGGCAGTCCCAATGCCAGCAGACCCTTGACTCCATAGCGTTTACGTTTTCCCTCTGTACTCATCTTATTATCCATATCCTATCTCCTCGGTAAAATAGTTTTGTTTGTCACAATCAGCTCTGCTTCATAAACCAGAACTGTTTTCTTTACGGGGGACAAAGTAGAACATGAAGATTAAAGGAAGATTAACTCAACATGATAAAATTCTAATTTGGTGGTGTCGTAAAAATCTTCTATCTTCTTCGTTGTTGTGAATTTCACTATCGTTACAGGTACCGTATGTACTCAGAAATATTAGAAAAATAGTACGACTCCAGTATGAAGCTTTTTACTTATCCATCAGAAATTGAGGTTTTTACGAGTTTATCAATATTGAATTAATTTGATTGCGGGGTTGCAGGAAGAAAAACATGAAAGGTCGTTCCCTTTTCCAGGACACTGTTACATTCAATATGGCCATTATGGGCTTTTGCTATGGATTCGGCGATACTGAGCCCGAGCCCGACCCCTTGCCCGTCCCGGGAGCCGGTCTCTGTGGCCCGATGAAAGCGGTTGAATATTTGCTGCTGTTCAGATTCGGCAATACCCATTCCTGTATCACTAATATCAATAACGGCCCATTTTCCCTGGCGTAGAAGAGATACTGTGACCTGGCCATTGCTGTAGCTGTATTTGATGGCATTGACCACCAGGTTAGACAAGAGTCTTTGTAAATGCTCACGGTCTGCTTCAGCCCACACCGCCTCAGCCGGCAGAAGGAGCAAGCTAACGTTATAGCTGTCAGCTAAAGGTTGTATCTGCAGTAACATGTCGGCGATAAATTCATTTAAATCGATCAGCTGCTTATCCAGCCGCAATACCCCCGAATCCGCCCGGGCGAGGAGAAGAAGTCCCGTGACCAGGTGGTTGAGCCTGTCGATCTCCTCAAGCCCGCTCTTTAGCACTGCCTCATACTCTTTGGGAGTTCTTTGCTGGCGGAGCGCAACCTCCATCTCTCCCTTAAGGATGGTGAGTGGGGTCTGCAGCTCATGGGAAGCATCAGCGCTGAACTGACGCATCTGTTCGAGCGAATCATGGAGGCGGATAAGCATGTCGTTCAGGGTATTGGCCAACCGGTCAAGTTCATCGCCATTGCCGCTCTCCTGGAGGCGCTGGTCCAGATGCTCGCCGCTTATCTTTTGCGCAGTCCTGGTCATTCTATCGACCGGACTGAGTACTCTTCGGGCCAGCAGCCACCCGCCACCGCCCGCCAGCAGGATCCCGAGCGGGAAAACCGCAGCCATGGTCAGGAGAAAACGCTGGCGTGTTTTGTACATGTTTTCTAAAGACATGCCAACCCGGACGAGATTCACCAGGCGTCCCTTGCTGATTACCGGCACGGTCAGGACCCGGACCGGATAATGGCTACCGGATGCAACAGTCTCAAATAAGGATTCGCCCCTTGCCGCTTTTTCAAGGGCCTCGGGGCTGATTGATGGGTTTGGCGAAGGAAGAGCCTGGCGTCCGCTGCTCCGTTTTTCCCGGGGGTCGACTATATCAAACTGGCGATCCCGGGGGGAAAAGCCAAAGAAACGCCGAAAAACTTCGTCCACTTCCGCCGGATAGAATGTTCTGCCCTCTGCCCTGGCTTTATCGACCATGACAGTGCCAATGCCTTTGAGGGCATAGTCCATATCGCGTGAGAGACTGTAGGCCAAAAGGCCGTACGCAATCGTCCCCAGAACGAGAAAAGTGAGGGTAAGCAGCCCGGTGTACCAGAGAGTGAGTTTTGAGCCGATCGATCGAATACGCATTATTTAGACCTCTTTCAGGACATAACCCACTCCCCGGACGGTGTGGATCAGTTTGGATTGGTGATCGGCATCAATCTTTTTTCGAAGATAGTTGACATACACATCGATCACATTGGTCTCCGTGTCAAAGCTGTGATCCCAGACATGTTCGGCAATCATCGTCCTGGTGACGACGCGTTCTTTACTGCGCATCAGAAATTCGAGCAGGGCAAACTCTTTTGAGGTCAGGTCGATTTTACTTTCGCCCCTGGTCACAAGCCGTTTCGCGGGATCCAACGAGAGATCAGCAACAGTCAGAACCGGTGTCTCTGCCTCTCCCCGCCGCCTGAGCAGGGCCCTGACCCTCGCCAACAGCTCCTGAAAGGCGAACGGTTTGGGAAGATAATCGTCAGCCCCCGTGTCGAGACCGATGACCTTGTCTTCAATGGTGGCCCTGACAGTAAGAAGAAGTATCGGTGTAGTGATATTTTTACTGCGCAGTTCCCTGAGAACAGCCAGCCCATCTTTGTGGGGCAGGTTGACATCCAGGATCATAAGATCGTAGACATCGTCCAGTCCCATGGAGCAACCAGTTTTTCCATCAGCGGCCCAGTCAACCGCGTATCCTTCTTCCTCAAGGCCTTTTTTTATAAAGTTCGCTACCTTTTTTTCGTCTTCTATCAGAAGAATTCGCATTGTTCATGCTCCCTGGTGAATTGGATAGTTTTTACTGTCTTGGCGTGAAATCCCTATCCCTCAGGTGGCCATTTCACCCGAGGCGATTACAAAAAAACCAGTAAGATCATCGCCCACCCATGGAGTAATACTGGACGGTCTGTACCTGAAGGTGACAGTGAATAGGATACCCGCCAGTATCAGGCAATCGGTTCTTGGTAATAGACCTGAAAATGGCTTGTGAATCAACTTTCTTTACCTGTGTAAAGTATTCAGAACATAGACGGGTACATAATCAGTGGTTAAGGTTAACTGTCAAAATAGGAGGCCCAAAATTATACTCATTGTGTTAAACGCAGGCTGGCAAAAAAAGTATTTTTCTTGGTAGATATTAAACAGAGCAAGGCAAACAACTAACCGAAGTGAGGAGAAAACGTATATGCTGCAAAGAGAATATCTTGAACAGGCCGATAAGCTGATGGAACGGATAAAAAAAGGCGCCTTTCTTACCGTCAAGGCTGACAATACAAGTGAACACCATGACCATTGGTTGGGCGACAATCGGCTATATATGGAAAAAGCCGATTTTCATGATAGCGGTGAGAGATTCACGCCACACTTTTACCCTGCTCGAAAATACAGACAATTTTACCGTCACCATCCCTGCCGGCGACGGGCAAAATAAGTCTTTGACATTTTGTGGGACAAAGTCGGGCCGGGATTTTGACAAGTTCAATCAATGTGAACTGCGAGCAGAAACAGGGGAGATACACGGCATCTCCCATCATTGATATCCCCGGTATCCATTACGAATGTAAAATTATCTACAAATCGGCCATGGATAACACCTTTCTCGATGCCGGACTGGAGAGGCTATACCCAAATAAGGATTACCATACCCTCTACTTTGGTGAAATTCTGGCCTGCTATGAAACCGAGTAATGCTTCCCGTAAGTAAAAAGCTTGATTTTATACTTCAATCATTATCCGGTTGAAAAAAAACTGCTTTGACAATATTTTCTGTTAATGGAGCTGTTTTTGTACATCACTGATCGTCTTTATCTGATAAATTGTCATATGGACCAGGTTATGAAAGATAAAGAAGTCGCTTCCAGTCAAAAGGGGAACAGGGAGATTCGAGAAAGATCATCTTCCTCTGACATTGCTGCTTTTCTCAAGGCTGTCGGTGAGGCAGACGAGGCGAGGAGCGGAAGACTGATTTTTGCCCTGGATGCAACCATGAGTCGGCAGGCGACCTGGGACAGGGCGATGAAAATCCAGTCTTCGATGTTTGATGCGGTGGGCAAGGCGGGTGGTTTTCGGTTCAGCTGGTATATTTTCGTGGGCTTGGATGAGTGTCGAGCCTCAAAATGGGTCATCAATGCTGCCGCGCTGCGTGATCTGATGCTTGGTATCAAGTGTCAGGGTGGACAAACTCAGATAGCCAAAATCCTCAATCACACCCTGCGGGAAACGACGAGAGAAAGGGTCTCGGCACTGGTTTTTATCAGTGATGCGATTGAGGAAAGTATCGATTATCTCTGTCAGAAAGCTGGCGAACTCGGTTTAAAAGGGGTCCGCTGTTTTTTCTTTCAGGAGGGGCATGATGTGACGGTTGAAACAGGCTTTCGTGAAATGGCTCGACTCACTGGTGGTGCCTATTTTCGTCTTGGGCCTGACTCGGCAAAAGAACTGGCTGAGCTTCTCGGGGCGGTAGCTATCTATGCGAAAGGGGGCCTAAAGGCCCTTTCAGGCAGCAGTACAACCTAAGGCGCGTTTACTCCTTCAGCAAATAAGGGTATGATTTGTCGCTTTTTGGGTCTGGACGGCTCAATGGTATTGTATATAATATTTCTGTTATCTGTGGGGATTGGCCTTTTCTGGCTGATTCTCACTCAGCCGGCCCAGAGGAGTGCAGCCTTTCTGACAAATGGCGGGCCGCTTCTTCTCATGGTGCTGGGAGGTGTGCTGACCCTTTTCCGGCGGGGAGTGATTGGACTGCCCCTGATATTTCTTGGACTTTCATGGTGGCGGCGCAATCGTTCGGTGCAGCGGACGACGAAGTCCGGAGGACGAAAATCAACAGTCCGTTCGGCAAATCTTGAGATGGAGCTTGATCATGATACCGGAGAAATAGACGGCAGGGTGTTGACCGGCCATTTCCAGGGAGCACGTCTTTCATCGCTTAGCGGAGAGGAGCTTTTGTCTTTTATCGGGAAATCTGTACCGATAGTGACAGTGCGTCCTTGCTCGCATCTTTTCTTGATCGTTATTATCCCGATTGGCGCGAACGTGTTGACCCTGAATCTTCTGGCAGAGCAGGCCGGTTCATCCGGTTTTTCAGATATGACCAAACAGGAGGCCTACGAGATACTTGGCCTGAAGCCCGGCGCTTCCCAGGAGGAAATCCACAAGGCCTGGCGGCGACTTATAAAAGCAGTTCACCCAGACCATGGCGGGTCGGCATTTCTGTCCGCTAAAATTAATGCCGCAAGAGAGTTGCTCGTGGAATAGGAGCCTGTCGGACTATGCCCTTTTCCCGTATATTCGTTGTTTGCGCAAATTATTGCTCGCAATATTAACTATATGGCTGTTTTTAATTTTCAAAAACGCCTCGATCTAAGAAAAAATGCCTATAATCCGACAAGCTCCTAGTCTTGGTTTCTAACCTAGAGATCGACAGAAAGTTAATTGCCAACAACAAAAGCCCATGGATTGTCCCAAGCATCTCAGATACGTGTCCGATGAATTTCCCGGCTTAACGCGCAAAAAGAGGGAGGTCTCTTGTTCTATGAAACAGGATACGTCGTCCCGCTTAGTATGGTAACCGACTTGAGGTTTTGCTTATGTCAGAGCTAGAGAAGCATGCCCTTTTCGATAAACTGTTTATGCAAGGATGAACCGTTTTCAAACTCAAAATACGGTATTCCACGGCTCTCGTAATCAGCGGAATAATGCTTTGCTTTTTCTCTGGCTACCCGAATGCATACCGCTGAGATTCTGTCGGAAAAGCGGCCGGCAATATCATAATAAATTTCCCTGTCTGCCTGCCCATTATCCCCGAAAAGATAAAAAGACTGATTTTTGGTTATCCTGAGTATCGTCTCTATTTTCTGTGTCTTGTGATTATGTCCTTTGCGGATCAGTTTGTTGTTTGTCATTCCAATTTTCTGCATGAGCAAGGGGCCATCAGGAAAATCCTGCAGCTTTAAAAAATCACTCATCAGATCATAGAGACTCCAGCTTGAGCTGGTGATATAAAAAACAGGTGAAAGCATCGGGCTCTGACGAACGATACTTTTATATAATTCAGCCATTCCTTCTATAGCAATGCGGGTTGTAGAATTGTTGATGAATGTCATTTTGGCACTCATCAAAAGGTCGGTTGCGTAGGTTGTTAAAATAGTATCATCTATATCACTTATAATACCCGCTGAACGTGGAGAGGTGGAAGGCAGGCTCAGGCATCTGCCTTGCTGGTTTTTGATTCGATCATAACCTCCCAGCGGCTCCAGCTGATAATCTACACCTATCCATCCAGGCCCTCCCAGTTTTTTCTGCAAGGTAACTTCGACCCAGAAGTAGCCGATGTTATCGGTGGTAATCGGAATCGACTCCCCGTCAATTCGAGCAGTCAGTACTGCCTTTTCAGCCCTTGCCCGTAGGAAGACTCTGAGCATATTTTGAAGGTTGCGCCACCATACATCTTCCTTTTGAGGAGGTTTTATCTTCAGATTTTCGATAACTCTGCCGCAAATCACTGCAGTGTCATCACAACCGTAACTGCGGAAGGGTACGACTCTAAAAGGCCGAAGAATACCTGTTAGCTTTTTAAGCTTTCTGATAATTCGTGCCATAAGAACATCTGCGTACGGCGGTTTCCGGTGTTCGGCCGGGCTGTTATATTCAGGTGAAATTTTTACCAACGATAACCCCTAAATGTCTTGAGTGAATTGCCTAGCTGTTTTCATTGACTTCTCTCGTATAAATTTCGCCATCGTAATTAATACTGATAGGCTTTTTAAAACTCCATAGCAAATTTTTTCGTGCAGAGCGATACTGCTTTTGCAGTTATGTCGTCGGATATGAGCGGCAATTAAGAATTCTATTTTCTGGGCTACTGCGATCACCGGTGTTAAAGTCAAGAACACTCAGGGAGAAAATCTCGACACAATAGAAAATTTTATAGTCAATCTTCTCTCCATCCGTGTTGCCTATGTGGTTTTATCCAGTGGTGGTTTTCTTGGCCTGGGCGAGAAGTATTTTGCCATTCCCATGGAAAAGAAAAAAACCGATCGGGTGGGAACCATGTTCTAACGGTATCCTCTCCGATCGGCTTTTCTCGGAGCCGTCGCTCAGATAAGCGAATTACGACTTTTACTTATTTGGCAGGTTGAATGGAATAAGTTAATCGCAAAAAAAATTGTGTGGACGGTTTTCCATTATTGACTCTTCTGGTTGACGCCGGTGTCTTGCAAGGAGTCATTTTTCTTATTGTACCGATTATCCATAGTATTCATCTTATTGTTCATAGGATCCGAGCTGCTGTTGGCGTTTATATCCGTGGTTGAGTCACTACGATTGTCTTTCCAGGCAGGAGAAACTCCGTAATGACTTTCCAGATTACGCTGAAAATCAGCATCGGACAATTCAGCCCGCTTCGGGCCATCCTTTAGTTTATTCTCATCAACAGTCAGTGTGGCACTATCTTCGCTAAAGCGGAAAGCCTCAAGGGGTACGGCGATTCCTTCTTTACCGCCTATACCCATCACACCGCCAACCTGGACGGTGACATAATTGATGCGGCCGGTGTTGGTATCGATCTGCAGATCCTGAATTTCGCCGATATTTTCACCGTTTTTCGATTCAATGCTCATCCCCAGAAGCTTATCTGCCGATTGTGACTGAAATTGTCCGACATTCAGCTCATGGTTTTGGTTCGTTGCTGTTGTCTTCTGGTAATTGCCGGTTGCATAAAGTGGACTGGACAGGGCCAGCATTGCTACCATTGCTACCAGTGAAATTGTCCTTTTTTTCATGGTAATTCTCCTTTTCGTCTGTGTTGAATTGCCATTCACCCTACCTTGAATATCCGGTGGACTGCAAAGCGCTCAGAACTCATCAGCCGAGCAATAGATTCACCGGCTTCAAGATGACACTTGCAAGTATCATGCCGGAAGAAAAGAGCTAAGAGCGTGTCGAATTACAGGAATTTTTTCTCAGATCAAGGCGCTTTTTGAAAATAAAGCTCAGCTATATAAATGATATTGCGAGCATTAATTTTGATGGCGTCGTAAAAACCCCTAAAGGGGATGGCAATACCAAAAGGGCATAGAAATCTTCATCTTGCTGTAATAATCCAGCGTTGCTCATGACGAAGACGAAACTGAAAATTTCTTTCCAATTTTATCGGAAAATTTTCCTGAGAAAAAGGACACGCCTGTGCAGGCTACATTTTTTTTGAGGTGCTGCTGTCTGATTAGTTCAGACTTGGGATTTCAGGCTGCTGTGCGGAGATTGAAAAAATATGATCGAGTTTGGTCAACTGCAGTATCTGCCTTTCATTTGCCAAAGTACGGGGAATAATGACGGTCACTCCATAACCTTTTTTCAGCAAATTAAGCTCAGCTTGATACTGTTTTCCTTGCTGCCCTTGGTGTGCGAGAGTGTCGATATTGATGACATCATTTTGTAGATAACGGATAATATCCTGAAGATGATTGAGGCCGATTGTAAACATGGCTGATCGATTATGAATAGTGCCGTTCTGTATCTGCTGGTCAATAACCGAAGGAATTTTTTGCAGGAGGGTGGCCGTCCGTGTTTGCTGCAGATAGTCCAGCTCTGCTAGCCGGTCGGAAATCGTATGGCCTAATTTTCTGTCGAGTCTTGCAAGTCTCAGCAGACTTTTGCGAACCGCATCATAGATCTGTCTGTCCTCGATTTGTGACGCCGGCAGATTACAATTATCCATTAACAGCATCTCCGCGTTCACAAAACGGCTGGTATCGGCGAGTTTGTGATGGAGCAGGTCGTTATCCAAAGAAAACGATGTCGCCTTTGACCGCAAAGCTGTGCGACTGGACATGAGTCGGGGGGATGGGGGCAGAGAGCCTGATGTGTCAGCGAAATATCCTTCAGGCAACAGCAACTGCATATTCCGTGTATTGCTTAACCATTCACCGATGCGAAAGATGTCTGCCTGAGTCTTGAGGGTCGTATCGGCAGTTGATCCGTTCAGCGGATCTCGATGGCTGATGCCTATAATGTACAGCTGGTTGGGCCCGGCTCCCCGATTTTGATAAATTACCTCACCATATTGGGCTGGCAAGTCAAAAAAATCAGTTATTTCAGAGGGACTTTCAGAAGAAACGCGACAATTGGCAGGATTGATAAAAAAGCAGAAAAAAACAGCACATAGGAAAAAAACGAGCTGTTGCGGTGCCTTGATCGAAAAGATGGAACACACAGTACGGAGGAGATGGATGAATTTTTTCCCAGACGATTGGTGGAGCAACATGAATTTCTCATTCCTAAAAAACCAATCTATTCTGAGAAATAATACCCATTAGATCAGTAATTGTACCCGTCATATTGTGACGACGGGATCCGCAGTAATAAAATACAGTATCTTTTTTAAAAATACAGTCTTTCACTTATTGACTTAGCATATCATAGAGTATTTCAAAGCTCAAATATAATATTATGGATCAGGGATAAGGGGATGAACCTGTAACCCCAAAGAGACAAAATTGAGATGTAAGCAGTGGTAAACTTGGAAGAATATTTGGTTTGAAGGGTAGGGTGTTACTGTTGTTTCTGTGTTCTGAAGAGGGTGATTATAGAGAGATCAGTCTTGTCAATATTATACGAAAGTTTCACCTCTTTTTCTGTTGATAATGAAACAGGTCCGGGCAGATCGCGGTCAAGTGCATCGTCTTGCGTTTTATCTTTACTCACAACTTCCTCCTCATTGAATGAATAATGAACCCCAAGTTGAGTTGATCCGCCTGTGATAGCAATTTTGCAAAACCCGTAACTGGGGTGAGAGAGTTTGGAATAAAAACCAGTAGAAGTAAGGCCGACAGATCATTTTTGAAAATAACCGCATTTCTGTCTGAAATTTCCAGCCGAGCTGATTTCAATATAGGAAGCTCCCAGTTTGGGCCCGAAACTGCCGGCCAGGATCACGATAAGGTCACTGTCCTTGAATTGATTTTCGGCGAGGAGACGGCAAATGGACTGTTGCAAGGGTTGGTTTACCGTTAAATCCATGGGGATATAATCCGCATACACGCCATAGGAAAGAGACAGCTGCCGTACGACTCGTCTGTTGTAGACCTGGGCGTAAATAACATTCGGGCCACGATAGGCGGCAAGAGCGAGGATTGACTTACCGTGAGAGGAATCTGCGACAATGGCCTTGGTTTGCAGGCGAAGTGCCGCTTTAACCGCAGCTTTGGCCAGATATGCCGCGAGTTTATTACTGCTGCTGTAGGGGATATCGATATTATCGCTGTCGATTGCTTTCAACTTCATTGGCAATTTTCGCCATGATGCGTACGGCCAGTTCCGGATATTTTCCATTGGCAGTTTCGCCGGACAGCATCAGCGCATCGGTATGATCAAGGCAGGCATTGGCGACATCTGAGACCTCAGCTCTGGTCGGCCTTGGAGATTCGATCATGGAGTGGAGCATCTGGGTGGCGACTATGACCGGTTTTCTTCTCTCAATGCATTCTTTGATTATCCGTTTCTGGATCAAGGGAATTCGTTCCGTGGGGATTTCCACTGCCAGATCGCCCCTGGCAATCATAATGCCGTAGGTATGGTCGAGGATTTCCGAGAGGTTCTCGACCCCTTCGGCGTTTTCGATTTTGGCGATTATTTTGATATTGGATTTTTGTTCATCAAGGATATTCTGTACGGCCAGGACATCTTCCTTGTTCCTGACAAAAGAATGGGCGATAAAATCCAGGTCATGCTCTGCCGCAAAGCGAATAAAACCTTTGTCCTTTTCACTGAGGGCGGGAAGCTTGACATGCACGGAGGGGATATTGATGCTTTTACGCTCCCGGATAATGCCGTCATTTTCTACCGAGCATATCAGATATTTTGGTCTTTGTCGACAACGGCCAGGGCCAGATACCCGTCGTCGATAAGAACGGAACTGCCGACCGGAACATCTTTGACAAAATCGGCATGGGAGACACAGATGACATCGTCATGAGATTTTTCCCCGGGTGCACCCTTGATGCGAATGATGTCGCCAAATTTTACAGGTAAGGGGGCATCTGTCGCACATGTCCGGATCTCCGGTCCTTTGGTGTCGAGAAGAATGCCAATTTTTTCAGATACTGCCCGAGTGTTGCGGACAACCTCGCAGGGCATCATCATGGCTCATATGGGCGGTGTTGAGTCGTACGACATTGATACCTGCCGCAAAGAGCCGTTCAATAAATGCTGTTGAACAGTTCTGGCTCGAAATAGTGGCTACAATTTTTGTTTTTCTGCGCATAGTTGTATTTACCTGGTATTTTTTATTTAACGTTAGGGGTTGTCAGTGTTGAAGTATTCCACGAATGATATGAACCCATGTACACTATGTGTATTTTTTAGCAAGATATCTTGACTTGCAACTTTTTACGAGTCATCACCAGGCCAGTTTCAATCGCGCTTTTCACTCTGGATGATAAAATCATCATGCCTTTGTTTTTGCCTTTAATCGTGAAACGAGTACAGAAACCAGAGGGATTGGCACTGAGTCCATGGGCGATGACACTCAGAATTATGGTGCAAACGGCGGTCATCGAAATAGTATCCCCTCCGGGTAAATGTTCGTTCAGAACAATTACGGCGAAAACTATACTGGCCAGGCCTCGAGGCCCAAACCAGCCAATGAACAATTTTTCATCGGAGCGCAGATTCATTCCAGCCAGCACCAGAAAAACAGGCACCATCCGGACAAAAGTAAGGCTGAGCAGGGCATAAAGCATCACATCCCAGCTGAAAGATCCGATCGACTGGCCGACAACGCCTGCGCCGAAGACGACCCAGGTTATCAACGCCAGCGTATCTCCCGTGCCTTCAGCGGCGAGCAGGAATGTATGTTTATGACCTTTTTCAATGCCGCCAAACAGCATGCCGCCAACAAAGCAGGCGATAAAGCCACTGCCCCCGAGCCATTGCGCTGCCGCGAAACAGGTCACCGCCAGCGCAGGGACAGAAACCTGCCGCCAGGTCTCGGTGATCCATCCCCGATTAACGCATCGGTTTAACAGGCGTACGCCCAAGAAAAGTCAGCCCTGCTCCAGCTGCAACACCAATACCGACCGCCTCTGCCACGAATTTGAAAGCCAGCATTGAAGTACCGCCTTCGACTTCTATACTTGTAGCCAAAGCCAGGAAGATGAGCAAAATAGGGACACAGATACCATCATTCAGACCACTTTCCACATTCAGCCCTTCACGAATATTGTCAGGAACCGATTCATTGGTCACCACTGCCTTGCCAAGAGCAGCATCGGTTGGTGCCAGCATGGTGGCAATAATGGCAATCTCCAGCAGGGTCAGACCATCAAACACCAAAACACCGACCCCAAATCCAAGGAGAATGGTTAGGGGTAAGCCAAACAGCAGCAAACGCTGAGGAATGCGGAAAGACTTCTTAAGTTCGCCAAGGTTCGCATTGGAGGCGTCGGTAAAAAGAACTAGGGCAAGGGTCAACTCGGCAAGAGTCCGTAAACCCTCTGCGTCTACATTCAGGTTCAAAAAACCAAAGCCAAGAGGACCGAAAACCAGGCCAAAGGCGGCAAAGACAATTGCACCATTTACCGGTGTTTTTTCCATGCCGCCACTTACCAGGCTGTAGAGAAAAACAAATAATGCGATAGAATCGCCAGGTTTTGATACATGATGCTCTTTTTCCTTCTCATCCAATTTAACGGGAAATAAATTAGGACTCTGTTATTTTTTCTTTAAAGCTTTAATAACTCTTGTATCTGGTTCATCCGGTCCTGCGTCCTGCAGACGCTGTTCAGGCTGCGATGTAAAAGAGACGATCGCAATAGTAAAGCCGATTAGGGTAGGCGAGAATACATGATATTGACCACAATCAGCATCGGCTTATCACAAAAATCTTTCTTGGTCGAAAGCGGGATTGAACAGTCCGTATTGTTATAATCTTTCAACCACCGCATTAAGAGTGGTTGAATCCACCGGAATCTTCCTCATTACCTTTATTGACCAGAGGGTTTCGCTGGTAATAATCAATGCAGCGTTTCAGATCTTCGATCAGCAGATCGGCCAGATCCCGGCTGAATCCATGACGAACCAGAATACGCATAATCACCAGGTCCTCCCTCTTGGGCGGCATGCTGTAGGCGGCAATCTGCCAGCCGCGACTGCGAATGCGGTCAGAGAGATCAAAGAGATTGAAGCCTGGATCAACACCATCTTTTAGCGACCAGCTCATGGCCGGGATACCGCCTCGGCCGTTATAGATGATTTTGAAAATCCCGAGTTTTTCTATCTCATCGGCCAGATACTGGGCCGTGTCATAGCAGGTCTGATGAATTTTTCGATATCCTTCCTTGCCCAGACGGAGAAAATTGTAATACTGGGCAATAATCTGGCCGCCAGGCCTTGAGAAGTTGAGGGCAAAGGTTGGCATATTGCCGCCCAGATAGTTGACCCAGAAAGATCAGGTCATCGGCCAGATCTTCCTTGTCACGCCAGACAACCCAGCCAACCCCCAGAGGTGCCAGACCGAATTTATGCCCGGAGGTGTTGATCGACTTGACCCGCGGCAGGCGGAAATCCCACTCCAGCTCAGGGTCAACAAATGGCGCCAGAAAACCGCCGCTGGCACCATCGACATGAATGGGAATATCCAGACCGGTGTCTTTCTTGAAGTTTGTCGAGAGCATCACTTACCGCCTTGACCGGCTCGTACTGACAGGTAAAGGTGACGCCCAAGGGTAGGGACAACACCGATGGTGTTTTCGTCGCAGCGCTTAATGACCTCTTCCGGAGTCATAATCAGACGATCGCCTTCCATCGGGATTTCCCGCAATTCCACATCCCAATAGCGGGCAAATTTATGCCAGCAGACCTGCACCGGACCGCAGATCATATTTGGTTTGTCGGCTGGTTTTCCGGCCGCCTTCATTTTTTCACGCCAGCGCCATTTCATGGCCATGCCGCCCAACATTGCCGCTTCACTGGAGCCGGTGGTCGAACACCCCAGGGTATTGGCGGCATCAGGCGAGTTCCACAGGTCTGCCAGCATATGGACGCAGCGGCTCTCGATTTCCGCCGACTGCGGATACTCGTCCTTATCAATCATGTTTTTATCAATACACTCATTCATCAGCTGATGAATTTCCGGCTCAATCCAGGTCTGGCAGAAGGTCGCAAGATTCTGTCGGGAGTTGCCGTCAAGCATCAGCTCATCATGCAATACCTGATACGCATGGCGGGCGGCATGTTCTTTTTTGGGGAACTTATACTTCGGCATCACAATTGAAAGGTCGGAAGAGGCATATACGTCGTCCAGTAGCTCATCTCGTATCTTGTTTTTTTCGTGAATCGGCATCGCAATTCTCCTTTTTTTTGAAATTTGCCTTCATCAGAGCATTTGTTATGGATAATAACAACACCCTAATATTGCAATGAAATATTTCAGTGTAGGCTGAGTTCCCTTCCTGTCATTCCACCACTCCGGCGTATAAGCTGTCGGTGATTTGCTGCCAAGGAATCAAAGGTAAAAGCCAAAACTGTTGCGGCAGTCAACAACACCCAGCACCTGACTCGTCTCCGCAATGTTCACCCTGACATGATAATTGCGCCCCAGCGATTATCTGTTAAGTTTCTGGGGCGATCCAAATTTCATATCGTAGCCCGTCATCTCCAGGTAGCCTACGCCTGCAGCCGGCTGTGAGCCCAGACGGCCTTCGACGATCACGCTGCCCTCATAATAGTTCACATTAGTGGATCTTTCGCTGTGCATTTCCTGGTCGTCCAGGCGAGCCGTGACCGTTACATCCATATCCAATCGCGCCGAGACCAACCTGCGTCGTATCGGATAGCGGGCTCCGCTTTTCGGGCTGGTCCAAAAAGCAAGGTCCTCTATTTGTATGTCGTCGGCGGTGAGTTTCTCTGCCTGGCCATCGGCACCGACCAGGGTGCCGCTGGAGGCCTTTGAAAAACTCCCATCATCCCGGCGCAAGACGAAAAACATCAAGTCTCTGCCGTCTTCGAACTGGAGAGAAAACCAGTCCCAGCCGGACAGGTCGTCCTCCAGGTTCTCACTGGAATATTCCCTGTCCATCCATGCTGTACCTGTCACCTTATGATGCGATTGGCCAACAATCAATTCGCCCTGTACTGCAAAGCGAGTGATGGAATAATAGCAGCTGGCGCTTTCCGGCCGTCGTCCCTTGCGGCTGTAGCCGCCCTCGCCATGGGCGATGACAGGCTTATGTGGAGTCAGCTCAAGCGCGTAGGAAAAATTCGATCCACTGGCAGCAATGCGGTGTCTCTGCGGGGAGATAACCGCCTGCCAATTTTTGAAATACACTTGCACCGTATTGCCCGACAGGTCAATGCCGGCCAGACCGACAGCACCACGTGCGGCCTCGTCGGCCCGCAGGAAGCGTTGGCCAGAGATATCGGATACAGCCGCATGCCCTAAATAGACTTGCTCTGTTCGCCAGGGAGAAGGCTGCTCTGGAGTTGGATATTCTCCTGGCGCAGCCAGGCGGCTGCGAAAGACGGTAAACTGAAATCCGAAAGGTCGGTCCTGCTCGTCCTTGAGGTTGCCGGTGTAATACCACCATTCGGTGCGGTGGTTCGGATGGGCGCCATGATCCCTCGGAAAGACGAAGTTGCAGGGGCCGCGTACTGCGGCATAGCCGTCTTGCTCCGCAGCATGCAGATTAAGCGGTACGGCAAGAAAACCGTAAAATCCGATAAGGAAAAGGAAGACTCGCATTACAATCTTCATCAACGCCCCCGTAACACTTCGGCCGGATTGGTTCGCAGAGCCAGACGCACGGCGGGCAACGCAGCGGCCGGGGCCGCAATAACCACCAGGGGTACGGCGGACAGCACCCGCCACCAAGGCACGGAATACACAAAGGTCCAGCCGTAGGACTGTTTATTGATCACGTAGATAAGCATCTCCGCTAAAACGAAACCGCAGCTTATACCTGCGACCAGACCCACAGCCGCCAGAAATAGCGACTCCCAAAAGATCATCTCGGTGATTTGTCCTTTGGAGGCACCCACCGCAGCCAGGGTGCTTATCTCCCGCCGGCGTTCCAGCACCATCACCGCCAGGGTGGCGGCGATGCCTAATCCGGCCACGATAAGGGCGATGACCAGCAGAACCGTGGTCACAGCAAAGGTGTTGTCGAAGATGCGGACGATTTCACTTCGCAAGGTGTTGCCCACCGTTACTTCCAACCGGTCGCCGTAGGATGTCTCCAGTAAAATCCAGGACCTCGCGGCCTCGGCCTGCTCCTGCCTGGTCCCATTCGGTCCGGGAAAAAAGACCCGGATGCCGTGTACCTCGTTGAGGTTCGAAATGGCCTTAAACCATGGCAAACTCAGGTAGACGACGCCGCCTTGGGTGCGGTAACTGCGGATGATAGCCTGCACCGGCAACGAGACGGGGACGCCGCGCACCATAGCTGTAAAAGTATCGCCGATATCCAGTCCGCTCTTGTTGGCATAGGTCTCAGAGGCGATGACGCCGCGACCTTCTCGCATAGCGGCCAGGGCCGTTTCAGGGTCACCCTTCATGAACATAAAGCGGCTATGCTCAAGGAACATGTCCGTGTCAATGGTTTCCAACTGCATGGGCACGTCATCGACGGTTATATGAAAGCGTTGGTAGGCGAGCAGATCGGCCTCGGGAAAGTGACGACGGAAACGCTCAACAAATTCGGGTGGCATGGGATCACGGTAGTCGTTGTATTCTGCATTGATTGGTCGCAGGAAAAGATCGCCGGTGACGGTTTCGTCTACCCATACGGTGAAGGTCTGCCTGAAGCTGTAAATCATGATGACAAGCGCCACAAAAAGGGCCGAGGCTGTAATCAGCGCGCCTACTGACACTGCCGTGCGGATGCCGGCATCGCGCAGGGTCCGACCGGCCAGCAGGGCCGGCACACCACCGGCATGCGCGACCCATGGGGCGATAAAAATGCCCGACAGGCGCAACAGCAGCGGAGCGGTAAGGGAAAACCCGCAGAAAAGCATGAAAATTCCTATATAGCCGGGCAGGGGGAACCCGGCTATGGTCGGCAACAGGCTTACGGGTCTGCACAGGAGCACCAACAATCCGCCGATCACTGCAGCCTGCAGTGCCGGCGTGCGGGCAGAAGCCCGTTCCTCGGTCATGTGCAGGGCCTCTTTGGGCGGTACGCGCATGGCCTCACGGGCAGGCTGCACCGCGGCCAGCAGGGCCACGCCCACGGTCACCACCAGCGATCCGGCCAACTCCAATGGGTCCAGGGTGATGCTGGGTACGGTGAGGCGCACGAAGAGCGAATCGATGGTGCCGCTGACCAGTTCGGTCAGGCGGCCGGTCAACCCTATGGCCAAAGGCACCGCCACAAGCCAGCCCAGCAGCCCGAGCAGCCCGCCTTCAGCGAGAAAGAGTATAAAAATCGTCCCTCGCGAGGCCCCCATGGAACGCAGCACCGCCGTATCGAAGCGACGCGTGGCACCATTGAGCGCCACCATCCCGTAGACCAGAAACATGCCTCCAAACAGCGACACAAAACTGAGCACTGTCAGGTTCAGCTCATAGGCAAGGATCAAGGCCCGGCCACTTTCGGCGGCGTCGCCGGGGTTAGCGAGACGCACTCCATTCGGCAGCGCAGCGGACACTGCTGCAAAAGCCTCGGTTTTGGAAACATCCGGGGAAAACCGCAGGTCGATTCGATCGAGCAAGCCCTGGCGAGCGGCCAGTTCCTGGACGGTGGCGATGTCCGCCACCGCGACCATGCCGCCGTCAACCAGGACCAGCCCCTCATCTTGAAGTACTGCGGCGACGATACAATTTGTCCGGCCGCTCACATGCACTACTGTAAGGGTGTCCTCTGCGGCCGCCCCGAAGCGCATAGCCGCCCGCCGACTCAGGACCAGGCTGTAAGGCTCGGCGATGAGCCGCTGCCACAACCGCTCTTCATCCTGATCTTTTGCGCTCTCGCGCACCTTGGGAAAATCACGGAAATCCCTGTCCAGAAGCGGAGCGATGCCGATGATGCGTACGGCTTCGTCGTGTCCTTCGACCTGTACTATGACCGACAGCACCGGCGTGGCTGCAGCCACTTCGGGCCTTTTGAGCAATTCTCCGACCAGCCCATCGGCCACTGGTCCAGCGTCAGCCGTGACCACTGCGTCGGCCGTGCCGGCAAAGCGGTCCATACCGGTGGAAAAGGACTCCATGGAGACATTCGCCGCCAGCCGGACCCCGGTGAACAGTGCTGCGCCCAGGCCGACCCCGAGCAGAACAATCAGGCAGCGTTTGTAGTCCCTCCTGAAGTACCGCAGATTGAGGCACACCCAGAGACGGTAGAGATGGGTCAGCCTGCGTCCCGTGGTGCTTGCTATGTTTACGATGCTCACGACACCACCAGTCGCCCGTCTTTCAGAAGAAGCACGGTGTCGGCTGCGGTATCGGCCAGATCCGAGTGGGTCGCAACTATCACGGTGACTCCGGTATCGTCACGCAACCCTTTGAGCAGGTCAATGACTGTCCGTCCATGGGTGGAATCGAGGTTGCCGGTCGGCTCATCAGCCAGAATGATCTCCGGACCGTTGATCAGCGCCCTGGCAATGGCTGTGCGCTGCATTTCTCCCCCGGAAAGCTTGGCTGGGGTGTGATGCAACCGTGCCGACATGCCCAATCTTTCCAGCAGCTCCACGGCCCTCCGCTCGGCCTCAGCCATGGGCCGCAGGGCCAGCAGAGCAGGCAGCAGGGCGTTTTCAATCACGCTGAGGGTCGGCAAAAGGTTGAAGCTCTGGAAAATCATGCCCACCTTGTTACGCCGAAAATGCATCAGCTCGTTTTCCCCGGCCTCGCTCAAATTCTGTCCGGCCACCTCCAGGCTCCCCGAAGTTGGCGTATCCAGTCCGGCCAACAGAGCGAGGAGAGTGCTTTTGCCCGAACCACTTTGGCCTTTGAGCACGCAGAGTGAGCCCGCCGACACGACCAGATCCACATCGGCCAAACCAACGACCTTGGTCTCTCCGCTATCGTATATACGGGTCAGAGCGTGGGCGGCTACCGCTACCTCAACCTGGGCCGGTTCTTCTGTGGTTTCGCGTTCCATATCCCGCATGGTTTGTACCTGTAGGGTTTGACTTTACGCCGAAATAGGTCCAATCTCCATAAGCAATCTCTAGTAAGTCAAACTGATTCAAAATACTCAATCATTTTGATTCGTTGTTTCTTCGTTGGCATTCGACCCCGGCCTGCCTGCATATTATCCTGCATATGCTTTGCTTTGCTGGTCGCCGGAATAGTACAGGTTACAGCAGGGTGAGAGATGACAAATTTTAAAAAGTATTGACCCCAGCTCTGGCAGTCGAACTCTGCGGCCCATGGGGGCAGGGGCTTTCCCTTTACTGCACGAAACAGATCGCCACGCTTATAGGGGCGGTTGACTATAACTGCTATGCCCTTTTCCTGGGCAATGGGCAGCAAGGCTGATTCAACCTCACGATTTCCAATATTGTAGGTGAGCTGTACAAAGTCAAAATCATGCCGGTTCAATATTTGCGTGAGCTCGCCATGATTTCTGCCATGGGATGTCGTAATGCCGTAATAGCGAATCTTGCCTTCGGCCTTCATCTCTTTAAGGGTTGCAAATTGCGTCTGCCAGTCGACCAGATTGTGGATCTGTATCAGGTCAAAGCCCTGTATTCCCCATTTTTGCCGGGATGTCTCCATCTGCTTGATGCCGTTTTCTTTCCCTTCTATCCAGACCTTTGTCGCTGCAAAAAGATCGATTTTCCCCTTCACCCCTGGCAGCAGCTTCCCGATCACTTCCTCTGCAGATCCATACATAGGTGATGAATCGATCATCCCACCACCCATATCAAAGAAAACCTGGATAACCTCCTGCAATCTTGTGAGCATTTCGGTATTCCCCATAGCATCAAAAGTACGGGAGGTCCCCATGCCGATTGCCGGAAGTTTTTCAGCTGTTTTGGGAATAGCCTTTTGGAGCAGCATTGAATCCGACAGTGAATATTCGGGTAAAATCAATCCGGCGGCCACCATTCCAGCCAGACCCATAAATTGGCGTCGATTGATATATGTCTCTTTTTTCATCTTCTGCACCTCGCCATAGAGCTATTTGTTTCCGGCAATTTTTACTTGCTGCCGACCCAGACCAAAGGCAACAAAGGCCCAAACCAAGGCCAATGGCACTGCAATCAGAGCAACACCGGATATGTTCATGCCGATGCTCCGCATACCTGCATATACCCAGGCACTTACTGCGTCGCCTGTTCGGTAGACAAGGGTATCTATAACATTTTTCGCCTTGTATTTTTCCTCCCGACTCAACACAACGTAAAGCATTTCCCGCGCGGGCCTCATCACCGCATAATTCCCTGCGCGCCGAATGACCTGTACCACCAGCAAAACTGACAACACAGGTACAATCCCAAGCAACGCAAAGCCAATAGCCAGCAGCACCGGAATAATCGCCAGGACAACTGCCAGCCCAAACCATTTGACCAACCGACCGGTAAGAAAGAGTTGCAAGGCCAAAGTCGCCGCGTTGACTGCCAGATCAATGGAGGCAAAGACGGCAGTACGCGCTGCAGAATCAACGAACGCATCACGAATAATCTGCGCCTGCATCAAATAGAGAAAAGTTGAAAGAGTCGTATACAAGACCATCAACAGGCCAATGCCCGCCAGATATGGCGAACGGACAACACTTGTTATTCCAGCCCAGACACCACCGCTGATCAATAGCTCTTTCCGCGTGGCAGGTTTTTGTTCTCCTGCAGATGTTCTCGACTCAGACCACAGGGACAGCCTGGCAATACACACGACCGCCCAGAACAGAAATAACGCCGACACCAGCAATAAGTTTCTGGGCCCAAGAGACTGGACCAGGAGCGCAGTTATTGCCGGGCCGGTCAAAGCCCCGACGGTTCCCCCTGCGGCAATAAATCCGAAGAGCCGTTTCGCCTCACTATTGCTGTAGATATCCGTCATAAAGCTCCAGAAAACGGAAACGACGAACAGGTTGAAGACACTGACCCAGATAAAAAATGCTCTGGCCATATAAGGTGACGGACGCTCTTCACCCATCAAGCCATAAAAGAGCAGCAGCATGCCAATGAAAAAAAGATAGATATAGGGGAGAAATATCCGACGCGGGAAACGCGAACTTACCCACCCAAAGAGCGGAACGACAGCCGTCATGACCAGAAGCGTTCCGGTAAAGAGCCATTGCAGGTTCTCCACACCACCGAGTATACCCATTTCGTCTCGCATGGGACGGATTATGTAATAACTGCACAGCAACGAAAAAAAATAACTGAACGACCAGAACAGCGCAGGCCCTTCTCCGGGCTCGATATTTATAGTTTTTAAAGCTCGTTGCATGATGAACATAGTTAGATTCGCTCCAGCCACACCAAAAATTCCATCGACAATAACACAACCAAAAACCACTCCCTGGATCAAGTCGACAGCCAAGAAGGCACCGCAAAGTAACTTGCCTGCAGCAGGTAACTTTGTCGCCAATTCATTGTCTGTACTTGTTAAAGAGTAAAGATAGTGAGGCAAGCCGTCAACAGTGGCGACCAAACATAGCTTTTATTATTGCCCAGAAGGGTGGTGTTACAAGGCTGACTTCGTTTCGAGAGGTGCCAAGATATGCAGGACTTTGGTCAACAACTCAGTGGATAGAAAATGTAGATTGGAAACCATAGCTGCACTTTTGTTTTTTTGACAATGATGGATGAGCGTTATGCTGTTTGGGATCTAAATGGTGAAGGCAAAGCCTGGTGGTATCGCCGGTGCCAGACTCAGAAAAAAGACGGCCAAGGCGAGCAATTCCCTGACCTAATTTCGCCAGCCAATGATATATGACGGTTCTGGTAAAACCAAGTGCTTTAATAACAACTTCAGGGCTCTCGCCAGCTTCTACCCGCTGGACAGCCCTTAAAAACGTGGGTTAGGTAACTGGCAAGATACCCTCACTTCACGTAACCTTCATGGATCTGAAGATTGTTACTGGCAAAGTGAAGTGAATAACAAACTCACCCCTGTTGAAATATTTCCTGAGTATACCTTCGTTTTAAGCAACCAACTTCCGCCGTCCGGAAAATTGGATGGAAAAATTATACGAAATAGTAAGGCCCTTGACACTCTCACATTGTGACATAATCTTTAACAATATTTGCTCAACGCCTTTTATTTCCAACATCCCTGTTTGTCTGCCTGGCTGACTTTCAAATGGTGACAAAGACTAACAATGCCTGCCTCCACGGAATTGTTCTAAATTAGGCGTTTTGTAACATGATTGTTGGAGAAATAATTCGAATATTGATTATTAAGCGATTGCATTACTCGTATTTTCTCTGCTGGTTTATTGCGAGAAGTCTCCGCATTTGAGCACCAAAATGCCGGTTCGCGCTACCGTTAACAACACCAGACCACTTGTCGAACATACCATCACGATCCTCGACCGAGATTTTGAGGGTGATTGTATGGTCGTCGAACAGGAGGATTTCACTTTTGTGTCGACAGGCGGCACCCATTAAGTGATAGCTCTCTTTTAACACCACGAGTGTGGTATCTATTTTTGAAGACCGACTTTAATAGTCTCGGCAGGTTCCTGGTCAGATACCAAAGTTCTCTCCCAGGAGGGCAAAACAATGACTACAACAGAAAAACCAAATGAATTTGATCTTGATAAGGCCAATCAGTTTTCGGAACGGTTCCTGCTTTCTCTCAATGATGGTGCCCTGTGTCTGATGACATCCATAGGTCACAGGACAGGACTCTTTGATGTGATGAGTAAACTTCCCCCGTCGACGGCTCAAGATATTGCAACCCAAGCAGGCTTACAGGAAAGATATGTGAGGGAGTGGTTGGGCGCAATGGTTACCTCAGGAGTAATTGAGGTCGACCCGACGAGTACCTGGTACTCATTACCGGCCGAGCATGCTGCTTTTCTGAGCCGCTCGGCAGCTGCTGATAATATGGCGGTGTTTGCCCAATACATTGCTGTTTTGGGGAGCGTAGAGAATGAAGTGGTTACCTGTTTTAAGCAGGGAGGTGGCGTTCCCTACGAGAAGTTTCAACGATTTCATGCAGTCATGGCAGAAGATAGCGGACAGTCGGTACTTTCTGCATTGGAATCCCACGTACTTCCACTGCTGCCAGGATTAATCAGCAGGCTCACCCAGGGTTGCCTTTTACTCGATATCGGATGTGGCAGTGGCAGAATTATTAATCGACTGGCAGAGCTGTTTCCCGCCAGCCAATTTGTCGGTTATGATCTCTCGGAGGAGGCAATTATGACTGCAATGCAAACAGCCACTGCAAAGGGAATTAATAATGCCAAATTTACAGTTCGAGATCTTAGCGATTTTGACCAAACAGCTGAAACGGATCGATACGATTTTATCACTGCATTTGATGCGATTCATGATCAGGCAAAACCACTCAATGTCTTACAAGGTATCCAGCGGAGTCTTAAAAAAAACGGCTATTTTTTAATGCAGGATATCAGAGGCTCCAGCCATGTACATAACAATATTGGACATCCGTTGGGGGCTCTGCTTTACACAATTTCAACCATGCACTGCATGACGGTTTCACTTGCCCAGGGAGGTGAGGGTCTTGGTGCAATGTGGGGTGAGGAGAAAGCTCGACAATATCTTAACAAGGCTGGATTTGCTGATATTGAAACCAAAAGACTGGATCATGATATTCAAAATAACTGGTATGTGATCCATAAATAATCGAAAATATAAAACGCAACCATCATATTGTACCTGTAACAGTTTAAATTCAGCTCAACCTGTGTTGATGGTTTCTTTAGATAAAATTGAGCCGGAGGCGACCCCCGGAATACGTAAAATAAATTATTAAAGAGCAAAGTTCCTCTAAACCATTTTGAACAATTCGATTGGGGCACCCCGCACACCTTTAATTCTCTCTTCTTAGTTCCCGGCCTACACACCCTGGCAAGTATTTACTTTTGCTGATCACTGATTATTCTGAGCTAGATATCCAGCAATATGGAGTTGTAAGAATGTTTGGAATTTTTCTGTCCATGGTAATTACCTGGAAATCAGCGTTATTCTGCAATTGTTGCTAAACAATAAACACAGCGAAATGGATACTGAAATGGCTGACAGATAATCTTTTTTAGAAATAAAATTCCATGAAATATCTCTTTATACTGCTTGCTCTTGTTCTCTTCGCAGAAGCCTGCCACGCCGAGGATGTTCGGGTTGTCTTTGCGACGGGTGAATGGCCGCCCTACGCCTCAGAATCACTACCGGAGTATGGTGCAGCAACGGCCCTGGTGTCCGCCATTTGCAAGGCTGGTGGCATTGAGCCTGTCTATCGATTTTATCCTTGGAAACGTGCTGAATTAAAAGTGGCTCAAGGAAATGTATTTGCTGCTTTCCCCTATGCAATTTCGAAGGAAAGGAAAACCTCCTATGATTTTTCTGAAGTTCTCTTCTATGGCGTAAATGTATTTGTTTATTACCAGAAAAAATCAAAACCTGACGCACCCTTAACCTATCAAAGTCTTGATGATTTGCACGGATATCGGGTCGGATGTATTAGCGGATCTTTTTTGTATTCTCTATTGGAAAAGGCTGGGCTCAATTATGAACCAACAACTACAATCGACCAGTCTCTCCAGAAACTTGTTGCAGGACGACTTGATCTCATCATTGATAATCAGGATGTTATTTTTCATGCCGTCCAGCGATTATACCCTGATGAAATGCATCATTTTAAGACCTTACCTGTACCACTGGAAAAAACACCCACAGCTTTGCTCGTTTCTCGAGAATATCCTGGCTCGAAGGCTATCCTCAATAAGTTCAATCAAGGCTTGTCAATCATAAAAAAGAATGGCGAATATGATCGAATCATCAGCAAGTATCACATGACCCAGTAAATTTTCTTTATCTGGATCAATGATTTTCATGCCAGATTTCCAGAACAGTTAAGTCGTCATTTATATCTGCCTTTCCTCGCCAATTCTTAACTGCTTCCACTATCTTCTCTCCCCAGGGTGGGTCATGTTTTTTGCAAATACATTGTGCCAGGCGATTATCTCCGAATAATTCGTGAACATTGTTCTCAGCTTCAATGACACCATCGGAAAAGAGAAGAAAGGAGTTGCCCGGAGCAAGATGTATCTCCTGAATCTGATAATTCACCTCTTGAACAACTCCCAAGGGTATGCTTTTGGAAGGTTCGAGCTCTTTTAACTCTCCATCAACAACCCACAAGGGACTTGGATGACCAGCCCGGATAAAATTAATTTTACCAGTTGCAGGAAAATATCTTATCAATGCAATAGTAGCAAAATACCCTTCGTCCGACATGAGTCTGTTCATGCTCTTGTTTACGACTTGCATCAGCTTATTGATGTTTTTATTAAAAGGTGCTTCTGTGCGGATCTCGGTTGACAGCGCTGCCATCATGAGTGCTGCTGCGACCCCTTTCCCGGAGATGTCTGCAACATATGCCAGCACACTTTTATCGGGTAAGAGAATAATGTCATAGAGATCTCCGCCGACATAAAAGGCGGGTTCAGAAAAAGCCCATATCTTAAGGTGCTCAGGCAACTCTGGAATTTTTGGCCAGAAAAGAGATTGAACTTTTGTGGCAGTCTTTAATTGGAGTCTCATCTGCTCCGCTTGTTCAAGCACCATGTCATGCAGCTCCTTAATCCTCAGCATGGATTTGACACGAGCAACGAGAGAGCCATGATCGACCGGCTTGGCAATGTATTCATCACCACCTGCATCAAGACCGGCCACCACATCTTTTGGGTCAGTTTTTGCCGTGATCAGGATTATGGGAATAAAAGGGAGAGACCTATCGCTTTTAATCCGTCGACACACTTCTAAACCATCCATCTTGGGCATCATAATATCCAGCAGGATAAGATCAGGCAGGTGCAATTTCGCCTGGTTCAGTCCTTCAACTCCATCGGATGCTGTAATGACATCATATTTATTGGCCAGAAGTCGAGTCTTCAGTATGTCGAGACTTGCCGGGTTATCTTCAACTATAAGGATCAGTGGCGGTTTTCTCATCGCTGAACTCCTGTACATCTCACTGCAGGAAGGATCGAATTTGAGCGAGCAACTTTCTGGGGCTGTAGGGCTTGGCAACGTATGCATTACAACCAGCCGCAAATGCTTTTTTATCGTCGCCATCAAGCGCATATGATGTCACAACAATCAGCGGAATATCTTTCAGCTTCGGGTCAGTTTTAATCCTTCTTGTCGCTTCATATCCATCGATCCCCGGTATTTGTATATCCATCAAAATCAGGTCAGGGTGATGCGCCTGAGCTAACTCTACACCTTTGAGACCATTGGTTGCCTCTACGACATCAAAGCCATTGTTTATGAGCAGATCTCTTACGATCCTGCGATTATCGTCCTGGTCCTCAACGACTAAAACCATTTTTCGCATTATGATGCTCTCCTCTCATTGTGTTATGCGAACTGGTATCGTAAACTGAAATATAGCACCTTGCCCTAATTCAGATTCAACCCAGATACGGCCTCCATGCATTTCAACAAGCTTTTTGGCGATGGAAAGACCAAGACCCGTTCCATCCTTCTCTCGAGTACTGGAGCCGTCTATCTGTTGAAATTCTTTAAAAATAATATTCTGGTCACTAGCTGACAAACCCTTACCTGTGTCAGAAACAGAAATTAGAAAGGATCCGTCCAATTCTTTGACGTTTATATTGATCTCACCTTTCTCGGTGAATTTTATTGCATTGCCCAGAAGATTCATAAGTATCTGGGCTATGCGATGTTCATCTCCTCTCCCTAGAGGTAAATTTTCAGGAAGGTCGACAGTGAGTACAAGATTTTTTTCGGCCGCTAAAGCTTCCACTGATGTGTATACTGTATGAACGACATCACTCACTGAGTATTCGTCAAGAGTAAGTGCAAACTGTCCTGCTTCTATTTTGGAAAGATCCAGAATGTCATTGATTAGACTGAGCAAGTGGCTCCCGTTTTGCCCTATTCTCTGTAAAATTTCTTCTATATTATCTGATAAATCACCATAAACCTTATCCAATAATAACTCGGTGTAGCCAAGGATAGCGTTGAGAGGGGTTCTCAATTCATGGCTCATGTTCGCAAGAAACTCAGACTTGTGCCTGTCAGCGATTTCCAGTTGATAACTCTTTTCTTCAATTTCTTTAAACAGGTTCGCATTATGAATAGCGAGAACGGATTGAGCAGCAAAATTTTGTAACAACTTCACAATCCGGGCAGAAAATTCTCCAGCTTCTTTTCTCTGAATGACCAAGCCACCAATAAGACGTTTCTCACGGATCAACGGAAGCGCAAGCAAAGCACGAAATCCCTCTTTTAAAACGAACGGAAGTGGATAATAAGGCGTATTGTTCAGATCGGGTATTTGCACCGGCAACAAAGTTAGAGCGGCCTGGCCGATAGCGGTATTGTCACCTCGAAGTATGTGTGAGGCTTGAAGTTGTTCTGCAAATGCTGCACTCAATCCATAATTGATTTTTGGGACGAAAACCTGCTCTTTGTCATTAAACTCGAAGAAAGTACCACCATCAGCATTGGAGAGAATCACAGATTGACGGACGATGTCGCTCAGCACAGTGTCTAAATCAAGAGTAGAGTTGACTGCTTGACTGACCTCTCCGAGAGCCTTTAGTTCGTCCACTGACTGAGCCAGTTCCTTAGTTCGTATTGTAACTTTTTCTTCCAGAGTTCTATTGTAGTTTTCAATTTTTTGCTTGCTGCTGTTTACTTCCTCAAAAAGCTTTTTTATAGCGCCCCGCATATCATCCAGGTGGTGTGCGAGAAAACCAATTTCATCACGGCTGCCCCGGTCTATAATTGTATCCAAATTGCCTTGGGCAATAGAAGAGGCAGCACTCTGAAGTTTCAGTAGAGGGTTGGTGATATATCGCTTGGTGATGATCAATGATGTTATGGTAATTGCAAAGATTATTAATATTACTAGAGCAATAATTCCAAAAATGCTGACAGCTATCTGGTATTTAACACTCTCCCGCGACATTACCAGTCGAACCGTTCCCACTTTGTTTCCTTCGTAGAAAATATCGGTGAATTTGTTAATAAATTGCGTTGAATCCATCAGGTACTGGATTTCTTTGCCCTGGATTTTTGGGCGGACCCTTTTGGCAATTTTTTCCTGCCCCAAGGTAACTTCCGCATAAACCATTTCTTCATCAAGAAAAAGAGCTTCGATAAAATCATCAACAATGGTGTAATCAAGATTCCAAAGTGGAATGGGTAAACTGATATATGAAAGTTGCAAGGCGCTATCCATTCTCCTCTCTAGAGCATTATTGATTTTTAAGCTGTCAATGTAGATCACGACCATGGCAAAAAATACCAGGAGAAGCGTAACCACGCTAATAAACGCGAAACTGAAGCGCCTGCTGAGACTTGAAACTGCCGTTTCAGAGTGAGACATATGTTCTGCTCTTATCTAATAGAAGACAATAAATGCAATCTCTGGAGAATACCATCCACATCCGCCACAAGGCCGATCAGGTCATCGACTGCTTTTTCCCATTCCTCATCCGAAACTTTATTATTATCCCGCTCCTACTCCAGTTCTCTATTCTCGTACAGGATTCTGGCGTTTTCCAATTTTGCAGGGTCGGTTTTAGGTCTTCTCCCGGTCCTGTCCCGGGCTTTAGCTGAAGTTCGGTAACCACTAGCGTATCACCTGATCGGATATACTCCAGGAGCACATTCCATGCTGGCTGATCCTTTCGCAATCCAGTCATTTTTCGGAAAAAATTTTGTCGCAGCCGGCCTGTTGCAATGCATCCATCTGAGAGCCGAGGTTCTGACCGACATTGCTGACACGGGCGTAACCGATCCTATGTGGCGAACTTGTCGAGACTGGGGAAGTGATTGTTATCATGGTGCAGAAAGTTAACACACGCTAGATGAATATGCATTATGATTTCAACACAGGTTTTCGCACTCAAATTAAGGTGAAGAAGAGGTGAAAATCCAATCTGGTATGCTGTGCAAAGAGTCAAATTTCTGCATTCATAAAATTGACCCGCCGGGGTTTTTATCCACCATACGAAATAGATTTCAAAACCGAGGGGTTATTGGAAAAAAATACTTAATATCGACCGGATGCTTATAAATGATTTGCCGTATGGTTTCCTGCTGGAAGTAGTTTTAAAATGTCAACCATTTAGGTGCGGATCTGTGGCAGGAGTTGACCGAAAGAGTACAGTGTATCGAATTTGGCAATCTGGCGATACGCAGTCCAGTCTCAATGATAAAGGTACTGCTTACGATTTTTACCTTCGATGCCGGTGGCTTGGAGATGACCGTTTGGCAAAGCACTGATCCAGACATTACGCCAGGCGTGAGGGATTGCCAGCTCTTTGATCCGCTGCAGAGTACTCCCTGACTTTATTTTATTACCGCTTTCATCAAGATAGGTGTAGCCCCTGCCCCACTTTTTACGGTGCAACCCAGGATGTTCAGCGGAGGTGTATGAGAGGGTGTCGGGATAATCCATCGAATCTATTGGGCCGTCTGCGAGAGGCAAACGAATGAGCCCTGTGGTCGGTCCGCAACTACGGTTGTCTACCGTAGCAGAACGCACTCCCTGTTATGCACAGGAATATAGTGACGGTTTGTACTCTCGTATAGGGGGCAGCGAGAGAATTTTCGCCAACCCGGACCAGCGCAATCACTTTGAAAGAAAGGTACAGTTTGGAACGGCAACAGTTAGTTGTTATCCTCATTGATTGCATTGATCTCGCTTGACTGTGAATTCTAATCAACATACATGATTTATCCATGCGGAATACAACATTCACTCTATTTGCAACAGAACTCATCATGAGCATGTTGCATATATTCTCTATACATATGGGTTAGTGATGTATTCGAACTCAATATCAATACAGGAGATGTCATGTGTTTCATTTGCGGATGTGAAAGTACTTCTACCGACCATAGGAAGGTACATTCGGGAGTAGTTCTGTCAGATAATGCACAAATAGAAAAATCTTTAGTTAAGGCGATTGCAAAGTTAAAAGTAGCGCGAGGAGGGTATGACTTCCGTAACCACAAACTATGCGCAGGATATGGGTGGCGATGTCAATAAACCGCACAATCTACCTTTGAAAGAATGGTATGAGCTTTCAGCCACGCTCCTATGGTTATTGCGTTGGCCCATCATGCTCGTTTTAATTTCGCCGGGAATAGCCGCATTATACAGTTTCGCGCCAAGCAGGGATAAGCCTAAGCGGAGATGGGTCAACTGGGGGGCATCTTCGCCGCTGTCCCATGGAGGAACGGAATGCTTATGTGGCTGATACTGTAGGAAAAAAACACTAGAAGTCAGAAGGTCTAATTTTTAATTTCAAAACGTGAGGTGCGATTATGGTCCAGCAAAAACCTATAGACATGCAGCGTTTGTGGGAGTTAGCCAAACAAGGTAAAGATGCTCAAGAAATCATGAAAGAACTTGATATTACTGAAATGACAGAGCTTAAAAATGCTATCCAGAGTCTTGTTGATGAAAAAGGTGAAGATCTCCATGTCCCGGGCCTTTCCTGAAAGACTTGGGAAACAATTATTCTTCAGTGCCAATGAGCGATCTCATGGGCCTTAAATGGAGGATGATAATGGTAAATAGCGCCTTTGATTTAAAAACGTCGGAAATACGTACAGCATTTAAACAGTATGTCTTAGAAAGCTTCCATCCTTGTGTTATGGCCCAGGGTATGTTCAAGCAGAATAAGGTTGATTTTCATGTCTATTTCGAGTTTGGGTCGAAAAAAACCGCCAAGGATATCCTGGGTGATGTAAAAAAATATCTCCGGACCTATGATTTTACAGCGCGCAATTTCAAAACATTTATGGCGGTTTTCGATGATGCCGGTGTCACTTCCGAGAAGATATTTGAGGAAAAGCTCTGGCAGCAACTCCAGCATATCCATGAACTCGATGACGAGCCATGGGATCCTACAGTTAGCCATGATCCTGAACACAAGAATTTCAGCTTCAGTATTGGCGGTAAGGCATTTTATGTTGTGGGGCTCAACCCGTATAGCTCACGAAAAGCAAGACAAAGCCCTTATCCGGCAATGACATTAAATCTGCATTACCAATTTGAAAAGATGCGTGAATTGGGCATTTTTACCAATGTCAGAGACAAAATAAGGCAACGTGACATTTCTTTGCAGGGTGATATAAATCCCATGCTCAAAGATTTTGGTGAGGAAAGTGAAGCCTTGCAGTACAGTGGTCGGCACCTCGATGAACAGTGGAAATGCCCATTCAAATACCTAAAAAACAAGTAATGTATCAAAACACGAAGTATACCAAAAACGATAAGGAATTTATTTTCAGTTTTATTCGACAGAATCCTTTTGCCACACTGGTTGCTCAGGGGAATAGATTAATGGCAACACATATCCCTGTGCTTGCTCAAGGGAGCCCTGGGGAATTTGTCCTCTATTGCCACACGGCAAACCACAACGCATTGGTGCAGTATTTGCTGAACGATAGGGAGGTGCTGTTGATATTCCAAAGCGCACATGGCTACGTCTCATCTTCGTGGTACAGAGAAAAAGATATCAGTACATGGGATTATGCGGCGGTTCATATCAATGCGAAAATTCACCTGCAAACCAAGACCGAACTCCAGGAATCATTAGTCAAACTGGTGCACCGTTTTGAAAAAGACCAGGAACGCCCGCTGTTTTTTCAAGATATTCCCAAAAAGATGATAGACGAACATCTGTCCCGGATTACCGGATTTTGGTGCAAGCCCTTCAAAATTGAAGCCATAGCCAAATTTCATCAAGGCTTTAGCCGCGACGACATCCAATCCATAACTACCCATCTGGAAAAGCAAAACGGGCAATTTGACCTAGAACTCAGCAAGTTGATCAAAAAAGAACATGGAACAGATGATTAAACCCCAATCCGGCACGGCGATTACCCTGAGAAAGGGTGAGATGTTGAAGGTGATCGACCCGCAGGGCGAACAGGTGAGCGATATGGTTCTATTCAATGCCCATGACCTGCGGGAAAAGATATCATCGGGAAAAACGCTCGACTTTGAAGAAACCCTGCTCATCAGTCAAGGCAATTACCTGTGGAGCAATCGTAGCCGAAAGATGATGAAAATCCTGGAAGACAGCAACGGCCGCAACGATTTTCTGTTGGCACCGTGCAGTCCCGAGACTTTTCAGATCATGTACGGCAACCATGATCCCCACCCGAGTTGTTTTGAAAACCTCTCCAACAACCTTCAATGTTTCGGTATTCAACCGGATGATATCCCCACCGCGTTCAACATCTTCATGAATGTAAACTTTGCGCCCGACGGAAAACTCAGCGTTGATCCGCCTACCAGTAAAGCCGGTGACTATGTTGTTTTTGAAGCACTGATGGATCTCATTGTCGGCCTTACCGCCTGTTCAGCCGAAAACAGTAACAATGGCACTTTTAAGTCTATAGGTTATGAGGTCATAGAGTAGGCTTTCGACAGGTGTAAGTGTTGGTGGAAATTCTCCGGCAGCTCTTCCGCTTCGTCAAGAAAAAGTTGTGCCCGTGCCTTGCGGCGGATCTGGCGATTGTTGTAACACATATTGTCGTACTGGGCCAGAAAAGTTACGACATCAAAGACCTGCGGTGCTATGAGCTGTCGCAATCGATGGCTTAAATACAGGGTAGCTAATGCTCTCCTCTATAACTTTTCTGACGCTTTATTACTCAAAGCGGGCTAAAAAAGCAGTAAAGGATCTGAGCTGAATGTAGGGACTTAACCTTACAACGCAACATGTGCATAATCGCCTGTTGCCGGTTTTTTTCTCAATATGATGAATAGGAACGGTGATTTTATAGCCATTTCTATGTTAATCTCTCGTAGTGGTAGCATGATTTCTAACAGCAAACTAAACCTTCCGTTTGTGGTCAGTAAATTTACAAATCAACTGAAACCATTGCCAGTAGTGGATTACAGCCGACTATCGACTTGGGTCATGTTACTATAGATTTTTGCTCTGTTCGGTCATTTCAACACCCCGCGTGGGCTGCTTTATATTCAATAATTTTAATATTTTTTCTGCTTCTTTAGTCACTTCGTTGCGCATGAATACACGATATTTTAAATCAAATAATTCTGTAATCTGGAGCATCTCCCGGAGAATCCAGATGACATCCTTTAAGTTAAAAAAGGGGGAATTTAAGAAAACTTCACCCAAACAATTATCACTCGATGTAATATCAATTATTGCAATCATTTTCGCTTCGGCAGAGCGACATACAAACTCGATCTATAACTGAAGTGGAACAATAAATGCCGTGGATAAAAGCTATGTGGAATCGTTATGTATGGTGGGTAGTCGTCGCATTGGTCGGTTTTCTTACCGCAACTGCGGTAATGCCCATCTTTCCGGTAAATTGGTGGTGGGTTCGTTTTGGCGACTTTCCTCGCTTACAGCTACTGATTGTTTACATGATCACCGCTTCTACTTTGTTTCTGTTTCGCCGTCGGCGGGGGGTCTGGATTGCTGGGGCGTTGCTGTTCGCCAGTTGTGTCATTCAGCTGTACTGGATCTACGATTATCTTCCGATCGCCACTCGGCAAGTCGAAACGGCTCGCGAGATTCATGCGGAAACGACACTACGAGTCATGTCCACCAATGTGTTGCAGTCCAATACAAATGCCGATGGCTTATTGCGGTTAATCGAAAGCAAAGATCCCGACTTATTGGTGTTGTGTGAGGTCAACGACCGCTGGATCTCTGATCTTGCATCGCTTAAAGAGAAGTTTGCGTTTTATCTCACCCATCCATTGGAAAACAGGTATGGGATCGCGATGTATAGCAAATTGAAAGTTCCGCGTGCCGAGGTTCGGATGCTGGTGAAAGAGGGTGTTCCGTCGATTGATGCCGAGATCATACTGCGGTGCGGGCACACCGTTCATGTTTTCGCGGTTCATCCTAATCCACCCCGCTTTGGTGAAGATACAACCATGCGGGATGCCGAGCTGGTGTTGGTGGGCCGTGAAGTGCAAGATGTTCCGAGTGCGATCGTTCTTGGTGACCTAAACGACGTGGGGTGGTCGCGAACGAGTGATCTTTTTCAAGAGGTGAGCAATCTGCTTGACCCACGAGTTGGCCGCGGGTTTTATTCAACGTTTGATGCAACGTCGTGGATCATACGATATCCACTGGACTATCTGTTTCATAGCGACGATTTCCGCGTCGTCGAATTAGAGGTCATGCCTGCATTTGGATCGGACCATTTCCCGCTCTGGATTGTTCTCAACCACGAACCGGTGGCCGAGGACACTCAGGCAGCACCGGAACTGGATGTAGGCGACCAGAAAGACGCAAGTCAAGCGATCGATGCCGCTGATAAAGATGATTCTACCAAAGCGATTGATCGTTAAGTCTACGTTCGGGTTCGAACAGAGCATCGCCACCCATGGCGTTAGCAAAAATTCGTGGTTCAAGTTTCATTTCGTGATCACTTTGGATCACCGAAATATCGCAAGTTGTTTCACTGACGACCGCTATTGCCTGATCGAAATTTGCTGCGTTGGCTTCGCCGAGTTTTCGATTCGAACACCTGCAAAATAAAAACAAACTCGCTTATAGGCAATAATAGGTAGTAGAAACATGAAAACCTTCATGATCAATTTTCTAGTTCGTGCACAGTTTACAATGACAAGCCTCAACCATGCGCGTGAACAAACCGAGAAAATTCTGCGAAGCTATGAAAAGCTCGCTGAAGGGTTGAATCATGAAGTTGGTTCACGATGTGTTCGTGTCCCACCCATGCTTGGTATAGATGAAAATATGCGGAACTGGTCATTTAATATGATTCTTGAACATAATAGTATCGTCAACAGAACGATAACCGCAATCGTAGAACAGCTTCTTCGAGGCGAATCTATAAGTCGGTGTAGCGGCGATTAATATGAAAACTGATGTAATGCCTTCCACGTCTGCAGGTATAGAACAACTCCAAATATTAAATCATTCTGTTAAGAACCATCTGCAGGCAGTTCAGGGACATGGCAGTCTCAGGGGTACCAAAACAGCTCCTCACCCAATATTTGGTGCTTTTGATGCACATAAGTGGAATTGTATTTTTCCTTTCCATCTCAAACTTCACTATAGACAAGCAGATTTCGTTATTCGAATGGCGCAGCGAGAATGATATTTATGGTTAAGCTATTTGCTTTGATCTAAACTCCATGACAAATTTACAGAAAATCAAAAGAGTAATGACAAAAATAAGGAGAGGGAGGGACGGATTTTTTTCAGCCCAAAACCCCAGACAAGGATATATACTGCGGAAAATAATATGAGGTCTGCGGTACTGAGAAGTAAAAATGTAGATCATTACCTTGTGGTAGTCCACCCATCAATAGAAGGATGGCAGCGGAATGGATGAAGATATAAGAAATAAATTCACTATTTGTCATGCAGATGTCATCGCATTAAATTTTGTAGCATCATCTCCCCCATATGTATTCAGGAGGCATTACCGGCAGGGTTTACGCTCACATGTTATGGAAGTTTTGTCCTCCGCCGATATAACTACTGAAAAAACTGGAACCGTAAACGATGGGGTACTACAGTTTCCTAGAGCTATACCCTCTCATATGTTTCGCATATTTCGTACCAAATTTGAGACGTTTAAGGATGTTTGGGCGGAAATTGAACGATTCAAAATAGTCAGTGAATACTTGGCTCCGGCCTTTATGGCTCACTCCACTGAGTTCATTGTAGAATACTGTGGCCGCCATGGTTCTGAGTTAATGCTTTGCGGTTTTCAGGAATATATAGAAGGAGAAATACTCGACCCGTGGACTATTCTTGATGCGGCAACTCTCCTGCCGACCATATACACCGAGATGCGTGCTCGAGGAGCATCCATGGCCTTGCCCAGGGACGAATGGGTTATTGATGCCCGTAGAAAAGGTTCACAATTGGTCGATAGATTTAAGCGAATGATAACCCATGCCGGTTATATTCCTGATCTAGCTGGAGTTGGCAACCTGATCATCACAGCAAATGGTGAAATCTGTTTGGTAGATATAAATAATATCTCATCAGTTTATAATGCCTCCTCAATTCCACTCGACGAAAGAGGATATCCGGTTTGCGATAAATCCATTGAAGCGATTTCTTTGATTGAGGAGAAAATTGTTGGTCGACCAATCAACATGGACGATAAAATTTATCAACTGTTTCTTACCTCAGAGAGGAAACGCATGGTTAAGGAAAAGGTGGAATTGTTTGCAAAAGAATTTGTGGAATTATCTGGGACATGAAAAGTATTTCTTCTTGCCAGTTATGAATGGTTTCCGTCTACGCTGTAGATCATCGGCAGAATGCCCATCGCTGAGCAGGCCACTGTCGCGATCATCAGACCCATCGCAATCTGTCATGCTGTTGCAGCATAGTGAAGATTCTTCTCGGTTCAGTATAGTTTTTTGTGGCTACTGAATTGCATTATAAAAGGAGTTAATCGTGGTACGTCTTTCTCAATATGAAGAATCCGAGCGTGAACATCTACTTAGACTCCCTTGTCGTCCAACATATGTATCGTTTTGATAACACAATGATACGATAAAAGAAATGAAACAAAGGGCTCTCTGGTGCGGCTTTAACCCTGTGATGCCTATTTTACTGGCCAAGTAATTCACTGCAGTAGTAAATCAGCGGCCACACCCATCCTGTGCACCGCTGATGTCCTGCTTCGGGTGATAAATTATGCAGCTTTGCGAAATTTTGGGGAACTGTCGATAGGGTGTTCGCCGTGGCGATTTGCCCGAAAGTCAACTTCTATAACCTCTCCGTCCTTTGCTGCAGAGGCAAAACCTGTCAATTTTTTACGGATTCTCAGCAGCTTGATAATTGCCACTGTTCCCGCTATGGTCAGGGCTGTATAAGTCCATTCCGAAAAGCTTGATTGAAAACCACTCAATACCTCCTTGGTGATATAAGAGAGCCCAAATAAAAAGAAACCAAGCATCAGCGGTGTCAAGACATTGGCGACAATCGATTCTTGCGCCCAGAAAGGCCTGACAGGGTTTCGTGTCCCTAGCAGGGATATGGAAAATAGCAGTACGGTAAAAGAGAGCCCCACAACACCATAGAGTAAATACATTTTACACCTCCCATCTAAAATCGCGGTCATTACCGCGGTCGGCCGAGGGGGTCGGCTCGCCCCAACAATGGGGGTGGTTTAGGCTTACGCCGCGCCATACTTCCCATGGCACATTGTCACCTGTTATGTTAGATATGGCGCCAAATATTAGCAATAGAAATTACGTTGACGGTGTATAAATATTCACGTTCTTTGGGCATGCATGGTTTGAATGTGGAGTATTGAGTCTACAACCCTGTGATCAGGATTTCAAAGGTTGTGGATGTATCTCGATACGACTGAACCACTTTGTCTTATTTAGGTGTCTTGAGCTTGGTGTTCGCGCATAGAGTCTTTTTCCCACCAGTCTGTTCTCGTGATTGTCTGTATAATTTTTTGCGGAGGGAGTTGATTTTTCCAGGACAGGCGATCTTGCCTCACTCTAATAAGATAACCAGCCAACCCACTTCCGGAAGCAACCAGTATCATCATGCCAACTGTAACCAGTTGACTAAGAATCAAGAAGCCTCCGACTCCGGTGGCAATTGCCAGGGCTGCACCCATCTTAAAGTTGGCTTTTGCATGGGCCTTTTGAGCGGCCTTTTCAATTTGTCGATAGCTCTCCGAAGTGACTTTCGCTTTTTCCCTTTCTGCTCTGCGTAAAATTCTTTCGCGATCCTGGGCATGTTTTGCCTGCAATTTTGCTTGGCTTGACTGTTGCATGTTTTGGACAATTGAGCCAAACCAGAACGTAGTCAGAACCGCTAATATGAGTCCAAAGGCGATAACAATAATAATAAGCTGAGGTTCTTGCGACCATCCTATACTGATGAAAACCAGTCCTGCAGTAACCAGTTGAATGAGCAATATGCCGACAAGAATTTTAAACATTACTCCAAACCCTGAAAAAACCCAGATTGTTACAAATCTGGAAATTGAAAGTCAATGGACTGGCAATAATTGCATCCACTCTCGAAAAATATGACCGAAGAGCCGGATTCGCCAGGATTTTGTTATTGAATTGTTTTTCCAGTTCCTGGAGTCTGTGCTATTGTGGCTATCTGGCATACACTTCATGGCTTCCGGCAGATCTTGAGGTATGAAAGATAGTTTTATATATGTGTTTTTCACCATCCTAATTCGATTACAGAAATTTTACATTTAATTTACTTTTATGACCAACCAAAATAAACGCGTTATTTTGATAACCGGGGCTTCGTCCGGCATCGGCAAAGCTTGTTTTGATTACCTGACTTTGCTAAGGGCATTCGGTATACGGCACCAGCAGGCGAGCTGATGGATCTGATCCTCAAATGCTAAAAGTTGATGTCACGAAACGTTCAACCATTGAACATGCCGTGCAGGAAATTTTGGATCGAGAAGGAATTCTGGACGTGTTGGTCAATAATGCTGGCATATCGATAGTCGGTGCTGCAGAAGAGACCACAGAAGAAGATGCCAGAAAACAGATGGAAACGAATTTTTGCGGTGCAGTAAATGTTATCAATGGTGTGTTGCCCCATATGCGTGAGCAAAGGAAGGGACATCTTATTAATGTGAGCTCGCTGGCAGGTTTGTTTGCCCTTCCTTATCAGGCCTTTTACACAGCCAGCAAGTATGCTCTTGAGGGCTATAGCGAAGGGCTCCGACTCGAATTGCACCAGTTCGGCATCCACGTATCGCTCATCGAACCAGGGGATTTTAAAACGGAAATTAGTGACAATCGTGAGTATTCGGGTGCAGCATCGGAAGGCAGAGGAGAGTATCACGACCATTTTGCCAAAACAAAAACAATTATTATCCAAGGTGAACGTGACGGAGCGGATGTCATGAAGATAGCGAAATTGATGAATAGAATTATTCAATCTCCATCTGGCGAGGACTTCGTTATCCTATTGGCAATCCCCTTTATTTGTTGGCAGCAAGAGTTAAAAAAATAATTCCACACCATTTGTTTGAATGGTTGATTCGCGATCATTACAAAATCAACTGAAATATTGCACGCCAGCAATATGAAGAGTTTTCATTGCCATCATGTTTGACATGGGCGGATTACAAGAGTGAAAGATGTTTCGAGATTAGATCAAGCAGCTGCAGGCATGCGCGTCAGTTATGCGCAAGTGGAGTAAAAACTGCTTGGAAATGCATAGGCAAAAGCATGTGTTTTGTCTAAACCAGCCTCCCATACCTTTGTCAAGAATAACAACTCCTTCCTGCTCAAGCACTGGAAGCAGTTTTTCAGCAACAAAACCTCAGCCGAATAGCTGACATATAATCATCTTCCTCATTACGTTTCCTTTCTTACGCCCGACAAGGTGCTCTCATGTTTTCCAGATTCCTCCAGGCCTGCATACATCGGACGACGGAAATTTTTCAATATTACAAACTAAGAACCATCGACTCCTTGAATTGCAGGTAAAATTATGAAATCATACTATTAGCAACAAGGTTATCCTGGACCACATGCTCTCCAGTCCGTGTGTAGTTAATTTGATCAAGAAAACATAAAAAGGGTTTAATGGAGATTGTTTTGTCAGAATGACAACATCTTGAAAGAGGATTGACCTAACGCAAAAAAGGTCTCCAATGTCGTTGGATGAATTTTGGCAGATGTAAAAATATATTTAATTAGGACAGGGACATTGTCTGTCTACACCAGATGAAATTTCATGCTTTGCCGGTTTATAGCTTACCTGATAAATGACAGATAAGAACACAGCCGGATTTCCCATATTTAGTTTTTTCGAAGTATGGGCATGGTCCTTCTTCGCAATCATAATGAACAAAGCGCATTGAATACCAACAGAATAGCCACCATTCCCGCAGTACTTGAACGTGAGCAGGGGAGGGCCAATTGGAGTTCTTTGATCCCCATCCTGTCTCCTGGAAATCTCGCAAACTCAACTGGTGCCGACCAAAACATATCAAAACCTCGGCAAGGACAAAGAACTTCTCGTTCGGTCAGTTCTCCCTTGCCCGGCAAAAGGACGGCAAAAAAATCCAGGAGGCTCCTGCTCTATCTGGCGTTCATTGGAGGTGTCATCGCCGCAGCATGCCTGGCCGGTGGATATCACGAGAAACAAACCTCCGCCTCGCAGGCAAAATTCATCAGCCGTTATGCGACTAGACCTGCGCTATCGTGTTGCCGATGGACCAAGTGACAAGATATTTTTCCTCAAAACGGTCCTTTCGATATTCGTCTTGGTTATGTCCAGCTGCCAACCTTCCTGAACAAACTGCAACAAAAAGGCATGGTGGTCAGCAGGCAAGCCCGGTTCAACGAAAACCTCCGAAACTATGCGGCAAGAGGATTTTATATCCCTTATAACGAGAAAAGCCGTGCCGGGTTGCAGATTTTAGATTCCTCTCGTCAGCCTATGTACCGGATGAACAACCTGAAGCGGGTTTACGGGGATTTCTATGATATGCCTTACAGTGTTTTACAAACGCTTCTCTTTATAGAAAATCGAAAATTGCTGTCTGACCAATTTCCCAAAATTAAACCCTGCGGTAGATTGGGGTCGTTTTGCCAAGGCACTGGCTGTCCAGGCAGGAGAAATGGTCAATATCGACATGCCGGCAATGGGGGGAAGCACCCTGGCGACCCAGACGGAAAAGTATCGCCATTCTGATAACGGTATAACCTCCTGCAAGGAAAAATTCGTCCAGATGACCTCTGCAAGTGTCCGTGCCTATCGAAAAGGTGAGGACACCTCTGTGTACCGGAGGCAGCTGATTCTTGACGATGTCAATTCCGTTCCCCTTTCCGCGGCTCCAGGCTATGGGGAAATAAAGGTCTGGGTGATGGAATGTATGTCTGGTATGGCACAAATTTTGTCGAAATGAACCGGCTACTGAACCTTGTCAACCCAAAGGATGAGGAACTTGACGGACCAGGCCAGAGTTTTAAAACAGGTGATCAGTTTGAAGGGTGCTCATCGCCGGCCATCTTGACCATCTCATCGAAGGACGCAGGGAACTGGCTTATTCTGTGCGATAGCTATATCAGGCTCTTGGCGCAAAATGGGATTATCTCCCGAAGCCCTTAGTGAAGCGGGTCAGGCTCAACCACTCTTTGTTTCGAGACTTCAGTAAAAATAGGTGCTGTTTCGACAAAAGGCCACCAATAAAGGGGTCAACGTTATCCGCAACCGCCTTGTTCCTCTTTTCGATACCTCACTCTATTCGCTTGACAGAATGGATCTCACTGTCACCACTACCCTTAACAGCCGGTTACAGGAGCAGGTCAGCCTCTATCTTAAAAATCTGGAAAACCCCGATGTCGCCAAGCAGTTATGGGCTCATCGGCAAATACCTGCTGACTCCAGGATCAAACTGATGACCTCAGCTATAGTTTCACCTTGTTCGAGCGCACAGCAAAGGGAAACATGGTACGTGTGCAGACCGATACCACCCAACTACCTTTTGATATCAATGAGGGCAGCAAACTTGAATTGGGTTCAACGGCCAAGTTGCGCACTCTGGCGACCTATCTCGAGATAATTGCCGAGCTGCATGCAGATTTATCCAGATAGATCACAGCGCTGGAGCTCGAGAAACTGATGCAGCAAAAAACCGATCCTCTCACCCACTGGGTCTGCAGCCAACTGCTGAAAAATCCGACATTGCAGGTTAAACCACTGCTTGAAGCTGCCATGTTGCGTCAATATTCGGCAAATCCGGATGAGCGTTTTTTTACCGGTGGAGGTCTGCATATCTTCGGCAACTTCAGGACAAGAAGATGATAACCGAATTGCCACTGTAACCGAATCACTGCAAGTATTCACTCAATCTGCCATTTGTCCGGATTATGCAGGATATCGTCCGGTACACCCAGGCCAGTCAATGGGAGAACAACAGGCAGATTGTGCTAGACGACAAAGATCCCAGACGCGCTGCCTTGCTGGATAAATTTATTGATAAGGAAAGCAGAGTTTTTTTGTCACGTTTCTGGGACGAAATATCGAAACAAGACTGCTGAGCAACGGTTGGAGACACTGCTGGCAAGCATGAAGCCCAGACGCCCTGAGGCTGACCATTGTTCATCGTCATCTCTTCCCGAAAGCCGACCAGGCCACCTACATCAGATTCATTCGTCAAACGAGCTGCCGAGCGCAAAATTAACAGACAAGCAGTTGGCGGCAATGTATGAGAAATACCGGCCAGGGTGCCTTACAATCTTCAGGATATGGGCTATCTTGCTAGCAGTGCATCCCCTGGAATTGTGGCTGCTCGACTATCTGCAACAACCGGGAGAACCTTCTCTTCAGGATGCAATAATCAAAAGCCACAATGTACGGCGTGAGGTTTACAGCTGGCTGATGCGTACCAAATCCAAAAATGCCAGAGATTCCACGGATCAGGACCGTGTTGGAAATAGACGCCTTCTCGGATATCCACCGTCGCTGGAAAAACATGGGATATCCCTTTGATCACCTGGTGCCTTCACTGGCCACGGCCTTGGGGAGTTCGGGAGACAGACCTGCAGCCCTGGCAGAACTCATGGGTATTATACATAAATGATGGCAAGCGCATCCCGACGTACCGCTTTACTAAAGTCGAGTTCGCCAAAGATACGCCTTATGAAACCATCGTTGATCGGCCAACGCCCACTCCTGTCCAGGTTATGCTTCCTGAAATTGCCCAAATTCTGAAAGAAACTCTGGGTAAAGTGGTCAGTGAGGGAACAGCTAGACGTCTGTCGAATAGTTTTCAGCAGGGAGACGGCAGCCCGTTTGTTATCGGCGGTAAAACCGGTACCGGAGATAATCGGATATTAACGCTCAACCTCCTCCGGACATAAAACCTCATGCACGAGCCCTGAACCGGACGGCAACTTTCGTCTTTTATCTTGGGCAATAATCATTTCGGGACATTGACAGCCTTTGTCAGCGGGCGATCGGCGAACGCTCTTAGCTTTACCTCCGCCCTGCCTCTTCAGGTATTGAAAGGAATGGTTCCGGTATTACAACCCTATATCAATAAATTCAATCAACGCTACGAAAGCATCGATTCGGAGAATTTGGCCGGTGGACGCCTGCTGGAGAGCAAGGTTTTAACTTTTTCGACGCAGCACCTATGACGACTGTTGCAAGTCAGAGTCTGGAAAATCTTTTAACATAAGATTCAGCGGGCCGGCTTTTCTGCAGCCGTGGCAGTGCCCTGTTGGGCTCCGATTGCTACTAAGGCATCACGAAATAGAAGAGCTTTGTCAGTGTTGAATCGGAATGTAATTGCACCCTGCCATCGTTTGCGGAAGTCAGATGACTCAAATGAAAGACACAACTTTTGTTCTTTAGGGGTATCAACATACAGATTCGCCATTTTGGGGTCTTCAACAGAGATATTGATTTGACGTTTTTTTGTAAGTATAGCAGACCACACGTGCCTTTGTTGCTGCAAAACAGCCAGAAAACCTCTCTAAGCGGTTACGATATCGCCTGCCCGGGGCCTCAACGTGTTTTGTTACGAACCAGCCTCCTATCCTATACCTTGGTCAAGAACGACAACTCCTTCCTGCTCAAGCACTGGAAGTAGTTTTGTAGGAACACAACCACAGCCGAATAGTCGATATAGAATTGTCTTCTTCATTAGGTTTCCTTTCTACGCCCGACAAGTTACTATCTTGTTCTCCAGATACCTCCAGTCCTGCAAACATCGGGGCCGACAAAAATCTTTCAATATGGGCTTTTCTATGTGGGTATTATTTAGACACCGGCTATCATTGCACGGATACATATATTTCCACCTATGAGGCGAGAAATCATCTTGAGACTATTGGCTGGTTCTGTATTACCATTGCCATAACTCTGACGCTAATGGGGCGTGCAAAATTTAACCGGTTAATGTCTTGGGCTTTATCGTTGGTAGAAGCATATAGCTGTGTTGGAGGCGTTTTAATAATCACATTTGGCGCATTTCTTATTTATGCTTTTAGTCGGCTATTGTTACTGATGGTGATCAGCAAGTTCAACTTGTAGGCGTGTTACACTTATTTGAATCTTAAAGACAAGACCATTGCCCATATTCAAACTAATGACTCCCCGAAAAGCACTCATAGTAGGATCAACCGGTTTAATCGGAGGATTTTGTCTTCAAGCTCTTATCGAGGACCTGCATTATTCAGAGGTAATTGCTCTCGTAAGAAAACCACTCCTCAAAACAGATCGCAAACTAAAGACAATCATAACAAAGTTCGATAACCTCGAATCCGAACTTTCCAATATTCACATTGACGATGTTTATTGCTGTTTAGGGACCACTATTAAGAAAGCAGGATCGCAGGATGAATTCAGAAAGGTTGATCTTGGTCTGGTCGCCACTCTAGCTGAGTTCATGAAAAAACAAGGTGCAGAACAATTATTAGTAATCTCGGCAATGGGGGCCAATAAAGATTCAAAGGTTTTTTACAATCGGGTAAAGGGCGAAATGGAAGCAGCAATTACAGAAATTGGAATATTCGTGCTTACGTATCATTAGACCATCGCTGCTATTGGGGCCACGGAAACAATTCCGTCTTGGTGAGAAAGCAGCTTTTCTGCTGACCCCCTTATTGAAACCGTTTTCGCTTGGTTTTTTGAAGAAATATAGACCGGTTAAAGCTGAAAAAGTTGCTCAATTCATGGTAAAAGTAGCTCTTGAAAAACCGGTCGCCGGGGCCCATGTTTATGAGTCGAATGTGATAGAGTAAAAGACTTCTAGACGAGTAAAATAATCAGAGAAGGGACAGTTTGAATTTAATCTGACAATCACCTCTGAATGATCAGTACTGTGAGATCAGATAGAAACTACTGCAAACTATGGATCCTAAAACGAAACAAACATTTATAAAGTTCGATCATAGGAATTCTGCTTTCAAGCGTATTATTCTTCTCTTCAGGGGTACAGGTTCCGGTACTGGACTCGACAGCAGATTCATATTTCAAAGATTCCATCACTAAAGCGGGAGTCAGTTATGGGGTGTGTCGAGTAATCAACGCTACCGTGTCAGTCATCCAACAATCCACCATACAATTAGAACCAGCAGGAATCGGATTATCTCTTGCTGTAGGGCAAATAGTTGATCCCAAAATGACATGGTAGAGCGGTTGTCAAACGTCCTGGTCATGTCAATTGCTTCGTTAGGAGTACAAGAACTCGCATATGAGATCAGCATCACGATTGTCCCCCAGATCCTTGCTGTTCTATTATTATTCCTCTCATTCCTTGTTTGGTTCAAAAATTTAAGAGACTGAAACTCAGAAAATACTGATGAGTGTAATGGTGATAGCCGCTATTGCCCGTTTCTGTCTCCCGATATCATCTGTCGCCAATGAATTTCTTCAGGAAACATTCTTTGAAGATAAAATTGTAGCTGCGAATGAGAAACTAACTGCCAGTACCGCGGATATTGACCAATTAGAGGATGTCAGTGTGCCGAAGTTAGATGGATTTTTGGGGACAATAGGAAACAGTGCCTCCTATCTCAAAGAAAAATCTGTGGATCTCAAAAACACCATTCAGGTCATCATGGAAAACAAAGGTACCATCATTGAGAATCTGTTGAGGTTAACTTTTCTTTATCTGGGGATCTTCGTTATTCAGGTATTAGTTCTTCCCTTACTGATGTTTTGGTTTCTGCTGAGGATAGTCAACTCTCTTTTTTTGGGAACCACGATGACAACTATGGGGCATTCAGGTACACCGGGAGAAACTATCAGTGCGTAGGGGGCGATTGTTTGTCACGATAATATTCTCTTAAATCACTAACGGAAACCACCTCATCTACAGAAATTATTCATTTTGATTAACCTATATGTCTATTGAAAATGGTAATAAAATATTATTTCTATTGGAAGACCACAGCCTGTTCTTTAACATAAATGAATTGGCAAAGAAAAATCGTATTAGCTACTATTTCTCGTGGGTATCTGACACGCCTAGTGCAATTGATGCTATAGTATCAAATGAGTGCAAGGCTATAGTTGTTCATGGCAAATTTCTTGATTTTTTTAGGCAGTTACGGCTCATCTCAAGTTCGCATGTATCGATTATAGTCATATATGACACTTTTTCGGAGAATATCGATTTTTATGCTAAAGAATGTAGGGCTGACGCATGCCTTAAAATTGATAATAATGAAGATTTTCCTTATTTATTAACACAAACGATTCTGAGCGCAATTGAGATTGACAGTATAACGAAACTGTTACGGAATTTTGCTTTTTCACCAGATAAAAAACATCTAGGTGAAAATGATCCGAAGTATCAAAACAAATGGATAAAGCATGATGTTGAAAAAATGCAATCTTTAAAAGAAGTGCATTCTGAATTAAAAAAAAGCTTTTATGAGCAAAAAAATATAGATCCTGAAAAATCATCCAACACCTTAATTTTCAAAATACGACTACCTGAAAGTCATGTTAACGCAGGGACTTTGCTGATAAACTATATCAGCACCCTCATTATCCATAAGTTTAATATCTCTTCCCCCGTTACTATTAAACAGGAAGGACTTAATATCACACTTATGATCGATACCCAGGAAGGTATGAGAGAAAAGGTAGAACAATTAATCCATGACTACGTACTTTTTGTTCGTGGCGATCTACCTGCCGAAAGAATACTGAGTGACCCATCCCATGTTCAGGATTTAAAAAACCTGTTGATGATTGCCCAATTACAACTGCAACTTAAACAAGGCCACCACGCCTTGACAGAAGATAATCCAAAACCATTGCAGAACCAGGTGGATGAATTGACAGGTATATTGTCGGCATCTTTCAGAAAAATCCTGGGTCAGTAAGATCTACTAATTCCTCTATACAGGATAGTTCTAATACATCGACAGACGACAAAGGGGGGTGTCAAACAGCGGTGGGCCTCTCCACTTCCTCCGGTAAATCGAAATTGATCCGAATCTTATATTCGTCAGAATTTTGTCCTTTACTAATATTGTGGAGAAGCCGTGACTATTTGTATACCGCAATGAGCATTATGACATGCTCGCAAGTAAAACCAATTATCACATTTCAGCATGCAAATTTACTGCGAAATTTTTTGAATTGCTGATGCAGAATTTTGCAGATATCAGAGAGGCAATAGTCAGCAGCAAGGCTGTGGCAGGGGAAAATGAAAGAAAGTGGGGGATACGAAGAACACCACCGGAAAGAGAATGAGATTGAAAGAATCCGGTGGTGTCGGGTGAACCTGTAAATCGCGAGTTATTGATTCGCCATATTTACATACTCCGCATCTTCGAGCCATTGTTCCGGTCTGGAAACAAATTCGATAACGTTTTCTCGCAGCCGATAATGCCGCCGCTCTTCCTGGGCAAAGGTGAGTAATATCTGCTTTTCTGCGGGATTATCACACTCTTTAGCTTTCTGCTCATAGAAGGTGTAGGCCTGCTTTTCTGCTTCCGTCGTTTTTCGTACGCTTCTGTCTGAGGCAATTCAACTGACATGTCCAAACCACCGGCATCTTTTAATTCAACAAATATGTTCTTAGCCTTTTCGAAAATATTGCTTTCGGTAGCTTGCACAGTCGACTTCTCATGCAGTTTTTTGAAGGTATTGTAGTGCACCACTTCTTCGTCGGCCAGGGTATTAAAAATCTTTTTTAAACCTGCATTTTTGGTCTTGCCGGCGATATCCCGATAAAAAGCTTCTCCGTCTTTTTCCATCTGCATAGCGAACTCAAAAACATTCATGGTTATTCTCCTTATGTTTTGGTGGGGAAGTATTGGCATCTTCAATAAATAACACGTCCTAAACCCTTTTGTTGTGTTATAATATTGTTATTCTCATAAATCGATTATTTTTTGACAACCTGCAAAGTTCTGACAATTTTCATGTTGCCTCCTTAGTGCCGCGTTTGCCAGGTTCGGCATTCAGCGCGGTCCTGTAACGGGTAGCATTGCTATCACCGCCTGATCGACAAGTTGGGGGAATCCGGCAACCTCCGAATAGCTTACTTTACTCTTTGCAGTCTTGCCCTGTGCATGTACTAAAAAATTCCTCCTTTAAAACCGGCACTGAATAAATTTTCGCTCAGAAATTCGGCAAAATTGCCTCCGGGACAAGGGTGGAAAAGAGCGGGCAGAAAATGCTGGTATTTTTTAAGGTTCCCAGAGCTGCGAAATAGAGTGCTGGGATTCTGCCGGTAAAAATAAATACCGTATCACCTTTACCTACTTCCAGTTGACGCAGCAGGTTGGCAAAACGGTTGGTCTGTTCCTGGAGGGCGCAATACGTGTAATCAAACCTGACACTGTCATCTCCCAGCCAGCGGAAAGCAAGATGATTGGCTCTGGCACTGCTCGCATGTACCTTAGGCATTGTAAGAAGGCAGAGTATCCTCCTGTCGGTTTTTGCCACAGCAGGAGATGGCATGTTTTCTGCATTTTATGCAGATGCAAAGCCTGCCTGTGAAAAGGTATTTTTTGACTGAAGCATTTTTAAAAGGGATGACATATATCGACACGGCAACAGAACAGGGAGTCTCTTCGAGAGGATAGCTGATGACAGTTGATCGGACTGATAGGCTGCAACAAAAATGATTTTCATGATTTTTCAGCTGTAACATACGCCAACATAAAACTTTCAGTTTAAGTATGAGTTACTTTAAGGTATTTTTATGCAGAGATGTCATCTTCTGATACCATTGATAAACGGCAGGCATAGACTCTATCCAAAGGTGATAAAGTGATTGCACAAATCCTGCAGGGTAGTTTGATTCCAACTTTTGTAATAGACCACAATCATCTTGTCACTCTCTGGAACATTGCCTGTGAAAAATTGACAGGTGTCGCCGCAGACCATGTTATTGGTATCAACAAACAATGGAAGGCCTTCTATTCTTTGGATAAACCGGTCATGGCCGATCTTATTGTCGACAAGGCAGCAAAAGATACACTGGTCAAATATTTTGGTGAAGTAATTCAGAAATCCACTCTTGTCGAGGGTGCGTATGAGGCTGAAGGGTTTTTTCCGGACCTCGGTGACAAATGGCTGTTCTTTACCGCGGTGCCATTAAAAGATGCTAAAGGCCACATCATTGGAGCGGTGGAAACCCTGCAGGATATCACTGCCCGCAAAAAAACCGAGGAAACCTTAATTAACAAGCAGCAAGAGTTGGAAAGGAGAGTCGCGCAACGCACGGCTCTGTTGACCTTGACCAATGCCGATCTGAAAACGGAAATTCTGCGGAGAAAAAAAATTGAAGAGGACTTGCGCCGAAACGAGAACAAATTTCGGGCAGTTCTCAAGTTCACCTATGCCTGGGAATACTGGATCAACCCGGATGGCAACCATATCTACACGTCCCCTTCCTGTGAGAGAATCACCGGCTACAGTCCAAAGGAATTTATCGCAGATTCGGAATTACTTGCCGCGATCACCCATCCTGATGATCGGATCGAGCTTCTCCACCACGTTGCAAAGGAAATAAAAAGAGACCGGGTGTCGCATCTGGACTTCCGAATCATCACCCGCGATGGTGAAGAACGATGGATCTCCCATTCCTACCAGCCAGTTTTTAGTCCAGATGGTGAGAATCTTGGACGGCGCGCGAGTAATAGTGATATTACCAGACGCAAACAACTGGAGTCGGCACTTCTCCGGGAACGGCAAGAGCTTGAAGTGCGCGTCAAGGAACGAACCGATGAGCTCTCTTCCGCGTATGTAAATCTTGTCAAAGAAGGAGAAGTTCGAAAGCGGGCCTACGAAGAGCTGAAGAAAAGTGAGGAGGAACTGAGAAAACGGAAAGAATTCATAGAGACCGTCCTGAATAACTTACCCATCGGGCTTGCGGTGCAAACCCTTCCACTGCTACAGGCTGAGCTTGAGGGGTAATTAAATTTTTTTTATTTCGCTATTGGCACATTCTCTGCGATCTTTTTTAAACAACTTATACACGGTACCACCAAACATCTCGATCAGCATTTGCTGTATATACACCCGGGAATTATTATTGGACTGTACTGAATATAAAAAGAAAGGAGTCAAGATATGAAAAACATTCTTCTGGCGACCGATCTGTCGAGAGCAACGAAGCGTGCTTTAGGGAGGGCGGTAAAACTTGCAGCAGCCATGTCGGCTAAGCTGCACATTGTTCATGTCTGCCCGTTGTATTCATCGCCCGTCAGCAAGAAACAGGCTCTTTCTTTGAAACAGGATGCCGAAGAGATAATAAAAGCTTCCCTGGCTGCTGTCAAAAAGGGAAGGAAAATACAATCGTCCATCACTGTTATAGAAGGCGGGGAAATTTATGCAGAGATAATCAGCCAGGCAACGAAGGTGAAAACCGAGTTGATTGTTATGGGCATACATGGCAAGGTAAAGTTGGTGGATATGTTTGTCGGCACAACGATTGAAAGGGTTATTCGCAAAGGGATCACGCCGGTTCTTATGGTCAGGAACAAACCACAAAATGAGTATAAAAATGTTCTGGTCGGGACTGATTTTTCCAACGGATCAACCCAGGCCTTTGAGATTGCCCTTGAACTGGCACCAAAGGGCGTGTTTCGCCTTGTTCATTCCTATATGTATGTTGGTGGACATATGGGCAGGTATATGGAAGATGTTCTGGAGGACCTGGCCAAAGACAAGCTGGAAAAATTTGTACAGAAGAATAGCGGTTTTTTGAAAAAACACAAAATTGCTCAGAAGAACTTCCATTTTACAACACTGAAGGGAGAGCCGCATGCCTGTCTGCAGAACGCGGCAAGCAAGGAAAAAACTGACCTGATTGGGATCGGAACACACAGCAGTTTGAGCCTTATGCCTTTTAAAGTTGGGGGTACCGCCAAGGATATCTTGTCAGACCCGCCCTGCGATGTGCTTATTGCCAAAGGGTTGTAAAAGAGAAGTTCAACACCTGTTTTGTGAATTGTCCATGTAGAGATAAATGGAGGACATTGTGATGCAAAAAATTAACAAAGTATTGGTTTGTGTGGATTTATCCGATTATTCATTAGAATCCATTGAATTCGCTCTGACAATTGCGCCGGGTGAAACGACTGATATTATCCTATTTAATGTTATCGACAGTAAAGATGTGAACATTGTCAAGGATGCCAGTCAACATTTTTTAGAAAAAATTGATCCTGATACCTATATAAAAAGAACCCAGGACAATCGGCAGCACATAATCGACAAGATGATTGAAGAACATTTCTCTCAGGTGAAAAAGCAAATACATATTCTCTTCAGTGTGGGAACACCTTATAAGGCAATTCTGGAAACCATAACAACAGAAAAAGTAGACCTGGTCGTCATCGCCAGTAAAGGAAGAAGCAACCTCATCGGGACCCTTCATGGTTCGACAGCAGAAAAAGTCTTCAGGCATTCGCCTGTTCCTGTTCTGAGTGTCAGAAACCGGGAAAAATTCAGCCAGAATCCGATAAACAGGAGGGATTATAATGAAAAGTATCAAACGAATTGTTGTCGGCATAGATTTCTCTGAATATTCGCCAAAAATTCTCGACTATGCGTCTGGGCTGGCAGAACGGAATTCTGCAGAGATCGTTGCGGTCAATGTTATCAACAAACAACGAATTGAAGATGTTCGGACGGCTATCAATGATGAACAATTCAGCCTGGAAATAATGGACAAATATATAGAGAGTGAAACCAAAGAGGCGTATGTTGAATATGGCCGACCTGATAAGTGAAGTGATGTCACCTAAGGTTGCCATCCGAACAGTCATCGGGAGTGGCATTCCTTTCGAAGAAATCCTTAAAGTTATCGATGAGGAGGACGCCGAACTTCTGGTCATCAGCTCCAGGGGCCGGACAAATTTTCAGGACTATATGTACGGCACCACTGCGGAGAAACTTTTTCGTCATTCGCCTGTGTCGATCCTCAGTTTAAATTTGAACTAAATTGCAAAAACCTGTATGTGCAGAACGTCTTTCAGGGGCAATTTGCCCGGCGGAGCCGGTTTTACTAAAAGTACTGAAGAGCAGATAAAAATACCCGCCAACAATTTTTAAATTGATTTATCCCCGGGCAAACCCGCCTCATATTTACCATCCTTCCGATAATATTCTTTGAATATCGACAACTTTTAGAGTATTGAATCTGTAAATCTAGACTCGGCATGGGCAAAAAAAGCCGGGGAAAGTGTCTTGCAGATTATTTTCCTGTTATGAAAGAAAGAAAATAATGGGCAGAACCATCAAAGTGATAGGGAATTCAATGTCGGTTCCCTTGTGCTGCAAAGGGATAGAAAAGGATGGGAGTAAAAGAGCTGTATTTTTTGCGTCATGGTGACACCGGTTTGCACGGCCGTTACATCGGTGCAACGGATGTGCCTTTAACCGAAGAGGGGAGGGAGCAGGTTCGCAAAACGGGTCGAATGTTACAGGATAAAGGTGTTGCGCAGATACTCTGCAGTCCTCTGCTCCGTTGTCGACAAACTTTGGAACTCCTCGACATTCCAGCTCCCTGCCAGTTTACTCGAGCTTTTACAGAGAAATAGACTTCGGTCGATGGGAAGGTAAAACCTTCGCCGAAATTGTTCATCTCGATAAAGGGCTCGTTGATTCCTGGGTGACAGACCCTGACAGCTTTTCCTTTCCCGGTGGAGAATCTGTGCAAGCTTTTCAAAACAGGGTTGCCAGCTTCAAAATCCATTTGGAAACTATGGTGGAGGATCATATTCTGGTGATCGCCCATGGCGGGATAATAAGGTCATCTTCTCTGTCTGCTGTTTGGGCTTGATTCCGAAAAATACCTGGTGTTTGATGTCAAACCCGGATGTTTCAGCTCGGTTCGTCTCTTTGCCGAGGGTGGGGTGCTTACCGGATTTAATATTAAAGGGTAGAGTAATGGCAAAAATTATTCTTATAACCGGTGGCGCCAGAAGCGGCAAAAGTTCGTATGCCCTGGAGCGTGCCGAGTCGCTGTCTACCAAACGACTTTTTGTGGCAACCTGCCCAAAAGTTGATGCGGAAATGACGGAGAGGGTCAGGCGACATCAGCAGGAGCGGACGGGACGGGGATGGGTGACAATGGAAACAGAGACGGATTTGTCAGCCGTCTTGGCAGGACAAAGCAGGGGGTTTGATGTTGTCCTCATTGACTGTATGACATTGTGGGTGAACAATATACTCTTTACCGAAGAGAGTCGTGGTGCTGCACTGGATGACTCCCGTATCAGTGTGCTGTGCAATGCATGGCTTGAAGCGGCACAATCACTTTGCTGGCACGGTAATCTGTGTCACAAATGAGGTTGGACTTGGTATTGTTCCAGATAATGCTCTGGCACGGAAATATCGTGATCTCGTTGGAACATGTAATCAATTAATTGGCAGAAAAGCGGATGAGGTGATTCTTGTGAGCTGTGGAATACCTCTGGTTTTAAAAAATAATTAACACAATGAACATAAACAGGTAAAACAGTCATGAGCCTTTTAGAAAGAACCATAACAAAAATATATCCTCAGGATTCAGCCAGCAGAGATGCGGCGAAAAGTCGACTTGATAACCTGGCCATTCCCTATTGGGCTCTTGGTGATTTAATGGATCTGGCTATCGATATTGCCGGTATGATGAGGACAGTTCGACCAGAGGTGCATCGAAAGGCAATTGTGACAATGGCTGGGGACCATGGGGTTGTTTGCGAAAATATCTCCAAGTATCCGAGTGAAGTAACGCCACAGATGGTCTATAATTTTGTGGCTGGCGGTGCCGGAATCAACGCCTTGGCCGGGCAGGCAGGAGCCGAGGTCTTCGTGGTCGATATGGGGGTGGCTGCTGATCTCAAAGATCTGGTTGAAAATAATAAAATAATCAACAAAAAGGTTGGTCTTGGTACAGGCAATATTGCGGTTGGTCCAGCCATGAGCAAGGCGATGGCCAAAAGAGCGGTTGAATCCGGCATTGATATTGCCAACGATCTGTCGGCCCGTTTCGATGTTTTTGGTACCGGTGATATGGGAATCGGTAACACGACGCCGTCAACGGCCATTGCCGCGGTCTGTACCGGCAAGGATGTTGCGGAGTTGACGGGAAGGGGCACCGGACTTGATGACGAGCAGGTAAAACATAAGATTTCGGTAATAAAAAATGGCACTGGAAGTTAATAAACCGGATCCCCGGGATGGACTCGACATCCTCGCTAAGGTCGGCGGCTTTGAAATTGGCGGACTGGCCGGGTTAATACTTGGTGCGGCGGCCAACAATAAACCAGTGGTGGTTGATGGTTTTATATCCACAGCCGCTGCCCTTATTGCCTATAAAATTGAGCCGTTTATAAAAGATTATCTGATATTTTCGCACAGATCGGTTGAGCCTGGTCATAAGGCGATGCAGGAAGCTCTCGGATGTAAAAAACCGTTGCTTGATTTGAATTTCCGTTTAGGGGAAGGCACCGGAGCCGCAGTTGCGATGAACCTCGTTGAGGGAGCTGTGGCAATCCTGACCAAGGTGGCGACTTTTGAAGAGGCCGCTGTCGCCCAAGCAGATAAATAATCGGGCTAACGTTGTCATGCCGACCTCGGAAAAGCGACTGCCTATGCTGATGGCTCGATTTTGCACTGCACTGCGGTTTCTCACCATTGTGCCGGTATCCTGGCGGGCAGCAGACGATCCTCAGCAGTTCAATAAATGTTTGATGTTTTTTCCACTTGTCGGTGCGCTTGTCGGTCTTGTCGGTTGTTTGGGCGCGTACATTGTCGCTCATTTTTTCCCGCAGCAGGTCGTTGCAGTTGTTTCTCTTATTTATCTTGCTTTTATCTCTGGTTTTCTCCATCTTGATGGACTCTCCGATAGTGCGGATGGTCTTTTGAGTGTCCCGTCCACGGGAAGATTGTCTGCGTATTATGAAAGACAGCAGGGCGGGGGCCATGGGGGTTATCGCGGTGGTCTGCTTATGCTGGTAAAATACAGTGCCCTCAGTTCAATGGCGGCGGAAGAATTCTATCTGGCGCTTTTTTTTATGCCTCTTGCCGGCAGGAGCGCGATACTTTTGTCAATGGCTCGCCTTCCCTACGCCAGGCCCGAAGGTGGACTGGGCAGCCTTTTTTATTCTGACCGAAGCAGGAAGGCTGCTGTCGTTGCCTTTATAGCACTCTTATTTTTTCTGGCGATTTTGGCGCCGGCACAGGTATTTGTTGTGCGTGCTGCTATTCTGGCCATTAATCTAATTTTTGGCCGATGGTGCCGAAACCAGTTGGGCGGGGCGACAGGTGATACCCTGGGGGCAGTCTGCGAACTCACCGAGGCGGTGACGGCAGTTGCCTTTACCGCCTCTTTTTCATTTTTTTAACAGTATCAGGCGAAACGCTATGAACACTTTCGAACATGGTGGCAATATTCATAAAATACTTCGGGACTCCCCTGCAGAAAGAGCGGGAGATTCTCGATTTCAGTGCTAATATCAATCCGCTTGGTCCGCCGGAATGGTTTCGTCCACTAATCAGCAGCCAGCTGGAAAATCTCATTCATTATCCGGATCCGGAAAACAGCTATTTTGTCGAGGCCATTGCCGAACATACCGGAATATCAACGCGAACATATTGTCGTCGGCAATGGAACAACGGAACTGCTGTATGCTTATATGCGTATCCTTCCCTGCAAACGCGTCCTTATTCCGGTGCCTTCCTATGTGGATTATACCAGAGCTGCGCAAATAGCCGGATTGGCGGTTGAAAATTTTGTCATGCAGGAAGAAGATGATTTTATCCTTGATCTCGGCAGACTTCGGCATGGCGATCCAGCCAAACGATCTAGTTATCATTGCCACCCCCAATAACCCAACCGGAAAAACAGTCAACAGAGATGAACTTCTCTCGCTCATAAAGGATTTTCCTCAGAGTTATTTTCTAATTGATGAAGCCTTTCTCGATTTTATTGAAGGAGGCAGAACACTTGGGGCAGAAGCATCATAATATCCTGACTCTCAATTCCATGACCAAGTTCTATGGAGTCCCGGGTTTACGAATTGGCTATGGCATTTTATCTCCGGCTCTTTGCGCCCAGCGTAAAAGAAATCCTTCCGCCCTGGACGGTAAACAGCCTGGCCCAGGCCGTTGGTGCCAAGGCTCTCAAGGATTCGGCATATCAACAAAAAACCAGACAGATCTGTAGTCAATTACGTCTTGAAATGGAGAACAGAACTCCAAAAAATTCACCAGCTGAAAGTTTACAGTTCGGAGGCCAATTATTTCTTCATCAAGATTGTCGGCCGAGGTGATGCCAGCGACTTGGCCGATTATTGTCTTGCACCATGGGATCATGATCCGTCGCTGTGAAAATTATCAGGGGCTTGAATCTTCCCACCTGTTTTTTCGGATAGCCGTTCGAACCCGGACGGAAAACTTCGGCCTGGTTGAGATCGTTGCGCGGATATTTCGCAAACGATACAGGCCGGAAGACAAACCGCCGAAAAGCCCGCTCCATCATGTTTCAAGGGACATGCTCCGATGCCGGAAAATCCATTATTACTGCGGCCTTATGCCGGATTTTGTATCAGGACGGCGTGCGTGTTGCTCCTTTTAAGGCCCAAAATATGTCCCTGAATTCTTTTGTCACCCTTCAGGGTGATGAAATGGGCAGGGCGCAGGTGGTTCAGGCACAGGCGGCACGACTTGACCCGGATTGCAGGATGAATCCGATCCTGCTCAAACCAAACTCGGATACAGGAAGTCAGATAATTGTCTGCGGCAAGCCGGTTGGCAATATGTCGGTTCTGGATTATAACGAATATAAACCCAAAGTGTGGGGTTCGGTATGCAAAAGTTACGATGCCCTCGCCGATGAATTTGATGTTGTTGTCCTGGAAGGAGCCGGGTCACCTGGGGAGGTAAATTTAAAAGCAGATGACATCGTCAATATGAGAATGGCCCAATACGCAGAGGCGCCGGTCATCCTCGTCGGAGACATTGACAGGGGAGGGGTGTATGCTTCTTTTGTCGGTATTATGGAAGTTCTTGCCGAGTGGGAAAGACAGCTCGTTGCCGGGTTTCTGGTCAATAAATTTCGTGGCCAGGCATCTCTTCTTGAGAGCGCCCATAGACTATGTAAAAATGCATACCGGCCGGAAGGTTCTTGGTGTTGTCCCGTATCTCAAGAACCTTGGCCTTCCTGAAGAAGATTCGGTATCTTTTAAAAAGGGAAGTTTTAACAAGAAACATTCGGGAGATGGAATTGAGATCGTTGTGATCAATCTTCCGCATATTTCCAACTTCACCGATGTTGAGCCATTTTTAGAAGAACCCGATGTAACGCTGCGCATCGTTGAAAATGCGGCGGATATTGGTGCACCCCAGGCAATTATCCTCCCCGGTTCAAAAAACGTCATCCATGATCTGCAGTTTTTAAAGACCGGCGGTTTTGCTGAAAAAATAGGTCAGAGCCTTGAAGCGGCTGCGAAATTATCGGTATTTGCGGCGGGTATCAGATGCTTGGCAGAGTAATTAATGATCCCTATGAAATCGAATCCAGTCGATGGCCAATTGTCCGGTCTTGGCTATCTTGACATGGAGACTGTGATTGAGCTCGACAAAAATCTTACCAGGAAATCGGGTGTTCATCAACTTTCCGGCAAGAAGATTTTCGGCTACGAGATTCACCATGGAATTTCCTCCATGGCACAAATCCCGGTGCTGCGTTTTGATGACGGAACATTTTGCGGCCAGATGGAGCGGTCGGGAAAAATTTGGGGCTGTTATCTGCACGGAATTTTTGACAGCGACGAATTCAGAAGATGGTTTATTGATAGATTGCGGGAGAGAGCCGGGTTGCAGCCGGTTGGCGAGATACTTGCTCCATATAATCTTGAAATTGCCTTTGACAGGTTGGCGGCATGTGTTCGAGAAAATATCGACATGGATGCTCTGTATCGTCTTTTGAAAATATAACGGCTCATATCGACCTGCTGCCAAGATGATCTATTACTCTGCAACTTCTTGCCTCAATTCTTTTAGATGCCCTTTTCGGTGACCCGCGCTGGATATCCGCATCCGGTCAGAGGGATTGGCCGGGTTGTGCTCCTGGAGTGAAACCTTTACCCGTTCGATGATCAGTAATCTCTATCTTGCCGGATTTCTCACTGTTGTTGTGGTGATATGCAGCCACAGCAGCAGTAACGGTCATTATACTCTCTTTTTGCCGCGGCTCGTTTTCTTCAGCAGTAGAAGCGGGTGTTGCGGTGCATTCTTCTCTATACGACCATCGCCGCCAGAGACCTGCTTCGCCACAGTAATGATGTATATGTTCAGTTACAGGACGAACAAATCTTGATAATGCTCGTATATGCGGTGGGAAAAATAGTCGGCCGGGATACTGTAGGTTAAATGAAGAAGGTGTCTGCAGGGCCGCAATCGAAACGGTTGCCGAGAATATGGTCGATGGCATTACTGCCCCACTTTTTTTTGCAATTCTGGCAAGTTGTTTGGCACCTGTCCTCGACATGTCACCGATCAGTTGTTCCGTGGTCGGTGCTTTTTTATATAAGGCGGTCAATACGATGGATTCAATGATCGCCTATAAAAATGAGAAATATCTCAAATTCGGCAGAGTTGCGGCGAGACTTGACGATGCAGTGAACTTTTTTCCAGCCAGGATAAGCGGGTTTTGTCTGATTATAGCTGCATTTTTTTTGAAATTGGATTACAGAGAAGCGGCAAAGGTATTCCTCAGAGACAGATTGAAACACTCAAGTCCTAATGCCGGTCATACCGAGGCGGCAACGGCTGGAGCGCTTGGGGTTCGACTTGGAGGACCGTCGATCTACTTTAATAAAATAGTTGAAAAGCCATATATGGGCGATTCGGATATCAGACCGGTACCTGCAGACATTAAAGAAAACAAACCGCCTTGTTATAGTTGGGTCGTTGATCTTTTTCGTTTTGTTGATTGGGCTGCGTATGTTGTTGTTTATACTGAGGTAAAATGGATTTCTGAGCTGATTGCTGCCTTAAAAGAGAAACCATAAACTATTTTAAAAATTTTATTCTTGGAGAAAAAAATATGGAAAGAACATTTGCTATTATCAAACCCAATGCATTTGCCGATGGCAACAGCGGTAAAATAATCAGCCGTATTTATGATGAAGGTTTCAAGATAGTTGGCTTGAAAAAACTCTATCTGAGCAAAGTGGAAGCAGAAGGTTTTTATTATGTCCATAAAGAGAGACCTTTTTTTGCTGAACTTACCGATTTTATGTCAAGCGGCCCCTGCATAGTGATGGTCCTTGAAGCTGAAAATGCCATTCAGAAGTGGCGGGATCTTATGGGTGCTACCAATCCTGCGGATGCGGCAGAGGGAACACTCAGACGACAGTTTGGCGCCTCCCTTGGAGAAAATGCCACCCACGGCTCTGATGCTCCGGAAACCGCAGCGTTTGAGATAGGCTATTTCTTTTCTGGTCTGGAACTGCTCTAACGCTCATTGATGTGTTCAGGCTGCCACCATAAAGAGGGGCCTGACAATTGTGATGTCACTCTTCAGATGCCTCGGGTCAACTGATTGGCATTCTTTAACAAGACAATTCAGTTGACCTTTATGCAGAAGAATATTTAGTTCATCTCCAACATTGGTATCAGCTGATCTGGTGATTACCTGATAGGATCTCGTCCATTGTATTAAATTTTCTGACGATTGAATATCCTCTGCCCAGCGTGGCAAGGGGACTGACACTGTTTAAAAGAGTTGCCTGTTCAGCGAGAACCATTTGTTTTCTTTCCAGTATGCGCTTAATGTGATTTTGTAATTGAGTAGTCAGAAAATGCAGGTGTCTTTTCTGTAATTCGATACGATTTAAGGGAGCCTGGGCCTGCAGGCGCGAATACAGGAATTCAATGTATTTTCTCTGGTCGCTAAGTTTTTAGTTGCTGCCTGATAAAAGTAGGATTTACTCAGTTGTAAACGCAATTCCGAATCTTTAAAAAGATTTTTCATATTTCCCAGCATTCGGACGCTGTGCTGCAGCCGCTGCTCCAGAAATGACAATTTTCGCTGCATTCTGTTCAGCAGGCTGTTTTGCAAGGTGGCAAGATGTTGACGCAGGACATGGGCGTCGGGGATCAGCTTTTCAGCGGCTCCGGTTGGCGTGGGGCAGCGAAAATCAGCACAAAAATCGGCAATAGTAAAATCGACCTCATGTCCTATTCCGGTTACAACCGGTATAATCGATTGATGGATGGCATCGGCGACCATTTCCTCATTAAAGGCCCAGAGATCCTCAAGAGATCCGCCGCCTCTGCATAAAACTATGATATCAACATCATCAAGAGTATTTGCCGTCTGAATGGCTCTGGCAATTTCAGCTCGGCGGCATCTTTACCCTGAACCCTTACTGGAAAAATCTGGATCTGAACTGGTGATTTTCTTATTTTGACAATTTTCAGAAAATCGTGAATAGCAGCTCCGGTTGGCGATGAAATGATTGCTATTTTACCCGGATAGGGAGGGAGGTTTTTTTTTGACTCTTCGGCAAAATAGCCTTTTTGGGCTAATTTTATTTTTAACTGTTCAAATTCTTTTTGCAGTCTGCCCGTTCCGAAAAGTTCCACCGAGTCGACAATAATCTGATATTCTCCTCGGGGTTCATACACCGTAATTCTGCCAAAACAGACAACGTCCTGACCATCTTGAAGCGTAAGGTCGACAAATCGTTTCTGTTGCTTGAACAGTACTGCACGAATCTGCGCAGAACCATCTTTTAAGGTAAAGTAGGAGTGTCCGGAATATGGCATTTTAAAATTGGAAATTTCACCACTTATCCTGACGAAACGAAAATTACTTTCCAGAATATTCTTTATGGAACGGGTCAGCTGGGTAACGGTGAGGATGGTCTTGGTTTCCAATGTGTTCATTTTCTTCGGTATTAAATACTCCAAAGAGGTGACTGAACGTTTACGCATAGACAGACATAGCTGCTATATATTATATTGTCCGCTTTATTACTTTTGATAAAACCATACCATACCATAAAAATTACGAGGAGGAAAACCGCATGGCAAGTGAGAGTGCGTTTGATAAAAAACTGACTGCCGAAACAAATATGGACAAGGTTGAAGGTCTATTGGAACATCTCAACCTTCCCCCAAAAGCTATAGATTTCATTCGGATCCATCAACGGATGATTCAGATAGCTATTGCGGCGGTTGTTATTGCAGTGGTTTGCTGGTCACTTTATGGATCTTACCGGGAGCAGATCACAGAAGAGGCGTCTACAGCGTTGTCAACAGCATTAGAAGCAGACCAGGCATATGCAGCCCGACAAGCTTCGGGCGGTCGCCGAGAACTACAGCAGCACCTCCTCGGCTCTATGGGCGAGGATCGAGCTCGCTCATCTTGATATGAACAAAGGGGCTTTTGGTGACGCGTCGCAACAATATCAGCAGGTCCTGGCTGAACTTACTGCATCAGATCCAGCCTATCCACTGGTTCTTTTCGGACTGGCCCAGTCCCTGGAAGCAGACAAACGCCTGGCTGAGGCCGCCGCTCAGTATGATCTTTTGAAAAATATCAAAGGGTATGAGCTGATAGGGTATGCTGGAATGGCACGACTTGAGCAGGAACAGGGGAATATTGATAAGGCTATTACTATATTAAATAATTTCCTTCTCTTTATGGGTGATGATCCAGGTTTTGCCCAGGCGCAGCAGGAAATAACCGCCAAAATTGCCCGCTTGAAGGCTCGACAATAAATTACTTATTTTAAAATTATTGTCCCCTGAAGATTAAAAAGGAAAGGAGTCACCCATGCCGGGATTTGAGATATTCGGGGAAGAAGAAAAAAAAGAGATCATGGATGTTCTCAACACCGGTGTTCTCTTTCGCTATGAATTCAATGAGCAAAGGAATGGTGTTTTTAAGGTTCGACAATTTGAAGAAAAATTTGCTGCGTATTGCGGTTCATCGCATGCGCAGGCGGTAACGTCGGGAACCGCAGCCCTGAAGGTCGCCCTTAAGGCATTGGCATAGGCCCGGGAGATGAGGTTATTACCCAGGGATTTACCTTTGTCGCGACGTGGGAGGCTATTCTCGAAGTTGGGGCTCTGCCTGTTTTTACTGAGATTGATGACGACCTTGAATATGGATCCGGAGGATCTGAAAAAGAAAATATCGCCTCAAAACCAAATGCATTATTCCTGTTCACATGCTGGGAGCTCCGGCAAGAATAGAGACAATTGTCGCAATTGCTGCCGAACATGGCATTCCGGTACTTGAGGATACTGCCCAAGCGGCCGGCTGCCGAATCAGAGGCAGACATGTTGGAACTTTTGGGACATGCGGGACCTTTTCTTTCGATTCCGTCAAGACCATCACCACCGGTGAAGGCGGCATGATCATTACCGATGATGGTCGAGCTTTGGCGGTCAATGTCGGAATATCAGGATCATGGCCACGACCACAAAGTCAATCCCGGCGCCAGGGGCGGAGAGAGTCAGACGTTTTATCGGCTTTAACTATCGAATGATGGAACTGCAGGGAGCGATAGGCTTGGCCCAGCTCGCCAAACTGGATGAGATCGTAGCCGCACAGCAAAAAAACAAATCGGTTCTAAAAGAAACAGCCGCCGGAATTCCCGGGGTTGCCTTTCGGGAGCTTGTCGATGAGTCGGGTGATTCAGCAACTTTTTTTGCTTTTACCCTGCAGGACAGGGAGCATTGTCGGCGGGTCAATGCGTCGCTGAAAAAAGATGGCCAGGGAGCGATTAATTTTGCGGAGAATACTTGGCATTTTTATCCCAGGTGGGAGCATCTGCTTGAGGGCAAGACGCTGACCAGAAGCCGGCTATCCTTTTGCTGAACCTGGGGGAAAGAGAAGGATTGTCTATGATCCGCTTGTCTTGCCGCAATCATCAGCACTGCTGGAGAGAACTCTTGTTTATCCGATCTCAATCAAAATGTCCGATGAAAAAATTGGCAATATATGCAGGGCACTTAAAAATGCCCAAAATGTGTAGATAAAAAGAAGTGCGGCGATGGTCCATGCGGGTAATAAACCATCGCTGTAAAATGGATGTGCTGAGAAGTATCCTGCTGGCCGAAAAGAGAAAATCAGTTTTTCCTTAACCTTCAGATGTTTGTGGTTTTTAGGAGTCCATCAAGGTATCTGATTATTTATAAAATTTATGAGATCCGTATTGGTCCAGGTAGGTGTATTCACTTGACCAGTAAGGAGTTACGCTGTCCAGATGATAATGGGTGGCACCCTGGGTGAAATCATTGCTTTGCAGAGCTATATACACCGATTTCATGCATTCAAGAAAAGCTTTCGGGTCATCGGGAAGATACGAATCTTTCTGGAAAGTCCAGCTGAACTGATAGGGTTCCTGCACTATTTCCTTAATTGGCAGGTGTTTTTCTCTGGCTCGATTCAAGGTGACAAGAACAACTGCCATCTGACCTATTTCCGGTTCCGATCGCGCTTCATGATATACATTCAGGGTTAACCATAACAAGCCTTCAAGTAATGTCATTAGTCTTTTCTCCTGTATTTTTCGGTATGTACTTTCAACGAACCCCAGAGCCGATTACAATGGTCAACATCCGACTCTTGGCAAGCACAGAGGAAAAACAGCAATGTCGTTCCTGATACCAATAACTTACTCGAATATGCCTAACAAAAATAACTGAGAAGTGATAGGCACTTCGCTATCTCTTAATATACATCATTTAAATGTGTCGTCAACCCAAACCTTAACAAATAGGAATACCTGTTATAAAGTTATTATTTTGTAACTATTATATGTAATATTAGGTAGATAGATTATTGATTTGTTGTAATTCCAGGTGATGTATCAGCTGGAGAATGAGAGGATAAAACATCTGAATAGTCTAAAATTATCAATATTATCGACTAGGTAATCATATGAAATCGTATTTTAAAGAGCTCCATTTTGAGGTCCCCACGAGAAGAGCATTTATTAACATTACTCCCGATGTCGAAAGTTGTTTGATCGAGAGTGGTATCCAAGAAGGTTTGTTGCTCTGCAATGCTATGCATATCACCGCCTCTGTCTTCATAAATGATGATGAATCAGGTCTGCACCATGATTATGAGGTTTGGCTGGAAAAACTCGCTCCGCATGAGCCCGTTAAGCAATACGCTCACAATGGCTATGAAGATAATGCCGATGCTCACCTTAAAAGACAGATAATGGGAAGAGAAGTAGTTGTCGCAATCACCAAAGGAAAGCTCCACTTTGGGACCTGGGAACAAATTTTTTACGGTGAGTTTGATGGCAAGCGCAAGAAAAGAGTTCTGGTGAAGATCATAGGGGAGTAGTACCTGTTATCAGCTACCTGTTTCCGCAGACGGCAGCTTCCGACAGTTTTGGCTGCTCACGCGACGGCCCCCTCCGCCGAATACAAGAAAAATGATATTAAGCGATGGTGGCTGGATGGAGCGAGTCGCAGTTGAAAAGCGGCATGAGAGAACCGCCTGCCCCCTTTGATTTTGAGCCTGCATGACGGAAAACCTGGTTGGCACCATTGATTTTCATCTCAACTATTTCCCAACATTCCGGGGAAGCGGCAATTGCCTGCATCAATCCTAAATGTTGGGCATGACCAACTTTATATGCTTTGACATGGCCCAGGACCGGATATCCGAAAAGCGTTAAATCACCAACAAGGTCGAGCACTTTGTGCCTGATGAACTCATCATCATACCGCAATCCGTCTTCATTCAAGACAGATTTACGGTTCCAGTGGATAGCTATGACATTGGCCAGTGAGCTGCCAAGTGCCAGCCCATTAGCCCATAGCTCTTCAACCTGTTCAACATAGCCAAAAGTTCTGGCGCGGGCAATTTCATCACCAAATCGATCAGCAGCCAGATCAAAGGTATATTTTTGTTTTTTTATTACGATATCATCAAAGCAGATTTCACCGGTTACTTTAAATCCATTATATGGTGAAATGGTGAGACGTTTATCACCATCAGTATACGTAACTGGTTTGGTGATGCGAAGTGATTTTTTTCAAGCCGTTTCTGTCGTGTCTTGCCGGTTATTTTCAGCAAATTGAAAAAAGGTCCGGCACTGCCATCCATGATAGGTATTTCCGCCGAATCCAATTCCACATCAGCATTATCGATACCAAATCCCTGAAGAGCCGCCAAAAGATGTTCTGTCGTAGAAATCCTGAAATGTTCGTTGCCAAGTGTCGTTGCCAATTGAGTATCAACAACCTGGTCCATATGGGCTGGAATATGACTGTCAGTGAGTATATCAGCACGAAAGAAACGAATTCCGTTATTAACAGGGGCCGGTTTAATCGATAAATTGACGGTTCTGCCCGAATGTAATCCAACTCCGCAGCAACTCACCGATTTCCGTAAAGTATATTGATATGGATCAATAGGTAAAGACATTTAAATTCCTTATGAATAAAATTTTGAACTACCCATTGTTGCAAATTTTGTACCGATATCGTTAGGTTTTAGCTTTGTGATGAAAATATCTATAATATTAATAGGATATATTCTTTCTGGATAAAACGGAATAACTTTGTTTTTGTGTCTAAAAAAACACGTTTTGTAGAATATAGTATTTTTTATCACACAAATGAAACGAAAGCTATCACGTTCTGTCGGAGCTGTAGTTTTCCTGAATTGTTCAATGAATTGAGAAGAAAAAGATCAAAGGATTGCTCAACTTGTGTACTACATCAGCAGGATATGAAGGGGGAGGCTGAGTTGTAAAGTTCTGCAGTTTAACATAGTCTTTTTCTGTGGTTACTAAACTATCTGCCCCCAACTTGACAGCTTTTGTGCAAAGATGTGAGACCAAAGGTTGACTGTAGGCAGTATGATCCTTCAAGGCTTGAAAACCAGCGAGTTGCAATCCGAGCTGACAAGAGAGTTCTCAAATCGTGAAGGGTTGGCAATACCGCAAAAACCAAAAAAAATTTTGGAATCACTTTTTTCTGCAATGGTGCCATCTGTCCGTTACAAGTTTATATGATGTCTAGAAACGATTTAAATACCGGTTGATTGGGAAATCGTTGTTGTAAAAGATTGGAGAAATTTTGTGCTCTTTCTTATTCTTTCGGTTATTCCTGTTAAAAGAAAGCCATGGCACCGGTTCAGGGCTGAAGTTGGTTCACGCAGTGGTCCTCCGGGAAAAACTCGGCTGTTGCCAGCAAGGGTTGTACTATCAAAAAGCACAATATCTATATCTCTTTTTACTGCGAGATGCTGGAAACCGTCATCAAGAATGATTACATCACATTTAAATTGATCAATTGCATAACGACAGGGAAGAATACGGTGTTTTCCAGTGAGTACCGGAATCCCTGGTAAGGATGTGGCGAGCATATACGGTTCATCGCCTGCAAGTGCTGCCGACAGAAAAATATTTTTACCATCGGACACAATATTTACTGCTTCTTTGGCTTTGCCACCAGTATCCCCGACTGACAATTGCTGGATGATACCCCTGCTTTCAATAATAGTTTGGCAACATGTTGGACAGTAGGTGTTTTTCCGGTTCCACCTAATACCAGATTACCAATAGAAATAACCGGTACTGCTAAGTGATTGTTGGCGAAATACTGCCTCTGTGGTAAAATTTTTCCCGTGTTTTCATTAGCGCACTATAGATGGGGCTAAAGGGACGGCCGAAGAAAAAGAAAAGATCCAAACCTTTTGACATGGCTTTATAAGTATAATATTGATTACAGAAGGGACTGTTTTTAACTTTAGATTTTGCAATAATCGTCAGTAAAAGACTAATATCATGACTTCGTGGTATATGCTCGCTCTTTTCTTAGTGAAGTTTTGATAGAATTGTAAAAGAGAGAGATATCACTAATTAACAACTTTGAGGGAGGAAGAGATGAAGTTTAATCTGAGTGGTAAATTGCTTTCAACGGCAGCTTGTGTTTTGTTGGCACTGTCAGCTCCGGCACTCGGTGTTGCCGGCGATACAATCAAGTTTGGTGTTGCAGGTCCGCACAGTGGTGACCTCGCATCTTATGGCTTACCCACTGTCAATGCTGCAAAACTTGTTATTGACAAAGTTAATGCCAACGGTGGAATCAACGGTAAAATGGTAGAAATGCTGGTGGAAGACGATGTCTGCAAACCTGAGATTTCAACCAATACAGCAACCAAGCTTGTCTCGGACGGGGTTGAAGTGGTTCTTGGACATATCTGCTCTGGAGCAACCAACGCGGCTATGCCAATCTATAAAAATTCCAAGATCTGGTCATGTCACCATCAGCGACCAGTGATGAGTTAACCTTGAGTGGTGACTATCCCAACTTCTTTAGAACGATTGCTCCTAATGCTGCCCAGTCACCGGCAATGATCGATTTTGCCATCGATAAACTGGGACTGAAGAAAATTGCCATTATTCATGATAAAGGTGACTATGGCAAACCTCTTGCCGAAGGTGCCAAGGAATATGTGGAAAAAACCGGAAAAGGTGAGGTCGTTCTTTTTGAAGGTATTACTCCCGGCGCCATGGATTATTCAGCCATCGTTCAGAAAATCAAACAATCAGGTGCGGATGTCGTTGTTTTTGGTGGCTACCATCCTGAAGCTTCAAAAATTGTTACCATCATGAAGAAGAAGCGTCTCAAAACAAAATTTGTTTCCGATGATGGTGTAAAAGACGATACCTTTATCAAAGTTGCCGGAGATGCCGCAGAGGGTGTTTATGCCGCCGGTCCTCAGGACAACTCTAAAAATCCTATGGCATGCAGAAGCAAAAGATGAACATAAAGCAGCTTTTGGCAGTGATCCCGGCGCATTTTTTGAGGGTGCCTATGCTGCGACCGTGGCTATGTTGAATGCAATTGAAAAAGCGGGTTCCACCAACCTTGAAGATTTGAAAAAAGTTCTGCAAACTGAAAAGGTTGCAACTCCGGTAGGAAAAATCAATTTTGATCAGAATGGTGATGCGATCGGTGTAGGGTTTTCGATGTATGTTGTTGAAAACGGGACAGTATGTCGTAGTCAAGTAACATCTCTTTTTCAAACCTTTTAATATCTGAAGTAAACATTGAATTTTTCTTGTTTACTTCAGATATTTTTTTATGCAGTTATGGACTATTTTATTGAACTCCTTTTTAGTGGCTTGACCAGAGGATCCATTTATGCGCTCATCGCTTTGGGCTATACGATGGTTTATGGAATAATCGGTCTTATTAACTTTGCCCATGGCGAAATTTATATGATAGGAGCATTTACTGCTTTTATTGTCGCCACGGTCCTTTCAATATATGGCTTTCCTCTTCTTGCCATCGTTATTATTTCAGGTGTAGCGGCAGTGGTTTGGGCGAGCTCCTATGGCTATACGATCGAGAAAATTGCCTATAAACCATTGAGACATGCTCCCCGGTTGTCACCGCTTATCAGTGCTATCGGTATGTCGATTTTTCTGCAAAATTATGTTTTGCTTGCCCAAACCTCCGATTTTCTGCCATTTCCCACACTCATTCCTGATTTTGAATTTATGGAGCCAATCGCCCATATTGTCGGGACCACAGATCTGGTTATCCTGATAACCACAGTTATTGTGATGGTGTTGCTTACTCTGGTAATAAAATTTACCAAAATAGGTAAAGCAATGCGGGCAACCGCCCAGGATAGAATGATGGCAACCCTGGTCGGGATAAACGTCAACAACGTTATTTCCGCAACCTTTATTGTTGGCTCGGGTCTTGCGGCAATTGGCGGGTTACTCATTGCTTCTCATATCGGTCAGATAAATTTTTATATCGGATTTATTGCCGGTATCAAAGCCTTTACCGCAGCGGTTCTTGGTGGAATCGGTTCAATTCCGGGTGCTGTTCTCGGTAGTTTTGTTCTTGGGCTGACGGAAAGTTTTGCAACCGGATATGTTTCAAGTGACTATGAAGATGTTTTTGCCTTTTCACTTGCTGGTACTGATCCTCATCTTTAAACCATCGGGCCTTCTTGGCAAGGCAACCAACCAGAAAGTATAAATTTGTTAGCTATGGTGTTATTAAAAGAATTAAAAAAAGGTTTTCTTACTTCTCTCTGGTTCGTTTTTTTAACGTTTCCAATTGTCGTTATAAAAGTTGATCCTATAGAAAGAACTGTCGGTATGGCGTTGGCACAATGCGCTGTATATGGCTGTTGGGACTTTTTGTGTTTATTTGCTGGTTAAATATATTCAACATAGAAAAGAGAACCAGACCAGCCACAGCGACAGCAAAGAAGTGACCGCATTCACTTACTCACAGAATTCTCCAAAATCCTCTTCAACGCAATATTCTTGTTTGGGGTTGTGGCTAATTGCGCAGTCATTTTTCCGCATTTTTTTTCGGTTTATCAGACCAACGTGATGACCACCGCCCTGATGTATGTTGTTTTAGGGCTTGGGTTGAATATTGTTGTTGGTCTTGCAGGGCTTCTTGATCTTGGTTTTGTCGCTTTTTATGCTGTAGGTGCCTATACCTACGCCCTTTTAAATCTGCATTTCGGTCTTGGCTTCTGGACGGTTCTGCCCCTAGGCGGTCTTGCTGGCGGCAACATTCGGTATTCTTCTTGGTTTTCCGGTGCTGCGGCTCCGAGGTGATTATCTGGCCATCGTAACCTTGGGCTTTGGCGAAATTATCCGTCTCATCCTGGAGAATTGGGGAGAATTTTCCCAGGGACCAAGCGGGATCTCCAATATTTCCCGTCCCGGTTTTTTTGGGATGGAGTTCAGTCTTGAACAATCTATACTGTACACCTATTACCTGATGATTCTTTTGGTGATTGTGACAATTTTTGTTGTCAATAGATTGCAGGATTCAAGGCTCGGCAGGGCATGGATTGCTTTGCGGGAGGATGAAATTGCCTGTCAGGCCATGGGCATAGACAAGCGGAAAACTAAACTTGTGGCTTTTTCACTTGGTGCTTTCTGGGCTGGTATTGTCGGGGTCATGTTTGCAGCGAAGACCACCTTCGTCAATCCGGCAAGTTTTACCTTTCTTGAATCGGCAATCATTCTTTCCATAGTCGTACTTGGGGGAATGGGCTCCATCATTGGTGTAGTTTTGCGGTGCCCTCATTCTTATCCTCATGCCCGAATATTTACGAGCCTTATCGGAATACCGAATGCTGGCTTTCGGTGCGATTCTCGTATGTATGATGATTTTCAGACCTCAGGGGCTGATTTCCAATATTCGCCGCACATATAAATTTGAGAAAAAAACAACCTGATTGCTAAATTTGAAAATAATGAAACAACCGATTCTTAAATGTTACTGGTCTGACCATGGATTTCGGAGGAATTCGAGCACTGGATTCACTTGATCTCGATGTGAGCAGTGGTGAAATTGTTGCGCTCATAGGACCAAATGGTGCGGGGAAAACAACATTTTTTAATTGCATAACCGGAATATATACGCCAACCGCAGGGAATATTTACCTGACCCCGCCGAACAGTTCAAAAAAAGTATCTCTCAAAGGTCTGAAACCCAATAAAGTAACCGAAAAAGGGCTGGCTCGAACTTTTCAGAATATTCGTCTTTTTCCTAAAATGACGGTACTTGAAAATGTCATGATTGGCCGACACTGCAGAACAAAAGCATTTATTTTTGGAGCAATTTTCAGAACAGCGCAACGCGGAAAGAAGAAGAGGAGATACTTGAGACAGCTATTCTATTTTAGAAAAAGTTGGTCTTGCTGAATTTGCCAATGAATTTGCCGATAATCTCCCCTATGGTGGCGCAGAGGCGTCTTGAAATTGCCCGTGCTCTGGCCACCGAGCCATTGCTTCTCCTGCTGGATGAACCTGCCGCCGGTATGAACCCGCAGGAAACTCATGGGACTTGATCAATTGATTAAAGAAATTTCTCAAGAGGGTCAGGCAATACTCCTCATTGAACATGATATGCAGCTGGTCATGAGCTTATCTGATCGTATCTTTGTAATGGATTACGGTAAAAAAATAGCGCAGGGCACTCCCTCCGAAATTCGTGAAAATCCAGCGGTTATAAAGGCTTATCTGGGTGAGGAAGTCGATGCTTAAATTAGAGAACGTACAGTCCGGGTATGGCAATAAACTTGCTATAAAAGATGTTTCCCTTGAGATTAAGGAAGGGGAGATCATTACTCTTATCGGCGCCAATGGTGCAGGAAAGAGTACAACTCTTATGACAATCTGCAGTGTTGTCACTTGTCGGGCAGGGTCAATAAAGTTTCAGGATCAAGAAATTCACAAAATGGCACCCGATGCAATCGTCAAGTTGGGTATTTGCCAGGTTCCTGAAGGGCGGCATATTTTTCCGCAACTGAGCGTTAAAGAAAACCTTGATATGGGTGCTTTTCTCAGAAACGATAAAGAGGAGATTAAAAAAGACATGGAATATGTCTATTCTCTTTTCCCTATTCTGGCAGAAAGAAGACATCAGGACGGTGGAAATCTCAGTGGAGGCGAACAGCAGATGCTGGCCATGTCGAGAGCTCTGATGGCCAGACCGAAACTTTTGCTTCTTGATGAACCATCAATGGGACTTGCTCCACTCGTTATCAAACAGATATTTGAAATAATTAAACAGATAAATAAAGAGAACAATACCACCATTTTTCTCGTTGAACAGAATGCCAACCAGGCTCTGCATATTGCCGACAGGGGATATGTAATGGAAAATGGAAGAATTACCCTGTCTGGGCCGGCTCAGGAATTGCTTGAAAACACTGATATCCAAAAAGCATATCTCGGTATTTAACTGAATATTTCTGAATCTCAGGGTAACCCTCTTTGAACACTGCTTGATTGACAAGTAAAAGAAATGAAAAATATACAAGTTGGCGTTATCGGTGTTGGCTATCTTGGCCGGTTTCATGCTCAGAAATATGCCGGTCTGGAAGGCGTAGATCTGGTTGGAGTGGCGGACATTGACAGCAGACAGGGTGAGCAGGTTGCCAAGAATGTTCTTGTCAGAGCTTTACCGATTATAAAAAATTGTTGCCCGCTGTTGATGCTGTGTCTATTGTCGTCCCAACCCCGCTTCATCACCAGGTGGCCGGTGAATGCCTTGATGCGGATGTCGATGTTTTACTGGAAAAACCGATGACTGTTACCCTTGAGGAAGCGGATGATATTATTGCAAAAGCCGAGAAGAAAAAACTCATCCTGCAGATTGGTCATCTGGAACGGTTTAACCCTGCGGTTCAGGCCATGGAACCCTTTCTCACGACGCCGGTTTTTATAGAGAGCAACAGAATCGCTACTTTTAAAAACAGAGGTGCCGATGTTGATGTTGTCCTTGACCTGATGATCCATGATATCGATATTATATTGAACATCATCAAATCACCTATCAAAACTATCCATACAGTTGGAGCCCCAGTCGCTACTGCCAACACGGATATCGCCAACGCTCGGTTAATTTTTGAGAATGGAGCGACTGCCAATGTTACCGTCAGCAGGATCTCCAGGACCAATGTGCGGATGATGCGCATTTTTCAGCCCGGGTCCTATATCAACGTCGATTTTGGCAATAAAAAGATAATGACCATACAACTCTCGGAAGAACTCCGTGAGGATAGCGGAATGCCTAAACAGGTGGTGGAACTGCGTAGCTTTTGCCGACGGCGATGCCTTGCTCAGCGAAATTACATCTTTTGTTCAACATGTCCGAAAAAGAACAAAGCCGGCTGTTTCCGGCTTTGAGGGGAGACGCGCTCTGGCCGTTGCCTTGCAGGTTATGGACCAGATTAAAGAGCACCAGCAGCTCGATCTCTTTAAAAATTTTCTTCACCCCAAAGAACACATGAACCGAAAAATCATGATTGTCACCGGAGAAGCGTCCGGTGATCTTCATGGCGCGAATCTGGTCCGATCATTACTCGACAAAGATCCGACGCTGCAATTTTGCGGCATGGGAGGCGCGGAGCTTGCGGCTCTTGGGGTAGAAATACTCTATGATGCGGCAAAAGTTTCGGTTGTCGGGGATTTTTGAGGTTTTTTCCCATCTGAAAGATATTTGGCTGGCCCAGCTGGTCTTAAGGCGCAGGTTGGTTGAAGACCCTCCTGATCTGCTCATCCTGATCGATTTGCCGGATTTTAATCTGATGCTGGCCAAAAAAGCCAAAAAACTTGGTATCCCGGTGTTCTATTATATTAGCCCCCAAATATGGGCCTGGCGTTCGGGACGAGTCAAAACGATGAAAGCCAGAGTGGATAAGATCGGCGTCATCCTGCCTTTTGAGGAAGAGTTCTACTGCCGACATGGGAATGAGCGCTGCAATATGTCGGCCATCCCCTGCTCGATACAGTAAAAACCAGTGCAAGCAGAGAACAGTTCCTCAATTGGCATAACATTTCCCATGACACTCGGTGCATCGGTATTTTTCCCGGCAGCAGGAAACGCGAAGTATCCTCGCTTCTGCCGATTTTTCTGTCTGCAGCAGAGACTTTACAGAAAAAATCTTCCGAAAAGATCGTTTTTTTTATACCCAGGGCCTCTACTATCAGCGAGCAGGAGTTAACGGCAGCAGGACTCCAAGATTATCAACAACACCTCGACATTAGGATTATTGAAGAAAATCGATATAATATGATGGCGGCCTGCGATGCGGTCATTACCGCCTCGGGAACAGTTACATTGGAATTAGCCATACTCGAAGTTCCGATGATAGTGGCCTATACGCTGGCACCGCTTACCTACCAATTGGCAAAACGTCTTGTTAAAGTCGACTTTTTTACTCTGGTGAATCTCATTGCCGGGTATGCAGCGGTACCGGAACTCCTGCAGCATGAAGTAACAGCAGAAAAAATTGCTGCAGAGATATCGGAAATAATCACACTTCCTGCCAGAAATCAAAAAATGAAACGAGCGCTTAAAGAAGTACGAGAGAAACTCGGAGAGAGTGGGGCGTCCGATAAGGCTGCAACCGTTGCGCTGCAAATGTTGGTATCACCATGAATAACGGACAGCTTCGACGAAAACGATCCCGTTGCCTTAGAAATAGATGGTATTTTGGATCTCCATCCATTTTCTCCAAAAGATCTGAAAACGCTTATCCCGGATTATCTGGAAGAGTGTCAAAAAAAGGATATATTGGAAATAAAAATCATCCATGGTAAAGGAATAGGCAACATCCGCCGCTCGGTCCATGCCCTGCTGGAGCGAAATTCCATGGTCGCTGACTACCGGCAGGCAGATCTGCATTCCGGAAGCTGGGGTGCGACTATTGTGCGTTTAAGAGACCGCCAAAATACCATGAATTTTTCCTATAACAAGAACAACTATTTACCAAAATTACAGACGGGGTATTGGCATACTTTACAATTTCTGCATAAACCGCCATGGCCCAGCTCAGCAAATTCTTTTCGACCAATCTTTTCACCGGTTAATATTCTCGGCAGCACCAGGTCAAAGACCGTTATCTTATGGTACATTCCGCAGGCTGGAAGACCAAGCACAGGAACCTTGCCGATTATGCCGCTGAGAAACATCGCCCCCGGCAAAACAGGTGTTCCATACGCAACCTCTGTTGCCCCGGCTTTAAGAATTCCCTCTCGGGTAACGTCGTCAGGATCGACCGACATGCCTCCGCTTGTCACAATAAGCTCGGCGCCCTGCTCAATACAGGCAAGTATCTCGCTGGCAATAACAGTCGTATCGTCCGGAGCTCTTCTCACCATGCAGGATCTCAGAACCGAGGGCTGTGACTTTTGCCCGCAGAACTTCTTCAAAGCGGTCTTCAATACGGCCATAAAAAACCTCATTGCCAGTTATTACCAGTCCGATCTTGACTTTTCTCAAGGGGATGACTTCAACGATAGGGGTAGAGGACCGGGCAATTTTTTCAGCCTCATCTATCATGTCCCGCGAGCCGACTAAGAGGGATGAGACGGGTGGCGGCAATAGTTTCACCCTTTTCCACCGGAGTATTGTCGTGGAGCGTGGCACACATCACTTCGCCAAGCATGTTGAACCGGTAAAGAGATTCCTTATTTATCCGCAAGAGCCCGTCAATGCCTGCCTTTAAGGCAATTTTTCCCTTCTTCAGGATTGTTAACATAGTCCACACCGCGTCCGGCAAGGCACCTGGCAAGAATGGAAGCAGCTTCATTTTCGTGGATTTCAGTTGCGGAGAGTGAAAGGACGTAGATGTTATCTTTTCCGAGTTGTTTGAGATGGGCAATGTCTCCTGCACGGATAATATGGCCTTTTTTAAAGGCCACTCCTTTTTTAACATCTTTGACAATTTCCGTAATATCGTGCGGAAGCACCATGCCGACGGATTTTTCAACGGGTACTGATTTCAACATGCGATATGACCTTGACTCTTTTAATTCAGATTAAAGACAACCATCAACCTGGTCTCGGGGAAACAGGCTTTTAACATCGTAAATAACAGATTTTTCCTTACAGAGACTGCGTAATTGGCTGATATTCATTGCCGCAAACTGGTGGTGGGCAACAGCTATAACGATACCACTATAGGTATCTTCCTGAAGCGTATCCACCAGTCTGATTCTATATTCCCGAAAAGCTTCGTCAGGGTTGACCCAGGGATCGTACACATCTACAGTCAAACCATATTCGGCAAACTCGGCAATGATATCGGTAACTCTGGTATTACGCAGATCAGGACAATTTTCTTTGAAGGTAAGCCCCATGACCAGAATTCGACTATTGGCGGTGTCAATCCCTTTTTTGACCATCTTTTTAATAACGGTTGAGGCAATATAGTGGCCCATATTGTCGTTTAACCGCCGCCCGGCCAGGATCATATTAGGGTGATAGCCAACCTCCTGAGCTTTGTGGGTAAGATAGTAGGGATCGACACCAATGCAATGGCCTCCGACCAAGCCGGGAGAGAAGGGGAGAAAGTTCCATTTAGTTCCGGCTGCGGCAAGCACTTCACGGGTGTTGATGTCAAGTTTGTCAAAGATCAGGGCCAATTCATTGATCAGGGCGATGTTGACGTCCCTTTGCGTGTTCTCTATTACCTTGGCGGCTTCTGCCACCTTAATAGAGCTTGCCAGAAAGGTTCCGGCGGTAATAATAGATTTATACAGACTGTCCACAAAGAGAGCAGTTTCAGGGGTCGATCCGGAGGTGATTTTGACGATTGATGGTAAGCGGTGCAGTTTGTCCCCGGGATTGATCCTTTCCGGACTGTATCCGCAAAAAAAATCCAGATTGTATTGTAAACCTGAACCTTTTTCGAGCAGCGGTACACAGACTTCTTCCGTCGCACCGGGGTAAACAGTCGATTCAAAGATGACCACATCTCCAGCTTTTAAGACCTGGCCAACCGTGCGTGATGCGCCCTCAAGCGGTCTGAAATCTGGTCGTTTATTGGCGTCAATTGGTGTTGGAACGGCAACAATAAATACATTGCAATCAGCAATTGCCTTTGCATCACTAGTGAATTCCAGTTGAGCTGCCTCACTGAGTTCGGCGCCGGAAACCTCCAGTGTCGAGTCAATACCACTGCAGAGTTCGTTTACCCGGTTGGTGTTGAGATCAAAGCCAACTGTCCGATATTTTTTACCAAACTCTACAGCCAGTGGCAGTCCGACATAGCCCAGACCGATAATGCATATTTTAACATTCGAAAGATTCATTCATCACCGGGAGGACCCTCCATTGTTCGGATCGCCATAATAGGTCAGGCCCTGCGTGTCGGTTTCAAGTACGCTGACGCTGTAAAGGGAATGGTTGTCATTGGCCAGCAGTGAACTGACTTCGTCGAAAATAAACCTGGCTATATGCTCCGACGAAGGGTTCTTATCCTGGAAATAGGGGAGAGTATTCAGGTCATTATGGTCAAGCTTATCGATTACTTCTTTTACTATTTTCTTTAATACCTTGAAATCAATGCCCATGCCGTACTGATCAAGCTCTGTCGCCCGGGCGGTCACTTTGACTTTCCAGTTATGTCCATGGGGTTTTTCGCAGTCTCCAGGATAGTCTCTCAGGTGATGCGCTCCGGCAAAATGTGTATCTATAAATATATCAAACATACTTTTCTCCTTTTAGTATGAGCATATACAGGTGAATGGTGATCACAAGAATCAAACTTCCCGGCAAACTTAATACCTTCCGGTCAATTTTATCACCTACTATTTATAAAGACCATACTGCCATAATGTGCTGATTATTCATCTTCAAATCATTATGTTACGGTGACAGGGAAACGATATGCATGACCGGCGCACTCTTATCGCTCTTAATTTTTCTCCTCCGACAGGTTTTTTGTCGACCATTCCCACCCGAATCAACTGCGAGAATGCAGGATCCTTGTCAGCAGCCTGGGCCTTTTGGTTAATGTAACTCCGCTTTTTCAGTTCCGCAAACGGCAAGCTGGTATCAATAATCTTCCTCAGAAAGAGCATTTCGTAAAGAAAATGATCCTCATCGGATAGACAAATGCGCTCAAAAGAAGGAACTTTTGTCGAAGATTTGAGATTATTGTGGGCAGAAGAGGATGGTGAAAAGCAAGACCACTTCTGGCTCTTGTAAATAATAAAGTACTAGCAGTGAGTATTTAATCGCATTCAGCCAAACAAGGAAATTCTCAGCTAAACGGGGAGATATTGTGTACGTTACTAGATCAGGATGTTTGTGAAACAAATGTGCCGGGCGCCATCTGGGATATAAAGGCGAGAAACTCGACCCCTGTGATATTTTTCGGGTGTAAGGTATTTACTGGAGAGGAGTTGCAGCAGCAGTAGACCACCCTGGCCACCGCCTCAACACAGTGGCTGTGGATTTTGATAATTTGGCCAGACTGCAGGTATTGATCAGTAAAAAACTGCATGCCGGTGGGTGAAAGCTGTGAAGTCTGACCATGATATTCATGCAGCGACGGCCATTTGGTATAATATGTGATTACAAAATTCCTGAGCAATGCGTTGATAAGCACGTTTGGCAATCTCAGACTTCTTTATTTTCCGGGTCGGATAAAGAGGACTGCGGCAGCGGGAGCATCGAGTATCAGGCGTTAGCGGGGCAGAATGCTGCTCCAGTTTATTACAAAACCGACATGCATGGGAAAAGACTGCACGGGAGTACCCATTATTTGTTTGGGTTATGGCGGGTGGATAAATCTGTTTTAAAGAATCAGTTGAGTCAGACTGACTTTTTCGAGTGTGTGTCTTCAGAAAATTTCGATCATACTTCGATCTTTTTCTCGGATCGAAAAGAACATCCTTTGCTTCGTTTAACAGAGCAGATTCCCAGTGATTTCCACCCAGGTCGGGGTGTTTTTTGAGCTTTAACAGCAGTGCCCGATAGCTTGACTTGATTATTTCCAGAGGTGCATCGGGCTGGACATGGAGAATCCGGTAATAATTACGCCTGTTTTTCATTTTTCATCTCATTGGCAATCTTTCTTCAAATGATCCTTAAAGTTCGAAGCCTATAGAAGTGGAAGCGTGTGCATCGTTTATTGACAGATCTTTATAGCCATGTATGCTACAGAGAAGCCCAAGGGATAGTTTTACGGCGTCTCGCAAAACGAACAGTCCGCATACTGCGTTTAATAGATGAATAATTAGGGACTAACAGAATCGTTTTTATTGGTTTTTTAAAGCCCCTACACATTTGGGACTGAGCATCTCCATCGTGACAAACCCGTATTTGCAAAGAACATTCCAGAGGCATAAATGCCAGACCAGGTCTTCAGATTAATATGTTTACCTAATGGATTTTGAAAAAAAGAATTGGTCGTGAAAATAAATGTAGGGTGTATCTTATTCAGTTTTCCGAAACAAAATTCCGGGAAAGACCAGTTCCACCCAATGTCTCCTGAGAGCTCATCTCCAAAATTATGGCTGATCTCCCTTTGGCCAGTGGAATCACCGGACACTCGATCATTGACAATCGAACCCGAAACGCAAACTCCACCGATCGGTGATGCCGGCGTACGTTAAATATACTTTCGGGAGGAGGTGCGCATTCGAGTGCTTATGACCGACGATCAGAATGTTTTGACCTGTACAAAGCTGCCACTCGGTCAAGGCAACCCTCTGGTTATTGTGAAAGAAATCTGCCATGTAATTTCCTTCTGGAAACACCTGCAATAAAAGTTCCGCCTGAATTACAAATTTAATGTCACCTGGGCATATAATCTTAGTCTAATTGTAGCCCTTTGCATAGAGACATTCATTGACTGCTTTCAGTCTGGGGACATCGTTAAGGTCGGTCTCAAAACCAGGTCCATTGGAACGCATCAAGGGAGGATAAATGTTACTGGCCAACTCGTATACACTCCAATTGAGCTTGCCTGAATTCGGCCATATCCTGATCTGCAGGAGGCGGGAGGGGTCGACCCTCCGCAGCCTGCCTAAACTGAGCAGCAAAATCATGGGGACCAAAAAATACTTTCATACATATATCCCTTGCAGAAGAAAATTTCGTAGATGTAGATCGACTATCCTGAGGGGCACATTTTACTTCTCTATAATAACACCCGATGGTAGAATTACGAATCACAAAAAAATATCATCAAATCATCTCACTGGATTAACGGTGATATTTTTTGCGATTCTGACTTTTATGAAAGCCCCGCCCAAAAGCTTTGCGGGGATATGTTCCTTCATGAACTCCAGTTAATCGATTATACCTTATTGCTCTTTATAAAATGTCTCTGTTGATCGAACCACAATATACAGACTGCAGGATATAAGTCGTGATAGTCTTTTTGATGGAGACCTGGTCTGTTTTCAGCATAGAAAGGGATACCGATTCTCCATTGATGCTGTCCTTGTCGCTCATTTTGTCGATGTCAGACAAAATGACCGTATTCTCGATCTTGGCACCGGATCCGGCATCATAAGTATGATTTTGCTTTATCGATGGCGAGACAGGATTCAGGAAGTCTCTGGAATTGAAGTTCAGCAGGGGCTTGCTGAACTTGCCAGGAAAAACTTCAAGACCAATAAATTTGATGCAACTGGGCAGAATTATGCAGGGTGATATAAAAGAAATTAACAACCTGGTCAAACCGGAATCGTACGATAAAATTGTCTGCAACCCGCCTTTTTATATCCCCACATCCGGACGGACGAATAAAAATCTGCAATCTCAGCTGGCCCGGCATCAGATACTGGCGACTCTGCAGGATTTTCTGGAAGCCTCGTCTTTTGCTGTTAAAAACGGCGGACTGGTATCTTTTATTTATCCGGCAGAACGAATTGGTGACTTTTTTTATTTGGCAAAAAAAAATCAGTTCGAGGTCAAAAAAGTTCAATTTGTCTACAGTTATCCCCATAAAACTGCAACAGCCCGTCTGGTACTTATCCAATGTTCGAAGAACGGAGGAGCGGGGACGGAAATTCTCCCACCCTTTTATATCTATTGTCAAAAAAACGGAGCATTTTCCCCGGAAATGCAAGATATTTATCTAAAAAATCAAGAAGTACCGTCAAAATATGACTACTAATGGTCTCTCTTCGTTATGCTGGCAAAAATCACGAGTTGTTCGGTTCTCGGTATTGAAGGTTGGTTGATCCAGGTTGAAGTTGACGTTGCCAACGGTCTGCCAATGTTTTCAACCGTAGGGCTTCCAGACAGTACTGTAAGAGAGAGCAAGGACCGGGTAAAGGCTGCCATTAAAAATTGTGGCTATCAGTTTCCCACCAAAAAGATCACGGTAAATCTGGCTCCCGCCGATATACGTAAAGAGGGGGCTGGTTTTGATCTTCCTATCGCCATAGGAATTCTTGAGGCAACTGAAACTCTCCAAAACAGCAGGGCAGGGCAATACTGTATTGTTGGTGAGCTCTCTTTGGATGGCGGGGTGCATAGGGTAAACGGTATTTTGCCGATGATCTTGGCTGCCAGACATCAGGATTGACCGGCATAATTATTCCCAAAGAAAATAGTGATGAGGCTCAGATTGTTCCTGATGGAATTGATATAATACCCGTTTCCTCACTCCAACAGGCCGTTGAATTTCTGGCGGGCCTGGATGTAGCCGCACCAATGGAGACCACAGCATTACAGAGAAATCTTGCCTTCGCTCGTCAAATGGTGTCGATTTTTCTGATATCAAAGGGCAGCAGCACGTTAAAAGAGCTTTGGAAATTGCTGCATCTGGTGGCCACAACATCTTGTTAACCGGTCCTCCGGGCTCGGGAAAAACTATGCTGGCAAGACGTTTTTCGACGATTCTTCCGGAGATGACACTTGATGAAATTCTTGAAACGACAAAAATATACAGTGTGGCTGGAAAAGTTTCTGAAAAAAATATGCTTTTCACCAGTCGACCATTTCGTGCGCCTCATCATACAATTTCGGACGCCGGTCTCATCGGTGGAGGGAGCGTTCCCCAGCCCGGTGAGGTTTCTCTCGCCCATAATGGCGTGCTTTTTTTAGATGAGTTGCCGGAATTTAAAAAACATGTCCTCGAGGTTCTGAGACAGCCAATCGAGGATGGGGAAGTAACTATTGCCCGCGCCAACATGACACTGACCTTTCCGGCCCGATTTACCCTCATCACAGCAATGAATCCATGCCCCTGCGGTTTTTTTGGTGACAGCCGTAATCGATGTACCTGCACGGAAAGGGACATCAAGCGATATACCGGGAAAATCTCCGGACCTTTGCTGGATCGAATAGATCTGCATCTTGAGGTTGCCGCACTCGACTACAAGGAAATGAGTGACACAACTCGCGGAGAAAGTTCCAAAAAATATCAAGGAGCGGGTCGATCGGGCCAGAGCAATACAAGGATCAAGGTTTGCCGAGAACCCGGGGTATATTGCAACAGCCAGATGAACAGTAAATTAGTCGAAAAATATTGTCAGCTCGACCAAAAATCATCGAGCCTTCTTGAGAAGAGTGTCAATCGGCTGGGCCTTTCGGCAAGGGCATATCATCGAATTCTTAAGATGGCCAGAACAATTGCCGATATGGCAGATTCCCAGTCTGTTCAGCAGGCACATGTGGCTGAGGCCGTTCAATTCTGCAGAACAACACATCAATACTTAACATCGTGCTCTTTGACTTTTTAGAAGCTGCATCGAGCGTGTATCGAAAAAAGCAACTTGACATGCTCTTTTTTACTTCATACCAGAAATATCATCATGAATAGCAATCCCATAGCTGCATTTCTCACCATGCTGCTGATTGTTATTTATCCATTGGTCAAGGGAATTCCAACCGATGGTTTTCGGGATATGGCGAGGTTTATTCCAGATAATGCCCTTATATACTTTGAACAGCGTCATGGATCAAAAGCCCTCAAAGAATTTATTAAATCACCGCTTGGAAAAAATTCGAAACATTGAATTTTTGAGACAGGAAAAAAATTGGTTTAACCGACCCCGTACTCCCTGCTTTTGAAGATATGTTGTCCTTTTATGCATCTAGTCAAAGACAACAAAATGCTCCATGAAGTTTTTGGCAAAAGGTTTGCCGTTGCAATACTCCCTCCGATAGACAACAACCAGTATGCTGATCTGGTAGACTTTATCAAGAGACAATACTGTTTTTGTCGCGAAACCCCGGCACAGCGCGGGTGGCCACAATTTCTTGCTGAGACCTATAACCGATATGTCGAAAATTATTCTGTTTCCAGCATGCAATATGGCAATCACCATATTAAGCGATTGCAAATTAATGGACAAATCTTATCAATGGTGCATCATTGAGGGATCTTTTGTGATGAGTCACAATGAAAAACAATTACGGCGTTGTATAGACACTTTTGATGCAGAATTGCCTGCTTTAGCAAAAAAAGCAGATTTTGTAAAAATCAGAAAAAAATTTGAAATGCCGGATCGCTTTTTTTATCTTCCGGTAAACGATAGTGAGAAATTTCATTACTGAAAAGCAGCTCATCTTACTTTTCCAGGTAAAGCTCTTTGCTGAAAGAATTGGAAACACTGTTGGATTTGCAAATTTTGGATATGGTCATGGAAAAGAGAAAACAGTGTCGTCGATAAGGTACTGGTGCAGTACAACAGCGATGAGGTAAATAGTGTTGTGAAAAATCATATCGATGCCGCTCCGAGCCGATGCTCTATGCTGTCAATGACCACTGAAAATCCAATGGTTTTTTATTGGTCAAACAATATAAAGATTAAACATTTTCTGCAATATTTTGAACAGAGCAGAAAAGATGACCAGAGGACTGAAAAATTCTGGTCGACAGTAGAAAAGATTACTGGAAAAAACGCTCAAGAGATATTTTCACTATTTGGAGAAGAGATGAGTCTGGTTCTTGAGCCTGGCCCAAAGGATGAATTTTTTCCATTTCCGCTGGGATGTTTTTTTTGCAGGTAAAAATGTGCCGGAAAAGAAATTTGGAAAAAATTATTGATGAATATGATATTCCGGTAAGTGTAAAATCATATGGTCCCATCGACTACTCATATTGGACCCTTCCCCGCAAGATGGTCTGCAGCCTCTCTATGGTTTCTGGGATGATTTTATTTTTTTCGGCAACAGTTCGAGTTTATTGCAGATGATCGTTGACAAGAACACGAAAAATTTCACCTGCTGGATAATCAGCATTAAAGCGATTGATCCCGGTTTTACTGAAAAGAACAACTCTGTAAGTTATTTGAACAATGTTGAACTCATTAAGGTGCTGCAAAAAGGTTTGGACTTGCTGGCAATGCCGTTATTATTGAGGACAGCGAAGCAGCTGTTAAAGTTCGGGCAGCAATCGACGAGATAATCAATCCTTTACTGGACGGGGCAAAAATGTATGACAAAAGTTGTACTCGCAGCTATTTTACGCCTGAAATGGTTATCATTGACTCAGTAACGAATAAAACCGCTGCGCTCATTAAATAAAGGATGAACTAATGCAGAAAATTGTCGAGGAACTCAAGCAATTGATTCCTTTTAAGGATACAACCGATATTGGTGATACAATTCTCATCGTTGCCAAAGAACCGCAAATGCTTGTCTATGCGCATGTAGATGATATAGAGAGAGACACGAGCCGTAAGGATGAATGGTGGCATGTACATCTCACCATGTTGGCGATACCTTTGCAGAAAATGACATGGACTCTGCGCACAGAGCAGATGACAGGCAAGGAGATTTTCACGATGGGTGGGGAAGAACGTTTTGTTAAGGCGGTGGATTTTGGCAGACCAGAACGATTCTAAACCAAACAGGAGATAAAACATTCCCAAAAAAAATATCAACCCTTAAAAGAGTAAAATGATCAGGCCGCTCCTCTTCAAAGGTTCTTACGAACTTGTCGTGCTTGACAAACTCGTAAAAGCCTCAAATTTGAGATGGTTAAGTAAAAAGCTTCATATTGGAGGCGTGCAATTTTTATATGATTTCGGCGTACATACGGTACGTCGTAATGATAGAAAAATTGCTAACAACGAACAAGATGAAGAATTTTTACGACACCATCATATTCAGGAGGGATAAAACTGATAACAAGACTGTCGAGTTTGGTCTCTAGTTGCCGGTAACTTATATGCGGAGATATATCCAGCATTATCTTTGATGCTTTAACCTGATCGGTATCTTTATATTTATCAGAGAGATAAATAATTTCTCCAATACCTGCCTGGATTATCACTTTGGTGCATTCATTGCAAGGAAAAAGCCCGACATAGATTCGGCAATTTCTGAGATCAGTGGAGATTGAGTTTAAAACTGCATTGAGCTCAGCATGACAAACATAGGGATATTTGGTGTCGAGATATTGCCCTTGACGTTCCCAGGGAAGAACATCATCTGAACATCCCAGAGGAAAACCATTGTACCCAACACCAACAATTTTATTTTGCTCATTTGCAACGCAGGCCCCGACCTGGGTATTAGGATCTTTGCTTCTCTGGGCGGAAAGCAGGGCAACTGCCATGAAATACTCATCCCAGGACAGATAATTTTCATCGTTTCATATTTTTGCCTTGTTGATTACGCTTATGGGATCTTCTCTTTTGTCGCCAGGTGTTCACCCCGCACACCGTATCTGTAAACTGTTTAATCGTTTGATGTACAAATCTCCGCCGGTTTCACTGACTGTATGGTGTTCTGCTCCGGGAATGACAAAAAACTGTTTGGTTCTCGCTCCGCTTGAGGCCTGAATTTTTTCCGCCTCAGCAATAGCCACCAGTTCATCTCTTGCTCCATGAAAAATAAGTGTGGGAGTTTTAATTTTTTCAATTTTCTCAATATTATTAAATCCTTCTTCTTCCGCAATATCGGCTTGTTCAGGGCTTACGCCCATTGCCTCCAAAAAGGATGCTGTACCGCACATGCCACTTTCTATAATCAGTCCTTTAACAAATCACTATTTTTAAAAACAGTATCAATTGCACATATGGAACCAAGGGATTGGCCCATCACAAAAATAGGACCAGTGTAACCTTTATCGGTGAGCCAGCCGATAGCAAGGTGAAACAGTTTTTCAGAATCAGCATACATAGCGCCAACAGAAGGGGATCCGCTATTTTTTCCACAACCACGATACGATGCGAGGAAGACATTTATTCCCTTGTTGAGGTAGCTTTCGGCAATCGGATCAAATGAACTGAGTGACCTGTTGCAGGATAATAGAAAAGAACAGGGGCATCCTGATCCACGAAATAATATCTGCAGTTTAAAACGTTTCCTGAATCGATATCAAGACTGACATCTTCAGCATTGGCAGGACAAGGGGATATAGATTTGCTTTGGCGATGGAAAAAGCAGCGCAGTTATTTCAGGATGATTAATTTTACTGTAAAGAATCATTGGTATCTATAAGTGAAGTTATAAAGAGAAATTATCAATCGACAATGAATTTTAAGACTGTCAAGCTATATCTAAAGGATCTTGAAGCGAAAAAGCTACTCGTTGGCATAGAGATAAATATACTTAAGCGAAATGATCGAGAAGCTACTTACAGCATGATAAAAAATTGCAGCAGAGAAGTAATGTGATCTGTCTCGATCATGCAGCAATACAAAAAAACGGGTATCAGAATAATCCTGATACCCGGTTTAATATTTATGGGGTGAGCGAGGGGACTTGAACCCCCAACCTCCTGGGTCACAACCAGGTGCTCTAACCAACTGAGCTACGCCCACCACAAAATATGCTTGTTCTGAAAAGCCAGTGTTTTATACTCGGTCAGCTTGAGATTTGCAAGGTTAAAATCATTACAGGTTTTCTTTGCAGTGCATGCATTTTTTGGCCTGAGCCTTGACAATTTCCAGGCAATGAGGGCACTCTTTCTTGAAATTTTTCTTGAGCAGCTCGGTAATTGCCTGATTCACTTTATGTTCTATGGCAGGGTCCCTGGAATGTATGGTTTCTCAGCGGATCAATACAGGCGAGATCATTGAGTTCAACGAGGTACTCCTGCGGCAGTGACACGGACAGTTTTTGTTGCCCCTTCGTCAAGCAAAAGGGTCATTACCGGTTCAAGATTATTGTCCGCGACACAAGTTTTTAATTTTAGTGTGGCCTCTTTTTCCTTGACGATATCGGGCATTTTGGTTTTTTAGTTCTTCTTTGTCAACTACGCAGGCCTTAAATGCATCGGCATTGCCGACCATCATGCAATTACCCTCGGGGCTGCCTGGAAGCTCCATATATCTATATGAGGCATGATGTCCATATTGTTTTTCTATCTGATCCCAGCCTTTTAAGAAAAAGGGAACAACCATCGTTTAGGCAGATAAACAGGACATCCGACCCCCAACCAAGTCCGTCACCGACATGGATAGGCGGTGCTTCACATAAAGACATGGTTTGCTTGCAATGTGGACAGGTTTTAACCTCGTCCAGATAACTCAAATCTTGAAACATAGAACTGCTCCTTCAAAAAATTAAAACCTTCCGTTATCAGGTCCTATAGAGTACACTGTAACAGACGGTATTGATAATAAAAATATGTATGCATACAACAGCAAAAGCAACAAAAGTAATTTAGACGATCGATAATGATGAAAGTAAAAACTCCTTATGCAGATTTCATACTTGGTCGGCTCATCACTTCATCTACAGCCTTTGCCTGTTTCATGCGGGACTGAAGAAAGGACTGCGGCATGGTTGCTTTATTTACTTCCATTATATCCGAAAGTTCGGTTATCTTTCCCTGCTCAGCAAGTTCAATCAGTTTAATGATATTTTCGGCAAAACTCCGCACAATTTTTCTGCCATCGCCTGCCGTTGCCATGATTTCCGCATAGGTCCGTGGATTTTGGTTGTGAATCCGGGCCATCGCCAGAATGCCATACAGCGAGGTTAAGGTGGAATGGCTGTTGATATCATTACAATCAATCTGATGATCCCGCAGAGTCATGGCCAGGGCCACCGATACCGTTGTCGGCAGTTTCTGACTAACCCCCATGAGTAAATCGTGTTTCTGAGCACTGTCGTGGTTGATATCTGCACCATGTTTATATAAAAAGGCTTCAAACTCGCTGCAAAAACTCCCGCTCCTGTGGGTACGGACGACGGCAGCGTTTTTATCTTTCATGGTAAGTGCCTGTGGTCCCCAGAGATTGTGGACAAACATCACCTCAACCCCCTGAGTCGTTGATTCCAGGGCAGTTGCAATGGTATTTTCCGATTCCCCGGCCAGAATAATCAAAGCCTGACCATCTTTTAACAGAGGACCATAGTTTCTGATGACCGGAGCAGTCACGGAGATAGGCACGCACACCAGGACAACATCAACTTTTTCAATCATCTCTTCAGAGGTGAGCGAACTGTTGTCGACCGGTAATAAATGTCTTGATACCCCTCATTTTCCAATCGATCGGCAAACCATTTACTCATGGCGCCACTGCCGATAAAACCAAAGGATTTGATTTTTTTTACCCGCATATCGACACGAGGAAAAGATCCGAGAACTTTGAGAGCGTCTTCCTCCTGGATGACGGTCGATTCAATGGTATTGAGAGCATCTTTGCAGAAGAGGGTGTCTATATGTCCCTCGACCTCAACATATATGCGGAGTTTCTGGGTCTGGACATCATTTTCCGACTGCAGATCGAGAATATTGATGCCCCGCCGGGTAAATTCACCCAAAATATCGGCGAGCATCCCCACTCGGTCTCTCAGCGGACGGGTGATTATGGCAGTAGCATCATAGCCGGAAACAGGGGCAGGTTCTCTGCCGATAACGGAAAACCTTGTCCGATTGTGCGATACAACTTCACGGGCCAAAAGTTTAAAGCCGTGTTTTTTAACCAAAGCTTCAGATTCGATCACCGCATATTCCTGTTTTTTCTCCTGACAAATAGCAGACCATGGCGGCTTCAATATCATGCACCGCCATAAGGGTAGCATCCGGATAATTTTCTTCGATGAATTCATCACACTGCCTGAATACCGAACTTCTTCCCACGATGGTGGTAATCAGCACATTGTGAATTTCATCCGGAGAGGAGAGGGCACCCAGAGAGAGATGAATCGGCAGTACTACATTATCTACCCAATAGCCTTGTTCCATCTTGGCCATCAATCTGAAAATATTCTTTAACCTCACCCTCACGCGTGTTATACACAGGTATAAGTGCATATTGAACTCTGCCTTCGCTGAATGCGGCGAAAATATCGGCAATCCGGTTGAAAAGAAACAACTCAGCATTGGGAGAATACTGCAGGGAAGCCTGGTAGCTATCTGAACCAACAGGCCCCAAAGTGGCAATAGAAGGCATGACTATTCGTCTTTGATGATTATCAAATTGTTCACGGTTTGTTCGGGTGGAGATATGGCTATTGGTTAATAAACGGAGACCACCTGATGCTACATAAAAACATGATGCGCTCAGCAAAATATACATTCTCCGCTATTTAAGCAACCATTTAATAACCGTACCATCCTATGGTACACCGGCTTGTGGCATTCATGATTCCTGATGTAACTGAATATTTATCTTCTCTTAAAAGCTCGGCAAAATTCGGCCCCCAGGTTGTATGCCATCGAGTTTTCCGCCAATAGACGCCCAATATGCTCCGGATTTTCCGCCGCTGCACCCGGCTCTTCAGCAGTTCTGAACGAGTCTGGAATTTCCAGGCTGTACAGCCATCAGCATCGTGCTATCGTGCTGTACTGGCAGGAAAGGATGTCCTGGTGGCAACACCAACCGCATCCGGCAAAAGCATGGTGTATAATTTGCCGGTATTAAATGATCTCTTGCACGATGACGCCGGGGCATTCCCTGTACATTTTTCCATTAAAGGCATTGGCGCAGGATCAGCATAATGTGCTGGAAAAATTGTTTCACAAACTGCCAGCTGCAATACGTCAAAAGTATCAACACATTTCCGCTCTTTTTGATGGTGATACATCGAGCGTATCGCCGAAGAAAAATCCGCGAAGATCCGCCCCGGTTCTCCTCACCAACCCTGAAATGCTTCATCTGTCATTATTGCCCTATCATCAGAACTGGACTGACTTTTTCAGCAGACTGCGATATATCGTCATTGATGAAGTGCACAGTTATCGTGGAGTACTTGGCAGTCATATGGCCTGGGTTCTTCGCCGTCTCCAGAGGATTGCCGCCTTTTATGGTGCGAGCCCTATCTTTATTCTACTTTCGGCGACTATCGGTAATCCCAAGGAATTGGGCGAACTTCTTCTTAATAGACCGGTTGAAGTTATTAGCGAATCCGGGGCGCCCCAGGCAGAAAAAAACATGCTGTTCATTAATCCCTGGGACAGTGCCGCCTATACTGCAAGCCAGCTCCTCGAGGCGGCAGTTAAACGGGGTCTGCGAACAATTGTCTATACTCAGTCGAGAAAAATGACCGAGTTGATCAATCTCTGGACGGCACCCCGGCTTGGGCAGCTCTCGGGAAAACTCAGTGCCTATCGGGCGGGTTTTTTACCTGAGGAACGGCGGGAAATTGAGCAGCAACTCTTTTCCGGTGAATTCCTTGGGGTGATTTCAACTTCAGCTTTGGAACTTGGGATTGACATCGGCGATCTGGACCTCTGTATTTTAGTTGGATATCCAGGATCAATTATGGCAACCTGGCAGCGGGGAGGACGGGTTGGGAGAAGTTTGCGAAAATCGGCAATCATTTTGATTGCTCAGGAGGACGCCCTGGATCAATACTTTATGCGGCAACCGGAGGATTTTTTTGCCAGGTCTCCGGAGTCGGCAGTTCTTAATCCGGAAAACAGCACCATAATGGATCAGCATCTTCTCTGTTGTGCTGCAGAAAATCCCTTGTCAGACAGACGAAAAATTACTTAAAAACAATGCGATATCGAGCAGAGTTAAACAATTATCTATGAAAGGGTCTTTGCTGGAAACAGCCACAGGGGGAAGATGGATTTCTGCCAGAAAATACCCCCAGCGACATATCAGTCTTCGGGGGGGTGGCAAACAGATGTCGATAATCGACATGGAAAATGGTGAAATAATAGGTGAGATTGATACCGGTCGGGGGATGAAAGAGTGTCATCCCGGCGCTGTGTATATCCATCGGGCCACCACCTGGCTTGTCGAAACTTTCGATCTTTTGGCAGGTGAAGTTATCGTCCATAAAGAAACACCAAAATTCTTTACCCGGCCGATGACGGAAAAACGTACGGAAATTCTAGAGGTTCTCGAACGGAAAACCAGTTTTGGGGTGCAGGTATCATTTGGCAGGGTGACGGGTAACCGAAAAAGTAACCGGCTACCAAAAACGACACAGTGTCACCCAGAAAATCATTTCAACCACTCCTCTGGATTTACCCGAGCAAATTATTGAGACCGAAAGTATCTGGCTCGATATTCCCCAGGCCATAGTCAGTTTACTGGAACAGGAAAAATACCATTTCATGGGGGCAATCCATGCTATGGAACATGCCATGATCGCTCTCTTTCCTTTACTGGTTCTCTGTGACCGAAATGATATCGGCGGGATTTCCTGTCCCTTGCATGAACAAACAGAAATGGCCTCAATTTTTGTTTATGATGGTTATCCGGGCGGGGTTGGTCTGGCCAAAGAGGCGTATAGAAAAATGGACAGTCTGCTGATACAGACTGAGCAGACGATCACTTCGTGCGGATGTGAGACCGGGTGTCCCTCATGTGTTCACTCACCCAAATGTGGGTCAGGGAATCGACCGATTGATAAAAAAGCCTGCCTTTTTCTCCTTGCTGAAATCTGCGAGAAACATCAACGAGAGTGTCAGGAGAAAAAAACTGATCATTTCAATACGCCAGCAGCCAATGACTTTTGCGCACATCCTGCAGGTGACGAACCTACGCAGCGCAAAGGTCTTGATGCTTTGCCGGCAAAGTATGGGGTCTTTGACCTGGAAACAATCCGTTCCGCCGAAGAAGTCGGGGGATGGGCGAATACCCATAAAATGGGTGTTTCAGTTGCAGTGGTGTACGATTCGGAAATAAACGATTTTGTCAGTTACCTTGAACATGAGGTGGATAAGCTGATCCACCATCTGACAAGCTTTGATCTTGTTGTTGGTTTTAACAATAAACGATTTGACAACAGGGTATTGTCGGCCTACACAGAATGGATCTTGCTCGAACGACTGCCAACACTTGATCTGCTGGAAGAGGTCCACAATTACCTGGGATACAGGTTGAGCCTCAACCGTCTTGCCGAGCAGACGCTTGGGACCAAAAAAACTGCAGACGGCCTCCAGGCACTGGCCTGGTACAAAGAGGGAAGAATTGATCTGATCCAGCACTACTGCAAAAAGGATGTGGAGATAACCAGAGATATTCTCTATTACGCACTAGAGCAGGGGTTTCTGCTGTTTGCCAATAAAGCCAAGCAGATAGTCCGACTACCCCTCGCCCTAGACGCTGCAATAGAAAAAATTTTGAGGAAGTAATGGCCCGACCTGATCTTTTACGGCCAAAGCAAAGAACTGTAAATCCATCCTGTTGTTCCACTGCTGTGGCGCACTTTGGTCCATTTGCCTTCTTCTGAAATGCGGGTCAGCACCACACCACGCTCAACATCTGCGACGATGGAGTCTTTGGTGGTTGGCCCGGATCGCATATTAACACTTTTTTTGGCATTAACTATTACCGTATCGGCATTTTTTACAATGCAGTCATGGACCCAGCCGGAATCATTTTCAAAGTCGAGACTTTATACCAGTCGCCCTGTTTTTTTTCTACCTTGAGTGGATATCCCTCAAAAAGTTCCATGGAGACGGGATAATTGGTACCAGGACCGGTCCTGACGTTGGCATTGTCGGTTGTAATCGATAAATAATCCGCAGCAAAAGCTGAAGAGGCGGTCAGAAAACAACTGCATCCAAGAGCAAAGAGTATTTTAAATTGTTTTTTCATGTGTACAAGCATAATTTTATTTTTATCAAAATGAATGAGCATCTTACATACTCAGACCCGTTATCAAGCCCTTTTTGTATAGCATTATTAGCCGATCAAGTCAAACAACATATCCAGACAACCTTGACAGATTACAGGAAAAGTAGCTGAATTTGCCTGCTTTTCATCTGCCACCGTCGCGCCAAGGGGAAAGGTGAGGTTGCAGGAACAGTGTCCTGACGGAAAATTTCCCCAGACTGGCATCGAACGAGCAGGACACAGTTCCAGGGCCCTCTTCCAGACAGATTCTTGATAGCTGCAGTTTTTCTGTTTCATTCTGACTTGCCGCCATCGAAAAATCACCCAGAATCAATCCGGCAATATTATCCAATTTACCTGCCAGTTTCAATTGAGTCAGCATGCGATCGATTTTATAGACCGGTTCGTTGATATCTTCCAGAAAAACAATTTTATTATCCCATGAAAAGTCATACGGGGTGCCAAGAAGTGTTACCAGACTGGCAAGATTGCCGCCCACCAAGGGGGCGGACAATATCCGGACCATCGCGCAGTACCTCAATATTTTTTGGTTCGATACTACTGCGGCGTTCATATTGGTCAGACAAGAATAAAGACCTGTCAGGGTATCTCTGCATCTGCCCTGCGCAAAGAGGTAACAACCGGTCCATGCAAAGAGACCAGGCCGGTTTGTGCATACAGATAATTCTGGAGTATGGTAATATCAGAAAGGCCCACGACAATTTTTGGATTGTCGACCACAGCGGCAATATCGATTTTATCGAGCATCCTCAGACAGCCATATCCCCCTCGCAGCCGAGATAAGGCCCTTTATCTCCACATCTCTTTATCAAACGGTTGAATTCATGTCCGCGATTTTCATCACTGTCGGCGAGATATTCCAGGCCAGGCCAGAGGTCTTGCGGAAATTTCACCTGAAAGCCCATTTCCTGCAGAATCTCCACCCCTTGCCTAAAACGTGCTTTATCATGCAATTTTCCGGCGGGAGCAAAAATGCCCAAGGTGTCCCCTTTTTTTAGGGGAGCGGGGTAAAGCGGTGATCTCATCGTTTTACAATCCGATTGTAAATTAATTGCAATCCCTGCAAAGTCAGCATCGGCTCAATCATATCAATTGTCGTCGCATAAGGGGCTATTAAATGTGCCATGCCGCCGGTGGCGACAACCTTAAATTCTTCCTCCGGTGATGTTACCATTTCTCTTTTTATACCCTGAACCAGGCCGTCAATCATCCCGCCATAACCATAAAGAATACCGCTTTTCATCGCCTGCACCGTCGATTTACCGATAATGGAGAGGGGCGGTTCAGAGACATCAATATGGGGAAGGTTTGCGGTTTTGTTGGCCAGGGCTTCAAGAGAAATGGCAATGCCCGGAAGGATGGCTCCGCCTAAATATTCACATTTTTCGGTTAAGCAATCAAAGGTAATCGCCGTGCCAAAATCAATGACGACCTGTTTGCATTTATTGAGATTCCAGGCGGCAATAGCGTTCACCAGCCGGTCGGCGCCAACTTCAACCGGATTGTCGAGCAAAACGCTGATCAGCTCCTTAATTTTATCAACTTTGACAACAAAAAGATCATGTTCAAGGTTATCGGAAAAATGTTTTTTGCAACACGCTACCCAGGCGGACTGCAGAATCGGCACGACACTTGCGATAACAATGCCTTTTATTTTTTCTTTTTGTATTCCGGCCATGGCAAACAATGTCTGGTAGCGAATGGCCAGTTCATCGGCAGTACTTTTGGCGTTGGAATTTAACCGCCACTGGCTGATGAGTTCATTGTTTTCGTACATGCCCGTCACTGTGTGAGAGTTGCCGATATCAACTACCAAAAACATAGTGCACCCTTTGATAAAAAGTCTCAGCTATTTCAGGTAAGAAAATGAAAACAGGCTATTTTTTCAGCATCCTTTTGTCGAGTGTAAATACCTTCGAGATCTGTTTTACAAAAAAATAAAAAAATCTTGAAGGTATAATAGTTTTGAATCGCCAGACAAGATATTATAATAGAAAACAAAAGAAAAGATTTTGATCTGTGATTTATACGCAATCTCTTTATCGATCCGGTTGCTATAAGACGACTGCGGCTCAACAATTTTCAGTAAAAAAACGCTTACTTACTTGACTAGATAGATCTCACCAATAGCTATGAAACCAATTATTCTCATATCCACAACCTTTGAAAACAAGTGCCGATGCGGAGCGTATCGCCAGGTTGCTTCTGGATCGTAAACTGATTGCCTGTGCTCAGGTAACCGGGCCGATTACCAGTCTCTATCGATGGCAAGGAGAGACAACAACGGCTGCCGAATTTTCTTTAAGTCTTAAAACGACACCCTCCTGCGCCGAAGATGGTCAAGACACTGTTAAGCCAGGAACACCCCTACGACCTGCCGGAAATCATTGTACAGGAAATTGCTCAATTCCAGTAAAGAATATTCCCGACTGGGTCTATGGAGAAGTACAGCAATGAGTGGGCAGAAGAAAAAGAGTGGTTACAGAAGAAAAACAATAGGCGAGTATATTTGTCATTGCTGTAAACAAAAACAGGAATTCTGCTGGAGTTGTCCCTGTGGTTTTATGATCTGCACGACCTGCTTTGACGAAAACAAATGGGGAATCAGTAATGGTCCTACCTGGATATGTCCGGATTGTGAACGATCCGGATGATGTAGGGTGTATTTTCCAAACCTTTTATGTTCAGTCTATGGCTCTTTTTCTATGATTTTATAAATCGCAATCTTTTCTCAAAAAGGTATGAGGGTATGCAGCTTTCTTTACTCTGGCTCGCCTGTTTATCTCTGTTGCTTATTCCCTCGAAATACAATATTATACCTTGTTATTATTAATCTTTTCAATGCGATGGCTTGTACTACAATGACCGTATCTACACATACTTACGATGAAAGCAAAATAAAAACTCTGAGTTCTCTCGAACATATCAGAAAACGGCCTGGTATGTATATTGGGAGGCTGGGAGACGGTTCTAACCCAAATGATGGCATCTATATCCTGCTCAAGGAAGTTGTGGATAATGCCGTCGACGAGTTCATAATGGGGGCGGGTAAGAAAATCAATATCTCCATCAATGAAGACGGTTCAGTCCAGGTACGGGATTTTGGCCGGGGAATACCGCTTGGTAAAATCGTCGATTGCGTGTCGACCATTAATACTGGTGCAAAATATAATACAGATGTCTTTCAATTCTCCGTTGGACTGAATGGAGTTGGCACAAAAGCAGTTAATGCACTTTCTGATATATTCACTGTAACTTCCTATCGTGACGGTAAATTTTCTTCTGCGTTATTTCATAGTGGAAAACTTATAGAGCAGCTGCAAGGTGACACTGAAGAAAAAAATGGTACCCAGATTGATTTCTCTGCCATCGAAGGAAATGTTTCCCGACTTCACCTTCGATCTTTCTTTTGTCGAGAATCGATTATGGAGATATGCCTATCTCAACGCCGGATTAAAAATATATCTCGATAAAAAGCTCTTTTTCTCATCCAAAGGGTTGCTCGACCTGCTCGACAAAGAACTTGACGGAGCAGCGCTCTATCCGCCAATTTACCATCAGGATGCCACGCTCGAATTCGCCTTTTCTCATACTGATTCCTTCAGTGACTGCTATTACACCTTTGTCAACGGGACCTATACCAATGAAGGCGGCACCCATCTTTCTGCTTTCCGGGAGGGAATTCTTAAGGGAATAAATGAGTTTTCCGGGAAAAAATTTGTTAACACCGATGTCCGGGATGGTATCGTCGGCACCCTGGCGATTAAAATAAAAGATCCTGTTTTTGAATCGCAAACCAAAAACAAGCTGGGTAATACCGAGGTAAGATCCTGGATCGTCACCAGGGTTAAGGATGCCGTTTCCAGTGCACTCTACAAAGACACTGATTCGGCACAGATGCTCATCGATAAAATTCTCAGAAACGAAAAAGTTAGAAAGGAGCTGCAGAGTGTTCGCACTGAAGCGCGGGCAAATGCGAAAAAAGTAGCATTCAAGATTGACCAGTTAAAAGATTGCAAACACCACCCTTCAAGAACAAAACCTTCTGCGGAAGGGCCAGGAAAATATGGTGTTTATCACTGAAGGACAATCGGCTGCAGGGTCCATCGTTTCATCAAGAGATCCATTTACCCAGGCTGTTTTTTCATTAAAGGGAAAACCTTTGAACGTCTTTGGCCAAAAGATGACGACGCTCTATAAAAATGAAGAGATGTATGCCTTGATGCGGGCCCTCAATATAGAGGATTCCATCTCAGATCTCCGATTCGACAAGGTTATCCTGGCAACTGATGCGGATGTAGATGGCTTGCATATCAGAAATCTGCTGCTCACTTTTTTCCTCCACTATTTTGAGCCACTGGTCAAACTCGGACATATTTACATTCTCGAAACGCCGATCTTCAGAGTGAGAAACAAAAAGGAGACTATCTACTGCTACTCTGAACAGGAAAAAAAGGCGGCCACCAAAAAGCTGAGTGGGCCGGGAGGGAGAGGTTCTGGTGGAAACTACCCGATTCAAGGGGTTGGGAGAAATATCCCCAAAAGAATTCAAACAGTTTATCGGCCCCGATATCCGCCTCAAGAGCGTGACTCTCGACTCCTTAAGTGAGGTTGCCAAAGTCCTTTCGTTCTATATGGGCAAAAACACGCCGACGCGTCGGCAGTATATTATGGAAAACCTGGTAGTTGAGAGTTAGCCCCAAAACCTCAGTCTCCTTTTTTACTATTCCTGACCAGAGAGCATAAATTCCCTCCCCGAAAAGAATATGGACACACATCTCGGAAAACTCCATCGACTGTTCGATAAAAATTTTCTTGAATATACCTCGTATGTCATTCGCGAAAGAGCTATCCCTTCTCTTGAAGACGGTCTGAAGCCGGTGCAGCGGCGAATTCTGCAGACACTCTTTAATATGGAAGATGGCCGTTTTCATAAGGTCGCCAATCTGGTGGGGGAGACAATGAAACTGCATCCCCATGGGGATCAGTCCATTTTTGCGGCACTCGTCAACTTGCCAACAAAGGCTTTCTCATAGAAAGACAGGGAAATTTCGGCAACATCTACACCGGCGACAGGGCATCAGCCGCCCGATATATTGAATGCCGGCTTTCACCCCTTGCCAAAGAAATTCTTTTTAATAAAGATCTTACCGAATTTGTCGAATCCTACGACGGAAGAATGCTTGAGCCGGTTACGCTTCCGGCAAAAATCCCCTTGCTGCTCCTCTATGGGAGCTGAAGGGATCGCCGTCGGTATGGCAACAAAAATCCTGCCCCACAATTTTTGTGAATTACTCGATGCCCAAAAAAAGATCCTGCGTGGCGAAGAATTTACCCTCTATCCCGATTTTCCGCAAAGAGGTCTTGTTGATGTCACCAATTATGATGATGGCAACGGAAAAATACGATGTCGGGCCAAAATTGAAGAGCTCAACGAGAAGACCATCGTTATTAAGGAGATCCCCTATACAACAACCACGCAATCCCTGACGGACTCCATCGAAAAGGCTGCTAAAGCCGGCAAAATAAAAATTGTCTCGATCAACGATTACACGGCAGAAAATGTTGAGATAGAAATCAAGCTGGCCAGGGGAGTGTATGCCAAAGAAACCATCAAGGCCCTTTACGCCTTTACCGATTGTGAAGTCCCCATAACCCCCAATCTAACGCTGATCAACGGCACCACACCGGAAACCTCAACGGTGAGCGAGGTCCTCAGATCGAACACCAAAAAACTAACAGCTGATCTGAAACGGGAGTTGGAAATTGATCTGGCCAGATATGAGGCTAAACTGCACGCCAAACTCCTTGAACAAATTTTCATTGAAGAAAGACTGTATAAAAATATTGAGGAGGAGACGAGTTATAAAGCTGTGCTGCAAAGTGTTGAGAAACTCCCTGGTTGCCTATAAAGATCAGCTTATTCGACCAGTCACCAAAGATGATATTGAAAAACTGCTGGAAATCAGAATAAAGCGAATTTCCCGCTATGATATCAACAAACAGCAAAAAGAGATCAGCGAGATACGAAAAAACATGAAAGATATTCGTAAATCGCTGAAAGATATGGTGGGTTTTACCATTTCTTTTCTTGATAAATTACTTGAAAAATATGGCCACAGCTATCCTCGACTGACCGAGATTACGAGTTTTTCCGAGGTGAGTTTTCGAAAAGCGGCTCTTTCCAATCTCAATGTCCTGTATAATCGTAAATCCGGGTTCATGGGCACCCAGATTAAAGAAGATGAAGATCCAGAAAGAAGACATGGATGGTGACCTGCTCCGAATATGACAGACTGTTTCTTATTTTTACCAACGGGCTCTACAAAGTTATTCCTGTCACCGAAAAACTTTATGTCGGCCATGATCTGGAGTGGTTTGGCATTGTCCAAAAGAACTGTATTTTTAACATGATCTATCGGGATGGTGCAGAGAATTTTGCCTATGTCAAACGATTCAAGACGCCGAGCTTTATCCTGGAGAAAGAGTATCGGCTTTTTGCTGAACACAAGAGGTCAAAAATTCTGCTGCTGACGTTTGGTGAAAATAATTTTGCCAAGATTAATCTCATGCCGTCAGCACGAGCGAGGATCAATAGTCTGGAAATTGCCTTTGATGATTATCTCATTAAAAATGTGTCGGCAAAGGGAAAGCGTGTATCGAATCGTGTTGTAAGGAGAGTTTCCCGGTCGACTGGTGTAAACGTCGAACCAGTCAAACAAAATCTGCCCCTTCCCGGTTTTGAGCGTGTTCAGGAGAAAAGCGGGGGAGGGGATGAGTCAGACGTCTGCTTCTGAAAAAGAGGAGTCAGAGCGACTAATAAGCTGTCGGTTTACTTCTGTCTTTCCCGTATCTTCGTTGTTTGCGAAAATTAATGCTCGCAATATCTATTGACGACACCATCTTAATCTAACAACTGTCCCTTTCAGGGAATGCTGTCCGGCAAAGAAAATTTTGGCGTTGACAACATCACCCGGTGCAAGGGGCAGGCATTCCTCGAAATGCACAATGTGATTGGTTTCAGTTCTGCCCTTTGAACCGCCTTCATGGATTTCTTCGATCATGACCTTTTTGATCTTACCGATATATTCTTCATTTCGTTCAAGACTGATCTCGTCCTGTCTTTTCTGAAACCGGGCCAATCTGACGGATTTCACCTCTTCATCTACTTTTTCGGTAAATTGACTGGCTCGGGTCCCGGGTCTGTCGGAATATTTAAAAGAAAATGAGCCATGAAACCTCACCGTCTCCAGTAGGTCCATTGTTTTCATAAAGTCTTTGTCGGTCTCCCCGGGAAAACCAACAATAACGTCAGTAGTAAGGGCAATTTCCGGGCAATATTCATGTAGTTTGTTAACTTTTTCCAAATATTGGGCAATGGTATATTTACGGTTCATTCTTTTGAGTATTGCATCGGAACCAGCCTGCACAGGCAAATGAAACTGCGGGCAGAGGTTTTCAATATTCCGAAAACATCTCATGAGATCATCTGTGAGGTCTTTGGGATTAGAGGTGGTGAATCTCAGTCGAACAAGCCCTTCAATTTCGGAAACATCCTGCAGCAGATTGGCAAAATTATAATTTTCGTTGCCTGGATCAACGGATTGGTTTTACCATATGAATTAACATTTTGTCCCAGCAGAGTAATTTCCTTGACTCCAGAGTCAACAAGTACTTTAACTTCGTCAACTATGTCACTAACTTTACGTGATACTTCCCTTCCTCTGGTGTAAGGAACTACGCAGTAAGTGCAATAATTATTACACCCCTGCATTATGGTGACAAATTTCCTAAAGGCAAAGGAACTGGGCGGGAACAGCGGCTGAAGCTGGAGTTGCCTGGAAGAGATAATTCCGGCAAAAACCTTGGAATATCATAGTCATTCTGCAGATCTGTTACCGCAATACTCCCTTGTACTGCACTTTTTTCCAGCAACTCACCAATATCATAGATATTTTGCGTCCCGATCACCAGATCGACATGAGGCATTCTTTCAATAATATGAGCACCTTCCTGCTGAGCGACACAGCCCGCAACACAGATCTTCATATCAGGTCGTTTTTGTTTAGTTTTTCGCAGGTATCCGAGCAGGCTCATGACTTTTTGTTCTGCTTTTGCTCGAATAGAACAGGTATTGAGGATGACCAGGTCTGCATCATACATGTCCATACCCTCAACATAACCATACCCGGCAAGGGATTGAGCCATTATTTCGGAATCCCTTTCATTCATCTGGCAGCCAAATGTTTTAATAAAAAAAATTTTTTGTTTCATACTTATGCGGTGTTACTCCAACAAAAGAGTTACTTTTCTGATAAATTCTTGCCAAGACTGCCCAGCAATCCAAATAAATCCTGAGCCATTTCCAGAGGATATCGTATAACCACAATCCCTTCTGCATTCTGATAACTGGATAATATTGCCGAGATTATCATATCCCTCCAGAATAAACTTCAAAAAATGAAATTTTCCTGGGGAAATGCGCAGATAAATCGTATCCAATTTTTTCATATTGGTGCTTTAGACCGCAAGTGAAGAATCAATTTTAGTCATTCTGCTGGGAATTTTTTTCAAGAAGAGGGGAGACAACTTCCAGCAAAAATTCTTCAGTCTGTTCCTTTGCCCGTCCAGTAAATTGGGAATAATCACTTACCATAGCTTCAAGTTCCTGCAAAGAGAAGGGGATTCGATCATCACCGGCCAGGCGAACGAACAAATCATTTTCCTTGCCGTGCTCCTTAACAATTTTGCCTGCGGCTAAAGAATGTTCTTTGACAACCTCATGCATCTCCTGACGACTTTCGCCTTTTTCGACAGCTTCCATAAGAATTTTTTCCGTTGCCATAAAAGGCAGTTCTGCCATAAGATGTTTTTTTATTTGTGACGGAAATACAACCATATCAGATGTTATATTGATAAATAACTTTAAAATAGCATCGGTAAGCAGAAAACATTGCGGGATATCCATTCTTCGTATCGCCGAGTCGTCTAGGGTTCTTTCAAACCACTGGTTAGTATAGGTTGAGGCAAAATTTTGCGGCAGAGTCATCAACTTCCGGGCAAGTCCGGTAAGTCTTTCAGATCGCATTGGATTTCTTTTATAGGCCATGGCTGAGGATCCGGTTTGATTTTTTTCAAAAGGCTCCTCCTGAACTTTGAGATTAGAAAGCAACCGAAGATCAACGGCAAATTTGTGGGAAGTTGCGCCAATTCCGGCGAGCGTTTCGGCAAGTTTCATATCAAGTTTTCGAGTATACGTTTGGCCGGTAACAGCAAAAACATCTGAAAAACCAAGCTTTTTGGCAACCAGCATGTCAAGCTGACGAACCTTTTGATGATCACCTTTAAATAACTCCAGAAAGGTTGCCTGAGTGCCCACGGTACCTTTGGCTCCACGTGCCTTAATTTGTTCCAGGTAGGTGTCAATGTATTCCAGATCCATTATAAGATCCTGAAGATACAAGGTGTTGCGCTTGCCGACAGTGGTCGGCTGTGCCGGCTGATAATGGGTAAAACCAAGAGTCGGCAGAGCTTTATACTGCAAACAAAACTCGGCAAGATTTTTTATAACCTGGAGCACGGAAGATCGTAATGAACTCCATGGCGGTTCGTTGAATAATGAGATCTGTGTTGCAAACGACAAACTGAGAGGTCGCGCCAAGATGAATGATACCGGCAGCTTTTGGGCATTTAAGACCAAATTCATAGACATGGGCCATGACATCATGGCGAATTTCTTTTTCTTTTTGTGCGGCCACATCAAAATCAATATTTGCAACATTTGCTCGCATTTCCTCCAGCATTTCTTCACTTATAATATCAGTTAAACCGAGTTCAAACTGTGCTTCAGCAAGTGCCAGCCAGCATTTTCGCCAGGTTGTGAATTTAGTCTTTTCCGAAAAAAGTTGTTGTATTTCAAGACTGGTGTAACGACTGACAAGCGGTTCCTGGTAAATTTCACGGGACATAGAACTCTCCGAATGTCTTATAAAATAACGTTAGAATAATGATAATTGCGTGCGAAAGAGTTAGTTAAGGCAGACAAGGCAGGTTTTCTTAGCAATTTTAAACATGTATATCTATAGCATTTTTACCCTGATAAACAAACCAAAGATACATCAAAATTTACTGCCAAAAGCAACATAAACACTCAATATACTACAATGTCGCATAATGTATATTATGTATATATAAATATATTTTCTCAAATACAGTATATATATAAATAATTCATGCAGTGAATATCTGCTTTGATACGATTACTGACAAGATGTTTGTCGTGCAACCCTTCTTAATGGAAATAAACCTTCAGAAAGTACTTTAAGAAAATAATCACCAGGAAGCATAGTCAGGGAAATTTCAAAGCAGGCGAGAACTTGTTGTCTTCTGTTTGGCGATAATCGACAGAAATTCAAAACGAGACAAATTTATTTTTTCAATTCTCACAAAGTTTAAATATCAATAACCCTTACCTGCCAATTCACGTTGCCGCGAAATCTGTTCATGGTCGGAGTATAAATCATATTTCTTTTGGGCTGCTTTTGAACATCGTTCTATCTGGTTGCCAAGACTAAAACCAATTCCTTTAAGATTGGCATATTTACCCCGTATAGTCACCTGTAAGTGTTCGGAATCTCTACCAACAGCTCGTGAATCTAATATTGTAACAGCTGGATCATGAAAAATAGGCTGGGGATTGCCCGGGCCGAATGGTTCGAGGAGTTGCAAACAGTTTAGATGATCTTTATTCATAATCAATTCTGTTGAACAGCGGATATCATATTTTTTTTTGGTTTAACTTGCTTTTCTTCCATATTTTTCGAACAAGAGATGAGAATCTTCTTGAAAAATCTGAAAATTATTTTCAGCAACAGTTAACCCTGCTGCCATTTCATGACCACCAAACCTCTCAATCCATTCTGAGCATTTTGTCAGCAAGGCAACAATATTAACACCTTCAACAGATCTTGCGGAGCCAGTGTATACGAGTATTGTTCCGTCAGGATGATCATTTTTTGCAAAAACAATTGACGGAACCCTGAACATATCGACAAGCCTTGAGGCGACTATTCCGGCCACACCCTGATGCAAATCACCTTTTACAATCGCACATTTATATCTTTCAACCTGAAACAGTGCTTAAATTACTTAATGCTATTTCTAGGTTATTGTCGCTTATTCTTTTTCTCTCCGTATTAAGTGCGGTTAATCTGTTGGGCTAATCTTCTCGATTTTTTGCGGTCAGGGCGGTAAGGAGTTCAACGACAATTTGACTCTCCCCGAGTCTTCCGGCAGCATTGATTTTCGGACCGATAAGATATCCTATATCTTCAGACGTTATATAATCACCGGTAATCTCACACGAAATGAGAAGTTCGTGAAGACCAACAAACTGCGGTTGCAAAAGAGATTCAAGCCCTGCTCTTACTAATATTCGGTTGGTTGGTGTAAGCTGGACCACATCGGCGACAGTACCAAGAGCAACAAAAGCAAGATATTGTTTAAGATTGAGCTGACTTGCTGCACTCATCAACCGGGAGCAGCCTGAATGGCAGAGATTTCTGCCCTGATTCCGGCCGCCAGATAAAATGCCACTCCAACTCCGGCAAGATGTTCACGTGTGAAATCCGCAGGATGGCTGTGATGGATTGAGAATAAGACAGTCCGGTATTGACTGTTCCGGAAGACGATGGTGGTCGGTTATAATAACCTTTCCGCCTATTTTTTTAATTACCTCTATTTGCTCAGAGTTGGAGATACCGCAATCCACTGTAATGAGTAGAAAGTCATCGCTCGAGACTGGTTATGTTCTGGTCTGTAAACCATGATGAATTTAGACCGTACCCTTCTTTCATTCTATCTGGTATATGCCATCTGACCTCTGTTCCCAATTCCCTGAAAAAATTAACCAGAAGTGCCGTGCCTGTGGTGCCGTCAACATCATAATCACCCCATATAATAATTTGTTTTTTAGCCGTAATATATTCAACGACCAGCCGTGCAGCCGCCGGAAGATTGAGCATCAGCTCCGGCCTTGGAAGATCTGCCAGATTTGGATAGAGAAATTTATAGGCAGCCTCCTCCCCTGCTATCCCTCTGGTTTTGAGATATTCGATAAAATATTGGCGGGATCTTTGATATTTTTTCGGTCATGTAATTGTGGCTATTACTGTTCATACTTTATGTTTGATAAGTTCGTAAAAACTTCGATTTTCGATGGATAAGTAAAAAGCTTCATATTGGAGGCGTGCAATTTTTCTCTTATTTCGGCGTACATACGGTACCTGTAATGATATAAAAATTGCACCCCAAGGGCACTTCCTTTGGGCGTAACACGAACACGATGAAGGGTTTTTACGACGCCATCATGTTTGATTAAGTTGAGCAAGCCATATCTGACAGTATCGAGGACCTTTGTTTTTCATCGACATCGAACCATTGCAGGTCTGCGAGTTTAGAGAACCAGGTGTATTGTCTTTTGGCATATCTTCTGGTATCCCTGGCAAGAAGACGTACAGCCTCATCTTTGGTCCAATGGCCATCAATATAATTAATCATATGACGATAACCTATTGAGCCGAATGGTTTTAAATTGCGGTCATATCCCATTGCCAATAAGTTTTGAACTTCATCTTCCAGGCCAGACTCGAGCATGCTGTCACATCGCTTATTTATCCGCTGGTAAAGAGTATCACGATCAGTGGTCAGACCAAGTTGAAGGACATTGGTGAACCGTACTCCTTCAGATCTGTTTTTTATGGTGGGCGATATGTTCCGACCAGGGTATTCCGGACACATAAAAAACTTCCAGCGCCCGCAGTAATCGTTGGGTGTCATTCTCATGAATTCTTTTTGCGGAAATACTGTCACATATCGACAATTCTTCATGTAGTTTCGATGCTCCTTCGGTAAGCAGTCTGTCTTTTAGCGTTTGCCTTATTTCTTCATCTCCTGGAACACCTGGAAATATTCCTTCAAATAGAGCCCGCAGGTAAAGTCCGGTTCCGCCGGTCAGTAAGGGTATTTTACCGCGGGAGTGAATATCGCGTATAGCCTGCAGACCATCTTTTGCAAACTTTGCAGCATCATAGTCTTCATCCGGATCAACGATATCAATCAGATGATGAGGGATTTCTGAACGCTCACTGACCGATGCTTTGGCCGTGCCGATATCCATATATCTATAAACCTGCATGGAGTCGACACTGACAATTTCGCAATCATATCGGCGGGCAAGGGTTAAGGAAAGATCGGTTTTACCAATGGCTGTTGGGCCAACCAGAACCAGGCAGGGTTTCAATGTTTGATGGTGTCACGGTGCCTCGGTAAAAGTGAATACTGTCGCAAATTTGGCAGCACGTTTTGGACCAATGCCGGGAAGCTTAAGAAGATCTTCACTGCTGGTAAAAGGTCCAAATTGATGACGATATGCAACGATATCTTCTGCCATAGCCGGTCCGATCCCCTGAACGGTCATAAGCATATCTCTTGTCGAACTGTTAATCGGCATTGCTTCAAAAAAGAAAGGGCTGAACCTTGCCGGGACAGATAGGCTTTTGTCTTTGTATCTGCTTCGCGACAGATTTTCTACTGCCAGTTTGTCAGAGGATACGCAACGTTCAGCTGTTCACAGTGGGCACTTTCCTTGACCAGAACAGCGGAGTGCTTGGACACAAAGTCAAACACAGGAGGCTGCACATAAGAAGAAGTAATAGCGTTAAACGTCCATCGCCGGAAATATTATTGTTTGGATCATTCAATTTTTGTGCACCATTGCAATGGTTAAGCTTTACCTGATCTGACCTCCTTAAAATCTATCCGTTTACTTTGAAAATGCAATTTTTTATGGTCACAAGACCTGAGCTTTCTTGTTTTTCGTTGTTTTCGTCCAGTCGCAATGAGTATAAACCATACTCTTTTAACAATTTAATATTATTGTAGTTTCTGACATGAAGACATCTCGCCCTTTCAATATAGTTCTGGTGGAACCTGAAATCCCTCCGAACACCGGTTCCATTGCCAGACTTTGCGGAGCTACCAATTCGGTGTTGCACCTGGTACACCCCCTAGGCTTTTCAACCGATGATAAACATCTTAAACGCGCCGGTCTCGATTACTGGCAACATGTTGAAATTCGCCATTGGGAAAGCTTTGATATATTTCTACAGGCCCAAAAGGAACTGGAACTCTTTTTCTTTACCACAAAAGTGACTAGAGTATACAGTTCTGCACAGTATAATCCAGGGTGCTTTTTAATTTTTGGCAAAGAGACAAAAGGCTTACCCGAAGACATACTTCATTTGTACCAGGACAGATGCTATACTCTGCCGATGCAAAACCCCAATATCCGAAGTTTGAATCTTGCCATGACTGCCGGGATAGTCTTATATGAGGCAGTCAGACAATGTTCCTCAAATATAACAAGTGTTTACAAATAATTTTTCTAAATTATAATTGATCTCTCAGGTATCGTCCAATTTAAAAACCAACCACAGGAGAAATGAGCAATGGCTGATCGTGTATTTAATTTTAGTCCCGGGACCTGCAACCCTCCCTTACGAGGTATTGCAAAAAGCCGGTCAGGATGTTGTAAATTTTCAGGAAACCGGTATCGGTCTTATTGAAATCAGTCACCGTTCAAAAGAATTTATGGCCGTTACCGATGAAGCTGAGACGAATCTTCGCGAGTTGATGCAGATTCCTGACAACTATAAGGTTTTGTTTCTGCAGGGAGGCGCTTCAAGCCAGTTTTTCATGATTCCCATGAATCTTTTGGGTAAAGGCAAAAAAGCAACCTATCTCAATACCGGAACCTGGTCAAAAAAAGCCATCAAAGAAGCTCAGCTCTTTGGTGAGATTGAGGTCCCCTACTCCAGTGAAGAAGCCAGTTTTAATCGGGTACCAAAGCCGGATGAATACACGGTCGCTGAAGATTCAGAGTATCTTTACTATGTTTCCAATAACACAATTTACGGCACTGAATTTCCCGAACTGCCGAAAACAGACAAAATGCTCATCAGTGACATGAGTTCCGATATCCTGTCACGGCCGGTGGACGTCTCCAAATTTGGTCTTATTTTTGCCGGAGCGCAGAAAAATCTTGGACCGGCCGGGGTAACCATAGTCATTATTCGAGAGGATCTGCTCGACAGAACACCGGCAAACACCCCGACCATGCTGAGCTATAAAACCCATGCCGACAAAGGGTCGATGTTTAATACCCCACCATGTTTTTCGATATATGTTGTCGGTGAAGTGTTAAAATGGCTGAAAAAAATTGGCGGTGTTGCGGCGATTGAAAAAATCAACAGGGAAAAAGCAGCGCTTCTCTACGGGGCAATCGACAGCAGCGACTATTATCGTGGCCATGCCGAAAAAGAGTCTCGTTCTTTAATGAATATAGCCTTCAATCTTCCTACCCCCGAACTTGAAGCAAAATTTATTGCCGAGGCGGCTGCTGATCGGCCTCAACGGCCTTAAAGGACATCGTTCTATTGGCGGATGTCGCGCTTCCATTTACAATGCTTTTCCAGTTGAAGGTGTTGTCAAGCTGGTTGAGTTTATGAAAGATTTTGCCGCCAAAAATCCGGCGGCCTGAAGCGATTGCATATGAATTATGTAGGAAATATCATCCGACCGCCCAGCGAGGCAAACTCAATCATCCTCCAGGTGACGGTCGGATGTTCCTATAATAAATGTACCTTCTGTGGTGCCTATAAAGACATTCCTTTCCAGCTGAAAGCGCATGAGACGATTGAGACGGACCTTCAGTTTGCCAAAAAACATTGCCGCAGTCAAAATCGTGTTTTCCTGGCCGACGGTGACGTGCTTATCCTGTCCCAAAGAAGACTTGTCCAACTTTTTCACAAAATTCATCATCACCTCCCCTGGGTTAACAGAATTTCGCTGTACGGAAATGCAAGAGCGATGCGCAATAAGAGTATAGATCAATTATTAGAGCTTAAAATCGATGGGTCTTGACCGTGTGTATATGGGGCTTGAGAGCGGCTGTGATAAAGTTTTGCATGCAGTCAAAAAAGGTGAAACAGCGGCGACCATGATTGCTGCTGGTAAAAAAATAACGGAAGCCGGGATTTTTCTCTCGGTTACCACCCTTCTCGGCCTTGGTGGTGTCGCATTATCATCGCAACACGCAATTGAGACAGCAGAAGTGTTAAATAAAATGGCGCCAAATCAGATTGCCGCCCTTACCTTGATGCCGCTCAAGAGTACTGAACTTGGCAGAGCAGGTGGCAGCAGGTGAATTTGCCTTGCCTGCTCCCTCTGAAATCTTACAGGAACTCCGTCTGCTTATTTCTCACCTGAAAGAACATCAAATGTCAATTTCATGCCAACCATGCATCAAGCTATTTACCGCTTGCCGGTCGACTGCCAAGAGATAAAGACATTTTTCTGAAATCCATTAGAAATGGCCTTGGATGGCACCACTCCTCTCGTCCCGGATTACAGGAGGGCGCTATGAACCCTTCACAAAAGACAGACCTGAAAAACCTTACTCAGAAAGGTTTGATTGAATATGCGGAGAGCCTAGGACAACCGACTTTTCGCGGTAAACAGATAATGGGATGGCTGTATCGACCAGGTATTACAGAATTTTCCCAGATGACAGATCTGGCCAAGGTCTTTCGGCAATTATTAGAGGAAAACGCATTTATTTCCAGCTTTACCAGATCCAATTATTGAAAAGGCCAGCGATGGCTGTGTCAAATTTGGTTTTCGCCTTGACGATGGACATATAATTGAATCAGTTCTTATCCCTGAGCCGGATAGAAATACCCTCTGTATTTCCTCCCAGGTCGGCTGCGCCATGGGCTGCACTTTCTGTCTCACGGGAACCATGGGCTTTATAAGAAATCTGACGCCGGCAGAAATTGTTAACCAGATCTGCAGTGTCCGGGACTATCTGCTCGCCCAGCCAAAAGAGAGCCTTATCGGTCCCGACAGGGTTACCAATGTGGTCTATATGGGGATGGGTGAACCACTCAATAATCTGGATAATGTTCTTGCTTCTCTGTCCATTATCATGGAACAGAAGGGATTGGATATTTCGGCCAGAAAAATTACCGTATCGACATGCGGAATAGTACATAAAATCAGAGAATTCGGAGAAAAATCTCCAGTAAATCTAGCTGTCTCTCTGCATGCCGTAAATGATACAGTGCGAAGCAGGTTCATGCCGGTGAACGATCGTTATCCGGTAGATGAATTGCTGGCGGCATGCCGTGATTTCCCATGCCGAAAAGAAAAAGAATAATGTTTGAGTATATTTTGCTTAAAGGTATTAACGATTCAGATAGAGATGCCTACGAGTTAGCCCGAAAACTTCAGGGAATTCCCTGCAAAATTAATTTGCTCCCCTATAATGAGTCGTCCGCCCTGCCCTTTAAGAGCCCAACCAGGGACCGGCTGCTGAGATTTCAGAAAATTCTGATAGATGCACATTACACGGTATTTATCAGAAACAGCCGCGGCACCGATATCTCCGCAGCTTGTGGTCAGCTTGCCACCGGCGAACGGTGATCCTGCTGTTTTTTCATTGCCTGAAAAAAAACAGAACCGTTAGTTCACCTCGTTGCATCAACTTCTCATTCAAGGTGCAGGGGAATGATTTGGCGGGACGAATTGCCGTTGAGCCACCTCCGGCCGTCCTGAGACAGAAGATTATCGGCCTCTGCAGGTCCTTCTGAGCCGGCAGGGTAGATGTTTGGCTCTCCTGCTTTGCTCCGTAAGTCGTCAATATATTTCCAGCTTGCCAGTATCCAGTCCCAGCGCGGGAAAATGGAGTGATCGCCGAGCATGACATTGCGAAGAATCGATTCATAGGCTTCAGGCGTATTCGGACCAAAATGGCAATGGTGACAAAAGTCCATCAAAACCGGTTCAGTATTGTTACTGTCTCCCGGCTTTCGAACATTAAAGGCCAGGGCAATGCCTTCATCCGGCTGAATCCGAATTATTATCATATTGGGCTTCCCCGGTATTGCCTTCTCTTGGGTGAGATTATGTTTAAATACCAGTTTGATATCCGCGTATCGATCTTTTAACCGCTTACCGGTGCGCAGATAAAATGGTACACCCTGCCAGCGTGGTGTATCGACGTATGCCCTCACAGCTGCATAGGTCTCAGTAGTGGAATCATCCGGCACGTCATCTTCGGATCTATATCCCATTGCTTTAGAATTATTAACAATACCAGGACCATATTGTCCCAGCACCACATCTTTTCTTGCAACCCGCCGGAGCCTGGCGATAACTGCTGCCGCAGCATCCCGCAAAGCATCAACAGTCTCTGCCTCAGGCGGCTCCATTGCAACAAAAGAGAGGAGTTGGAGAAGATGGTTTTGCACCATATCCCGCACTGCTCCGCTGGAATCGTAATAGCCGGCCCGCTTTTCCACGCCGAGGGTTTCGCTTACGGTAATCTGAATGTGATCGATACACTGTGCATGCCAGGCGTTGGCAAAGATTTCGTTGGCAAACCTGAGAGTCAGGATGTTCTGGACAAGTTCCTTGCCGAGATAATGATCGACCCGAAATATCTGATCCTCCCCAAGTACGGCCATGATATTTTCATTTAACCTCTTGGCAGAAGCCACATCCTCACCAAAAGGTTTTTCAAAAACGACTCGCTGCCAGCATGTCTTCTCTAGCAATGTTTTTATCAAATCGGCAGTTTTCGGGAAAAGACCTGTCGGCAGAGCAAGATAGATCAAGCTGTTGGCCGCACACCGGTATTTTTGCCGAACAGCTTCAATCCCGGCAGAAAACTCGGCGGCACTGCCAGTACGCACATCGAAACAGAGGTACTCAACCCGGCCGAGCAGGTCCTGCAATATAGAGTGGTCGGCATCCTCAATAAATCTCTCAATTGTCAGCTCCTGCAGGAACGATTCCCGGGTGATTTTCTGACGACCGATGCAGACGATTGGTGTACAATCGGTCAGTTCTTTTTTCTTAAGCAGGTGATACAGGGATGGGATCAGTTTACGCTTGGTCAAATCCCCTGTTCCACCAAAAATTATTATCATTTGTGATTCCATAATCATGGGATCGCCACCTCCTGGTCGGTGAGAATATAATGTTGAGGCAGTGCGCTGATAAGTTTTGCCGGACAGTCGCTGACGCTGAGTTCGGGGTTGAGGAAATTCTTCAAAGCCTGTCTTTTACCTGCACCAAAAAAGAGCAGCACCCCCACCTGAGCTGAACCAATAAGTGCCGGCGAGGCCGACATCCGGCGTAAAGGTGGTTTCGGCGAATTTTCGATCAGGATAAATCTATTGCAACCGGTTTCTGGCAATTGTCGATTGGGAAAAATGGAAGCAATATGCCCGTCTTCACCGCTGCTTATCAGCACAATATCAAAACAACCTCCCAATTGCGTCAACTGGTGCTCATACGCCCCCACTCCATTATCCTCTGCAGTATTATCCAGAGTAAAAGGGTGGAGGGAGGTGGCTGGCACTTTTCCTTGAAGGGATTCTGTCACCAGCCGGAAGTTGCTCTCGGGATGATCCCTTGCTACCAGCCGCTCATCTACCATAAACAGATGAACCCGGCGCCAGTCAACATCACCCTCGGCAAGGTTGCGAATAATACCACCAACACTTCGTCCACCAGGAACTGCCAAGATTACTGTTGGCCTCGTCTCAAGCAGAGTCCGGATAGCTTCTGTTAGTATCCATGCACCCTTGGTCTCTAGTTGCCGTCTCTTTCCGCGAATAATCACCATATCCCTCCCCCGGTTGTCAAATATGCTTCTACCCAAAAAACACAGGCTTTTCTAGAGTATCTTTAATCAAAAAGAACAGCGGATTCCAGGTTGCAGATAGTATCTCCTGCCCTTAAACCAGTTCTTTGCCTCTCGGTACCTGATGGTGCAGCAATAAGGTACAGACAAGGCAGACCATCGTCGCGCCAAAAACGATCCAGAAAACAATTGACATCGCGTTGGATACTGCCATCGAAAGCAGAGCCTCACTCTTTTCGGTTAAAATCTGTCTGAATTCTTCTCGAAAAAGGTTCTCCATACTTTCGCGCAATAAAGCCATAACCCCAGGCGGAATGGTGGCTGAAGATTCCTGAAGATTATGCAGCAATTCGGTTGTTACGACACCACCGCAGATCCCCACCCCGATGGTTCCACCCAGGGTCCTGGAAAATTGGTGAAAGGACGTAGCCACCCCAAGGTTGACTTTGGCGAGATCTGCCTGTACCAGCAGTAAAGTGGACAGGGTGACAAAACCCATGCCTATACCGGCCAGCAGAAAAACAAGAGAACATGCGACAAGAGAGGTTTGGGGATTAAAAAACAGCATACCCCCAGAGCTTATCACCAGAATAATCCCGCCCAGTACTGCTGCCCACCTGCCGCCAAAGCCGTCCACGAATCGACCGAGGATAAGAGAACCCGCTGACCAGCCAAGGCTCAGAGAAAGCATGGTGAGTCCAACCTGCAGAGGAGTTTCGGCCAGTGCCCCTTCGATAAAAAGTGGTACATAGGCAAAGAGTGAAAAAACGGCAAAGCTGGCGCAGGAATACTGCCCCGTTACCGAGGGCAAAGACCGGCCTGGCAAAAAACGCAGGTCGAGCACCGGGTCAGCTGCCCGTTTTTCAATGATGACAAAAAGTACGGCAAAAACAGCCGACAGTGCGCCGATGCCGAGTAATTCGCCGGACAACCAGCCATAATCCCGTCCACCGGTGATAAACAGGGTCAGAAAAGAGAGGATAAAACCGGAGAGACAGGTAATACCAGCAATATCCAGGCTCACTTTTTTCGACGAGGTAGCCCGATGCTGCATGCAACGACCGATTGTTGCAAGGGATACGAGGGCCAGGGGCACATTAAGAAAAAAAATCCATCGCCATGAGACATAGGTAACGATGATGCCGCCTAAGGTCGGACCGATAATCGATGAAATGCCCCAGACTGAGCTGGCAAATGACAGGGTTTTGCCGCGTTCACCGGGCGGTGAAATATCTGATAATACGATATATACCAGAGCAAATATCCCTCCGGAGCCGATCCCCTGAACGGCCCTGGCGCCGATGAGAATCATCATTGATGGGCTGGCACCCGCTGCAAGCGAAGCAAAGAGAAAAACAGTAATGGAAAAAAGAAAGAGCTTTTTGGTGGAGTACCGGTCGGCCAGCTTGCCGATGACCGGCAGGGATACTGCCCGGGCAAGAAAATAGGCAGAATAAACCCAGCTGTAAAGGCTCAGGCCGCCGAGGTCAGTGACAATGGAAGGCATCGCCGCACTGACGATCAGGGCATCCAGGGCCCCAAGAAAAAGTGCCAATAGTGCGGCAATGATAATATAAACACGGTTTTCAAACCTCGGTGCCTGCATCTTGATATCCTACACTATTGACCGGTGTTTTTCTCAAAGAAATGGATCAATGCTGCACGCTGGTATTGATTGGGCACGACATACCCTGACAAACAAACAACAATATCGCCGCAGTATCCTGACCGGAAAAATTGCCTTCCTGGTTTTCTTAAATACCATATAAAAAAATGATATTTAAGCATCCAATCAGAAAACCAAGCAGGGCGCCAAATAAATTAATATATTTGAACTGTTCCTCCATAATGGACAGCAAAAGTCCTTCGAGCTTTAAGATATCAAGAGAATTCACCTTTTCCGTGACAATTTGCCGAATATTTAATGATTGAACCAATCCCGGGACCTCGTTGGCCAACATGGTTGACGCCATGGTTTGCAGAGATCTCGACCAGCCCTCCCTGACACCGGCAGGAACAAGGTTGGCCAGTTTGCCGATACGCTTTTCAAGGAGCGATCCGATCAGAGAATCCACTAAAAAATCGATGGTTTTCAGGGTATTCTGGGATTGCAGAAGTTCTCGTATCTCTTTTTTTACCCACTGCTTACCTGCCGACATTGATTGCTTCACCGAGTAAGGAGTGGAGCATATCGTGCATACTTATTGCTCCGGAATCGATATGATTTTCTATATTGGTTTTGAACATGGAAATAAGGATCTTGCTTACTTCCTCCCCCCGTATTAACAGCAAGAGCTGTTTTGCGCACTGCGAACAGAATTCCTCGACGGTATCTTCATTTTCGGCTTTGATAAAATTGACGATCGGTTTTTCTGAAAAGTCCTGACTTCTCTGTCTGAGAATGGCCGCCATACGGACCTGTACCTCCTCGGACTGGAGCCAGGCGACGATAGCGTCATTTTTTTCAACAAGATATTCCTGAATTTTTTCTTCCACTTTCTCCATTGGCAGAAATCCCCGCACCATATCAGCCATTGAGCCAAGGGAATTTATAAAGTTTTCAACCCCGCCACATGCTCCCTGAATGATTTTGTCGCGAACCTCAGGCTCACTGACTATCAAAGAGATTTTTCCAAGGAGCGCCGGCACCTGCTTTTCAATAGTTTCAATCAACAGCTCCTGCAAGGAGGTTGGCAGAATATCGTTAAAGAGATTTTTTCTGCTGCAGGGTGCTGTATACCTTCTGATGGACAAAATCTTCAACCCATTGTTCCATCGCCTCGCTTTCCGACATTCTCGAAATATTTCTTTCCAAGAAAGTGATAGATGTTATCGCGGTTGTTGCCGGAAAGAATTGTATCTACGTCCTGATCAAGAAATAGTTCCAGTCGATTATCAATTGCCTGATCAACAGTCTCGGCAAATTCCGGTGAATGAATGAAGGTATGAATTTGCTCTTTCAATCTGATAGCGTATAGTTTTGGTGCCAAGATCAAAATATATTTTGAATTTTTGCGGAATTGTCGAGGCGAGAGTACCAAGATCTTTTTGCAAAATCCTCTCCACCCTCTCCCGGATAAGATTGTAGAGATGGTTCTGGAAGAGTTCCTGCTGCAACCCTTTGCCGATTTCCTTACTGGTGAGCAGATGGTCGCCAACAACCTCACCCATGTTGACGGCCAGTTCAAGTCTTTTCGAAGGAATAACTCCTGGCGTCATCGGCACCCGTAATCCCATGATTTTCCAGGCTTTCAAGGGGACGAAACAACATTCTTGATCGCGATTCGATTGGTCAGATAACCAATAAAGGCGCCAACTACCGGGGGGGCAAGATATTTAACATAGGGAACCAGCTCAGGTGGCAGATAGGACATATTGCTCTAACTCCAAAGGATTGTGGACTATTATATCAGCATTATTTTCTTTTAGTTCGTGGACACTCCGAAATCCCCAGGAGACTCCGGCGGTTACCATCCGTGCTGCTTTTCCTGTCATGATATCGACACCTGAATCACCGACAAATAGAATTTCCCCGGGGCGAGTCCCAAACTGAGCGGCGATATCCAGGGCCACAGAAGGATCTGGTTTTTTAGGAAATCCATCACGCTGTCCATAGACGAGGGAAAACAGTCCTGTCGGAAAAAAATGATCAACAAAAAGTTTTGTGAACTCATGAGGTTTATTCGATAAAACAGCAAGTATAACACCATGTTTTTGCAGCGCGGATAACATATCATTAATGCCGTCATAAGGACAACTATTTCTCTTCCAGTTTCGTGAATAGCGTTTGGTAAACTGAATCGCAACATTGTTTAATCACCTCTTCATCGGTACCGGCAGGGGTAATTTTCTGCATCAGCACATGCAGACCATCACCGACAAATGTTTTATACGCATGCGTAGGGTGCGTAGGGAAATGCTGGTCGTAAAGAACTTCATTGCAGGTTGTCCGCAAGGTCGACCAGAGTATCAAGAAGAGTGCCGTCGAGATCAAAAATTATTGATAAATAAGGCCATGTTCAGTATACTATTCAGGGAATTATAAGGGGTTAGTCAGGTGATCTGATAAAGAGTCAGCATCAAAGTTGAAAGGGTTATGCAGACTTAAGACAAAAATCAACTTTTTTCTTTTCTTTTTTTATTTTTTCTATATTATCAGTGCTATCGAAAAATAACATCCACTCATAAATTTTCACCGAAGGTGTGCTTATGTGGTTTGTCAAGTTCTTAACTTCCTCAATCGGCAAGAAATTGTTAATGGCAGCCACTGGGTTGCTGTTGTTTTTATTTCTCTGTACCCATGTGGCCGGCAACGCCACTATCTTTATGAGTAGTGAAGTTTTTCAGAGCTATGCTGATGAACTGCACAGCCATCCTCTGATTGTTCTGGTTTTCAGCTTTTCTTTACTCCTGGTCTTTCTGGCTCATATTGTTGTCGGTCTCTATCTCTTCTTTGAGAATCGCCAGGTTAGCAATTCCGGATATGCAGTGACCACCCGGGTTGTTAAAAACTCGTTTGCCTCTGCAACAATGCCTTACACCGGATTATTTATCCTGGTATTTCTTTTTGTCCATATCTTCGGTTTCACATTTTCTCCTGAACATATGCCAATATCTGTTACTGTCAAAGAGTTGCTGGGTAATTTCTTTTATTCACTCTTTTATATACTTGCCTTCGTCGCCTTGACCATCCATCTCAGTCATGGTTTCTGGAGCATGCTGCAGACATTTGGCGTCAATCATCCACGTTACAATGATTGCCATTGCCCGACTCACTCTTATTATTCCACTGTTTTTTCTGTTAATTTTCGGTGGCATTGCCTTCTACTTTATGTCTGGGCTCGGGGCTTCATTTTAACAGCAGCTTTGCCCAGAGTATGAAAGTTAATTGTCAGCTGAACGATGTTAAGGAAATTCACCAAAAGAAACTAGCCAAGGTTTTGAAAATATGGAACTTAATTCTCGTGTACCTTCCGGCCCTCTTGAAGAAAAATGGAATAATCACCGTTTTTCCAATAAACTTGTAAACCCTGCCAACAGAAGAAAATACAGCGCAATAGTCGTCGGCACCGGCCTTGCCGGTGCATCTGCATCAGCTACTCTTGCTGAACAGGGGTATCAGGTAAAAACATTTTGCATTCAGGACAGCCCGAGGCGTGCACACTCAATCGCCGCTCAGGGAGGAATCAACGCCGCCAAAAATTATCAAAATGATGGTGATTCAGTTCATCGTCTGTTCTACGATACTATCAAAGGTGGCGACTTTCGGGCAAGAGAAGCAAACGTCCACCGGCTGGCAGAGGTGAGCACTGAAATCATCGATCAATGTGTTGCCCAAGGTGTTCCTTTTGCGCGGGAATATGGAGGAACCCTGGCGAACAGATCTTTTGGCGGAGCACAGGTTTCAAGAACATTTTATGCCCGTGGGCAAACCGGGCAGCAGCTCCTCTTAGGTGCATATAGTGCTCTTTCACGACAGATCCATGCCGGCAGAGTGAAGATGTTTACCCGTCGGGAGATGATGGATGTGGTGATTGTTGATGGCAGGGCCAGAGGGATCACTACCCGCAACATTATGACCGGCGAAATTGAAAGTTTTTCTGCCGATGTGGTCATTTTGGCTACAGGTGGTTACGGAAATGTCTATTTCCTCTCAACCAACGCCATGGCCTCAAACGTTACTGCAGCCTGGAGAGCTCATAAAAAGGGTGCTGGATTTGCCAATCCTTCGTTTGTGCAGATTCACCCAACCTGTATTCCTGTCCATGGAGATTACCAGTCAAAACTCACCCTGATGAGTGAAAGTCTGCGTAATGACGGCAGGGTCTGGGTTCCGAAAAAGAAAGGTGATACCCGTAAACCAGCCGATATTCCAGAAGCTGAAAGGGATTATTACCTTGAAAATAAGTATCCGAGTTTTGGAAATCTTGTTCCCCGTGATGTTGCTTCCAGAAATGCCAAAGAACAATGCGATCTCGGCAAAGGTGTCGGGGGAACCGGACTTGCCGTATACCTGGATTTTTCTGAAGCCATAAAGCGGGATGGTAAAGAAACCATTTTCAAAAAATATGGCAACCTTTTCCAGATGTACGAAAAGATCACAGACAGCAATCCGATGGTCGAACCGATGATGATTTATCCCGCTGTCCATTACACCATGGGTGGACTCTGGGTAGATTATGATCTGATGACGACGATTCCCGGCCTGTTTGCCATTGGCGAATGTAATTTCTCCGATCACGGAGCCAACCGACTTGGGGCCAGTGCGCTTATGCAGGGATTGGCTGATGGATACTTTGTCATCGCCACATCGATTGCCCATTATCTTGGCACCAATAAACTTGACAAAGTCAGTGAAAATGACGCTCCTTTTCTTGATTCGAAACGAGAGGTGGAAGAAAGGATTGCCAAACTGCTGAAAAACAGCAGCGGAGGTCCCGCAGGTAAATATACCGTTGATGAAATTCACAAAGAACTCGGAAAACTGATGTGGGACAACTGTGGAATGGCCAGGAATAAAGAGGATTTGGAAAAAGCTCTTGAGGAATTGCCGGCCATCAAAAAGAAATTTTGGGACTATGTCTATATTCCCGGAACAACCAAAGAAATCAATCAGTCTTTGGAACGGGCCGGGCGTGTCGCTGATTTTCTGGAATTTGCGGAAATCATGATCCGGGATGCACTGGCCAGGGAGGAATCCTGCGGCTGCCATCTCAGAGAAGAGAGCCAGACCGAAGAAAATGAAGCAAAACGGGATGATGCTAATTACTCGCACGTTTCCGTCTGGGAGCATCTCGGTGAAGATAAGGAGCCGGAAATGCATAAAGAACCACTTACTTTCGAATTTGTGACTCCCAGTCAGAGAAGTTATAAGTAAGGCTCCTGATTACAACGGAGACTTTAAACTGAACTCTTAAGGTAAAGACATCATGAGCAGCATTAACCTGACGCTAAAGATCTGGCGACAACCGAATAGTGACGCATTAGGCAATTTGGATACATATACTCTCGATTCCATCAGCACGGATATGTCTTTTCTTGAGATGCTTGATGTACTCAATGAAAAACTCACTAAGGAAGGCAAGGATCCCGTAGCCTTTGACCATGATTGTCGCGAAGGAATTTGCGGAATGTGCGGTGCAATCGTCGATGGTGTTGCCCATGGACCTGAAAAGGAAGTTACTCTTTGTCAGCTGCACATGCGACATTTTCAAAGTGGCGATACCATAGTCATTGAACCTTTTCGATCGAAAGCCTTTCCTATTAAAAAAGATTTGCTTATCGATCGTTCTGCCCTTGATCGAATCATACAATCAGGAGGGTATGTTTCGGTCAATACCGGCGGAACTCCAGACGGCAACAGCCATCCCTATTCCATCGCAGCAGGCGGAACTGGCCATGGATGCTGCGGCGTGTATTGGTTGTGGAGCCTGTGTCGCCAATTGTCCTAACGGTGCGGCGATGCTCTTTACCAGTGCGAAAGTTTCTCAGCTTTGTCTGCTTCCTCAAGGACAGGTGGAACGCAAGGCAACGCGCCCTGGCCATGGTTGCACAGATGGATGAAGAAGGTTTTGGCAACTGTACCAATGCCAAAGAATGTGAAGCTGTCTGTCCAAAAGGCATCTCCATTCGAAATATTGCCAGATTGAATAAAGAATATCTCAAAGCAGTGCTTCTCTGAAGGATAAAGCTTCAGTTCTGAAATTCTGGTTTCGACCACTAACCTGCCAGGTGCCTTCATTGCACTCGGCAGGTTTTTTTGTTATAGCTCAATATGGTATCAATTATGTTCCATTCAGGATTATTTTCTTTGCCAGATACATTTTTACAATATGTCCTTTGATGTTATTATAGTCGGTGCTGGTCCCGGTGGATTGGCCTGCGCTGAAATAACTGCCTCCCACGGGCTCAAAACCCTTGTTCTGGAGCGAAAGCAGATACATCGGCAAAAAAGTTTGTGCCGGGGGAGTAACCTGGAATGGTCTGGTTAAAAAGGTGCCAGACGAAATCTTTGAGAGACAATTCAATAGTCCAGTATATTATCACCCGGTCTGCAAAAAGTCACTGTCTCTGCTCCAACACCGATAATAGCCACTGTAAATCGTGAAAAACTTGGCCAGCAGATGAGCCGCAAGGCACAGCGAGCCGGAGCTGAAATCCGTCTTGGCTGCCAGGTAAAATCAATCACCGGCAATGTGATCACCTTTTTATGATAAAACCAGCAAAAAACTAGAACAGCAAAAATTTTCTTACCTGGTCGGCGCTGACGGTTCGTCTTCTCTGGTAAGAAGACATCTCGGAATTCCTGTTCAGGATATTGGTATCGGCATTAATTACCAACTTCCCGGCAATTATCCGAATATGGAATGGCATCTCGACAGTGGTTTGTTTGCCAGTGGATACGCCTGGGTCTTCCCCCATCAAGATTCGGTTTCCGTAGGAGCCTACGTTGATGGCCGGGTGATGAAAGCAAAACAATTACAGGACAACCTGATCAAATGGAGTGCAAAATCAGGCTATCCGCTTTCTGGTCACAAAAGCGAAGCGGAATATATTAATTTTGATTTTCGTGGCTACCGTTTCAATAATATTTTTCTGGTTGGAGATGCCGCAGGCTTAGCTTCCGGGCTTACCGGAGAAGGCATATATCCGGCGATCGTTTCAGGCGAGGCAGTGGCAGGACTGTATCGTCAATCCGGACTTCAACCCAGCGGCGCTGCAAAAAATGATAAAAAATAATGCTCGACACCGAAAAATGGTCACTCTGCTGGGGAAAAACAAAATTTTGGCAACTCTTCTTGCCGAAATTGCTTGCCTTCTGTTTCAAGACTTAAAGTAATAAAGTTTAGCGCTGCCGAAATGGCCCACTGATTATTTATAGCGTCAGTATACAAATTACCTCATTAGCCAATGAAACCAAAAAAAAATCATAAACTGCTTATCGGCAATATATTGTTTGTTCTTGTCGGCGCAGCTATCCTTATCTTCCTGTTTAATGCCCCTAAAGAGACGACATCTCCCCTTCCCCACGATGAAATCCATAGCCGCTTCTATGACATTGAGGGTAAAAAGGAAGCGGAGAAATTCTGTCTTGATTGCCATGATCAGGACAAAGAAGCACCTTTACCCGATGGACACCCGCCTAAATATCGCTGCCTGTTTTGCCACAAAAGACTCTGATTGAGTTTGAGAATTAGTGAACATCTTACCGACGCACTTAACGGCGACTATCTGCTTTTTGACACTATCTCATAAACATCACTCGAGAGATTTTTAATCGCGAGAATTCTCTCCAGTTCCTGCTGCATCAGTTTTTGTCGTTCGCTATCATATCGTCTCCAGCTGATCAAAGGAGACACCAGACGCGCAGCAATTTGCGGATTAATTGCATTCAATTCTTCAATCCTGTCTGCCAGAAACCGATAGCCTGAGCCATTTTTATCATGAAACCGAACATGATTGCTGGAACAAAAGACCCCGATAAGGGCTCTGACTTTATTTGGATTTGATATTGAAAAAGATGGATTATTGGTGAGATGAACAACTTTATCTAAGGTTTTTTCGAGAATTGACATAGCTTGAAGACTAAACCATTTATCGAGCACCAGAGGATCATTGAGCCACTTTTGTAAAAATCTCCCAGCGCCTCCTCCCGCATTTTATTGTCAAAGTTTACCAGATTACCAAGAGCAGCTATAGCATCGGTCATATTGGTCGCCTGAGATACTGATCAAAACAGAGTTTCAGAATTTCTTCAGGAAGAGGATCAAGAGACATGAGATAATTAAGGGAGGTATTTTTTAAGCTCCTCCTGCCTATGGCCTCAGGAGTGATAGTATAGACACCATTTTCCTGATAATCATGATAAATGGCCAGAAACCGTTCTTTATTTCTTTTCGCCAATTCTTTTTTCACATGCTGTCTGGCACGAAAAGAGTGCGTCGGGATCAACGATGTCCATTTCTTGAGCCAGAGTCGTTTCCGGCGGCAATTGCAGGGAAAGGGCAAGAAGAGCAGGATCAACAATTTTCGCCTGTAAACTTGCTGGAGACTGCTGTCAGGTGTACAGCTCTTCAATTGACGGAGTCTGATTGTTTTGCAGTTGTTCGGCTATTTCGAGGATGACTTCACCGGCAAGGCGGGTTGACGCATCCCAACGATTGAAAAGATTTGCATCTGCCCTCATGAGCAGAGAGAGTTCTTCGCGGGATTGAAAACTCTCAACCCTGACTGGCGCGGAAAAATCTCGAAGAAACGAAACGACAGGCTTTTCCTTTATGTTTGGAAAAGTAAACAGCTGCTCCTTCTCGCGCAATTGTAAAACGGCAGATCCAGGGTAATTGTCAGAGCCTCAAGCAACTCATTGCCGTCTGCGCCCGAGAAGACCCACTGTAATCGGCATATGAAAAGGTTTTTTGGCTGTTTGTCCCGGGGTGTCCGGACAATTTTGCCTGATGAGCAGTCGGTATTCCTGGTCCGCTTCATCCCACTCCCCTTTTACCTGCAAAACCGGTGTGCCGGCCTGCCCATACCAATTTTTAAATTGTTCCAGATCAATTCCGGATGCGTCGCTCATAGCTGCTGCAAAATCGTCACAGGTTACCGCCTGTCCGTCATGCCGGTCAAAATAGAGATCCATTCCCTTCCGAAACAGCTTAGGCCCAAGCAGAGTATGCATCATCCGGATAACCTCCGCCCCTTTATTGTAGACCGTCGCGGTATAAAAATTATTGATTTCCTGATAGGAATCAGGACGAACAGGATGGGCCATTGGTCCTTCATCTTCTTTAAACTGAAAATTTTTCAGAAGCCTCACATCATCTATTCTCTGCACACTCCTTGAATTCATATCAGAGGAAAATTCCTGATCGCGAAAAACTGTTAAGCCTTCTTTCAGACTGAGTTGAAACCAGTCTCGGCAGGTAACCCGGTTACCGGTCCAATTATGAAAATATTCATGGCCAATCACGCCTTCAATCCCAAGATAATCCTGATCGGTGGCAGTCGCCGGGGTTGAGAGCACATACTTGGAATTAAAAATATTCAATCCCTTGTTTTCCATGGCGCCCATATTGAAATCATCAACAGCCACAATCATAAAGGTATCAAGGTCGTATTCAAGGCCAAACACCTCCTCATCCCAGCGCATGGCTTTTTTCAGTGAGCGCATGGCATGGTCGCATTTATCTTTGTTTCTTTCTTCAACAAAAATTTTCAGCTCGATAATTCGACCGCTTTGAGTAATAAATTCATCTTCAATACTGACAAGTTTGCCGGCCACCAAGGCAAAAAGATAGCTCGGTTTAGGAAAAGGATCCTCCCAGACAGCAAAATGACGCTGTTCCGTCACATCACCCTGTGCAATCAGGTTCCCATTGGACAGCAGGACCGGACATGCCGTCTTGTCTGCTTCAATGCGGGTCGTAAATCTGGTCAGGACATCCGGACGGTCTGGATAGTAGGTAATTTTCCTGAAAACCTTCGGGTTCGCATTGCGTGCAATAATTACCACTTGAACGATACAGTCCTTCAAGAGAAGTGTTTTTTTCCGGATAAATAGCCAGTTACTATTTCAAGGGTAAATGTTTCCGGGAGATTTTCGAGCTCGAGTTTTGTGTCGTCGATCTGATATTCCTTTGCTATCAAGATCTTGACCATCGACGCTGATGGCAAGCAACTCCAGATCCTCACCAAACAGTACCAGGGATGATCTTTGTCTTATGCGGAGAGTCGGGTTTCTCCGGTATTTTCCCTTGGCGGTCACAACAGTTTTTTCTTCAAAAAGTTGGAAATCCAGATCCAATTTTTCAACGACATAGTCAAATACGGTATAAGCATTTCGATATATCGTGGCAGGTTGTTCAATATTCATGTGATAATCCCTTTTCACCCGATTTTGCAGACAAAGAGAGTTGTCAGTTGACAGCCTCTGTCATTCAATTATATTGATAATCTCTTCTTTCTAACCCTGGTAAATTGGTAGAAAGCAGGTATTTTTTCAACTGTACTTCCCTTTTAATCGGGACTGTGTACTCAAGAACTCGTTGAACAACTTAACTTCTTTTATCCATAAAACAACAGAGAAACGTATAAATGATTACAATCAATGAGCATTATCTAAAATTACAGGCTTCTTACCTCTTTTCCGATATCGCCAAGCGGGTAGCTGCCTTTCAAAAAAGCAATCCCGGAAAAGATATCATCAAACTCGGCATCGGCGATGTTACCAAGGGACTTATACCCGCTTCAATCAAGGCCTTTCATGATGCGGTGGATGAAATGGCTGATGATGCAACTTTTAGAGGCTATGGCCCTGAACAGGGCTATGAATTCCTGCGCCAGGCAATTGCCGTAAACGATTTCCAGAGTCGTGGTGCCGATATTACGGCCGATGAGATCTTTGTCAGCGACGGGGCTAAGTGCGATACCGGCAATATCCAGGAACTTTTCAGCCAGGATATTACAATAGCCCTGCCCGACCCGGTTTATCCTGTGTATCTTGACACGAATGTCATGGCCGGCCGAACCGGTATCTTTTCTGACGGCAGGTACCAGGGCTTGGTGTATCTCGACAGCACCAAAGAAAATAATTTTGTTCCTTCGCTGCCAAATGAAGATGTCGATTTAATTTATCTCTGTTTTCCCAACAATCCGACCGGATCGACCATCTCCAAAACTGAGCTGAAGACTTGGGTTGATTACGCCCGGGAACAGAAAGCTCTTATTTTATTTGATGCCGCATACGAAGCTTTTATTCAGGACCAATCTCTGCCCAAATCAATTTATGAGATCGAAGGAGCCAAAGAGGTTGCCATCGAATTTCGCAGCTTTTCCAAGAGTGCCGGTTTTACAGGGACAAGGTGTGCCTACACTGTCGTTCCCAAAGAATGTGCCGCCTATGACAAAGCCGGCACCAAACACTCTATTCACGGCTTGTGGAACAGACGCCACTGCACTAAATTTAATGGTGTCTCCTACCCGGTCCAGCGGGCTGCCGAGGCAGTGTACAGCCCTGAAGGAAAGGTTCAGGCCAAGGCTCTGATCGATTATTATATGAAAAACAGTGCTGTTGTCTGCCAAACGATGGAAAAACTGGGATATGATTATGTTGGAGGCAAAAACTCACCCTATATCTGGATAGAAGGACGGATGGATTCCTGGCAGTTCTTTGATATGCTCCTCAACAAAGCTGGTGTCGTTTGTACCCCGGTGCCGGTTTTGGCAAATGCGGCAACGGATATATTCGTATTTCGGCATTTAACAGTCATGACAGGGTGAAAGAGGCCATGGCCAGACTGACAAAAGAACTGACTGATTAAGTTAGGCCCAGCTGCATAGTGTTTGTGCGAGTCTTGAAAGAATCAGGCTCGAACTGGCCACTAGGAAAGCATGGCTGGTTTAAAATGAACCCGCTCTTCGATACCTTGTAATTCTATTACTCTTACAGCTACCATGCTGCTGCAGCCAGTGCACGACTCCCTCAACCAACCGCTCAGGGGCGGAAGCTCCAGCGGTAATACCGACTCTCTTTTTATTCTTGAGCCAGGCAGGATCAAGATCTCTGTAATCATCAATGAGATGCGCCTTCACCCCGCACTGCAGGGCAACTTCTTTTAATCTATTTGAATTTGAACTGTTTTTTGAGCCGACGACAAATACTAAATCAGCTTTTTCCGCCAGTTGTTTAACGGCATCCTGACGATTTTGCGTGGCAAAACAGATATTGGATTTTGGACCCTTGATATTGGGAAATCGTTTGGTCAAAATTTCAAGAATTCCGTCAAGATCATTGGTGCATAGCGTTGTCTGGGTAACATAAGCGACCTTGTCAATATCACTCACTCTGACACGTTCCGCCTCCTCTTCGCTGGCGACAACGTGCACCCTGCCGACCACTCTTCCCGCGGTTCCTTCAACCTCCGGATGCCCATGATGACCAATTATAATGACATCATAGCCCCATGAATGATATTTTTCGACCATTCTATGGACACTGGTCACTAAAGGACAGGTCGCATCGACTGTTCTGAGTCCAAGTTCCCGGGCGCGAATTTCGATATCCCGTGAAACGCCATGGGCACTGAAAATACACACTTCGCCTGCAGGAATATCGTGCAAATTTTCAACAAACACCGCCCCGGACTTTTCAAGTTCAAGAATGACATGCTTATTGTGCACTATTTCATGCAGGACATAGACGGGGTTATTATACCGGTTGAGGCTGAGTTTGACAGTCTCAATTGCTCTTTCCACCCCTGCACAAAAGCCGCGGGGCGACGCGAGATATATTTCAATATTAGTCAGCCATAGTATCGATCACTGAGTGTTACTAATGATGGACTCGTAAAAAGCCCGATCTACGTCGTTGTAGGCCAGAAATGACAATTCGCCGTACCATATGTGCTGCCAAATCGCCGTTTCAGACACTACGCCTAGTATATCGAGCTTTTTCCAGAGTCCATCCCGATGATTTCGATGAGTTTTTACGAACTTGTCACTATGATGGCGTCGTAGACCTTCTCCTGTTTTCGTAGTCACAGAATTTATATCATTTTACAAAAAATACTGGCAAAAATGATAATCAGTAATTTGGCACAACAAGAACTGGAATATCGGCCATTCTGCTAACTCGTCTGGCGGTTGAACCCATTACTCGCACTCCCCGGACCTTTCTCGTCGATTTGCCCATGATTATTATATTCGCCTTATCCTCTTCAGCTACCCGGAGTATCTCTTCACTGGGTCTTCCGGCAACAACAAGAATTTCTTTAATCCAGGCCGACTGATTGTCGTCATTACATTCGTCATCATAAAATTTTTTCAATCGCTCTTTCATATTGACAATGATTTTTTTCATTGCCTCTTTTTGCACATCGTCGGTCAAATTTTTAGAAAGATATATGTTGATTACACTGAGCGCTGTTTCGCTTATTGGTTCGACAACGTGCAACATGACAATTTTAGCACCATGCTGTTTGGCCATCGCCAAAGCGTGCCAGAAAACAGGACGGGTATGGTCACCAAGATCAGTGGCATACAATATTGTCGATATTTCAGGTTGGTTTTTCATTATATTCTCCGGTGACAGTTGCTGGAAGGATCTAAAAAAAAATTCTCTACATGGTACTTGGAGAAATATAATAACTCTGCTCTGAATAGAAACAAAAAAGGTCACCATTCGAAGTTCTTATCGAATGGTGACCTTTTGTCCAGATACAGGCTGACTACTTAATATCCCTGCAGTTTATCCAAAAATTCCGGCAGAAAGAGGGAAATCTGCGGGATATAGGTGATGAGGATAAGAAAGGAGAGAAGAACCATCAGCCAGGGAACACAGGCTTTTATTGCCCAGCCCATACTTCGCCCGGTGACACCGGAAATGACGAAGAGGTTCAAACCAACCGGTGGAGTCAGCATGCCGATTTCCATATTGACAACCATGATAATGCCCAGATGTATCGGATCGATTCCAAGTTTCAGGGCAATAGGGAAGAAAATAGGTGCCATGATCAGAATAATGGCCGACGGCTCCATAAAATTTCCGGCTATGAGCAGGAGAATATTGACAACAATGAGAAACATCCAGGGGTCCAATCCCCACTGGACAATCATCTCGGCAATATGATGCGGAATACGCTCGGTGGTCAACACATGCGCAAAAAGCATGGCATTGGCGATGATAAAAAGGAGCATGATGCTCACTTTAGAGGCATCGAGAATAACCTTGCTGATCTCTTTATCGGTAATAACTTTTGGCAAAGTCAAAATGATATGCTTGGTGTTGCGACCGAGCATTGCCCCAAAACTCTCACCTTCCAGATGCCAGGGTATTTTTTTAAGAGGACCCATATCTCGATAGCCCCAGACCGCAACCCAAAAAGCATACACTGCTGAAACAGCAGCAGCCTCTGTCGGGACTGGCAATACCGCCATAGATGGCGCCCAAGCACGATAATAATCAGCATCAGGCCACCGGTGGCACTAAATCCTGCAGCTAAAGATTTCCTTCATACCGGCCCATGGCTGGCAAGGTATTTTTTTATACGCGGGCGACAATATAGATAACCAGCATAAGCATCACGCCCATCAATATTCCGGGCATAAAGCCCGCCATAAACATCCGGGCGGCGGAAACCTCGGTAGCAGCTGCATAGACAAGCATGACGATCGATGGCGGAATGAGAATACCGAGGGTTCCGGCGTTGCCGATAACACCTGCGGCAAGACTTTCCGGATACCCTGCCTTGACCATACCGACGATAACAATGGAGCCGATGGCGGCAACCGTTGCCGGTGAGGAACCGGATACCGCGGCAAAAATCATACAGGCGATGACTGAAGCCATGGCAATACCGCCATGAATATGGCCGACCATGCTGAGGGCAAATCTGATAATACGTTTTGCTACCCCACCCGTTGACAAAAAAGTCGACGAGAGGATAAAAAACGGGATGGCCAGAAGAGTATAGTGTTCGGAGAGCGATTCAAACAACTTCAGGGCTATCGACGCCAGAGAGTCGCTGTGAAAACATCAGGATGGTTGCGATGCTTGAGAGCCCCAAAGCAAGAGCAATAGGCATGCCGAGCATCATACATCCAAAGAGCAGTATAAAAAGAGCTGCTGTAGTCATTAATTCCCCTCCCCTTTCGTGATACCTTCGGCGAGTTCCATGCTGTCTTTTGCCTCATCGGCATGTTTAAAGCCAGTGGCTTTACCAGTAATTAAAGACCAAAGTATAATAAGTAAACGAACGGTTAAAAACACATAACCCACCAGTAACATTGCGTGGGCCTGCCAGGCAAGAATCGGGATATCTTCCAGTTCAATCCCGATCATCTTCATCTTCGCCAGATAGACCCAGCTGCCATAGAGGATAAGCCCGCAATAGACCAGAGCGAGGATGGCGGCAATACCGGAAAGTATCCTTTGAACCGGTACAGAAAAGAGTTTAACAAAGGCGTCCATGCCGATATGGGATCCGACTTTCAATCCGTAAGAGGCACCAAAGAGAACCATCCACGCTGACATATGCAGGGTGAGTTCCTGGGTCCACATGAATCCAGCGTTAAAGCCAAACCGCATGACGACATCTAGAAATACGAGGAGAGTAGTCAATATCAGCAAGATGCAGATAATTACCTCTTCGCCACGATTTATCAAGCGCATAAACATATTTTACCCCTTACGGACAAAAAGTGTGCGGCGGTCACCTTACAAGAAGGTAACCGCCGATCCTGATTTACATATTGGATTGGTAAGCTGCGTCAATCATATCCTTGCCGATTTCTTTCTCAAACTCCTCCCAAACCGGCTTCATGGCTTCTACCCACTGGCTTCTTTCAGCAGGGGTAAGCATGATTATTTCTGATCGTCCGGAATCGATGATCTTCTGACGATCTTCCTGATCCTTTTGTGCAGCGATCATATTGCCATAAGCAATTGCTTCTTTAATTACCGCTTGTAGTTCAGGGCGAATATCGTCAGGCACACTCATCCAGAATTCTTTGGAAGTAACCACCATATAGTCGAGCAGGCCATGATTGGACTCTGTGATATACGGCTGAATCTCGAAAAATTTCTTGGAATAAATATTGGACCAGGTGTTTTCCTGTCCATCAATGGCTTTGGTCTGAAGCAGGGTAAAAACTTCGGAGAATGGCTTTTTCAAAGGAACTGCATCTAATAGCCTGGAACTGAGCAGCAAGTACGTCAGAGGTCATAATACGGAATTTAAGACCTGCGCATCAGCAGGAACTTTCAAAGGGGTGCTGCAGGAAAGCTGCTTCATACCATTATGCAGATAGCCCAGTCCGATCAGACCTTTTTTGTTAATGGTATCGAGCAGTTCCTGTCCTTTCTCACTTTGCTGGAATTTTTCTACAGACGCCATATCGGTGAAAAGAAATGGCAGATCAAAGATCTGCAGCTGGGTGGTATATCTGTCAAATTTAGAGAGCGCGGGTGCGGCCATCTGGACATCGCCAAGAAGCATTGCTTCCAGTACTTTGTTATCGCCAAATAACTGTGAATTAGGGAAAACTTCAACGACAACTTTTCCGCCCAGACTTTCTGCAACCAATTCTTTCAGTTTGATAGCCATCTGTCCTTTTGGTGTATTTTCAGCAACAACATGTGAGAACTTGATAGTAATTGGATCACTCGCCAGCGCTAGACCGGTGAACAGCGTCGCCGATAAAGCTGCAGTGGCAACAAGAGTGGTAACTTTCCTAAACATGATATCTCCCTCCAAAATGATTGTTTATATACCGGCGACGCCGGTACTATTGAACGACAGCAACAGAACATGCTGTCCGTGTCGACGTATATACACTCCTCATCAACACGCTAATACAGTAAGCAAACATTGGACCAGAATCAATTTTTTAAGTTATGTTTCTGTAATCACGGACAATTTAAAAAATTTTTCCCAAACCATCGAAAAAATCGGCGGGAATCCACCCATTTGTGTCGATAAGGCCACTAAAACACACATTAATTACGATATTACAAGAATATATGTACAATAAAAGAGAGAATATATATTGAAAAATCGGCGGAAATCCACCCGTTATCCAAGCTTACTGCAGGACCACCCAGTGGTCTGCTAAAGGAGACCTTTATCCGGTAAGAAATCTCAGGCTGGGTACAGAGTATTTGCTGAACGGAAAAGAGAAGGAAGAGAATGGGGATTTAGTTTCCATCCTGGGACTATTTATAATCACTTTTATTTAAACCATATTTACGCATTTTGTCGTAGAGTGTTTTTCGGGGCATCGCCAAGGCCACCATTACATCTTTAATACTCCCGTTCAAAGTGACGAGAGCGTGCTCAATAAGACCTCGCTCAAAACAGTCTACCTGCTCTGCAAGAGATCGACTTTGCCCTCTCTCCTCGCCGGAGAGCATTTTTTCCAGAGACCAGTCAAATTGCCGACCAAGAAGAACATATCGTTCCGCGA
>CAWDYJ010000012.1:0-284267 GCA_963806525.1 uncultured delta proteobacterium
GGTTGATAGTAACTGAGATACTGCTACGAAGATAATATCAACACTCCGACATACCGAAAATGGAGTAACGGCCAGGCTGTATAGCGCAAACGAATTGCTAGCTTTTGACCACACGTTCCTTTACTTTTTTTGATCTTTATCCACTTCTTCAGGATGTACTTTAATACCCCATGACCATGGATTTTTCACAAGATAGATAAAGTCATTGTATTTTTCTTTTTTCCCAGAAATCACAAATAGTGGATACACCAAATTTTAGAGATACCAAGTAAGGTATACATAAGTATAAATATCAAAGGTGCAAACGGTATTAAAAAAGCAACAATTCTGCCGTGATTGTTTGCTGTATCGCTATACATCCCAAAGAGATACCAAAGCAGTAGCCCAACAAATGGCATGAAAAAATCAATCGCTTTGAGCACTTCCACTATTTGGCCCCTCTATCTCTTGCAAACCTTTTTGTTCTTCAAGTCTTTTAGCGTTCTCAACATAACTAGGATTATCTGGTGAAAATGCTATCGCTGCAATAATTCCAAGAATAGCAAACAGTATTATTAGCTCTAATAATGCTAATAGCGCAAGCGGTTCATTGTTGTAAATTTTTCTGCCTTGCGCCAATAGCATTATTCCAGGATACAAACACAATGTCACAGGTAACCACCACCCCATGTTAGATGTAAAACTATACGACTTATCATGTAAGTAATTTTCGATATGAAACGCAATAACCCAAAACAGTGTGCCCACTACTATGATAGTACCAAAACCAATCATCACATAAGCGATCATTCGTTTTGCTTTTATGTGTAGTATTTGTTTCTTGTTCATTTTTTGGTTACAAATAACAAGTTATTCTCCGGTTTCCGTATATCTCCAGAGAAGAAAAACTCACAACGTGAAAACAGTAAGTTAGGCAAAATTATGCTGTGTACCATACGTAATTTACGGGATATCAAGTTAACAGGATAACACGTAAATATGCAAAAATACCTAACATTTTTTTTGCACTTTTTAAAACAATAAAGTTTGTTTGGCGTCGTGCAAGATGTAACTGAGAACCAATTCCCCCAAATGGAGGAAATTAAGGCCCGGTTCAGATAATTCTGGATTCGTTTTTTTCTCTGCTTTGGTGTGGGGAAGGTTGGACGAGGGTTGGATAAGACTTTTGGAAAAGCAAAAAGCACCTACCGGAAACCCGATAAGTGCTTGAATTTACTGGCGGAGCGGACGGGACTCGAACCCGCGACCTCCGGCGTGACAGGCCGGCATTCTAACCAGCTGAACTACCGCTCCAAACTTTTATAGCTTGTATGTATCACATTTGGTTGTGGTGGGCGACACAGGGCTTGAACCTGTGACCCTCGGCTTGTAAGGCCGATGCTCTCCCAGCTGAGCTAGTCGCCCCCGTCGCAACCAATTGTGAAGGACTATTTACCAACTTCACCCTACTACGTCAAGGAAAAAACCATCCAGATAGTAGATTATCCTCCAATAATAATTTTTCCTTTTATTTCAAAAAGATACTTGTAAAGACATATGGCAGTAAAGTGCCTATGTTCAACATCTTTCAGATACAAGCCAAAACGTATCCTGGCCTCTAATTTTTAAAGAGATTTTTCTCCTTCCTTTACCATCAATGCGTGAGTAAGAACCTCATCCATATGATTGACCACATCGATTTTCAGTGATTTCCTTATCTTAACAGGTACATCATTGAGATCGCGTTCGTTTGGTTTAGGAATAAGTACATGGGTGATATTGCCCCGTTTAGCGGCCAGCAGCTTCTCGGTCAACCCACCAATCGGCAGCACCCTGCCCCTGAGAGTTATCTCCCCGGTCATCGCCATATGGTGTTTTACCGGAATCTTAAGAAGCGCGGAAACCAGGGTGGTGGCAATGGTGATACCCGCAGAAGGTCCATCTTTTGGAATAGCGCCTTCAGGGACATGGATATGGATATCAAGTTTCTGGTAGAAATCCTCTTCCAGACCAAGCATCGCCGCCCGGGACCGGACATAACTTAACGCGGCCTGGGCGGATTCCTGCATGACATCGCCAAGTTTGCCGGTGATGATCAATTTGCCGGCACCAGTCATCAAGGTCGCTTCAATCTGCAGCAGTTCCCCACCGACCTCGGTCCAGGCAAGGCCGGTCGTCAAACCGATCTCGTCAGTTTCTTCGGCCAGGCCATATCGGTATTTAGGGGTCCCCAGATACTTGAGTATCGATTGAACACTGACACGGTATTTATTGTTCTTACCATTTTTCTTTTTTAACCGTTCCCTGGCAATCTTGCGACAGAGAGAGGCAATGATTCTCTCGAGGTTTCTTACCCCCGCCTCCCTGGTATAGCGACGGATAATTTCCAGGATAGCCCCATCGGTCAGCTGGATATCTTTCGGTTTAAATCCGTTTTGCTCAAGCTGCTTGGGAATAAGAAAACCTACGGCGATTTTCAGTTTATCTTCTTCGGTATAGCCACTGATCTGGATAATCTCCATCCTGTCCTGAAGGGGAACCGGAATACCATGCAGGTTGTTGGCCGTGGTGATAAAAAAGACTTCCGACAGATCATAATCAATATCGAGATAATGATCATTGAAGGCCACGTTCTGTTCAGGGTCAAGAACCTCAAGCAGGGCCGAAGATGGATCGCCGCGAAAATCCATCGACATTTTGTCGACTTCATCAAGACAGAATACCGGATTGGACACCCCGACTTTTTGCATGGACTGGATGATCTTTCCCGGCATGGCCCCGATATAGGTTCTTCTGTGCCCCCTGATTTCCGCTTCATCCCGCACCCCGCCAAGAGACAGCCGGGCAAATTTCCTGCCCATGGCCCGGGCAATGGATTTACAGATAGAGGTTTTACCAACACCGGGAGGACCCACCAGGCAGAGAATGGGGCCCTTTATTTTTTTTACCTGGGACTGCACGGCAAGATATTCAAGAATCCGTTCTTTTGGTTTGGCGAGTCCGTAATGATCTTCATCAAGGATCTTCTCGGCCTTGTTGATATCAATTTTTGATTTATCTTTGGTGTCCCAAGGCAGACTGACGATGCAATCAATATAGTTGCGAACCACCGTCGTTTCTGCCGACATGGGCGGCATAATTCTCAGTTTTTTGAACTCTTTCATGGCCTTATCTTTGGCCATAGCAGGCATTTTTTTGTTCTTGATCGACTCTTCGAGTTCGCCCATCTCGTCCAGGCCATCCTCGTTCTGGCCCATTTCACTCTGGATTTCCCGAACCTTTTCACCAAGATAATAATCCCGCTGGGTTTTCCCCATCCGCATTTTAACCTTGGCGTTGATCTTCATCTCCAGCTCCGCCATCTCGATTTCACGGTCGAGAATCTCCAGCACCTTGGCCATTCGGTCGGTGAGTGGCTCCAGTTCGAGAATCAACTGTTTTTCATCGGTTTTGAGGGGCAGATGGGCGCAGATGACATTCAACAGTTTAAGAGGATTATCAATACTCTTGACCGAATTGAGGATTTCTTTGGCAATTTTTTTATTGCCGGTGGCATAGTGCTCGAAATATTTTCGCAGTTCCCTTTCAAACGCGGTCAACTCAGCGGTAGGTTCGGTAGAATCGATCCGTTCTTCAACTTCCGCCTGCAGAAAATTATCGTTTGGTACATAAGAAATAATTTTTGCCCGGGTTTTACCCTCCACCAGCGCTTTTATCGTTCCATCAGGGAGACGAAGCAATTGCATCACCGTAGCGAGCGTGCCAAGGGAGTACAGATCATCACTGGTCGGGTTGTCAACGGTGGATTTCTGTTGCGTTACCAGCAGAATATCAGTCTTCTTTTCCATGGCGTCTTCAAGCGCCTGAATGGAATTTTTTCTGCCGACAACTAACGGGGCAACCATATGCGGAAAAATGACAATATCCCGAAGGGGCATCAGGGGGTAAAGTTTCGTCACAAAATCTCCTTTGGAATGTGCGTTACTCTTCAAAATATAGAAACTATAACAGACCTGTAGAAAATGTCTTAATCAGGCTGTCTTCAAGTTTTCGTCGGCGCTGTTATGGTACAAAATAACCGGATACTCACCCTGGGTGATAACCTGTTCATTGATCACACATTCCTGCACGCCTTCTTTTGAAGGCAGATCATACATCACATCCAGCATGGCTTCCTCCATAACGGAACGAAGACCGCGGGCACCCGATTTTCTTTTCAATGCCTTTGCGGCAATCGCCGTCAGGGCCCCTTCCGTAAAACTGAGACTAATGCCATCAAACTCAAATAATTTCTGATACTGCTTGGTCAGCGCATTTTTAGGTTCCTTGAGGATGCGAATGAGATCATCCTCCACCAAGTTCCTCCATGGTCGCTATAACCGGCAATCGCCCGACCAGTTCCGGAATAAGTCCAAACTTCAGGAGATCTTCCGGTTGAACCATTTTGAGCAGCTCACCGATTTTTTTCTTCTCATCCCCGGTAACCTTGGCGCCAAAGCCAATGGATTTTGCTCCCTGACGCCTGCTGACCACCGCATCCAGCCCGACAAAGGCCCCGCCGCAGATAAACAGAATATTGGTGGTATCGATCTGTACCAGTTCCTGTTGCGGATGTTTTCTGTCCGCCCTTTGGCGGAATCGAGGCGTTGGTGCCCTCGATAATTTTCAGCAGCGCCTGCTGGACACCCTTCACCGGAAACATCACGGGTCAGCGATGGACTGTCCGATTTTCGGGCAATTTTATCAATCTCGTCGATATAAATAATTCCCCGCTGGGCCTTCTCAACATCATAGTCCGCCGCCTGAAGCAGACTTACCAGAATATTTTCAACATCCTCACCGACATAACCGGCCTCAGTAAGTGTCGTCGCATCGGCCATGCAAAAGGGAACATTCAAAATCCTGGCCAGAGTCTGGGCCACCAGGGTTTTACCGGAACCGGTAGGGCCAACCAGAATGATATTGGATTTTTGCAGTTCCACGGAATCATCCTCAACAGGCGCATCAATACGCTTATAGTGATTATGCACAGCTACCGAGAGAACCTTTTTGGCATAGTCCTGGCCGATAACATATTCATCGAGATGAGCGTTAATCTCTTTTGGTTTCAAAGAGACTCTGCGAGGCTCACCGTTCTCATCCATCTCAGGGCTGTCTTTATCGTTGACTATCTCATTGCAGAGCTCGATACATTCATCACAGATGAAAACATCCGGCCCGGCAATCAGCTTGCCCACCTCTTCCTGATCCTTGCCGCAAAATGAACAAATACAGTCAGGTCCATTGTTATTCACATCATCCATACTTTTATTCCTCAGCTAGTTCTTCCCGTTTAGTAAGTACCTTGTCAATGATACCATATTCCTGGGCTTCACTCGCACTCATAAAATAATCACGCTCGGTGTCGGCGGCGATTTTTTTGAGCGGGCGTTTCGTGTGATGGGCGAGGAGACGGTTCAGCTCTTCCTTCATCCGTAATATTTCCCTGGCCTGAATATCAATGTCCGTCGCCTGCCCCTGAAACCCACCCATCGGCTGATGGATCATAATCCTCGAATTCGGCAGAGAGTATCTTTTGCCGGCGGTTCCGGCGGCAAGAAGAAAGGCACCCATGGATGCAGCCTGTCCCATGCAGAGTGTGGCTATGTCACATTTGACATATTGCATGGTATCATAAATTGACATGCCGGCGGTAACAGAACCACCAGGAGAATTGACATAAAAAGTAATGTCTTTTTCAGGATTCTCTGCCTCAAGAAAGAGCAATTGGGCGACAATGACATTGGCCACATCATCATTTACCCCCGAACCAAGGAAAATGATACGCTCCTTTAACAGGCGCGAGTAAATATCATAGGCCCGTTCCCCTCGGGGACTCTGCTCCACCACCATCGGCACAAGATTCATATGTTACTCCTTAAAACGATTCGACTGCAACGGGCAGGGAGCCCTATGCAGTCGTTAATATTTAAAAGCTGTCAAGGCATATCCAGCAGGGCTCCCCACCGGTTATGCTCAATATAATTCCTTTCCCGGCGTTCGCAACCCGTCCTATCAGCTTTCTGAAGCAGCTTTTTCTTCAACCTTCTCTTTTTCTTTGACGGCCTCGACTAATGACTGCCTCTTTGCGGAGGAAAGCCAGGATTTTCTCGTTCAGTAATTCATTCATCAAGGGCAGAAGATCATCTCGATTCTGGAAATATTCTTTCACCTTGGCAACCGACATATTATACATGTCACCAATGCGCTTCAGCCCTCTTTCCATATCTTCTTCTTAAACTTTTATCTCCTCGACCTCGGCAATTTTCTTTAAAATAAAATCACCACGGACCCTTTTTCCAGCCATTTCGGCATTCTGCTCAGCCAGTTTTTCCCTGGTCAGTCCGGCAGCTTCAAGGCTCATGCCACTCTGCTCAAACTGTTTTTCGGTCTGCTTAATCATCTGTTCGATTTCAAAAGCAACAAGCCGGTTGGGAACCTCAAAATCATGGGCTTCGAGCAGTTTCTCCATAATTTTATCGGTGATGGCGCCCTCCGCCCGTTCTTCCCGCTGTTTGGTGAGACGATCATTAATCGATGCCTTCAAATCATCCAGAGCTATTGAATTCCTTACCCGGCTTCTTTGGCAAAATCGTCATTTAACTCAGCAAGCACCCGCTCTTTGACATCTTTGACGGTAATCCGAAATTCTACTTTTTTGCCTTTCAGCATCGGATTGGGATGGGTTTCCGGAAAATCAACTACCTGGACCCCCTCTTCTCCCTTGTTCATGCCGATCAGTTTTTCTTCAAACTCAACCCCCATGTTGCCGGAACCTACGTCAACGGAGTAGTTATCGTTTTTAACCTGGGGCATCGGTGCGCCTTCATGGAAGCCCTGGAAATCGACAATGACGACATCGTCCTTCTGGATCGGTCGGTCTGTCACCGAGCGAAGCGCGGCCAGATTTTTCTGCATTTCCGCAAGCTCGAGTTCGATTTCCTCATCGGTTACCAGGATCTCCTCTTTTTCCACTTCCAGCCCTTTATACTGGGCCAGCTCGAATTCCGGACGAACATCAACTTCAGCAACAAAAGTGAATGACCCGTCTTCATTGAATGTAGCATCTTTGATATCAGGATGAACAATGGGATCAACGCCATTTTTTTCAACAGCATCAAAATAATGTATCCTGAACCAGTTTCTCTCCAGTCTCTGCTTCAACCTGAGCTTTATAATATTTTTCAATAACCGAACGAGGTACTTTACCACGACGAAAGCCTTTCATCTTGGTCTCTTTCTTCAGTTTATCATATGCCTGGTTCAGCTTTGGCTGAACACTGTCTGCGGGCAGCGTGACTGTTATTTTTCTTGTGAGAGCACTGATCTCTTCAACATTTACATCCATCGAGTCCATCCTTTCATTTTGAAATTATCATAAACACCCGAATCCACACTTTTCCGTCAAACAGTGCCACCAAGAAACAACTTGGAGAATGTCGACACATCGACATCAGGTTTCAGTGGAATATTACTGCCCCAGGTGAGGTGTACAGCATATCTGAAAAATTAAGCTGGTGCGAGAGGGGGGAGTCGAACCCCCACACCGTAAGGCGCCAGATCCTAAGTCTGGTGCGTCTACCAGTTCCGCCACCCTCGCAGCCATGTTTCTCTATTTGTATGAGTTTCTTAACTCCAGCAAACGAACGCAGTTTTACTGAAACAGTCTCAATAAAATTACCCTCACCGAAACCGCTACTAATTAATTCACATAACCTTTGCAGTCAAGACTGTACTTGATATTGTTCCCTTTTTAACAAAAAAAAGTTGCTATAAATACCATCTTACCCGTATCGCTTACCAGTTATTTTTATGGCTACATGATTATTTTACAGTATTTTCCGGTAACCTGTACCTGTGAATTGATAATCTTGCGCAAAAGCTCGAGAGTGGCTATCATTGCCGATATGCTGCACTTTTTTTGCTAGGAAAAACATAGTCTATTAATCTTTTTTTTGAGGTCTTTATGAAACGTCATAAAATTTATTGCCGGTTGTCTGTTTTCACTGATTGTGGCTTCCGGCGCTAATGTCCTTGCTGTTCCTGATTCGGGTCAGGACAACCGGATAGAATGGAACGTGCTGCAACACTGGCCCACAGCCGGAAAAACCCTGGATATGGTTCATTCCCTGGATGGCAAATTTGTCTATCTGCTCAATGATAAACAAACCGTGCAGGTCTTTAATAGCCAGGGCCAGCTCCAGGGCTCCATTCCGGTTGAAGAGGGAGTCACTGCTATTGATATAGCTCCCCAGGGGGAATTGCTCTACCTGATCAATAACAAAAACCAGACCTTCAGCTCAGTCGGGGTTTCCTTTATTGTTGATGTGGATATAACCGGGTCGCCTTTTAAAGGACCAGCCGATGCCCCGGTCACCATTACTTTATTCACGGACTTCGAGTGACCTTATTGCGGCAAAATTTTGCCGCTTCTCGAGCAGGTGCTCGAAAGAAATCCACAAAATGTAAAATTAGTCTTTAAAAACATGCCGCTTGATTTTCACAAAATGGCCATGCCAGCCGCCAAAGCGGCCTTGGCAGCCCGGGAACAGGGAAAGTTCTGGGAATTTCACGACCGGCTTTTTGCCCAGAGAAAATTAAGTCAAGGAGGCTATATGACAAAATCGCCGTGGACCTCAACCTTGATATCCCGCGCTTTGAGACAGGACATGGCCTCTCCAAAAATCCAGGCAGCCATTATTAAAGATCTTCATGGATGCTCAGAAAGCCGGCGTTACCGGAACTCCAACGGCTTTTATTAACGGACGTATCCCGAAACAGCGCAGTCTCGAAGGTTTCCAGATTATTATCAACAATGAACTCCTTAAAGCTGGTAAAAAATAACTAACTGTATGAACGCAAATTTTATCCAACAGGAACTTTCTTTTGCCGATAACAATCATGCCTGTGCACTTTACGGCGACCTGAATAAGAATCTGCAGACTCTCGAAAAAAGCACCGGGGTAACGATTAATGCCCGGGGCACGAACCTGCGCATCACCGGAGTGCCCCATGATGTAGAGCTGATAGCCACACTGCTGAATCAGCTCTACGAACTCATCGGCAAAGGATATCCGGTTTACAGCTCTGACTTTGTCTTCGGGCTGAAAATTCTCGAATCGACGCCAAAGGCAAGACTTGACAGGATTTTTTTCGATAAGGTCTATGTTACCACCCAAAACAGGGTGGTATCGCCCAAGACTAAAAATCAGAAAATCTATATAGATGCTATCCGCAATAACGATATCGTCTTTGGCATCGGGCCCGCCGGAACCGGGAAAACATATCTGGCCGTCGCCATGGCTGTTTCGGCTCTTACCAGCGGTCAGGTGCGCTCTATTATCCTTGCCAGACCTGCAGTTGAAGCAGGTGAAAAACTGGGTTTTCTTCCCGGCGATCTGGCGCAAAAGGTCAACCCCTACCTGAGACCTCTGCATGATGCCTTAAACGACCTGCTCGGTCCTGACAAGGCATTAGATTTCATCGAACAGAATATTATTGAGATTGCGCCTTTGGCATTCATGCGAGGACGTACGCTGAGCAATGCCTTTATCATCCTTGATGAGGCGCAGAATACCACCCGGGAACAGATGAAAATGTTTCTCACCAGGATCGGTTTTGACTCCCGGGCAGTGATAACCGGCGATACCACCCAGGTTGATCTTCCGGTAAAAAGCCATTCCGGCCTGGTTGAGGCAAAGAAAATATTGTCAGATATCAACGGTATCCAGTTCTGCTCCTTTCACCAAGGAAGATGTTGTCCGTCACCCCCTGGTACAAGAGATTATCAACGCCTACGAAAAACAGTAGGATAAAAGGATAGCACGTGCCGACCGATCTTACCATTCGACATCAGGTTGCCGGATATCCACTCAACAGCAAAAGACTCAAACGACTTTCCAACTGGCTGCTCGACCAGTGCGGGGTTAAAGATTTTAATGTCAGCCTGCTCCTGACCGACGATCAGGAAATTACCCGACTCAACACCCAGTACCGAGGCAAAAACAGCCCGACCAATGTGCTCTCCTTTCCCTTTCGCGTGATGGAGCAGACGATTCCCTTGCCACCCTGCCCATAAAAGAACTGGGCGACATTATAATTTCGCTGGACACTGCCCTGCGGGAGGCCATTGAATACAAACAGACCCTGCACGAACGTCTGAGCTGGCTTGTCATCCATGGTATGCTCCACCTGCTGGGCTACGACCATGAACGATCCGCAGGTGACGAGAAAAAAATGTTCGACAAAGAAAAAGAATTGCTGCGACAAGCTTAATACATTACAGGAGAACAGCAATGACCAAACTTGCTATCAATGTTGACCATGTGGCAACCATCAGACAGGCAAGAGGAATTAATGAACCCGATCCGGTTACCGCTGCCGCGATCTGTGAGCTTGCCGGAGCAGCCGGAATCGTCATCCATCTGCGCGAAGACCGGCGGCACATCCAGGATCGCGATGTCTATCTGTTACGCCAGACCATAAAAACCAAGCTCAATCTGGAAATGGGCGCCAATAAAGATATTATCAAGATTGCCCTTCAGGTCAAACCGGACCTGATTACTTTAGTCCCCGAAAAACGCCAGGAGCTGACCACCGAAGGTGGCCTTGATGTTCTTGCCCAAAAGAAAAAGATTGCCAAGGTAATTGAAAAAATGACGGCGGCATCAATTCCTGTCTCCATCTTTGCCGACCCCGATCCCCAGACAACTTGCTGCCGCCCTGGAGGTGGGTGCTACTTTTGTGGAACTCCATACCGGCAAATACTGTGATGTTATAGGTGAACGCAATCGGGAGCATGAATTCCAGCTTCTCCATGAGGCTGCCGAAGCCGCTTCCCAAATGGGCTTAAGGGTCTGTGCCGGACATGGATTGAACTACCAGAATACTGCGCCTATTGCCGCACTCGATACAATTGAGGAACTTTCTATTGGCCATGCAATCATTGCCAGAGCAGTTTTTAGTGGTCTGGATCAGGCCGTGAGAGAGATGCTCGCCATAATCAGTCAGGCCGACGGCGCAATATGAACAGCCGAGCTTCCGCTGCTGGAACCAATTGATATCCTCATTGTATTTCATGAAGCTTTCTACAACATGCTGTTCTGGATTGACAAGGTTTAGTCCGATATGGTAAAAGCAACCAACTTGCCTGGATGGTGGAACTGGTAGACACCCGAGACTTAAAATCTCGTGGGCCTTGCGCCCGTGCGAGTTCGATTCTCGCTCTAGGCACCATAGATTTATCCAAAGACTTCCAACAAAGTCTTTTAAACCCGCATATGGAAACAGTTTGCGGGTTTTTTCTTGTCTTTTTTGTCCGTTGACATCCATTCACCTCCAGCGAAATCCGTTGCAAAAAGGGTATACCAAGGGGTATATTTAAATTAATCATCGAACTGAGTCTCAAAATATACCCTTTGGAGACTATTATGCCCAAATTAATTGCCCTGCAAGTAAGGAACACGAAAACTCCTTGTCGTCTGCCTGATGGGTCTGGAGCCAACCACACGCTGAAGCAGTAATACGAACTCTGGAGAATAATGTCTTCTCTGAAATCGGAACCCTACAACTCGAGAGTATAACACCTCCCGAGGTGTTAAAAATTCTCCGAGTAATTGAAAGCCGTGGTTCTCTGGAGATTGCGAAGAAAGTATTGCAAAGGATGAATGCAATTTTTCGCTATGCAATACAAACAGGCCGTGCCACCTATAACCCTGCAGCTGACATGAAGGGTGCATTAATGGCCCGTACGGTTCAACACTTGCCTGCAGTATTTGACGACAACCTCTCCCAGCTCCTTCAAGATATTTCTAAAAACCCCAAGCTTCACACCACCACGCGATTGGCCTTACAGTTCACGGCATTAACAGCCTGTAGATCTTGTGAGGTTCGTGGAGCCAGGTGGTCTGAATTTGAACTTGCAGCAAGAGAATGGCGCATACCTGCAGAACGGATGAAAATGAAAAGAGAGCATATTGTTCCCCTAAGCAAACAAGCCTTGGCAATCATCAAGAGAGCTATGAACGATCAAAATTTCCCAGCGAAGTTATTGAAAAATGTTTAGCTCATGAAGAAAAAAACAAAATAAAAGGTGCCTATAACCGGGCAGAATACCTTGAACAGCGTCGACAGCTCATGCAGTGGTGGGGAAATGAAGTGCAGCAGTTGGAACAAGGAGGAAGCTTTCGGGGGTAATGACCGATGATGAATTGGTTAACAGGAAAGTTTTAGAAATAGATACAGTCTTGAAACGTTCTGCGAAATATCAAAATTTAAAATTTTCAAAATTACCGTCCAATACTGTCCAAGAATGTCACCTGTGGTGGAAAAGAGGATTAGACAGTCGGATAAAGCCATCGGTTTGGCTTGACAGAGTCTTCCCTTTACCACAACAGGAGAAACCCTCAATGAAATACATCGTAACGAAAAACACCCTCCCTGAAACCGGTTTTGTCCGGTTACCTCACATTATTGGCGATACCAAAACTCAACCGCCCATCCCGGCAATTATTCCGGTTTCGAAAAGTACCTGGTGGGCCGGCGTCAAAACCGGCCGTTTCCCTCGACCGATCAAACTTGGCCCCCGCATTACCGCCTGGCGGGTCGAAGATATTCGAAGACTGATATCTAACAGCAACTTTTCTTAGATTGATTCTGGCACGGATATCACGGTTTACGCCAATGGAATGGGTAAAAATCATGTGTAACATCCTCGATAACCGAAAGATCAAAATGATCCGAAGCGGCCCGGAGGGCAATACTCTCTCCCTGCTCTGGCTGTTAATGCTCACCGAGGCAGGCAAATGCAATCGCGGTGGCTACCTTATGGTCGCAGACAACCTGCCATACACCGAGGAAACTTTGAATATTCTGACAGGGATTCCTTTGCCAACGGTTCGCCTCGGACTCCTTGCCTTCACCGAACTAGGCATGATCGATCGAAAAGATGGGGCGATTTTCATCAAGAACTGGAGGAAATACCAGAGCGAAGACAAACTCGAGGCGCGCAGGGAAATAGAGCGGCTCCGGCAGCAGCGGCACCGGGCAACAGTAAGGGAAAAAATGAAGGCTCTGCCGCCTCCGGATGAGGTGTCACGTGACAGTCACGTTTCACTGTCACGTGACGTCACGCAGGAGAACAGACAAGAACAGAGTAGAATAGATAAGACAACAACAGAACAGATACGTCTGTTGTTGTCGGGAACGTCCCTTGGGAAAATCTCCGAACAGGAGTTGGAAGGTCTTGCCAAAAGACATGGTCCGGAACGACTCTCACAAGTTGCCGACGTTGCCGCCGAAATATGGCGGCGTCACCCGGAAGACAGACATAACCCAGGCGGCTATCTTCACTCCATGTGCGTTTCCCTGGTCATACCTGCCTGGTACATTCCCTTTGAGCAACGGACCAGGAGGGCCGTAGAGTCGCAACATCGGAAAAAGATAACAAAGGCGACGCAATCGGCCATGAAACGTAAACAAGAGGAAAATGACACCGCCATGGATATCCTGTGGAATTCGTTGTCGGATCAGCAGTGCAGGCAATATCAGGACAAGGTGGGTGCCAATCTGCCGAAAAATATTGTGGTTTCTGAAGAAATAATCCTGGTTATGGCCAAATCAATTGCCTGGCAGGAGGCACAAGCCTGCAACCATGACTGAGGGTGATAGAAAGAGGAATTGCATGAATGATTCTCGCGCTGTGTCAGCCCACACCGACACAGCGCGGCACCAACCCATGTCGCCCTTTCCCTGTCGCCGGCCAATGCCGAGCTTTTTGCCCCAGGGAACGCGGGGCGCTACTCTACTCCGGCTGCTACTGCATACAATTCAATCTGATCGTATTTCAGTTTACGATCACCTTTTCTTGAGAAATTTTTCCAGTACCTTGCGATGCAAAGGTATCACCTTGACCACATCGTTTTCAAAATTTTCATAAGCCCAGTCCTCACTTTTGGTATGCTGTTCGCTGAATTCAACCTGGCAGACGTAAATACCGATTTCTTTACCTCCTGCAACGAAAGTACTGCTACCACCGGCACCATTTTCAGGCCAGAAATCCTCAGATTTTTGCAGCAAAGCGTTGCCAATAGCATTCGTTGATCGACCGGAAAAACCGAATGCTGCCATCTCAACACAATCTGCTTCACGAGTTATGATAACAATCCCGGCATCAGCTATCCGTCTTTGCCATTCAAGAAACTGCCACTTAAAATTTTCATCCAGATAATAGGTCCCATGGCAATTTTCATTCGTAGCACCTAATGGATTCTTCTCACCTCCAAAACAGCTCGGTACGAGTCGATCAAACTTCCTATAGCTTAGATAAATTGGGACTTTTGGTTCTTTTTCTGCTGGAACAAAAGGTTCACAGTTGAACAGGTCAGCTACCATGTACTCAACCAAATAATTGACCCTCTGGCTGCCGATCAAGATGGTGGAACGCCCAGGTCTTTTATCGTTTCGCATGTTTTCAAAGATACGTCTGGCGCGATCTTTATCTTCTGTGAACCCATCCCCTCTGACGTCAGAAACACCGGGGGTAAAATAAAAAGGAACATAGAGCATTTTCACCGAAGGTCTCGTATCGCGAAGCTCGGCTTCGGTCGAAAGAAAATGGATTATTTTTGAAGAGACAACCGAATCATGCCGGGAAATTGAAACAGGCGGGGAAGCCTGTGGTGTTGTGATCGTTTTTCCCTTTAGGTGGTACTCCCCCAAGAAAATAAGAATCTTCTTTGAATGCCCCATCGCCCTCCATAATCCAGAAGGCTTAACACCAAACAATGCGCTCGGCAGCGTTTCCGCAGGCACACCCCTTTCAATCAGCCATCCACAAATCTTTTCCAGTACTTCGAGCTTGGAAGTCTGAACCTGGTTACGAAGAAGCTTTCCAACCGTATGCCGGTGAAACCCACAATCCTTCGCCATATGCGATTCCACACCAAATTTATAGAGATTGTGCTGCTCCAATACCTGTTTTAGCCGCCACTCAAGTTTCATAACGCGTCCTCCATAAATTTTTTCGGGAAAATTCAGATATCACCAGGACTGTAATTAAAAATAATTTCTCTTGTTAAACCTTATGCTCCATTTCAATACAGCTTGCTCCTCTCACAATACAAGTGACGCCATAATTGGCAGATCGTTATATCAACTTGGATCAAATTGGCATAAATAATCGACATATTATTTTTTAATTGTCTATTTAAAATGCCTGAAATACGCCTATATGTCCTCCACAATATACAGCTTCATTATACCGTTATTACTATACTTATTGACATGTACACCTTCTCAATGTAAGTAATAAACCATACAGTTTCACAAAAGAAAAAGCACTAGCAAAATGTACTCTAATTGGCATTTTGAAGAGCAACTCAATCAACCTTGAAATCCGAAGATTAACCATATTTCTTACTACGCAGCGCAGGACAAGGTGATGCACAAGACCTATAGGAGAGCATTCTAAAATGATTTTTCAGATAGACATAACACTCACAAGAAGGGGGCATAGCACTCACACATTACAAATTTAAAATCGGCTACTATGCCACACAGCTTAATCAGCAAAGAGGAGGTCGGTAAAAAAATGACGCGCGCAAAACATGACCAGCAACAGATCTTCAGCCGGGAAATATGGGATACCGCAATGCATTGGGTAAACACCAACAAAAGGCTTGTTCGTCAGATTGCCTCGCCCTATGTCAGATTTATGGCCGGTGAAAGCGAAGATCTCTATCAGGAAGCAACAATTTCCGCCTATAACGCCCTGATCTGTTGCATGAAAAATTGCCAGAGAGAAAGATTTGTACCGTTCTTCCGGGTTATTTTCAAAACCAACTGTATCAAATTGGCATCCGGCATTCAGACGGTACACTGTTTAGAAGAATATTTCCTCCCGCTTCAGGAAGAAACAGCAGAGAAGGTCGAACCGGAAGCGGATCAAATCGACCAGGTACTACAAGCGGTCAGCAAGCATCAACGACAGATCTGCCTCTGGCTTCTGGAGCAGCCAACTCCTGTCAGCACCGTGGATATCGCCAGGGAATTCAAGGTCAGCAAACGTCAGGCCTACCGCTTGCTAAGCAACACTCTTCAGCGCATATCGGGAGCCACGCAATGATCTCAATCACTGACTACGCAAAACAAACCCCTATTCCCAAACGTACTCTCAGTTACCTGCACCGTATGGGCATCATCGACGATCCTCTGCGCCAGGAAGACCTGGCAGGTCTTTGCTTTTTCGAACAAATATGGGGCAATAAAGAGCTCCTGCGAGCACAACTGATCTGCCTTTCCATCAAGACACGACTCAGCTTTGTGAGAACTGCCGACCTGCCATCCAAATGGGAAAGGTACGCCTATAGTCGCTATTATAATCTGCAGCCGGGAATAAAGCTCCCCATGCGGACGGTCATCGAAGAGATCCAGACCACCTTTGGCTTTCTTCTTAAAAAGCAGCAGATAACCCGCCTGTATCAAATAAGAAATCGGGTACAGGTTGTAAAGCACCGGGAAAAAAATGCGGTGAATAATTGACCAAAAACTCTCTTACAGAACACAAACAAAGAAGTAATAAACAACATTTATTGACTCTTACCAGAAGTTTTCGGCACTGAAATATCTCAAAAAACAGGATCACAGGTCACACCTCCCGAAAAAAGAAAGCAGAGATGAAGAGCAAATACCAAATAATAATTTCAGCCCTGATCGCCCTTCTGCTGATACCGACCATGCCGGAAGCGGTGGTAATTCGACAGGAATTATACAGGATGCCAAGGACCATGACTCAAGACGTTACTACTGCAACATTTCTAATCTGTGATTAGCACCAATTGCAGGCAAAGCCGGCCATAGGTTTCCGATTAAATTTGGTTCAATTCGAGTTGGGGAGTGCCATACTCTCTGCTGTTAGAGCAGAAACCCTGCTCTCCGATTTGAAACTACATGGTATCACGAGCAAGAAGCCCTTGGCAGTAATCGGCTATACCTGCATGCTCGGACCCGACATAGTTAACCAGCAACTTTCCCTGAAACGAGCTGATGTCGTTGCCAATTTTCTCCGCGACCATGGCTTTGTTGTCGCAAATGTTCAGGGACAAGGGGCAACTCATCCCATCACCTATAACTTACAGGAGTTTTATAAAAATCGTCGGGTTCAAATAACGGTGTGCCCATAAACAAATCAGGTTATTCCAACATATCAGCGGTAGTGATTTTAATTATCTTAGAGGAGAAAAACCCATGAACATCAATTTCCCAACCCATGCAAAGAACACCCGGCAGGCAAAAATCATAACCGGCCTGGCCGTACTTTTTGCCGCCTGCTTTATATCGGCTAATGCCATGGCCATGGCCGTTCCTGCAGCAGGCTCCTTTGCCTATGATCTCTATGATATCGGCGTCAATCAGATCCTGCTCGGTCCGATCGGTTTTGTCGCCGGTGTTGCCTGCATGGTTTTTGCGGCAATTCTGGCCATTCGACAAATGATTTTACCTGCGGCAGGCGTCGTGCTTGGCGGGGCATTTTTGCTGAAGGCCGACGCGGTTGTTCAGACCGTAGGTGCAATGATCATTTAACGATAAATCCGTGAGGGTACGGGCTCAGATGAACAATAACAATTTCCCCCACAGGTTTCCCCAGTACCTGTCAAAACCGATCCAGGTGCTCTGGTTTGAGACTGATGAGTTAATCCTGTTCGTCTTTACCCTCACCCTGGCTCTTATTTAGGGAAAATTATGTGGCTGGTTTTTCTGGTGACCCAATATTTTTACACCCGTACCAAGCGTTTGAAGGCCCGAGGATTTCTTAAGCATATCCTGTACATGTTCGGTTTCATCCAGATGAAGAAGTATCCCGAATACTTCCAACGAGAGTTTCATGAATGAAAACAGACATTTTCCTTCAAAAAACCAGCAATCTCTTTGTTGAGAACAGGCTGCTTAAATTCATTATCATTGTGCTGGCGCTGACCGTAATCTTCAATTCATTCATGGTGTACCGTGCCGTTAAATACCAAAGAGTTGTCTTGATCCCGCCGACAATGACCGGCACAGTTGAATTTGTTCAAGGAAGACCCACGGACACTTACACCAAAGATCTGAGCAGGAAGATCGTCAATCTGGCTGCCACCTATTCCCCACCGACAGCCAGAATCCAATTTGAGGAACTCCTTGCCTATTATGCTCCGGAATCATACCCCGAGGCATCAAAGGCTTGGTATTCCCTGGCAAGCAGGGTTGAAGAGTCCCAGGTCAGTTCCGTCTTCTATCTACTGACCATTAAACTTGGCGACAACGATATTGAAATTTTCGGCAACCTCAAACAATTTGCCGGAGACACCCTGCTTGAGAACTCGAGCAGAGGGAGATACCCTTTGAGCCATAAGCAACAAGGGTGTGATTTGTGACAAAAGATTCTAGCTTTTCTCAAAATTTTCTGGGAAAAATAATAATTAAAACCTCTCCATTAGGCGCCATTTCTTTGGAAATACTCTTAAGTTTTTGGAAGTGCTTTGATGCTCCATTTCAATCGTGATACTTGGTTTTAATCAAGCTTAAAATGTACAGTAGAAATGTCAAGCTTGAGGCAGTTGCCATTTTCGAGAGGTTTTACCTGGCAGGTTTAACAGTGGGCCTGTGACTGATGTCAATATTATTGACCATTACAGATTAACGCTGACGATGTGCCGGCGAAAGGCGTGACTTATTCAGATTTTGAACAGAATAGTTTTCGTGCAGTTTTTTTGAATATCCTTGTCTTTTCGCTATACGATTAAGGCATAATATAAAGTTGAAATTTCAAGATTCTCTCGGCCATCTGTCCTTTTCCCTTAAATCTGCTAATGCAAACTCTAGATTTGTTGCCGTTCCAATACAAAGGATATTTACCGGAAAGCCTGACAAGTCACCACATGGTTGAGCACAAGTAATGATTTATATACCGGCTTTTTACGGAAAGCGAGCGCTTTTGGTATAAATCTGCCTCAAAAGTACCGGGATTTAGCTTATTCTCCACTGAACTTCAATTGGTTCTGAATCAACGTTTTTTGAGCTTTTCTTTGATTTTGATGATAACTCTTAAATTTGGAAAGAAGGACGACATAATTTCAGCCGTCCTTTGGATAGGGAAAGATTCCTTTCTCAAGGAATCCAAGGTGGGTTACCGGTTTTTCCACTCGGTGGACGTCTTGTTGAGAAATGCTTTGATGCCGTTTTGAGCATCCACTGAGGTGTTGTTCATAACGATAGTATTCTTGGCATAGTGCAATGCCTGAATGTCGGTCATATCTGCTTGAGCATACAGCCCCTGTTTACCGATAGCCAAAGCAAAACTACTGGCCTCAGATATTTCCTCTGCCAGTTTCATCGCTTCAACATCTAATTCTTTCAGGGGTACCACCCGGTTGATCAAGCCCAGTTCCTTTGCTTCGGTTGCCAAAAAATCACGACCTGTCAACAGCATTTCCATGGACGCTTTTCTGCCGATGGCCCGAGTAATTGCTACCATAGGAGTTGTACAAAACAGGCCTATTTTCACCCCTGGGGTTGAAAACCTGGCATTATCCGCAGCCACAATCAGGTCACACCAGGCAGCCAACTGACAGCCTGCCGCAGTTGCAATTCCCTGTACCGCACAGATTACCGGCTGAGGAATTTCATGGAGCATCATCATCATCCGAGTACACTGGTCAAAGAGTCGTTTATATTCTTTCGTTCCCTGATCAACCATTTCTGACAGATCATGGCCTGCACAGAAATTGTTGCCGTTGGCTTTCAAAACCACAACGCTAATAGAATCGTCACTGGCCACTTTTTCCAGCACGTCAATGATTTCCAGAATTTTCTGGAGGGAAAGGGCATTAATTTTTTCAGGGGTGTTCAAGGTTAAAATGCCTATGGAATTTGTCTGAGAAAAAATGATATCTTCGTACATCATCGAGCATACTCCTTGTTATGAATTGTGAATGAGAACAAACCAAGAAAACCTTGACCGATCAGATGAGCAATACGTCAGCAAAAATCTATGCTTGTGTTGCTTCGCACTGTTGCATCGGCCTTCTTGCCTTGACAGTATTCTTTTGGGGCTCTTTGATTAAAATTCCGACCAGGGTGGTTGAAATGAGTATGGCAAGTGCTAAAAGAAAAGCAAACCGCCACGACTCCAAAGGATACAGTCGTACCCCATCTTCAAAAAGTCCCTGCCATCTTTTATCCAGAACCCATCCAAACAGGGGTTGAACCAGAGCAGCTCCAAAGAATCCTCCCATATTGGCAAGCCCGATTGCGCAACCGGACAATTCAATAGGATTGGTTTCCTTGGCGCAGGCCCAGACAAGTATGAATCCTGAGGCAAAAAAACCCATGACAAATAAAAGATAAGGAAGGGCCCAGGGGGCCGGTTTCCCTCCTGGCCATACCAGCATGGCTACCCAGCAGAGCACATACATCGATAAGGATGCCAGCGAAGGCAACTTGCGTTTCCCGATCCGGTCCGAAATATAGCCGATCGCCGGACAGCCGATCAACAAGCCCACCGCGATGATCAGCAGGTTTGAAGAAGCCTCGAACCGTTCCATGCCGTATTGCTGCACCAAAAATGGGAGCCCCCATACTCCCTGGAATGCCATAAGTGATCCGTAAACCCCGAAGAACACAATAAACGGAGGCCAGGAGCTGGAATTTTTCATTACCTGTGCCAACCCCTGTATAACATCCGTAACCCCCATTCTCACCGCCGTTGTAAAGGTTGGGTTTGGTGAAGGTAAATTCAGCTCCAACGGACGATCCTTAACCAAAAGCAGGGTTAGGAACCTGGCAAAGATCCCAATACCACCGACGAGGGAAAAGGAAGCACGCCATCCCCACAACGAGACCAAATAGGCCAAGGGCGTTGCTGCAAGGACGGCACCTGAATTGCCAATAAGCACGGCTATGCCGGACAATGCTCCAAACTGCTTTACAGGAAACCATTCTGTTACGATTTTCAACATGGAGACAAAGATGACAGATACGCCGAACCCAATGAGAATCCGCCCCAGATAGGCAAAGCCGAGAAGAGTTGAACCGGCAAAGATGAGGGAGCCGACGCCGGAAACCATCATGCCCCAGAAAATAGCTTTTCTGGGACCAAATCCATCTGCCAGGACCCCGGCCGGCAACTGCAACGGTGTAGACGTAAAAATAAATTGCTGACAGGTTTCCCAGGACAGCGCCACTCAAATTGAATTCTGCCATGAGCAGATCTGAAACGACGGCTGGAGCTACCCTGTGAAAATAGACCATAAGGTAGGAAAGGGAAACGATACTAAAAAAGTACCAGGCCAATTTTTGAGTTCTTTTTTGTAGGACATCAGGCGTCATTTATTTATCCTTATAATTTAAATAGGTTGACTAGGCCGGTTTCTATGTTTTCTGTAACAGGTTCCGTTGATTGCCGATAGTCAGATATGGTTACACCAAGTAGTTTTAGCATCCTGTCTAGTTTTTATCTGAAACCGCTGGCACCCCGGCATACTTTCCGAGTTGGGTAAATCCAGCCGCCAGTACTCCGAGTTCAGGGTTTCCAGTTTCAACATCATACAAGACTAAAATTACCACACTTTATATCGCACATTCGGAATCGCAAAAATAGTGTCACATACTTATTTTATTATTACCATGTTGATTTGAATCCGCATTACATTTACAAATGTTAGAGTGTTTATGAGAAATGAGAAATGGGCAGTATGCTAGTCTTGTAAAATTTCGGAAACACTAATTTTGCTATCTTTCAGTATGCTATATCTGAATAATACCAATCAAATATGGAACCCAAAATAGTCTATGTAGGGGCGTGTGCCATGGAGCAAAAAAACAAGAAATTTTCTAGTTCTATATCTGTGTTGCCTACCCACTCCATCCTCGATGCAACGATCAAACTTCAAGATACAAAGATAGGTGCTCTGCCTGTCATTGACGGCGAAAACCGCATGGTTGGTATCTTGACTGTTCAGCACATCATCGCCTCTATTTCAAATGGAGACAGTCCGTCAGATCCGGTTGAGAATATAATGAAAGCCGTAGTTGATGAAGACCGTATGGGAATTGACGAGATTTTGGACAACGATAAAATCGTTGGATGATTCCAGTGGGATAGGAAAGCGAAAGTTCTCAGAAAAGAAACTTGTTGAAAATATTGCAAAGCTATACCGAAACTTTACCTCTGAGACGGAAGCAATGTTTAATTCAACTCATAATCTCATAATATCCATTGATTTAGGTGGGAGAGTAAAGATATTCAACAAGTCTGCAGAAAAATTTTTTGGTGAAAAATTTGAAGATGTCTACAACAGGCAGATCGAGGATTTTTATCCTGAAAGCCGCCTGAGAGAAGTGGCACTTTCAGGTGTTTCGGAAATTCTGCAAAAAATCAAGGTCAAAGACCGCTATTTTTTATCCAACAGAAGTCCAATTGTTGACAGAAACAATCGTATTAACGGCGCGGTCGCCATTCTCCAGGATATTTCTGAACTGGAATCCATATCTGGAGAACTCAACCGGGTAAAAGAGCTCAACAGACAATTTGACGCTGTATTTGAATCTTCCTTTGACGGCATATGGCTGTCTGATGGTGAAGGGAAAGTGCTCAACATGAACAGGGCCACTGAGAAATTATTTGGGTTTTCCAGAGACGAACTGATAGGAAAATATCCCCAAGATATGTTGGAGCAAGGCGTATATTCCAGATCTTCAGCGGTGCGGGCCATTGAGAAGAAAGAGACCGTAACGACGACCGTAACGACCAAAGATGGTAAAACAATTATTGCGACGAGCACCCTGGTTTTTGATGAAAACAATAACATTGTACTCGTGGTTAACAACATAAGAGATGCAACACATCTCTTTGAATTACAGTCTGAATTGAATCAAATGAAGGGGCTGACAGAACTATACAAAAACAAATTGCAACAGGTGGAGGTAAAAAAAGGATTTGTCTATCAATCAAATCAGATGGAAGGAATTGTCTCCTTGGCACTTCGGCTGGCAAACGTTGACTGCTCCGTTCTCATTACAGGCCCATCAGGAGTCGGAAAGGAGACTATCGCAGGTATAATCCACTCTAACAGTGCGCGTAAGGGCGGACCATTTATTAAAGTAAATTGCGATGCAATTCCTGAAAACTTCATGGAATCTGAGTTGTTTGGCTATGAACCAGGAGCTTTTTCTGGTGCGAGTCGTGCCGGAAAACTTGGCTATTTTGCTTTAGCACACAAAGGCACCCTGCTATTGAATGAAATAGGTGCATTACCTTTGCACATGCAGGTAAAACTGTTACGGGCAGTACAGGATAAATTTATTACTCCGGTGGGCGGAACGAAGCCAGTTAAGGTGGATATCAGGCTACTTGCGGCCACGAATCGAAACCTGAAGGCTATGATGGCACAAAATGAGTTCAGAGAAGATCTCTACTATAAACTCAATGTAGAAGCCATTTCTATACCTGCACTCAATGAGCGCAGGGCTGATATTCTGCCGCTTGTCGAACATTTCTTGTCTCAATTTAATAAAAAGTACAAAAAAAATGTTCAGGTGACAAGTGATGTTCTTGATTACTGGTGCCAATATGATTGGCAAGGAAATGTCAGGCAATTAGAAAATACTGTCGAAAGGGCTGTTGTTAGTTCTCATGATCAAGTGGTGACCACTCACGATTTAACGGGTGGAACAAGAAAATCCATTGCAGACATAGAACAAGAAGTAATCTCACTTCCCGAAGCTGTTGCCCGGACCGAAAAAAAACTCATACAGCGTGTTTTCCAGCAGTATAAGACGACACGCGAAATGGCCAAAAAGCTCAATATTCATCAGTCTACACTCATCCGGAAAAGCTGCAAAATATGGAATAACAAAATAATTGCTACCTTTTTAGTTTGTTGCAGGATTGCAGCAAACCATTATATCTTTACCCTACTCTCACAATCTTTTTGAGAACACCTTCTGAGGCATCCAGGCCTTTTACTAACCTGAGTCATTGGCATGCTTATTGACCATACCGTTTTTACGCTGATAATCAACACCGGCAATTTTCGGAAGGTCGATAATGTCTGGTTGATCTTGTTTGGTTTTGCTGGTCTCGGTTGGTTGCTTTTTTTCTGGTGGCTGAGCAGGTGGTTTGGCGGTTTGTTGCTTTTTGCTTTCTGCAGAACGAGTACCTGAATGGTATACGCTGCCGAGCAATCCTTTATAGGAATCGCTGCCGATGGAAAGCAGGGAGAAGCATTTTTGCAGAGCATCGGTAATTGCGCCTTTATAAGCATCGCCAACATTCTTCTTGATGATCTGCATCTGTCCGGTCTGCGAGCCCTTGCAAAGCCATTCGTCGTTGAACCGAATAAACAGCTTTACTTCGATCACCGCCTGGGTATCAAAAATTTCCTTACTCACCACTTCATACCGCCAATTCTCCGGCTGCAGCACATTATTGACAGTGTCAAAAACGTACTGGGGCTTATACCCATATCTAACCTGGCCAATGACCTCCCCGTCTTTCATCATCTTGATTTCCTGCACGGCCTCGCGACCAAAAGCTCGAAGCTGTCCGTTGATCTGTGTTACTTTTTGAAATAAATTTTCATTTGCCATTGCTGTTTCCTCCTTGTTTGTGGAAATGAAACAACAATTCCCCTATCGGGAGTATGTGTTTCACTCCCTGTTTATGGGGTTTGGTGGAGATGATTGAGAAATGATATGTGAACGTAGAATAAACCTGGAAAGTCTCATAGATAGAGCAAACTTCGGTTTATCGACGATAAAGCGTGAAATTGATATGTTGGAAGAGCCACTCAGTATACAAGGCAAAGAAGTCCGCCATTGCGGTTAAACGTTGCCTGAGAAAAGTGGCTGATGTACCTGGAATTCAAGAATACGTGAAACGTATTCAGCTAAGCCCTGTGAAGGGGTATCTCATTGAATATGAGCTGGAATGATGCACTTATATTATGGCCGACAGCAAAAAATGCAAGATGAAATTAATTTCCAGATGCTTTTTCGTGTTGGAGTTTCTCAGAGCTGCTGTATCACCTGCATTGGTACGAACAATCGCATCGGATTATCTGAAAAGGCGTGGAATACATCAAACCGATTATAGAAATTCAAGGCGTCTTCGTCCAGGACGTCAAGAACCACACCAATTGAGGGGAGTCCCCTATCTTTAAGGATGACTGCTTGGCGAAGAGCCGTTATTAATGTTTTTGTTCCAAGCCCTTTCTTTTTATATTTCTCAGAGACAGCAAGGCGAGCCAGCAGAGTAACCGGGACGGGATAAATTGGTAGCTCTTTCTGGTTTATCGGCAGTGTTTCGCGAGTGACTGTTGCAACCGCCAGGGTGTAATATGCGGCCACTGGAAATTTCTTTTTCCCTGCCTTGTCCTCTTCAAGCAATACCCAGGTCTTACTGATCCCAAGTTGGGCATTTTTTAAGGCATAACGAATCAGAAAGGTATCCATCTGCGGTTTGCCGCAACGGAACCGTCGTACATCTTGATGTGTAGTGTCGAGATCGACAAAACCTTTTTGCAGTGCCAATTAATACCCCTCACTGTCCAGACGTTTTGCAGCTTTCAGCAGGGATTTACTCGGCTTCAAAGTCTTGTCGTTACAGACAGCAATAAAGTTATCAAACTGTGCATTGGTCAATTCTATCGTTTTTTGTTGCGCAAGAATACTCGGCGCGTGCTCTCGAATCAATCGAGTCACAAATTCAGTGAGTGAGCTGCAGCCCATTGCGGCAGAAGGCGTCGTTCCTCGATACTCAGACCGCCGCCATCCTCCCCGGCCATCATGGCGAGATCATTGAGCAGCCCGGCGGTTTCATTGATAATAGAGAAGGTGTTTTTGATTTCATGGGATACCGTCGCAGAAATTTTACTAAATACTTCAATGCATAAGGCATTAACATCATGGTTTTTTTTTCATATAACACCACCTGCAAGAATGGGTTGAGCCGTGGCCAGTCTAAAAAGGGCACTGGGTGAATTTACCAGTTTTGCATCTTTTTGATTATTCTGCAGCTGTGGCTTCAGTAATTTTTTCAAGGAGCAGGCTTAACTCAACCGGCTTCATGAGATAATCAAAAGCTCCAAGAGTCATCCCCTGATTTCCTGAGTTAAATGAACCGTGGCCTGTGAGGATGATCACTTTCAGTTCCTTATAGTTTTCCCGTAACTTGGCCAGGACCTCAAGGCCGTCCAGATCCGGCATTTTCAGGTCCAGCATCAGGAGATCTGGAACTTGCCGGGTGATTGCCTCAAGAGTTTCTTCTCCTGAGTTGGCAATTTCAGTAACATAGCCCCTTAGTTCCAGCCGAGTGGCAAGTGTCGAGGCAAATTCGACCTCATCGTCAGCGATAAGGATTCTAATAGTGTTGTTGTTTTCCTTGCTCATTGTTTTGATTCTTCAGTGGAATGGTTATTGTGAAAATGGTTCCATGGCCAAGGCGAGATTGTACATCGATTTCTCCACCTAATTTCTTGACAAGTCCGTACGTTATTGATAATCCAAGACCTGTTCCTTCTCCTGTTTCCTTGGTCGTGTAAAAGGGCTCAAATATATTTGGTAGCACCTCTTCAGCTATCCCTGGACCGTTATCCTCTATGATAACCCGTATGTCACTTCCTGCTCCCTGGGATCGTATCTGGATGAGTCCGTTTTTGCCAATGGCATCTATAGCATTATTGATGATGTTAAGAAAAATTTGCTGTAACTGAATGCGATCACTGGTTGTCAATGATAAATCATCATCAAGATTCAGTTCTATTTTTATCTTGTTATAGAGCATTGCATTATCAAGAAACCGTAATACTTCACGGATGATATCATTTACATCAAGTTGTTCTACGTAGACATCTGTTCGTCTGGCAAAACTCAGAAGTCTATGGGTAATAGCTTTACAACGGTCAACACTCTGATTTACTACCTGCAGACTGCTCTGGATTGTTTGTTTATATGCAAAATCAGCTTCTGACATGGCCAGAAGATCCTCGATAAGCCCTGTTTTTTGGTTGATGATCGCTAGCGGATTATTTATTTCGTGACCAACACCTGCTGCCAGCCTGCCGATAGATGCAAGTTTGTTGGTATGCTCAGCTTCCTGCGCCATGGCCATCTGGGTTTCGTCCGACTTACGAATCAAGTCGGTGAGTACCCCTACAAGGCTAAGGGTAACGATATAACTAATGACCAGGGAAGCTAAAATGATCAGAACGAGCCGCATCTGAAATCTTTTCCAGTCATCATGATGGATATACCGCTTCTTTACAAGCACCAGGTTCCAGGGGCTGCCTTCTATTGCACCGACAGCTTTAAAAATATGCTCACCGCTTTCAGAGACGCTATGCTGAATTCCTGGTTCGATTTGGTATTTGAATTGTGATAGGATTTTTCCAAAGTAGAGCGATGAAGTTTGTAGCTTGCCTCGGTTATCTACTAGAAAAAGATCGTCCGTGGCATTTGTTTTAATGGTGTTAGTAAATTGCTGCAGGGTGGCCGCGTCAATGGTTGCCCTTAGGACCCATCTGGCGTCGGTTTTCGGGTCATAGATACCGACTGCAATGGCAAAGTGAGGTACACCCCGGTGACCAGTGTACACGTCGCTGACATACACCCCTTCATCAAAAATTTTCTGAAACCACTCTTCATTGGAATAGTCGGTGCCCTGAAGGTCGTAGCTACCGAAATACGCCTGCTGGATACCGTGTTGATCTATCACTCCAAGGTCAGCCAGCAACGGATAATGGGTCTGGATTTGGGTAAAAAGCAGTTCCAGGTGATCACCCAATATCAGCTCGAGAAACCGATCACGTTTAGCTGCAAACTGAATGATCGATTTAAGACTTTCGACCATATGTTCTGTGGATTTTATTGAGCCGCTAAGCTGCCATTCAAGCTGTTCCTGTTCAGATATCTGCAGCAGGTCTTGGTAATTGTAGTAGCCAAGCCCACCCACGATCAGAAGAGGCAGCATGGCCATGCCAAACATGGTAGTGAAGAGAATTGTACGCAGTTGTTCGTAGCTTCTCTTTTTCAGCCCGAGGTCAAAAAAGCTCTTAAAGGCATTCGGGCTCAGCTTCGAAAATAGCGATTCACGCTTATTTGGTTTCATGAGAAATAGTTGTTTCCTTGTCTGGGTAAAGCACGGCTCCCTGCTGCAAGGTGCCATCAAGTGTTTTTTCCAGTGCGGTCTGCCAGTCCCCAATAACGCCATCAAGTACATTCACTTTTTTCCACTTCAGGAAGTTGTAATGCAGCTCTTCAATGCCGCCACAGATCATGGCAGTTATGTGCTCTTCAACGATCATCTGGCATAGCCCTTCATCCGAGGGTCGTTCCATGATTATGGTCTTGGGGACCCCAAGCAGGGCGCCATCTTCATAACGGGCAATGAGAACCTCGGTCGCCAGATCGAATCTGGGTGCGACAAAGTCGCCTTGAATAGGAATCATCAATTTTTGCACGGAGTACCTCTCAGGCCACATTTATGATGGGCAGATTATTCGAATGGTTCATAAACGCCTGGCAGAAAGTCGAAAAAAGATGTGATTATTTCGACACATAGGGAAACGTGTCATATTTTACTCATGGAAGCAGGCCATATTTCGTCATCTTGCGCCATAGCTTCATTCGTGTCCATTCAAGGTGCGCCGCTGTCTGCTTTCTACTGCCGTTATACTCTTTTAAGGTATCAACGATCATTCGGCGTTCGATATCATTCCAGTTCTCGTTTTTTCGTACTGGTAAAAAAGTCGAAGAGGTTTGTGGCTCCACCTGAACCTCTGATGGCTGCGGATCAAATTGATCCATTTCGTTGCTTTCTGCCTCAACTGGGCCATCCGGGACTGGTTCAAAGATATAGCCCGGTAGATGCCCAATGCCCACCTTTTTCTTTTTACACATGTTCACAGCATACTCAACAATATTACTCATTTCCCTGACATTTCCTGGGTAGCTGTAACTGAGCAGTGCATCCATTGCCTCGGCGGTAAAGCCAACTATGTTTTTTCCCAGGGCTGCCATCAATTTTTCCAGGAAGTGGTCCAGGAGGTAGCGTATGTCTACTCCTCTCTCTCGCAGGGGCGGCAGATGAACATAGAGCACGTTCAAACGGTAAAAGAGATCTTCCCGAAATTTCTTCTTTTTCACCTGCTCCCGGAGTGAGCGATGGGTGGCAGCGATGATTCGAACATCAACACTGATATTCTGCTCGCCGCCGACGGGGTAAAACTGTTTGTCATCCAGGACAGAAAGCAGTTTTACCTGCAACGGGAGAGGCATATCTCCGATCTCGGTCAAAAACAGTGTGCCCCTGTCAGCAAGTTTAAACATCCCTGCTTTATTGCGTGTTGCCCCGGTGAATGCCCCTTTTGTATAACCAAATAGCTCAGATTCGAGAAGGTCTAGGGGAAGGGCACCACAGTTTATTTTGATAAAGGGAAACCGGGCCCTGGGCGAGTGCCGGTGGATTATCTCTGCAATTTTATCTTTGCCTGTACCGGTTTCACCAGTTATCAGAGCCGATGCATCGGTTTGCGATATGAGCGGTATTTTATCCAATACCTGCTGCATTTTGGGACTGTAGCCAATGATTCCAGCTGAAGAAAAACTCGTGTTGTTCTGGTTCTTTTTGGACTCCTCACCCCGGACCACTTCAGTAACAACAAACAAGCCTTTCCTATTGTTTTCTGTACTTGTAAGAGGTGATATGTGACACTGGACAGGGATTTTACGCCTATAGCAATTGAGAATATCCCCCTCAAGAGAAACTGGTTCTCCTGTTTCCAGTACTGCCTTAAACTGACGATTCCTGCTGTTGCCGACATTACTGCGCAGCACCAGTTCACCATGAATGCCCCTTACCTCACCGATAACGTGGCCGCTCATTGCCTCCATTAGCCGGTTCATATCAATAATTCTAAACATATGGTCAAGAATCATGGCTGGACATGGTACTCCTTCAAGCAGAGATTTTATGTCCGGTGTAAACATGATACCTCTTGTAATTGTTGCCGGTTCATCAAAAAGGTTTCCATTTTTGATTTCCCGCAGGCTGTTCATGGCGACAGGTATCTTGCAACTGGTAGATCACTTTACCAGCCTTTACTTTTGATAATTTTTTCAATCTCCTCTTTAGATTGTTTTTGCAAAACAACAACTCTTTTTTTGTGAGCTTCTTCTATCTTGCTGAGCAGATCAGCCATGTCTACCGGTTTTTCCAGCAGGTCCTCTGCCCCTATTTTCATGGCTTGGACACTGCTCTCAACAGAGGCGTGACCGGTAAGCATGATTATTTCTGCATCAGGGTGGTTCGCTTTAATTTGCTGTAGTGTCTCTAGCCCGTCCATGCCAGGCATAGCAAGATCCAGTATTATGACGTCAAAGGATTGCTGATCAACCATATGGACTGCGTCCTCGCCCCGGTTGACGGTCTTGACTTTAAGGTTGCGGGCCTCAAGCCGTTTGGAGAGGACATCGGTAAACTCCTCTTCATCATCCACCAGCAGTACTCTCGCATGCAGTTTGTCGTCCACTTGCATCCTCCTTCTATCAGCCATTTTTTGGGGAACCGTTTTTACTCGCTGCTGCAGCGACTTTTTCACTGGCAGCCTTTATTGTAACAGACAGTTCTTCGATGTCTACGGGTTTGTTCATATAGGCAAAGGCACCTAACTCCATGCACTGCTGCATATCGTCCATGGTTCCATGGCCCGTGAGAACAATAACTTCAACCTCTGGGGCAAGCTCTTTTGTCTGGCGCAATACCTCAACACCATGGAGGCCAGGCATTTTAAGGTCGAGCACCATCACATCTGGTTGGTCTTCGGTGACCAATTCAAGTGCCGCCTCGCCGTCATACACCCCATAGGTTCCCACATCACGGCTGATTAAGCGCTCAGAAACCGTCTGGACAAACTCTTTTTCATCATCAACGAAGAGCACTTTGGAAGGCAGTTCGAACTTCTGTCGCCGATAAATAGAGTTTTTCGCACCAGGGCTTTGATTGACAGTGACTTTGCCAACACCTTCGACTTGACGAGCCAGTTCAGAAAGCTCTTCTTCTAGTTTTCGGAAATTAAAAACATCCTCCGTAACGGTCAGAGTTGCATCTCCTCCTACTACGACTGTATCAATTTTATGGCCTTTTTCGAGGAGAATATGTTCAATTTTCACCTCCACCCCCATGTCGCTGACTGCTTGCTGCGACTCATTGGTACGTAATACAGAAGTTGTGTGAAAACACTTTATGATTGCTTCCACCAGTTCTTTTTCGGTTTTGTGAGCCACAGGAATTACCAGATCGTAGAGGGAGCTTTCATAGGCTTCTTTGTTAAAGAGAAAATCGGTCCAACCGTAGGCCATCTTATCAAACTCTTTTCTGGATTTTTGGGCCTGCTTCTCGCCCATTCCGTTGGTTACGGCGTAAGAAATACGGTCCGCCTGGGTATCTACAACTAATACCTTGAGAACGTGATTGATACGAGAAGGGATGAGTGAAGTAAGAAACCCTTCAAAAAGATACTGATCTGTGCTGTCCAATCTCTGGTGCAGGGTGTGCCTGAGCATGTTTATTAGCTTCTCTCTTTCCAGGGTAAACTTATTGAAAACTGAAGTTCGCCCAAACATTGCAGTTCTCAACTTGTCCTCATCAATGCTAAAAACAGCGGCAGTATCACCTATCAGGTGATCATCTGTATACATTTTTAAAGTCAACCTGTTTGCTAATTCTTGAGCAATGTTCTCGGCCAGGGTGTGACGGCATGGAAATATAGCTATTGAAGACATGGTCTACCTCTTTGAGATTATCTGAGCATATCGCATTAATGAGGGGTTGATACAGCAATCTTTAACCATACTCTAGCACTTACCATGCCACAATTGTCTTTTTGGATAAAAGTGATTTGTACCAGTGGGTTATGTTTATTGTAAGAGGGGTAACTGTAACCGTGACAGCGGGCACAATGTAACATAATGTAACGATAAGCTTCACTGTGAAGCACAACGCGAAGTGGCTCTGACGTTGGTTTGGCAATTATTCATGTGTAATTATACAGATACATTGATTTCTTTCTAGGGATTGACTTTACAGAAAAAGTATTGAGCTGACCAAAATGTAACAAATTATAACGTTTAGTAACTCAGGCGCAAAGAGGTTAGCTGCATTCTCAACTCGCCTCAAACGTGTTCGATATTTTATCTATCCGATATAATTAGATTAATCTCAATAAAGTCATGAGTGGAATGCGTTTTGCTTATTGCTTCATGAGCGCTTTTTTCAGAAGCTGTGCCCGCTGACAAGGAGCTCATTAAGAGCAATAAAACCTATGGAGAAATCATGCATAATAATATCCCCGATGTTCAGAAAATCATGATTCCAATAGACCAGTACCCGTCTATACGATGGGACGAACCCATTGCAAACGGTGTTGCCCTGATATTGAAGCATAGCTCTGCAGATAACCAGCACCTTCACTACGAAGAAGTGCTGGTAATAGACGCCAAAGACCAACTGGTCGGTATGCTGGATGTATCTGGGATACTGTCAAGCTTCTTTCCCTCTATACTGGGAAATTCTTCTCACCAGGTCTACGCTGGTATAAAACAAAAATTTACCGATCTGTCGGTTTTGCTCGAAGAGCATTTCCGCGTCGAGTGCAGAAGGCAGGCATCCACAGCGGTCCATATATATATGCGCAAACCGCATCGGTCCATCGATGGCACTATGACCTTACTGCATGCACTGGAGATAATGATTAAAGATCAGGAAAACACATTACCAGTTACTGAAAACGGCATTCTCCTTGGGGCGGTCAGGGTGGCTGACATCTTTCGGGTGCTTGGCGGTTACTGCACCATGTAGGTTGCCAGATCAATTTTAAGATAGTGTGAAAAGGGTGTTAGAATGAGTCAAATAACAGTATCAGAAGTTCATGAAGAAAGTCCTCCGATCGATTACAAGAGATTCTTCGTCATGTTCCTGGGAGTCGCCTTGTTTGCTATTATCTACTGGTCACCTCCATGGCCAGACGCCATCGACCCTCTAGGGGCAAATTTTGTGCTGAGCACAGAAGCAAAGGGAGCCATCGCGATATTTGCCCTCGCAGCTACCTGGTGGGTTTTTGAAGTAGTTCCCATAGGGATTACGAGTATTGCCATAGGGAGTTTACAGGCCCTCTTTTTGATTCGCTCTCCAAGTGTTGCATTCAAGGACTTTATGGACCCTTCGGTGCTTTTCATTTTTGGTTCTATCGTCATAGGCATGGTTTTTACCAAAACCGGTCTCACTAAGAGACTTGCCTACAAGATGTTGTCCATAGTAGGCGAGCGTACAAGCATGATCTATCTAGGTTGCTTTGTCATGACGGCGGCGCTTTCTCACCTCATGGCCCATACAGCTGTTGCAGCAACTATGTTTCCGCTTCTGATGGCAATACACGCCTTGTATACCGACGGTGACGAACCGACACGATTCGGCAAAGGGCTGTTTATTGGCATGGCATATGTAGCCGGTGCGGGAAGTATTGTTACTCTTCTTGGAGCAGCCAGGGGTGCTGTGGCTCTTGGCTTTTATAAAGACATAATGCAGGTAGATGTCAGCTTTTTTGAATTGTCGATGTATATGTTCCCTATAGGGTGGATCATGGTCTTCTTGTTGTGGGGCTTTTTTATGATATTTTTAAAGCCGGAGAAAAGTGCAATTTCGGGCCTGAAGGAACGCTCTAAAATAATGTATGCAGAATTGGGTGCATGGAGCCGCAAGGAAATCTTGACCGTGACCATCGTCGTGGCAACTATTGTACTTATCGCCCTTAAAAACTTTATTCCTGCTTTGTCTTCTCTTGACAAAACCGGGATAATGCTCTGTTCAACTATAGTTTTTTTCATGTTTAAAATCCTCGACCTGGATGACCTGGAAGAGATCCCGTGGAACATAATCCTCCTGTTTGGCGGTGCCATGTCCATTGGTTTTTGCCTCTGGGAAACCGGAGCTGCAAAATGGATGGCTGTTAATTGGCTGCAACTGTTTACAGATGCCCCAGCTATGCTCTTTATTTTAGGAATGGCCTTTTTTGTAATGATGATGACCAATTTTATCATGAACGTTGCCGCCATCGCCATTTCCCTGCCAGTTGCTCTGGTGATAGCGCCCTACCTCGGTGTGGCCGGTGAAGTAATCCTGTTTTCTTCCCTGGTTGTGGCCGGGATGCCGTTTCTTTTCCTGGTGGGGGCTGCCCCCAACGCCATTGCGTACAACTCCAAACAATTTACCACTGGTGAGTTTGCCATGTACGGTATTCCGGCGTCAATCCTGTTGATGCTGGTTACCTGGCTCGCTGTCGCCGTTATCTGGCCCTTAATGGGGATGAAGACCATCGTTCCGGTTGGTTAGGGAACTGATTATTTCAATCTATCAACTTGGAATAAACCAGCATCAGCTATATTTTAAATAATTTATTGAAGAGGAGTAACACATGCGGATAAAGCATCTATTCAGCCTGTTGGCTTTCATATTAACGATATTCATGACCTGGGGGCTGGCCACATCGGCCTCCAGTTCAGGTGATTCTCAGGAGTTGTTATCTCTTACCAGCCACTGGGTTGGTTATATCGGAATAGTCGTTTTTGTAATTGCCTATGCTTTTGTCATGCTCGAAGAAGTTACCCACATGAGAAAATCAAAACCAGTGATGTTGGCAGCCGGTATTATATGGGGGCTGATCGGCCTGATATATTCCATGAATGGTATTACTGGAGTGGCGGAGGTCGCTATCAGGCATAACATACTTGAATATGCAGAACTGTTCCTGTTCCTACTGGTTGCCATGACATTCATAAACGCCATGGATGAGCGGCAAATCTTTGAAGTATTACGGATTAAGCTGGTCAATGCAGGGTATTCTTTCCGAAAGATTTTTTGGATTACCGGGGTGCTTGCCTTTTTTATCTCCCCAGTCGCCGACAACCTGACTACAGCTCTTTTGATGTGTGCTGTGGTTATGGCGATAGGAAAGGAGGATAAAAAATTTGTGGGGCTTGCCTGTATCAATATTGTCGTCGCCGCTAATGCAGGAGGCGCTTTTAGTCCCTTTGGTGATATTACAACCCTGATGGTTTGGCAGAAGGGAGTTATCCAGATCCAAGAATTTCTCGTCCTGTTTATGCCTTCCGTGGTGAACTGGATCGTTCCTGCTGCAATCATGCACTTTGCAGTACCCAAAGCCCAGCCAAGCACTGATGTTGAGGACATACGGCTCAAGCGTGGTGCTTTTATTATTGTGGGTTTGTTTCTCTGGACCATAGCAACAGCAGTATGCTTTCACAACTTCCTCCACCTGCCACCCATGGTTGGAATGATGGCAGGACTATCACTACTCAAAATGTATGGTTTTTACCTCAATAAAACTCACAAGCGAGATGACGAGAACTATGATTCTCAAAAAGCTCAAGAGCGGATTGGTCAGATAGTTCCTTTTGACATTTTCAGTAAAGTTGCCAGGGCGGAATGGGATACACTCCTCTTCTTTTACGGGATCATTTTATGTGTTGGCGGTCTTGGGTTTATCGGCTACCTGGGGCTGCTCTCTAATGTGATGTATCTTGATTGGGGTCCCACGGTCGCTAATATACTGGTTGGCGTGCTATCGGCAATTGTCGATAACATTCCGGTAATGTTCGCTGTGCTGACAATGATGCCTGATATGTCGCATGGCCAGTGGCTCCTGGTAACCCTAACAGCCGGGGTTGGAGGTAGTATGCTTTCTATCGGTTCCGCTGCAGGTGTTGCCCTGATGGGTCAGGCTCGCGGAAAGTACACCTTTTTTGGTCACCTCAAATGGACACCGGTCATTGCATTGGGGTATGCGGCAAGTATTTATGTCCACTTCCTGGTCAACGCCAGCACGTTTTAATGGCTTGAGAGAGGAACGTTATTTTCCAGACTGCCCAGGAAAAGAGCTCTTATCTTTTCCTGGGCAAATGGGCTGAACAACAGGGTAAACTGACAGACTTTAAACTGCTCCGGGACTCGGTATACGTGCCGACAAAGGTTATTCAAGAAGCTATAAATGAATTGTGGCCTTATTGTATGTTTACCAATTATGCTCGAAGAAGCAAGAAACGTCGGCTGGAGATCTTGAATAACAAAAGGCTCAGCAACAGATTAAACTGAAGAGAATTCCTCTCTTACATTGATTCACCTGCTGATCTTGCCAGACCATCAGGCACATACTTCTCAGAGAAACATTACAGGCCTCCGAAAAAAAATGTACCTGTTTAAACCGCACGCCGATATCATCGTCAAGGATCGCCGGACTACCTTTGACCTGTAAAAACCATGTCTGATAGTCGGGCAATCCAACATGAACATCGATCGGAGGATACTTATAATCCATAAGGGACAAGCGATTACCGCAGTTTTGAGATAGCCATAATAAGCACCGCCAGTTCAGGAAATTTTCCCTTGGCTGTTTCCCCTGGTGACAGTCTTTCACTGACCTGAAAAGTTGACTGAAGGTAATCGGATATAATTCTTTGGCTGGCAAGGCTTACCACTTTTTTGAAACCACATCTTTTAGCATGCGATTATCTCAGGTGAGTTCGGCAACCAGTTTTTTCAACTCTGAGTTTTCTTTTCCAACCCCTTCAAGCGCCTGGCACCAGACACTTCCATGCCGCCATATTTATTGCGCCAGCGATAATAGGTCTGCTTAGTTATATTATGCTGCCTGAGGGCAGGTCAGTATGGCTTTTATAATGAGTCCATTGATGTTTTGCTTTTGCCTCTTAGGAACGATCCCAGATCGCAACTCATCTCAATATCAGTATAATGTAAGATAGTGTTTATTGAAAAAAGGCACTCAATTAAGGCGATGAAACATCGTTTTAGTTGATAAGTGGATAGCATTTAGGGCGTCTGGATCCCTTTTTTTCAGACGCTACCTGCTGTCACAGTAAAAGCGCAATTGACCTTCTTATGGAACCAAAACGCCGTCTGCTAATGAAAAACCACAGAAGTTAATTATTCGTTTTATTCGAACAATATGAGCATATTTATCTATTTGTACTAATTTTCTTTTTGCTTTATTCTTTGATTTATGATGGATGCAATATCAAAGCTGAATAATATTTTTACCTCAGTCGCTCATTTGGGTCATTTCGTTATCATACCATTTGGGAGTTTACATGAAAATCGACATCACGATGCAACAGGGTTGTTCAGGCAATAGAATTTATCGTACGGTGGCTCGGCGAGCACGATTAGCCTTGAGCCGATTTGCTACATCCATTCAAGCCATTACAATCCTTATAACTGATATAAACGGCCCCAAGGGGGAGAAGACACACGATGTGTGGTCTCATTGAAATTGGCATCAGCCGGTGAAGTTATAGTCCAGGTGAAGGAGAAAAGATCCTTTCAGTACTAAACCACTGTCTGTCCCTTGCAGAAAGAGCGGTCAGTCGCAGCCTGGATCGACGCCGAGATACACCAATCCGGATGAATAGACGCAGGACGAAAGCTGAAGACGAATTTCTTTGGTCTGAAAATGGATCACGACAAAGCTCTTGCCGATTTTTACAAGGCCATTGAAATCAATCCAAGTTTCGCTAACGCATACCACAACAAGGCTATTCAAGTTAAGCGAACAGCTGAAGCTTACAAAAACTGAAAAAGTATCCCCCGGAAATCAGTGTATCAGCAAGACGGGGGACAGATTTATTTAATCTTCATTACTAAACAAATCTGTCCCCTTTTCCTCTATTGGGAAATCGATTTTGCAAGAGTCAACATCGATCCTATGACTCTATTCTTGAGACAATCTTGGATGGAGGTGGACTTGGATGCAGCAACATTACAATACCCAAAAAGAGGTTTTTGAACCACCGAGCTACTAAAAGGTGTTCATAATTTATGAACAAAAACAAGAAAAGGGTTTGCGAAAAACTCTCGCAAACCCTTCTTGGCATTGGTACCCTCGGCGCGAATCGAACGCGCGACACCAGGATTAGGAATCCTGTGCTCTATCCCCTGAGCTACGAGGGCTTTTGGAACTGATTAAATCAGGCGGAATAATACTCAAGATTTTCTAAAGCGCAATAATTATTCAATATCTAATTGCGAGAATTACGTCTCCGACAGACTTTTGTTTTTTTGTTTTTCTCGCTGCTCATGCTCAGGTGATCTCTCCATCGGCAAACAGCGATTCACCATCTTCAATCGTCTGCTCCGGGTAGGAGACCTCAGTGATATTACTGTTAATTACACAGTTTCTGCCTATTTTCTGATCAGCGGGGATCATCGCCCCCTTGCCGATCAGCGTGATGCCAGTGTAAAGGTGGCTTGGCTGAAGTTGATTGACAACCGTATAATTTTCACCGAAACCAACTATGGCATTCTCTCCCACCTGAACCCTTTTATCAAGAATGGCAAGATCAACAACCGCCCCTTTCCTGACAATACAGTCTTCAAAAAGAATGGAGTTCTTAACTATTGCGCCTTCCTCGACAACCACTCCGGGAGCCAGCACCGAGTTGATCACCGAGCCCTGGATATTGCTGCCGGCTGAGACCATGCAGTTTTTCAGTTGACATGTCGCCCCAAAGCGTGCCGGAGCACGATCTGCCATCCGACCCTCCGTCTCGATATTGGTCCGGATCTGCCATCTTTGCGGAGAGATGCCACTCTCTTTCTTTAGAGACATCCATATTCGCTTCCCAATAGGCCTGAATGGTGCCGACATCGCGCCAATAGCCATAAAACGGGTAGGCAAAGACATTGTCCTCGGCTATCGCCCGGGGCAGAATATGCATGCCGAAATCGACTTCAGCCTTGTCGAGAATAAGGGTATTGAGAAGATATTTATAATCAAAAACATAAATTCCCATAGAGGCAAGGTTGGATCGCGGCGTCTTGGGTTTTTCCTCCCACTCGACAATCCTGTCATGCTGGTCAACAATTCCACAACCGAACTGGTACATTTCACTTTTGGGCACGACCATCATACCAACAGTCACATCTGCTTTTTTTGAGCGGTGATATTCAATCATCGCATCAAAATCCATATGATAGATATGATCGCCGGAAAGAATCACCACCTCATCGGCCGGGTTGGACTGCCAGAAAATCGAGATTTCTGCGAACCGCATCGGCTGTGCCCTGATACCAATCGGACTCCTTCTCCCCGGTACGTGGAGGCAGAATTGTCACCCCCCTGCTCCTCCCGGTAAAATCCCAGGCCTCTCCCATTCCCAGATGATGCATGAGTGAGAGTGGCTTGTACTGGGTCAGTACCCCTACTTTTTTCAACCCGGAGTTCATAACGTTGCTGAGGCTGAAATCAATAATTCGATAAATACCCCCAAAAGGTACTGCAGGTTTAGCACGTTTCTGCACGAGGATATTCAGGCGGCTGCCAACACCGCCGGCAAGAATAAGCACCAATGCTTCTTTTGCTCTTTTCATCGCAGCACCTCCCCCGCTTGCAAAACCATAGGCCAATTTCAAGAGGAATCCGTGGATAGATCGTTGCTCCTTCGCCAATCGTAGTCTTGTCAGGAATTTTATTATTCCACCCCACCATGGTAATCGGGGTGTTGTCCTTACACTCCTCAGGTCCAACTATCACAGAGTCGCCGTAGCTATTGTTCACATCCGAGACGACCTTATTCAATCGACAGTTCTCGCCAATGATATTACTGAAAAAAATCACAGAATTCTCAACAACAGCGCCTTTTTTTACATGGACGCCGGGAAAGAGAACTGAGTTTTTCACTGTTCCGCCGATTTTGCAGCCGTTATAGATCATGCTGTTATGTACAACAGCATGCTCACCCATTAAAGCAGGCTCATTATCCCTTATGTGGCGATGTTCAAGGTTGGTTCGAAACACCCATTTTTCCAAGTCTATAGCAGGATCAGGCCCAAGCATGTCCATATTGGACTGCCAGTATTCATTGATGGTTCTGGTATATCCCCAGTAACCACTGAATTTATAACCGTACACTTTAAAGTTTTGCTCGATCAGCATGGGAATAATATCTTTGCCAAAGTGATACGAGTCACCCTCCTGGTTTTTTTCCAGGGCGCGATAGAGAACCTCGGGCTTGAAACAGAGTATCGTCATCGAGGCCCAATCCGAATCGGGATGTGCTGGTTTTTCCCAGTACTTGACAACCCTGCCGCCGCGCAGACCGTCCTCATCATCCAGGCGCGCCACACCAAACCTGTTTGCTTCATCTTTGGGAACTTTAGTGAATGCGACGGTCAGGTCTGCGTCTTTTTCAGTGTGGTAGTCAATCAGTTCCTGATAATCCATTTTATAGATATGATCTCCTGACAGAATCAGGATCTCCTCAGGACAATGGTACTTGACATACTCGAGGTTCTTGTAAATGGCGTCAGCCGGTCCCCTGTACCAGTCTGTGGCCTCAGAACCAAGAAAAGGCGGAAGGATGGACACATGCCGATAGCGTCCGATCATATCCCAGGCGGCACCCGTACCGATATGATTGATGAGTGAGTAGCTGTGATACTGACTGAGGAGAGCAACCTGCTCAATGCCGGAATTCAGCAGGTTGCTGAGAGAAAAATCAATAACCCGACCGACACCACCGAAAGGCACTGCCGACTTGGGACGATAATACGTCAAGACATTCAATTCATCGACGCGGCTTCCCGCCAGGATCATTGCCAATGTAGAAGGTTTCAGCATAGGGCACCTCTTAAGTAAAAGACCTGCACAAGAATACCTGTGGAATTTAAAATTCCTAAGCATTCCCGCCCGAGTATCTCTACCTATGGTAAAATATCGCAGGCCCTTGCGCAAGCCCGGAGAGAAGAATCCTGCCAGTTTTTATTTGATGGCGTCGTAAAAACCCCCCAAAGAGGATAGCGATACCCAAAGGGCACTCATTTTAGTCCCCCCTTGAGGGGGATAGAAATCTTCGTCTTGTTCTCTTGTTCGATGTTACGCCCGCAGAAAGTGCCCTTGGGCTGCAATTTTTATATCATTACGATGTACCGTCTGTACACCGAAATAATAGGAAAATGGAACGTCTCCCCTATGAAGCTTTTTACTTATCCATCGATATTTGAGGTTTTTACGAACGTGTCTTACTTAATGTGCCGCATAATGAAACGCTTAAGAGTATCGGAAGTAAATTCCTTGTCGCCCAGGTTGAGATTTTTCAAAGGTACCTCGGCCCTTGCTGCTCCTTTGTGTCCGCCGGCAGAGCCAAGAGAACCAAATATTTTGTCAGCCAGTTTGCCGGCACTTTTCCGATAGCCGTCACATCGAAAAATAACAACAAGCTTTTCGCCGTGAATACCGGAAACGAACACCCAATCTATTTCACCGACATGATTGAGAAAATCAGCGACAATAACCAGAACGTCAGGACTCCTGACCCTGCCCAAATGGGTGTAGTAACGCCCTTTGGAGTATTTCAGCGCCGCCAGGGCAACGGAAAAATATTTGAGCTCAGACTGTCGCAAATCGGTAAGTTCGAACTTACGAACCAGATCCCGGTTGGCAATATTAAAGAGATAACGAAAGGATATTCCATCAGCCAGAACCGATTTCTGCTCAAAATCCTGGGTATCAACCTTTATGCCATAAAAAAGTGCGGTGGCCAGTGCGACCGAAGGCTTCATTCCGGCTGCCCGCAGATACTCAACGATCATCGACGAAGTGGCACCGTATTCCGGTCTAATATCGATAAATCGCTGTTCGTAATCACCACCGATGGGATGATGGTCAATTACTGCATGAAATTTTATTTTTTCAAAACAGGCCAGATGATTGGGTTGAGAATCGACCATTACCCTCTTGCTATAGTGGTCAACCTTAACATCTTTCAGTCGCTCAAGAGGAATTCGCAATCTCTTGACCATTGCCTGATTGTTGAGGCGACGGATCTCATTGGGATGGGCAATGGTAACGCTTTTTACTTTGTAGCGGAGGAGTCTTTTTACCGCCATAGCAGTCGCCAAAGCATCCGGGTCGGCGTTAATGACAACGAGGACTTCGTCATCTTTTTCAAAAACCTTCCAGAAGGCAAGTAAACGATCTTTCGCAGTATTTTTATAGGTTAGCTTGCATGGAAGGGGATCACTTTTTTTTAGTTTACGTGCCATATACGGTAACAGTGGCATATTGGGTGCAGGAACTCGATTGCACGGTACAACCCGCGCGAACAGTGCATCAGACGACTAACGTGACGAAGTTCGTGCTGCAATCATTTCCCCTTGTCCTCCTCTGATTTTTTCAGCAGTAGAGCCGAAAAGGGAATAACTGATCGCGCCAAAAGGCCAGCCACCTCCTGTTGAGAAAATTGCTGTTCAATTCCCCGAAAATCACCCGAACAAAATCGTCTCATTGAGTTAACCGATTAATATTCCAACAACTTCCGAGCCTTAATAACATATCGACGGCCTCCAACTATACCATACTGATGAAAGGAATTGCAAGAGCCTGGTTTTTCACGCATCACCGGCAAAGGCCGATCTTGACGCAAGGAAACGATAATGTTACCTACATCTAAACGACCATACTCTTTTACAGGAATTCTATTATACTAAGAGCATCAACTATGAAAGCAATATTAGCCATTGGTCTCGGTGGCGGCGTAGGATCTATTGCCCGATACACTATCGCTGTCTGTGCTGAAAAACTGACTCCCATCAACTTTCCGCTCGGAACCTTAACCGCCAATCTTTTCGGCTGTCTGATAATCGGTTTTTTCTGGAACTTATTTGAAAGGGTTCATATCAGTCACGAATTCAGACTGTTTCTCTTTACCGGGTTTCTCGGTGGATTTACCACTTTTTCAACCTTTGCAAGAGAAACTATGCAATTCTTAAAGGCAGGGGAACCATTACACGCCATCTCCTATATATTATTAAGCAATATTCTGGGAATAGCCATGGTTGCCCTGGGATTTCTCCTCTGCAACCGCATTATTCGATAGTTGGAGTATTTACGTGAATCTGCTTAACCGCTATCTCCTGAGCCAGTTTTTTAAATATTTTTTCACCGTCAACGCAGGATTTGTCGCCATCTACCTGCTCGTTGATTTTTTTGAAAAGATTGACGATTTCACCAATGCCGGCAAGCCAATATCTCTGGCTCTTGAATATTTTTTTCTTTCTATCCCTTTTGTGGTCGACCAGTTAGGTCCTGTTTTTATTCTGCTCTCCGGCGTAATTACTCTTGGAATTCTTAATCATACCAACGAACTCACCGCCCTGAAAGCCGGTGGCGTTCCCCTTCGACTTATTATCAGACCTCTGATTTTCGGTTCAGTATTTTTCACCATGCTGTTTATCGCTGCCGCCCAGTGGCTATTGCCGGTAACCATTGCGGCGACCAACAACATCTGGTTCGAGCAGCTCAAAGGAAAGGTGCCTTTGGGGATTATGCGCAACAACCGATACTACTATAAAGGAAAAGACGGTTTTTATTCTTTTGGCTGGCCTGATCCTCGACAATATATTTTTAAGGATTTTTCCTATTCCCGTTGGGATGAGAAATATAATATCGAGACATTGATAACCGCTGCCATACGCTAACTGGCACGAAAAAGATGACAGCTGGAATCTGCATACTGGGCAGATCCAACAGCAGGAAACTGACAACAGTTACCGGATTGACAACTTTACCAACACCAAAGTTACCTTTCCGGAACGGCCAGAGGATTTCCTTATCCCGATCAACAAGGCAGCAGAGACTGTCACTTACCGACCTTTACCAGGAAATCGGCAGATCCGAGGTAGAGCATGAAAAACGAGCGGCTGTTGACCAACTTCCTCGGTCGTATTTCCTATATTTTCCTTGGCATACCTTTGCTTTTACTTGGACTGCCAATCCTGCTCTATTCATACCGAAAATGGGGACGGGATCTTTCCGTGGCGATTCCGGTAAGCTGTGGTCTCGCCTTTGTCGCCTGGGGGATATGGGGTGCCCTGCAATCCTTGGCTATCGCCGGATATATCTCTCCCATCGTCGCTGCGGTCACCATCCATAGTCTCTTTTCACTGGCAGGAATTTTTCTCCTCATGAAAAGCGATCGTTGACTGAAAAGCGTTAGAGACAAAAAGGCCGCCCGGGATGATCCCGGACGGCCTTTTCTTCTGCCGTGCTCCAACGCTTAGGTGAACGTTTTATTTCTCGATGGAGATCAGTTCTACATCAAAGAGAAGAACAGAGTTAGGCTCGATTTTCGGTGCAGCCCCATTTTCTCCGTAGGCCAGCTCTGAAGGGATAACCAAATGTAACTTCGTTCCGACATTCATCAACTGGAGTGCCTCACCCCATCCTTTAATCACCTGATCAACCTGGAACTGAGCAGGCTCTCCGTGTGCCTTGGTGCTGTCAAATTCGGTTCCGTCAATCAATGTTCCGACATATTCAACCTTAACTTTGTCAGTCGGTTTGGCTTTTTCTCCCTCACCCTGTTTGAGAACCTTGTATTGCAGGCCACTTTCGGTGACAATCACACCCTCTTTCTTTTTATTTTCTTCAAGATATGCTGTACCGGCGGCCTTATTCTCGGCTTTCATCTGTTCCATCTTGGCCTGCTGCTCAGCCTGCATCTTCTCGGCAAATTCTTTCTGAACAGCCATCATTTCTTCACGGGTAAGGGTCGGCTCGGCCCCTTTAAAGGCATCCTCAATACCTGTAATCAGGAAATCCTTCTGAATATTGTCCCCAGCGCCCTTAAAATAACTTCCCACCTCAAACCCCATACTATAGCTGAGCTTTTCCTCAAAACTCGCCGGTGGTGCAGATTGGGACACTGCAGGCATGACAAGACAGAGTCCAAGCACTGCCGAAACTAAATATTTTTTCATCAGAAACTCCTCCTTAGAAGTTGTATATTTTACCGCATTTACGACAACAAAGTCGCGTTAAAGATTGTTGTTCTATCCTAGTGTCAAGGCAACCGGATCCTCTAGAGTACACCAGAGTAATTCCCTGGTTGCCCCGATTCAAATGCTTATCCATCCCTAGTTGAGGATAGCGCTGAAGAAGCGATTTCACCACACCTGAACGTTTGTTAAAGTCTTCTCCGGCAATATAATCGCTAATTATTCCTTTATTTTTCAGAAAATCGAGCATTTTTCTGCATTCTAAACGAATAACCCCACCCTTACCACTTGAGCCATAACCATGGATCAAGGTAAGTACATTGACATTATTTCTTACCGAATCCTCAATCATTTCATTCATCCGGTGCAAAGCAACATCCACTACCGGTCGTCCAGCTTCCAGATTGATGGCTTTATGCACAAAGCCGGTATGTTTGACAAGCTCTGCTGCATCCACCTTGCTCCCACAAAACGGACACAAGAGACTTGCTGTTTCTCTCTTATTTCCACAGACATCGCAAACAATTTTCATTCTGCCACTCGCCCCTTCTTGAAACTACAGCCTGCGGACGTTGATGACAGCCGGCAATTGCCGGAGATGCTGCATCAGAGATATTGAGATGGTCGAGATTTTCCACCTCCAGCGAAATGGTCATGTCAGCTTGATCGGTGGGCGTGGTGTGGGCTGAAATATCGACGATATTTGCATTATCGAGATTGATGGCGCCACTGATTTCAGAAAATATTCCCCGTTTGTTTTCCGCACTGACATGGATGCCCACTTTGTATGTTTTTTCGGCAATGCCAGACCAGGACACCTCAATCCACCGTTTGGGGTCGGAACTGAGAAGGTTGTGGCAATTTGCCTTATGCACGGAAACACCCCGTCCCATGGTGATAAAGCCGACGATCGGATCCCCCGGCAGTGGACGGCAACACTGACTTACCTTGACGAACATGCCGTCAATACCATCAATGCTCACCCCGGTTGTCTCTTTTCGGCCTTCGCTTGCATGCTGGCTGACCATCAGGCTGGCCAGCTCCTCCGGCGGGAGGCTGAGGGAGGGCTGCTCACTCTCCTTGCGCAGCTCAGCAGGCAGAAGTCCTTTGATCAGATTCTGAACAGTAATGACCCCACTGCCGACCTTGACAAGCAGATCCTCCAGGGAATTGCAGCGCAGCTGCTTGAGTATCAGGCGGATATGACCGCTTTTAATAATTTTTTTCAGCGAGGTGTCATGTTTTTTGATCTCTCTTTCACAAATCTCCCGACCAAGTTTCAGCGCTTTTTCTTTTTCTTCACGTCTCAGCCAGGAACGTATCCTGGTCCTCGCCCGACTGGTCTTGACCAGATCAAGCCACCCCCTTCTGGGAACCTGGGTGGGAGAGGTTACTATTTCAACGATATCTCCGGTCTTTAACTGATATTTAAGGGGTACTTGTCGACCATTGACCTTGGCCGAGACACAGTGATCGCCAACCTCAGTATGGATCGAATAAGCAAAATCAATGGGACAACTTCCCATGGGAAATTCTTTTACCTCACCTCTTGGAGAAAGTGCATAGATTTCAGGGTCATACAGTTCACCAACCAGGCTGTCAAGGAATTCCCGTGGATCTTCAACATCCTGAAGAGATGTGACAAGTTTTTTCAGTTCCCGAAAAAGTTTTGCATCGTTTTTGTTAACCTTTTGTCCTTCTTTATAGGCCCAATGTGCGGCAACCCCCTCCTGGGCAACCCTGTCCATCTGGTCGGTTCGAATCTGAATCTCAATGAAGTGATCTCTGGGACCGACAACCGTGGTGTGCATCGACTGGTAGTTATTGGCTTTTGGTACAGAGATGAAATCCTTAATCCGACCAGGTACCGGCGACCAGTTGGCATGAATGGTACCAAGTGCCTCGTAACACTCTTTAACGGTATCGACGATAATTCGAAAAGCAACTTTATCGTATACCCGCTCAAGCGGAATGTTCTGGGCAATCAACTTTTTGTAGATGGAATAGAGATGCTTGGGCCGCCCGATAATTCGAATGGGAGTAATATTATTCTCCGCCAATTTTTCATGGAGGATTTTGATGACTTCATCAACGTAGCGTTGTCGTTCATCAAGAGAGCTTTCCAGAGTATGCGTCAGCTCATAATGTTCTTCCGGATGCAAAAATTTAAAAGCGTGATCCTCAAGCTCACGCTTGAGCCAGTCGATACCGAGACGACTTGCCAGCGGGGCATAGACGTCCATGGTTTCCTTGGCAATATCCAGCTGCTGTTCCCTGTCAACCATATCCAGCAGGAACATATCAAGCAATCTATCAACCAGCTTTACCAGCAGAACCCGAATATCGGTGGCAATAGCCAGCAGCATTTTCCGCAGGTTTTCCGCCTGATTGGCCAGCTTGCTGTTATAGGGAACCTTGGTTATCTTGGTTGACCCCTCAACAATGTTCGCAACATCCTTGCCAAATTTCTCGACAAGCTCCTCGACGCGTCACCCCTTCTTTTAGAACGCCATGGAGCAAACCGGCCAGAATCGTATCAAGATCGAGGTGCATGGAGGCGAGTGTCGACGCCACCTCCAAGCAGATGGATAACATACAGCTCCCCGGAAAAATGCCGCCGCCCCTGATGCACCCGGACAATCAAGTCCCATGCCTCATCGATTGGGGACAGGTCGACGCCGTGCAAATAGTTTGCCGCCAGAATTTTCAGCCCGTCAGGGTTTACTGTGGATGGATTTGTCATCGACAACTTTTTCCGCTTATTTACTCAGTTCAGCAAGAATTTTTGCCCGCAGATTCCTGACAGTTTCTTCTGGTGTCATTTCTTCAACAGTCCCATCCCTGCGCTGCTTTATTTCCACCGTGCCATTTTTCAGAAAACTTTTCCCAACTGTGACGCGATAAGGAATCCCCAACAGATCTGCATCCTTAAATTTAAACCCCGGTCGTTCATCCCGGTCATCAATCAACACTTCTATGCCTGCTGCCTGAAAATCCTCATACAGTTTTTCAGCAGCGGCGTTGATTGTCTCGTCGTTGCCTCCAAGGTTGACAATTATCACACTAAACGGGGCAAGAGGAACGGGAAAGATTATCCCTTTATCGTCATGGTTTTGTTCAATAGCAGCAGCAACTATGCGACTGACGCCAATACCGTAACAGCCCATGACAAAGTGTTTTGCCTGCCCATCTTTATCCTGGAAGGTTGCATTCATCGACTCGGAATAGCCTGTGCCCAGCTTAAAAACGTGTCCGACCTCGATACCTTCAGTCGTCTCCAGCTGTCCACCGCATTCCGGGCAGGGATCCGAGGTGGTGATCTGCCTGAGATCGGCTACCGCTTCAACCTGAAAATCCCGGCCGAAATTGACGTTTTTAAAGTGGTAGTTCTTTTCGTTGCCACCTACATAAAAATTCTGCATGGCCGCTACTTCCTGATCGGCAACAAGGCGAATTGTCAGCCCAACCGGCCCCAAATACCCGGTCGGGACACCGGTTGCATCAAATACCTCTTTCTCGTCAGCCATTTCTACATCGGCGACTCCGAGCAGATTTTTCAGTTTCACTTCTTCAACTTTCCGGTCACCACGAACAAGCACCGCAACCGGCTTCCCATCGGCCTTAAAAACCAGGGTTTTAACCAAGTTCTTTTGCGTCGATCCCCAAAAATTCACAGACAGTATCAACCTTTCGCTTGCCGGGTGTTTCAACTTTCTCCATTTCGCCGAGAGCTTCTGCCTGGTCACTTGCCACAAGTTTGACGACGGCTTTTTCCATATTTGCGGCGTATTCACAATTCTTGCAGACCACGATGGTGTCTTCTCCGGTATCGGCCAGCACCATAAACTCATGGGAGAAACTTCCGCCGATTGCTCCGGAATCGGCCTGAACGGCACGAAATGTCAGCCCGCAGCGGGTAAAGATCCGCTTATAGGCCTCATACATTTTCATGTAGGAAACCCCTGCAGCTTCGTCGTCTCACATCAAAGGAATAGGCATCCTTCATGATGAACTCCCGCCCCCTCATCAGCCCGAAACGCGGCCGGATCTCGTCGCGGAACTTGGTCTGAATCTGGTACAGATTAATTGGCAGATTCCTGTAGGAGTGCAATTCTTTGCGGGCAATATCGGTGATGACTTCCTCATGGGTCGGTCCCAGGCATGATTCCCGATCATGACGATCATGAAATCGCAGCAGTTCCGGTCCGTATTTTTCATATCGTCCGGTTTCAATCCACAGATCAGCGGGCTGCACCATCGGCATGAGCAGTTCCTGGGCTCCGGCCCGATTCATTTCCTCCCGCACAATATTTTCAACTTTGCGTATTGCGGCAAGGCCAATCGGCATATACGTATAGATTCCAGCGGTAAGTTTGCGAATAAATCCCGCGCGCAGCATGAGTCTATGACTTACCACTTCGGCTTCAGCCGGAGTTTCTTTAAGAGTCGGCAACAGTGTCTGTGAATAACGCATATCTTTTTTTTTATAGTACAGGATTAATCTTATGAAAATGAATTTCCCACCATCAGATGGGGAGAACTAATGAGGAATGCAGGCTAACTTTTAGCAGATTTACGCTCTTTTTGCCCCTCTTCTTCCATCTTTTTCAACTCAGCCATAAAAATTGCCAGGAGATCATCTTCATGGACTTTTTGCCAAATTTCGCCTTTTTTGAAAATTATTCCGACCCCATTGCCACCGGCAACACCAATATCTGCCTGCCTGGCTTCACCAGGGCCATTGACGACACAGCCCATTACCGCAATTTTCAGCGGACTCTCCATGGTCTGGACGAATCGTTCAACTTCTTCTGCCAGTCCAAAAAGATCTATCTGAGTGCGCCCACAGGTCGGGCAGGAAATGAGTTCCGGCCCCCGTTCACGTATTTTTAAGAGCTCGCAACAGTTCAAAACCAACCCGCAATTCCTCCACCGGGTCACGGGTAAGCGAAATCCGCAAGGTATCGCCAATACCTTGACTGAGAAGTATTCCCAGGGCGACACTTGATTTGACGGTTCCGGCAATAAGCCCACCGGCTTCGGTAACCCCAAGATGCAGTGGATAATCGGTAACCTTTGCCAGCTCCTGATAACTGTTGATCGTAGTGAGCACATCCGCCGATTTGATTGAGATCTTTATCTCGTGATAGCCATGTTTTTCAACCAGCCTGACATTGCGCATAGCACTTTCTATCAGGGCTCAGAGTATTATCCGGAGTGGGATAACCATATTTTTTCAACAGATCTTTTTCGATGGATCCGCTGTTGACCCCAACCCGAATCGGCACCCTGTGCTGTTTCGCCGCAGCAACAACCAGGGCAATTTTTTCTTCTCCGCCGAGATTGCCTGGATTGATCCGAATACCATCGGCGCCGTTTTCCATGGCGGCAACGGCCAGTCGGTAGTCAAAATGAATATCGGCAATCAGGGGAATGGTAATGTTATCCTGAATAGCCCGGATAGATTTAGCCGCATCATGGTCCAAAACCGCAACACGCACTATATCACAACCGGCATCCTGGAGACGGACAATTTGGGCAACGGTCTGTTCCACATTCTTCGTGTCGGTGTTGGTCATTGACTGCACACTGATAGGGCTGTCCCCGCCGACACAGACCTTACCGACCTGAATCTGTCGTGTTTTACGTCTCTTAATCATTGAGCTGGCAATATTCCTATTCGACAACTTCGCTTTCTTTTGCAGGAGATTCAATTCTGCATCGGAACTTCTTATATACATCGGTGATGCCTCGGCCACATCGAGTTGCTGTCCTGCTAAAAACATCTCTCCGGCAAGCATGCCAAGAGATGAGGCTGACGGCTCATGCAGCTGCGAGGGGGCAAAGGCGACCATATCTCCAAGCAACTCTTTAAACAGACCACCATACACCACCGCACCGTCACCAACCATGATAACCGGTTCGTTAATGACAGCGGCCAGCTTTTCAGGCGCGAGCACCGTCATATCTCCGACCCGATCGGTGAAGCCATCACCATTACAGCGATAAAAGGCTGCATAGACCTCTTTTTTTCGCGCATCAAGAACAGAGCAGATAAGTTTCTCAGTGATGCACTTTGCTGCAAGAGAATCAAGAGTGGAGACACCAAGCAAAAGTTTACCAGCGGCTGCGGCTAAACCTTTGGCCGTCGCCAGGCCTATTCTGAGACCGGTAAAGCTCCCAGGCCCGAGACTCACCGCAATGCCGGCAATGGCCGCCCAATCGACCTCGGCCTCCTTCATGATATAGTCAATTGCCGAAAACAGTCGTCGCGAATGCGTCACATTGCCCGTAAGACTGAGCGAGGCCAGTACTCTCCCCTCTTTTCTGGTTCCGGAAGTAAGGGCAACGGAACTGCAGGGAGTCGCAGTATCCATTGCCAGTATAAGGGATTGCCGACTATCCATCAATGAAACAGCCTGACAATGTCATTATAGAAAACAAAGATCATGAGTGTGCCGAGAAGGCCAATACCGACCTGCTGAGCAACAATCTGGGCCCGCTCGTTCATTGGTTTTCGCCGCAGCCCCTCTATGGTCAAAAAGACCAGGTGCCCACCATCAAGTACAGGAATCGGCAAAAGATTCAAAATACCCAGGTTGACACTCAGCAGACTCATAAAATAGATGAGATTCAACCATCCTGCCTTCATCTGTTCTCCGGCAATCTGAGCGATGAGAATAGGTCCGCCTATTTCTGAGGCAGGAACTACCTGCTGGATAATTTTAATAAAGCCCATGACGGTCAGGGAAATATACATCCAGGTTTGCCTACAGGCATTTTGCAATGCTCCGAAGATACTGCTTTTTTCGTAGGTGAGCTCATCCGCCTTCATGATTCCGATCATATAACGTTGTTCAACTTCTTCACCAAAAACATTTTTTACTGTGTCAATCGCCGGTACTATCTCCAAGGCTATCTGTTCGCCACCTCGTTGTATAAGGACCTCAACCGGTTGCCCTTCGCTGTTTTTCACTCCCTCCAGCACATCCAGCCAGCCAACGGTCTTTTGACCGTTAATGGCCAAAATGACATCATCTGTCTGCATCCCGGCTACGGCTGCCGGGGAATTTTCATTTACTTTGCCGATGCGTGTCGTATCAACAGCAGTCGGAACACCGACAAAGGTGAACACCAGAAAAAACAGCACTACCGCAAAAAGGAGGTTAAAAAGCGGTCCGGCCAGGACGACCATAAACCTCTGCCATACAGGTTTATGGGCAAAGGAAACTTTTTTATCCTCCGGTGCTATCTGCTGTTCGTCCGGATTTTCCCCGAACATTTTAACATAGCCGCCAAGTGGAAATGCCGAAATGACATACTCGGTTTCACCGATTACCTTCCCGGCAACTTTCGGTCCGAATCCAAGAGAAAATTTGAGAACACGAACACCAAATAATTTAGCAAAAAGAAAATGGCCAAGTTCATGGACAAAGATAAGCAGGCCAAGAACCAGAATAAATGAAAATAATGTCGTCATGGTGCAAAATGATTAGAGATTAAACGTCGCTGCTTTCCAGAAACGTTGATTAATAAATCGGTATCGTTTTATCGGGTTCAACCTATATGTACTGACAAGCCGCTCGGCTTCACGTCTGGCTGTATTGTCGGCACCGAGAATATCCTCGAGGATCTCCTCGCTGCCCTGATATACAATATCCATTGTTCGAGCGACTGTCTCTGCAATTTGTGGAAAAGATATCTTCGCATCGAGAAATGCGGCCACGGCTACTTCGTTGGCACTGTTTAACACGGCCGGTAAAACCCCACCGCTGTCAAGCGCCGAAAAAGAAAGATTCAAGGCCGGAAAATTGAGATAGTCAGGTTCCAGAAATTCGAGCATCCCACATTCTGCAAGTTTGAGCGACTGCAGTTCAAGAGGAAGTCTCGCCGGATAGGACAGCGCATAGGATATCGGAATACGCATATCCGGAATCCCAAGCTGAGCCAGGACAGAACCATCCCTGTATTCAACAAGAGAGTGAACAATCGACTGGGGATGGACCACCACGTCGATAGCTTTACTGTCCACCTCGAAAAGCCATCTGGCTTCTATTACTTCCAGTCCCTTGTTCATCAGTGTTGCGGAGTCAATGGAAATCTTCCTGCCCATACTCCAGTTGGGATGATTGAGCGCCTGCTCCCTGGTAACATGCTGCAGCTGTTGCTGGTTCATACCTCGAAAAGGTCCACCGGAGGCGGTGAGGATAATTTTTTTCAGATCTTTTCTTCGACCGGCCTCAAGTGTTTGAAAAATTGCCGAATGCTCCGAATCAACCGGCAGGAGCTTGACCCCACTTTTCTCGACCGCCATCATGACTATTCGACCGGCCATGACCAGAGTCTCTTTATTGGCAAGACCAATATCCTTACCGGCTTCAATGGCGGCAAGAGTCGGCAGTAATCCCGCTGCCCCGACAATTGCCGAAAAGGTAAAATCGGCAGACGGAAAGGCTGCCACAAGTATATTTCCCTCGGCGCCATGGACAATTCTGTCGTGAAATGAGGAAGGTACCAGAGCGCGCAGGGCCCGGGCCCTCGCTTCATCGCAGACGGAAATCAACTCAGGGTTAAATTCTCTGACCTGCTCGGCGAGTCTTTGGACATTAGTGCCGGCCGCCATGGCGACAACCTTGTATCGTTCAGGAAATTGTCTGACAACATCAAGGACGTTTACACCTATGGAACCGGTGGAACCCAACAGAGAAATACAGCGCATTATATCACCGGGAAAACAAGAAGGTAATAGAGAACCGGACATACAAAAAGAAGCGAATCGACTCGATCGAGGATGCCACCATGACCGCCAAGACAACTGCCGGAATCCTTGGTGGCGGTTCCCCGTTTAATGATCGATTCGGTGAGATCACCAACAATACCCACTCCAGCTAAAAAGAGAGCGGCCACTATAACAAAGAACCAGCTGAAGGCCGGTAAAAGCAGCACGGCAAAGAAGTACTGCACCGATAAGGGCGCAAAAAACACCGCCAACAGCACCTTCCACGGTTTTATTGGGGCTTATGTTGGGACAAAGCTTTTTCTTACCCATCGCCCTGCCGAAAAAATACGCACCGGTGTCGGAACATGCGGTTATGGCCGAAGCAATTATCAGCCAACTGCCGCCTTCCGGCAAAAAACGTAAGAGAACCAGGTGCGCGCTCAGCCCCCCTATGTAAAATATTCCGAATACCAGACGACAGAAAAGATCGTAACTGTCACTAATATGCCGGTAGCGATACAGGAAAAAACAGGTCAGCGCAAAAAAAGAGCCCAGTATGGAGGGAACAAGAACTGCGACATGGGGACTAAGGCTGGTGATGATGGCCGGCAACGCCAGGATAACATTGAGGAGCCAGCGCTCAGCCGGTGCCGTCTTTCGCCTGTCCGCCATCTTGACATACTCATTGGCGGCCATCAGTACTATGATGACTAAGCAGAAAACAAAACAGTTGTACCGACCCAAGCAGCAGCAAGAGAAGCCAAAAACCAGCAATCAACAGCCCCGGGACAATACGTTTCATAATCTACCCTGAATGCAGCTGTTCACCGGTGCGGCCAAACCGTCTCTCCCGAGACTGGTATGCTGAAAGAGCCTGTAAAAAAACCTCTTTTCGAAAATCCGGCCACATAGTGTCAGTAAAAAATATCTCGGCATAGGATAGCTGCCAGAGGAGAAAATTAGACAATCTCGCCTCTCCTCCTGTACGAATCAGAAGATCAGGATCAGGCAGGCAGCAGGTATCGAGATGTGCACTTATTGTCCGATCAGTTATCTCTTCAGGTGCCATATCGCCCTGCGCACAGAGCCTGCTGATTTTTTTCACCGCCCGGACAATTTCATTACGGCTGCCATAACTAAGGGCAAGATTGAGGGTAAGTTTGGTATTGGCGGAGGTCTCCTCAATCCCTCGTTCCAAAGACTCCCGTACAGCCTCAGGCAAACGTTGTCTGTCGCCAATAGAGAGTAAACGGATGTCGTTTTTCTGCATCCTGGGCAGTTCCGACTCAAGATATTTTTTCAGGATGGACATTAGCCCGTTTACTTCCTGCGCAGGTCGCTGCCAGTTTTCCGACGAAAACGCGTAAAGAGTAAGATATTCTATGCCGATTTCCCGACATGTTTCGACTATATTCCGAACAGATTCTGCTCCTGCTCTATGGCCAAACAATCTGGGTTGTCTTTTCTTCTGAGCCCACCTGCCATTACCATCCATTATAATAGCGACGTGACGAGGAAGTCGGTTCAAATCAATTACGGCGGAGCCAGGCATACAGAACCCATGAGAATATTGATTACGTTACAAAAGAGCAAACCAAAAGAGAAAAAATCAAACCTCCATAACTTCTTTTTCTTTGTTGGCAGTAACTTCGTCAATTTGCTTGATATACAGGTCTGTTTCGTTCTGTGCGTCATCCTGAAACTTAAACAGTTCATCCTCGGAAATTTCTTTATCCTTTTTCTGTTTCTTCAGGGTTTCTATCGCTTCTCTGCGGATATTGCGGATGGCCACCCGAAACTCCTCAGCTATTTTTTTGACCGATTTTACCAGTTCCTTGCGTCGTTCTTCAGTCAACTGGGGTATATTCAGCCGGATAACTTTGCCGTCACCGATGGGGTTGAGGCCTATATCGGATTTGAGGATGGCCTTTTCAATCGCCGCAAGCATCTGCGGATCCCAGGGCTGAATAACAATCAGGCGGCTTTCCGGAATGGTTATTGTACCAACCTGGTTGAGCGGCATGGAACTCCCATAGGCATCAACGAGGATACCGTCTAGAATGGACAACGACGCCCTTCCAGTCCGGACCTTGGCCAATTCCTTTTTAAATGCCTCAACACTTTTTTCCATCTTATCAGACGACTCTAAAATCACATCGTTCATAACTTCACCCTTCTCCTCAGCGCAGTAGCTCAATCAGAATTTATGATGTTATCAGCGTGCCGACATTTTCACCCAGGGCAGCCCGTTTTATATTCCCGGATACGGCCATGTTCAGAACCATGATAGGCAGCTGGTCTTCTTTAGCCAGGGCAATACCAGCGGCATCCATCACCCGTAAACCTTTCTGCAGGACCTCATCATAGGTCAGTCGATCAAATTTTTGTGCCTGGGGATGGACCACAGGATCCATATCGTACACCCCATCAACCTTTGTCGCTTTGATGACGACATCAGCATCAATCTCCAGGGCCCTCAGTACTCCGGCTGAATCAGTTGTAAAATATGGGTTTCCAGTTCCGGCGGCAAATATGACCACCCGCCCTTTTTCCAGATGTCTGGTTGCCCGTCGACGAATATAGGGCTCGGAAACTGACTGCATAGGAATTGCGGACATTACCCGGGTTATGACGCCGACCCTTTCCAGTGCATCCTGCATAGCCAGACTATTCATGACCGTTGCCAGCATGCCCATATTGTCGGCAGTAGTCCGATCCATGCCTTTGCTCGCTCCGGCAACGCCCCTGAAAATGTTCCCGGCACCGATCACCAGACCAAGCTCAACACCCGTCTCAACGACTTCTTTCACCTCTCCAGCCACAAACTCAAGAACTTTCGTATTGATACCATAGGCATCCTGCCCCATGAGTGCCTCACCACTGAGCTTCAGCAGTATCCTCTTGTACTGTAGCTTTCCGGTCATAGTATATTCCTTGAAAGAAATTTATGGAGACAAAGGTGATTTACAGCAAGCAGATGGACTGCAAAAGACCATCTGCTGGGATTGTTATTCGACACCCACTTGGAATCGGGCAAATTTTTTAATGGAAATATTTTCACCGATTCGCCCGACTAATTCGTTCAAAATATCCTGAATGGAGAGATCCTGATTTTTAACGAATTTTTGTTCAAGCAGAACAATCTCGGCGAGAAATTTTTCAACTTTTCCTGAGACGATTTTCTCTACAATAGCTTCAGGTTTGCCTGAATCAAGTGCCTGCTGGATATAGATCTCTTTTTCCCGGGCGACCACTTCAGCCGGCACCTCTTCCCTACTGACGGATACAGGGTTTGCCGCAGCAATGTGCATTGCTAAATCACGGGCAAATTCCCGAAAATCATCATTTTTTGCGACAAAATCAGTCTCACAGCCGAGTTCAACCATTACCCCAAGCTTTCCACCCGCATGGATGTAGGTCTCGATAACGCCCTCACTCGTGGCGCGGCCAGCTCTTTTTGCAGCAACGGCCAAGCCTTTCTGGCGAAGCAGATCGACCGCTTTTTCCATATCACCATCGGTTTTTTCAAGGGCCTTTTTACAATCCATCATACCGGCTTGAGTTTTATCCCTTAGATCTTTTACCATCTTACTTGTAATTGCCATGGTAAATCTCCTTTGTGTTTCTTTTGAATAATATTTTTACAACAACCCGAGGAGTTGTCCTGAAATTCGTTCGATCAATATACATACAAAAAAGGGGCGGTCACAAGACAGCCCCTTTTAGTCAACAAAACTTGCAATTACCGGAGCTGGTCTAGATGAGCCCTGGTCAGATTATGCTTCAGCGTTTTCTGCTCCACCTTCTATTTTCAGTGTCATTCAGAGCTTCCGATTCCCCCATCGAAGCCGCTAATGGCCTCTTCTGAAGCGTTTTCTCCGTCACGAAGATGCCTGACCTGTAAGAATAGCTTCGGCAACATGCATGCTGATGAGACGGATAGACCGGATAGCATCATCATTGCCGGGAATGACAAAATCTATATGATCGGGATCGCAGTTCGTGTCCGCCATTGCCACAACCGGTATGCCAAGTTTTACGGCCTCATTTACGGCAATGGATTCCTTGCGAGGATCAACCACAAACATAACCGAGGGCAGGCTGCGCATATCTTTTATACCGCCGACGTTACGTTCGAGCTTGATACGCTCTTTTTCCATAAGAAGGATTTCCTTTTTAGGAAATCGATTAATGGAACCGTCAGCCTGCATGGATTCGATGGATTTCAGTCTATCGATGCTATTTTTAATGGTCTGAAAATTAGTAAGCATCCCCCCAAGCCAGCGATGATCGACATAAAACATACCGGCCCGCTTTGCTTCGTCGCTGATAATTGCCTGAGCTTGCCTTTTGGTGCCGACAAAGAGAACAGTACCACCGTTTTTGACTTCTTCTGTTATAAAATCACAGGCCTTGTCAAAAAGTCGTTTGGTAAGATCGAGATTGATAATATAAATGCCATTACGCGGCCCATAGATGTAGGGTTTCATTTTGGGGTTCCAGCGTCTGGTCTGGTGACCGAAATGCACCCCCGCCTTAAGCATGTCTTTTACAGTAGCATTTGCCATGAGATTCTCCGTTTCTGGTTTTTCCTCCACCTTCTGTAATCGTGACCATCTCGTCGATGCTCGCCGACACCAGTTATGAGCGAAGATGTGTGATTTAGTGCCCTATCCATTTCAGGAAAGGCACAATATATACCCCTTTTGGGGCATATATACAATCCCGCTTAACGGGATAAACGATAGATCACTTTGATCTATCATGAACAAAGAATAACACCGTTATGTACCATGAGTATCTTATCTTTTGCAACTCATGGTTAAAATTTAGTGTGGTAAATCTTACTTTTTGACCAAGGAACTTTTGCCGGTCAGAACAAGTTTAAGCCATTGGAAGCCGAATTTGAGTAATTCTTCATCTTCTTTGGCGATCCTTTTTTTAAAATATTTATCAATTTTAAATTGTTTGATCAGTTTATGGTCTTCGGCAAAGCGACGAAACCCATCGATATTGTAGCAGACCATGAACGCCAGCTGCTGTTTCTCACCTGCGGCGCCTTCTCCCTGCCACGGATTTTGTCGAAATACTGTATCAATTTCTGCCCATAATTCATTCATGGCATTATAATCCATGAGCTTTTGGCTTCTGACCCATTGACTGACAGTCAACCGTTGATTTTCCTGATGACCAAGGCAGTATGAGTGATTGGTCAAAAAATAATATTCCTCAACCGCTCCGTTAACCATGGAACGATCGACAGCCCTTTCGAGGGGATAGGTTCTGCATGCTGAAGGCCGATCATTATACACGGTACAACCGTCATCACTTAAAAAAGGGCAGGCGTTATCTTCCGTCAATTTCAGTTTACCGTTGGGAAATAAGGGTTATCTCCTTTTTCGACAACTGTATGTGTCCGCATATATTTTTCAGAATCTATACCGAGGGAATTTTTCAGGCGAATAATATCATAAGGGTATAGAATCATATCAACATTACGACAACAAAAGGTAAAGCAGGCGACTCCGGGGTGGCACTCAAATTGAAATGCAGAATTGCCCAGAGGAGTCATCCCTTCTGGAAATTTTTTGTGCTGATTGTCCAACGAAACCTCCCCTTATCAAATGGCGATCAACAAAAAAAAAGCTGGCTGGAACAAACGCTCCAACCAGCTTAAACTCAACGGTGAGACCAATTTAGCTTTCAGTCTCTGGAGCCTCAATGACCTCTTCATAGCCGACAAGTTCAATGATAGCCATGGTAGCAGCGTCGCCCTTTGCGAACACCGGTTTTCAAAATCCTGGTGTAGCCGCCTTTGCGATCAGAGAATTTATCCTTAATGTCAGTGAAGAGTTTATCAACCACATCTTTACTGCGGATAAAGGAAAGAGCCTGTCTTCTGGCATGCAGATCTCCCCTCTTTGCCAGAGTAATCATCTTCTCGGCAACTGGTCGCAGTTCTTTTGCTTTTTCAGAGGTAGTGACTATACGCTCATGTTCAAACAAAGAGGTGACCATATTCCTCAACATCGCTACCCTGTGTGACGTAGTTCGTCCTAACCTTCGACCTGCTAATTTATGTCTCATCTCTATATCCTCAGCTACTGCCCTAAACCTGATATGGTAACTTTCAGTGGTTTTTTGTATACGAATGCGAAAAGTCGCTACTCATCCTTCTTCTTTCTCTGCCCGCTGATGGGGAGGAACCCAGCTTTCAAATTTCATCCCAAGCGTCAGATCCATGTCGGCAAGAAGGGCCTTAATTTCATTGAGTGACTTACGGCCAAAGTTCTTCGTCTTCAGCATCTCTTGGTCTGTCTTCTGGGCAAGATCACCAATATAGTTGATATCGGCATTTTTCAGACAGTTGGCTGAACGAACAGACAGCTCTAAATCTTCAACCGGTTTATCAAGGTAAGGATTTAACGGTTCGGCATCCTTGCTGTTATCCTCAATAATTTCCGGTTCGGCTTCTTCCTCATCGAAGTTAATGAAGATAGTCAATTGATCTTTGAGTATTTTTGCCGCATAAGCGAGCGCATTCTCCGGCCGGAGACTTCCGTCGGTTTCGATCTCCAGAATCAACTTATCATAATCAGTCTGTTGACCAACACGCGCCTGAGATGTGCTGTACTGAATCTTCTTCACAGGGGTGAAAATAGCGTCTATAGGAATCTGACCAATAGACAGATTCTCCTTATCCATTTTCTCGGCGGGCTGGTAACCCTTACCCCACTCTACGGTGATTTCAGCATGAAAAGTCACAGCTCCGGTCAAGTTACAGATAATCTGATCCTTGTTCATCACCTCGACATAGCCAGAGCTGTCAATATCGCCGGCAGTAACAACTCCAGGTCCACTCTTTTCAATTGTGACCTTCTGAGAGTCGGGAGAATGCAATTTGAGCCGCACCTGCTTGAGATTGAGGATAATCTCACTGACATCCTCCATGATATCTTTCATAGAGGTGAACTCATGCAGAGCCCCTTCGATCCTCACCGAGGTGATTGCCACCCCCTGAATTGACGAGAGAAGAATGCGCCGCAAAGTATTACCTATGGTTGTGGCGAATCCTCTTTCAAGAGGCTGACAGATAAATTTACCGTAGGTATCAGTATATTTTTCTCTGTCCACCTCTAGCTTTTCAGGTTTTATCAGCTCATGCCAGTTACGGTGAAACGGTATTTTTTCGTCGGCAGCTTGAGTCATAGATTTCCTTTCCTGCGTTACTACTAACTTTACAGTATTTGCCTTAACAAGAGTCACTATTTTCGGGATCAGACTCTTCCGGTTATCAAAGCGATCTTTTAACAACGAGTCGATATCAATAGATAATCAAAACGTCAGATCACACTCTCAATTATTTGGAGTAGAGTTCTACGATCAGCCGTTCCTGAATTGGCAGGGTCAGTTCTTCTCTATTTGGAAGAGCTTTAACCGTGGCTTTATAATTATCTTTATCTAACTCTAGCCAGGTAGGTATGCCCCGTCTGACTACTGCTTCAATATTTTCATTGATGATCGTGTTCGCACGGCTTTTTTCCTTCAGAGTGATGACATCATCTAGCCGAAACGAGAAATGAAGGAATATTGACTTTATGCCCATTGACCAGAATGTGGTTATGGCGTACAAGCTGCCGTGCCTGTTTTCGTGACGAGGCAAAACCAATGCGAAATACAGTATTATCTAACCGTCGCTCAATCATGATGAGCATATTTTCACCGGTAACGCCCTTCTGCGCCTCTGCCTTCTGAAAATTCAAACGGAACTGACCTTCCAGCATGCCATACATACTCTTTACTTTCTGCTTTTCTCTCAGCTGAATGGCGTAATCCGACAGTTTCTTAAATCTGGCCTGCCCATGCTGCCCCGGGCCAAATGCTCTCCGTTCAAAAGAACATTTATCGGAGTAACATCGATCCCCTTTAAGATACAATTTTAAATTTTCTCTTCTGCATCGACGGCATGCAGCACCAATATTTCTAGCCAACTTAGGCCTCCATTTTCTTTAGTACCTTGAAATCCCTTTCGTTTTCTTAACTGGAATTTTCAGAAGGTTCTTATACCCCTCAAGGGGGCACTAACAAGAGTCCCGCTCTTCCAGCGGGCTTTGCTTCGAGTAACAGTATCTACCGAGGTTACACTCTCCGGCGTTTTGGAGGTTTACACCCATTATGGGGAATTGGGGTGACATCGTAAATACGACTAACCTCAAAACCGCTGGTAATAAGAGCACGTAATGCTGCTTCCCTTCCGGGTCCAGGACCCTTCACCTTAACTTCTACTTTGCGCATTCCGACATCAGTTGCTTTTTTGGCTGCGTCTGCCAAAGCATTCTGCGCTGCAAAAGGAGTGCTTTTCCGCGACCCTTTGAACCCGAGGACACCGGCACTGCACCATGAAACCACGTTGCCCTGTTTGTCGGAAATAGTGACAATTGTATTGTTAAAAGTAGAATAAATAAAAACGATGCCTTCCGGTATGTTCTTTTTTATTTTCCTTTTTTTAGCTACGGCCATAACTTACACCTGTATTAAGTTCAATTATTTTCGGCGACCGGCATTGCGGCGCGGTCCTTTTCGAGTACGGGCATTGGTTTTAGTCTTCTGCCCACGACAAGGTAAGCCCATCCGATGACGTCGTCCACGATAACACCCCAAGTCAGTCAATCTCTTGATGTCCATGGACACTTCTCGACGGCGATCACCCTCTACAACATACTCTTCCTCGAGAACCTTACGAATCCGGTTAACATCGTCACCATCCAGATCATCGCTGTTCATGGTAAATGGAAGATCTACTTTTTCGAGAATCTTTCGAGCAGAGGTCAACCCAATACCGTGTATGTAAGTTAACGCCCGATCCATATGCTTATTTTTTGGAAGGTCAATTCCTGCTATACGTGCCAAGGTACATCTCCTTAAAAGAAGTAGGTAATTAAAAGCGGCAAAACTTGTTTATCCCTGCCTCTGTTTATGTTTTTTTAATTTACAGGAAACTCGAACAATGCCGTGTCGCTTATAAATCTTACAATCACTGCACATTTTTTTTACAGACGCGCGTACTTTCATGATAAACAAACTCTCTATTTTTTCTTTTTGGCATTTTTTGCCCGAAACGTTACCCTTCCCCTGCTCAGATCATACGGAGAGAGTTCAATTGTAACCCGATCACCAGGCAATATTTTAATAAAATGCATGCGCATTTTCCCTGAAATATGAGCAAGCACCTTATGACCGTTATCAAGCTCAACCCGAAACATCGCGTTGGGCAACGGTTCAATAATAGTGCCTTCCACTTCTATCGCTTCTTCTTTTGACATGTAATATCCTGAAAAGTCAATGTTCAGTTAAAAACGGAGCAGTATAATATAACATCTAAAAAAAGAGAAGAAATATTTTGCTTACGCTCTATTTTTCAAGAGCACTCAGAACGAGCGGTCCATTTTCCGTTACAGCGACCGAGTGTTCAAAGTGGGCAGATGGTTTTTTATCACTGGTTATGACAGTCCAGCCATCTCTCAAAACTTTCACCTTATGTGTTCCCATGTTGACCATTGGTTCAACGGCCAAAACCATCCCAGCCATAAGTTTGGCTGTTCGGTCTCCCTGGTAGAAATTGGGAATTTCGGGTGGTTCATGCAGTTGATTGCCAATCCCATGTCCGACAAATTGTCTGACAACGGCAAAGCCATTGGCCTCGACATAGTCTTGTATTGCTTTAGAGATGTCACCGATCCTGTTGCCGATAACCATCTGTTCAATACCCTTTTCCAGGCAAATCCTCGTAGTGTCCAACAACCTTTGCACATCCCCGGTAACTTTTCCTACCGGAAATGTTTTTGCAGAATCCCCGTAAAAACCTTTATACAACACGCCAAAGTCAATGGAAACAATATCACCATCTTTAAGCTTTTTCTTCCGTGAAGGAATACCGTGCACCACTTCCTCATTTACCGAAACACACAAACTTCCAGGAAAGCCACGATACCCTTTAAAAGCTGGTTGAGCTTTTCTCGATAAACACAATTGCTCTGCCAATTGATCAAGTTCCAATGTTGAGATGCCAGCCTCAACGGTCCTTTGCAGCAGAGCTAAAGTTTCCGCGACGATTTGATTCGCTTCCTGCATAAGCAGTATTTCATCGGCGGTTTTTAAAACGATATTTCCCCGCCGATTTGATACATCAGATGCAATCACTCTCCCTACCTGCGCCCCTTTATCCGGCCCTGCTTCATAAAACCTTCATAATTGCGCATATGTAAATGAGACTCAATCTGAGAAATCGTATCAATTCCAACGCCGACGACAATCAACAACGCAGTGCCCCCAAAATAAAAGGGAATATTAAATTGCGCGATAAGAATAGTCGGTAGGACACATACTGTACTAAGATAAATTGCCCCAACAACTGTCAGGCGGGTCAAAACCTTGTCAATAAACTCTGCAGTTCTTTTGCCCGGTCGGATGCCTGGAATAAAACCGCCATTCTTTTTAAGATTTTCAGCAACATCGTCTGGTTTAAACGTTACGGCAGTATAAAAAAAGCAGAAGAAGACAATCATTCCAATGTAACAGACATAATAATAGACTGTCCCAGGTGACATTGCAGCAGACGCACGCTGTACCCAATCAATTTGGATGAAACTGCCAATGGTGGCTGGAAACATCATAATTGAAGAGGCAAAGATTGGCGGTATAACGCCTGAAATATTTATTTTAAGCGGTAAATGCGAGCTCTGTCCGCCATATACCTTTCTACCGACCACCCTTTTAGCATACTGGATGGGGATTCTTCTCTGGGAAGTTTCAAAGAAGACGATGGTAGCGACAACCGCCAGCATGAACAGAACAAGAAACGGGACAAAGAAAAGAGAGATCTCGCCTGCTTTAACCAGCTGAATCGAGTTAACAATCGCCGCCGGACCCCGGGCGACAATTCCAGCAAAAATAATTAAAGAGATGCCGTTGCCTATCCCCCTTTCCGTCATCTGCTCGCCAAGCCACATGATAAAAGCGGTCCCTGACGTGAGGGTCAGCATGGTCATGAGTTTAAACTGGAGACCGGGTTCCAGGACAATCGCCTGTCCAGCGGGTCCAGTCATGCCCTCAAGGCCAACGGCAATAAATGTCCCCTGGATAATGCTCAAAAAGACAGTTCCATATCTCGTATATTGAGTGATCTTTCTATTGCCAGCCTGGCCTTCCTTTTTCAGTGCCTCAAGTTGTGGTATAACCACAGTCAGTAACTGGATAATAATAGAAGCGCTGATATACGGCATGATACCTAGCGCGAAGATGGAGAAATTCGACAATGCACCACCAGAGAACATGTTAAACATGCCGAACAGAGTACCGGCATTCTGGTTAAAAAAAGCCGATAAAGCTTCACCGTTTATTCCAGGAGTGGGAATTTGCACCCCCATCCTGTAAACAGCAAGCATAATAAGCGTAAACAAGATACGCCTACGTAATTCAGGTATATTTGCAGCACTCTGCAATCCACTCATTATCAGTACCTATTTGCGATGCTACTCTAAAAAAAAGATTTCACTCAAGGGGATAAAATGGAGCGTAACGCCACTCTTACCATCTCAGCTTATTACCGTGCCGCCTGCTGCTTCAATTTTACTTTGTGCTGCTTTGCTGATTTTATCTACCTGAACTTTCAACGGCCGTGTTACCTCGCCATTGGCAAGAACTTTGACTAACATGCCCTTTTTGACTATCCCTGCAGCAACAAGAGCATCAACACTAATTGTTTCCTCGCCTGCCAGTCCATCGAGCTGACTTAGCGAGACAAGGGCAAATTCTTTTTTAAAGGTGTTATTAAAACCACGTTTTGGTAAACGACGCTGCAAAGGCATCTGTCCACCCTCAAACCCTGGTTTAACTCCGGAACCGGAACGAGATTTAAAGCCTTTATGTCCCCGTCCAGCGGTTTTTCCATGCCCACTGCCGGGTCCTCTGCCAACACGTTTCGGTTGCTTTGTCGATCCGGCTTGGGGAGAAAGATTCGCTAAGGTCAACATGCTATACCTCCTCCATACGAACAAGATGAGATACCTTTTTAAGCATGCCCCTCATTTCGGGCGTATCTTTTCTTGTCACAGTCTTATTCATTTTGGTGAGCCCCAGCCCTGTCAAGGTTGCATTGATTTTTTTGGTACTGCCAATGCCACTCTTCACCAGAGTAAAAGTAATTGTCTCGGCCATCTGACTACCTTCTTTTATCAAAAATTACACAACAGAGGATATCGGTCATTCATCCAGACAACCTCCAGATTGTTATTTAAGCAGTTATCTCTTCAACTGTTTTGCCACGCAGCTTGGCAATACTTTTGGCTGACCTCAGCGCTCCAAGGCCATCCAGAGTCGCCTTTACCATATTGTGCGGATTGTGAGACCCCAGACACTTGGTGAGTATATTAGACACTCCTGCTGCCTCAAGTACCGCTCTGACCGGGCCACCGGCAATAAGTCCAGTACCTGCTGATGCAGGTTTAAGCAGAACTTTACCTGCACCGAATTTTCCAACAACCATATGCGGGATGGAAGTTTCAGTTAAAGAGACGGTAAACATGCTCTTACGTGCCTTTTCAATACCTTTTCGGATAGCATCAGGAACCTGATTCGCTTTGCCAAGGCCATAACCTACTTTGCCTTTCCCATCTCCTACGACAACGATGGCACTAAAACTGAATCGGCGACCACCTTTGACAACTTTTGCAACCCGATTGATAAAAACAATTTTCTCGATCAGTTCCTCAGTAGCAACACTTTTGGAACGCTTGAAATCAGACAAGGGACACCCCCGTTATAATAGAAATCATTAAAATTCAAGACCACCTTCCCGAGCACCTTCGGAAAGGGATTTTACCCGGCCGTGATAAACTGACCCACCACGATCAAAGATCACTTTGCTGATCCCGGCTGCTTTCGCACGAGTAGCAAGCATCAGGCCAATTTTTTTGGCTACTGCTGTCTTGCCTTTTTCGTCACCGGCTTCAAATTCTTTATCAACGGTGGACATTGATACCAGTGTATGTCCTGCCATATCATCAATAATCTGCGCATACATATGTTTGTTACTTTTAAAGACTCTCAGTCTTGGGCGCTCAGTGGTGCCGGAGATTTTTTTCCTGATCCTGCGGACACGTTTGGCCCTAGCTATGGTCTTGGGGTTCGTCTTAGCCATTGCAATTTACCATTCAGTTTATTGTAGGTCTTTTCGACCAGACAAATTATTTGGCGCCTGCCTTGCCAACTTTTCTTACGATATGTTCACCTTCGTACCGAATACCCTTGCCCTTATAAGGCTCAGGCTTCCTTACCTGGCGTATTCTTGAGGCAACCAATCCAAGCAATTCTTTATCAATGCATTCAACAGTGATCTTGGTGTTTCCTTCAACGGAGGCTGATACACTTTTCGGAAGCTCAAAATTTACTGGGTTTGAGTATCCGACATTTAAAGTCAGGGTTGAACCACTGACATTGGCCTTATAACCAACACCTTCAATAATCAGAACTTTTTTGAATCCTTCCACAACCCCGATAATCATGTTGTTGATCAAACTTCTGGTAAGACCTCGAAAGGCGTTTACCTTGGTGCTTTCAACACGATTGTTTACCTCGATGATATTGTCCTGGATCTGAACATCAATATCCTGGACAATCTCACGCTTTAAAGTACCCTTTGCACCGGTAACCGTGAGTTGCTGACCCTGAAGATCAACCTTCACCCCTGCGGGTACCGGAATTGGTTGTTTACCAATACGAGACATAATTTCCTCCGTTAGCCGCGGGTCTACCAGACCTCACAAATGATCTCTCCACCTGCATTCAGTGCTCTGGCTGCTCTATCAGTCACAACACCTTTGGAAGTGGATATAATGGCGACCCCGAGTCCGTTTAACACATTCGGAATAGCGTCTGCCTTGGCATATTTACGCAGCCCAGGCTTACTTACTCTTTTGATTCCGGTGATAACAGGCTCATTTGCCGGACCATACTTCAAATCAATTTTCAGGGTGCCCTGAACATCTCCGGGAATCACCTGATAATTGTTAATATAGCCCTCCGCCTTAAGCACCTTCGCAACATTAACTTTGACAGTGGAGGTTGGCATTTCAACTGAATCAAACTTAGCCATTACTGCATTTCTTATCCTGGTCAGCATATCTGCCAGGGGATCGCTCATTGACATAGCGAACACTCCTTATTTTCAAAATTGTAAACGGGTTCAAACAGCGATAGAAAAATTTCTACCAACTGGATTTAGTGACACCAGTAATTTCACCGCCGAGAGCCAGTTTACGGAAGCAAATTCGACAAACACCAAATTTTCTGATGAACGCTCGAGGACGTCCACAAAGTGGGCATCTGTTATACTTACGCACACTGAACTTAGCTTTGCGCTGTGATTTTGCGATTATGGATTTCTTAGCCAAACCGACCTCCAAATTAACTCTATTAAAATGATTTTCTGAAATATAAAACAGCTATTTTTTAAAAGGCATTCCTAGCATCTTAAGCAGTGAAAACCCCTCTTTATCGGACTTTGCCGAGGTCACTATAGTAATATTCAGCCCTTTAATCTTATCAATTTTATCGTAATCAATTTCCGGAAATATGATTTGTTCCTTAATCCCATTGAGTAATTGCCCCGCCTGTCAAAACCTTTGGGAGACAAGCCCCGAAAGTCACGAACCCGAGGAAGAGCAATATTTACCAATTTACTGAGAAAATCGTACATTTTATCACCACGCAGCGTAACACAGCAACCGATTGGCATTCCTTCACGTAATTTAAAGGTGGCAATCGACTTTTTCGCCTTGGTGATAACCGCTTTTTGTCCGGCAATCCTGCCCAACTCTTCAGCAGCACCTTCCACGATTTTGGGATTTTGTACGGCTTCCCCAAGTCCCATGTTAAGGACTATCTTCTTTATCTGAGGAATCTCCATGGCATTCGTATAGCCAAATTCCTCCCTGAGCGCAGGAACACACTCATTTAGTATATATGTCTTTAAGCGTACCCATGTATAACTCCTAGCGTACCAGTGTTTGATAATCTATGATTTACTCTCGATGGATTCGCCACAACTCTTGCAATAGCGTACCTTGGTACCATCATCGAGGACCTTCTTCCCTATGCGACCGGTTTTCGTGCACTCAGGACAAATGAGCTGAAGATTAGAAACGTGGATAGGGGCTTCCTTTTCCACAATCTGGCCCTGTTGATTCATCTCTTGCGGCTTGGTATGACGCTTTATCATGTTAATACGCTCTACCACTGCCTTATCTTTTTCGCGAAGGATGCGAAGAACTTTTCCAACCCTGCCTTTATCTTTACCGGCAATTACTTCAACCTGATCATTTTTCTTCAGGTATGTTCTACCCTGTCTCATTGCTCTACCCTTATTCAATCAATGTATCTTGTCCCCATGCATACAAGGGAGTTTACAATGCTTCCGGAGCCAAAGATATAATTTTCATGAACCCTTGATTTCGTAATTCTCGAGCAACCGGTCCAAAAATACGTGTTCCAACTGGTTCACCCGAAGTTCCCAGCATTACTGCAGCGTTATCATCAAATTTGACCCAGGTATCATCCATGCGCTTCATCTCTTTAGCGGTACGAACGATAACAGCTTTCATGACATCGCCTTTCTTCACTTTAGCGTTGGGAATAGCTTCTTTTACCGTGACGACGATTACATCGCCTATTGTTGCGTAACGTTTTCCAGAACCCCCAAGAACTCTGATGCAGAGAACTTTTTTGGCTCCGGAATTATCAGCAACATTGAGTACTGATTCTGTCTGTATCATAATTTCACCTGATATCTCATCCGAAACAAGTCGTTAGTATCGACTTAGCACTTGTGCCAGTATCACACCGCCTGTTCAAGTATTGTCTTAACCCGCCATCTCTTTCGTTTACTCAGCGGTCGACATTCTTCAATAAGAACGGTGTCTCCGATATTGCAAGTGTTCTCAGGATCGTCTGCCAGATATTTGACACTGGTTTTCATGAATTTACCATAAAGTTTATGGCGAACCTTGCGCTCTACCCGAACAACAACACTCTTTTCCATTCTGTTGCTCACAACAGAACCGGTTCTTGTCTTTCTAGCTTTATTTATTTCACTCATAATTTAGTTAATTAGTGATGTTTTTTAGAACCAGACCATACCGCACTAAATTTTCGAACAATACGTCAGTTGACAGCTTGCACTTTTATGGTTTCGATTCTAGCAATTTCTTTTCTAATTTTCTTTAGTCGAGATGTGTCTTCCAGAGGCCTGATACGATGTTGAAAGGAGAGGTTCCCCAATTCTTCGCGCAGATCTTTTAATTTTTTTTCCAGATCTTCACCAGACATCTTACGCATTTCTTCCAGTTTCATAAGGTACCTCTCTTCGTGACAACCTTTGTCGAAAATGGCAGCTTGTTACCTGCGAGAGTCAGTGCCTTGATAGCAACATCCTCACTCACTCCGGTAATCTCATAAAGTATGGTACCGGGCTTTACTTTGGCGACCCAGGAGTCAGGCGCACCTTTTCCTTTACCCATCCTGGTTTCAGCAGCCTTTTTAGTCAGTGGCTTATCGGGAAATACTCGGATCCAGACTTTACCGCCACGTTTCATTGTTCTGTTGATAGTGATACGTGCAGCCTCAATCTGCTGAGCCGACATGAAGCCGCATATGGTCGCCTTGAGAGCATAATCACCAAAAGAAATCGATGATCCCCGCAGAGCGACCCCTCTGGATCTTCCCTTGAAAACTTTTCTATGTTTAACCTTTTTAGGACTTAACATCTTTTACTCCAAATGATTTATGGAATCCCTTGAACAGCGTGCTTACTGAACAGTCCCCGTTTCGGTGTCGCTCAGGACTTCGCCATTGAATATCCACACCTTTACTCCTATAATTCCATAGGTGGTATTGGCTTCGGCCAAGGCATAATCAACATCGGCTCGCAGGGTATGAAGAGGTACCCTTCCTTCACGAACCCACTCACATCGTGACATTTCCGCCCCGCCCAGTCGTCCGGAACAAGAGATCTTAATGCCTTTAACACCAAATCGAAGGGCAGAGCTTACAGCCTTTTTCATAGCCCGACGAAATGCAATCCGCCGAATAAGCTGCTGTGCAATATTTTCCGCTACAAGCTGGGCATCCGCTTCAGGACGGCGAACCTCCTGAATATCGAGTGTTACTTTGCGGGTTATGAGCTTTTCCAGCTCTTTTTTAAGTATCTCAATTTCAGCGCCTTTTTTGCCGATAACTATCCCGGGCCTGGCGGTAAAAAGTTTTATCCGCACCTGCTCACCTGTCCGCTCTATCTTCACCTTGGACAGTCCAGCATGCTGGAGACGCTTAATGAGAAACTTCTTGATTTTTTGGTCTTCAATCAGATAAGTGGAATATTCCTTATCAGCATACCAGATCGAATCCCATGTCCGGGTAATGTTCAGTCTTAGTCCGAGTGGATTAACCTTCTGCCCCAAAACAGTCCTCCAACAAATCCATTGTTCTTTTAAATGTTTAGTACCTTAGAAATGCTTTTCATATTTGTAGAAAATATTTCGTGAAGGCGCTTATCCCGTTTACCGGGGTTAGAATTTACAGAGTATCTTTACAACCTAAACCAAATCAGTTCTCATCCAGAATAACGGTGATATGACTCGATCTCTTTATGATACCTGTAGCTCTACCTTGTGCTCTCGGACGAATCCTTTTGAGGGAAGGTCCACCATCAATTACAATTGTTTTGACATACAAATTATCGACGTCTGCCTGGTCATCCTGAGTTGCGTTTGCGACAGCTGACTCAATAACTTTTTGGATTATACCAGCACCTTTTTTAGGCATGAAACGAAGAGTAGTTATTGCCTGATCAACTCCCATGCCACGCACCACGTCAGCAACCAAACGCGCCTTTTGTGGTGAGATTCTAATATATTTTCCTACGGCTCTTGCTTCCATAGTTAATGCTCCTGAAGATTCCTGCCAGAAACTGCTTATTTCTAACTATCTTTTACCTTTTTTGTCCGAGGCATGACCATAGTAGGTTCTCGTTGGCGAAAACTCTCCAAGTTTATGACCAACCATGTTCTCTGTGACAAAAACCGGAATGAATTTTTTCCCATTGTGTACAGCGAACGTGAGTCCAACCATCTCCGGACTGATATCCGATCGCCTCGACCATGTTTTAATAACCTTCCTGGACCCGCTTTCAAACGCATCGGTCACTTTCTTTTGCAGATGATCGTCGATGAAAGGACCCTTTTTGATTGAGCGTGACATACTTTACTCCTCGTAACTTAAGATCTCTTCTTGACAATCATTCTGTCAGAAGCCTTCTTTTTCCTGGTCTTGAACCCTTTTGACGGTACACCCCAGGGACTGCACGGATGCCTGCCACCCGAGCTTTTTCCTTCACCACCGCCCATCGGATGATCTACCGGGTTCATAGCCACACCACGTACAGAAGGACGTGTCCCCTTCCATCTGGTCCGGCCAGCCTTGCCAAGCTTTTGACTCTCGTGTTCACGATTGCCGACCTGGCCAATACATGCACGACAGTAGTTGTTAAACTTTCTTACCTCTCCAGAGGGTAATCGAACCAGGACATAGGCACCTTCCTTCGCCATCAGCTGAGCTGCGGTACCTGCACTCCTTACCATCTGAGCGCCTTTGCCAATTTTCATCTCGATGTTATGAATAATGGTACCAAGAGGAATATTGACGAGAGGCAGACAATTTCCCGGTTGAATATCCACACTATCTCCAGCGACAATTGTGTCGCCGACATTGATACCATCAGGTGAAAGAATATATCTCTTTTCCCCGTCCTTGTAGTTCAACAAGGCGATGTTGGCCGAGCGGTTTGGATCATACTCGATTGCAACCACTTCTGCATCAATATCAATCTTGTTCCTCTTGAAATCAATGATACGGTATTTGCGTTTATGGCCACCACCTATATGCCTTGAGGTAATGCGTCCATAGTTGTTTCGGCCACCTGATTTACTTAAACTGCAAACGAGACTCTTTTCCGGACGCTTATTCGATAGATCCGGGTTTTTTGACGACACGTGTTGCCGTTTACCTGGTGATGTTGGTTTGTATACTTTAATAGCCATGATTTCCCAATCGCTCCATCATTATTAGATTAGATAGAATCTTTCAATGTAGAAGGTAGATGATCGCATGAATTGTGAAAGGAGCCTCTACAATTCATCCGCAAAATTAATAGTTCCTTCTGACAGAGTTACATAGGCCTTTTTCCAATCATTGGTAAAGCCAACCGTCTTTCCAACCCGTTTCTTTTTGCCGTGAAGGGTAACGGTTTTCACATCTTTCACCTTCACATTAAACATCAGCTCAACCGCATTTTTTACTTCTATCTTGTTGGCCTTAGGATGTACTTTGAAAACGATTTTTCCGTTTTCTTCCTGCATCAAGGCAGCCTTTTCTGTGAGGCATGGCCCCTGTAATACGCTATAGATGTTTTTCATGCCATTAACCTCTTCTCCAGGCTCTCGATTACCGGTTGTAGCAAAATCACCTTTTTGTGCAACAGCAGGTCATAGACATTAAGACCTTCCGATGACATCACTTTATAACCGTTGACGTTCCGGGAGGATTTGCTCAAATTCTCAGTAGCGTTGTCTGTTACTATGATACCGTTGTCGACGTCAAGGACATTCATTATAGCGACGAAATCCTTGGTCTTTATCTGGTCCATGGAAAAGTCATCGAGCACCATAAGATTACCTTCCTGAAACCTGGCGGATAAGGGCCATCGCAACTGCCTGCTGCCTCACTTTGCGGTTTACTTTAAAACTATAGTCTCTGGGCTTGGGGCCAAAAGTTACTCCACCTCCACGCCACAAGGGGGATCTATTGGTACCGGCTCTTGCGCGGCCGGTTCCCTTCTGCTTCCAAGGCTTTCTGCCACCGCCACTTACTTCCACTCTTGTTTTCGTGCAGGCGTTACCGGCACGACGGGCTGCTCGCTGCATGCGGACAACTTCATGAAGAATATGCTCTTTCACTTCACGGTTGAAAACATCATCGTTCAGCTCGATTTCGCCAACACTCTCATTTTTGGTGTTAACTATATTTACAGTAGACATTTTAATCTCCTCGAACCTGTCAGAGCAAATTCCTATTATTTCGTAAAAATCTTCAACAGGCCGTTTTTGGCTCCAGGAAGAGGTCCCTTCAACAAAACCACATTCTCCTCGGCTCGAACGTCAACCACGATCACATTCTTGCGCAACACGGTGTCGTTACCCATTCGACCAGGCATTTTCTTGCCTTTAACAACCCTGGCTGGGTATGCACTGCAGCCTATTGATCCAGGTGCTCTGTGAAACATGGAACCATGCCCTGATCCGCCACCACTAAAACCGTGACGTTTGATAACACCCTGAAAACCACGTCCTTTGCTGGATCCCTGAACGTCGACCTTCTCTCCAATTTTTATAACATCATCTAAGGTGACATCCTGGCCAACTTCATAGGTGGAATCACTATCAGTCCTGAACTCACGGATGAAATAGTAGCCGTCGGAGTTTGATTTTTTCAAATGACCGGCCATGGCCTGGTTTACTCTGCTGGCTTTTTTATCACCAAAACCAACCTGAATGGCACTGTAACCATCTGTGGCTTCGGTCTTAACCTGAAGGATTTTACACGGACCAGCCTCTATAACAGTAACTGGAACTGCCTGACCCACTTCGTCGTAGACGCGGGTCATCCCAACTTTCTTTCCTAGTATCCCCATTGACTTTGGCATAATATTACCCGATACTTCAATTTACTTTTACGTCGTGCCTGTTAGGGCAGCTTGATTTCGACATCGACGCCTGCGGACAATTCCAGCTTCATGAGCAGATCGATTGTCTGCTGCGTAGGCTCAAGAATGTCCAATAGACGACGATGGGTTCTCATTTCAAAATGTTCTCGAGATTTTTTATCCACATGGGGTGAACGAAGAACACAGAATTTGTTAATCGTGGTGGGCAGCGGTATTGGCCCTGCCACTGCTGATCCTGTTCTTCTTGCTGTTTCAACTATCTCGGTAGTGGATTGATCAAGCAATTTATGATCATATGCTTTCAGCCGGATACGAATTTTTTCTGTTGGTATCATGACACACCTTTAAGCAATAATTTCACTGATGACACCGGCACCAACAGTTCGCCCACCTTCACGGATAGCAAATCGCAGACCAACATCCATGGCAATCGGGGTAATCAACTCTACTGCTGCGCTGATATTGTCGCCCGGCATTACCATCTCAACTCCCTCGGCGAGGGTCATGATCCCGGTAACGTCAGTCGTTCTGAAATAAAACTGGGGCCGATAGCCGTTAAAGAACGGGGTATGGCGACCGCCCTCGTCCTTACCGAGGATATAGCACTCAGCATTGAACTTGGTGTGGGGGGTGATCGATTTCGGTGCGGCAAGTACCTGTCCGCGTTCAATCTCCTCACGCTTCACGCCGCGCAGAAGGGCACCGATATTATCACCGGCCTGGCCCTCATCAAGCAGCTTGCGAAACATCTCCACGCCGGTACAGGTGGTCTTCTGGGTGGCACGGATACCGACGATTTCAACCTCGTCACCTACGTGGACAACGCCCCGCTCAATACGCCCGGTTGCAACAGTACCACGCCCGGAGATAGAAAAGACATCCTCCACCGGCATGAGAAAAGGTTGATCAACATCGCGCTTGGGCTCAGGAATATAGGAGTCAATAGCGTCCATCAAATCCCAGATGCATTTGGATTTTTCTTCATCATCAGGATTCTCCAGAGCAAGAAGCGCAGAACCCTGAACAAAAGGAATATCATCTCCTGGAAAATCATACTTGTCGAGCAGCTCGCGCAGCTCCATCTCAACCAGCTCAATGAGCTCTTCGTCATCGACCATGTCGCATTTGTTAAGAAAGACAACAATCGACGGTACACCAACCTGACGGGCGAGAAGAATATGCTCTCTGGTCTGAGGCATGGCACCGTCAGTGGCGGCAACAACCAGAATCGCCCCGTCCATCTGGGCGGCACCGGTGATCATGTTCTTGATGTAGTCAGCATGGCCCGGACAGTCAACATGGGCATAGTGACGATTTGCCGTCTCATATTCCACATGGGCGGTGGCGATGGTGATGCCGCGTTCTTTTTCTTCCGGTGCCTTGTCAATCTCACTGAAGTCAGTAAAAGAGGCCTGACCTTTAAGAGATAAGACACGAGTAATTGCTGCTGTCAGTGTGGTTTTACCATGGTCAATATGTCCTACGGTACCTACATTGACATGCGGTTTAGTCCTTTCAAATTTTTTCTTTGACATAATTTTCCCTTAATATGTTTGGACTTAGATCCCTCTGATTTTTTTAATAATTGTCTCTGCCTTCTGAGCAGGTACCACGTCATATTCCAAAAATTGCATGGTAAAATTGGCTCTGCCTTGCGTCGCCGACCTGAGTGAAGTGGAATATCCGAACATCTCAGCCAGCGGTACGTGTCCGCTTAATACCTGAATATTTGCTTCAGCGGAAACACCAACAATTTTACCTCTCTTACTGTTCAGATCAGCAATAACGTCGCCGATATATTCCTCTGGAGTAATGCACCTCCAGTTTCATTATCGGCTCAAGAAGCTTTGGTTCCGCCTCGGAGGTTGCCCTCCTGATGGCCATCGCAGCTGCTATGCCAAACGCCATTTCGGTCGACTCTTCTTCATGATATGAGCCACCGACGAGGCTGATCTTGATATCCGTCAACGGATATCCTATCAAGGGACCTGAGTCGAGACTGTCAACTATTCCCTTTCTAATGGATCCTAAGAATTGATCTGGGATCAACTCTTTATCCACACAACTGACAAAATCAATACCGCTGCCGCGCGGCATTGGCTCTATCTTTATAATGACGTGCCCATACTGTCCTTTGGCACCAGTCAATTGATCAAACTTGGCCTCCGCCTTATGGTCAGATCAATGGTCTCTTTATACGCTACCTGCGGTTTCCCAACTTTTGCCGAAACCTTAAATTCGTTGAGCAACCTGTCGACAATTATCTCGAGATGAAGTTCACCCATTCCGGAAATAATTGTCTGACCCGAATCAGCATCAGTGGAAACCGTAAAAGACGGATCTTCCATGGCTATTTTAGCAAGCGTCTCGGAAAGTTTTTTTTCCTCAGCCTTGCTTTTGGGTTCGATTGCCACACCGATTACCGGATCTGGAAAATCCATGCTCTCGAGAATGACAACATCGCCCTTTTCACACAAGGTATCGCCGGTGGTGGTGAATTTCAGACCAACAATCGCGCCAATATCACCAGCTGAATATTTCCGCACTTCTTCACGCTTATTAGCGTGTAATTTCATAAGTTTGGCAATTTTTTCCTGTTTTTTCTTAACAGGATTATACACCTTGTCGCCAACTCTTAACGTACCGGAATACACTCTGATAAAAGCAAGATTCTCAACAAAGGAATCACTCATCAATTTAAACACCAGTCCGGCGAGTTTTTCCCTGGGATCTGTTTTTCGGCTAATTATTTCACCGTCAGCACCTTCCCCCTCGACATCTTTAACATCAAGCGGCGAAGGAAGAAAATTAACCACGCTGTCAAGCAGTGGTTGTACACCCTTGTTCTTAAAAGCACTCCCACAAACTACCGGCACGATATTCAGTGCCAGGGTCGCTTTTCTGAGAGCTCGGTATATCTCAGGCGCAGATACTGGTACATCATCTAAGTATTTTTCCATGATCTCCTCATCGAAGTCGGCCAACTTCTCGAGGAGCATCAGACGTGCGGCCGTGAATTTTTCTTTATATTCGGCAGGAACTTCTTTCTGTATTACTTCCTGTCCAAGAGACTGCTCATCAAAGACGAGCATTCTCCCTTCAATCAGATCAATAATTCCCTCAAACTCAGCTTCTTTACCAACCGGCAGCTGAATGGGCAGAGGGTTTGCCCCAAGCCTTTTGGATATCATCGAAACGCAGCGTTCAAAGTTCGCTCCGATCCTATCCATTTTATTGACAAACGCAATACGCGGTATGCCGTATTTATCGGCCTGCCTCCATACAGTTTCAGACTGTGGCTCTACACCGCCGACGGAACAAAATACTGCTACCGCTCCATCCAAAACCCTCAGCGACCGCTCAACTTCAATCGTAAAGTCGACATGGCCAGGAGTGTCAATTATGTTTATCTTCTTGTCATGCCAGATAGCAGGTTGTTGCAGCGGAGGTTATCGTGATGCCTCTTTCCTGCTCCTGCTCCATCCAGTCCATGACGGCCGTTCCTTCATGAACCTCACCCAGCTTGTAAGAACGCCCGGTGTAAAAAAGAATCCTTTCGGTTGTCGTTGTCTTGCCAGCGTCAATATGGGCCATAATACCGATATTGCGCACATCTGCTAAATCTTTCAGGGCTGTCATAACAATTGCTCAACTCATTTAATAGTCTATTCGCCAGCCCATTATTTCGGCAACCTGTTACAACGTGCTAAAGTGAGTTACCAGCGATAGTGCGCAAAGGCTTTATTCGCCTCGGCCATTCTATGGGTGTCGTCTCTCTTTTTAACGGCGGCTCCGCGATTATTGTAGGCGTCCATCAGTTCAGCTGCTAGTTTCTCAGCCATTGATTTGCCGGATCTGGACTTTGAATAAGTGATGAGCCAGCGAATTGCCAGGGCGTTTCTCCGGGTCTGACGAACTTCCATCGGCACCTGATAGGTGGCACCACCAACACGCCGGGATTTAACCTCGACCCTTGGCCGGACTTTCTCCATCGCCTCTTCAAATACTGTCAATGGATCCGCATCTTTGATGCGCTCCTCGACTATATCCATCGCGCCATAAAAAATTCTTTGAGCGAGACTCTTTTTTCCTCTCTCCATCAATCCATTAGTGAACTTGGACACCAATACGCTGTTAAAACGAGCATCTGGATCAATTGGCCGCTTCTCTATAGTTCTTCTTCGTGACATTTCTTACCCTCGTATCAAGCAGCAACCAATCAAGCTGGTCTTTTTGCACCATATTTTGAACGACCTTTACGCCGATTGGACACTCCCAGTGTATCCAGCGTACCCCGGATGATATGATAACGCACACCGGGTAAGATCCTTCACCCTGCCACCACGAATCATCACCACCGAATGCTCCTGAAGATTGTGACCAATACCGGGTATATATGACGTAACCTCAATACCGTTGGTCAGTCTCACCCTGGCAACTTTCCTGAGAGCCGAGTTCGGTTTCTTTGGAGTTGTAGTATACACACTCACGCACACTCCGCGCTTCTGGGGTGATCCCTTCAAAGCTGGGGTATTAGTCTTTTTCACAGACTTCTTACGGCCCAATCTTACCAGTTGGTTAATAGTTGGCATTACGTTAACTGCTCCTGTTTACATACCCATTTTTAGAATTCCAGTTCCGATATCTGCTGAACTGGGCACTCATTTCTAAACACGAAAGTGGTGATAATTACCCTAACGGCACTTCACTGTCAAGGAAAAAATCAATTTAATAGCTCATTCCCTGTCTATCATTTTCCGGCTAATCCGGTACCTGCTGAAATCAAGCGTCCCATAATAACGTTCTCCTTGAGACCGGCCAATTCGTCAATCTTTCCGGCAACAGCAGCATTGGTGAGCACCTTGGTTGTTTCCTGGAAGGATGCGGCAGAAATAAAACTTTCCGTCGACAGTGAGGCTTTAGTGACCCCAAGAAGCAATGGTTCTGCGACTGCCGGTGTCTTTCCTTCAGCCATCAGTTTGTCCCGTTCCTCTTCAAACTTCCACCATTCCACCTGTTCACCAATCATAAACCGTGAATCCCCCGAGGAGGTGATCAATACCCGTTTGAGCATTTGCCGAACAATGACCTCGATATGTTTATCATTGATCTTAACACCTTGCAGGCGATAAACTTCCTGTATCTCGTTCACCAGGAATTTTGCCAGTTCTTTCACCCCGAGAACTGCGAGGATGTCATTGGGAACGACAGTTCCCTCCATGAGCGGCTCACCGGCCTGAACGTAATCCCCTTCATGAACAATGATATGTTTGGCCTTGGGCACAAGATATTCCTGGGGCTCACCATATTCAGGGGTGACAACGACCCTGCGCTTGCCTTTCAGTTCCTTGCCAAAACTTACCTTGCCGTCGATCTTGGCAATAATCGCCGGATCTTTCGGTTTTCGGACCTCAAACAACTCAGCAACCCGCGGAAGGCCCCCGGTAATATCTTTGGTCTTGGTCGTTTCCCGCGGTATTTTACCAACTATCGTCCCCGGCTGAATATGGTCTCCTTCGTTAACGGAGATAATCGAACCGACCGGAAGACTATATCGTGCATAGGATTCAGAATCCTCCATCTTGACGGTTTTTCCACGCTCATTCTTTACGGTAATCCGAGGACTCAGCTGGGCCCCGCCTGCAGTATGAATAATGACAAAGGAGGAACGTCCCGTCACCGCGTCCACTTTCTCCTGCATGGTAATACCTTCAATGACATCACCATACTTAATAGTACCGCCCACTTCAGCTACGATCGGAATGGTATAGGCATCCCAGTCAGCAAGAATAGTATCCCTTGCTACTGATTCTCCTTCTTTAACCAGCAATTGGGCTCCGTAATTGACCTTAAACCTTTCGCGCTCACGACCAAGCTCATCCTTAACTGAGATCACCGCATTGCGATTCATGACAATCTCAGTTCCCTCTGAGTTGGTGACCGAGTGCATATTTGATAAGGCAACAGTACCGCCAATATTGGTTTTCAGCTCGGCCTGTTCAACAGATCTGCTCGCCGTCCCGCCGACATGAAAGGTCCGCATGGTCAACTGGGTACCGGGCTCACCGATTGACTGAGCAGCGATAACCCCGATAGCCTCACCTCTGTTAACCATATGCCCGCGACCAAGATCACGGCCATAACAGGCGGCACACACTCCCCTTTTGGAACGACAGCTCAAGACCGATCGAATGGGGACATTGTCAATACCGGCAGCGATAATTTTCTCGACTATATCTTCGGTGATTTCCTCCCCTGCCTCGACAATAACTGTTTCGGTAAAAGGATCTTCCACATCATCTAAAGCAACCCTGCCGAGTATTCTGTCACCAAGAGGAACAATTATCTCGCCACCGTCCATCAGCGGCTCGGCAATGATTCCATCGAGGGTCAGACAGTCCTCCTCAACAATTGTCGACTCCTGGGCCACATCAACCAGTCTTCTGGTCAGATACCCTGAGTTGGCAGTCTTCAATGCCGTGTCAGCCAAGCCTTTACGAGCCCCGTGGGTCGAAATAAAGTATTCCAGCACCCCAAGCCCTTCCCGGAAATTCGCCTTAATCGGGGTCTCAATGATAGCTCCACTCGGTTTTGCCATCAAGCCGCGCATTCCGGCCAACTGCCTGATCTGGTCTCTTGATCCACGGGCTCCGGAGTCGGCCATGATAAAAATTGAGTTAAAACTGGGCGACTCGACGAGTTTCCCGTCTTTATCCCGTACATAATCGACTTTGATCTCTTCCATCATTGCGTTGGCAACATCTTCCGTCACCTTCGACCAGATATCGACGACCTTGTTATATTTTTCACCGGCGGTAATCAGTCCATCGGTATACTGTTGATCGACATCGAGAACATCATTTTCCGCTTTTTCAACAAAATTTTCTTTTTCAAGGGGAATTTTCATATCATTGATACAGATAGAAATCCCTGCCCTGGTAGCATATTCGTACCCGGTATCTTTTAATCTGTCAGCGAGAATAACCGTGTCCTTGGTACCGGCATGACGATAGGTGTGATCGATCAGCTTGGCGAGGGCTTTTTTGGTAAGAACTTTATTTACTTCCTCAAATTTAACAGAGTCGGGTAGAAGTTCACCAAGCAGAATACGCCCCATTGTGGTCTCAACAAGTTCGCCTTTTTTACGAACTTTCACCTTGGCCTGCAGATGAACCTGGCCATAATCATAGGCGATGATCGCCTCTTCCACGCCACTGAACACCTTGCCTTCACCGATAACATTGACCCGTTCCCGACTCATGTAATAGAGGCCAAGCACGATATCTTGCGAAGGGATGATGACCGGCTCACCATTTGCCGGAGAAAGGATGTTGTTGGTGGACATCATGAGAACCCGGGCTTCAACCTGGGCCTCAACAGAAAGCGGGACATGAACGGCCATCTGATCACCGTCAAAGTCAGCATTAAAAGCCATGCAGACCAGCGGGTGCAACTGAATGGCCTTTCCTTCAATAAGCACGGCCTCAAAAGCCTGCATGCCCAGTCTATGCAAGGTCGGTGCACGATTGAGAATTACCGGATACTCGGTGACCACCTCATCGAGGACATCCCAGACTTCTTTAACCTCTTTCTCGACCATTTTTCTGGCGCTTTTGATGGTGGTAACGAACCCTTTTCTCTCCAGTTTGTTATAGATAAACGGCTTAAACAGCTCCAGCGCCATCTTCTTGGGAATACCACACTGATGTAAACGAAGGTGTGGTCCTACCACAATGACCGAACGGCCGGAATAGTCAACACGCTTACCGAGAAGGTTTTGCCGAAATCTTCCCTGTTTACCTTTGAGCATATCGGAAAGAGACTTGAGCGGACGTTTATTGCCGCCCGGTTATAACTCTGCCCCGTCGACCGTTATCAAAAAGAACATCAACCGCTTCCTGCAGCATTCTTTTCTCATTACGAATGATGATGTCGGGAGCATCAAGCTCCAGCAGCCGTTTCAAACGGTTGTTTCTGTTGATAACCCTCCGGTACAGGTCATTGAGATCGGACGTTGCAAACCGACCACCCTCGAGGGGGACCAGGGGACGCAGATCTGGAGGCAATACCGGAATAACCTCGAGAATCATCCATTCAGGTTTATTACCAGAGTCGCGAAAGGCCTCAATCACAAACAGTCTCTTGCCAAGCTTCTGTCGCTTGGTTTGAGAGTTTGTCGCCAGCATCTCTTCGCGCAATTGAATGGACAGTGCGACAAGATCCTGAGCACTTAACAGCTCCCGGATAGCCTCGGCGCCAATGCCGACAGTAAACTGGGCGCCATATTCTTCCCGAGCCTGGCGATATTTCTCTTCGGTGAGAAGGGTTCCGACAGGCAGACGCTTCGGCTTCAGAACTGACAACAGCATATTGCTCAAAGTAGAGAATCTTCTCCAACTGTTTGAGCGTCATATCCAGGACCGCGCCAATTTTGCTTGGCAGACTCTTTAAAAACCAGATATGGGCAACCGGTGCCGCAAGTTTGATATGGCCCAAGACGCTCTCGCCGTACCTTGGATTGAATAACTTCAACACCACACTTTTCACAGACAACACCGCGGTGTTTCATCCGCTTGTATTTACCACAGTTGCACTCGAAGTCTTTTACCGGTCCAAATATCTTGGCACAGAACAAGCCGTCACGTTCAGGTTTGAAGGTCCTATAGTTAATGGTCTCTGGTTTTTTTACCTCACCGTGGGACCAATCTATTATCTTCTCTGGAGAAGCCAGAGAAATCTTAACGCTTTCAAATTTTACTGGAGCTTTCGGTTTTTGAAAAAAATTGAATAACTCTTCCACGAAATCACCTCTCCCTTATATTAAAGGATTTGTTAAAGGGGTTTTTAGCTCTTGCATTGCACCTTTTATGGCTCACAGCCCAAAGAATTCGATTCTCTCGGTCCAATGCCTCCGCCAGTCAAAATTGTCTTTTCCCTTATCCTTCAATAAGTTCCATATTTAAACAAAGGGCCTGCAGTTCTTTGACAAGAACGTTAAAAGACTCAGGTAATCCTGTTGTCAGAAAGTTATTGCCTTTCACTATCCGCTCATACATTAAGGTACGACCTTCGACATCATCTGATTTTGCCGTTAAAAATTCTTTAAGGGTATAGGCGGCGCCATAGGCTTCCATGGCCCATACCTCCATCTCACCAAGTCTTTGGCCGCCAAACTGAGCCTTACCGCCAAGGGGCTGCTGGGTAACAAGAGAGTATGGTCCGGTTGATCTGGCATGAATTTTATTGTCAACCAGGTGGTGCAATTTCAACATATACATGACCCCAACGGTAACCTTATTGGCAAAAGGCTCCCCGGTAAGACCATCATACAACTGCACCTGGCCTACTTCATCCATACCTGCTTCTACCAGAAGTCTTTCTGATTGCAGCCTCCGGGGCACCATTAAAAACCGGGGTGGCCATATGTAAACCGGTCTGATGTCTTCTGGCCCACTCAATAATCTCCTGATCAGTTTTTTCTTCCGTAAGAGCCTGAAACTCAGCCTCTGAGTATATTTTCTTGATTTTCTCCTTGATCTCAGACACAGCTTCCCGGTTGAGCAAGCTTTTCCAGCTGTTCTCCAAGTTTTTTAGCGGCAAACCCCAAATGCACCTCAAGAACCTGTCCAACATTCATACGCGATGGCACACCAAGAGGATTAAGGACGATATCAACAGTAGTGCCGTCATCGAAAAATGGCATGTCTTCTTCCGGCAGTAATCTCGATACAACACCCTTATTTCCATGTCGACCCGCCATTTTATCCCCAACCGAGAGTTTTCTTTTCGTGGCGACATAGACCTTGACCATTTTCACCACACCGGGAGGAAGATCATCTCCTTTTTTCAATCTCTCGATAATTCCATCATATCTCTCGCTAATAAGTCCGGCCTGTTTGCCGTAGCGCTCATATACCGCTTCGATCTGCTCAAGGTATTTTGCCTTTTCAGAGAAATCAATATCGCGAAGCAAAGTGAATCCTATCAGTTCGGCTTGCTCGGCAGCAATTTTCTTGCCGAGCTTGACGACAACCTCCCCCTGCTTGTTGATAATATCAGTTCTTGGCTGTCCTGCCTTCGATAATTTTGCCGATTTCTCGACAGACACCACGTTTCAGGCTGCGCAATTCATCGACCTTGTCTTGATTCAATTTATCAATTTCAAGATCTTCAATCAGCAGGGATCTTTCATCTTTATCGACCCCCTTACGCGAAAAGACCTTGGCATCAATAACAACTCCGCTCACCCCTGGCGGTACTCTCAAGGACGAATCCTTAACATCTTGAGCCTTTTCACCAAAAATTGCCCGAAGCAGCTTTTCTTCCGGAGACAAAACAGTCTCTCCCTTAGGCGTCACCTTACCAACCAGAGTATCTCCCGCCTTGATCTCGGCACCGATTCGGACAATTCCGGAATCATCAAGATTACGCAGAGTTTCTTCACTGACATTAGGAATATCCCTGGTGATCTCTTCTTTACCGAGCTTGGTGTCTCTGGCCATGGTTTCAAACACCTCTATATGTACAGAGGTGAAGGTATCCTGCTTGAGTAATCTTTCGTTGATCAGGATCGAATCCTCAAAGTTAAATCCCCGCCATGGCATGAAGGCAATAGTCACATTCTTTCCGATTGCCAGTTCACCAGCCTCACAGGAAGGTCCGTCGGCAAGTACCACCCCTTTCGTTACTCTGGTGCCGGGCAGAACGATCGACCGCTGGTTAAAACAGGTATTTTGATTGGACTTTTTGTTTTTCTCGAGCCGGTACACAGCTACCCCGGTATCAAATCCATCAGTGCCTGGCTCATCGTACCGGACAACAATTCGATTGGCATCAGACTCCTCAACAACCCCATCACCGGCGCTCAGCAGACATGCTCCGGAATCTCGGGCAACGTACCTCTCCATGCCGGTTCCAACCAGCGGTGCTGCCGTCACCAGAAAGAGGAACAGCCTGACGCTGCATGTTTGATCCCATCAGAGCACGGTTAGCGTCATCGTTTTCAAGAAACGGTACCAGTGAAGCAGCAACGCTTATCATCTGGTTGGGAGCAATGTCCATATAAGTGACACTATCAGCATTGGTGGTAATAACCTCTCCTGCTTCACGCACAATGAGGTTTTCAGGGACAATACGATTATCCTGGTCGCATTCAATGAGAGCGGGAGCAATAAACTGGTTCTGTTCCTGCAGCGCGCTCAAATATTTTATATCGTCAAGAACAATTCGATCTTCAACCTTACGGTAGGGAGTTTCAATAAAACCGTAGGGATTGATCCTGGCAAACGTAGCGAGCGAAACAATCAAACCGATATTGGGACCCTCTGGTGTCTCGACCGGGCAAATACGTCCGTAGTGTGTCGGATGAACATCACGAACCTCAAACCCTGCTCTCTCTCTCGATAAACCACCAGGTCCGAGAGCGCTCAACCGTCGCTTATGGGTCACCTCGGAGAGTGGATTCGTCTGGTCCATAAACTGAGACAACTGGCTGGTGCCAAAGAATTCTTTAATTGCAGCTGAGATAGGTTTTGGATTAACAAGATCGTGGGGCATCAATGTCTCGACGTCCTGGAGAGTCATCCTCTCCTTAATGGCTCGCTCCATCCGAACCAATCCCATACGATACTGATTTTCAACAAGCTCTCCTACAGTCCGAACCCTTCTGTTGCCAAGATGATCAATATCGTCCACACCGCCCTGGGTATCTTTCAGACGGACGAGATGACGGACGGCAAAAATTATATCCTCTTTGGTCAGAGCACGGTTGGAGATATCTATATCTAAATGCAATTTGGCATTGATCTTATAACGGCCAACCTCGGAAAGATCATACAGGTCCTGATTAAAAAACAGGTTATTAAAAAAGGTCTCGGCGATTTCACGGGTAGGTGGACTGGAAGGCCTGAGTCGGCGATAAATTTCGATCAACGCGTCTTCCGTCGTTTTGGCCTTGTCAAGAGCCAAGGTCTTACTAAAGGAAGGAGAGTATTTTACTCCGTCAATATGCAATACTTTAAATTCATTGATACCTTCTTCTTCCAAGGTCTCTAGAAGGGTCTCAGTAAGCTCGGTATTGCAAAGAGCGATAACCTCTCCTGAATCATCATTGACAATTGTCTGGGCGAGCACTTCACCTACCAATGATTCCTTAGATACAGGTAAATGAACAATTCCAGCAGCATCAAGCTTTTTACAGAGAACTTTTGTAACTTTTTTTCCTTTGCGGCCAAGAATTTCACCGTCAGCTGGATTGATAATATCAAACTCCAACCGCTGCCCTTTTACCAGTTCTGAGTCAAAACCGAGCTTATAATTTTCTCCATCTTTTACAACAGTTGAGGTCGGGTAAAATTCGGCAAGAAGTTCTTCACTTGTGAACCCCAGAGCTTTTAGCAGGGTCGTTACAGGGAATTTACGCCTCCGGTCGATGCGAACATGAAGGATGTCCTTGATATCAAACTCAAGATCAATCCACGAACCCCGCACCGGAATGATTCGAGCAGAGTAAAGCAGTTTTCCGCTGGAGTGACTTTTGCCATTATCATGGGTATAAAAAAGACCAGGAGAACGCTGAAGCTGAGAGACTATGACTCGTTCTGTACCGTTTATGACAAAAACGCCATCACCTGTCATGAGCGGTAATGAACCGAGAAAGACTTCCTGCTCTTTTATATCACGAATGGACTGCACCCCAGTTTCTTCATCAACATCAAAGGTAATCAACCGGACGACAATCTTCAGAGGTATTTCATAGGTCATGCCTCGCTGAAGGCACTCATGAATCGTGTACTTCGGTACACCAAATTTATATCTTACGAATTCAAGTGAACAGATGCCGTTAAAGTCATTGATTGGAAAAACATTTTGTAGAATACCCTGCAATCCGAAATCTTCCCTTTCGTCTGGATCACAATCCATTTGGAGGAATTTCTCATAAGAGAGGCGTTGCATTGATATCAAATGGGGCGGCTCCAGAATAGCGGCAGCCGTGGCAAAGTTCTTTCTCACTCTTTCCATAATTTTCCTCAGAATTGCCTATGATTCTAACTAGATGATTTGAAGTACTGCAAAGACACGCCGAATTGAAGGCTAATAGTTCGGCTGGGTGGGTCCTGGAACGTAGTCTCGGTAATAAGAAGACACAGCAAATGTTTGACAGCCCATGTTCTGCAGATCACCTGAGAAAGAGTAAGCATTATTTTCAAGCATAGTATCATCCCTTGGTTACAATTTTCATTTAAACGATAAAACAATATTACGCCGGCAACAAAACAACCTGATTTCTCAGATTTTATCTAGAAATGCTCTTCTCTCATAAAACACAACACGCCACGATGCAAAGCTCGTAGCGTGTTGATATCAAGTTGTGGCTGTTCGTAAAAAGAACAACTACTTGAAGTTTCAATTACTTAATTTCAACAGTCGCTCCAACAGCTTCAATCTTGGCCTTGATGTCATCAGCATCTTCTTTGGTTGCGCCTTCTTTCAAGAGGAGCTGGTGCTGATTCAACAAGAGTCTTCGCTTCTTTAAGGCCAAGTCCGGTCACGGCGCGAACTTCTTTAATAACCTTAATTTTCTCACTGCCGACACTTGCCAAAATAACATCAAATTCAGTTTTTTCTTCAGCAGGAGCATCTGCAACTGCGCCACCAGCGGCGGCAACAGCAACCGGAGCAGCCGCAGATACACCAAATTTTTCTTCAAATTCCTTTAATCAGTTCAGAAAGTTCCAGAACTGACATATTTGCAATAAAGTCGATTACGTCTTCTTTAGTAACAGCCATGATGTATTACCTCTTTTTGTGTTGAATAATAGTATTCTGAATTGAAAATATTAATTGTTTGCCGCTTCTTTCTGGTCTTTAATTGCCTGCAAAGCATAGACAAAAGTGCGTGGAACGCCGGTGAGAACCTGAACAAGACCTGTCGGTACGTTATTCCAGGTAGACAACAGTTGTCCCAGCAACACTTCCTTGGTTGGAAGCTTGGAGAGAGCAACAAGCTCATCCAGACCGATTTTTTCCCCATCAAGAGCTGCACAACGAATAATGAACTTTTTATGGTCCTCTGCAAACTTGGCTACAGCCTTAGCCGGTGCAACCGGATCTGCATATCCCATAACAACCGCTGTAGTGCCAGTGAAGCTATCACTCAACGCGGCATTGCCAGTGTCCGTAACTGCTCTTTTCAGGAGAGTATTTTTGGCTACGCGGATTTCCGAATCACAGTTCTTCAATTCAATGCGAATTTTCTGTAACTCGGCAACCTTTAAACCACAATAGTCAGCGACAACTGCAAATTTGGCTCGGTTGAACGAATCGTTCAATTCCGAGACAACTGCTAACTTATCATCACGATTCAAAGCACTCCTCCTTGGTTAATGTGAACATTGCTCGAAACAGCAGTTACAACGTATTCAAGACTGGCAGAGAATAAACATCTTTTCAGAATACTTATATATCAGGCCTTTTCTCGTCTCGGCAGGTCGTGATTGACACGATTAAACGTACTGTGCCCGCTGTCTTCGACTAACTAAATAAATTTTCATTACATCTAAAAATAAATATAAGGTACCAGAGAAAAGTATTTATTTGGCAACCGCTCTTACTGCCATTGGATCAAGCTTAACCCCTGGTCCCATAGTAGAAGAGATAGTAACCGAACGAATATAAATCCCTTTGCTCGTTGATGGCTTTAATTGAATAATTCTCTGGACAAAAGCGATCAAATTTTCACTGAGTTTTTCTTTGCCGAAAGATACTTTACCGATACCAGCATGAATAATTCCGGCTTTATCGACCCTGAAATCAACCTTCCCCGCCTTGATGTCTCGGACAATGTTGCCGACATCCATGGTTACAGTACCTAATTTTGCATTAGGCATAAGGTTACGTGGTCCAAGAACCCGTCCGATTTTACCGACAACTCCCATCATATCAGGAGTAGCAACGGTTTTATCGAATTCAAGCCAACCATCTTTTATCTTATCAACTAAATCATCACCACCGACATAATCAGCTCCGGCCTCAAGCGCCTCGGCCTCCTTCGGTCCCTTTGCAAAAACCAGTACCCTGGTAATTTTTCCGGTGCCGTGGGGCAAAGCGACAGATGAACGGATCATCTGGTCAGCGTGGCGCGGATCTACTCCTAATTTCATGGCCACATCGAAAGTTTCATCAAATTTTGCGTACGCTGACTTCAGTACTAATTCGATGCCTTCTTCCATACCCTGCAAAGTTCCGCGATCAATTCCTTCCGCTGCGTTTCTATGTTTTTTCCCGTGCTTCGGCATCTTAGCCTCCTACTTGTTTAGGTCACACTTCCACCTAACAGCAGTATTTAAAAATTTAATCTTATCAATCGACAACAGTTATTCCCGCACTGCGCGCGGTTCCCTCAATGATACGCATGGCACTTTCCACATCATAGGCATTAAGATCGGGCATTTTCAATTCAGCAATCTCGCGAATTTTATCCCTGCCTATTTCGGCAACACGCTCCATTTTAGGATTACCAGAGCCCTTTCTGCAGACCCGCCGCCTTAAGCAGCAAAACTGAAGCAGGAGGGGTCTTCGTGATATAGCTGAAGGATCGATCCTGATAAACAGTTATAACCACAGGAACAATGGTATCACCCATTGATTGGGTTTTAGCGTTGAAGTTTTTGCAAAACTCCATGATATTGACGCCATGCTGACCGAGAGCCGGACCGACAGGCGGTGATGGATTGGCTTTTCCAGCTGGAATTTGCAGCTTGATATAAGCCGTTTCTTTTTTGGCCATTATTTCACTCCACTAACTATTTTTCAAATATTTCCAGGCTACCTTAAACATCCGAACACAACAAGGTGGGAAGCCATTACGATTACAGATACTGTGCGTCCATTCCGCAAATTTTATCGAATATATATGACAGATGACTTATCGGTCTGCAATGTACAATTTCAACCAAATACGGGGTACTGGTAAAACTGACAGATTATCTAAATAACTTCAGCTAAGTGTTGGTAACCTGAACAAATTCTAATTCGACCGGAGTTTCTCTTCCAAAAATCGATACCATGACCCGAACACGCCCCTTTTCCGGGAAAACCTCGTCTACCACACCCTGGAAATTGGCAAAGGGACCATCAACTACACGCACAACTTCCCCAACATCAAAGACCACTTTGGGCCTAGGCCGCTCGGATCCATCTTGAATCCTACCGATAATCTTCGCGGCATCGACATCAGATAAAGGAATCGGATCACGATCATCACCAACAAAACCAACGACTCGAGGCATGTTATCGTGAATAGTGTGCCAGGTATCGTCATTGAGATCCATGCTCACCAACATATACCCGGGAAAAAATCGACGCGAAGAAGTCTTGCGCGAACCCTTTATCATCTCGACTACCTGTTCCGTCGGGACCAAAATCTCGCCAAAGAATTCTTCCAACCCATCCTTACGAATTCTTTCTTCGAGGGTTGCCTTTACCTTGTCTTCAAATCCCGAATGGACCTGGAGTATGTACCATTGTCTTGCCATGCGATCCAGAAAGTAGATAGTAAGATACGTCTAAACAGTATCAGATCAACCCGATATCAAAAACCAGCAACTTATCCCCTTGAATCATCGTAAAAACGACGCAACTGCCTTGCCAAGAAGTAAGTCTACGGTGCCGAGGTAAATTGAGATAACAATCGTCAAAACCACCACAACACCTGTCAGTCCAAGGGTCATTTTTTTATCCGGCCAGACAATTTTAAGAAACTCTACCTTTACCTCTTCTATAAATTTCTTGATTTGAGCTGGTGAAAATGGTGAAGGCTTTTCGGACTTCACAGCACTGCTTTTTTTTGATTTAGTATTAGCTGCCATAGCAAGTTACCTCCATGCTGTTACTTCACTCACTCAAAACATAGTTCTGAATAATTTTCAGTATTCCATCTGCCATGTCAAATAAACATGGCAGGCCAGGAGGGACTCGAACCCCCAACATCCGGATTTGGAGTCCGGCGCTCTACCAATTAGAGCTACTGGCCTGCAAACATCAATTATTTTGTTTCTTTATGCGGCGTATGCACCCGACAAAATGGACAGAACTTGCTAAATTCCAATTTATTGGGAGTATTTTTTTTATTTTTCGTCGTCGTGTAATTTCGACGCTTGCAGGTACCACATGCAAGAATTACGGTATCTCTCATTAACTTTTCCTATATGAAAAATTGCCCTGATCCTTTATCAGTGACCAGAGCAATATCATTTAACATCCAGACTAAGCAATAATTTCACTGATGACACCGGCACCAACAGTTCGCCCACCTTCACGGATAGCGAAACGCAGACCAACATCCATGGCAATCGGGGTAATCAACTCTACTGCTGCGCTGATATTGTCGCCCGGCATTACCATCTCAACTCCCTCGGCGAGGGTCATGATCCCGGTAACGTCAGTCGTTCTGAAATAAAACTGGGGCCGATAGCCGTTAAAAAACGGGGTATGGCGACCGCCCTCGTCCTTACCGAGGATATAGCACTCAGCACTGAACTTGGTGTGGGGGGTGATCGACTTCGGTGCGGCAAGAACCTGTCCGCGTTCAATCTCCTCACGCTTCACGCCGCGCAGAAGGGCTCCGATATTGTCACCGGCCTGTCCCTCATCAAGCAGCTTGCGAAACATCTCCACGCCGGTACACGTGGTCTTCTGGGTGGCACGGATACCGACGATTTCAACCTCGTCACCTACGTGAACAACGCCCCGCTCAATACGTCCGGTTGCAACAGTACCCCGTCCGGAGATAGAAAAAACATCTTCCACCGGCATGAGAAAAGGTTGATCAACATCGCGCTTGGGCTCAGGGATATAGGAGTCAATAGCATCCATCAAATCCCAGACGCATTTCGATTTCTCTTCATCATCAGGATTCTCAAGAGCAAGAAGCGCTGAGCCCTGAACAAATGGAATGTCATCTCCGGGAAAATCATACTTGTCGAGCAGCTCACGCAGTTCCATCTCAACCAGCTCAATCAGCTCTTCATCATCTACCATGTCGCATTTGTTGAGAAAGACAACAATCGACGGTACACCAACCTGACGGGCGAGAAGAATATGCTCTCTGGTCTGAGGCATGGCACCATCAGTGGCGGCAACAACCAGAATCGCCCCATCCATCTGGGCGGCACCGGTGATCATGTTCTTGATGTAGTCAGCATGGCCCGGACAGTCAACATGGGCATAGTGACGATTTGCCGTCTCATATTCCACATGGGCGGTGGCGATGGTGATGCCGCGTTCTTTTTCTTCCGGTGCCTTGTCAATCTCACTGAAGTCAGTAAAAGAGGCCTGACCTTTAAGAGATAAGACACGAGTAATTGCTGCTGTCAGTGTGGTTTTACCATGGTCAATATGTCCTACGGTACCTACATTGACATGCGGCTTGGTCCTTTCGAATTTTTTCTTTGACATTTCCTTGTCTCCTCAGGCCGTTGAAAAGTTTTTCAGATTGCTAATGGTGTCTACCTGGAGCCCACGACCGGAATTGAACCGGTGACCTCATCCTTACCAAGGATGCGCTCTACCAACTGAGCTACGTGGGCTACTTGAAGCACTCAAGAACTAACAATGGAGCGGGAAACGAGACTCGAACTCGCAACCCTCAGCTTGGAAGGCTGATGCTCTACCAATTGAGCTATTCCCGCTCAGGATATCTTCTGCTTCACAAAGTAATAAAAATTGGTGGAGGGGGGAGGATTCGAACCTCCGAAGGCTGAGCCGACAGATTTACAGTCTGTTCCCTTTGGCCACTCGGGAACCCCTCCAGGGGAAATGTCTGAAATAGACAGACATTCTTTATACTTTAACTATCACTTTGTAAAGAATTATTTCTAATGGAGCTGGCGATAGGACTTGAACCCACAACAACCTCATTACAAGTGAGGAGCTCTACCATTGAGCTACGCCAGCTTACAAGACCGGAGAATATACTAACTTCAATATTATTAATCAACCTCTATTTTTAGTTTTTTGTGTTTTTCTCGTTGTACATCAAATCCCTGTCATCTGCTTAATTCAATACCAAGTTTTTGTTTTTATCGGGAGTAACAAAACAACCTCATCGTGTTGACCGTGTCACCATCTTCGGTAAAAAGCACAAACAAAAAGCCGAGTCACAAGGACTCGGCTTTAAAAAAACTATCGTCAGTCATCAACAAGACTGACAATTCCGGGAGTTAATACTAGGCAGTCTTGCCATAAATACTGTCTCGATATTTTTCGAAAGTATACGCGCCGGTTCGATAAATCAAATGAGCGAATTTTGTATACGGCAGATACAGAAACAGCATCATGATTGAAACGAGATGCAGAAAATAAACGATATAACCAAGAACAGGCATGCCGGCCCAGCGCAAGAGTTCGGCACCCAGTCCGGTAATACCTACAGCAGCGATTTCCCAGATAAGAAACCAGTCATAGAAAGTCGGCTGGGTATTCAACTCCGCCTCAGCTTTCTTTCGATTGCTCCACAGCACACCGATACCAAACAAAAGGGCAATTGCAGAAACATTAGCGAGAAGTTTAAAAGGATCGGTCAAAGGCAGAGGACCATGCAGCGATGGCCAGATGAGGCCGAGAACATCGTTTTTCAAAAGAGACCAGCAGGTAACAATGAACAGGCCGATAAATGCCAACATCAAGGGCAAATGACCGCGAACTCTATCGATATAGGTTGTACACTCCCGGAATCTGTTGTGCTTTACGATCTCAACCAATGAAGGCCAAAGGAATTCCTTGGTAAATTCAACCACGGAGGGGCGGTACTCATTATTGAGACCGGCTTCCTCACTCATGGTTTTCCACATCTTGGTAAGGCCTCTAAACCCAGCATATAGCCCTAATCCAAGCGATGGGACCATGATTAACACTATAAAAAATATGTTTTTGGCATACCAGTAAAAATCCCAGGTGCCAAAAAACTGTTGGTACCCGTGGCTGGCAAATTCTTCTTTAGTCGGAATATGCATAGCACCGGACAACATCCACATAATGAAAATGACCAGCACCGGAATACCTATCAATATAGGTAAACCTTTTGCACTTGAGGCCAGTTTGGCAAGCGGTGCAGGCCAGCCATAGAAGGTGTAGGCATACGAGCGGATTGCACTCAGCACATCACCTGGCTTAGCTCCTCGAGGGCAGTTGGTCGTACAATCACCACACTGATGACAGAGAAAGACATCCGGATCATTTACTAATTTATCTTTCATACCCCACTGAGCCCAGATCATCTCTTTTCTGGGGAAGGGTCTGCCGTCTTTTGAAAGAGGGCACGTTACCGAGCAGGTTGCGCACTGATAGCACTTTTTAAGTGTGTCTCCTCCCGCCTCCTTCAAGGATTTTATAAACTCTAAATCGGGTTGAACATTCATTTGTTCCTCCTGCATATGATCAATGGCAATCATTCAACAAAAATCTGCCGTTTTACCAGGCCATTAACCTGTAACCGGAATCCAGCTACAGGTTATTATAAAAAATCTAGAAGCCCTTGAATGGATTTGGTCCCATCTCAACGATTTCTTCAACGAAGTCGTTGATAATCTGCGGAATCTTATCATAATCAGTAATCGCTACCTGATTGGCGGCACATCTTTCCGATTCGAGTCCAAGTGTTGACAGGGTATCTCCGATATTTTCCATCCGTTTGTTGGCGATTTCAGAACCTTTGACAAAGTGGCACTGGTAATCGTCGCCATAGGTACATCCAAGCAGCATCGCACCGTCCAAACCGGCCGAGAGTGCATCCCTGATCCAGGCCATATTAACAGAACCAAGACAGCGAACCGGGATAAAACGGACCATATGACTGATACCATTACGCTTCATACCAGCCATATCAAGAGCCGGATACGCATCATTTTCACAAACCAAAACGAGGATTCTCAATCTGATCATCATCATCTTCAGGGACCTCTATTGCTTTGATCATCGAACCGATGAGATCAATATTGTAATCCTTGAACCCGATAATTCTTTCCGGACAAGCCCCCATGCAGGTACCGCAACGACGACATCGGGTCGGGTTGGGCAGTGGGGTCCCTTTCTCATCATCATCAAGGGCGCCAAACGGACATTCTTCAGTACAACGTTTACATTGCGTACATCGCTGCATGAAGAATTCAGGATAGGTCGCATCACCTGAACGAGGATGAACGGACACGCCACGATCGACAGATTCGATACACTGAATCGCTTTGAGTGCAGCACCTGTAGCATCATCAACCGCCTCTTCCATGGTCTCGGCTTTTCGGCACACCGCCGCAGGTGTAAACACCGGTACGCCTGGTTTCGTATGGAAAGCAGATGAAGTGAGAATCGGCATACCCGTCAAAGAGATCGAGATCGTTGAAACCCGGTCCCTGCCGATAGGCAAGATTAATGCTCTTTTCATGCAGGGTCATCGGCTCCATACCAGCAGCAAGAACAACCATATCAACATTGAGATTAATATCTTCACCGAGAAGGGTATCTTCCACAGCAACAGAAAGATTAGAACCGCTCTCTTCTACCTTCATAACATTACCTTTGGTCATGAAGATGCCATCATTGAGCTGAGCGTTCTTATAGAACAACTCCATTTGACCAGGTGTTCTCATATGCTGATAGAGGATATATGCTTTACCCTCGGCATTATCTTCACAGACATACTGTGCCTGCTTCAAGGCAACCATGGACGTCACCGAGTTGCAGTAAGGAAAATCCTTATCGTTATCTTTTCCACCTGGGCTCTGGATAAAGGCAACATTTGCCGGAACCTTGCCTTCTTTGGCCAATTTTTCAAATTCGGCATTGGTGACGACATTTTTTACCTTGCCGTAGCCGAGGTGTTCGTATTGTGATACATCGGCAGGTTTCCAGCCGGTTGCCAGGACAACAGCTCCAACCTTTGTTGCATCAGGATTAATTGCCATGTATTTCTTGAGGCCAACATTGGGGTCATCTTTTTCCCCTTTGGCAATCAAATCGGCATCTTCTGTGGTCACTTTCGCTGGAGCGTCCCATTCGGTGTTCGTACCTGCAGCCTTAAAGCTGATGCCAAAATCCCCGGGAGCACCAGTGATACGCGCAACCTCGGTACCGGTCTTGATGGTAATCTTATCATTTGCTTCAACCTCTGCAATAAGCGAATGAATGGGATTTTCTTCCAGATCGGTCCATGGTGCTTTGGTAGGGAAACTCTTTCTCCAGCCTAAGGCCTTACCGCCAAGCTTATCTTCTTTCTCGGCAAGAATAACATTATACCCTGCATGCAGCTGCTTCTTTTGCAGCAGTAAGACCGGCAAGTCCACCACCCATAACCAGAATATTTTTATTAATAATTTCGAGTTTAAAGGGATCAGCGAGAGCGGTCTTTTTGGCACGGGCACAGGCCATACGCATATAGTCGCTGGCGGTTTCCTGCAGAAATTCCGCAGCTTCACCGTGCGGTTCCTCGCCTTCAACCGGCTTCACCTCGGACCATACGACCTGTTCACGCAAATTCGCTCGAACCGTAATTTTATCTTTACCAAAATCAAATTCGTTGGTCATAACCCGGGGAGAACAGGCACCAACCACAACGGTATTCACACCACCAGCTATATCCTTTTCGATCAGGCCACGACCTTCAGCTCCACACAGGCAATCAGACGTCTTGCACTCCATGGACATCTCACCCGTGACAACTTCGGCGAGAGCCTCAAGATCGAGCGCATCCCCAATGCCACAACCGGCACAAATATAGGCGCAATATTTTTTATCCATCGATTTTTACCTCCTGGAAACCTGAATTGCCTTTAAGGCAGCTGCAGTTGAAGATTGAGTACAAGTAACAACATCCGCGGCTTTCTTTGCACAACCTGCTGCTATCATAGCCTTATCAAAATCCGAAATGACAAAACCACTGGCGTCCTTCAGCAGATCAGTCGGTGCAGCTTGCAGGGCAAGTGAGGGTTGCATTCCAGTTGCCAAAACAACCATATCAACTTTCTGAGTAATTTTCTCAGCAGTGACAGCATTTTCGGCGACGACAGAGACACCACCATCAGCCTCCGGGATAATCTCCGCTACTTTTCCCTTGATAAAGGTAGCATTTTCATCAGCCATCCGAACTTCCCGGAATTTTTCGTATTTTCCAGGTGTTCTGAGATCAATGTAAAAGACATAGATCTGAGCATCAGGGATACTGCTCACGCACATAGGTCATCTGCTTAAATGTTGCCATGCAGCAGATATGGGAGCAATATTCGAGATGATTTTCGTCACGTGATCCGGCACACTGGACAAAGGCAATTGATTCAATTTCCTTGTCATCGCCAGGTCTGACAATCTTACCGCCGGTAGGGCCACTTGGCGCGGCCATACGTTCAATCATCATATTGGTGACAATGGCTTTTGATTGACCAAACTTGAGATTTTCCATCTTGGTCGGTTCGTAGGGCACCCAGCCTGTTGCCCAGATAATGGAGGCAACATTGATCGTGAAGGTCTCGGTCTTCATTTCAAGATCAACAGCATTGTACTTGCAAGCCCCTTTGACTGCTTCAGCACCGGCCGCACTGAGACCAGCTTTGTTGATGACATATCTTCTTGGAAAAGCCATTTCATGGGGAAGATACGCAGCCTTGGACTTATTCATGCCAAAGTTGAATTCATTATCAATCTCATCAGGACACGCAGCAGCACAATCACCGCATGCGGTACAATTGCTGTTTACATACCGTGGAGCTGTCTCCAGAGTAACCTCATAATTGCCAGGACCGCCGCTGACCGACTTCACAGTTGTCATCGTATAGGTTCTGATTTTCCGGTTATCCCTCACTCGGCGAAAATTGATCTCCAGTCCACAGCTTGGCGGACACAATTTCGGGAAATATTGATTTAACTGCGCAACGCGTCCGCCAAAAGATGCACTTTTTTCAACAATAAACACATCATTTCCGACTTCAGCGGTTTCAAGAGCAGCAGTCAGACCACTGATGCCTCCGCCTACGACCAATACTGCACCAGAAGTGCCTTGCTCGTCAGTCATACCTAACCTCCATAATTGCTCTTAAAATATTTACTATTATCATCTTTAGCAGATGCTTATCCCACTGGAAAAGCATAAAAAATGACAACTATTAAAAAAATGAAGAACTTCCATAAAAACTTTCGCAAGATACTTTTTTAGCTTATGTTGACCAGAGTTGCAATAATCTCTTTTCCACATAAACCAACCCCGCAGACAAAACGGGATAAGTTTCTTCACGAATATTTTTTCGTGAAAAAACTGACAAAAGATATCAAACCATGAAAACTCTGAATACTAAAAAATCTCCAGGAGTCACAGACTCCTGGAGATTTTTTTTACATCAGCTCAACTACATCCCCAGCTATTACAGCCAAGGATCGGTCTCGAAAATGTTGAGACATTCAACCTTCTCACACTTCCATTCCTGAGTTTCAGGATTGAAGGTTGAGTTAACGAAACACTTCCAGTTTTCGTCATCACAGGTCGGGTAATCTGATCTGTAATAGAATCCTGGATAACGGGATTCTTTACGGAACTCGATGTGGCGGATATGGGTTTCAACACACCAGATACGATGGTAGTTCTCCCAGCAACGGAGCAGCTCATGCAGGTCGCCGGCAGCCATTTTCTCTGCATCTTCACGAAGAAGACGGAGGAGATCCAGACAGATATTGAGAAGCTTACCGGAGGTCATGTAATAGGTCGCAACACCACCACCATACTCATCGGTAGCTTTCATGAGACGCATCATAAGACCTGCAGGCTTGCAGTAGTTAGGATTGACATCAGCTGCGGTAGAAGCACCTTTGAACTCCTCATAGAGTTTAACTGGTGCATAAATCTCATCAGCGATTTCCTGTGCGGTCTGCTTGAGCTCAGGTTTGAAATCAGCATTGTCGCGACAGAATTTAACCATCTGCTTGGCAGCGATACGACCCTCTGCATGGGAACCGGAAGAGAACTTATGACCGGAAGCACCAACACCATCACCGGCGGTGAACAGCCCGTCAACGGTGGTCATACGGTTGTAGCCCCACTTGTACTTATGAGCACGGGACTCATTAGCGACATCAGGTACCCAATCTTCTTCCGGACCAGAGGTCCAGATACCGCAGCAACCGGAGTGAGAACCGAGCATGTAAGGTTCGGTCGGCATAATCTCAGAACCAACTTTCTCAGGCTCAACGTTCGCACCAGCCCACAGACCAGCCTGACCAACTGACATGTCAAGGAAATCTTCCCAAGCTTCAGACTCAAGATGCTTCCAGAATTTCTTCAGTGACTTCTCGTCCATTCCTTTTTCTTTACGATCATCAAGGAAGGCATTGAGAGCAACATCGGTAGCCATATAGATCGGACCACGGCCTTCTCTCAGCTCATTGATCATCAGGTGGTTACGCAGACAGGTCGGAGTAACAGCAGAAGCGCCATAAGGCATGAATTTCTCGAGCTCATCTTTTACTGCATCGCTGTTGGCATAGAACTCACCAAGACCGTTCTGAACTTTGGCTTTGAACAGGAGGAACCATGCACCAACAGGACCGTAACCATCTTTGAAACGGGCTGGGGTGAAACGGTTTTCCATCATGGTCAGGGTAGCACCAACCTGCGCACACATGGTGTAGGTGGAACCGGCATTCCATACAGGATACCAGGCACGGCCTTTACCTTCACCAGTAGAACGTGGACGGAAAATATTAACCGCACCACCGCAAGCTACCATTGCTGTCTTGCAACGGAAAACGTGCACTTTGTTTTCACGGGTGGAGAAACCAGCAGCACCAGCAATTTGGTTCGGCTTATTTTTGTCAAGAAGAAGCTTAACGATGAAAACACGCTCCATGATGTTCTCAGCGCCAAGAGCAGTCGCTGCAGGCTCGGCAACGATACACTTGTAAGACTCACCGTTGATCATGATCTGCCATTTACCGGTACGTACAGGCTGGCCGCCTTCACGCAGGGTTGGGGCAGGCTTGGCGCCGTCAAGGTTTTCACCGTCTGCATCTTTTTTCCAGACTGGGAGACCCCATTCTTCAAAAAGCTTGACAGACTCATCAACGTGACGACCGCAGTCATAGATAAGATCTTCACGGACAACGCCCATAAGGTCGTTACGAACCATTTTTACATAGCTTTCGATCGGATTCTCGCCGATATAGGTGTTGATAGCGGACAGACCCTGAGCAACAGCACCGGAACGCTCGAGGGATGCTTTATCAACGAGAACGATTTTCATACCTTCTGGAGCCCACTTTTTGATCTCAAAAGCAGCTCCACAAGCAGCCATACCGCCACCGATGATGAGGCAATCAACATCATGCTCCACCACCTCTGGGTTCACTACAGCTTTGAGTTCACCTTTTGGTTTATTTGGTAATGCCATTTTCAAATCTCCTTACAATAAAGATTTTGTAGTTATAAAGTTTCTAACTCAGCTTAATTTAGGGGTAGGAAGATCAGCCTCGAGGAGCAGACATTCGTCATCGAGATTAGCACCTTTCTCGCCGGCATAAGCATTGGCAGCACCTTCAGCAGTAGTCCGGATAGGGAATTTGAAACGCTTCATGTTGCCATTACGGAACTTGACAGTCCACATAATGGAATCAGAAGAGCGCATCGGATGAACCTGGCCGCCCATAGGTACGAAGTCATCATAACCGCGAACAAAGATTGCGCCCTGCGGACAAATTTTAACGCAGGAATAACACTCCCAACATGCATCAGGCTCTTGATTGTACGCCAGCATCGACTCAACATTTAAAACCATCAAGTCGTTGGGACAGATGTACATGCACGCCGTTTTGTCTCCACCTTTGCAGCCATCACATTTGGCAGGATCTACATAACTTGGCATTCAACTACCTCCTCAGTTTTGTATTAACTGTTGTGACCCTGAACCGACAGGGCCCACTTAAACTATTTACAACAAAAAATCTCTCAATTGCCCTGGCTCTTACCTTTAGCCGGACAACCAAGTAACACTACTGGTAAAATCGTTTTAACTCGCAACCGCTCAATTCATTTTCACTGAATGACTACTCATTTTTCTAGAGAACTTTTTATATTAGGTTACCTGGTAATTGTCAAGAAAATTCAACACGCCACCGATTATGCCTAAGTGTAGTTATTGCGCACAATAACCTCACGTGGTTTTGCTCCATCAGCCGGCCCGACAATTCCCTCTTTCTCCATCATTTCTATCATTCTCGCAGCTCTGTTATAGCCCACCCGCAACCTTCTCTGCACCATGGAAATTGAAGCCTGCCCTGCCTCGGAGACAAGTGCGACAGCTTCATCATAACGATCATCAAAATCCTCCTCGCCATCAATTCCGGCGCCGTCCGGCTCTTTTTCTATTTCCTGCATTACCGCTTCATCGTAGCCAAAACTGCCCTGATTTTTCCAGAACTCAACAATATCTGCTGTCTCTTTTTCCGAAATATATGCTCCGTGAATACGTTTAATGTTGGCGGTTCCCGGAGCGAGAAACAGCATGTCCCCTGCACCAAGGAGATGCTCTGCTCCCGAGGCATCGAGGATGGTTCTGGAATCTATTTTCGAAGATACTTTGAATGAAATCCTGGTGGGAAAATTGGCTTTTATAAGACCGGTGAGAACATCGACTGATGGTCTCTGGGTAGCCAGAATCAGATGGATCCCCGCAGCTCTTGCCATCTGGGCAAGACGGGCAATTGCCGCCTCAACGTCCTTTGAAGCAACCATCATCAAGTCGGCGAGCTCATCGACAATAACGACAATGTAGGGCAGTTTTTCCTCGTTCGTTTCATTGTAGGAGTCAAAACTTTTTACCCGGGCTTCCTCGAGGAGCAGGTAGCGTCGCTCCATCTCCCGGACAGCCCAGTTCAATGCCCTTGATGCAAGTTTAGGATCGACCACAACCGGATGCAGCAGGTGCGGAATACCTTCATAACCGGATAGCTCGATTCGCTTGGGATCAACCATGAGAAAACGTACTTCCTGCGGCGTTGCATTGTAGAGAATCGAGGCAATGATCGTATTGATCCCCACACTCTTACCGGCACCAGTAGCACCCGCAATGAGCAGATGCGGCATTTTCGCCAGATTAGCCATTGCCAGGTTGCCGATGACATCGAGGCCGAGGGCAATGGTTAGCTTATGAGAATTGGCCCGGTATTTTTCAGTGCCAATGAGTTCACGAATATAGACAATCTGCCGAACTTCGTTAGGTATCTCTATGCCAAGGGCAGCTTTCCCAGGCACAGAACCGACAACGCGGACAGACTGTGCTTTTAAGCCCAGGGCAAGATCGTCGGCGAGGCCGGCAATTTTATTAATTTTCACGCCAGGTGCCGGAGAATATTCGTAGGTGGTCACCACCGGGCCGGGAGAAATACCAACAACTTTGCCAGAGACTCCAAAGTTTTTTAACTTCTGTTCCAGTTGTTTGGAAAGCTTATAGTAGACTTCGTTATTTATTTTTTCCTGAACCTTATTGCCTTTACTGAGCAGTGACAGGGGAGGAAGTTTCCAGTCCCCCCGGGCAACAGGTCTGGCGGCAAATTCTTCATCCCCTTCAGTTTCTCTTGCCGCCCTGGCCGGCGCTTTGACTTCCGGGACAGCCAACGTTTGAAGCACCTGTGGTGCAAGCAACGGCTTGTCCTGCTGCTCAGCAACCTTGCCAGCGGGTTCCGCTGCCCTCTTTTGTCTTTTTTCTCGAGCTTTATCCGGATATGTACCGAGAAAATCAAGGATTCGCTTCACCAGCCGCCACAGGCCAGCCATAAGCTGATAGGGGGAAAACTGGGTGGAAAGCATCAGGGAAATCAGCAAGACCATCACAAAAACTAAAACAGTCCCGCCGTGGCCGACTGCGGAATCCAGCAAAAGGAATCCTGTTTTGCCAAGAAACCCGCCCGCGTCAAGATACTCGGTATTTTTTATAGTTAGGGAAGAAAGAAGCCCGCAGACAGAAATAGTCGTTCCGGTCAATCCGGCAATCACCTGAGGCAGGCGATTAAATGACATCCTCGGACTAAAAAAGAGAAAGGATGATAACAGCAAAAGGCCGGCAGAAGATACGCACCCCAACCGATGAAGCCAAAAAGCACCTGGGCAATCAACGTACCGATATCGCCGCACCAGTTCCCTTTGGTGTTTAACGCATGGGAGATTAAACTGAGATACAGGAAGAGGGAAATAAATATTCCGAGAACCGCGAAGGCTTCCTGTTTAAGCCCCGGTTTGGGTAGTGCATTTTTTTGAGCCATGTAGCTGAGCCGTTCCTAAGTGAGCGTTTTCTGAATATCCGGCCCAAATATCTACCCAATATTGACAAGAATTGCAAGATGAGGCAGCATCGGCGAAGAATCACTTACCGACGATAGCTGTTCGTATGGCGTCGAGTACCCCATTGATGAACTTGGGAGAATCTTCTCCGGAAAAACGTTTGGCTATCTCAACGGCCTCATTAATAGCAACCTCCGGAGGGACATCAGCCACTTCAAGCATCTCAAAGACGGCAATGCGCAGAAGATTTCTGTCTGTTGCAGCAATTCGAGTAAGACGCCAATTGCTTGCAGCTTCAGCTATAAGGTTGTCAATCCGCCCAAGGTTACCGGCGACTCCCCGCAACAGTTCGACAGCATATGTCCGGGCTTTTTTGTTAACTTGAAAAAGGGTGCAGAACAGGTCAAATCGTTCTGCCAGATCATAGCCAAATTCCTGATCAGGACCAATGGTAAAGTCTTCCTGATAGAGGAACTGAAGCGCTGCCTCCCTCGATATTCGGCGCATACCCATAGTTTTATCAAACCCAGTAAAAAGATACAAAATACAAAAAGGGCGGATACAAACAGGTTACCCCTGTTCACCGCCCCAATGTCAATGCCGGCAGGTTGGTCGAATTGACACCAGCCCAATATTCCTGCTCAATGCAGCTTGTCCATTATATTGGCCATCTCGATGGCGGCAACTGCAACCTCAGCACCTTTATTGCCGGCTTTCGTCCCGCTGCGCTCAATCGCCTGTTCGATCGATTCTGTAGTCAATACGCCAAAAAGTACCGGAACTCCGGTTTCCAGGCTCGCCTGTGCCGTTCCTTTGGAGACTTCATTGACAACCACATCAAAGTGCGGCGTTGCACCTCGAATGACAACCCCCAGGACAATGACCGCATTATATTTCTGCGCCCCAGCCATTGTCTTGGCAATAAGCGGAATTTCAAAAGCACCGGGAACCCTAACTACATCAATGTCGTCTCGAAGCAGCGCCGGAACGAACCAGGCTGTCAAGAGCACCCTCCAACAATCTCTCACTGAGAAATGAATTGAATCTTGCGACAACTATTGCAAATTTCTTCCCATCCGCATTGAGATTTCCTTCAATAAACTTTGCCATACCCTTTCACCTGATATTATGTATTCCACCTAAAACGCTTTCCCTCTATTCCCCGTCAACTGCAATGAGGTGTCCCATCCGGTCACGCTTACACATCAAATAGTCTTTACTTTCTTCCGTGGCCGGCATTTCCAGCGGAAATCGCGCAACGACCTCTATACCATATCCTTCGAGACCGACAATTTTCTTAGGATTGTTGGTCAATATGGCCATTTTTTTCACGCCGAGATCCCTCAGAATCTGGGCACCGATACCATAATCACGGAGGTCACTTTTAAATCCCAGCCTATGGTTTGCTTCAACTGTATCCACCCCTTCTTCATCCTGCAGACAATACGCCTTAATTTATTGACCAGGCCAATACCGCGTCCTTCCTGGCGCATATAAAGGAGTATGCCACACCCTTCCTGATCGATCATCTTCATCGCCGCATTGAGCTGCAGTCCGCAATCACAGCGGGCAGAGCCGAAAACATCCCCGGTCAGACATTCAGAATGCACTCGCACGAGGACCCGTTCGGCTTTGGATATATCGCCTTTGACGAGGGCTAAATGATCAAGATGGTCCACCGAGTTGGAATAGACAACGGCCTTGAACTCCCCGGCATGTTCCGTCGGAACCCGTGCCTCCACCGCTCGCTGAACAAGAGTATCTTCACGCAGTCGGTAGGCGACAAGATCGGCGATGGTGGCAATTTTCAAATCATGCTTTTGGGCAAACTTCTCCAGGTCAGCCATACGGGCCATCGTCCCGTCGTCGTTCATAATTTCACAGATAACTCCAGCAGGTATCAAACCGGCAAGCCTGGAGAGATCGACCGAACCTTCGGTCTGTCCGGCGCGCACGAGAACACCGCCATCCCGCGCTCTGAGAGGAAAGATGTGGCCGGGGCTGACAAGGTCGGAAGGCTTTGTTTCAGGATCCACGGCAACCTGAACGGTTCGTGCCCGGTCAGCGGCTGAAATACCGGTTGACACTCCCGTCCTGGCCTCAATACTCACCGTAAAACCGGTTCCATATGGCGATGTGTTGTTGGAAACCATCATCGGCAGGCCAAGTTTATCGGTCAGCTCTGAGTTCAATGTCAGACAAATCAGACCTCTTCCATAGGTTGCCATAAAATTTATAGCGGCAGCATCGACCTTCTCAGCTGCCATATAAAGATCACCCTCATTTTCCCGGTCTTCATCGTCGACCAGAATAACCATTTTTCCGGCCTTGATATCCTTGATTACTGATTCAATTGAACTGACTGCCATAATTTTTCACACTCTTAAATGTATTGGTTAACCGCATCCTATTACCGAGATCATATAAAACCGTGTCGTGCCAGAAAACCGGAATCAATCCCCGCATCTCCTTCAGCGTCACGAAAAGCGCCTGTACCTGTTCGGGGCATAAGCAATTTTTCAACATATTTACCGATGATATCGACCTCAATATTAACTTTGCTCCCGGCTTTTAAACTCGCAAGTGTCGTCATTTTCAGAGAATGAGGTATAATTGACACGGCAAAGCTGCCAGGTCCACAACTGTTTACTGTAAGACTTACACCATCAATTGTTATGGATCCCTTTTCAATAATATATTTCCCCTGTTCTGTCGGCAGGGAAAAAGTAAAAAGGGTGTAGCTGCCAATCTCTTTTCTGCTTTTAACCGTCGCCAGGCAGTCAATATGCCCGGAGACAAGATGCCCGCCTAGTCGGTCAGACAGCTTAACAGCTCGCTCAAGATTGATATTGGTGCCAACGCCGATTAATCCAAGCTTGGTTCGCGACAATGTTTCCGGAGAAACGTCCGCACTAAAGTGGCGATCACGGATGTTATACGCTGTCAAACAGACCCCGCTAAGAGCGATTGATTCCCCTTCTTTGGGCTCGGTTAAGTCGAAACCGGCCTCAACATCATAGGCTATTCCACCACCAACTGTTCGTCTTCCGGTTATTGTCCCAACCCCTTCGATTATCCCCGTGAACATTGTTTATCTCTTGTCACAGTTCAGGATTTATCGTTGTAATTGCTCAGCTTTTTTCATAAAACCTGCAGCAATTTTTTCATGTCGGAAATTCTTATGAATGGAGGCGATAGTCCGATACGTATCTGCTGCTTTCTCTTTTTGGTCAGCTTTCAGATATATCTCCGCCATTTCTTCCAGGGTTGTAACCGTTCCCTGCGGATCTCGATTATCATGATAATGATCAAGGAGTATCAGAGCACTTTTGATCGCCAGATCATACTGTTGTAAAGCGTCATGAACAGCAAGAATTTTTTTCATTACGGCCAGAATACTCATCCGGTCATTGGATTTCTCACAGATCTCCAAGGCCTGCTGGTAATGCTGCAGAGCACTCTCGTATTCCTTGCGGGCAAAACAGACATGACCGAGCTGATTACTGGCATTGGCTATTCCGGCCTCATCATTTTTTTCTTTAAACCCGACAAGAGCATTATGCAGGGCAACCGCCGCCTGACCGTACTCCTGATTTTCCAAAAACTTCTTCCCCTCTTCGTATTCCGCCTGCAGAGGGTCGGACGGCTTCTCAGTCTTAGGCGTTTTTGCCGCCCCGATGCTCTCAATTGTCTGTAAATTGTCAGTCGTCATTCTTGGTTTCTCCTTGTATCACCTGCAGTGCTGTACGTGCCGCTTCAGCGACCGTCGAAGATACGAGTTTTCCTTCCACGCAGTACTGAAACTCCCCATGATCTGCGCTCAGTTCCATGAGTTTTATCGCCACTTCCTTGCCTTGATACGCCCCATGAGTCTGGCCACCTGCCCCCGCACCTGAGGTTCAGGGTGCTGCAGAAAATGGAACAGATTATAAAACGGGGTATCACGGATCAGATCAGGCCGAGTTTCAGCAATTTCAGCAAGCGCCCACAGCGTCTGATTTTGTGTTGAAGGCTCACCGATATAATTCAAAAGATGTCTGGTAAAAGCCCCGAATATATCCGTTCGCAGGGCAATGACATAGCCAATGGTTTCCACCATGCCCCAGGGTGTTGCCGCTGAATCAGAGCACGCCTCAAACATTCGGTGCAGCAGTTCGGAAACTGGTCCCGGCTCACGGGTTGATGTTCTGGCCGTAACCTGGCCGATGATCCAGGCAACTCGCCAGCGCTTGCTGTCAAGTGGATCATACAACAGCCGCTGCATCAGCCGCAGACTCTTTTTGTCATCAAAACAGTAGCGCCACAAGAGTATCGATATCCTCTTTTTCAACCAGCTCTTTAATCAGTTTTTTATTGGCTTTCCTGCGTACACGCTTTTCATCCGGGGCCGGTTCTATAGTAACTGTTTTCTGCCCAGGTGTCGTTTCAAGAATTTTCTCGACGAGCCTCACCCTTTTTTTCTTTTATTCGCTGGGCGATATCCCGAATATCGGTATGGAGACGAACAAAATAAAGCACCCCACGAACAGCCCGACCATCAACATTTTTAGTCGCGACAACCTGATGCTAGTCTTCATCATAATTTTCAATGCGTCCTGTCAGATAATCATCTTCAGGCATCAACTCCCAGGCAAAATCAGCATTATCATTACAGGCATAGACAAGGGTTTCCACTATTGCCGACCCGACATTGTGCCCTGTTGCATCACAGGTATACACAGCACCGCACTGACAGCGTCCAACCGGAAATTCATTCATTTTTCTAACGGGCGCATGGGAAGGCTTACCAACTTTCTGCCCACAAAACGGACACCAGGGTCGTACAATTATCTGTTCTTTAGGCATCTAACTCGCTCATATTTGCTGCTATTTTCTTTCTCTTATGCGTATTTACCCAGCTTTTGCCTGAAGACTTGACTCGAAATTGGGATCTACCGAATAGCCCAGTTCCTTTGCTTTGTCCAAATGAATCTTGGCATCAGTAAAATTTCCTTTAAAGTACAAGGCGACCGCTAGATTGTTATGTCCAAGTGCCGAATCAGGATTCAGCTCAAGCCCTTTTCTGGCGGCTGCCAGAGCGCGATCATCCTCTCCCTTCATGGTGAGGACGGCAGTGAGGTTTATCCAGCTGGTGGCCAGCTTCGGGTTGTGCCGAATCGCCTGTTCGTAGGACATTATGGCTTTATCAAAATCGTTGCGCTGCTGCCATATCAGTCCCAGGTTGGCATGTGCCTGGGCACTATCGGGATTAACAGAAAGAGCTTTTTCATTTAACTCCTGAGCCTTGTCCAGGTCCCCCTGACCAAAATGAATAGCCCCAAGGTTTATCATACTCTCGCTGCTCAAATCATCAATTTCAATGGCTTTTTCCAATGCCGCGATCGCCTCCGGAATACGACCGGCTTTCATGTACACGAGCCCCAGGTGGTGAAAAGCCATCACCGATTTGGGGTGTTCCTTGCATTTTTTTTCCAGTTCTTCAATTACCTTCGGCAAATCTTCATGCAACTGTTCTGACATGGCTTTCCTCTATATTTAACGACTCTCAATTCCTGTAAAACATAACATTTCTCAGCCAATGAAGACGAAGAAAATAACTAACTCAGCAACGCATTATAGCTTTAAAAATGCCAGCCCCGAGGAGCGCATACACTATAGACACCTTGAGCGTACTTGCAACAATAAAATATTTAACTGATTCTCCATTGCCGATGGCCGGGCGACTCCGACAAAGCAACCAAGACCAAAATCATTTCATTGCTCGGCAAGAATTTTTTTTGCCAGTAAAACATCCTTGTTTATCTGTTTTGCCAACTCTTCTGCTCCGGAAAATTTCTTTTCGCTCCGCAAAAATTGTCAAAAGATTCACTTTGATTGGTTTGCCGTATATATCTTCATTAAAGTCAAAAATATGGGTCTCTGCCACTAACTGTTCTTCTCCAAAGGTCGGATTATAGCCAATATTGAGGATGCCCCCGTAGTACTGTCTCTTCACAGAACACCTGGGTTACATACACTCCATGTTTGGGCACGAGATCTTCTTCGTTGAATTTCAGATTCGCCGTTGGAAAACCGATAACTTTGCCGCCCCGCTGTTTACCAACCCGAACAGTGCCCCGGATCTGGTAATAGCGGCCAAGAAGTTCTCTGGCGGCAGCCATCTTTCCCTCTTTTACCAGTTCACGAATCTTCGTGGAACTGACCAACTGTTCTCCAAGATAACAGGCCTCAACCACCGTTACCGGAAATCCAAAAAGTTGCCCCTGTTGTTTTAAAAAATCAATATTCCCACTGCGTCCTTTGCCAAAAGCGTAGTCATAGCCAACCACCAGCTCCTTTACGCCGAGTTTTTTTACCAGCAGATCGGCAACGAAGGAATCAGCCGTTGTTTTGGCAAATTCCCTGGTAAAAGGAATAACCAGAAGGACATCGATTCCTGATTGCTCAATAAGCTCCTCCTTCTGCTGGCACGTTGAAATAAGTTTGATTCCACCCGGCAGTAGTACCTGTAGCGGATGGGGATCAAAGGTAATGACCACACTTGTCCCATTGAGCGACCGGGCCTTCTGGACTACCTGGCTAAAGAGCTGTTGATGCCCTTTGTGGACCCCGTCAAAATTACCTATAGTGACACATGCATTGGTGAACGGTTCGGTAATATCTGCTATATTTTTATAAATTTTCATAATTGCCAACATCTGGTGATTTTTTTATAAGTACCGTAAAGAATGTCTTGACAAAATCCAGCGCAGGAAGCATATTCATGCGCGTTGCCGAAGTGGCGGAATTGGTAGACGCGCTAGGTTCAGGGTCTAGTGAGGGTATCCTTGTGCGAGTTCGACTCTCGCCTTCGGCACCAAGAAATAAAAAAAGGGTTTAGCCTTGTAGCAAGGGCTAAACCCTTTTTTTGTGTCTTTATCTGTCCCACTGTTTTTTTGGATCGAACACTTGCCGTCAAGAACAGACCCCTTGTTTGGTTTTGCAAAACAGAAGAGCAAAGAGTAAACAATCCATTCTATGCTCCCCGGTTAACGATACACAACCCCCTAAGCCAAGATCAAGGAGGGTACCTTACCACAAGTTTGTGAAAAAAAGCGATCAATAGTAACAGGGTACAGGTTCGAATCGCGCCACAATCCAGAACCTCTTGCCCGCTAAAAGAGACTGTATCATGTAATATGTCTTATTCGCCAGATCACGAACTGGAAAAAAGCGACAGTATGCACCAGAGTTATCTACATTTTTCCTGACCTTAAAATAGAGATAATAAGCCAGAGGCCCAGAATTGTAGCAATGCAGTAGCCGGTAACTCCGAGCAGAGTGGTAAAAGAGATGGTGATACCGCCAAAGGAGATATCCATCACTTTAATCGGCGAATTAAGCAACAGGGAGCCGGCAACGGTTGAAGCGGCGATAATCATTCCCATCACCGCCCGATTGATCCCTTTTTCGAGTTTTCCCAAACTGGGATCGAGGCCTCTATGAAGAATTTCGATACGGTGTTTTCCCTCGGCAGTCCGTTTTAGAATGGCATGGGTGAATCGGGGCATCATTTTCAGATAACCGCCCATATTGCGCGTATCCCGTCCAAGGTTTTTCAGTAAATTCTGCGTGTCGTAGCCCCGCTGGACCAGCTTTTTCGCATAGGGCCGGGTGACCTCGAGAATGCTGGCCTTACTGCCAAGGATCTTGCCCAGACCTTCCGTCTGGACAAAAGTTTTTAGCAGAAGAAGCAGATTTCTGGGAAATCGGATGTGATAGGTATAGGCGAGCTGCATCACCTGTACGTATACATCTTTTACAGCAATAGTCTGCAGCGAGCGGCCATAAAAAGGTTCGCTCATGTCTTTCAGGTCCGTCCGGAACCGTTTCAAGTCAATGCTGTCATCGATGAGGCCGGCATCGCGAAAGGCGTCCATAATCATGTCGTAATCGTGCTCAGCATAGCCGAGAAAGATATTGGCCACTTGCATCATGGTCTCTTGATCAAGGTACCCAATGATACCGAAATCGACCAGGCTGACCCGGCCATCGTACATGACGATGGTATTGCCGGGATGCGGGTCGGCGTGGAAAAAGCCAAAATCCATCAGTTGGCGTGAAAATGACCGCAGGCCGATCATGGCCACCTCTTCCGGGTCAATGCCTGCCTGACGGATTTTGTCCACCTCATCCATTTTGATCCCGTCAATGTACTCCATAACCAATATCGATCTGGTTGTGTGCTCCCAGTACACCCGAGCGGTGTACATCTCTTTGCTGTCCGCGAAATTGCCGGAAAATTTCTCAATATTGCCCCCCTCGATATGCATATCGAGTTCCCGAAAAATAGTCCGTTCAAATTCTTTTACCAGGTTGACAACCCCAATAACGCGGGCAAATTCGAAAAATTTTTCGAGTTTTTCGGCTAAAAAGACCATTATATGGATATCTTCACGAATCTTTTTTTCTATGCCGGGGCGAATGATTTTAACAGCTACCCGGTCCCCCTTCATCAGACGGGCGCCATGGACCTGGGCAACTGATGCAGCAGCAATCGAGGTCGTAGAAAATTCCAGGAAAATCTCCTCAATAGGAGCCCCCAGTTCGGTTTCCAAAACGGATTTAATGGCGGTAAAGGAGACCGGAGGAACACTGTCCTGCAGTTTTTTGAACTCGCGGGTATATTCCGGTGGGAAAATATCTGCCCGTACACTCATCAGCTGACCAAGCTTGATAAAACTGGGGCCAAGCTCTTCAAGCATCCGGCGGATCCGGACAGGTGAGTGAAACGCCTGCTTAAACGACGCGGATTCCTCAATATCAACATCGCTTTCCGGTCGATTTCGTCTGAGTATGCGCTCGAGCACATTGCCATAGCCATGTCTGGCCAGGACCCGACTGATAGTACCTAAGCGTCGTATTCCCCTCATGTGCGCTCTTTTTCGATCATTTACCATTGCCAGTATCCGGTTCAACCTTATCCCATCGACCAGTTATCTCTTCAAGCTTGGATCGATCGGCGATATAACTCTCTACCAGGCCGCATGCAACACAGACAAAATTATCGAGTGCCGCCATGGAACTCAGGCTGATGGGGATCGAATTGCTGGTGAACGGGCCGCTTTTCAACGGAATATTTTCGCCGGAGTAGATTTCTGTAGAACCGCACTTTGGGCATTGTCCTTTTTTCATTGTGTTTTCCTCGCAGATGAAGTTTCTCCAGAGCCTTGATCAACTCAACTCTTTCTTCGTTCAACACATCGATTGATGGAAAGGATGCAACAAAGAAGAGATTTGTTACTATTTTTACATGGACCCCCAGATGATATAACCCTCTTGCTGATATCTTTCTATACACTTTTCGTTATCCTGAAAACCCTCTTCGCTTCCCCAGTCGGCAACTTTGCAGTTTTGAAAATCCATTGTTTCCGGGTTCTGCAATATCACCGTTTTGGGTTTATCTTTTGCTGCCATGCAGGATGACAGAAGTAAGAGCATGGAAAATGCCAGTAGTTTACGTGTCAGGCGCATAATATTTCTGAGGTTTTAGATTAGTGGAAAGACAAAAAAATTGACACGGCCCAAGTGGCTGAGTCAGTCCAATGCCGGCAGCAAGAAACAGAAAGTGGCTCCTTCCTGGTCATTTTTCTCCGCCCAAATTATGCCGTGATGATCTTCAATTATCCGTTTGCATATGGAGAGGCCAAGTCCTACACCACCTATCCGCATCGATGTTCTGCTTCCCTGGATGAACTTGCCGAAAACTAGCCCCAGCTCGTCTTTCTCGATACCAGCTCCCTGATCGATCACCATTACTTTCCAGGCAGGGAAAAAGCCACCGGATTTCTCCAGGGTGTCTTTTTTGAGAACAACGGTTATTTCTTTTTGGGGAGGTGTGAATTTCATGGCATTGGTGAGCAGATTACGTAGTACCTGATAAATTTTAATTTTGTCATATCTTACTACCGCAGGGGAGGCAGGGGGTTCATAATTCAGTTTTATTCCATTTTCAGCCATCATCACCCTGAATTCACTGACGACCTCTTCCAGGTCCTTGGCAAGATCATACTCCTGTAAGCTATAGCAGGCTCTGTCGGCTTCCAGGGTGCTGAGATCAAGCAGGTCGCTGAGCAACTCCAGCAACTGGTCTCCACTGGCAATAATCATCTGAAAGTAAGAACCAAGCTTTTCCCGTGGGGAACGATTGACCCTTTTCAGACCAAGCCTGGCAATACTCAATATACTGTGAATGGGCGTACGCAGCTCGTGCGACATGTTGGCGAGAAATTCTGATTTCGCCTTGTTGGCGAGCTGCGCTGTGTGAAGTGCCTTCTGCATGGTGGTGACATCGGTGCAGATACCGGCAGTCGCATAAATTCTTCCCCCATTTTCCTTTAAAGGAAACTTGTGCACAAGCAGGTTTTTTTTCTGGCCGCCAAAGGTGAAGGTTCCTTCAAGTTCCAATGATTCACCGATTTCGCTTATATCCGCGTCTCGAAAGCTGAAAAAACGCCCCACGTTTTCCGGGAAAACCTGCAGATCGTTTTTCCCTTGCAGTTCCTCCAGGGTAAGACAGCAGAGTTCTTCAAAAGGTTTATTGACAGTCAGATAACGGCCATTGAGATCCTTGCAGTACATTGGCAACTCCACGTTAAGGAGGATGGCCTGAAGATATCCTTCACTTTCCGAGAGAGTCTTTCTTGTTAACGCAAGAGTCTTTTCCATCTGTTTTCTGACCGTGATATCACGCAGGGTAACAAAAATAATCTGTTCTTCCTGCCAGGTCATCCGACGCAGGTTGACCTGGACAAATAAAATCCCTCGCTCCCCTGGAGGCGTTATCCGGCATTCAAAATCATCTTCTTTTCCATTGACGACATCGTTCCAATGGTCCTGGAAAGTAAGCGTACTGTCTTCTGGCATGGAGAACAGGTGCTGCGGTAATGTGTTTACTCTCTCCCCCTTGCCTGTCGCAATCATCGACAGGGCTGATCGATTGGCATCCAGCACTCGTCCGTCCAGACCACAAATAACCATCGCGTCACTGGTTAAATTGAAAAGCTCACGAATCTTTACCCTGCCCACTTCCACTTCGAGACGCGAATTTTGCTCTTTTTCGATAATTTCTGCCAATTTGCTGTTGGCATCCGCCAATTTTTCGGCCTGTTTTTCGAAAAGATAGGCAGTAATCAGGGAATCCCAGAAATATAAATTCCAGTTTTTGACCTGCACCAGCAGATAAAAGACAAAAAGAACGATGCCTAAAACGACCGGAAGAAGTTCAGCTTGCTGCATAGCCAGGCCCGCAATGATACCTGGAGCAAAGGTCAAAAGGAGGAAATTTACCGCAAGAGCACGCCAGATGCAGAAATTTGCCATCGATCCTGCACCAATACCTGCCGACAGAATAAGGATGAACATAACAGGGAAATCTTCCCCATAGGTGTGAATGAAGATGGCTGTTGTAGTACCCCAGACAGCGGCCATCGCCAAACAACTCCAGAAAAACAGCTCAAGCCATCCAGACTGCGGCCGGGCAGCCTGCTGTTTTATACGCATCAGAGCCAGATGACGTAGTGTCGCGATGGCGATCATAACCAGCAACAGACCAACAGAGATGTACGGGCTGTGCAATACATACCCTGAGAAAACAACCGCCATCGTCAGGCAGAGAGGAATAATGATGGTACCAAGCACCGATCGCTCCGCCAGTTCTCCCACCGCCCGCTGCATCAGCAATCGGGTTTCCTCCGCGTTTAAACGTAAGGATCTCTGCGAAAGCGCTTTTGTCAAATCACTAAACTTCACCATAGAGCTCTTCCACTCGCGGCAAGCGAGTACATGATCAACACCTCTTTAAAACAAACTGACAGTTCGGAATTAGTAAACTACTATACCCACCAGCAAACCTTCGACCAGGAGATTATAATTACTCTCCCTTCTTTTGGGGAATTTTTTAAACAACTGAGAACTATATACTTATCAGTCCTGAAACAACTATTACCTGTAAGATTAGATCCTTCTTTCAGGCAGACCCCAGTGCCTAAATAAAAAGTTAGGTATTGTCAGGAAAAAAAGACAGTTTTATCATAATTCCTTATACATATCTCGATACATAATGAACGAAGATGGCCATCATGTTTTGATTGTATTTTGTGAGCAGAAGAAAATTAATATAGAAATCAAGATATTTTCCCACTTTTATTTTTCTTGAAACGATGGTATCTGAACTTGACGACTATTGGATAAACTCCTATTATACGACCGATTAGATGTTTATCTCACAAGTGAACATTTTTTTATCAATGGTGCGAATCAGGCTATCATAATTGAAGGAGTAGGGAATGCTTGAACTTAAAAAAGGCGAAGAAATTCTTGCAGTTGTTGGTGGCATCACTACCATCGTCGAAGCAAAAAAAATATTTGCCGATAATCTCGACGAGATCAACAATAAGAAACTGGCCCAGATACACAATGAAGAGGCGCTGATAAAAATAGCCAATGCCATAAACATGTGCCAGCCTGACAGCGTTTTTGTTAATACCGGTTCGGCGGCTGACGTTCAATGGATCCGTGAATATTCGCTCCAGAAAGGTGAAGAGAAAAAACTGGCAAAACCTGGCCACACAATACATTTTGACCTGCCCCAGGATCAGGCCAGATTAGTAAATCAGACCTTTTATATCATCAATGACGGGGAAAAGATGAGCTCCCTGGCAAAAACCGTATTACGTCATGAGGCAACCGATTACGTGAAAAAGTTCATGCCGGGAATTATGAAGGGCAAAACCCTGATAGTAGGTTTTTACAGCCGTGGGCCGGTCGGCGCCGAGGCCGCTTTTCCGGCAATTGAGATTTCTTCTTCCGGTTATGTCCTGCACTCGGCTGAATTGCTGTACCGCAACTGTTTTAGCGACTTTGATGCGGAAGCACAGCGCACCGGACTCTTTTTCACCAATGTTCACTCCGAGGGCAACAACACCCCAGAAGATGTACCGAATGCTCGGATCTTCATGGACAGAAGCTGGATGACGACTTTTTCTACCTTCTGTACCTATGCCGGTAATACCCTGCTGCTGAAAAAAGGCAATCATCGGTTCAGCGTAGATTATGCCACCTATTACAAGGTGGAGGAACAACTTTCTGAACATATGTTTATCACCGGCATGACCGGCCCCGGCGGCAGAAAAACATTTTTTGCCGGAGCAGCCCCTTCCGGATGCGGCAAAACCACCACCGCCATGGTCGGTACCGATTTTATTGGCGATGACCTGGCTCAGTTCTGGATTGATAAAGACGGTGTGCTTCGCGCCATAAATCCGGAGAAAGGAATTTTCGGCATCGTCGAAGATGTCAACCGAGAGGGCGACCCCTATTTAATGGACTGTCTGCGTGGCGATGGAACGGAGGTCATCTGGTCGAATGTGCTCATTGCCGACGGGGTGCCTTACTGGGTCGGCAACGGCGAGACAGCACCGGAGAAAGGCGTAAATTTTCAGGGTGAATGGTTCAAAGGTAAAACCGGACCGGACGGTTCCCCGATACCGATGTCCCACAAGAATTCACGCTGCACCCTTCTCGCCTCGGCAATTGCCAACCACGCGACAGAGTTATCTGAAGATCCAAACGGCGTTCCGGTTAAAGTAATCACCTACTCCGGCAGGGATGCCGACACCATGCCTCCGGTATGGGTTTCAAAGAATGCCAATGAAGGAGTAGCAATTGGCGCATCTATTGTCTCCAAAGCCACCGCCACGGAAGTCGGAGCAACCGGTGTCAACAGACAGCCATGGGCCAATGCGCCTTTTATTCCCGGTGCACTTGCTGACTATATGGAAGCACAATTCACTTTTTTCAATTCGCCAAAATTTTCCGCAGCCAGCCGACCGATAATGGCTGGATTAAATTATTTTCTTACCCATGGGAATCGAGGTGGAACCGGCAGCAAACTGCTTGGTGAGAAAAAGGACGTCAGAGTATGGCTCGGCTGGCTGGAACTTTTTGCCAATGGCGATGTCGAAGCAATCACCACACCAATCGGCTATCTCCCTAAATATGAGGATCTCGTCACTTTGTTTCAGGCGATCAACAAGGAATATCCGAAGTCGTTATACGATATGCAATTTGCTCTGTATGTGGACAACATTATCGCCCGCCTGGATCTCCAGCGTGATGCATACAGCAAAGAACCAGCTATTCCCCAAAAGCTTTTCAAAATTTACGAAAAGCAGAAAAATGAGCTTCTAGAACTGAAAGAAAAATTTGGGGCTATTATCCACATGGACAAACTCAGTCTGATTTCTCTTCGGCTGCATCCAGGCTGTCCGGCCTGGATGCACCAGTCATTTTCGGGTCCGTCCCGACTTCCTTGGCATTTCTTTTCTCTTTAATCCCGGCAAGATTGCAGTCCCTGGTAAAAATCATGACGACTTTCGAGATCCCCCCGAAATGATTTCTCATCCGGAACAGCCCTCCGAGAGCTTACTCGTAAAGATTTCGGATGCCAACCTCCTCAACACCTACTCTCTGGTCCTTTCCGCCTGCGATATCACCCACCGCATTCAATATACTTCTGCCGATCATATTGAGATATATGTGGCCGCCAGACAACTGGAAAGAGCTCTCTACGAACTTGCTGCCTATGATGCGGAAAACAGCAACTGGCCGCCTTCTCCAAAAACCGATACGTTTCTCCCGACTTTCCGCGCCATGAGTTCAGTGGTTATCGGCAGCCTGGTATTCATGTACGGTCTGAGCGGTCCACTGGCACCTTAAATCGCTCTGGTTTCAGAAAGGGGCTGGAGATTCCACGGCTATTTTAAATAATTTTGAATTATACCGATTGATAACGCCACTTACCTTGCACGCGGACATCGTTCATCTTATGGGCAACTGTTTTCTCGGAGGGTTTCTGTTACATTTCTTTTTTCACCTCACCGGCAACGGGATCGGACTCTTTGCCATGCTGGTCAGTGCAACCATCGCCACCCTTATCAATGTGCTGGTTCATGGCCCGGGCCATTTATTTGTCGGTTTTTCTACCGCCATTTTTTGTGTCATCGGCATGCTCTGCACCATCAGTTTTGCCATGCGGACCAAACGACTTAGCGTACATTTTTTTATGCCTTTAATGGCCGGCTTAGCCCTCCTTGCCTTTCTCGGTTCCAGCGGAGAAAGAACAGATCTCGGCGCCCATCTTTTCGGCCTTTTGTGTGGTCTTATTGCCGGCAACTTCGTTCGCCTGCCAATATTTGCCACGCTGCGTTCCTCCTTTCTTATTCAGACCCTTCTGGGCGCTGCTCACCCTCCTCATTTTTTATGGCTGCTGGCTTTTGGCGCTGCATTGATGCAATCAACTGAAAATCATACGCAAATTCATTATAATTTCACGATTCAGATTGCAATCACCACCATGAATTATTACCCTTATGGCTCCAGATGGAGTATTTTGAGCGTCCTTCATACATTAAACCTATTATTGTTAGAATTAATGTGGGAGGATACCATTCAGATTTATAACGATCAGGAGATTTTTATGTCCAATCAGGATCAACAGCCTCCATGGGGAAAAAAGAATAAACCTCAAACCCCGGAAGAGATTGTGGCGCAGCTGATTAACAAATTGCAGGATTTTTTTTCCGACAAAAAAAAACCACCTCCACCAGGAGACAACCAGGACCCTCCTCCTTCCCCAACTTCACCTTTTGCCAGCCTAGGAAAGTTGTTGGCAGTTGTCCTCATCATCATTGTCTTGCAGGGCGTTTATTCATCCTTTTTCAAAATAGCCCCAAGTGAGGTGGGTGTTATCCTTCGACTTGGTAAATATTCCCGGACAACCCCTCCAGGATTACATTTCAAAATTCCCTACATCGACAAACTGTATAAAGTTGATGTGGAAAATATTCGCAAGGAAGAATTTGGCTTTCGCAACCGAGCCCCAGGGCAGCGAAGCTATTCGACAGGCGTGGCTTTGACAATGAATCACTCATGCTTACTGCCGATAAAAATGTTATCAATGTCGCCTGGATTGTGCAGTACCGAGTCGCCGATCCATACACCTTCCTCTTCAAGGTCGCCGATGTACGTCAGGCTATTCGTGATAATTCCGAGAGTGTTACCAGGCGAATAGTCGGCAATATGGATTTTGACTATGTGTTCAGTAACCGCGACCTTCTCGCCGCATCGGTAAAACAGGAATTCAGGAACAGCTCGAACAAACTCTTTCCCAAAGGTATAAGCGGCGTCAATATCGGTACCGTGCAGTTCCAGGACATTAACCCACCAGATCAGGTAAAACCCGCATTTAACGAGGTAAACGAGGCTGATCAGGACATGAAACGACTGGTCAATGAGGCCCAGGAAACCTATAACCGGGTTATTCCCAAAGCATCCGGTGATGCGAAAAAAATCATTGAGGAAGCCTACGGATATCAGGCCGAACGTATCAATGACGCCAAAGGTGAAACCCAGCGATTCAATGACATCCTCAAAGAATACAAAAATGCTCCTGACGTAACCCGCAAACGAATGTACCTGGAAACCATGAAAGACATTCTACCTACCGTAGAATCCGTCTATGTCATTGACAAAGACCAGCAGGCACCACTTCCGCTCCTGAACATCACCTCAGCAAGTGGTCTGCCGGCAACACAATCCAAAACAGACTGATACTACTCAAAGGAAATAGATATGAAACAGATAGCCCAATTCTTTCTTGTCGGTCTCGTCCTTCTGGCGATTGTTGTGATCTATGACGGCTTCTTCATTCTCGAAGAAGGCAAACAGGCCGTCATCACCCAGTTCGGCGCCCCGGTAGGTGACCCGGTCACCGAGGCCGGCCTGCATTTCAAAATGCCCTTTATCCAGCATGCCGAACTTTTTGAAAAAAAGATCCTGATCTGGGATGGTGAACCGAATCAGATTCCGACCAACGATAAAACCTACGTTTTTATTGACGTTACCGCCCGCTGGCGTATATGCAAACGCCCTGAAATTCCTCCAGGCGGTCAACAATGAAGCAAGAGCACAATCTCTTTTAAGCGACATCATTAACGGTACTGTTCGGGATATGGTCAATAAAAACGACCTGATCGAGATCATCCGCAGCTCAGACTGGTCTATCGATACCATGTCGGAAACCACTGCAGTGTCCACCATCGGCATCAGACCTAAAAATGGTCGCGACGGGATATCCAACCAGATTCGTGAGATAGCCTCAAAAGTTACCCCGCAGTATGGAATTGAACTGATTGATGTGATAATCAAAAGGGTCAACTACATTGATTCCGTTCGACTTAAGGTATACGACAGGATGATCTCTGAAAGAAAACGGATTGCCGCGGAAAAACGATCAACGGGTGAAGGCCAGAAAGCGGAAATTCTTGGTACGGTGGAACGTAAGCTCAAGGAAATTATTTCCACCGCCAACCGGGAAGCCGTCACCATAAAAGGTAAGGCCGATGCTGAGGCGACAAAAATTTACGGCGAGGCCTATTCGCAGGATCCGGATTTCTATGGCTTTCAGAAAACTCTGGAGAGCTACCCGGTGATTATTGGCGACAACACCTCTCTGGTGCTTTCCTCCGATTCTGATCTGTACCGTTTTCTGAAGTCTGTAGAAAGGAAATTAAAAAGGAAACAGCCCCTATTTGGTGGCCTGGTTGTCATCCAGGCCACCACTCGTTCCCGGATACGCCGGAGCATGGCTTTTCTGGTAAGGGATTCTTCCCTTGGCTTCAAGCAGATCAATGAATTTCTCCAACTGCTCCTCGTCTGTGATATCATCTGCTTCAAGCTGTTGAAAACGACAGTTACAATTGCTCAACTGTCCTTGACACCAGGGACAGATCTCAACCGTACATCCCAGAAGATGGCAATCTCCTTCCGGTACGCCGCATACGGGGCAGATCTTCTTTTCAGACTCGACATATTCCTCCAAGATCGTCGACCAACGGACAGAGCTTGAGAAATTCTTCCTGGCTTGCAAAACCAAAAAAAGACAAGACTTCAGTGTCAACCTCTTGTCGATATTCTCCAAGCAGCAGGACATGATCTGCCGACACTGCATACAGATAGGAATACGATGCGGTAGAAACAACAAAAAGATGAACCCCTTGCTGATCAATGAGTTTGGCTATCCGGAGTACAGCCTCTTCACGTACTTCGGGCAGTGAGGAATAATATTCCCGAAACAATCTTATAATAAATGAATTATTCCTGTATCTGTCAACCAGAGCAATTGCCGACTGTATTTCATTTTCCGGTACCGAATATTGAATGAAGAGTTTTATCTCCTCGATTAATTGCTGCGTTTTATTCTCAATTGACATAGCGATCCTTTAATAATATGCATACTTAGCCGCAATAAGCGGAAAAAGAACCCTAAGATCAAGTACCTGACAAATTATTTTTTTATAAAAACAAGAAATCAATTCGTAAGGTACAGTAAACTGCTGTGATCGAGTCGAGACAAAGCGTGAGGCTTTCCTACCAAAAGCGCCAATTTTAAGATCATTTGCCGAAAAGTCAAAATTATATTATAGTGCTTTTCTGAAGTTCATTCCAGCCGCAAATTCAGGTCCTGTGGTCTCAACCTGACCTGTTATATTACATTTGATAGTCCTTTCCGGCACATTCCAGTCAGTCCTGCAAACTGTAGTTAACACGTATCTGGCACTCTGCAGGGTTCATTCTCTCTATCCCTTGGGCTGCCGAGGATATCATAAAACCTGAAGTGTGTGTTCCGATCCGGGGTCACCGTTTCGCCAACCATGAGGAATGCCTATGTCACAAGAATTTGCCACACTGTCCATTGGAGATACATCGTACCAACTCCCCATCATTAAGGGAACAAGAGGGGATAAAGCAATAGATATCCGCGGTCTGCTCAAAGAAACCGGATATATCACCCTGGACAGCGGCTATATGAATACCGGTGCATGCACCTCGGCTATCACCTATCTGGATGGTGCCAGAGGGATTCTCGATTATCGCGGTTATGCGATTGAGGATCTTGCGCAAAACTGCAGTTTTACGGAAGTTGCTTATTTGATCCTGCACGGGGAGCTGCCGACATTTGATGCCCTTGAATTATTTAAACATGAGATGCGTCGTTTTGCCTTGCTCCACGAAGATATGATCCATTTTTTCGATCACTTCCCGCCTAATGCGTCGCCGATGTCTATTCTTTCAACCACCGTTAATTCTCTGCACAACTACTACCCGGAGATGGACAACGAAGATGACCCTTACGGTGGATACTCGGTCACCACCGCCCGCCTGCTCGCCAAAACCAGAACCATAGCCGCCTTTTCCTATAAAAAGAGCATCGGCCACCCCCTCGTATACCCAAGTCCTCGTTTGAACTATTGTGAGAATTTTCTCAATATGATGTTTGATCGGCCCAACCTACCCTATAAGATCAAGCCGGAATTCGTCTCAGCTCTGAACAAATTGCTCATTCTCCATGCCGATCACGAACAAAACTGCTCGACATCAACGGTTCGACTGGTTGGCAGTGCCGGGGCAAACCTGTATGCTTCAATTTCAGCAGGAATCAGCGCACTGTGGGGGCCGCTGCACGGGGGTGCTAATCAGGCAGTTATTGAAATGCTGCAGGCAATCCATAAAGACGGCAACAACTACAAGAAATATATAGCCAAGGCTAAAGACAAGAATGACCCTTTTCGTCTCACCGGCTTTGGTCACCGGGTATACAAAACCTTTGACCCCCGGGCAAAAATTATCAAAGAAGCCTGTGCGTGAGATAATGGAAGAACTTGAGATCCAGGACCCATTACTGGATATTGCTCTTGAAATGGAAGAGCATGCCAAAACCGATGAATATTTCATTCAAGCGAAATCTTATACCCAAATGTTGATTTCTATAGTGGGATCATCTATCGCGCCATGGGTATCCCAACCAATATGTTTACCGTAATGTTTGCTCTTGGACGGCTTCCCGGCTGGATAGCTCAATGGACGGAAATGAAGGAGGATCGGGAAAATTTCCGGATTGGCCGCCCGCGTCAGATCTATTCCGGTCAGACCCGCAGACCATTCGTGCCCATGAAAGATCGTTTATAAACGGATCAGTTTTCTTGCACTCCGGAAACAGGACTCTACTGTCTGATAAATAGCTCCTGTTTCCGGTTTGACCTTCAAGGTGCTAGACACCTGCCTACCATGCTCAGGCAGATACTTATTTTTCAAGACTCTTGCCCACTTCAAAATTGACCGACAAGCGGGACATCCAGTTTGAGGGCATTTTCCATGGCCGCCTTAATTATTGGTTTGGTCTGCTCCAGTTCTGTCTTCCGGCAATTCAAAAACCAGTTCGTCATGAATCTGCAGCAACATTCTGGCTGACAACCCGCTTTTTTTGATGACATTTTCACACTCTATCATGGCCAGCTTTAATAATATCAGCGGCAGTTCCCTGGATGGGAGTGTTGATAGCTATCCTCTCGGCAAATTCCCTCCGGGCTTTGTTCTTTGCATTGATTTCCGGAACACTTCTCCGCCGTCCGAGCAAGGTGGTAACATAGCCGTTCTCCCTTGCCTGGGTAACGATATCGTCCATAAATCTTTGTACTCCGGTATAGAGACGAAAATAACTGTCGATAAACCGCTGCGCCTCTTTTCTGCCGATATCAAGCTGACTGGCAAGACCAAAACTGCTCATACCGTAAACGATGCCAAAATTAATGCTTTTGCCACCCTGCGCATCTCAGAGGTAACCAGCAGAGGAGAAACCCCGAAGATCTCCGCTGCAGTTCTGGCATGGATATCCTCCCCTGTCCTGAAAGCTGTAAGCAGAGCATTATCCTGGGAATAGTGGGCAAGCACCCGTAAATCTATCTGGGAGTAATCCGCCGAGAGAAAAACCAGCCCGTCACCCGGAACAAAGGCTCCACGAATACGCTTCCCTCTTCGGTCCGGATCGGGATATTCTGCAGATTAGGATCACTGCTGGACAGCCGCCCGGTCGCAGCAACCGCCTGATTAAAAGATGAATGTATTCTGCCTGTCTTCGGGTCCTGCAACAGGCCGAGTTTATCCACATAGGTGGAAAGCAGTTTTGCAAGCGTCCGATAACGCAGAATGAGAGCAGGCAGATCATGTTTTTTGGCAAGTTGTTCCAGCACCTTTACATCTGTTGAAAAACCGGTTTTGGTTTTTCTGCCATGGGGCAAACCCTGTTCCTCAAACAGTATCTGAGCCAAGCTGACGTGGGGAATTGATGTTAAAAGCATGTCCGGCCAGAGCATAGATCTGCTCTTCCAACACCCCGAGTTTACCGGTGAACTCAACTGAGAGGACGGAAAGGACGGACGGATCAATACAGATCCCGGCCAACTCCATCCTGGCCAGGATGGTGACGATCGGCATCTCAACCTTTCGAAAAAGATCCATAACACCATTTTCACTGAGCAAGGGCTCAAACTCCTGCCAAAGCAGCAGAGTGCCATAGACATCCTCACAACTATAGATCCCCGCCTTTTCGATATCCACATAGGCAAAACAATCCTCCCGTTTGTCCCCGCCGACAACCTCATCAAAAGAGGTCATTTTCAGGCCGCGCTGCTGACAGAGTGCATCGAGTTTAAGGGACCGTCCTTCGCTTTCGATGAGATAGGCGGCGATCAGGGTATCGGCCAGCGGTCCAGCCAACTCAATCCCCCACTGCTGCTTAATTACCGTGAAATCATATTTCAGATTATGGCGCAACTTTACGTATGTTTTGTGGACAGCAAGAAAGGTTGGAGAGCCGCGAAAACTTCCTGCCCATCAAGTTGCCCGGCAGCAAGATTGCCCTCATCATCGAGATGGCCAATAGGGATATACCATGCCCTCTCCAGACTGGTGCAGAGGGAGATACCGACAAGCCCTGCATTTCTTGCATTTAAGAGAAGTGGTTTCCGTATCAACAACAAGGAGCTTCGGCATCCTGCAGAGCATCGACAAGCTCTGCCAACTGCTCGCTACTCCTTACCGTTACAAAACCATCAACGGGAACAGCTGTTGCCGTGTCAATTCCTTTTAACAGGCTTGAGAAACTCAAGCTCCGTGTATATTTCAGCCAACTGCTCGTCGTCTCCCTGCTGCAGCAGATAACTGTCAAGCTGCTCCGGAATCGGCACATCCGATTTGAGATCGATTAATTGACGGGAAAGATAGGCCTGGTCGCGATGTTCGATTATCTTTTCTTTCATCTTCGATTTTTCAAGCCATCAACATGGGCATATAACCCATCAAGAGTAGAAAAATCGCCGATCAGTTTTTCCGCAGTTTTTGGCCCGACACCCGGTACTCCCGGAACATTATCGGCACTGTCTCCTATTAAGGCGAAAAGATCGAGCAGCTGATCCGGCCGAACACCGTATTTCTTTTCAACAGCCTCCTGATCCATCACTTTGTCTTTCATCGGATCCCACATGACCACATCATCAGACACAAGCTGCAGGAGATCCTTATCTCCTGAGACGACAACAATTTTGTGGCCAAGGGCGGTAAATCTTTTTACCACAGAAGCAATTATATCGTCAGCCTCAACATCCTGTTCCTCAAGCATCAGGAAGTTTGATGCGGCAACAAACCTTTTGATAAATGGGATCTGTACGCTCAGATCTTCGGGCATCGGCGGGCGATTGGCCTTATACTGATTATAGAGCTGATGGCGAAAAACCGGCCCCCGGCTGTCAAAGGCCATGACCAGATATTTGGGATTTTTTTCCCGGATCAGTCGCTTTACCATATTAATAAAGCCAAGAACCGCATGGGTTGGCTACGCCTTTGCTGTTTGAAAGTGGTGCTATGGCGTGATAGGCCCGATAGATGTATGCACTCCCGTCAATGAGATAAATTTCTTCTTTCACAGCCTGCAGCTCCATATATTGTGTTCAGATTATTCGATACAGAGTTTTGCCAAAGTATTGCCGCCTTAACCTTGATTTCTCGTTTTTACCCTCAGGGGATACTGAAAATAAATCTAGGTATTACACTCTTTCCTGTTTATATGGCTTGAAATACTGATGCGCTCAGCAAATATCTGAAGTATAGCTGGTTTTTCAGTTTTTGTATCGAAGAATCGATTTTCCTTCTGCATCGGCAGTCTCACACAAAAAAAGCCCCGGACAATCAATGTCCGGGGCTTTTTCATGCTCTATTGCCTTATGTTTATCTTGGTGATCTCACCCAAGAAGCCTGTGGACCTTTATCACCAATAGTTTCCCCAAAAGTGACACTGATCTCCTTCTGTCAAATCATCCATATTTAAATCTTTCAGAGCATTTTCATGAAAATAAATATCTCTTTTATCTAGAGAGGTAATAAACCCATATGACTCATGCGGAGAAAGTTTTCTGATTACCCCAAATCCATCTGTGGCGTCTGCCTGAATTGGCTGTTTATGACTTTTCCTTTTCTTTCTCTGCATCTCTTTTAGCTGTAAGGTCAACACATCAAAGGACTCAGTAAGTGCGGCACGTACAGTCTCAGCTCTCCTGGTAACAACAGCAGTATCATTTGGTACTGTCGCTACCAGCTTGATCTCAAACCCACCCTCTTTGTAATGGGTAGTGGCTTCAATGCTGACACGTAAATGAAGAACAAAATTTGGATAGAGACGAATTAGTTTTTCTTGTTCCTCCTGGATCTTCGTCTGCCAACCTTTACGCAACTCAACATTTCGGGCTTCGATCTTCAGTTCCATATAGTTCCTCCAGCTCTGTTTCAAACAGTGGTTACACCACTGTTTTACTCATGCATCACCTCAGATGCATCCCATGCAGTCCATCAACGAACCAGCCAGAGGGAACATCTCAAACATTCCTGGTCGAAGAAGGTCTGCTCTTAATCTATATTATATTCCCCTCTCCTTGAGAATCAAGGTCTGCCATCGTTTTACCAATGCAATTCAGGTGTCTCTAACTTTTAAATACTCAAAAAAATGAGAAACATGGCTATTCAAATTATTTCCTTGTATACTTATTAGCCTTTGAATCTTCACTGGACAAACTATTGGGAGTGGTACATTGCAGAGCGGCAAAGAACGGGGTTATCCTTCTTAATATGGGCGGCCCCGACACCTTAGACAACGTCCGGCCTTTTCTTTTTAATCTTTTTTCCGACCGGGAAATAATCAGACTTGGTCCCGCCTTTCTGCAAAAATTTCTAGCCTGGATAATATCTCAGTCGACGGGCACCAAAAAGCAGAGCCATCTATGCGAAAATAGGGGGGCGTTCTCCGCTGAAAGAAATCAGTTTTCGTCAGGCAAAAGCCCTGCAAGATGCACTTAGTGAAGATGGCGACTATATCGTTACCGTGGCCATGCGTTACTGGCCGCCATTTGCCGACGAAGCAATACAAGAGATGGTCGACAGCAGGAGTAGACCATCTAACTGCTCTCACTTTATACCCACACTACTCAAAAGCGACGACCGGTTCATCACTGTCTCACCTGCAGCAAAGTCTTCAGCGACTGGCTCCGCATATCCCCCTGACCAGTATCTCCTCCTGGCCCACCCAAGACTATTATATCACTGCTCTAGCGGAAAATATAGTCAAAGGATTACAGACCTTTGAGACAGAGCCGGTGGAAATAGTCTACAGCGCCCACAGCCTCCCGGTCTCCTTCATCGAGGATGGCGACCCTTACGTGGACCATATCAAACAAACCATTGCGGCAATTGAAAAAATAACACATCAAAGCGGCAGACTCTGTTACCAGAGCAGGAGCGGTCCGGTTGAGTGGCTGTCCCCCTCAACTCCGGAAATGCTGGAAACTCTGGCAGACAGAAGGATGTAAGAATATCCTGATGGTGCCGATAAGTTTTGTCTCTGACCATGTCGAGACTCTGTATGAGATAAACATCCTTTACCGAGAGCAGGCGGCCCAGCTCGGTATGTGCCTCAAACCGTGCACCTCCCTCAACACCAATCCCCTGTTCATTCAAGGTCTCAGAGTCACTGGTTATGCAGGAAAAGAATTAAAACACTGCTCTCTTAGTTACTCCCAGGTCCATGGAGTTTTGAAATCGCCGCATTCTTACATTCATAAGAAGCCCCAATCCGAGCATGGTTGTCATAAGTGAGGATCCTCCATAGGAAACAAGTGGCAACGGTATCCCGACGACAGGCAGAAACCCCATGATCATGAACAGATTGATCACCGCCTGCCAAAAAATAAGCATCACCACTCCATACGCCAGCAGCACACCGAAACGGTCTTTGGCATACATTGCCACATACAACCCCCAGAGCAGAAGAAGAAAGTAGGTTCCTATAAAGATAACACTCCCGGCAAAGCCCCATTCCTCACCCCAGACAGCGAAAGCAAAGTCCGTGTGTCGCTCCGGCAAAAAATGCAGGTGCCCCTGGGTTCCTTCCATATAACCTTTACCAAATTTTCCTCCACTGCCGACGGCAATTTTAGACTGTAGGATCTGATAACCGTGCCCCATCGGATCATTTTCCGGATCCAGAAAGGTTTGAATTCTCTGTTTCTGGTACGGTTTCAACAATTGTTCCCAGGCAAAAACCCCAACCCCCAGAGCAAGACCCCCCATAATGGCATAGGTCGACATCCTGAGTTTGACGAACACCGTCATCGAAACAAAAATTATACCAAGCATCAGGGCTGTACCAAGATCAGGCTCTAGAAGGATAAGCAGAAAGGGTATCCCGGTAAGCACTACCGGCATAAAAAGATCTTTGATGGTATATCCGTCATTGATCTCTTTTCTTGAATAATAACTGGCGAGCGTGACAACGAGCATCAATTTTGCGGGTTCCGACGGCTGCAGTTTAAAAAATCCCAGATTAATCCAACGCTGAGCACCGCCTGCCTCATCTCCGGCCACAAAGGCAATGAGCAGGAGAAGAACAATGATGCATAAAATGGATAATTCCATGAATGCAGTTCCTGATAATCAAAACTGATGATGAACACAAACGCTGCAAACCCCATAAGAAAAAAGTACCCCTGCCTGAGATATGGCGGCGTGCCGTAGCCTTTGGGTGGAAATGAAGCACTGTAAAGGTTAAAAAAGGCCATGATGCATACCAAAAAGATAAGCAGCATCAGCACCATATCGAAATGTTCAAACAATCTTCTGTCTATACGAAACATTCTTTTACACCATTCAATTAAATCTTCAATCAATCGACAAAAACATTTTATCTGTTACTGAACCGTCTGCTTCAGCCTGCCACTGAAATATTGATTCAAAACAGCCCTGGCGATGGGCCCGGCTCCGGAACCACCATGCAAACCATGTTCAACGAGAACAGTTACGGCAATTTCCGGATCTTCTGCCGGAGCATAGCAGGTAAACCAGGCATGATCCCGGTATTTATAAGGAATTTCATCTTCCTTGAGGTCACGATATTGGGCGAGCTTAACCACCTGAGCCGTCCCGTTTTACCGGCAATTATCAATCCGTCGATAGCAACATTGCGGGCGGTGCCATGTTTGCCCTGCACGACCTCTTCCATCCCCTGTTTGATTCTGTCGAAATAATGGTCTAATCCAGTTATCTCGCTCATCAATTCAGGCGAAAAGCTCTCAATGATCTTCCCTTCTGCATCAACAACCTGTTCGACAAGCTGCGGGCGATATAATTTTCCGCCATTGGCAAGCGTTGCTGTCATCACACACATCTGCAGCGGGGTGACAAGGTTAAAACCCTGCCCAATGGCTACGGAAAGCGTCTCACCCTCCTGCCATTTGGCTTTACGATATTTTTACTTTCCATTCTTTTGTCGGGGCAAGACCGGACTTTTCATATTCCATCTCAATCCCGGTTTTTTTACCTAAACCGAGTTTATGCGCATACTCGGCTAACTTGTCAACACCCAACCGCTGACCGACCTGATAGAAATAGACATCACATGATTCGCCGATAGCTTTGACTAAATTTACCGGTCCATGTCCTGAATGCTTCCAGCACCTATAGGTTCTGTTACCAAACAGTAGTGCCCGGGGCAGTAAAACACCGTGTTTTCATCAATCACTCCCGTGGCAAGACCGGCCAGGGCAGTGACCATTTTATATGTCGAGCCAGGAGGATATGTAGCCTGAACCACTTTATTAATGAGCGGATGCTTCGGGTTATCCAGCAAAGCCTGCCATTTCTTGGTCGATATCCCTCCGACAAAATCGTTTATATGGATAGTTGGTGCGGAAACCGCAGCAAGTAACTCTGCCGGTTTTCACCTCCATCGCCACAACGGCTCCCGATTTTTCTCCAGCCGCCATATAACTTTCGGCAATCTGCTGCAAATCTGCATCAATGGTTAAACTGGATCTCTCTTCCCGGAAGCGGTTCCACCGATTTTAACAGCTGCTGCTCAAAACCTTTGGCATCAACCTCTGAATAACTATGACCCTATTTCCCCCCGCAGATCTTCTTCCCGCAATTTCTCAAGACCTTTTTTACCGACGATATCTCCTCCACTATAAATGTCACGGTCAGCCGTTTCCAGTTCCTTTTTGGAAATAGAACCAAGATAACCGATAATATTTGCTGCAAGATCACCGTAATGGTAGACCCGGACAGGTTGCACTTCAATCCGGACCCCGGAAAACTCATGATTATGATTTTCCAGATAGGCGAGAGTCTGCCCAGTCAATGTCTTCCTTCAACAATATCGGCACATATCTCGGCGTATCCGATGCTTCTCGAATTTTGCCCCACAGGTCTGAAACATCCATATCCAGAATTGGTGCAAGCCGTTTCAGGACATAGCCCAGGTCATGAGAATCTTCCTGGATCAAGATAACATTGAATGATGGCCGGTTGGTGACAATTTCTTTGTTGTTACGGTCAAGGATATGGCCTCGCGGGGGAGCCAGCTGTCGTATCCTGACTCTGTTGCCGTAGGCCCGACGCTTCAAATTCCTCGCCATTACTGATTTGCAGAACCCAGAGTCTGAGAATAATGACACCCATGAACAAAAGTACAACCGAAAGCCGCCCCAACAACCGCTTTTTTAGAAAATCGAGAGCTCCTTCATCACGCTCGGCAATATCTGCTAGATATTTTAAATGAAAATTTCAAACTCATTCTTCCCTTCTTTGGTTATATCGGCTTACGCGGGCGACGGCGGAGAGGTTTGGCACGCAAACGGCGTTTCTGCAGATACTCATACATGACTACTTAACAAAAGAAATAGTGGAACAGCCGCGGCGACCAAACATAGCTGTTTTCTGCAGGGTAAGTCCCCAGGACCATTCCGGCAAGTCTTGCGGCAAGAACAAGAGTATAGATAAAATAGATGAAGATCTGCACCAGAAAATAACTCAGACCAACAAGTGGAATCTGATACGTGGACTCTTTAATGGGGCTCTTGTTGGTAAGAAGCTTTAAGGCAGTAAAAGTTAGAAGACACATGAGAGGATAAAAGCCAAGATAAACCCCGACCACAACATCCATGATCCACCCGAGGGAGAAAACCAGAGCAATCCCGGGTATCCAGGCAAAACGATAAGCAGTAAACGCTACAAGAATAAAGAGAAAATCCGGCCGACCAAGCCATAGCGGCAGCGATTGCCACAGGGTTGTCTGAACAACAATTAAAGCAACCCCAACCACCCAGAATGAAATAAACAGCATTACCCGTTTCTACCTCCTTGTCGAAAGGTTCGTTGAATCGAGTATTTTTCTACGATCCGTCGGGTCAATAAAGACGAATTCGAGCTTTTGGAAATCGACATGGGGTTGAACCTCGATTTCCTGAAACATTCCCCTTTTCTTTTTATGTATCTTCGACACCCTGCCAAGAGGTATCCCCGCGGGAAAAATTCCGCCGATGCCTGCAGTAACGATGTAATCGCCCTCCTCGACATCAGCATTTTTCAACACATAATGCAGAACATACCCCTGTTCGCCGGCTCCTTTGAGAATGCCCCGTGTGCGATTTTTCTGAATCATGGCATCGATTGCACTACTCGGGGCATTGGCCAGCAACACCTTTGAATAATGCTCACTCGTATGGATGACCTGTCCGACAACACCACTGGGCGCAAGGACAATCATCCCCTCCAGCACATCATCTTTTCTGCCGCGATCAACCACAATAGTCTGGTACCAATACGCGGGCTCCTTCCCGACAACGCGGGCTGCCAGGGGCTGAAAGTTCAATTTATCCTTAAATTCCAGCAACTCTTCAAGATAAAGATTAGTGCTGTATCCTTCCCTGTATTCTCCAAGTTCCTTGAGATACTTATCAACAAGTGCCTGCAATCTCTTGTTATCCGCCCGGACATTCCACAAGCGCAATGTAATCATCCTTCAGGGCGGTCACCCCGGCAACTACGCGAGTTACCCCACTCTGAATGGGACCGATAAAATCCAGGGTGAGTTGGTGAGCCGCACCAAACCGTCCACCAAGCATCGAGGCAAGCAGCAACAACCCAACGATAACCAGTATCGTTACCAGAAGCAGAATCCTTATACTTGTAAAAACGGAACGCCCCTGTTTAGCTTTCGTTTTCTTTCCCACAAATCACAACAGTTCTGAGCAGTACATGGTGGACGTACCGGCATGGTCAATCCGGCACAAATATCTCATCGACAACGACTGGGGATAAATACCCTGGCAATATTCCTTTAAAATGAAGATAAGAGCTTCTAAGATACTAATCGATTGTCACTTCGCGCAGGATATCAAGGTTATCAAGCGCTTTTCCTGAACCGAGGACCACAGAAGACAGCGGGTCTTCGGCAACAATTATCGGCATGCCCGTCGCTTCCCTTAAACATTTATCGAGATTTTTCAGCAGTGCCCCACCTCCGGTGAGAACAATACCGTTATCGACAATATCAGCTGCCAGCTCAGGGGGGGTGACTTCAAGCGCAACTCTCACCGCTTCAACAATGACATCAACCTGCTCGGCTATTGCCGATTGAATTTCTTCTGCAGTAATCTGCAGAGTCTTCGGTACACCGGAGACCAGATCCCGTCCTTTGATATCCATCGTTTCATAGGGTTCTTCCGGCATGACATTACCGATGGTCGTTTTGATCAGCTCAGCGGTTCTTTCGCCGATCGCCAGATTATGTTTACGTTTGATATATTGGAGGATGGATTCATCCATCTTGTCACCGGCAACCCTTACGGATTTTGCATAGACAATACCGGACAGCGAAATAACCGCGACCTCTGTCGTGCCGCCGCCAATATCAATTATCATATTGGCCGTAGGCTCGGTAATAGGCAGACCCGCCCCTATTGCTGCGGCCATTGGTTCCTCAATAAGATACACCTCCCTGGCTCCTGCCGATTCTGCAGATTCCCTCACAGCTCTTTTTTCCACCTGGGTTATTCCGGACGGGACCGAGATAATTATCCGCGGATGCACCAGGGTTCTTCTATTGTGCACCTTATTGATAAAGTATCTGAGCATTGCTTCGGTAACTTCAAAATCGGCTATGACACCATCCTTGATCGGCCGGATGGCTGAAATATTCCCAGGAGTCTTCCCGAGCATCATTTTCGCTTCCTGTCCAACCGCCAGTACTTTGCTCATCCGCCCATCCTGCCGGACTGCAACCACAGATGGTTCCCGCAACACAATACCCTTTCCCTTAACATATAAAACTGTATTGGCCGTGCCAAGATCTATTGCAAGATCATTTGATAACCAACCGAACAGAAAATTAAATGGTGAATACATACAGTCTTCCTTGCGATAAAAGGCACCTGTTCGCGCCTTAAGATATATAAGCTCACAGCTGGTTTAAGGAGCCGAGCGACTATCAAAGTTATTTAATTTTGCAGCAATGAAAGTACTTCTCACGAAACTTCAAAGCATAACAAACCTAATTTTCATTAGCAACAAATATGGTTTACAGGAATCAAGTTTCTACTGTTTTTTATTGACACGAAAAATAAACCCTGTTATTGGTATTCGAACTTTACGACCAAGTACAATTGCAGCACTTGAGAGATTGGGGCTATAGCTCAGCTGGGAGAGCGCTTGACTGGCAGTCAAGAGGTCGTCGGTTCGATCCCGACTAGCTCCACCATATATAAAAAAGGGGTTAGCTCATTTTGGGCTAACCCCTTTTTTATATGCACCAATAAATTTAAAATTCACCTGGAGTCCACCAGGTGGTGTCCCGGTCTCACATTGACTGGCAGGAATCGCCTTTACACTCCTCCGGACAAATGCTATTGTCACAGTCATGGTGAAACTCCTAACCATTCGTAATTTTTTAACTCTTGTCATTGTTTTGCTCGCCATCTGGATGGCGCATCAGGCACTTCGTAATTTCCTTACCCTGGGGACGGATATATCCCGTGAGCTCATACCCGAAGATATTGATCTGACTTTAAAAAACATTACATATACCAAAACCCGTAATGGCGTACCACTCTGGACCCTGAACGCGGACTCGGCCCTGCACTCCAGTGAAACGAACATCACCCAGATCAAAAATGTACGGGTGGTTTTTTTTGACAGGGAAACAGGCAATATACAATTGACCGCAGATCAGGGAACTTTGCTGCCTGAACATCAAGCTGTCACTGTCAGCTCCAATGTAACGGTGGTAAATCCTCAAGGCAACACCTTGCAAACTGAGTACCTGAGATATGAAGAGAACAGCGATATTCTGCATACAGACAGAATGGTCAAAATCAATGGAGACCGCTTTACAGTGTACGGCAGGGGCATGCGGATAAATGTCATCGAACGGACCCTGGTTCTCCTCAATGATGTCGTAGCCCAATCCGTCACCACGGACAGTCAATTAGCTTCTACATTTCTCCCAACTAGCTTAAAATACAATTATATTTCTTACATAATTTTGATAGCATAGAGAAAATAATGGCCAGAAAACTTTCAGCAGAGGGACTAGAAAAATCTTATAAAGGCAGAACTGTTGTGCACAGTGTCAGCCTTGAGGTTAAATCCGGTCAGGTTGTCGGATTGTTAGGTGCCAATGGTGCTGGAAAAACGACAACTTTCTATATGGTTGTCGGCCTCATTCAGCCCGACAAAGGCCATGTCCTGCTTGATGATCAAGACTTGACCGGATTGCCGATTTACACCCGTGCAAGGGCCGGGATCTCCTATCTGCCCCAGGAAAAATCAGTCTTCCGGGGGCTGTCAGTAAAAGACAACCTTATGGCAATTCTCGAAACACTTGACCTCCGCCAGTCTGAACGAAAAGAGCGTCAGGATCAGTTACTGATAGATTTTGGCTTAACACACGTGGCCAAAAGCATGAGCTATTCACTGTCCGGAGGTGAACAGAGACGTCTCGAATTTGCCAGAGCCCTGGTCATTGAACCTTCTTTTATACTGATGGATGAACCATTTGCCGGTGTTGACCCCATTGCTGTTCTGAATATACAAAACATTATAGGTCGGCTAAAAGACAGGGGAATTGGAGTGTTGATATCAGACCATAATGTTCGCGAAACCCTCGGCATCTGCGATCAGGCCTATATTCTCAACCATGGTGAAATTCTTGAATATGGTGAGCCGGACCGCATTGCCGCCAGCCCCAAAGCCAGAGAAATTTATCTCGGGGAGAAATTCAGATTGTAAAACACCAGCACATCCAGCATGACCAATGGTTGAACATACGAGAGGTAAGAGTAGACACGTTCCTAAAAACCTCAATTTTCGATGATGTGGGCAGCGCCCCCCCTTCCAGTCGATAAGCTCTGTCTGCTGTCTCCAATAAAGCCGTCTGGTGAGATATTGCCAGAATAGTCAGCTTATCACTCAGTTGACGAAGCGTCTGACAAATCGCCGTTTCACTGGCTGGATCCAGAGCGCTGGTCGCTTCATCCAGAATTAACAGCTGTGGTTTATGCACGAGAGCCCTGGCGATAGTAATGCGTTGCCGCTGTCCTCCTGAAAGACGACCGCCTCTCTCCCCGACAATGGTGTGCATTCCATCAGTCATCGCAGCAACAAAATCCCATGCGCCTGCATCACGTAACGCTTCCTCCACATCTTTCTCGGACAATTCCGTGTCGCCAAGAGTTACATTGGCAAACACTGTATCATGCAAGAGAAGCGTATCCTGCGGAACATAGCCTATCATTCCTCGCCAGGCCTTCAAATCTATCACTTCAAGCTTGGTTGTATCAATCCATACGTGGCCTTTCTGGGGTTTAAGCAGACCGGTAATCAAATCTATCACCGTGGTTTTTCCCGCACCGGAAGGACCAATTATTGCCGAAAAAGAGCCCTTGGGAAAAGTGAGTGACGCGTTTTGCAAAACGGGTTGCCGGTCATAGGAAAAACTCACTCCCTCCAGTCGGATTGAATCGTTAAAGGAAGGCACCTCGGTACCGGCGATCGCCTCCTGCTCTTTTTCGATCTCATCTATTTTTGAGCGTATGGACCAGTAAGCACTTTCGGCAATCACCATGGTCTGATACTCTTTTTGCGCTTTTTGCAGAGTTTTTAAAATTTTCACCAGCATAAAAACCATAACAAGCACAGTGGCAAGGGGTATTCCCCACCAGACCATGGCCGCATACAGGACAAAAGTTATAAATATGGTGATTAAAGGCTCCTGGAAAGCTGAGAGGGCTTCTTTATTAAAGACCTGCTTTTGGATAACCCGATTCAACTGCTGCGTTTCTTTCTGCAGCACAAAGATGGCCATCCTTTCCCGGGCCATCGCCTTCAACGGTTTAATAGACTGTAAAGTATCGGTTAACAGGCCGGCAACGGACTTGAGGATGTTAGTCTGCCGTTTTCCGGCTTTTTTAGCCTTGGAGATATAATGCTGTAGAGCATACAGAATTATTATTCCTGCAATCAGGGTAAACAGAGTTTCCCGCCAGGCCACAACAAGAGCTATCGATGTGAAAACAGTTGCATGCAAAAGGTAGGCAATCAACCGAATACCATAGGAGTAGGCACTAGCAGCCCTGGTAGCCTCAGACGTAAAAGCGTTGCTGAATCTGCCGATTGGCTGATGAACATAATATTCCCATCGCGTAGCAAACAATGCGTGGATGAGAGCCAGACGAAGATCGGTCCCAACCTGGGCAACCATGTAACCAACTTTTTTGTTGGCCAGCAGGACAAGAATGGCCTTGACCATAATGCTTACTACGAAAATTGTCAGTAAAGTGCCAATTGTCGGTTGCATTCCAACCGTATCAAAAAAACCTGTAACCAATTTTTCAAGGGTCGAGTTCGGCTTTAGATCTGCCATCCCCCCAGTTTCGGGACCGTGAATAACGAGACCCAGCAACGGCAACAGCATAAACAAACCGAAACCTTCAGCAACACCTGCAAAAAGCAGGGCCAGAAGGGTAATGACAGTTTGCCCCGGATACTGTTTTAAAAAGGTAATGAGTAAACGCATGGTGATTCAATTTTAGCCCTGCTTGTTGCAGAGAGAGGCAAAAGCATCACCAATTTGCTCGATCTGCTGTTCTGAATGGGCGGCACTCAGGCTGCAGCGCAGCAGCACGCCCCCATGGGGAGTAGCGGGGGGTAATACCATATTCACATAAATACCCCGCTCCAAAAGCCCATTCCATATTGCAACTGCCCCATCGATGTCATCAAAACGTATGGCAATAATCGGACTTGGCTCAGGTCCAACACCATACCCAAGTTTCTTAAGACGGTTATATAAAGTATGGGCATTATCCCATAGCCGATCGTGCAGCTCGGGATGGGTCCGGATAAACTCCAAGGCCGCACGGGTGGAAGCGATTGTTGCAGGCGAAGGAGAAGCAGTAAAAATATATGGCCTGCTCGATAATCGTATGAGGTCGAGTTCAGGGTGATTGCTGGAACAAAAACCACCAATACTACCAAGGCTTTTGCTGAACGTACCAATGACGAAATCAACTGCGTCTTCAACATCTGCTTCTTCAGCAAGTCCCCGGCCGTGTTTGCCTAAAACCCCAAAAGAATGTGCTTCATCGACAACCAGATAGGCACCGTATTTTTCTTTCAACGCGACAATTTCCGCCAGCGGTGCCCTGTCACCAAGCATACTGTAAATTCCTTCGACGACAATCAGGACATTGGCGTTTCTTTTCTCAAGCCGTTTTAATCGCTTTTCCAGATCCGCTGTATCATTGTGTCGAAAACGGACAACCTCGGCAGTCCCCAACCTGCATGCATCATAGATGGAGGCATGGCAATCGGCATCGAGTAAAATGACTTCTCCGGAACCAACGAGGGTGGACAGCATGGCCAAATTTGCAACGTATCCTGTTGAAAAAACAATTGTTTTTTTCCTACCTAAAAAATCTGACAGCTCTTTTTCCAGGCCGACATGTCCGCCAAACGTCCCGTTGGCCATTCGCGAACCGGTCGTGCCGGTACCCTCTTGCCGAACAGCACGGCACGATGCCTCTATGCATTGCGCATTAAAAGTCAGACCAAGATAATTATTTGTCCCGGCCAAAAGCATCGGCCGCCCGTTGACTATTGCTTCGGTTGCTGAAACAATGTCCTCCATGACGATATTAAAAAAATCACTATGATTTGCTTCCATGGCCCGCCGGGCTTCAGCAAATTTTTGAAATTTATCAAAAAGAGACACTGTAGCTCCTTTTATAGTAGATTTTGAACCTGGACAGCCAGATCTTTCACTGTACGAATCTCCGGAAGTATATTGATGGGGATGGAAATATCAAAGGTATCCTCTATACTTCTCTAGAATTTCCATGACTTTGATAGAGTCAAGCCCCAAATCGGTGGCCAGGTCCAGATCTCCGGTTACCTGTCGGGCCCCCTTCCGGCACCATCGGCCTGATTATGTCAAGAATTTGTTGTAATATTTCATCAACTGTTGCCATGCAGATTCACTCCCTTTTACTGGTTAAACTTCTGATGAATTTATTATCTAAACATCCAGGCTGAAAGTCTGTCGCAGCCCATCTTCCAAAGAAACGTGGGGTAGCCAGCCAATTTCGCTGGCCAATGGATAATTATCAGCAACCCAATCCGGATGCGTCAATTCCTTCACCTTGCCCGGGGTCAGCATCGGCGAACCGCCAAAGAGTTTTGCACCCATAAGATTCAAGGACGACACCATCTGTACCAAAGGGACGGGAATATTGGCCTTTACTATCGATTTTCCACGCAAACGTTCAACCACATCTAATAATCTCCTGCCATGAATACCCGCCAGGATGCCCATCATGCAACTCATAGATTCGCTGAGAATGTTGGCCTTTATCCAGCCAGCTGACAATTGCTTCTGCCAGATCCTCAGCATAAAGAAGAGAAACTCGATTTGTGTCAGCGCCAATCAAAGGAGCAAGCCCCCGAAACATCCACTGAAAAAGCGGCCGCATCTCACGATCCCCTGGTCCATATACAGCCGGTGGGCGTAAAATGCCCCAGAACATATTACCCGAGTATCCGGCGAGTGCCTTTTCACCATTGAATTTACTCGCCGCATAATGTGACAGTTGAGGTTCCCGGGCAGCAAGAGAAGATAGAAGGAGAAAACGCGGCGATGGATGTTGTTCCGCGGCAGCCTGAACCAGTCGAGCTGTACCCGCGACATTGGTCCGGTCAAAATCCACTGACACAGCACCCCGCACAGTACCGGCACAGTGCACAACAGCATCAGCACCGGCAACCAACCGTTCAAGACCTTCGGTATCTTCAAGGTCACCGGTAACCCACTCTGCATTAATATCCTTTGGTCGTTTATAACTGATGAGGAACGAACCAGCGCTCTAATCCGCCAGTGAGGGGATGATGACAGCCGTCTGGCTAATACACCGCCTATAAAACCGGTTGCCCCGGTTATAACAATCGTGCGAGACATGCGGGGTTCGGTACACACCGGTCTTGACATACCTGAGCCAGAGAATGCTTGCCAGCGGCATGTACAAACAAATTCAGGTAATTGAAACCAACTGCTTGCGCAGCCCTATGGGCAACAGAATGAACACCAATTGGATGCTGAAGACGACTTACATCAAAGGCAACCCATCTTCTCCATGCTTCTTCTTGATCAACTGCAAGCTGTTGCAGATATTCATTTTTTGTTGCATGGCGGGATGGTTTTCCAGATGTAGTACGGGTTAAGGTGTTCCGTGGTACCAATTCAATGATGCAGTCGATACCTAACTCCTCGCGGATTTGCCGGCTTATTCTTTGGGTCAGATCTAAGCCGCTTCTGCTGGTCAGTTTCGCGACATTCGACCAGCACTATGGCCAGTTCCTCCCCATGCGAATTATGTATATAAAAAGCCATCGCATCCCCCGTCCTGTATTTCAGCCTCGCCCTCCGCCAGATACTCGATATCCTGGGGCCATATATTACGGCCATTGATAATAATCATATCTTTGGAACGTCCGGTAATCACAACTTCAGAACCTATCCTATAGGCAATGTCGCCTGTATTGAGCCAACCATCATCAGAGAGAACTTCTCGGTTGACTTAAGTTTCCAAAATATCCTGACATAATACTTAAACCACGTAAATACAAGATACCACACTGCCTTTCCGGAAGAACTCGTCCCTCAGAATCTCGGATTTCCGATTCATAGCCAGGCAAAGGACTCCACAATTAACAAAAGATGTTGAGTTCGGTGTTTATTGCCATTACAGCAGTGGATTGATCGGTACTGCTTTACCATGTTCTGCAAGTTGATCTGCGTCAATGTGGTCAACCTGCATCACCCTCATCAAGAGACCCAAAAGTAACAGCCAGAGAACATTCTGCCATTCCGTAACAGGCAACAAAGGCCCGTCCATCGAAGCCGCTGGGGGCAAGGCGTTCAGCAAAGCGAGCCAAGGTTTGGGGGCGAATAATCTCTGCACCGGCCCCGGCCACCCGCCAGTTGCTCAGGTCATAGGCTTCGGCCCCTCCATCCCTGAGACGACGGGTTACCAGATCATAACCAAAAGGAGGGCTGAAAGATATGGTCCCTTGATTCTCGGAGAGAAGCTTCAGCCATAATCGGGGACGCATTGCAAAGTCTCTGGTACGCAGATAATCGACTGACATCTGGCACGCCAAAGGCACCAGAAGTAATCCAACCAGCCCCATATCATGGAAAAATGGCAACCAGGAGACTGCACGGTCACCGCTGCGAACTTTCACACCATGTTGTGCAATTATTGACAAATTATGCAGAACTGCACTATGAGTTATCATCACCCCCCGTGGAAACCGGGTACTGCCTGAAGTATACTGCAAGTACGCCAGTTCATGCTTACTCTTTAGGCTGCAATTCCACGTTGGATTCGACGAGATTATCAAAAAATTGTGGATTCCCAAGGAACTTCGATATCGAGATTTTCTGCCGCCTCGAGTCAAGAAAGGCAGAAAATCATCCGTTGCCATGCAATCTTGCCGGCAATCAGTCAATAGTCGTTCAAGTTGATCTATATATTTCTGCCGCCCATTGAGCTGTATCACCGGCAGGTAGCGGTACCGGGGTTAACCCTGCATACTGACAGGCGAAGAAAAAGCGAACAAAATCAGGATGGGTATCGGCCAATAAGTGCCACTCGAGAACCACGGTGCGGCACCCAAGGTGAGTAATTTCCTCGCCAGAATGCGGGCTTCATTGCGCAGGTATGTGTATGACAAGACTGAATACAAGTTACCACGACCGGAATAAAAATTATACCCGGTTTCTCCCTTGGCCGCGTATTCCAATGCCTCCAAAAGAGTCAGAGAAATTTCCAAGCTCCAATGGTAAACTATGAGAAGTGGGTGTAGCTTTCATTGAGGACAAGTTCTCCAAAAAGAAATTTTCGATTGCTGCTGGTTATTTTCACGCTACCTTTAACAAAAGAATACAGTTTATTCCAGTTAAAAAGCTATTTTAGCAGTATTTTGATTGTAAATTCAACGAAAAAGTTCAAAAATTTATATCTACAACTAATAAATCGAAAACATATTGTTGTAAACCCTGAAATGTTTTTTACCATGGGTCATGATCTGTATTAGCCCACGCCGTGCTCAAATCCTAAACATTACAACTTCAAGGCTCAACAGGCAAAAACCTTAAAACCACCTACCAGATAAATTTTTGCACTCTGCCGTAGTAATTTTTGTACTCAAAACTATGCAATTTTTGTACCGCATTCAACTCTTTTATTTAGCTGCATAAAAACATACGATATCAATATGTTAAGCATAAAGAGAGAAAGGAAGACCAAGACACCGGTGTGTCTAAAAAAACACACTTGGTACGCTCAGAGATATTTATCACACAAATAAACGACAGCCATTGATTCTGGCCTGAACATCTTCCTCCTCAATTATTCAGCACGCAAGAGAGCAAATGCCTTTCAGGGATTCGGATTTTTTCCTGCAACCTCCTGGACCAGATGGTAGTCTTCGGCGGTATCAACATCGATGGCAGCGTCGGGATACGGCACAACAGCAATCCCAACCTTACAACCTAAAATTTTCGAAATGCGATCCACGGCCTCAGAGAGAGGCAGAATACCCATGATATAACGCAAAACAGTGAACCAGCCGAGTATGCGTATCACTTGCAAGGGGTTTTTGCGCTGTTTCTCAATCCGGCGCCAGAAAGACGGCACAGTCCTGGCCCGTGAAGTCAGAAAGGCAAAGAGATTACATGAACAGTACCGACCATCCCTGAAACGATAGCTGGTTCTGGCTGTTTGCGGATAGGCGTCCAAAACCGTTTCATGCCGAGCTAAGGCAACAACCAGGTCACACCCGGAATTCAGTGCTGCCCGACAGAAATAATCAACTATCTGGGGGGTCAACAGAGCATGGTCGCTCGTCGTTAAAAGGATGGCATCATCCTGCGGCATTGACTGTATGGCCTCAGATGCACTTAAACTTGGCGTCGCCTGATTTTCCATCCATGCGGCCTTACCAGAAGCAAGATACGCACGTAGTTCCGGCTCCTGGTCTATAATACTTCGCGGAGGACCGCACAGCAAACTCCCGGCGACTTTCTTTGACGCTGACAGTGCTTCGAGAACCCTGAAAAGCATCGGGATACCGTTGATCGGGGCGAGAGATTTACAGCGAACACCGGCGGCTTTAGCCACCGGGTTAGCGTTTTCCCTGTCTGCGGCCAGGACAATTGCCGTAAAATTTGCTCGTTCAGCATCCATATATCACTCGACGCAAAGTTCCTTGCTGAATATGCGATAGGTTTTATAGACTCGGCCGCCAACATCTTCAATAATAGCCTGCACACCAACATTATCTTCGAGAATCCAGGAGAGTTCTGCATTTTTTATGCCGCACTTTGTGCCCGCCTCCTGTATATCATCAATCACTCTGTACGCAAGGGCTGCACCTAAAATGCTGTCCTGATATTGAGAGCAAACCCCCATCAGCAGTATCCGCCCGGACTGCGGAGATTTTACCTTCAGGCGCCATAACATTTTGATCCATCCAGTCGGAAACAGTGAACCGTTAAGATCCCGAATAACCTCATTCAAATTAGGCAGCAGGATAATGAATGCTGCAGGTATACCATCGACGTAGGCAATTCTGACCAACTCCTCTTTAACCAAGAGTTTTAAATCTTTAGCTAAATGGACAAATTCTTTTTCGGTAAAGGGCAGAAACCCCCAATTCTGCGCCCATGCATCATTAAAAATACTGAAAATAATCTGTAGTTCGTTATCAAAATCGGATTTTCGCAGCGCTCTCGTCTGGATTCGTTTCCGGGTTTTACGCATGATCATTTTTCTAGCGGTTGATGGTTCGACATCCCCGCCAACCATATATGCCAGCAAATCCTTTTCCTTCGCATATCCACACTGTTCAACTCGTTCGGCATAATAGGGACGGGCGTGTCCCATCATCATCGACGGCGGTGTATCAAAACCATCAATCAACAAACCACATTCCTGGTTGATTGAAAGGTTAAATGGCCCTCGCACCCTTTTCATTCCCTGATCAGCGAGCCAGGATTCCGATGTAGTTAAAAGCGCCTGAAAGGTCTCAAGGTTATCCTCAGCCTCGAGCATCCCCCAAAAACCGGTATCATCCTGATAGCGCTCAAGATGCTGTTTATCTACTTGAGCACTGATACGCCCCACAGGCTTTTTGTTCCGAAGAGCCAGCCAAAAACAACATGTCGCATGTTCAAAGTATGGGTTTTTGGGGGAGAGGTGCGCACGTCGCTCGAGCAATAGAGGCGGAACCCACATCGGATCATCCTGGTACAGCATCCAGGGAAGACGGATAAATATGTCACGGCTCTTGGAATTATTTACCTCGATTATCTGCAGTGCACTCCCCACCAGTTGTCCCTTTTTTTCATTCATGTGATGAGCCCTGATTTTAAAAAGAATAAAAGTAATGTACTGACATAATCTTAAACAGCTGATTTACGCATTTATCTTTTTATCATCGGCAGAACATACTTCAGCTTGATGTCTTATTCAAGTTTTCCAAGCTCATAGCGGGGCATGTAGCCACGTTTAGCAACAGGGCCAGGCAACTGACGAAACATAAAATATTGTCAACTTCAAAAAAGACAAGTTCGTAAAAACCTCAAATATCGATCGATAAGTAAAAATTTTCATATTGGAGGTGTACAGTTTTTATTTTATTTCTAAGTACATATGGTACCTATAATGATAGAAAAATTGCACCAACGAACAAGATGGTGAGTATTTACGACGCCATCAATAAAGACAGAGATTTTTTTTTCGGCTGGCAGAGACATTAGCTTTACGGTTATCATAGTTTCGCTCCCGGGAGACAAGGTGTTATACTGACAGTTCTATCGCGACAAATCCTTATCTTCTCCTTGCCATTTGTTGTTTTGAGCAGTATGGAGAACAGGTGTTAATACCCCACAAAAGGGGTACATACCTTTTGTCGAGTAATAATTTTGCTTATATGAACGAAAAAAAACCACAACATGCTGACAATACATATTAAAAATTAACAGTCAGGCCCAAAGAATCTTGTCGTATGGGACCAGGCTGTTTAAAAATTTGCCAAAACGACACATGGAGAAAACAATATGAAGGTAATTATCCTAAGCGCCGGGCAGGGGAAACGCTTATTGCCACTGACCGCTGATACGCCGAAATGCCTTTTGGATATTCAAGGAAAAACACTACTTGAATGGCAGATCGGCGAACTACACAAATGCGGGATCGATAATATTACCGTGGTTTCAGGGTACGGATCAGAAAAAGTTGAGGCTCTTCTGCAGCAAAATTACAGGCAGCAAAACATACATACCCACTACAACCCTGATTTTGCAACAACCGACAACCTGGTAAGTTGCTGGAAGGTACGTGACGAGATGAGTGAGGATTTTATCCTGCTCAATGGCGACACCCTGTTTGAGGCGGCGGTTGTCCGAAGTCTGCTTGCATCACCAGAAAATCCGATAACCGTCACCATTAACCATAAAGATATCTACGATACCGATGACATGAAAGTCAGTCTGGCAGAGAGTCGACTTACAAGAGTCAGCAAAGAGATTCCCCAGAGCGACATCCACGGAGAATCCATTGGCATGATACTCTTTCGTGGCGAGGGCCCGATAATATTCCGCAAAGGACTGGAAAAAGCTCTAAATGACACAACGTCCGCCCACAAATGGTATCTCTCTGTGATTGATGCTATAGCTCAGGAAAAAAGAGTGCTCACCTGTTCAATCAGCGGTTTGCTGTGGTGCGAAGTAGATTATCCGACAGACCTGAAGAAGGCGACTAAGGTGGTCACCGGGTATCCCGCCGAAAGTAAACCTGACCCTGTCACAAATGATCCAGATAGACAAATAACGACAGCTTGATTTTTTTTGCAGCTGTCGCCTCTCCTCCACGAGCATGACTGTGTCATGAGAGCTTCAGACAACGGATAGAACGTGATTATTGGTCGTTATATAATGCGCGAAATAATCAAGCCGACGGTAACAATATGTACGGTATTGGTCTTTATCTTTGGCTGCTACATCTCCACACGCTATGGGGAAGACGCAGTTCATGGTCTGTTGCCGGGTTCCACCGTATTGCAGATGATTCTGCTGCGTATTGTCATTGCCCTTGAGGTACTATTGCCGACGACCCTTTACCTGTCCGTGGTGATTGCTTTAGGCCGTTTATACAGGGATGCTGAGGTTACCGCTATGTTTGCCTGCGGGATTAGCATTAACCAAATCATCAAGTCTGTTTTCTTAGTGTCCATTGTTACCGGTCTGATAGTGGCGTGCTTGTCACTTTACATTCGTCCCTGGGCCTGGAACCAGTTTTTTCAAATAAAAAGAGAAGCACAGGCAAATTTTGACCTGACCAGGATGAAAGGAGGCAACTTTTACGAAACCAAAGGCGGCGATCGGGTCATTTTTGCCGATAAAATCGACTCGAAGACAAATCTGGCCAAAGATATTTTCATCCAAACTAAAAAGAAAGACTCCCTGCAAATTATCTATGCCAAAGAAGCCAGTCAGGTCAGGGATGAAGACCACCGGTAAACCAGTATTGATTTTTCAAGACGGCCATCTTTATGAATTCCCAAATCCCGGTGATAATGGTTTGATTTTGGAGTTCGAAAACTCAGCAATGCATCCTGACGCCTAATGGAGATATTAATCGCGATTACAAAGTGAAAGCAGTTGCAACCGAGACACTTTTGCATCCGAACAACCTGGAGGAGACAGCCGAGCTGCAATGGCGTCTCACCGCTCCTGTGTCAACCGTTCTTCTGGCTCTTCTCGGCATACCCCTGAGCCGGTCATCTCCCCGCCAGGGAAAGTATGTCAAGGCACCAATGGCAATATTGCTTTTTGCTGTTTATTACAATCTCAGTGCTTTAAGCAAAAAATGGGTATCACAGGGCATTATCGACACTGCTCCCGGAGTCTGGTGGAGCCAGATATTGCTGGCAGCTTTACTTGGCCTTCTCTTTTGGCAACCAGCGTTTTTGCTGCAGTGGCGTAAGCGATTAAATTTATAATGCGAAAACTTGATCTCTATATCGGCAGAAGGTTTCTCAACTATTTTTTTCTCATCATCTTTCTCCTGATGGTGCTGTTTAGCCTGTTTGAGTTGCTTTCCCAGCTGGATGACGTGGGTACTGGCAGCTATCAACTAAAAAACGCTCTCGCCTATGTGGCTCTGACGCTCCCCAAGCGTCTGCTTGACGTAATGCCGATAAGCACACTGCTAGGCGGCATTCTTTCCATGGGGCTGCTGGCTGACCATGGTGAACTGGTTGCCATGGAGGCAGCAGGAATATCTACTCTGCGGATATGTTCCACAGTATTTATTACCGGCATGCTCTTGATGCTTACATCCGGCATCCTGGCAGAAATGGTTGTACCGGGCATGGAGCAGCTGGCCCGTAAATCCCGGGCCCAGGCTTTAGTCCACCACTGGTATTACTTTAACCAGGGAGGGGTTCTGGGCACGTCGGGGCAATTCGTACATCCATGTTGATAAAATGTTAAATGAAGGAGTTGCCGCCAATGTGGATATCTTCGAGTTTGACGCCAAGGGGCGCCTGACGACCCTCACCCATGCGCTAAATGCCAACCTACTGGAGGACAGGCGGTGGGTGCTGCATGACATCACCAGGAAGAATATTGCCAAAAGTGAAGTCACCACCCAGCAGATCAAATCAATCACTTTAGACTCTTTTCTCAGCACCTACCAGGTCGGTGTCCTGGAACTGCCCCCCTATAGCCTCTCGACTCCAAACCTTCTGCTGTACATTGACGCCCTGCGGCAGAGTGGTCAGAACAGTGACCAGTACTCCTTAGCTTTGTGGCGAAAACTGAGTGTTCCCCTGACAACCGGGGCAATGGTTTTGCTTTCTTTAAGCTTTGTGTTTGGCTCCACTCGCAGCACCAGTGCCGGGGCTCGCATAATCCTCGGCGCTTTTGTCGGCATAATACTGTATTTTATCGATCAAATGAGCATGCAGTGGGGGCTATTGCTCAACTTGAATCCATTTATTACCGCCATGCTTCCCGTTTTGCTGATTTCCTCCATCGCTTTTGCCAGACTCCGCAAAGCTTTTTGACGAAAAAGCTATCCGGTCTGTTCAACCTGCTCGAACAGGAAACGTAAAGTCCTGTTGATGCCCGTCGACAAAACGGTGCTTTTCTGAGGAAAAGAATCGTTCCACCATATGGACCTTCCAGCCTTCAACCGTCGGCATTATTTCATAGAGGTAATAACAGGACCGTCTTTCGTCCTTATCACTTTTCGAAGACGCCGAGGGGACCCCGATGGCTGGAATCAAGCCTGATGGAGTTTCCAGATGCGCAAATACCTTCTTGTGCGCATGCCCAAAAAGGACCAACTCCGCCCCGTAACGCTCAAGCAGCATACGCAGGGATGCAGCGTCGGTCAAGCCTCGTCGCCAGCTGACAACATTCTCTGCCGGTGGGTGGTGAATGAGGATAATTCGGAAAATATTCCGGCCGGAGAGATTCTTCAGGATAGTTTCCAACTTTTGTAACTGATCGCTACCTATTGTCCCGGTAGCAAGGTGGAGGCCAGTAGGTTGCGCGGTGTTAATACCAATCAGGGCGATCCGGTCACGGATCCGCAGGCTTGGAAAGAACCCATTCAGATCGGTAACCATTTCAGCAGGTACATCCGCCCCATCGGCTGCCATATATTCCGACCAGTGGGCAAAGGTGTTCTGCCAATCCGCCTGCACATATGTGTCATGGTTGCCGGGAATAACAGTGACACTTGTGGCAGGGCCAATAGTCTGCAACCAAGCACGGGCAGTTTGAAATTCAATCGGCAAACCCAGTTGTGTCAGGTCTCCGGTTATTGCAATATGATTCGGTTTTGTCCGTTGCAGGTCTTGGCGTAGAATGGTAAGAAGTTCATCACTGTGTTCGCCACGACGTTTCAGCTTCCAGCGCAGAAACCCCAGAAGCCGTTTATTGAACAGATCGCTCTTTTTTATATGATCAACACGGGCAAAATGCGGGTCGGAAAAGTGCGCAAGGGTAAACCGTTCACCACCAGCTTCATCTCGGATGGCGTTATTTGTTGTGCTGCTTCGACTTGCAGCCGCTATGGGAGTTATGTACATCGGCTACCTATACAAAAATGAAATACAAAAAGAAATCGTTTTTTACACTGTCTTATCTTTATTACTCCCCTGCAGAATATTTTCCTGTTTTTTAAACGAAAATTTTTTGCGCAAGACATTTATAATAGAGCAAAGGTGAAGGTATATACATACCTGATGAGTGAGCTTTAAAATCCCTAATTATGAGGGTTGGGACTATTATTTAATTGGAAAATTTGGTGATATGAGTCTGTTTATTTATTTTTCGCATACAAGCCCGATAAAAATCTGGGGTCTTACATCTGCAGAACGAGTTGAACGTGTTCTCAATGCAGTTGCCCCAAAAGGAAGAATTGAAGATTTAAGCAGTCTGCAGGAGGCTGATTCCGTGCTCATTCTTCGGGGAGATTATTTATTCGACGACCGGCTGGTCAAACACCTGGCAGCAACCCCGAACATTGTCCTCCAACTGGAACATGAGCGGCAGCTGGAGAGTTGTGTCGCCGCCCATGTTCCCACCCATCTCGCCCGGCGGGCCCTTGCAGTTATTGAAGGGAGCGCACCTGCGGATACTCTGCCTGGTGTGCGAGTCAAGCTCCCGACTACCATCTCCGCCTCCTTTGAACAAAATTTACACAAGTTCGAACCGCCATTTGTGCTGCCGATAACAGCAGAAAAAAAACGGACCTGGAACAACGTCTTTTCGACTGGTCATATAAAGGGATCACCGATCTCGTTACAAAATGGGCCTGGCCCCGCCCTGCCCGCTGGGTTGTCGGACACTGTGTCCGTCTAAATATCAGACCCAATCATGTCACCCTGCTCGGTCTTTTCCTGGCGATTTTAGCCGGTGTATTTTTTGCTTACGGTCACTTTGGCTGGGGCCTGCTGGCCGGCTGGCTGATGACATTTTTGGACACTGTCGACGGTAAACTGGCCCGGGTTACGGTCACATCAAGTAAATTCGGGCACTATTTCGACCACCTTATTGATCTGGTCCACCCACCTATATGGTACATACTGTGGGGTCTTGGTTTACCAGCAGCGCAGCTTGCAAATCTGGATTTCTCGTTAAGCACCCTTTTCTATGTAATGCTGATTGGTTATATAGCCGGTCGTTTTGTCGAAGGATCGTTCAAACAGTTTCTTGGCGCAAGCTTCGTCATATTTGCCTGGCAGCCGATTGATTCATACTTCAGGCTGATAACCGCCCGACGAAATCCGTGTATGATTTTTCTGACCATGAGTTATTTTATTGGCCGTCCGGACCTGGGCCTCCTGACGGTTGTTTTCTGGACGGCGGCAACCAGTATCTTTCTCCTTGGACGATTGATGGCAGCCGGATATGAGCGCTGCACCCAAGGCCCACTCCGATCGTGGTTGGCAGATGCCGACCAGCCAAAGTATGCGAACAGCCTTGCAGTGCGTTGGTTTACCAAATATATGGCAAAATAACTCCAGGCACGTCTCCTTTGCCTGCAATGAAATACTATGGTGAGAGCTACAACCTTGACATCAGACAAAGCTCCGCGCATCGGAATTCTCATCAACCCTTTGAGCGGAAAGAACCGGCAAGAGTCTGCAGCCATAAAGCTCACCCTGGGCGAACATCCCAATGTTTTACAGCATACGGTGCAAGATCCCCAGGATGTACACAATGCTTTGTTCGATTTTAGCCGACAAAAGGTGAACATTGTCGTCATCAGTGGTGGCGACGGTACTATTCAGGCGGCTCTGACCGTACTCTTCAACCATCACCCCTTCACCTCTCAACCACAACTTATCGTGCTGGAAGGCGGAACGACCAACATGATAGCCGGTGATATCGGCATAAAAGGGAATCAGTCCGGAGCCCTGCGCCGTCTCTTTAAATGGAGAGAGACCGGCAGTGGCAATGTTACCCGCCGGCAAAGATCGATTCTCCGCCTGCAGGTTCCAGGTCACGAAGTAAAGTACGGGATGTTTTTTGGAGCAGCCGGAATCAGCCAGGGAATCCAATACTACCGAAGACATCTGCACCATAAAAAGCTGCATGGCCTGCCCGGAATATGTATGACTTTGCTGCGGTTCCTCTGGGCACTTACTCACCGACAAACCCGGATTGCCTCCCCTACTGCCATGCAGATACGCGCTGACAGTGAGCGGCTGCAGGAAGATAATTTCATGCTGTTTTTTGTCTCCACTCTGGATCACCTCTTTTTTGGCCTTCGCCCATTTTGGGGCAATGAAAAAGGCCAACTGCGATTGACCGCTGTCCGATCAAAAGCCCGATATCTCCTGCGGGTACTGCCTTTCGCAGCCAGAGGCCGCAAGGCAGAAAAAGCGACCCCAGAAAACGGTTACTATTCCCACAACGCAGACGAGATAGAGCTTCATATAGCCGACAGCATGGCCCTGGATGGAGAGATATACACCCCGGACTCCAGCCGGCAGCCAACCTTACTGCAATACGGCGGTAAGGTAACTTTTGTGCAGTTATAATTATGGACATCCCGCCAAAACTTCTCGAAACAGTACAGCAAAACTGTATCAGACAGCCATCATTAGCAGTCAGTCTCCTGGTAAAAGAGATTCTGTCAATCCATGGTGAGGCTGTGCAGGCTATATTATTTTATGGATCCTGCCTCTCTAAAGGGGAAGACCTTGAAGGTCTGTTTGATCTATACGTTCTGGTCAACACCTACACTTCGGCCAATCGAACATCCATGCAGGCTGCCTTAAACAAACTGCTGCCACCCAATGTGTTTTACCTGGAAGTCCTCCATGGGGAAAACACCATCAGAGCCAAGTATGCTGTTTTGTCTTTACATGATTTACAAAAAGGCACTTCGCTCCGTTGGTTCCACTCCTATCTTTGGGCACGGTTTTGCCAACCGACTGCCATTGTTTTCGTGCGTAATGAAAAAGTCGCAGAACAGGTAACCAGATCCCTTGCCCAGGCCACAATCACATGCATTACCAGGATATTGCCCCGCATCTCACAGGTATTTACTATCCGTGATTTATGGAGCAAGGGCCTCGAATTGACCTATCGATCAGAGTTCCGACCGGAACAGGCGAACAGACAAGTTCGATTATTCGATGCTAACCCTGATTACTATGAAGAAACTACCCGTGAAGCTTTTGTCGGCACACCATACCAGGTAAGGGAAATTGACAGCCACGGAACGCCCCTTTTTACCGGCATAATTCCATACCCGATACGTGCTGTTTCCCGATTCACCTGGGCATTAAGGATAGTGCAGGGTAAAATTCTCTCTGCACTGAGACTTATCAAAGGGACCATGACCTTTGACGGCGGGGTGGATTATATTTTATGGAAGATCAAACGGCATTCAGGTGTTGCCCTGACAGCCAGTCCCTTTCTGAAACGACACCCTGTTCTCGCCATGTTTGTTTTATCCTGGCGATTGTATAAGCGGGGAGGAATTCGTTAAAATTCCAGCTGAGCGCAACGCCATTGCGAGCAGCAGAGGCAAGCCTTTCACCATCCTTTGGGGCAAAAACTTTAGAATATTTTATTTTTTAGTTGTTGAGACAGAGTTGGCAACACTAGACACTCTGGACCTTTTTTATTTTAAACAATGCGTTACATTACCAGTATCGCGATTGCACACTGCCAATCGATTCATGTGTGGGAAACCATCAAGAAGCAGTGACTATTGGTTTTGCATAATGAGAAACTGCTCGTTTAGTACCATTGCATAATGAAAAATACCCAAAAGGAATACTATGAAGAAACTGCAAGAATATTTCGAAAACACCAAAGGAGTCGGTGTTCTGGCTACAGCTGACAGTGATGGAAAAGTAGATGCAGCAATCTATTCACGCCCTCATTTTCTAGAGGAAGGAACCTTGGCCTTTATTATGCGTGACCGCCTGACCCACCACAACCTGCAATCCAACCCCTCAGCAACTTTCCTATTTGTAGAAGAAGGAACGAGCTACAAAGGTAAGAGGCTTTTTCTAAAAAAAGCTCGTGAAGAAAAAAATTCCGAGTTGATCAGCAAGATCAAACGGCGTAAATATACCGATGACAATGAGGAACCGAAATTCCTGGTATATTTTTCTGTAGACAAGGAGCTTCCCCTCATCGGTGAATTAGTAAATCAGTTGCCCTTTTCATCCCTTGGTTGCGACTTGAGACATTTAAAAATGATAAACTCGTAAAAACCTAAATTTTCGATGGTTAAGTAAAAAGCTTCATATTCGAGGCGTGTGAATTTCACCTCATTTCGGCGTACTAAAGTACGTCGTAATGAGGATGGAATTTGCAACAACAAAGAAGATGGAGAGTTTTTACGACACCACCAAAAATCACATTTGTCTGCGGCCTTTCATATTTGCCGCTTTTTTTACGGTAAAGCCTATCTTACTCCCTGCCCTGTCACCCCAGATTCTCCAAAAGGTTTAATTGGAAGAAAATTCTCCAATTTTATCTTGAAGAACGAGCAATTAGTCTCTATCTTGCTGCAAACCGGGTTCAAAGATCCTTTAAAATATTACCGAGGTATAGAAATGCACCAAACAATAATACCCTATCGAGTCTGGAAGATTTTCTGCTTGTTGCTGGTCGCTGGACTCTGCCAGGCCTGTACCCAAAACAGAATCACCTCCAGCTGGGCTGCCAAACCTCTTGACGGTCCGGTAACCGGCCCAATCTTGATAGTGGGTGCCTTCAAAGATCCAATCGCCCATAAAATATTTGAAGACAGTTTCGTGGTATCTTTCAGAAACATTGGCATCAAGGCCATTCCCAGTTACCAATACGGTCTGGGGACCTCTCCACCAACCAAGGAAGAACTGCGGCAGGTGGTTAAAAAGTCGGGTGCTCAAGTGTTTCTTATATCCCATATTGTCAATGAAAAAACGACCACAGAACAGTATCTCACCAAACATCAAGATGTAGCTGCGGTCATGTACTGGGATGGCAGTGACAATTACCATACTTATATTTATCAGCGGGATCAGGAAGGAGACAGAGTATCAAGGACAGTGGACCAGATGCAAGCAAGTCTCTTTGAGAGTGAGAGCGGCAAACATATATGGTCGGCCTGGTCAAAAAGCATCGATTATGAAAAACTGTTGCGAGAAGACGATCAACAGCTGGAACAGCTTTTTATAAAAAATATGCAGGACCATAAAATCCTGTAGCATAACCATGCGCCCCGATGGGTCGCAATCAGAATAGCTGTAAACATACCACCGCCCTTAAAGTGAGACATACCTGGGTTATCAAGCGGTGATATTTCAACGCCAGAGTTCGATTAGGATACCCTCGTAACCAAAAACAGGATCAGTTTTGGGTTTGTAAACCTGAGCGATGTTGCGGTCGGCCTGCGGCCGGTCCCCTGGTCTGCCATACAGCATATCCCAGACCTGGCCGTCAGGATAGCCACCGACAACCCTGAAGTCAGGGGATTGTCCCTTGTTGCAATGAGAGACCCCGGCAGGAATGATAACAACATCACCTTTTTGAGCCTCGAGAATTTCGCCTTGCGGACCACCAAAACAGACCCGTACCCATCCGGAGTATACGCCTAACACCTCATGTGCCCTTGAGTGATAGTGATGGAATTTATAAAGGCCGTTGCGCCACGCAGCTGGCCAGTGATTTCTTCTAAAGAGCTCCTCAAAAAGCTCCGGTTCAGTCGCTGCATCTTTTAAAGGAGATTGTAAAATTATCAAAGGCAATTTTTCATTATTGGGAAAAACACCATTTTCATGAAATATTCGTGACAAAAACCGCACACTTTGATCTCTCATGATAAGCCTGATAGGGTCGGAGCACTCCTGTACTCAAATTATAAATAGTGCCAAACCAATACACCTGCTTTGGAACATATTCATTTAAAATGTTATCTGATTGCCCTTAATGTTCAGCTATTGAACCAGGGTGTGGACTATTCGTTTTACGGGACGCCGTAAACCATCAATGGGGGCTTCGATGCAACCGTCCATGGCTACAGAGACCCCTGAAACGAATAGCCCACACCCTTCCACTTTTACAGGCTGAGCTTGAGGGGCAATCAGGAAATGTTATGCAAAGCTCCTTCACTGTCAAGGCAGGAAACCTACATCCAGCAACTGAGTTCAGAGAGCAAAAAACGTCAATTCCCCATGCCAGCAAAACCTTTTTCCGGTTTCAAGCGATCCTTTGGCATTACGGCAGTTCGCATTTCTTATCATGACTTTTTTACTGCGGGCATGAATCGCTCATACCGGAAAAATTGATTTTGCAGCTATTTATGTTTAATTTCTAACTGACAAAAAGATACCTCAAACTGTAATAGCAGGTAAAGTGACAGAGGGATATGTTAAACGTTTTTCTCTGGTGATTTGCAATCCTGCTGAAGGATGGTTGTATGTTGTCCGTTACCTATCGCTGCCTTATTTTTCTATCTTGTTTTTTGTTCTTTTCTTCCGATTGTCCCGCGGCCAAAACAGGAGGAGATTCGTCAGGTCAGGTATGGCAGGCGGGTGCGCGGCGCTGGAATATTATTGAGGAACAGCGTTTTGCACATTGGGTAAAGTCCACAATTAACGAAGATTTTTTTATCGACCACAATATCCCCATCGACTGCGCCGACGTGCCATATGCCATCCGCTGGATTTACGCGAGGATTGCCCATCTTCCTGCAGCAGCCACGATGCCGGACGGACAGCTCATTGGTCATTGGTCTACAATATGGAAGAATCTGCCAACCGACACAGAATGGTTCCGGGATAAGAGGTTTATGATGTCTCTGCTTCACCTGCTCAGCGGCACATCGACCCGGACACTGCCGGCTGACACATATCCAATCCGCATTTCTCAGGACGCCGTAATGGCAGGTGCACTTTTTATCGGATACGGTCATGCCGGACTTATCGGCTCCATTGTCCTTGATGGAAGCACATACTCACCCGTGCAAACCTGGGAAGCAACACTTCCCAGAAAAATTAGGAAACTGAGCAAAAAGAACTATTTTTCCGCCCGGGCGGATATCGATATAGGTTCCGGTTTGATGCGGTTCCGATGGCCGATACCCTCGGGAAATCGATGGAAATATTTACCCAAAGAAGAGCACCCCTTCTACTCTCTGGAGCAATACGGTCCCGACTTTAACCATACTGGTTCTTTTTTCGGCCAGGAGGTTGCAAAAAGAATTGACCCTACACCCTATGATCCAAGGGAGAAAGCTCGTCTCATCATCGGGTCAATATACGAGTATCTTCTGGAGCGTGCAACTTTGGTCGAGGAAGGTTATCGTCAATGTCTTGACAGAGATTGCACAGAAGGTTCATACCTCTGGGAGGCTTACAGCACCCCCAGTCGAGATGACAGGCTTGCCTTCAAAATTAACCATCTTCGAAGAATTATCAAAAATAACCAACTGGACCAGGGGCCCCTCCGCAAAATCATGGAGGGGATGGTCATTCCCGTAAATGAAGAACTAACGGTCACTGTGGACTATGTCGTACAGAATTACCGATGGCTGTCTCACGACCCAGGGGACCCCATAGATGCTCGATGGGGACTGCGTAAATGCGAGATGATTCTTGCCGAGATGGATGCGACACTGCAAGCCTTAGACTTTGTGAAGAGGAGGTACAGTATTACCAACGCGGAGTATTATGAGCGCCGCCGCCTAATGAATTTGGCGGACCTCAGACGACTAAAGCAAGACGGAGAAAGATCAGGATGCAATACTCCTGATATTCCCATTCCTGGCACAATAAACACTCAAATTCTTCCTGGCAGATGATGGTGCAAGACACTCCTTTCGGTACCAGTTTGAGATAAAACAACCCCCAACACATATCAACCCGGATTGTAGTGGAGTATTTGCCTCTGTCAATGACAGCCTGATAATCATCTAATCTACCATATTCCCCGTCGCAAGCTCAGTTATTATTGAAAATTGATCGAGAATGAGTAATAAATGGACAATTGGTCCATAGTCAATGGCAATTCTCCGACACACTCCTAGGATTCTTTTGGTCCTTCTTACACGGTGATGCTCCAAAAATGAAAAAATACACTCCGTTCATATTCGCACTGGCTCTCGCTCTCACATTCCCAACAACGGTATTTGCAGCACCCCGGTCTGACTTAATAAAGGCTGCACTGGAAAGAACCCATTATTCCATCAGATACGATGGAACGTACCACACAATCAAGTATCCAGGTGGTGACGTTCCTGCACATCTAGGTGTCTGCACCGATTTGGTAATCAGGTCGTACAGAAAGATTGGTGTCGATCTACAGGAACTGGTGCACAAAGACATGACATTTAATTTTGCCAAGTATCCATCCAAAAAAATTTGGGGATTGAATCAGCCGGATTCCAACATTGATCACAGGCGTGTTCCCAATTTACAAGTCTTCTTCATGCGCAATGGCACGAATCTCCGAGTTACAAACCGGATTCAGGACTATGCCCCCGGCGACTTGGTTACTTGGATGCTTCCTGGAAATTTACCCCACATCGGTATAGTTACAGACAAATATGACAACAATACTGGAAACCCAATGATCGTTCACAACATAGGTCGTGGACCAGCACTCGAAGATACCCTCTTTAAGTATAAAATCACCGGACATTACAGATATTTTTACTAAAATTTACAAAAAAAACTCCAGCTGACCGAGAACCGGCCAAAGGTGTAAAACCACCACTGACGCCTCCTAGTTTTTTAGTTATTTTCACCAAGCACGCTTGATATTCTTAAAAGAGATAATCTCTCTTGGGATTTATTTCTTTTTTCTTACGATTTCTGTCTTTACAAGAGGATAGTCTTTCCAATTTTTTATTTACCCGTCTTTATTGCTGATGCTTTTCAACTCCTTTAAATATTTTGACAAAGGGGGGCGCCATGCAATCACCAATTCAAAATCAATGCCACAACATGGACTCTGTCCGAGGCAGCAATGGTGGCGATCAGAAATTTGGCAGCCGGTGCTGGATCGACCATATGCGAAGATCATAACCTGCCGCGGCAGGGGTTGAAGCACCCCTAAACAAGAAACTGCATGGTGGATTTTACCGCGCCTGGAATTGAATCGTTCTTTTGACAAAAGTAGGAGGAATTACCACAGATCAACAAGGTTTACTCATAACTACGCAAAAAGCAAACAAGAAGCGTCTAGCATTTTTTCTTTGCTTGGGGGAGGGCTGGCTGGTTGTTGCCCTGAACACACTCTGTATAACTGGTTAATCGCAATGGTGTACAGGTAAATTACTGGACCATTTCTGATTTGAGCTTTTTATTTTTCCATCGATATTCGAGGTTACTACTACGGCGTCAATCTGCAGCGACCCCATAGGCGCAAATCGCCCTGGGTTGTCCCGGGGTCAGTTCCACAGCCTCGTCACCATGATGCAGGGTAAGACCCGCTCCATGCAAAAGTCTGTAGCTGACGTTTTCCGGCATAAGTTTAACCTCAATCAAACTACCGCGAATAGTCAGACAAAAGCGAAACAGGGTGCAGCGGCTGGGAAGCCTCGGGTTAAAGGAAATGTTGCCGTTGTAATCCCGCATTCCGGCAAAACCATACACCATGACCATCCATGCCGCGCCGATGGAGGCGATATGACAGCCTTGGCCCAGATTGCCGCCGATATCGGCCAGATCCATCAACACTGCATATCGGCCATATTCTTCCGCTTTTCGGTGATGGCCGATCTCCGAGGCGACAATGCTCTGGATACCGACGGAGAGTGAGGAGTCGCCGGTGGTGAGACGATCATAATAAATAAAATTCCGTTCTTTTTCTTCCAGGGAAAAATCCTGGCCCAGGAGAAACAGGGCCAGAACCAGATCAGTCTGCTTGATCACCTGGTGACGATAGATCACCAGCGGATGATAATGGAGCAGAAGGGGAAATTTTTCCGGGGGTGTTCCGGCAATATCCCATTCTTTTTTTTCCAAAAAACTGTCATCCTGCGGGTGAATACCAAGTTTTTCGTCATAGGGAATATACAAATTATCGGCGGCCCGCCGCCATTCCTCGACTTCGTCGTATTGCAGACCGGTTTTATCCACCAGGCTCTGGTAGATTCCCGTCATCTCTCAGGCAAATATCTTCAACGGTCGCGGCGGCAAACCGGAGATTTTCCCGGGCCATCAGGTTGGTGTAGGCATTATTGTCGACGACGGTATTATATTCATCCGGACCGGTCACCCCATGGATGCAGAATTGACCGTTTTTTCGTTCGGAAAAAAAGCCAAGATCCCGCCACATCCGGGCGGTCTCCACCAGCATTTCCGCCCCCTCCCGGTAGAGAAAATCAAGATCTCCGGTGACCTCCACATATTTTTTCAGGCCGAACATGATATCGGCGTTGATATGATATTGAGCGGTACCGGCCGCATAATAGGAAGAGGCTTCATCGCCGTTAATGGTCCGCCAGGGGAACAGGGCGCCTTTTTGATTGACATCCCGGGCCCGCTGTCTTGCCTTGTCGAGCATGCTGTGCCGGAATTTGAGCAGGTTTTTGGCAATTCGTGGCCTGGTGTAGATGAGAAAAGGGAGCACGTAGGTTTCGATATCCCAGAAATAATGTCCCTCATAGCCGCTGCCGGTCAGACCTTTAGCGGGGATTCCCGTTCCCTCGGCCCTGCTTGAGGCCTGACACAGCTGAAACAGATTCCAACGGGTCGCCTGCTGCCATTCTTCGGTGGATCGACCTTGTCCTTTTCGTCGCTCGGTCACCGCCATCTGCACATCACAGACTCGCCAGTAATCCTCCATAAACTGCTTCTGTGCGTCCAAAACAGCTGCAAACCGGCATTCTTTGGCACGTGCCAGAGTTCTGCTGACCCGCTTGCACAGATCTTCGGGTGGTGTCTTCCGCGAGGTATGAAAACTCATCCATTTAGTGATCCTGATAGGAACGTTCGGCTGGGCCTCCACGGAAAAGACAACGCTGCCGTTATCATCGGAAGCCTGATTTTCCCAGGTGATGGGATTCTCGGTTTCGATACTATGATCAAAGCCACAGCCCAGAGTCATCCGACTGTTCTGGGTTCGAAAGCCGAGGATAATGTGCAGATCTTTGGCGACTCTCGTCTCAGGAATCAAGACTTTTTCCCTGAAAACCTTGGTATCCCGAGGATCCCCGTCGGTGCCCCGAATGGTGCGGTGGGGGGTTATTTCCGAGGAGATCACCACCGGTGCATGATCATTCAACACCGTCACATCGTACTGGATAGCCGCTAAATGGCGGTGTTCAAAGGAGACCAGTCGTGTCGATTTGATCGATACCAGTTTGCCCGACGGCATTTTCCAGAGGATTTCCCGAGTCAGGGTACCTTCTTTCATATTGAGCGTACGGGTAAAATATTTCAGATCGGCGGTCGGCAGGAAAAAAGGCTCATCATCGACAAACAGTCGAATTATCTTCAGATCATGCAGGTTGACGATGGTCTGGCCGGTTTTGGCAAAGCCATAGGCCTCTTCGCCGTAGACGATAGGCCAGCTTTCATAAAAACCGTTGACCAAATTTCCGTGATTGTAGAAGGGACTTCCTTCTTCGAAGGTGCCGCGCATCCCGAGATAGCCGTTGCTCAGGGCAAAGATCGTCTCCATCTGGCCGAGGAATCTCGGGGCAGAATGCTTTTTCAATAATTTTCCACTCATCGCCCGGATAAATATAGCGAGGCGGATTGAGCCGTTCTCGGTGAAGCATGATAATTTCTCCACTTTTGTCATCTGCATCTTTTAGCAAGCGGATACAGATGAAGCTTTATTTGCTGGAAATAACTACTATCATAAGCGTTTTCAGGTCGGTGACAACTATATCGGCGCCATTATCTTCGAGGGCCTCTGCATCTCCCTTTCGGGCTACACCTACCACCAGACCAAAATTGCCCCGGCGTCCTGCCTGAACTCCGGAAATGGCGTCTTCCACCACCACCGAGCGATCCGGGGAAACGCCAAGGAGTTTTGCCGCGTACAAAAAGGCGTCCGGAGCCGGTTTGCCGTTGAGTTGACATTGCTCCACGGTGATGCCATCCACCCGGACATCGAAATATTTTTCAATATCCGCCGCCTGCAGTACTGCTTGACAATTTTTACTGGAGGAAACTACGGCGGTTTTCAGGCCTGCCGCCCGAACGTGGCGCAACAGTGCCATGCCATCCGCGAAGATTTCAACCCCTTTTTCCCGCAAAACAGCCATGAACATCCCATCCTTGCGTTTGCCCAATCCCCAGATCGTTGCCTGGTCACGAGGCATGTCGGGACCACCTGCCGGCAACTGAATCCCGCGCGATTCCAGAAAACTGCGCACTCCTTCCTGACGAAGTTTTCCATCCACATAGCAATTATAATCGGCGACGATGTCAAAAGGAATAAACGGCTGTCCGGTCCGATGGGCATGCTCGCGCAGAAACTCGTCGAACATCTTCTTCCAACAGGCAGCGTGGACCTTGGCGGTCTTTGTGACGACACCGTCCAAATCGAACAATACCGCATCAAAATGGGTGTTGGTTATGTAAGACGATACCATAAAATTCTCCATGAATAATAAATTTTAACATGCATTTTTCTCGAGAATAAGAAATAAATGACAAGTTCGTAAAAACCTCAAATTTCGATAGATAAGTAAAAAGCTTCATATTGGAGGCGTGCAATTTTTATATTATTTCGGCGTACATACGGCACCTGTAATGATATAAAAATTATGACAACAACCAAGATGAAGATTTCTATCCCCTCAAGGGAGGACTAAAATGAGTGTCCTTTGGGTATTGCTATCCCCTTTGGGGGGTTTTTACGACGCCATCATATGGAAAACTTGTTCGGACATAAGACAATATCTTAAATTTTCCTCTTATTAGAAAGGTATGACCAAAAAATGAAAAAAACACACCCCATTCATCTTTGTTCTGGCTCTTGCATTGCCAACAACGGGATTTCCAGCAAAGAGTTCTCAATGAATAATGGCTGCATTAGAAAGAACCAATTATTCCATTAGATAAGATGGTAAGTATCACGCAATCAAGTATCCAGGCAAAGATGTTCCCTCAAATTTCACAACATAGGTCGGGGACCAGCACTCGAAGATACCCTCTTTAAGTATAAAATCACCGGACATTACAGATATTTTTACTAAGATTTACAGAAAAAAACTCCAGCTGACCGAGCACCGACCAAAGGTGTGAAACCACCCCTGACGCCTCCTGGTTTTTTTAGTTGTTTCACCAAGCACCTTGATATTCTTAAAAGAGATACTCTCTCTTGAGAATTGATTTCTTATTCTTACGATTTCTGCCTGTACAAGAGGATGGTCTTTCCAATCTTTTAATCACAGTCTTTATTGCTGATGCTTTTCAACTCCTTTAAATACTTTGACAAAAAAAAGGGAGGGGGAAGGGGCGCCATTCAATCACCAGTTCAAACTCAATGCCACAATATGGATCCGTCTGAGGCAGCAATGGCAGCGATCAGAAATTTGAACGTACTGGGTGAAACGTCAATACAATCCCCATGATGATGCATTTATTCCCCGGGCATTTTCCATAATAACCCATCTCAACCTTACTAACAGGAAGTGGACTGCAGTCGGGATTCCCTGCGAAATGGAGAGGGCATTGCAGGCTCTTGTTTGAGGTGGTGCTGATACATGTAGATTTCCATTCAGTATGGCGGGGTATTAAATCGGTGTAACAGGAGATAATGAAATGGGGAGAGATCTTTCGATACAGATAGATCGCAGTGGAGCATCTTTTCAACAGAATTACTGTATGGAATGACGATATTGTGCTTACAGGAATATCAGGAAACACCATAACCAAGTAGCACTGGTATGAACGTGGAATTGCCAGTGCCAATTTTTTCCCGGTGCGTATCTTCAGCTGCCATGTGCCGCCTGAGTGCGCGCTACACCCCCCATGCTGACAGCATCCTGCCGAGCTGTAACACAACAACTACCTACTTTCCATGTGTTACTTGGAATTTGTCCTTTTGTCTCCTGCATTTTTCTCTACGGCAAATCCAGCCCACGGTGGTGATGTAAATATAACCCAGATCCTCTTTTTTTCTTCGCTCACATGTTCTGTGCTCGCAAAGTTTTTTCTTTTCTGGAAAACTGTGATTCTGCTCTGCTGCTTGTTTATTATTGGCCATTTTCTCCCTCCATACCTGTAAAAAGTTACTCTGCTCTTGACAATCTTCGTCTTGAGCAGGAAGCTGGGATATCTAAGCACGCAATAAACACATCGGCGTTTCATATTCTCAGAACCAACATCCCTGGAATATACTTCTATAATAACAAATATTATTGAAAAATAACATAAATAATTCTTTTACAAGGTGTCAGTTCACCCGAGCAGTCTCTGGGAGATGTGCTGAAAACGGGCCTATCCCGAACAACTTTCGTAGAATGAACCATACGTTCATTGCTTTATCGTTAAGTGATTTTTTAGTCTTTGGGGTGAGGGCCAGTGATTCAATACTCGTGTAATGATAAATGCATAACAAAAACAGTACTCCTTGGCCCTATAACTCTACCCTCCAATAATTCTAAAGATCTACGTAAAACGTAAAACACCATAAATTGATTGTTATATAAAAAATGGCATCGTTTTTAGAACCTTGACCTGGGTCCTTGCAAAGCAAATATTTTTCTAATCAGTTTTTTCAGGTACATCGGAGTAATTTTGACTTTGCGAGATTGGCAATTGACCTCTCATTATCAGTAGATGAGTCAAACTAAGACTTAAATCTTCTCCGGTTTCTTCTCAACTCAGTGCCGCTTTTGTCGTCTCACCAGATCATGATTATACCTTTATTGTTATCTCACGCTCACCCATTCTTTAAGGCTTAAGGAGGACGCACCATGAAAGCAGAGGCCAACTCTATCACCATACCATCTCACCTGGTCGCTTTACGTCGACATTTTATCGATCTTCGTGACGGCAAACATGGCGACAATGCCGTCACCCGGCCCGATAAGGAAAGCCTTTTCGTCCAAGCAGTCGATTTCCTGGAACCATACGCTCAACAAGCCCTCATGGAGATAAACGAAGCATTGCTTCTGGGCACTGGCATTGTCTCCGCATCCGGTCTTATCCGGTCTGGCGACGGCGACCTCTCTGCGACCTGGTCTCTAAGCTGGCGAGAGCAAGCGGAGCGTCGTATTGAACCGGTGACTCTGCGCGCCTTCTTCGGCCATGCATTCCATCACCCGCATCTGTTGGGAGCAACTATCGGCAGTTGGCCTCTAAATGTCTTTAATAAAAACGACGCGGCAGCTGAATTGCCTACTCTTCGGGCCATAGCCAGTGCCGACCTGCATAACCTTGTATTCCAAAGTGATTATCGAATTATACCGGCTGTGGTACCTCCAAGCCGTTAATACCAGCTTCCTAAAGGGGCATGATTAGTTGCCATTAACAGCGATACCGATTAATCAAATTGATAGGAGCGATCTGGACTATTGCAATATCGGCCGCCATGGACAGTTTATATATGAGATGAGTCAAGGTACAATGATGATATCTGCTTGGATTTTTTTCTGTTCTTTGCGTATATCATAAAATATGAGAATGAATCGATACTGCAAATACTTCATGTTACCGGCCATGTTGCTGTTTATTTTCTCAGCTGTTATTTGTTTTGCAAAAGAGGTTGAAATGGTTGACCTGAAAATTACCGAACAGTACCTGAAAGAGCATATGGAAATGCTTACCAGAACCATAGGTGAGAGAAGTGCCGGTAAATTATGGAATCTTGAAAAGGCTGCAGATTATATAGAAAGTTTTTACAAAAAAATCCAGGTAGATTCAAAAAGAGAAGCCTATCCCTTCAAAAAAGAAACTGTGCATAATATCGTGGCTGACGTCGGTCCCGATACGGGTTCTCCTGAAGTGTATATCATCGGAGCCCATTACGACTCGGTTGCCGGCACAGTGGGGGCAGATGATAATGGCAGCGCTGTTGCAGTCCAGTTGGAAGTCGCAAGACAACTTGCGGAACTCAAAGAAACAGAGCTTGGCTGCAGAGTCAGGTTTATCTCATTCGCCCTTGAAGAACCCCCTGCCTATGCTACATGGGCCATGGGCAGCAGGGTATATGCAAAAAAGGCGCGGAAAACAAAGGAGCAGATCGATGGGATGATCTGCCTTGAAATGGTTGGTTACACCTGTAATGAACCAGGCTGCCAGAGCTATCCCTTTCCTCTGATGTTCTTTGACTATCCTAAAACAGGAGACTACATAGGAATTGTAGGAAATTTCAGGTCGAGAAAATTTACCCGGGAACTTTACGAGTCCTTTCAAGCCGGCGGTTACCTGCCTGTAGAGTCAGTTGTCGTTCCTGGGAACGGCTATCTCATTCCCAATATCAGACTAAGCGACCATGCTTCCTTCTGGGACAAAGGATACAAAGCCGTGATGATAACTGATACCGCATTTTACAGGAATCCCAACTATCATACCCCCAGGGATACCATGGATAAACTGGATTTTTCTTTTATGGCTCGACTTGTAGAAAGTCTTGTTCATTTTTTCATTCAAAAGGTGCCGGACAAAGATACCCTTACGTAAAATGGTCAAGCAGGAGTGTCTCGGAGAATTGCCCTTATAATGTCACTGTTAATGGCTCTCTCGGCTCCTGAGCTTGGCGTAGAAGATTCACATGAAAGATGCATTGAAGATATGAGTACTGATGGTCTGTTGTTGATAATTTATGTGCTGTTGGCATTGGTCTTTTCATTTCTCTGTTCAGTGGCGGAATCGGTACTCTTAAGCATTACGCCTTCATATATCGAAGGGCAGAAAGAAAGGCGGCCTAAGCATGCGGCGCTTTTGAAACGACTGAGACAAGACAATGTGGACCGATCACTTGCTGCCATCTTGACACTTAACACTATTGCACATACGGTTGGCGCGATAGGGGCCGGGGCCAAAGCGATAGTCGTATTTGGAAGCGCATGGTTTGGCCTGTTTTCTGCTGTCATAACGCTTTTGATCCTTTTTCTTTCCGAAATCGTGCCTAAAACTTTAGGCGCTATCTACTGGTCAAAACTTGTCGGTCCAATTTCGTATTTTATAAACATTCTGATTGTGGTCCTATATCCAATCGTGTGGATTTCGGAGAGACTAACAAAACTTATTTCACATGGAAAGGACATTCACATTTTCAGCAGAGACGAATTCATTGCAATGGCTCAGGTCGGTGTAGAGACGGGGCATATTCGCGATAAAGAATCAAGGATTATCCGAAACATATTCCAATTCGATTCACTAAGAGTGAACGATATCATGACACCACGAGCCGTGGTCTTCGCATTACCCGAGGACATGAAGATTAACGATTCGTTGAAACAAGTTACCCAAACCCCTTTTTCACGTCTGCCAATCTACACGACGCATATTGACGACATAACAGGTTTTGTTCTTAAAAAGGATGTTCTGGTTAACGCCGCCCAGAAGCGAGGTGATGAAAAACTCAAAGCATTGAAGCGTGAAATACCCGTTGTTCCTGACTCGATATCGTTGACAGCATTGTTGGAGCGGTTTCTTAAGGATCGCCAGCACATTGCTATTGTCGTCAATGAGTATGGAGGGACCGATGGACTGGTGACACTGGAGGATTTAATCGAGACGCTTATGGGTATGGAAATTATGGATGAAACAGATGATGTTAGAGACATGCGAGCTCTAGCACGGCAACAATGGAAGGAACGTGCCAAGGCAATGGGTCTTGATGCTGATATCTTTGACCAAGGAAAGGCTGAACAAGCTAATCAGCCGGAGCAAAAAGCCGCACGGCTGACTAGCAACCTTTAAAGATGTTTCCAGACAACCGAGACGCTTACTCCATCTCTGTCCATCACCGGCGTTGATACTGCTTTCTCATATAACATAGTCAGCCGTGCAACTTATAAAAGCAATACTGCAATTTGCCGGTTCTCTAAATCCTTAGCAAAAAGCTCATCGGTCATGGTATTTATGTCTCTGGTTGAATCTGATGGCCTGATTTCAACCATGAGTGTATAGGCGGATTCTTAAAGAAATCTTATATGGAAGGAAATTACTCACTACAAACAAACCTCAATCAATCTTTTTTGTCGTAGTGAAAACAGATAGCGGGACATCCTTGTACATACAGGACTTGTACAAACGCCGAACAAATAAAAGGACTTACAACCTTTCCGCTGTAAGTCCTTGAATTTCTTGGTACACCAGACAGGATTCGAACCTGTGACCCCCTGATTCGTAGTCAGGTACTCTATCCAGCTGAGCTACTGGTGCATTGAAGAGTTGCTTTTATACCCTAGATCGCTCGGTAACTCAAGCCTGTTTTTTTGAATTGATTTCTTTTTCCGCCTTATGAAAAATCACCTCATTGTCTGCCGGCTTCATATCAACTTCACCGACTATGGTGATTTCCACCTGGTAACGTTTCTCCAGCTCACTGAGTTCGCTTCTTTTATTGTTGAGTAAGTAGGAGGCGACATCAAGGGGAAAGTGGCACTCAATGCTTTCCACCGGTTTTCGGCTGGCACCCGTCTGGATACGCCGCAGATAATAGAGCGAGAGGGTCTCGACCGATCGCACCGTCCCCCGTCCCTTGCAGTGTTCACACCGTCGATAGTTGCCCGCCTCAATGGGAGCGCCAAGTTTTTGCCGAGAAATCTGCATGAGTCCGAACTTGGAAATCCTGCTGAAATCCACCTTGGCCTTATCTTTTTTCATCGCTACCTTCACTTCCCTTTCTACAGCGAGGATATGCTTTTTGTTGCGCATATCAATGAAGTCAACGACAATTAAGCCGCCAAGGTCTCTGAGTCTTAATTGCCTTGCAAGTTCTGTGGCTGCTTCGATATTGGCTTGAAAGATAGAGGCCTCAAAATTTTTTCCCTTGGAGGTGGATCCGGAGTTTACGTCAATGGCGACCAGGGCTTCGGTGGGGTCAATGACAATCGATCCGCCCGAGGGCAGGTTTACCTGGGGTTGGTAGATTGACTCGATCTGATCCTCGACACTATACTGATTGAAAATTGGACGAGAACCCTGATGAAAACGAACGTTGACATTTCGTTGCTGGGCAGGAAGCATTTTGACAAATTCTTTTACCTGTTCCAGCGCTGTCCGATCGTCAACCAGAATCTCCTGAATAGAAGGATCATAATGCTCCCTGAGGAACCTGAGAACACTTCGATGGTCCTCATACACCAGACCGACCCCATCCATTTCCTGTCCTTTATTTTTGATCTCGTTCCAAAGTTCCAAGAGATACTCCACATCTCTTGACAATGCCTCTTCCGTTATATCTATGCTGGCAGTACGAACGATCCAACCGATCCCCTCCGGTAAATTCATGGAGATCATGGTATCCCGAAGCTGTGACCGCTTCTGTTCTCCGGAAATTTTTCTGGAAATTCCCGCCGAATCTGACCCCGGCATCAAGACAACACACCGTCCGGGAATCGACAGGAAAGTCGTCATATTCGCCCCTTTCTTACCGACCTCTTCTTTTACCACCTGGGCCAGAATCTCCTGCCCCCTTTCAACGACATCAGTTATGGAAATTTTTTTCCACTGGTTATTTTCGACCAGTTGACGGATTTCTGCAGACAATTCCTGCTTATAATATTCAGGATGGATCTCACTGAAAGGCAAAAAACCATTCTTATCTGTCCCATAGTCCACGAACGCCGCTTGAAGACTCGGCTCAATGGCAACAATACGGGCCTTATAAATATTACTTTTCGTCTGTGTTCTTGAGATAGTGGAGACATGAATCGACTCCAGGCGGCCATCTTCAAGTAAAGCCAATCGACATTCTTCCGGCTCTTCGGCATTAATAAGCAGCTTGCAAACTTTTTTAACCTCTTCTTTTCGCTGCTGGACTTTTGCCGTTTTGGCTTTTGCTGGCTGGGGCTCAGGCGCAACAGCTGAGTCGTCTCGTTTACCATTGGCAACCGAGGCCCCATCCTCTTTTGTCCCTGCCTCCTCTGTCCCTTCTGTTTGCTTGGAGCCAACAACCGGCTCCTGGTCACTTTCGGTCTTGTCGACGGCCACAGGGCTCTCTTCAGCAGTAGCTGTCTTTTTCCCGGGTCCTTTCCCCCGCCGCCCCCTTGCACGTTTAGGTGCTGCTTTTTCCTCCGCAGGAGGCACCTCGACAGGTTCCGTGACGGCTTCAACCGGCAAAGCAGCTTCATCTGCACTAACATCGTCTTCCTGTTTGGCTGATGTGGTTTTACGTGGCGTCTTCTTCGCACCAGTATCTTTCGCTTTTCGGGGAGCCCGCCTTCGGGAAGGTTTTTTGGCCGGAGATTTATCCTTTTGCTCTTCCTCTATTTTTTTATCAGCGTCAGCGCCTGCAATTTCAGCCGCGACTTCTTTTGATGGTTTCTTTCTGGCATTCTTTTTGGGCGCAGCTTTCTGTTTTGTCGCCGTCGCCTTCTCTTTTACCGGCTCTGCCCCGTCCGAAGGGTCATCTGGTGACACATCGTCAGAGGTCGTGCTCTTCCACCATGCACCGGTTGTCGCTTTTATCTGCGGAGTTTTTTTGTCTTTTTCGGCATCTTTTTCTACAGCCATATTCTGTCCTTTTTACCGAATGCAGTACACGAGAAGTGGACGAGACCCGGCAATCTTGTTGATCTAGTCGTTGACAATGCAGAGAGTAAAGCTACTGCTTTGCAACAAGCATCATTTTAGCGCTCACCCATTCAAAGGGGAGTATAAAGAAACTCCCTCAACAGGTGCGTTTTTTTACCCCTTCCGAGGCTAGAAGTGCCTTTTGGGGCACTGAACTCTTACCGGTCATATTCAGCCAAGATCATTTCAGTCAGCAATTATTCAGGGGCACGCCCTAGGATTGGCAGCACATCATGTGTGCGCAGTACCGCTGGCTGGAAATGATTATCTTTCGCGAAATACAATCCATCAATTTTAATAGGGAAAATGCTCTTGAAGTATCTCTTCTAAGCCACATACTCCATGGTCAGGAAAGAATAAACTAATTTATCTGATAAATACCAGTCCCCGACTCACTAGTACTGTCAATTGTAATGAAACACAAATGATATTTGAATGTATACCATAAAGAGGTCAGACCGGACAGAACAACCTTTTCACTATTATTTATTTAATATCATAAACTTAAAAGCCCTAACCATATTAAAGAACCTGACTTTAAACTTGACAGTATGCAGTCTGAACCGTACATTTCGAGCCTTAACGGAACTTCTATATATTCATATTTTATCCTTCATCCTGAAAAAATTGTAACAATGCTTAAAAGTTTACTCTTTTCTTTGTAAATAGGAAAGCTTATACCGTTTGCGATAACGATCTCTCGAAAGGAGTATACTGTGTTTTCACGCTGGTCCCGCTCTACCATTTTCCAAACCATCCTCGTTTTATCTCAAGGGCTCTTTCTCTGCGGTTTTCTCTGTCAGGCCCATGCAGAAAAAGCATCCACGGATGAATGGAATATTTCGGCGGATAAAATCGTCCACTATCAGGATCCAAGCAGCATCGTCGCCCAGGGCAACGTAATTCTGACCAAAAAAGAAAAATTACCTCCAAAACGATCAGCAGCTGAGCGCAAAGCTTCTGAATGGGCCGATATCCTTGGCGAGACAGTCGAAAAAGCCACGATAGCAGCAGATGATGTCGACCAGTCATCTCCTCCAGTATACCAGACAACTCTGACAATTCAGGCTGACTGGATAGTTTATGATATTGAGTTGGAATCCATCAATGCCAAAGGTAATGTCCAGATTTCCTCGAAAGACGGCCAGCTTTTTGCCAAAGAAGGGACCCTCAACCTGGTGGACGAAACCGGAATTTTCACCGATGCAACCATCCTCGGCAAGGAAAAATCTCTTCACCTTGAAGGCAAGAAAATTGAGAAAACCGGTCTTGATACGTACCGAATTGATGACGGCTGGGTGATAACCTGTAAACTTAAAGAGAACGAAACTCCTCCCTGGAGTTTTTCCAGTTCACGGACTGATGTTCGGCAGGAGGGATATGCGGTCATGAAACATGCCAGGTTCAACATCAGGGAAGTACCTGTCTTTTACACTCCTTACCTTGTTGTTCCAGTTAAAAGTACCCGTCAGACCGGTTTTCTTTTTCCGGAATTTTCCTTTTCAGAAAACAATGGTTTTGGATTTAATCTGCCATTATTTATAGATATCTCTGACTCTGCCGACCTAACTCTTTACCCCAAGTACCTGGATAATAGAGGATTTATGCCCGGAGCGGAGTTCCGTTATGTTGCCGGTGCGGCCGACAAGGGAGTCTTTACCGCCGATTATCTCCACGATAAATTGTCGGATCCATCTGAAACAAGCTATTATAATAATACCGGCTACACCCACGAAAATAAGAACAGATACTGGGTGAGAGGAAAATCCGACCATATCATTTGCTGACTGGGAGACACGACTCGATATTGATATCGTTTCCGACCAGGATTACCTCAATGAATTTGACACCGGCATTACCGGATTTGACAGTACCCAGGAACGTTATCTGGATATTTTCGGAAGGGGTTTTCAAAATCAGTCGGCAACGGAACGTGAGAATACTTTTAACACTCTTCGTAGCTGGGATGGTTTGTGGCTGCAGGTGAATCTGCTGGCAATCGACGATGCTGACACCGATGCAAGTGATACCGACACCCCCCTATGGCAATTACCCAGTATCGATTTTTCTGGCCTGGTTCCTATTGAAACAACCAATTTCACCATCGGGTGGGACACAAACTATACAGATTTTTGGCGTAAAGACGGTATAGGCGGCCACCGATTTGATTTCAACCCAACACTCTCCAGCCCCATTCCTTTAGGTGCCTACCTGGAATCACGTGCCGAAATTGGCGTCCGTGACACCTTTTACATTATCCAGACCTATGGAGACGAAGAATGGGACAACAAAAACACCCAGAACCGTTTGTATACCGAGTTCGAAATCGATGTTGCAACTACCCTTGAAAAGGATTTCTATTCAGACTCAGGCGACCGTTCATTTGCCCATCAGGTGCGCCCCTATGTCAAATATGGTTACCTGGCCGATGTCGATCAGGCAAATCTTCCTCAATACGATGATGTCGACTCTGTCGACGCGATAAACTTGATAACCTACGGTATTGATAACTATTTAAACAAGTTCACCGGCAAAAGTGGCAACATCGAAAATCTCTACAATTATCTGGAACTAAAGATAGAACAGGCATACAATTTAGATGATAATGTCACCGATGAGCCGTTTTCTGATATATATTCTGAGCTAAAGTGGATCCCCTTAAGCAGGACCTCAATTTCCTATAGAAATTATTACGACGTCTATGAAAGTACATTCAACCGCCACTTCTTTCAAGGCAGCATCAGCAACAGCAGGGGCGATAGTTTGAGTCTTGATTACAGTTTCAACGATTCAGCAAATATCGAACAGGTTAACGGAGAGTTTCTCGCGCATATTACCAGCAGATGGTTGCTGGGGGAGAGATTAATCATTCGATATCGTATGATGAAACTTCAGAGGCCAGAGGGTCCATCACCTATAAAGCTGACTGCTGGTCGGTAAAATTTGAAACACTGTACACCCCGGAGGACACTACGTACCTTTTGACCTTCAATCTGGCCAACATCGGCGTCCCGCTGGGGGTTGGTTTCTAAATTCAGTTAATGGACTGAAAAATACACAAAAAGAGAAGCTGCTATGCACTATGACATCTTTAATGGCGATGCTGATGGAATTTTCGCCCTGCACCAATATCGTCTTGAACCACCCGCAACCTGACGCACAGTTAATTACCGGCGTAAAAAGGGATATCCGGCTGCTCTCCCAGCTGGAAAACCAAAAAGACATTGAGATGGCAGTTTTCGACATCTCCCTCGACAGTAATCGAGACTCACTGCTGCAGTTATTGCTGCACAACAATAAGATTGTTTACTTTGACCACCACTTTGCCGGGACAATACCGGATACCCCCTTACTGCAGACGTTTATTGATCCATCACCAAACACCTGCACTTCATTAATTGTCAATGAGGCTCTGGCGGGCAAACATCGCCTCTGGGCAATTTGTGGTGCATTTGGTGATAATCTGCATAAGCTGGCGAGCCGGCATGCCCAAGACCTGGGCTTGACAGAAGATCAGACAGGACAACTACAGGAGTTGGGTGAACTGTTCAATTATAACGGTTACGGCGCAACAATCGATGATCTCCACTACCATCCCCGGGATCTTTACCAAGCGGTCAGCCCATTCAGCAGCCCGTTTATCTTCCTGGAACAATCACCTGAGCTTGCCTCTCTGCGAACCGGCTATAATGAAGACATTGCCCGAGTCATGCAGGTAAAGGAGCTGAAGACATCCGGCAAGAACAGAGTCTACACCTTACCTGACACATCATGGGCAAGAAGAGTTACCGGTGTTTTTTCCAATCGCAGAGCGAGGGAGCAGCCCACCGCGGCCCATGCTGTAATCAGCGAAAACAAGGACAAGACGTTGAGAGTCAGTGTTCGCGCTCCACTCGATGACCGGCGTGATGCAGATAACCTCTGTAAACTTTTCCCTACCGGTGGCGGCCGAGCTGCTGCCGCAGGAATCAACAGTCTGCCGGCCGATCAACTCGATGAATTCCTCGAAAAATTTCTCTCTTTTTACCGCTGATGGACTCGTATAAACGAAAAACTTTCTATTGTCGGATTAGAGCAATCCCCCAGGAAGGCGGTGGCCTGCGTTTTTTTGCCGGCTATCCGAATTTTCAGGCGATTACCGAATACAACCACAGCAACAAATACGCCATGGCAGTCAGTGAAATGGCGGAAATGTTCAAGAACTGATCAAATCAAAAAGATGTCTCTTCGACTAAACTTCGTTGTCTTCCTTGTTCTCCTGCTGTCGATCTTTTCTATTGGTGGTCAGAATATAGTGACGGCTAGAGAGATATATAAACCTCTGTATCGCCTCGATCCACAAAATGTTCCAAATTTTTATGACGATATGGATTTCGATACATTGATCAATTCCGCCAGACACCAGGTTGCCTATCTGGAAAGACAGGAGCCCGGCAAAAATATCAGCTTCGCTGACGATCAGTATGACAACCGCTGGCTTTTACTGTCTGTAAAAGAGCTTCTGTCTCAACTCCAGCAAAACCCGGGAAGAAAAAAACTGAACCGATTCTTGAAGGAAAACTATATCGTCTACCAGGCCGGGGGACGAACCGGGAAAGGATCCCGTAATATGCTGGTTACCGGCTATTATGAACCGGTTTTTTCCGGCAGCCTCACCAGAAAGGCTCCATTTCTTACCCCGATCTATGCGCCACCAAAATCCCTTGCTACGCTGCGGGACAACAAAAAAACCAGAATTGGCAGATACGACAAGAACGGCAGGTTCGTCGACTACTGGAGTCGTGCAGAAATCGAAAACCACAACCTGCTCCAGGGATATGAACTGGCCTTTCTCTCTGACCCATTTGACGCTTTTCTCCTCCATGTTCAGGGCTCCGGGAGAATTCGGTTCCCTGACAACTCAGTTCGTTCTGTTCGTTTTGCCGGCTCAAATGGCCTGGACTACAAAAGTATCGGCAAACTATTGGTTGATGAAAAGATTATGCCCCTTGCTGCGGTAAACATTCCCGCCATAAGAAAATACCTGCAGGAACACCCGGAACAACAGCAGCGCATTTTACATCATAATCCGCGCTTTATTTTCTTCTCCTGGAGTGATACTCTTTCACCCAAAGGAAGCAGCGGCGAGGAGCTTACCCCCGGCAGATCAATTGCCATGGACACCTCCGCACTTCCCGGCGGCACCATTGGCTATTTAGTTTCACGCCGACCGGTTTTGGATGCGGACGGTGCTATCAGGGGCTGGAAACCACTCAGCAGGTTGGTTTTTCCACAGGATTCCGGGGCCGCTATTAAAGGAACGGGACGGGTGGACATTTTCTGGGGAAATGGCCATTATGCCGAGATTGCCGCCAACCATATGAAAGAAGATGGCCAGCTGTTTTTTCTGGTGAAAAAGGGATATCCCGGTGCCCGGGAATGACGGGCACGAAGAATTCTAAAATCTAACAATCCGAAAGAAGAGCAAATCTCTGCCAGAAATCAGGAAAAGATTTGGCCACACACTCTTCTCCGGTTATTTTCACGCCCGGAATCCGCAGACCTGCAACGGCAAGACTCATCGCCATGCGGTGATCTTCATAGGTTTCGATTTCCGCGCCTCTAAGACCTGCCCCCCCTTCCCCATGAATAATCATAGCCGCTGGCTGTTCTTCAACCTTTACCCCCAGTTTGGTCAGCTCGGCAACGACGGCAGAGAGCCGATCGCACTCTTTTATCCGTAAATGGGCGATATTTTCAATGACCGTTTTACCATGGGCAAAAGCAGCAACAACGGCAAGGGTTGGAACCACATCCGGCATATCACCCATGTCCACTCTTATTCCTGTCCAGCCGTGAACTTCCCTGCAAAGTAATACCATTTCCGGTCCTGGTGACCTCGCAGCCCATACGCCCCAGAAGGGGACCAAGAGAGCATCCCCCTGCAGGGAGGGTACAGGAACATTGGTCACCGTCACCCGGCCACCGGTGACGGCTGCTGCCGCCCAAAAATAGGAGGCATTGGAGGCATCTCCTTCAATCTGGTATTCCCGCGCCCGATAGCAGCCCTGCGGTATGGAAAAAGAGCTGAAGTCAGCTGAGCAGTCGACGGGGACGCCAAAGGCATCCATCACCGAAAGGGTCATGGCGACATAAGGTTTGGAAAGGACCTCCCCTTCTACTTTGAGTCGTGCAGGCGTTCGAGCATAGGGTGCCACCAGCAACAGGGAAGATAAGTACTGACTGCTTTTTCCTTCGGGAAGAATGGTGGTTCCACCGGCGATGCCACGGCCGTTGATCGCCAGAGGTGGACAATCGGTCCCTTTAATCGCGTTGATATCCACTCCCCAGCCCCGCAGCGCCGCAATAAGCGGCCCAATTGGACGCTGGTGCATCCGCGGATCTCCATCTATGATATACGTGCCATTGCCAAGCGCGGCAACAGAAGTCAGAAATCTCGTTGCTGTGCCATTATTGCCAAGGAAAATCGGTTCATCAGAAGCTTGGATCATACCACCCCGGCCATGAACCAGCCACTCTCTGCCACTCGGCTCCTTATCCATGGCAATGCCCATCTGGTGGAGCGCTTTTGAGGAATATCTGGTATCCTCGCTTGCCAGCGGCCCAACAAGCCTGCTCGTTCCTTCTGCAAGGGATGCGGCAATAAGCGCTCTCTGGGTCAGGCTTTTTGAGCCGGGAACTTCTATCGCTGCATCAATTTTTGCGATGGGCTGTATTTCTATCATAAGTATTTCTCTTCTTTTTTAACCTGGCTGGATGCAGCTAGGACGATCTTACTTGCAGTCCACCAATAATCGACCGAATGGATGTCAGTTTTTCAGCCATGACATATGCACCAATCCCCTTGATGACATCTTCACTGGCACTCGGGTTGACAAAATTGGCGGTGCCGATCTGTACCGCAGTTGCCCCCGCCAACATGAATTCCAAAGCATCTTCGGCTGACTCAATTCCACCGATCCCGATAACCGGTATGGACACAACCTTAGCGACTTCATAGACCATACGCAGAGCGATAGGCTTTATAGCCGGACCGGAAAGACCACCGATAATATTGGCCAGTACAGGCTGCTTCGTCTGCAAATCAATTGCCATGCCAATAAGGGTATTGATGAGAGAGATTGAATCGGCTCCCCCTTCCTCAACGGCCCTGGCAATACGAGCGATATCTGAAACATTTGGTGACAGTTTGACCATCACCGGCACTTCAGACTTTTTCTTTACCGCGGCCGTAACCGCAGCCGCCATCGAAGGATCAGTACCGAAGGCGACACCGCCTTTTTTTACGTTGGGACAGGAGATATTCACCTCAATTCCGGCAACCCCAGGAATCCCAGCGAGTCTCTCGGTTATCTCCTCATACTCAGCCAGAGAATCCCCAAGAATATTGACAATAACTGGAACTTTCAGTTTCGCGAGATAGTTCATCTTCTCCGAGATGAAGCGATCCACGCCGACGTTTTGCAAACCTATGGCATTCAGCATGCCGCAGGCAGTTTCAACAATTCTGGGCGGCGGGTTACCCACCCGGGGATGAAGAGAGATACCTTTGACAATTACCGCCCCGAGGCACTGCAGATCCATCAAATTTTCAAATTCTCTGGCATAACCAAAGGTTCCCGACGCGGTCATCACCGGATTGGCCAGGTGCAGAGATCCGATATTCACCCGCAGGTCTGGTCGTTCCTGCTCTACCTGGATCAAATCATCCATACCAAATCCTCCGCATTATAGACTGGACCATTAAGACAAACATGGGTATAGGTGCCGTCTTTGCCAGGCCGGCTGCAGCCGAGACAAGCTCCCATCCCGCAGGCCATAACACTCTCGACAGAGACCTGACAAGGAATATTCATGGATTACAGAGCGCGCCGACCCCTGCCATCATCGGTTCCGGACCACAGCAATATACCGTGCATCCATCGGGCAGTTTGATTGTTTCCATGACTCCGGTGACAAATCCATGATGTCCAAGAGAACCATCATCGGTTGCCGTCAAGATGCGGAGACCAAACTGTTGAAAATCTGTCAACAGCGGCTCGATTTCAATCTTGTCACGGGCGCCAAGGATGAGCAGATCATCCCTGCAGTCTTTTTTCAAACGGCAGTTTTCCTGGACCAAAAACAACAGTGGAGCAATCCCCAGCCCGCCTCCAACAATCACTGTAGGCGACTCTTTATCAATTCGATACCCCCGACCCAGCGGTCCGAAAACAGAAAGAATTTCGCCGGGTCTCTGCTGGGCGAGTATTTCAGTACCCCTGCCTACCACCTTGAAATAAATCTGAATCATTCCGTCAGGGCTCGATTGGTGAATAGAAAATGGCCGCCGTAATAATGGGTCCTTGCCGAGACCGGTCCGGATCATAACGAATTGTCCGGGATATGCACTTTGGGCAATTTGTGGACACCGAAGCGTCAACCGATAGTTTTTCGAGGAAAACTGTTCAACACGAGTAACGGTTGCTTTTTCCTGGTATTGTGACATAGTTAAGCTATAGAATCTGAAGGATTATGTGCTAAGAACAGCTACTAAGGAATCTCAACACTGTATTTTTGAATATGATGACCGCCCCTGTTTTTTTTATTTTCTCTGCTGTTTTTGGTGCCATTGTCGGCAGTTTTCTTAACGTTGTAATTCTCCGTTTACCGGACGACAGCCAATCGATAGTCTATCCTGCCTCCCATTGCCCGAGATGTTCTTCCCCCCTCCACTGGTATGAGAATATCCCGATCATCAGCTATCTCTTGCTGCGTGGCCGATGCAGCCACTGTCAGCAAAGAATCTCACTGCAATACCCGCTTGTCGAGCTGTCGATGGCTGTTCTTGCGGCGGCCCTGATGTATAAATTCCAACTTTCTGTAACTGCGGGAGGATACTTTCTGTTCTGTGCCGCTCTCCTGGTGATCATTGTCATCGATATTCACCATCAGATAATACCGGATGTCATAAGTCTTCCCGGTATTATCCTTGGGGTCGTCTTCTCGTTTATCAATCCCACCGTCACCTGGCAAAGTTCGCTGATCGGCGTGCTGGTCGGGGGAGGAATACTCTATGCGGTGGCCTTTTTTTACTACCTGCTCCGTAAGGTAGACGGTTTGGGCGGAGGCGATATTAAACTGCTGGCCATGATTGGTGCCTGGCTAGGCTGGCAATCACTGCCTTTTGTTATTTTTGCCAGTTCTTTCAGTGGCTCAGTTGTCGGCTTAATCGCCATGTTTTACCAGAAGAAGGGCGGCCAGACACGCATCCCTTTCGGTCCCTTTCTTTCCTTTGCGGCACTGATTTATACTTTTTATTCCGAAAATATTCTTTATTTTTTCCAGCTCTACCTTACCGGGCAATGGCCATAGGCAAATCCGCCTCAATTTTCGGCAAGCAGATCCAGAGCAACTCTTCGACCGGCAGCCACCGCCTCATCTCCCTGTTCTTTGCTGTGCCCATACCCTGGATAATGTTTTCTGAACCATGATTTTTCCCTTCGGACCATTTTCCCTCTCAGTTGCAGGACCAGTCCAATAAACCGCCAAGGTTCACGGATTGGATGGACAAAAACTATCGGCGTGGCAGGTTTGGAATGATAAAGTTTCAAACGGTGTCTCACTGTCCAGTGATGCAGCCGCCAGTAGGATCGGCATGATATAAACGGGATAACCTTCTTCTCAGCACACACCTGTCGACCGAATCTATCAAGAAAATCAAGCATGGGGCCGCTTGGATGATAGGACCAGGTCGGGCCGGCCAGGACAATGCAATCCCAATCCTCAAAACAAATTGTACTCACGGGATCAATCGTCATCCTCTTACGAAAAAAGGTCCTGACCATCGCTTTAGCCAGACTGAAATTTGTTTTAAAAGGAAACACGTAAGGATCGATCGGCTCCAACCTTTCCAGGGCGACGTTAATACCTTCTCCTTCCAGCCCTTCGACAAATTTCTTAATCAATATTCTTGTCTGCTGAGTGAAGGAATAAAAAACAATGAGAACCTTTTTTCTTTTCAAATGAAATCCCCTGATATCAACATAAACAACAATAACGAAATTTCTCTACATCCTCTTCTTTTAACAAAAAAAAAAGCCCCCGACAAGTCGGGGGCTCTTAATAGATCAGAAGCAGTAACTATAACTACGCTTCTACTTCATGTTCAACACCACTGCAATTTTGTACAGAACGGTCACCAGCAGAAATCCAGTAGCCCAGATTCCAAGAGTGATACCTATTTCATTGGCTGTTGGATAATACTCTACAATGTCATGCAATGGATTGACAGCAAGCCCACCCATAACAAATCCCAGTCCTTTATCAAGCCAGAGCGAAATAAAGATCGCAGCACAACCAATTCCAACCAGCAGATCGGTGGATATTTTGACAATTTTCATGTAGGCAAATAAGCCGAGTCCACCAAAACAGAGAAGAACTGAAGTCCACATAAAGGGTACGAGATTATTATACACATGACCATTATGCTCAATACCAAAGAACAAATACTGCAGAGAGTATATATGCCCGGGAATATTTGAATAATATCCGACAAAAAACTCCAGGCAGAACAAAAAAAGCGTTAATTAAGAGCTGCGTACATAATGATTGTCGTCAGCTTATTGATTGCTTCTTTACCTGCATCAAAATGGCAACCCGCTTCATGATCAAACAAGCAATAACAATAAGAGCTGGCCCGGCTGCAAAAGCCGAGGCAAGAAAACGGGGAGCGGTAATTGCGCTCAGCCAGAAATGTCGACCAGGAAGACCACAGTAAAGCATTGCAGTTACAGTATGGATTGAAACTGCAAAAGGAATAGAAATATAGACGAAGATATAAACCCATTTCGGTGGTTTAACTTGTTTACGTTCAGCGGTAAGAATAACCCAGCCACAAATGATGTTCAGGGAAAGATAACCAAGCAGAACCACCATATCCCAGAAAAGCATGGAATTGGGGGTCGGATGCAGAATCATATTCAGCCCACGTAGCGGCTGACCGATATCAGCCATAATGAACATAAGACACATAACCAGTGCTGAAATCGCCAGGAATTCGCCAAGAATAGTAATTCTGCCAAAAGCTTTATAATTATGAACATAATAGGGAAGTACCAGCATCAACCCTCCAGCGGCAACACCAACCAGAAAGGTAAATTGAGAGATATACAGTCCCCATGACAGGTCACGGCCCATACCTGTCAAATACATGCCGAAGAGAAACTGTCTGAGATAACAGATCGCTCCGACGCCAATGAATGCAGTTAGAAATGCCAGCCACATCCAGTAGTTAGAGTTGCCTTTTAATACTTTTTCAATCATGACTCCCTCACACTATGTAAAAGACTGACGGTTTCGTTCCAAGGGATGGTTTCCTTTGGATGGTATGTTCCTTATCAAGAATCTGGCGTATCTCGGAATTTGGATCATTCAAGATCTCCAAAAACAATCGCCCCAATGTCCTTGACAGCCTCAACACATGCGGGTTCCTGCCCAAGGGCAAGTCGCTCTCCACAGAAGTTACACTTCTCGACAACACCACGCATACGGGTTGGGAAATCCGGATTATATTCTTTAATATATGGTCGGGGGTCCATCCAGTTAAAGCTTCTGGCACCATAAGGACAACCCATCATACAGAATCGACAACCGATGCAGCGATGAAAATCCATGGCCACAATACCGGTAGCTTCCATCCTAAAAGTAGCTTTGGTCGGGCAAACCCTTACACATGGTGGCTCATCACAGTGATTACAAAGCACCAGGAAATTGTTATCCTTGGTTATCTTTGACTTCATGATAAGACGAATGCTCAGGAAAAACATTTTCAAAAGGAGCATTCCAGATCCATTTAATCTCATTCTTCTTGCTGTCAATATCTGGAACGTTATGAACCTTGTGACATGCCAGCGATACTTTTTCAAGAAGTTCAGGATGACCATACAATTTACGCATATCAATGAGCATCCCCAGACGGACACCAGTAGGCGCCTCTTCTACCCCATGACCTTCACTCTTATGTGCATCAGCCGGAGCACCATGTGCAGCCGTCTCCCCATGCCCTGTTGAGGAAGCAAGGGCCGGAGATGCGCTTAATTTGACAACGCAGGAGCACCAATGCCAGCCAACGCGGTTGCACCTGCAATCTTTAAAAATTTTCTTCTTTGCTTATCCATTAGAGTGTCTCCTTCTTTCGCCGCCATTTGGGTCGGGGTCAAGTGACAATCCCAGCAGTAGGGTTTGACAGATGCATATTCATGACAGGAGTCACAAAATTTCTCTTTGTTTGAGTGGCATTGCATACAGGCCAGCTGCAAACCTTTTCGATATTCCTTCCCGTCTACCGTAACCGCAACACGATCACCATTACGAAGAACGTCATCACGCCATTCATTGAGCAAAACCATATGACTGGCTCGCATCTCAGCAAGGGTGCGACACACTGTTTTTCTCCACCCGGTGGCAGTTCAGGCTTTGGCACCGTACTTGCTGCCGTCGAGAACGCATTGAACCAGAGCGGAAAAGTTACAAACAGGACAAATACTAGCCAGTCCTGGAATTATAAATCTTTTGTTGTACATTACATTAACTCCTCTGTTCAGTTCAGGATATTCTAAAGCATCGTACGGAGGCCTTCATCCAGCTCACCGCGGTTTTCGCCTTCAAGAACAAGCGCATTGGCAACAAGCTCAGTGACTCCACACACATCAACACCGGGATTCCAGTAGTTCATCAGTGATGTCAGTGTCGCCCGGTCAATTGCACAGACACAGGACAGCATATTCACATCATGTTTCTCTTGAACATATTTGACTGCATTGGCACGCGGCAACCCTGAACGCATTCTCAGTTCCATAATCTCATCGGTATTGAGACCGGTTCCTGAACCACAGCAAAAGGTCTGCTCGCGAATGGTGTTTTCCGGCATTTCAACCCAGTCGACAACATGATCCAGGATATAACGAGGTTCATCAAGAAGTCCCATGGCCCTGGCAGTATTGCAGGAGTCATGGTAGGTCGCTTTGACATGGCTGTTACGACTCTTATCGAATTTCAGTTTGCCATGTTTAATAAGATCGGCAGTAAACTCACTGATATGAACCATCTTCGTTGATGCAGCATTCTCAAAGACAGTACCGGTGATCGGTGAGACCGGTTTTTCAAGAAAATCTGCAGGACCATTCATGGTATCCATATACTGATGAACTAACACGCCACATATGACCGCACTCACCACCAATGATATATTTTACGCCCAATCTTTTTGCTTCTGCATACATCTTGGCATTAAGCTTCTTCATAGTCTCATTATTGGTAAAGAGACCGAAGTTACCACCCTCTGAGGCATAGGTAGACCAGGTGTAGTCTAAACCAATTGCCTCAAAGAAAGCCAGATACCCCATCGCAGTATACAGACCAGGCTCGGCAAAAACATCCGCCGAAGGAGTAATGAATAATATTTCCGCGCCTTTTCTGTTAAAGCTGATATTTGGTCTCGACCCCGGTCAGGTTCTCCACATCATCGACCAGAAACTCAACATTGTCCTTGAAGGTATGGGGTTGCAGTCCCATATGGTTACCGGTACGGTTGGAATTGGAAACCGGTTCCAGAATCCAGTTAATACCAACACCAACCAGATGCAGGAGCTCACGGAGCATCATGGTCACTTCGGCGGTATCAATTCCATACGGACAAAACACGGAACATCTTCGGCATTCCGTACACTGATAAGAATACATAAACCATTCTTTCAGCACACTTACGGTCATCTCACGGGCACCGGCCATTTTACCGAGAATCTTGCCGGCCAGAGTAAAATCATTACGATAAACAGACCTGAGCAGCTCAGCCCGCATTACCGGCATATTTTTCGGGTCGCCGGTACCGAGAAAGAAATGACATTTATCCCCACAGGCACCGCAGCGAACACAGCAGTCCATGAAAATTTTCAGGGAACGAAATTTGTCCAGACGTTCTTTCAGGCCTTTAAGTATTATTTCTTTCCAATCTTCCGGCAGTTTCCAGTCTTCATCTTCCGGAGACCACTCACGGGAGTTGGGAAAATGCAGCCCGGACTGGCTGTCAAGATAGGCAACCTTTTCCGATTTGGCAGGGTAGGCATAATTGCCCGGCTTGAAAACAACCGGGATATCCATCCAATCCATGGTAGGTATTGCTCCTGTTGCCAAGGATGGTCCCTGCACTACGCTTTTCGATAATTGTTCTAATTTTGGAACTGACATCGTTATCTAATCCTCTTAAGCTAGTATTGGGTCAATAGTCTTATTCTTCATCCTTTTTAGGAGCCAACTCCTTTTCAACAGGAATATCGGCATCTACCATAAATTCACGAAACTCATCTTCATATCCCGCATAGGAATGGGGAAGAATGCGCGGATTCCAGGGATTGATGTGCCGCTTCGCGCGACTGTCATTTTTCATATTTCTGGTTGGGCTCATAAAGACACCGGCGAAATGCATCAGTTTGCTGAAGGGGAAATATGCCAGCAGGGCACAGACCAGAAAGAGATGGATGTAGAAAATTGCACCTATCTCCGCACCAATTGTCGGCGAAAATGTGACCAGGCCAACGGCCAGTTGCTTAATATTAACAATATCAATATCCGTACGCAGAAAGTAGCGCATCAGAATGCCGGTCAGGGCAATGCCGAAGATGAGTACCAGCGGGAAATAATCGTTCATCAAGAGACATGAAGCGAACATGACGGGTTATCAGTCTTCTGGAAAAAAGGAGCACACAGCCCAGCAAGAGACCAATATCGGTAATATACCAGGTAGGGGCACCGACCTCGAATAGTCCGTCGCCGAATTCCAGCCAGCTAATCCATATCGGAACCGGATCAAGAAAAAGGCGCATATGCCTGACCACAATCACCAGAAATGAATAGTGGAAGAGCAGAGCAAACATCCACAACCACTTCGAGGATTCGTAGGTGATCTGGGGCCCATCATAAATTTCCGATTTGGTGTTTCTAAAGAGGGAGCGGAAGGTCACAACCTCAAGAAACATTCTCGCCACAACCTCGGCGGTTGTGTTGGGGGCCTCAAGCTTGTTCTGCTTGATAAAATCCAATGATTTTCCCTGTCCGCAGGTAGTCTGGATCGGAAATGGTACAGGCGATTTGCCCCATTGCACCACCCGGTAGACACAACCACCAAGGAAGATCATTATGGCCAGATACGGCAGGGCGACGCCAAACAAATAGGGCATCCCAGGTATCTGCGATCCGAGTCCGGCAATCAGTACCAACGCTATGACTGCCAGGAATGAGAAGGCGTACTTCATTTCTTACCTCGCTTCAATTGAACTGTTTTGGAAATCATGCAGCCGAAATTAAGCCCACTGTCAACTGCAAAAAAACCAGTTAAATACCCTTAACTTATAGTAAAACTTTTTTCTCAGCCAGCAGCTTCGATGGACACTTGCTGTCTGTTAATATATGACTTCCCGACTTAATCTCATTGATCCGAACCTGATACAGACGCTCGCGGTAATGCATGAAGATATCAAAAGCTGCCAGCATCGCCAGATCAACTGCAAATTCAAAATCATACAGTTCAGCAACCAAATGTTTCCGCTCTTTATCTGCGGCAAAAACTTCGCGGGTAATATGTTTGACCGCATTCAATGGAGCCACGGCCTGCGATGGAGAAAATTCCTGTACAGATCGAATGCTGATTATCTGTTCCAGGGGAGCAGTAAATTCTTTGGTATCAGCTCCCTTTTCGAGAAGCAGAAAAAGCTCGTTCAATGCCTGGCGGATATTTCCGCCGACAGGATTAGCAAATTTATCGTGTTCTTTAACAAAAAAGCCTGAAGAAATGTAGGTCGAAAGAGTATATTCCACCCATTTTTTCACAATTTTTTCTCTGTGGTTTCTAAAACCTTCCGCAAGATCCATACGTTTACAACCCTTTTTATTAGCTACAATACTTCCATCGGACGGCCACCTGGAGAGGAAAAAAACAAATGAATGACCATTCACAAAGTGACATTTCTAGCACCTTTCCCTCTCTTTTTCAAGAACATTTTTATCCTGCACAGCTCGCTCAAAAGGCCGTCAAAAAGGGCCCACACCCTAGTTTTTTTTCTCTTCGGACAAACGAATAATATCGCCTACGATGTTCACAGCTTCCCTTATATAGGGATCCTCTTTGACATCCTTCAGCCACTTCTCTTTTGGGTCTTCCTGCGGATTATCTGCTTCCTCAAAATCGGCCTCTTCCCCATTTTGCTCGCGATATTTACGGTAGTGGGCACCAACTTTTTCGCGCATCAGCCGTGACTCCTCACGCTTAGCCCGCATATCATCAATCTGTACAGAGAGCATGGTATCTTCACTCCGTTCGGTGGCCTTCTCCGCTTCCTCACTGATAATTATCAGGCCTTCGTCATTCGCCGCCCGTTTAAGGCTCAGTTCCTGTAATTTTTCTACATCTAAGGGCCTACCATAGGGAGTATACTCAACAGGATTGATAGAGTCCCACGGCAGGGAGTAATCCAGATCCCGCTCCCCGGATTTTATGTGTTCAAAAAGATTAGGCAGCACGATATCGGGTTCTACCCCTTTGTACTGGGTGGAACTGCCGTTCACCCGGTAAAATTTCTGTATCGTCACCTTCAATGCCCCGATGTCTTCATATTTACGAAGATGCAGCAAAGGGATGTTCTCATTGAGATCAATGATGGTCTGCACCGTGCCCTTGCCATGGGTGTGTGTGCCCCCGACGATCACCGCCCGACGATAATCCTGCAGTGCGGCGGCCACAATTTCCGATGCCGAGGCGGAAAACTTATTGACCAGCACCACGAGCGGACCATCGTATGAAATCTCGTCGTTGGTGTCACTTAAAATTCGTTTGTCCCCAAGTCTGTTCATAACCTGAACAACCGGCCCCGATTTTATAAAGAGACCGGTTATATCGACAGCATCAAGCAGGGCTCCGCCTCCGTCATCACGCAAATCGAGGATAATTCCATCGACATTCTGCTCTTTTAATTTGAGGATCTCCTTGAGCGTATCATCGGTTGAGTTTCGTCCATTCGCGCCATTTCTTGTTCCCTCAAAATCACGATAAAAACTTGGAATATAGATGTAGCCCGTCTTTCGACCATCAGGTGATTCAATCACCGTACTTTTAACAAAAGTTTCTTCAATCTGGACGACGTCGCGGACGATTCTGATAACCTCCGTTACACCATCGGGTTTTTTTACAGTCAGGCTGACCGCTTCTCCTTTAGGTCCACGAATAAGACGAACGGCATCTCGAAGCCGCATATCGGTAATATCGACAGGTTCTTCCCCTTCTTGGGCAACCTGCAGTATGATATCTTCCGCCTTGAGACTCCCCTGTCTTGCCGATGCACTGCCGGGGATTATTCTTATGACCTTGATCAAGCCATCATCTTCCCGGAGAAGCGCACCAATACCCTCAAGACTTCCGCGCATGTTAATATCGAATTGTTCTTTACTCGCCGGTGGAATATAATTGGTATGCGGACCAAATGCCCTGGTAACGCTATTAAAGAAACGGTCATAATGGTCCTGCAGAGTCTCCTGGTGCAGACGCTGGAAGAAATTTTTGTTTCTTTTGCTGACCATGGCGATAGCCTCCTGCCACAGCTCCTCCTCACTCATCTTTGTTACTGGTTGCTCTTTTTCAGCAGATTTCCCCCCTTTTCTTTTCTGATCTTCGGCCAAATCGAGATACTGGGAAATAATCTGCCCTTTCAACAGCATCCGCCATCGATCTTTCAACTCGTCCAGATTATCTGCAAAATCAATTTTTTCCGGATCGGTTTCATAGGATTCACTTTTGTCTACATTAAAATACCCGACATAGAGGTCACCCTGAGGCGGGAGTACCGGACGGCGAATTTTTAACTTTTGCCCAACATATAGCTGTTTCGGGTCGTCAATATTGTTATCGACTATCAACTCCCCCACTCCGATATCTTTTTGTTGATCAGCTATCCTGGAAAGGGTATCCCCCGGTTGGACAATATATTCGGTAAACCCCGCAACAGGGCCAGCGCCAACCTTGTTGCTGGCCAGCATGGTCCCGACCATCTTCTGGACCATATCTATCCGCTCATTGAGAATATCAAACCCGGTATCAGGCAGGGTAATCCGACCGTCGGCAAGATTGTCGTCAATATAGGGTGCAAACGCCTCAAGATGCTTAACATCTGTCTTCAGCAGAAACCGTTTCTGGTAATCCAGCTGTTTTATATACAGCTCAAACGCAGCACGAGCCAGTTCATCATCGAAGACCTTATCACTAAAATGCAGGGGAGGCAGCTGCCGGCTGAGAATATATCCAATGAGACTGTTTCTTTTCTGGTCAATTTGTTTGACACTATTGGTTTCACCAAAGGAGATAGTGGAAGAAACCAGGCAAAAAAACAACACCCAAAGGACATAGAGACTCTTTTTATTTTTCATAATTCTAGAGGAAACATGCTCATAAAAATTTGCGATTATAGATGTTTTTTTTTCGGCGCCTTCATTAAAGGAGCCTTTAAATACCTGCTGAGTGCAGGAATTATCCCCGTAAGAGATAACAGAACGGAAAAACAAATACCATGACAAAGACGTTTCCGTGGAAAAATTACAACCGTCCGGTTCTGAATTTATATGGGCAATTGACAACAATTACTTAAACCGCAAGCTCTGCTTTTGGTTTCCGCTGTTGCAACAACACAGTAACTGAATTGAAAATGGATGACAGCCAGATAGAGCTGTCAGATGGCGTTTAATATTTTTATCTGAAATCTATCGAGCACCTCTATTTAAGGAAAATATCTCATTTTGGGACAGACCTTCGTTACAATAAAGAATGTTACAGAGACTCCCGTTCCGTGGGATGACAGTATTTCTCCAAGGCAGCATACCTATTGCCAAACTCCATATCCAGCAGAACTGCATAGTTCTGCAGTCCTTCATAAGTGCAATCAATGATCGTCGGCCTGTTATTGGCTTGCAGCTGATCCCTTTCCGTTTCAAGAAAAACCATAAATGCTTCTGCTGCTTTCTTCCGAACTCCGGACGCATCCAGTTGCTGACGCTCACAAAATTTGCAAAATCGCTGATAATTTATGATAGACCGACTTACCCCCCGGTATATGGATTTAGTGCAGTTAGCATGGTGCAGATCCCGTAAAATAATCTCCCTGTAGCGGTCGATAGCTGCACTTCTAAGTAATTCGATCTGTTTGGCATCCAGGCATAGCTGCGGCCCATCTTTTGCCCGGCTAAGATAGTAGATAGCCGAGTTGTAGGCGATCTCGGGAGTTTCTCCGGAGTACCTGACAATATACCACTCGTTTTCAAATACTTCTTGCGGATCAGTCGTCATCTTTTTATTTACTGCTCGTCATTCTTTTTGCTGAGGCCAAACAATTCACGGACGGTAGTAATTTTCAGATCACTGTTATCCCGTCCCGCACATGATTCACTTTTCAGATACATGAGCGGATCATGGATAATCCTTGAGGTAATGGTTGTCACCATCCTGGCCAGATTTTCCCGATCCGACTCCGACATATCCTCCATTTTGCCCAAAGTTCTCTCCAGCTCTAATTGACCTATAAGGTCCACCTTTTCCCGTAAGAGCCTGAATTGTCGGAGTGACCGCCAGTCCGGCAAACCAACGCTCGAATTTCAACGTCTCCTCATCAACAATTCGAGCCGCCTTAACCGCCTCTTTATCCCGTTCAGATTTGTTTATCTCAACGACACTACTGAGATCATCAATATCGTAGAGATAGACGTTGTCAAGTTCATTCAACCGAGGATCAAGATCCCTGGGGACGGCAATATCAATAAAAAACAGCGGCCGGTTCATTCTGGCCCGCATCACCGACTTCACTTGCTCTTTATGAAGAATGATATCCTTTGCCCCGGTGGAACTGATGATAATATCGACACGTTCCAGCTGCGCTACCAGCTCATTCATTGACACGGCCTTGCCTTGAAAACGTTTAGCAAGATCAACCGCCCGGGCCAGGGTACGATTAGCAACGGTGACAGAGCCAATACCCTGCCCGACAAGATGTTCGGCTGCAAGTTCAGCCATTTCACCCGCCCCGACCAGAAGAACCTTTTTCTCCTCAAGATTGCCGAATATTTTTTTAGCCAGCTGCACTGCAGCATAGCTGATAGAAACAGCTGAAGAGCCGATTGCGGTTTCAGTTCGTACTCTTTTGGCAACCGAGAAAGACTTATGAATGAGTTTATTCAACAGTGGCCCGGTACAGCCAAAATGGGCAGCATGCCGATACGCTTCTTTCAGCTGGCCGAGAATCTGCGCTTCTCCGATTACCATCGAATCAAGACTGGCGGCGACCATAAATAAGTGGTGCACAGCCTCCTTGTCGTACATTATGTAGAGATACTCCTGGCAGTCATTCCGAGGTACCGTGTCGCCAAAAAGAAATCAATGATATCATCCTCAACAGTGCTGCCAGCCTCCGTCACCACCAGCAACTCAACCCGGTTGCAGGTGGAAAGAAGATAGTATTCCCGCAGCCCTTCAATATTTTTCAGTGCTGCAAGCGGCTTTTCGTAGCCCTCTGACAGGGCAATTTTTTCACGAATTTCCACGGGAGTGGTTTTATGATTTACCCCAAGAAGGAGTATCTTTTCACTTGGCATAACTATGAACGCCTCCAAGCAGATATGGTACTCCCCACAAGGTGAAAACAACTGCAGCAAAACCGACAATAGCCATCACCGCCGCTCTTTTCCCCCGCCAGCCGACGGTAAATCGCTGATGCAGCTGAACCAGATACAGAAACCAGGTTATCAGCGACCAGGTCTCTTTAGGATCCCACTGCCAGTAGGTTCCCCACGCCTGACGGGCCCAGATGGATCCCGTTACTATCCCCAGGGTCAGAAAAACAAAACCTGCTGTAATACAATGACTATTCAGTTGATCAAGAGCATCAAGAGAAGGAAATCGGGAAAAGAAATAGCCGAACTTTTTACTTTTCAACTCCCGCTCCTGCAACAAATACATAAGCCCGCCGCAAAAGGCCAGAGACAAGAATCCGTAGGCAATAATCGAAACACCGGCATGAATGGGCAGCCATACACTTTGCAGGGCCGGCAGCGAGGGGGGAAAATGCCCTTGAGGAAAAGGAGGAGATCAATAAAAGACAGAAAATGAGAATCGAGACAAAGGTTCCAAAATTTTTCACCGTGTACCGCCACCGAAATGACAGATAGGCCCAGGTCGTGGCCCATGCAAAAAAGACCACGGCCTCATGCTGGGAGGTTATGGGGGTGTGGCCCGCCAGAATATAACGCGAACCGATATGAAGAGTCTGCAATACTCCGGAGACAAGAAGAATCATCCGGGCAATTTTACGTATATTCTTGTTTTGACTAATAAAAAAAACAATATATGCCGCCGCGGCGATAAAGGTTACACCCAAGAACCGACTGAAAAAGGAGATAGTTTATTTCTTCCATGGGTATCCTTGCAGCTGATAACGAGATTCAGATATTTAGCCTGTGGATCGTCATTTCAGGCATTAGATTTATCATGTTTTTCAAGAAATATTTTCATAACTGATACCGCATCAACAGACTCCGGCAGTTCCCGCAGGAGCATCATCTGCAGATCAAACCAATTGGCATCGAGCACCATCTCGACAAGTCCCTGCTGCAATAATGTACGAAACAATTCACTGTTTGCTGCAGAGTCATCACTCTGCCCAACAACTCTCTCCCTGATCAGCGAAAGCAGTTCAACAACAATCTCATATTCGGGAACGATTTCCTGCTCCAACCGTTGTCTGATCTTTCTGGCCAGGGCGGGACTGCCGCCGCCGGTGGAAACAGTAACCAGCATTTTTCCCCTTCGAAAGTGGGCTGGTACATGAAAATGGCTGTTTGATGGGTCATCGGCACTGTTCAACAAGACAGAGTATTTTGCAGCCTCTTTGGTGATCAGTGCCTGAACATCAAGATTGTTGGTGGCGGCAAAAACGAGAAAAACACCTTTTAAGTCCCCTTCAACAAAACCTCTCTCAAACCATTCGATTTTCCTGTTGTGCGCTAAACGACTCAATTCGTCATGAACTTCCGGGCTGATTACCCGGATCCTGGCCCCCCCGGCCAACAGGCTTGTCGTTTTTCGTAAAGCCACGGCTCCGCCACCAACCACCAGGCAAAGCTTGTCAGCAATATTTAAATTGACAGGAAATAACGACATTAAGTTTACCCAATGAAATAATGTTGCAGCGCATTGGTTTCAGTTATCATGCAGCCATCAAAATTTTACCGTGAGTCATTACCCTTAATCAGTTTTTTTGTGTCGTAAACGATTGATTAGGATAGTGACCTTTTTCCCGTCCCGTTTGATAACCTGCTCTTTTAGCCCGATGTCAAAATCTTTCTGGGCCAGCTTGAGAAATTTCGGCAGACTTTGCCGCTTTGCGTCATGGGCCAGATAAATCACCCCATCCGGTTTCAGACAGGTCTTAAAAATATTCAGCAATGGCAGAAAAAATTCATCCCGAAAAAGTATTTCAGCACCCGCCAGCACATCAAAAGGCTCCATTTCCGGAGGATTCAACCAGTCAAGGTGGGTAAAGTGGATGCCATCAAGTCCGGATGCTGCGGCACTGACTTTCTGAAAATCCATTATAATCTCTTCATAGTCACTGATGGTTACATCAAACCCGGCAGAAGCTGCGGCAAGACCGGGAGCACCGAGTCCGGCACCCAGCTCCAGCAGCCGTCTGCCTGCACCATTCGGCTGTGAACCAAGAACATAGGCAAGGATCATCGCAGCATCCCAGAGACGAATCCAAAAAGGGAATTCCGCAACATTGGCAAACGGATCCTTGCCATCTAAGAATTCTTCCAGATCAGCAATTTTGAGCAGACGAATCTGCTTTTCGCCAAAACGAAGCCGGTCAAAAGTTAAGGTATATTTTTGGCGAATACGGTTATATATCTGCCGTTCATTTTCTGGAAGAGTTCGAATATCCATAGCTGTGATTTTGTAGAGGTACAGTAAAAGAAAGCAGTAATAGGCAGACTATAAGAGAAAATGGTTAATCAGACCAACCGTTGCGAGTAACAGACAATAGTATCCAAACCACTGCAGTCGATTTCGGCGAATAACATCAAGTAGCAGTTTAATGGCAAAATACCCAGAAACAGCAGCCATTGCTGTTCCTGCAACAAGGCTGAGAAGCGCATCACTGGTCGGTGGATTTTGATAAAGTTCACCAAATTGCAGAACGGCTGCACCGAGAATTGCCGGAATGGACATAATAAAAGAAAACCTGGCAACTTTTTCCCTGGCAATCCCGAGAGCCATTCCGGTGAAAATTGTCGTACCTGACCTTGAAAGGCCTGGTAAAATAGCACACGCCTGTCCACACCCTATCAGAAGACTGCGATACCAGTTTACCGGTTTGTCCCGCTCCGGCAGATATCGGGCAAAAACCATGAGAAATCCAGTGACAACCAGCATACAGTAGACAACCAGAACCGAGTCGAAAACTCCTTCTATTGCATCTTTAAAAAAAAGTCCGATAAATACCGCCGGCAGAGTGGCAATAACGATATATACATCCCAGAGAAAATAATTCCGGTCGGCAGCATCTTTACTGCCTGAAAGAAGAGCAAAAGGCGCCCTGACCATTGCCGTCAACTCCTTTCTAAAAACTATTATTACCGAAACAAGGGTGCCAAGGTGGAGGCAGACATCAAAAGCGAGGCTCTGCTGGTGGAAATTTAACAATTCTGAACCGATCACCAGATGGCCGGAGCTGGAAACCGGGAGAAACTCGGTCAATCCCTGAACAATACCAAGAATAATTGCTTTCAATAATTCCAAAATACACCTCTATTATAACCTTATCCTATCCGCGTCTTTGGCAACCGGCGACTGCAAACAAAAAAAACGGGTCGGCTGATATGCAATCAGCCGACCCGGCACAATACTTAAAGTGGAATGCTATGTCAATTAGCAACCCTCGATAGCACCTTTCTTGGGTGTGGGTACTTTAACCTTGTCACCTGCTTTAAGTTTGTCAGCATCTTCACAGGTCATGGTTACTTTGTCACCAGCAACTTCGTCTACAGTGCACTTCAATTTTGCAGCAAAACCAAGACCTGCTGTACAGAAGGAAAAAACTACAGCCATTGCCAAGGCGACAATCTTCTTATTCATCATTATTCTCCTTTACCTTAAGGTTATTGTTCGGAGCCGGGCTCCACGAATTTTTTGTACCGCAACTGCTCATAAAGAAACGTCATCATTCTATTTCAATTTTTCATGAAATGCAACGATAATCAATCAGTTGAGCAGGCTCCGTATGTCTCTTTCAAGGAGCTCATGTTGGACATACCCGGTATATTTTTTGACCACATTACCGGATTTATTCACTAAAAAAGCAACAGGAATTCCGTACACTCCGCCAAAATCTTCAGTAGTTTGCGGTTCGGCGAGCAGGACCGGATAATTAATTGCTCGTTTCTCAGCAAACTCTGCAACTATTGCCGCCCCCTGTTGATCAACAGATAACCCCACCACAGAAAATCCTGCCTTACCCAACTCATTCTGCAATTTTACCAGAACAGGTACTTCCTCGGCACAAGGCGGACACCAGGTTGCAAAAAAGGTAAGAGCAGGACCTTACCGCGAAAAGAATTTGACTCGATAATCTTACCGTCACGCACACTCTCCAGAGCAAACGACGGCATTTGTGTCGCCGCCTGTGATGTGACAGTCCAAAGGCCTGTCAAGGTTAACAGCGACACACAACACTGATAAAAAGAATAACGTACGTATTTTCATGAATCTGCTCCGGGAGAGATTTCAAAATTATTGCTTTTATGATAGACTCTTGCGACAAAATATTCCATAATATTTGAAAGTCAACCAATTGAAGAGAAAGATAGCAACTCTGCTGCAGATTATGTACAGTCCCAAAAATCACCTCACAGTGAGTTCACTCTCATTGCTCCTTATAGTATTTTTAAAATTCTATGACTTACATGAAACATAATTATCGTCGACATAGTCGAATATCTGCTCTGTGTTTGTTGCTGTTTTTTATCACTTCCCTGCTCACTCCACTATATCTTTTCGCGGAAGTTGTCGATAAAGTAGTAGCAGTCGTCAACGATGAGGTCATAACCCTCTCGGAGCTTGAGGAAGAGACAGCCGGATTATACCGATCTATTGCCCAGGACAACTCCGAGAAGCGACTACTTGACGCCTTGGAAGAGGCTCGAGAAGCCACCCTGAACAGCATGATTGAACGCCGCCTTATCAAGCAAAAGGCGAAAAAATACAACATCACCGTCACTGATGAAGAGGTCAATAATGCCTATGAAGGGATGCGCAACAAAATGTCCCTCAATCCAGCTGAATTTCAGCAAAAACTTGCAGAATCAGGATTAACGGAGGAGTCATACCGTTACAAACTGAACTCGCAGATACTGCAACAAAAGCTCCTGAGCTTCGATGTTCGCGCCAAGATAGTCGTTACGGACGAGATGGTCCTTGATTATTTCGATGAAAATTATACATCTAAAGTAGACAAAGGAAGTTATTACCTCTTGCAAATGGGGTTCAGCTGGCCAGCAACAAACGATCCTGAGAAATTGGCGGCGGCCAAAAAAGAAACTCGAGAAAGGGCGGAAAGGGTATACAATCTCGCTACAAGGCGGGCAGGATTTCAAATCACTGGCCAAAAAGTTTTCTGATCTGCCTTCGGCAAATGACGGTGGTGATATCGGTACTTTTACCCTCGATGAGATGGCACCTGCCATGCGCGATGCGGTAGCCCCGCTGAAACCCGACGAGCTCAGCAAAATCATCGAAACACCTGCCGGTTACCAGTTTTTCAAACTCCTTTCCGGTGATAAAAATGCCATCGTCGTCTCTGCCTCATTTGAGGCGGTAAAAGAAGAGATAAAACAAAAAATTTTCGAAGAAAAGCTCAAAGAGGCTTATTCTGAATGGGTAAAAAAACTCAAAGATGACGCATATATCCAGAGACTTTAAGCTCTCTTTCTGTCTACAATTCACTTAGGAAACTTTATGTCACGCAAATTAACCGAAATGACATACGCAAACCTCGGAGAGTATCTCCGAGACACAAGAATCAACTTAGGGGTAGACCTGGTAACCGTCGCAGAGGAAACAAAAATATCATCTAAAAGCCTTCAGGCCATGGAAGAAAATAATTTTGCCAACCTTCCGGCAGAGGCCTTTGCCCGTGGTTTCTATGCTCTTTACGCCAAAAGTCTTGCCCTTGACGGCGAAGAAATCTTAAAGATGTACATGCAGCAGCGACCAAACCAGCACAAGTCGGGTGCCCTGCTCTCGCTGCCACGGACTAAACTGGCCCAGGAAGTGGAAACCATGGCCGAACGCCCGGCCTTTAGACCATTTTCCTTTTTCGGCCTTGTTCTGCTTTTACTGCTCTTTTTCGGGGGGTTCCTTTGCTGGTATTTCTCTTGGAATCCAGCTACTTATCTCAGCCAAAAGCTACGAAGCCTGGAGCAACCGCAGCAAATCGAACAGGTCTCGGCAAACCGGACCGAACCGAACCATCCGGAGCCCAATCTCAGATTCACTCGATTGTTCAGCTCCCATTCAGAATACCTCGGATCTGTTCGGCCTTTCCTACCCTTCCATAGCAACCGCGGCCATTGCCCAGGATATGCCACACGATCCAGCATATCCTTTTCTGCAGAGCAGTAACTTTTACACCAACGCCGACTCCCGGACCGCTAAAAAGATGCGTTCACCCAACACTGGAAAAAAGTTCACAGCGATAGAGAGCTCTGAACAACCGCAACAATGATCCATGGTGGCATACGCCAGGGAAACGGATGCGATTGTTTTAAACTGCACGGAACATGGCGAGTCTGATCTGATCGTCACCCTGTTCTGTCAAGATGTCGGTCGCCTCAGCGCCATTGCCAAGGGGGCCAAGAGAAGCAAAAAGCGATTCACCAACAAACTAGAATTGTTCAGTTTTCTCCATGTCACGTACCAACAGAAAGCCAACAGGACTTTAGCTTTTCTCGTCGACGCGGAGCTGCACACCAGTTTTTTGCATATTCGTCAAAACCTGGAACTGTACAGTATCGCATCAGTAATCAGGGAATTTCTCCTCAACGGGGTGAGGGAAAACGAACCAGACGGTGCAGATTTTCCGGCTGAGCTTATGGGCTTTGCATAACCTAGATCAACGTCAACCATCTATAACCGTACTCTCGCTGTTTCTTATCCGTTTCTTTGACCATATCGGCTACCGCCCAGACCTGCAAACCTGCGCCCGGTGCAGCTCCCAGGTCAGCACACGAAATCGCTACAGTTTTGATACCACCAGCGGAAGGATTATCTGTTCGAATTGTCACCCTCATGCACCTGAAGGTTGGCCCCTCTCCCATGGGACGATCAAAATTTTGCGCTTGGCCCAGGACCAGCCGATCGAACGGTTGCATCGCCTGAAGATGTCCGGCAATATCCTTTACGAAACAATTGTACTCCTCCAGAGTTATGGCAATCAATTGTTTCAGAGGGATATTATATCATGGAAACTCGCCCGAACCTTTATTAAAAAATAGCATTTCCAAGTACATGGCATCAGATCGACGTTATGTCTGCCCGTTGTTTTCCTCATGATTGCCAATGCAAGGTTCTGTTTCAACGATGTTGATTACACAGATTGAAGATAGCGGATTTCACCGCTGTATTCAATTTTCTCAAAACCGTCTAAAAGACGCAGGACGAGCCCGCCATCGTCATCAATTCCCAGTACGTCGGCCTGGTATTGCGGCTCTGTAATCACATCAAATCCGTACACAATTTTTTTACCAACCGTGTCGGAACAGGCCAGCCACTTCTCCAGCAGCAGATGTTTGCCCCCTTTACCGGAAAATCCCTCGCCCCTGAGTTCTCTGGCCTCCTCATGGTAAAGCAGACCAAAATTCCAGGCCAGCCTGGATAAGAAGAGAGCGGTAAAGGCAGAGAGATCTGTTTCTCTGGCAAGTATCTGTTGAAGAGAAACAGACGAAGAGGAGAGGTCCGCTGGAAACGAACAGTTGTTAATATTGATACCAAAACCAATCAGGGTAAACTCCTCACCATGGATCGGTTCTGTATAGCCTTCCACTAAAAACCCGGCCAGTTTTTTTCCATCGACCAGGACATCGTTTACCCAGCGCAGCATGGCGTGCTGCACTCCCACCTCCCGCACCGCCTCACAACAGGCAAGCCCTGTGGCAAAAGGAATAAATCTTCGGGATTGCGGCAACAGAGTGTTCGCGTGAAGCATACACCCCCACACGCCGCCCGGAGGAGCATGCCACTGCCTGGTAAAGCGACCTTTGGACTGGCTCATTGCGTCCGCCAGTATAACCGTCCCGCTTGCCACCGAGCGGCCAGCCTGAATAGTATTCCCGACGATTCCGCGGGCATGCTCCATTGCCCGCGGCAGCACGGCATGGCTTTCAATCACAGAGCCGACAAACGCGCCATACCGGGCAACCGCCTCCGTATTAACTTGGTTATTTTCCTGTCTCTCTTCCCTCATCTGGGCCAACTGCAAGAGATTCAAAACTGCGTCCGGTTTTGGTTTGTTTACAGTCATGTAATTTCAAATTAAAAAAATGTCTCACAATGGTCAATTGCACACCACTCAGTAAAAATTGCGTGGATGCAGCAAAGCAGTTGAAAAAAGTTTTTCCAACTTACTGGTATGACTCTGGAAAAAGTTTGATATACGAGGCGTAGTGTTTTTTAAGGTTTCCCGACCATACATACAGTATGTCGTGAAGCTTCAAAAAAACTACGCCCTTAAGGAAGTGCCCCTTGGGGTACAACGAAGTAGATCGGGCTTTTTACGAGTCTATCAATGATCAGTGTCCCAGTCCGCCTTGACCCGGGTGATAATCTTCTGAAGAAGAGGCAGTTTCTCCGGGGCACAAACCCCAATCAATGGCTCTCCCTGAGCAACGGAGACACCCGGTTTAAAGTAAATTGAATGGATAAGCCCACGCTGCCCGTCATAATATACCGGAGTATCTCTCTTCATGAGTGACATAGTAAAAACTTCCTCCCCCTGATCAATGGTCACAGCCCCGGCACCTTTTTTGTCAATACGGGACTGAATATCCATGGAGAAAAAATATTTTGCCGTCTCCGGGGCGAAAAAGAGCGAAAGCACGTCCTTCAGAAATTTTTCAATAATCTCTTTCTTTTTAAGAGGATGTTTAATAGTCATAAGTTTTTCACCAGCCTCAACGAATCGACCATCAAACTCGGAATTAATTCTCTCCACTGTCCCATTGGTCTGGGCAGCAACAATCTTCGGATTCCGTTCCCTGTTAATTTCATAGAGTGCGCTTCCGGGAACCTGCAGCCATTCACCGCTCGCTGCGCATACTTCTTCACCCTCTACAACCTTGAATGATATCCGGCCGGTATGGATGGCGAACACATCAACATACTCGAAGGGGGCTGATTTATATTTGCCAAGCAATTCATCAAAATCTATCTCGACAGCCATACCAACTACCCGTTTAAAAAAAATCTTAACAGACCGGCGACGTGCTCCCCGGTCCGGAATACCACCAATTTAGTATGCAAGTCGTAAACAATACGTTTATAGTGACAGAAAAGAAACAAGGCAAGGCAAGATTACCGTCTTTTCCCACATTGACCAATGTCAACATACTGGAATATAATAAAATCACCAACGTCACCATGAAAAAGAGATCTCATTTTTTTATTACATTCCCCATCATCTTGGTGCTTGCGGGTACGCTCTTTTTTCTCTTTCTGCCCTATCTCCTCGACCTTTATCTCTTTCCCCGACTCATCGCCGACCTCCCGTTCGCCACCAAGGAACTGAGTCTCTCTAGGCTCTCACCCTGGAAAATCAGGGGAACATTAACCCTGGCCGATCAGGACCGGCCGACTCTTGCCGTACCTCGATTCGAAATCTCCTACACTCCCGGCTCCCTCCTAAAAAGAGAAATTGCAGCATTGCTCCTTGATTCTGCGTCGCTTCAGATAGATATACGGGATGGACAGCCGATTCTCCGTGGCCTGTCCGCGAGACTCCTCTCGCACCCAGGAGGAAAATACTCCCGCATTTATTCTGCCACTGGCAGTTGAAACCATAATCTTGCAAAACTGCAGCCTCACCATTCACAGAGATGCACCGCAACCCATCCATAGTATTATCGATGGCAGCTTTACCCTTGGTTTTCTTGAACAGCCTGAGAGCAGGAAGCTCCTTTCAAGCCTTTCAGGGCAGATATTGACCAGAGGAGACCTGTCTCTAAATGGTGAACTTGACCTGCAATTGGTGGATACTGGATATGTGGCCGACCTGTACCTGCAGGCCCAAGATATCGGTCAGCTTATTTCCCTTGCTCCCGGATTAAAGGAACTGCACATCACCGGAGGACTTTTGCTCAGCGGCCAGGTACGTTTCGACCGTTCCAGCAATCATATCACCGGATATGAGGCGACCGTCAAATCACCTGACCTGCAGATAAGGAAAAACAATATTATTTTGGCCAACAAGGCGGCCGAGTCACCTGTTTCTCTGCAATTTTCAGGCGACATGGAAAATATCCAATATTCTGCGACCAATATCCACTTAGCCGAACCGGAACAGGCGACTCTAGATCTGGCAGGCGAAATGGTTCTATTAGAAGGGACGTTCAGCGGCAGCGGCCATATGTCTTTAGCAAGAATAAACTCTGCGGTAGCAGTAGACATAAACGGCAACACGCAGCAGGCGAAAACCGCTCTCTCTTACAAACTTGCAAGTGATGCTTTTACCTTAGGAGAAGCTTCCGTCAGCTCTTTCACGGCGGATGGAGAGATCAACCTTAATGGTACAACGATTGCCGCTACTTTGAACGGCATTTTCCCTGAAATAACCCTTAATAAAAATAAAATAAAACTGAGCAATCTTGTATTCCAACTGCCTTTTCAATACCCTCCTCCCCTTGTTTCAGGTCCACCAGGTGGTATAAAAATCGATCGTATCGATTATCAAAACATCAACAGCGGCAGACTGCAGGCAACAGTTCGTCAATCCCCCCAAGGAGCGGTTTTTACTACCTTCTTCACCACACCTTTTGTTCCCGCTCTGCACCTGAACTGCGATGGATCAGCAACGCCGACCGCCGATATTTCCGTGCATTGCCGTGTTCCTAAAACTCAGTTCAACTCATCGACTTTTCCTCGTTTTATAGGCCTTCCCAAAGAACTTGCTCTTCACGGCAACCTTGCCGCCGCCGGTGAGTTTCACCTGACAGCCAAAGGACCGGCAGGAAAACTGAACATTGACATCCATGATACAACCCTGACCCACGGCGAGAACAAGCTGTCCGATATAAACACGGGTATTGTCTTTCCCCGTTTACCACTGCTGCAAAGCGATCCGGGCCAGCTGTGTACAATAGGTGCCCTTGATTTTGGCAAAATAAAACTTTCCGATGCCCGAATCCATTTTCGTATTGAAAACGAGCAATCAATTTTTCTTGAAAAGATGAGGGCAAGCTGGTGCGACGGCAAAGTAGAAACCGGCGGTTTTACCCTGGCCTCTAATATGAAAGAGTTGGAAACCACACTCTACTGTGACCGCTTGGGCTTCACCAAGCTTCTCGCTCAGTTTGGCATTGATAAGACCGAGGGGCAGGGATCACTCAACGGCAGGCTTCCTATGGTCATCAGCAAACAGGGAGTGATCTTTGACGACGGTTTTCTGTTTTCGACACCCGGCAATAGTGGTATAGTCCGGTTCAATGATACCACGCAGTTGCGCCAGGGAATACCTGACGTGAGCAGAAGCGCCTACCTGGATTACTCAATGAAAGCCCTGGAAAATTTCGAGTACAACTGGACGAAACTCAATTTCAACAGCCAAAAAGACGAACTTCTGATCTCCATGCAGCTTGATGGTAAACCGGCAGAACCATTACCCTTCGGCTACCAAAATGGCCAAATTGTTACAAGCGGGCAAGGCCCTGGTCTGCAGCATCCAATCCGGCTGGATGTGAATTTTCGCCTGCCCATGCAGGATATATTTCAATATGGAAAAAACATCCAATCGATGATGGAGAAGATGTAATATGACACTATGCAACAAGCATTTTTGTTTTCCCTTTTTGTTAGTTTTAATAACTCTTTTTTCCTTAGGTTGTACGCGCCATGAGGTTGAAGTCAAGCCTGTGGAGATAAAACCGATCCACATCACAATAGATGTCAATGTCAAGGTTGACAGGGCCCTTGACAATTTTTTCGGAGATCTGGATGAAAAACAAACGGAATAACTTTCATGTTAAATTTTTGAGGTGCCACATGCGTAAAAACTTGTTCATTATTTCTTCGCTTTTTGTCTTTCTCGCCTGTTTCATTTTTATGACAACAGTCGCCCATTCGGCTACAGATGCAGCCACCATCAAGGAAGAGATGGCGGCGAGACTGCCGGAAATAAACGCCCTTAAAGACCAAGGTTTCATTGGCGAAAACAATAAGGGTTTTTTGCAATATCTTACCGACAACAAAGTGGCATACGCCCTTGTTCAGGACGAAAACGGTGACCGGACTATCGTGTATACAGCCATTGGCAAAAGTCAGGGTGCTACCCCCGCCCTGGTGGGAGAGCGGCGGGCAAAAATGATCAGGGAAAACGGTCAGGCTGGTCACTGGTTCCAGAAGCCGGACGGCACCTGGTATAAAAAATAGTCACCGCTGAAAATATGTCAGGTCAAGCCAAAGATACGATTTTTAATGTTGAGGTCGTTGAGGAGGATTTTGTTTTCAACCAAAGGGTGGTTGAAGTCTTTGACGACATGCTGGACCGTTCCATTCCTTTCTATCAACAGGTCATTGACGCACAGGCCCAGCTGCTGCGCGGGTTTCTGCAGCAGGGCGACAGGGTTTACGACCTCGGCTGCGCCACAGGCACCACCCTCCTGGCATTTTCCCGCCTGCTGGAACAAAAGAACCTGCAGTTCGTCGGTATCGACAATTCAGCCTCGATGCTGGACAAGGCCCGTCTGAAGTCAGAACTCTACTCAAAACAAAAGAGCCTTTCCTTTTTGCTGGAAGATATTACGACCTTTGACCACCCGGGGGCTGGAGCCATTATTGTCAACTACACCATGCAGTTTATCCGTCCCCTGCAGCGGGAAAATTTTCTCCGGCGGCTCTTTGACAGGTTGCGCCCCGGCGGCATCATCCTGATCAGCGAAAAAGTGATCACCCACGACAGACGGCTTAACCGCGAATACATCGATATTTATCACCGATTTAAAAAACAACGTGGCTATTCAGAACTGGAAATAGCTAAAAAACGAGAAGCTCTGGAGAATGTGCTGATCCCTTTTTCTATTGAAGAGAACAAAACCATGTTAAAAAATTGCGGTTTTGTCTCCGTCGAAACCCACTTCCAGTGGTTCAATTTTGCTTCCTTTATCGCCATTAAAGCTGCGTAAATTCAATCTTCTTCAATGAATTATCTTTCTCTTCTGCCGGATTCGGCGCATACAGATGCCATTATCGCTGAACACAAGAGGCGTCAGCAATGGGTTGGCCAGGAGAAGAAAGGTTTTCTGCGCTACCGCAATCCCTTCCTGGAGCTCGCCGATTATCCTGCAGATCACGTCGATTGTACCGGAGATACCATTATCATTGGCCGACCAGACGAGATCAACGAAGATGAACGGCAGCAGGTAACAAAACATCTCAGGAGTTTTATGCCCTGGAGAAAAGGACCATTTTCCGTGTTTGGCATCGACATTGACGCAGAGTGGCGCAGTCAAAGGAAGTGGCAGCGGCTCCTCCCGGAGATCCCTGACCTTGCGGGCAAAACAATCGCCGACATCGGTTGCAATAACGGCTACTACATGTTCCGCATGGCCGCCTCCACTCCCAGGCTTGTTCTTGGCTTCGAACCCTCAGTGCAGCACTACTATTGTTTCAAGGCCTTGAACGTAATGGCCCAAATCCCGGAACTTGACATCGACCTGCTTGGCATAGAACACCTGAACCTCTTTGAGGCATGCTTTGATGTGGTGTTTTTAATGGGGATTATCTACCACCGCCCCTCACCTATCGATACTCTTCGTGACATTCTTTGCGCCCTGAAACCGGGCGGCACCCTTATGGTTGAATCACAGGCCATCCCCGGCGAAGCCCCCTTCGCTCTCTTCCCGGATGAGACCTACGCCAAGGTGCCAGGGACCTATTTTGTACCGACCGGAAGCTGCCTCAGCAACTGGATGAAAAAGGCCGGCTTCACCGACATCAAGCTTTTTTGCACCCACAAAATGTCGGACCAAGAGCAGCGCCGAACGGACTGGATGACCTTTGAATCCTTCAATGACTTTATTGACCCGACCAACCCGCAGCTTACCGTTGAAGGATACCCCGCACCCTGCCGAGTCTTTGTAAAAGGCAGGAAAAAAACATGAAGGCCTCACAAATTCCTTCAAAGAGATTGTTTTCTCTCTAGAAACAAGAACACAATCCGTCAGGTACGAAGAGGAACTGTTGCCTTTCTCCGTAACTATGAGTACATTGGCATGAAACTGACTTTTACCCTTTTCCTGACCTAAGGAGTTATTAAATGGATTTTTCAAAGTACACGTTATTCAGCAGCGGGCTCAAAGGCGCAGAGGCCACTTTCGGCGAATTTGCCGAAAAAACCGGGATCAAGGATGTTGTCTACTCCTTTGAAGGGCACAAACTTACCCGGGACAAAAATGTTGTCATTCTCAAGAAAGATCAGCTCGAAAGAGGGGACATAAGCATGGAGCTTGCCTCCCGCATGCTCAACCGGACCTATTATGAAACAGACAAAATCAGAAAGGTGCTGCAGACAATTTTCCATATGGTAAACAGTGGTCATCAGGTTTTTGTCATTGGCGCTATCCAGGAAGACGGGTCCGTCAAAGGTGGCACAGGATGGGCCGTGGAGCTGGCCAAGATGTTCAACCGCCCTCTGCATGTGTTCGACCAACCTCAGAAAAAATGGTTTACCTGGAAGGCAGGCTGGCAGGAAGACACGCCCCGCATTGAGTATGATACATTTGTCGGGAGCGGCACTCGCTACCTGAGTGATGCCGGCCGGGAAGCCATTGAAAAACTGTTCAGCGATTCTTTTGGACAAAAATAATCGAAACATAATCGTCTTCATTACGGGGCTGTTTCATGCCGCTCCGTAATGAAGCGTGCCTTCTCTCCGTCTTGAAATCTCTTTAAACTTCCCCTTTCTCCGGAACCTATCCAGCCAGCAGTCTGCTCTACAGGAAAATTGTTGCTTTTTTCACGACTGAATATTAAATATTACATTTAATATTAAAATAGAAACTTTTCTGTTGCAAACAGACGCCGCCAACCACAGTTTGCTCAACAGCTTTCTTACTGATTTCATGCCATAAATTGATTTAAATTTACCTGTTCATCCGTAGGGTTTTTCAGTTGAAATCCCTTTCAATGTTACTTTAACCAAGAGGTCGACAATGAAAAAAACAATTCTAAAGCTGGGGCTCAGTGCCCTGCTGGTGACCAATCTGCTCATTTTAACCGAGGCGGTACCTGGTTTTGAGGGGATGGTTTTTGCTGCTGAAGCGGCCAAAACTGCACAGCCAGCTGACACGCAAAGCGTAAAAGGAAAGATCACCAATATCTCCCAAAAGGCAAAAACCATCGCGCTCACCATGAAGGATAACAGTTTCTTCCTGGTAAAATTCACTGACCAGACCGAACTGAAAGGTGTGGCATCAACCAAAGAATTCAAAGCAGACGAGGCGATAGCCGTCAAATACACTACGGTCAACGGCGAGAATATCGCAACTTCTCTAGAAAAAGTCCTGGTCAAACTGCCCACGGGGGTAAAACAAATTAATACCGAGGAGGTGGTAGAGCTCTTAAAAAACAATAAGGATCTGGTCGTCATAGATTCCCGTCCGGGCATCAGGTATGAAGAAAGCCACATCCCCGGGGCCCTCTCTCTTCCTTATTCAGAACTTCTCAAAAAAGGCGACGATGGCGCAACGCTCCTCGATAAATATAAAGACAAACAGCTGGTCTTTTACTGTGGAGGCAATACCTGAACCATGAGTCCAAATTCCGCCGGTCTGGCGGCTAAATGGGGTCATAAAAATCCTCTCGTGTACACCGATGGTCTTCCTGCCTGGAAAAAAGCCGGAAAACCGATGGTCCCGACTATCGACTATGTTGCTGACGGGAACATTGTCCTGATCGATTTGCGGAGCCCTGCCGATGTGGCAAAAGGTTATATTCCGCGGGCTTACTCTGTTCCTTTTGCTGAACTTGAAGATGCCGAAGACGCTTTTCCAAAGGGACTGGGAGCGCCTATTTATATTTATTCGGATAAAGAGGCAGAGGTCGATGCAGCTCGAGAAATGATCGCCGACTGGGGCTACAAAAACACCTTTGCCTTCCATGGCGCACTGGAAGCTTGGAAGGATGCAGGAAAAGAACTGCAGAAGGGACCGGCTCTCACGGCGACGGACGATACCCCGATCAACTGGCAAAAGAAACTCGGCCCTGGCGAAATCAGCATCACTGATTTTACCAAATCACTTAACTCGGAACTCATCCGGGTGATCGATGCACGCACCCCGGCTGAATATGAATCGGGTCATTTCCCCGGCTCGGTCTCTATTCCGCTTGAACAGATGAAAGCGCGAATAAATGAGATTCCCAAGGACAAATTTATCGTCGTTCACTGTACCACCGGCGGTCGCGGAGAGATAGGCTACAGGATGCTTAAAGAAGCAGGTTATGCCGTCAAGTTCCTCAATGCGGAATGTGAATGTACTCCTTCCGGTGGATATGAGATCTGGTAAACAAACTTTTAAATCAGGGACCAGCCATGGTGAAAGGTGGTCCTGAAGACAGCTTCGCGAACAACCCAAAACGGCCCGGAAACAAGATACTTTTTCCGGGCCGTTTTCTTTACCCCAATCGATACAGGGCAGAGCAGCTCAAAGAGCTGTCCAGGGAAGCTGGTTGGCCTGAATGTAGCAAACTCTTCCTGATATTATCAAAGTTGATGCACTTATTGTCAGCATCGGTGTAAAGTGTTACATCCCAATGCGCACAGATGGAGTATATTACCTCCATGAGAACATTTTCAGCCAAAATCTATTGATCAATAAAGACACACAAATACAAGACGATGACCAAAAGCACCCCCAGAAATTCCCAGCTTTGTCCCGGCTGCCGTAAACTTATAAGCCGCTCCACTGAAGTCTGTCCATTTTGTGGTTTGAAGAAACCGGCATCCAGATTTAAAAACAATATTTTTACCGCCGGTCTCACCGATGGTGACCAGTTGGTCTCTATCCTTATCGGTGTAAACGTTGCCCTGTTTATCCTGTCAATCATTATCGATCCACGTTCCGGAAGTTTTAATTTCAGTCCTTTTAGTTTTCTGTCGCCAAGCAACCAGAGCCTCCTGGTGCTGGGGTCAACCGGCACTATCCCCGTATTTCAACTGCACCGCTGGTGGTCTCTGCTGGCTGCCAACTACCTGCACGGCGGACTTCTGCATATTGTTTTCAATATGCTGGCCATTCGTCAACTGGCACCTCTGGTAATCCAGGAATTCGGCATCAATCGGACGATCATCCTTTACACCCTTGGCGGGGTTGGCGGGTTTTTCATCTCCACCTTTGCCGGGGTACGTTTTACCATCGGTGCTTCGGCGGCCCTCTGCAGTCTCATCGGGGCTCTGCTCTATTATGGAAAAAGTCGTGGCGGCACCTATGGTCAGAATATATTCAGCCAGATAGGTGGCTGGGCCATAGGCATCGGCATCTTCGGCTTTATGGTTCCGGGAATCAACAACTGGGGGCATGGCGGCGGCATGCTGGTTGGAGCGCTGCTCGGCTATTTCCTCGGCTACGCAGAAAAAAAACGGGAGCGATTCAGCCACAAAATCCTGGCCATGATCTGCCTTGCCGCAACCGTCCTGGTGTTATTATGGTCATGTCTGAACGGGGTGCTCTTTCTTCTCCTGAGAAATTAACACCCACAAGTTCATAGTCCAACCTTCAGTTCAGCTAAAACTTTTTGGGGTAACGTTGTCGGCTCTTTTTTCCGGATGCATATTTTTGCACTCCGGCAAGAATATGCCAGAAAGTTAATCAGTAATGTTGAGCAAATCAATCAATGATTCTTTCTCTTTCTATTCCCTGATTCAATCATTTGGTGATGCAGCATACTCCCACGTCACATCGCACAAATCGGTAATTTCTGAACCAACGGCCAACAAATCGTTTACGGTTGACGAAACCGGCTGAATTAAGTTATGTATTGTAGTTTTGTCTGCCCATTTAAGCAGACCGGAAGTCAGGCTACAAACATCAAAATTTGAATCAATCCTCCTTTCATTCTTCAGCAGTCAGAAAGTTGCCTTCGACGAACATCGGCACTCAAAAAGGATAGACCCATATGCAAGCAATTATCGCCCTGGAAGACGGGACCATCTTTGAAGGACACTCATTTACCGGGCATGGCGAGGCGGTAGGCGAGATCGTTTTCAACACTTCCCTCAGCGGTTATCAGGAAATCCTTACCGACCCATCCTACACCGGACAGATCGTTACCATGACCTACCCGCTGATCGGTAATTATGGCATTAACCCAGAAGATATGGAGTCAGCGTCCATACATCCCATGGCTTTTCTGGTAAAAGAATACAACCCCTATCCTTCCAATTATCGCTCCACCCGCACATTGGCCGACTTTCTTAATGAATACGGCGTGCTCGGCGTGGAGGGCTTTGACACCAGAGCTCTGGTCCGACATATCCGCACCAAGGGTGCGATGAAGGGTATTGTGTCCACCCGTGATCTCGATCATGACTCCCTGGTGAAAAAGGCCAATGAATGGACCGGCCTGATTGGTCAGGACATGGTCAAACGGGTAACCTGCCCGAAACCATACGGCTGGGCGGACAACTGCCCGGTTCCGGGAACCAATTTTACCACAGCCCAGACCGGCATAGAAAATCCACTGAAGGTTGTGGCTTTTGATTTCGGCATTAAATACAACCAACTGCGGTTACTGACGGAAAAGGGCTGCCAGGTTCAGGTCGTCCCCGCAACCACCAGTGCTGAAGCGGTTCTGGCGATGAATCCGGACGGCATTTTTCTCTCCAACGGCCCAGGCGACCCCGAGGGCGTAGAAGGAGTGGTCGAAACGATCAAAGCCCTGCTTGGCAAAACACCAATTTTTGGCATATGTCTGGGACATCAGATGCTCGGGTTGGCCTACGGCGGTTCGGCATACAAACTGAAGTTCGGCCACCGGGGCGGCAACCAGCCGGTCAAAGATCTCACCACCGGCCATGTGGAAATAACCGCCCAGAACCACGGCTTTTGTATCGACGAGAAAAGCCTTGATAAGGATGAGGTGGAAGTTACCCACATAAATCTCAACGACAACAGCCTGGAAGGCATGCAGCACAAAAAATTTCCGGCCTTCTCTGTCCAATATCATCCGGAATTCGCACCGGGCCCCCATGACGCCATCTACCTCTTCGATCGCTTTATAGCTATGATGCAGAGGTAAAAGAACATGCTGACTGGAGTTATCAACACCACTGCCCGGCAAGGGTTAAAAAATAGACAAAAGTAAATATCCACTGAGAATCATGCCGAAAAGAACTGATATTCATAAAATCCTCATCATCGGATCCGGCCCCATCATCATCAGCCAGGCCTGCGAATTCGATTATTCCGGCGCTCAGGCGGTCAAAGCCCTCAAGGAAGAGGGGTATGAGGTCGTCCTCATCAACTCCAATCCGGCAACTATCATGACCGATCCGGAGCTGGCCGACAGTACCTATATCGAGCCAATTACTCCGGCATTCATCGCGAAGGTCATCGAAAAAGAACGCCCCGACGCGATATTGCCGACACTTGGCGGTCAGACTGCGCTTAACGCCGCCATTAAAGTTGCAGAAACGGGTATTCTGGAAAAATATAATGTTGAGCTGCTTGCCGCCAATATTGACGTTATTAAAAAAGCCGAAGGAAGAGAGGAATTCCGCGACGCCATGCGCAAGATCAACCTCAAGGTTCCTGAATCAATAATCGTCAAAACCATCGACGCCGCAATAGCAGCCGGGGACGAAATAGGTTTTCCGGTAATCGTCCGACCGAGCTTCACCTTGGGCGGCACCGGTGGCGGCGTCGCCTACAACCGCCAGGAGTTGGTAGAACTATGCACCTCCGGCCTTGATCTTTCCATGAACACCGAGGTCATGCTGGAACGCAGCCTGCTCGGCTGGAAGGAATATGAGCTGGAGGTCATGCGGGACAAAAATGATAACGTGGTCATCATCTGCTCCATTGAAAATGTGGACGCGATGGGTGTGCACACCGGGGACAGCATCACTGTCGCCCCGGCCCAGACCCTGACGGACCGTGAATACCAGAATATGCGCGATGCAGCCATTGCCATTATCCGGGAAATCGGAGTGGAAACCGGCGGTTCCAACGTACAGTTTGCCGTCAACCCCGACGATGGTGAGCTGATGGTCATCGAGATGAATCCCAGGGTATCAAGAAGCTCGGCCCTGGCCTCAAAAGCTACCGGATTTCCCAATCGCCAAGATTGCCGCCAAACTGGCAGTCGGCTATACCCTCGACGAGCTGCCCAACGACATTACCCGCGAGACCCTTGCCGCCTTCGAACCGAGCATCGATTACTGTGTGGTGAAGATTCCCCGCTGGACCTTTGAAAAATTTCCCGAGGCCGACGATGTCCTGACTACCTCCATGAAGTCGGTAGGCGAGACCATGTCCATCGGCAGGACGTTCAAGGAGGCTTTCCAAAAGGCCATGCGCTCCCTGGAAACCGGAAGATTCGGTTTTGGCGGGGATGGCAAGGAACTGCTCACCGACCTTGACCAGGAAGACCTTGAACGGGGCCTGCGCATTCCCAACTCTAAGAGAATTTCCTATATTTACGAAGCGTTAAAACGGAACATGGATCTGGAGGAATTGTATGATCTGACCAAAATTGATCGCTGGTTTCTCTTTAATTTTGCCCAGATCATCACCACAGAGAGAGAAATCTCCGAGCGTGGTTTTCAGGGACTGGACCCTGCATTTCTGAGGTTCTGTAAAGAGCGGGGTTTTTCCGACCAGCAACTGGCATATTTGACCGGGACTTCTGAAAATGATATCCGCCAGCTGCGCAAAAAACAGCAGATTCTTCCTGTATATAAACTGGTCGACACCTGTGCTGCCGAGTTCGAGTCTTACACCCCCTACTACTACTCAACCTATGAGCAGGAAAATGAGGCTCAGAAAACCGACGGCAAAAAAATAATCATCCTCGGCGGCGGCCCCAACCGTATCGGCCAGGGGATTGAGTTTGACTACTGCTGTGTTCACGCGGCCTTTGCTCTCCGGGAAATCGGTATTGAATCGATCATGATCAACTCCAATCCGGAAACCGTCTCCACCGACTACGACACCTCCGACAAACTGTTTTTTGAACCGCTCACCAGAGAAGATGTGTTGAACATTATCGATCAGGAACAACCGGACGGTATCATCGTCCAGTTCGGCGGGCAGACCCCACTCAACCTGGCCGTACCTCTGGCTGAGGCGGGCGTTAAAATTGTCGGCACCCAGCCCGATGCCATTGACCGGGCTGAAGACCGAAAAAGATTTCAACAGTTTTTGCAAAAACTTAACCTGCGCCAACCCGACAATGACACTGTTCATACTCTGGACGAGGCCCTTGCGGCAGCAGAAAGAATCGGCTTTCCGGTGGTGGTCCGCCCGTCTTATGTTCTTGGCGGAAGGGACATGCGCATCGTATACAATGCGCAGGGCATTAAAGATTTCATGATCGCCGTCGGCGGTACAAATCTTGAGCATCCAATACTGATCGACAAATTTCTTCAAGATGCAATTGAAGTGGATGTCGATGCCATCTGTGATGGACAGCAGACCATTATCGGCGGCATCCTTGAGCATGTCGAGGAGGCGGGCATTCATTCAGGCGATTCGTGCAGCATCCTGCCGCCCCACACCCTGTCGGGAGACCTGATCGAAGAGATAAAACGGGCCAGCAGGGCAATGGCCGAGGAGCTTGGCGTCATCGGTCTGATGAATGTTCAGTTCGCCGTGAAAGATAATCAGCTCTATATCCTTGAGGTGAATCCTCGCGCTTCACGGACAGTCCCTTTTGTCAGCAAGGCCACCGGGGTGCCCCTGGCAAAACTGGCCACCAAGGTGATGATGGGAGCCACTCTAAAAGACCTGGGATTGACAACCGAAGTAGATATTGATCACTGGGCGGTTAAGGAATCGGTTTTCCCCTTTGATCGTTTTGAAAAAGTTGACACCCTGCTTGGGCCGGAGATGAAATCAACCGGTGAAGTTATGGGTATCGACGATAATCTGGGACTGGCCATAGCCAAAGCGCAGCTGGCCGCCGGCGCCAAAGTGCCGGCATCCGGCAATGTATTCATCAGTGTACGGGACAACGACAAAGTAGCAATTCTTCCCGTAGCCAAAGCACTGATCGACCTCAATTTCGTCATCTATGCGACTACTGGCACTGCGGCCTATCTGCAAAAGGCGGGTGTTTCCTGCTCACTGATCAACAAGATTTCCCAGGGCCGTCCCCATATCCTCGACAAGATCCAGGACGGCCAGATTGCCTGGATTATCAATACCTCGCTTGGTCGGCGCACGACTGAAGATTCTTATTTAATCAGGAGAGCTGCCCTGGATTATCACATTCCCTATACCACCACCGCGAGCGGAGCCGCAGCTTTGGTGAAAGGAATACAGGAGTTGCAAGAAAACGAAATGATTGTCCAACCTGTCCAATACTTTACACAGTCAATACGATAGGATAAAATATATGAAGAACGGACTCGACATTCTCACTTTTAGATTTACCTTTACTGTGCGTGGACTAAAGATATAAGTTATTGGACATATTTTTGGGTCTATTCACCGGATAACTGAAGCAGTCAACTGTAAATTATATACTTTATCTACTGCTCATAGAGCGCGGTAATTAGTGTTGTCTTTACAGAAAACAACGAGACAACAATCGAAAATCAGGAGCCACCGGAGGGGTCGTTGAATACTTTTTATAAAAATCTAAGCATGTGGCTGGTGATTGGTCTAACCATGATCCTCCTTTTTAACCTTTTTAATAAGCCACAGAGCAACGTGACCTCACTTACCTACAGTGAGTTCATGACCAGTGTCAACAATAAGGCGATCAACCGTGTGACCATCAGTGGAGATGTGCTTACCGGAACGCTGCAGGACGGAAAACCGTTCCAGACCATTTCCCCCCCCAATGACACTGATTTGATCTCCATTCTTCGTCAATCGGGGGTAGACATCAACGTCAAGGAAGTTCAGAAAGACTCCTGGCTGATGACTATCTTTGTTTCCTGGTTTCCCATGCTGCTCCTCATCGGCGTATGGGTCTTCTTCATGCGACAGATGCAGGGAGGCGGTAAAGGCGGGGCCCTCTCTTTTGGTAAGAACCGGGCAAGACTCACCGAACAAAGTGACAACAAAGTCACCTTTGCTGATGTCGCAGGAATTGACGAGGCCAAGGAAGACCTGGAAGAAATTGTCGATTTCTTGAAAGATCCTGGCAAGTTCACTGCTCTTGGCGGCAGAATTCCGACCGGTGTTCTCCTGGCCGGTGCGCCTGGTACCGGAAAAACTCTTTTGGCAAAAGCCATCGCCGGAGAAGCAGATGTGCCGTTTTTCTCTATCTCCGGTTCAGATTTTGTCGAGATGTTCGTCGGTGTCGGTGCCTCTCGTGTTCGTGACATGTTTGCCCAGGGCAAGAAAAGTGCCCCCTGTATCATTTTCATTGACGAAATCGACGCTGTTGGCCGACACCGCGGCGCCGGCCTTGGCGGTGGTCACGATGAGCGCGAACAAACCTTAAACCAACTGCTGGTCGAGATGGATGGTTTTGAAACCAACGATGGGGTCATTATCGTTGCCGCAACCAACAGACCAGATGTTCTTGATCCGGCTCTTCTTCGTCCAGGACGGTTTGACCGCCAGGTGGTCGTCCCTGTACCTGACGTTGGCGGGCGCCAAAAAATTCTTGCTATCTACGCCAAGAAAACCAAGATGGCGGCCAATATTGATCTTGAGATCCTCGCTCGTGGAACTCCTGGTTTTACCGGGGCCGACCTTGAAAATCTGGTCAACGAAGCTGCTCTTATGGCGGCTCGAACAGGCGCCAAGGAAATCACCCTGGATCTGCTTGAGATGGCCAAAGATAAGATTATGATGGGAGCCGAACGACGTTCCATGATAATCAATGAAAAAGAAAAGAAGGTAACAGCATACCACGAGGCCGGCCATGCCCTGATAGCATGGTTACTGCCTGACACAGACCCCATCCATAAGGTTACTATTATACCCCGTGGTCGTGCCCTTGGGCTGACTATGCAGCTGCCTACGGATGACAAATATACCCATTCGAAAAAAGATCTGAAAAATACTCTTTGCATACTCTATGGTGGTAGAATCGCCGAAAAGATCATTTTTGACGAGATCACCACCGGGGCTGGAAATGATATTGAGCGCGCCTCAGCGCTGGCACGAAAAATGGTCTGTGAATGGGGTATGAGTGACGACCTTGGCGCCCTCACCTATGGTAAAAAGGAAGAACAGATTTTCCTTGGCAGGGAAATTGGTCAAAATCGTGATTTCAGTGAAGAGACTGCAAGAAACATCGATATTGCTGTCAAAAATTTTATCGATGAAGCCATGAACACGGTTACCAACCTGCTGGAAGAACATCGGGACATCCTGGTTATGATGGCTGAAGAGCTGCTGGAAAAAGAAACCATTGTTCTTGAAGACCTTGAACGGATGGTGGAAGAGCTTCGCCCGGGTAAATATACGGCACGGATGAAAAAAGCCCGTAAAGCGAAAAAAGAAAGTACACCGTCTTCAGAAGAAAGTGTCCAGGAACCGGCTGCAGACAAAGACCGAACCGAAGAGAGCAGTAAACCGACCTCCGAGGAACAGGTCGAAAGCGATGCCCCGGAGACAGAAGCCGCGACAAGCGACGATAGCTCACCAGCCGACGACCCAGAGGACAAGGAGCAAGAAAAGCCCTGATGGTGCGGGCAGTCATGAAAATAATGGGAATCCTGAATGTGACACCGGATTCCTTTTCTGATGGCGGTCAATTCGCGCATTTTGAGGCTGCCATAGCCCAGGCTGACAAACTGATTGCTGAAGGGGCTGATATTCTTGATGTGGGCGGGGAATCAACCCGCCCTTTTGCCGACCCGGTTGGTACAGAAGAAGAATTGCACCGAGTCATTCCGGTCATCGAATCGGTCCGGCAAAAGTACTCCATTCCCATTTCCATTGATACAACCAAGGCGACCGTTGCTTCGGCAGCTCTACAGGCTGGAGCCGACATCATCAATGATGTTTCCGCTCTGCGAAAGGACCCGGAAATGATCAAAGTGGTCCAGCAAACCAAGGTCCCAGTCATCATTATGCATATGCAGGGAAATCCGACTGATATGCAGGTGAAACCGACGTATCGCGATGTGGTAACCGAGATTATCGATTTTTTAAAAGAACGCATAGACTGGATTACCGGCAAGGGTGTCGATCGCAGCCGCCTGATCATTGATCCCGGTATCGGTTTTGGCAAGACTGTGCAACACAATCTGTCAATCTTAAAACACCTCGAAAAATTTTCTGCATTCGACCTGCCTCTGCTCCTTGGCCATAGCCGTAAACGTTTTCTTGGCTCTATTACCGGCATCGATACAGAAGAAGAAAGAGATCTGGCCTCCGCTGTTGCAGCGGCATTATGCTCCAGCAAAAATGTAGCCATGGTCAGAGTACACAATGTCGCCGCCACCCGGCAGGCACTTTTAATCGCCAAGGCAATTCAATCTGCGGTGTAATACGAGTAAAGAGAGAGCGGTTGCGCAACAGATGACAACAGAACCTGGGTACTCCCATATCATAGCCCGGCAGCTGGGTATCTCAGCAGCCCAGGTTACCGGCACGCTCAACCTCTTCGCCGAGGGGGGGACGATCCCTTTTATTGCCAGATATCGAAAGGAGGTTACCGGCTCTCTTGATGAAGTGGCCATCCTGGCTATCGAAAACCAATTCCATAAGCTCATAGAAATCGATAAGCGGCGTGAGGCTATTCTTGCATCTCTTGCAAAAAACGAATTGATCACCGATTCCCTGACCGAAAAACTGCACCAGGCGCAGAGTTTGACAGAGCTCGAAGACATCTATCTTCCCTACCGGCCAAAGCGTAAAACCCGCGGTCTACTTGCCAGAGAAAGAGGACTTGCACCATTAGCAGAACAACTCTTTTCGAGTACCAATCTTCCCATTAATATCGCCGAATTCCTTGACCCGGGAAAAGATATCTGTACAGAGGAGGATGCTCTTTCCGGTGCGCGGGATATTATCGCCGAAAAAATTGCTGAACATCCATCGACCCGGGCGGAACTGCGTCGACTCTTTCAAAGCCAGGCTCTTATCGAGGCGAAAGTTGTTAAAAAAAATATAGCTCAGGGTGAAAAATTCAGCGACTATTTCGACTGGCAGGAACCGGCAGTAAAGGCTGCCGGCCATCGACTGCTCGCCATGTTCCGTGGCGAAAACGAAAAAATTCTGAAATTGACCTTTCGCCCTCCAGAAGAAACCGGGCTGCGGCTTTTAAAAAAGCGCCATCTCAAGGCCACCAGATGGCAAAAAGAAATTACCGAGGCAATTGAAGACAGCTACCGGCGCCTCCTTGCCCCGTCTCTTGAAAATGAACTCAGTAAAGAACTGAAGAGTCGGGCGGACCTCGAGGCAATTCAGGTCTTTGCGGAAAACCTTCGGCAACTCCTTCTGACACCGCCTCTTGGCGAAAAACGGGTCCTGGCCCTTGACCCTGGCTATCGCACCGGCGCGAAACTTGTCTGCCTTGACGAACAGGGCAAACTCCTACTCATACCACAATTTTTCCAACCCATGGCGGTTCAAAACTCGAAAAAGCCGGTAATATTATTAAGGAGCTGGTTACAGAGTACCGGATAGAGGCCATTGCTATCGGTAACGGCACAGCCGGGCGCGAGACAGAAGAATTTATCAGAACGCTTGGCCTCGACGAGTCAATCGTTATCACCCTTGTCAACGAAGATGGAGCATCTATTTATTCCGCTTCGGCTGCGGCGCGGGCAGAATTTCCTGATCATGACATTACAGTGCGTGGGGCTGTTTCTATCGGCCGACGACTTCAGGATCCACTGGCCGAACTGGTTAAGATCGATCCCAAAGCAATTGGGGTCGGCCAATATCAACACGATGTCAACCAGAATGAGTTAAAAAAGAAACTCAGAGAGGTCGTCGAAAACTGCGTCAACAGTGTTGGGGTTGAACTCAATAGTGCCAGCCCGGAACTCCTTACTTTTGTCGCCGGGCTGGGCCAGACAATAGCCGACAATATCATAACATACCGGAGCAGTAATGGTCCTTTTCAGACCAGGCAGGAACTATTAAAAGTGCCACGACTCGGCCCCAAAGCCTTTGAACAGAGTGGTGGTTTCTTGCGCATACAGAGCAGTGTCAATCCTCTTGACGCCAGCGGTGTCCATCCGGAGCGCTACAAACTGGTGCATAAAATGGCCCGGGATCTTGGGATAACGGTTGCCACTCTCATGAGTTCCGACACTATTCGTCAGTCCATTGACCTCAACCGGTATATTGACGAATCCACCGGTTTGCCAACCCTCAGAGATATCATGGACGAACTGGCTAAACCCGGTCGGGATCCGCGTGATGTTTTTGCACCATTTCATTTTGCCGAAGCTGTCCACACCATGGACGACCTCGAAGAAGGCATGCGGCTACCGGCTAAAATCACTAATATCACTCGATTTGGGGCCTTTGCCGATATCGGTATCAAGCAAGATGGACTCATCCATATCAGTCAGCTCGCTGATCGGTTCATAAAAGACCCCGGGGAGGTTGTTAAGATCGGACAGCACGTAAATGTTCGCGTTGTCGAAATAGACATTAAGCGAAAGAGGATCGCTCTTTCCATGCGCAAGGGCTGAAGGTCCTGGGCAACTGTCTAAGCTGTTCTTGCCGCTGCCGCAATTATTCAAACTTTTGCGAACAGTAAGAGAAAGCATGCCACCATCTATCAGTCTACGCCCGAAGAAAAGAGCTGCAGAAACTTCTTCGGGATCTCTGTCTCAAAACGCAGCAGCTTCCCGGTTCCGGGGTGTTTAAACGCGAGCACCTGAGCGTGCAGGCCCATTCGGCGGATGGGGCTCTGGGTCGAGCCGTACTTGCTGTCACCTATTACCGGGTGCTTGATATCCTGCATATGGACCCGAATCTGGTGCTTCCGTCCGGTTTCCAGATTGATCTGCAGAAGGGAAAATGTTTTGTTGCCCTTAATTTTCTTATAATGGGTAATAGCTTTCTGGCCGTGTTGCGGGTTTTGCGACGAATAGACGATAAAGGCCTTGCTCTCCTGGAGCCAGGAAACGATAGTCCCCTCCTGCTTCTCCACCTCGCCTTCAACAACACCAATATAGGTTCGCTGGTCGATGGTCGCGTTCCAGGTTTCCTGGATCTGTTGTTTGATGGTTTCATTCCTGGCAAACATCAGCAATCCCGATGTCTCCCTGTCGAGCCGATGGACGATGAATATTTTATTCTCCGGATCTTCCTGCTTGACATAATTGCTGAGAACCGCATAAGCGGTTCTGCGCTTTTCCTTGTCAGTGGCGATAGTCAAAAGTCCTGCGGGTTTATTGATGATTATCAGTTCCTGGTCCTCATAGACGATGTTCAATCCATGGGGCTGCTGCTGTGGTGTTTTTTTCTCCCAGCACACCTCCATCCGCTGACCGGGGCGAAGTATATGATCAAACTGGACAACAGGTTTACCCTCCACAGCCACCTGTCCGTCTCGTAATACAGCTTTGACAACTTTCCTGCTTTTATGAGGAAACTGGGCTAGCAGACAAGCAAGGAGAGGCACATTACTGGCGACTGTGAAGGTGTCGATTCTATTTTTTTTCTTCCGGGGACTATTGCGATGTTTGCTGTTTTTCATCGTCTTCTCGATAAATATTAAAACTTTTGGCAAATTTGGCCGACTTGAACTACCCTACCTTTTTTTTTATATCACGTCGCTATTATTCCAACTCCAGGTACGAAACGGTTGCTCACTTTCACAATATTTTTTAAGAATCATTCTTTTTTAAAAAGGTAAAATTCCCCCTGTTCAAAAAGGAAGATGCAGGAGCAGACAGGCCTCTCACAGAAGAGTTCACTGCAGGGGCTAACGGCGATCACATTGCAATGCACAACTTGCCGGGAACTATCTTCTACTCAATAAACAAAAAACTCACTTGCAAGGGCTTGTCTTGTCATGGTAGTTTCCAGACATTTTTTCTTTATTTTTCCAACTATGATTCATCTATCAAACATCTCTTTGCAGCATGGCTCGCAACTCCTGTTAGAAAACGCCAGCATGCAGATACTTCCTGGGACGAAAACAGGTCTGGTCGGCCCTAATGGCGCAGGAAAAACTACCATCTTTCGCCTGATAACGGGCGAGGAAGAAGCGGATAAAGGCGACATTTCCTGCTCCAAAAAGACGGTTATCGGCTATTTCTCCCAGGATGTCGGAGAAATGAAGGGTCGTTCCGTCATCACCGAGGTGATGTCAGCTGCAGGCGATATTGTTGAACTCGGCATAAAGATATCCGCCATGGAAGCAGAAATGGCCCAGCCGATGACCGACGAAGAGATGACCGATCTTCTCGACCGCTATGGGGAATGCGTCGAAATATTCGAACAGCGCGGCGGCTACGATCTCGAGCCCCGTGCCCAGGCAATTCTCACCGGCTTGGGTATTTCAGTAAACGATTTCGACAGCCCGGTGGAAATTTTCAGCGGCGGCTGGAAGATGCGCATCGCTCTGGCGAAGATCCTGACTATCAACCCGGACGTCCTGCTCCTGGATGAACCAACCAATCACCTGGACATTGAATCAATTCTCTGGCTGGAGGAATGGCTGCGCACCGAATTTAAGGGGGCCCTGCTCATGACCTGTCACGACCGGGAATTCATGAACAGGATCGTCTCCAGGATCATCGAGGTAACCAACGGCTGCACGACCACATACAGCGGCAATTTTGATTTTTATCTGCAGGAGCGTGAAATCCGCCGGCAGCAGCTCGAGGCGAGTTTTCGCCGCCAGCAGGAGATGCTGGCCAAGGAAGAAGAATTCATTGCCCGCTTTGCCGCCCGCGCCTCCCATGCCTCCCAGGTCCAGTCCCGGATCAAAAAGCTGGAGAAAATCGACCGCATCGTTCTGCCGGCCGAGCAGAAAACCATCAAATTTGCTTTCCCCCCCCCGCCGCGCAGCGGTGATGATGTCCTGCATATCAACAATCTCGGGAAGACATGGACCTCTCATGACGGCAGGGATATCCCTGTTTTTTCCGGACTCTCCGGGACCGTACGACGCCTTGAGCAGATAGCCGTGGTCGGAATTAACGGTGCCGGAAAATCAACTCTGCTCAAGACCATCATCGGGGAAACCGAACCAACAACGGGCGACATCAGCCTTGGCGCGGGTGTTACGACCGGCTACTTCAGCCAGCACGCCATGGATCTTCTCAACCCGACACAGACTGTCTTTGAAGCAGTACAGGAATATTTTCCACTGGAGAATATCGGGACGATCCGCAACCTTTGCGCCGCTTTTCTCTTCCAGGGGGATGATGTAGACAAACGCATCGCCAATCTCTCCGGCGGCGAAAAAAGTCGGGTAATCCTGGCCACACTGCTTGGCCAGCCTCTGAACTTTCTTGTCCTTGACGAGCCGACCAACCATCTCGACATTCAGTCCCGCGAGGTACTTCTTACCGCTCTACAAAAATTCGAAGGAACTGTCATTGTGGTAAGCCACGACCGGCATTTCCTGCGTTCACTCATTACCAGGGTCTTTGAAATAGACCATGGTGCCATGCGAATTTACGAAGGCGACTATGATTATTATCTGCGTGAAATTTTAAAGAAAAAAATACAGTGAAAAAGTGCAAGAACGAAACGACAGACTGAGGTGCTCGTATTGTACTATAATTTGCCATGAAACAGAGATGTTACCTTCTTCTGCAGAGCTTATTTTTCTTGCAAACTTGTTCTCAACCTGACCCTCAATTGCAGCGAAGGGTATTGCCTGTGCTATTTACTTGTATTCCAGGAGTAATTAAAGTATAGCCTAAGGGTAAATCCTAACCTCAATCCGATCACGCATAGTGTTTCTCACCAGTCATTGCAATTTTGCATTTTTGCTGCCGGTAAAAGATTCTTGCCGATCATACTCCCAGGGAGCAACAGTTTGAAACTCTTTATAGGCAATCTGCCTTATGATGTCACCGAAGCAGAAGTCTTGCAAATCTTCAGCAATTTTGGCGAAGTTGTCAACACGAACCTGATAGTGGACCATTTTTCCGGCCAGCCAAAAGGTTTTGCCTTTGTCGAGATGGCAACCAGGTCGGAAGGTCATCGCGCCATGGAAACGTTGAACAAACAAGACTATAAAAATCGTCAACTGGTCTGCAACGAAGCGCAACCTCCAAAGAAAGGGAAAAAACGCCGATAGCGCCAGGCCCCCCAAGGCAAAGGCACCGGGAAAGGCCGAGATGAAGAAGGCTTTGCCAGAGCCCGATCAGGTTATCGCAGCCGATAAAATTAGTCTGTATGGATACATGCAGACAATACGTTCAGTCTGCCGGGCAGACTGATGTTTGAGTCAGCACAATGCACTCAGGCAATTAAAAAAGGGGTCAAAATGAACCCCATTACACAGGAGTAGTAGCAATGGCAGAAGGAACAGTAAAGTGGTTTAATGATGCAAAGGGTTTCGGCTTTATCGAACAAGACGGAGGCCAGGATGTATTTGTCCATCATTCCGCTATAAAAGCAGACGGTTTCAAGTCTCTTTCTGAAGGAGAGCGCGTCAGCTTTGAAGTTGTAGACGGTCAGAAAGGTCCAGCTGCACAAAATGTAGTAAAGATCTGAAAATAAGAGGTTCAGGGATACGAGGGTAAATCGTTATCCCTGAACCTCGCCCGACTTTTTTAGGTCCAGTTCGTCTCCTCTCACCATGGACTTTATCACAGTCCTTCCCTCACTTTTATAATAAAGATCTTCACCACGCAGCACGTTTGTTGCTCTCACCTGTAAGACAGGGGCACGTGCAGCCCTGGCAACCAGACTCCTCAACGACCTCGGGTATTCCAAAGCAATTGCCGTTGCCCCCGGTGGATTGGCCTGGGTTAAAGCTGGATATCCTGTACAGACTTCTATTTTCCGACGAAACCTTTATCTTACAGCCTGCGCCGTAAAGACGCAGGACTCACGAAAATTCGCATCAGGGATAGATGTCCAGTTTTTTTTGCAGCTGCCTGTATTAAAAAAATGGCGGGGGCCTGGCTTGCCAGAAAGGTCTTCATGCCTTCTTCCACCTTTGCAATTTGCGAATCCATTATATGAATTGTTTTTTCCTGTTTATTTTCAAATTAGAGCTCTTCTTTTGGATCATTTTCTTCTTTATCTATCAGGACATTAGAGGAATCTTTTGCGTCCGGTTCTTTGGGTACAAAGGTTCCGCGCAGATGGGCAGCGGCGGTTTCATCCACTGAACGAAGATGAAGATCGGACTGGGGGAATGGTATTTCAATGTTACTTAAGGCAAATTCATTGTCTATATCCTGATTCAAATCGCTCAACACCTGTAATTTATCAAGAAATTCTGGAATCCAGACCCGGAGTTCGAAATCAAGGGAACTCGCCCCAAAAGCTAAAAACAGTGCTGTCGGTGCCGGAGTACTAAGGACCATGGGGTTGGCCTTGCCGCATGCCCGGAGGATTTCCATAACCTTGGATACATCGGTTCCGTAAGCAACGCCCACCGGTACCCGGACTCTCACCCTCCTCTCAGCGAGCGTATAGTTGGTTACCTGCTGGGTAACAAGGTCAGAATTGGGGACAACGATCTCAGCGTTATCAAATGTCTGGATAATGGTCGCCCGCAAGCCAAGGTTCTTCACTTCTCCCAGCTCGGTGCCAATCTGAACGGTGTCCCCAACCTTAACCGGTCTCTCAAACAGTAAAATCAACCCACTGGTAAAATTATTGACAATAGCCTGTAAGCCAAAGCCAATACCCACCCCCAAAGCCCCCCCAAGAAGCGCGAGTTGACTGAGTTCAAAACCAAGTGCATTCAACATAACAAAAAAACCAATGGTTAAGACAGCGTAATGAACCAGCCGGGTAATCGACAGCTGCACCCCTTTTTGCGCTTTAAAACGGGGAAGGACTTTTGTCAAGAGAAGCATCTGAATAGCTTTCGATGTGAGCAACGCCCCATAAATAATAAAGATGATAGTGATAAGAAATCCAGGCGAGACATGGATTTTCAAGACATCAAAACCCACGACGAAGATCCCGTTATATGCCTCACTTATGTTTGGAAAGAAGCCGCAGACCACACCTTCGACCAGCACCAATACAATAAGATGTATGCCAATAATTATCGGTTGCAAATTTTTCAGTATAATTTCGCGCTGTTCTTTAAACAACCCCCAGGGTAGCACAGAGAGCAGCAGATCAAGAAAACCGAAATGCAGCAGATAGAGAATCCAAACGACCAGGCAGGCAATGATAGCTGAGAGCAGGGTCTGAAATAGGAGTAAGGCAAACGCATCATAACCGGAAATACCAAAAAGCAGCACTGCAGCGGGAAATATTCCCAGGCTGCGTCGCAACCATCCTTCAAGGTTGTTCTTACCTCTGGAACGTGGCAGCTGGTAAAAATAATAGACAAGAGCAAAGAGAGAGACATAAAAGACATACAGTCGGATCATCTCCTTGGGGAGATCAAGAACAACCATCAGCATAGCAACTGCCATAAAAATGATCAGCCGCTTGAACACCCGGCGCCGGAGTTTGCTTGCCATAAGACTGCCGGTCAGACGAATCGCAGCCAGCATGGCCAGGATACGCAAAAGTGCCTCCCACTGCGCTGGCAATTCGAATTTGACCGGCATTACATTGATGAAGGCATTGAGACTCGAAGCGATAAAAACTGTCGTCGCCAGGGGATGGAGAGCAAAAGGATACCAGCGGGAAGACGCAGTAACCAGAACCCTCGTTTTGTAAATCCCACAACAGATCACTAAAAAAGCACCTACATAAAGCAGCGCAAGGTGCCGATTTGCGTTTAGAATCTCTAGCTGGTTAGCGACAAATAGCCTGGTATTTACATAACTTTGCCGGAAAAGGTTAAGATCAAGCCCTGTATGAAATTCGCTGGAAAAAATTGACGGCGAGGTCTGCTGGATGGAAATCTTTTTCAGTCTCTTTTCAAGCGCCTGCAGATCAGTATTAGCGGAATAAAGCAGGACCTGAAGATCCCCGATTTTTTTACCAACAGCCAAAACCATCTTGAGCTGCTCATCAATTAATTTCAGTGCACTTTCAATAGTTTCAACAAGTACTTTTTGTTGATCCTTGGCCAGAGTCAGAGATAACACCTCTTTCTTATCAAACGCCAACATCTGATCTTTCCTCGTCTGCCATTCTGTTCTTTGAGCAGTAAGCTCAATGACCATCGAAGCTATCGGCTCACCAAGCTTTTTAAGCCGGTTAGTCATTTTGTAAATTTTGTTCTGATCGTTATTCACCTGCATGAGCGGCAGACTGGTTGTCGTTTGGGCAATGACCGCATCTTTTCTAATTTCCTCGGCTTCCTTGGTGAGAAGGGCAAGTTCCTGCTCAACAGCCGTAATTTTTTCTATTTCGGTCAAGCCGCTCTGCAGGTCAATCAACTCCTTAGGTAGAATAGTGGCCCATGAATATATATCAATAAGGGTGGCATGTTGTTCCTGGGTAGCGGTTGCCTTCATCTCCGCCGTTTCTTCGGCCAGAAGGGAAGATAGCGGGAAGCAAATACCGGCAATTACGATTAAAACGTAACCGAAATAATGAAGGTTGGTGAGCAGTTTCATGAAGGGATCCTGAATAGATTGAAGCAACGCCTGGAGACACTCTTTCTGATTTCTTTGTGAGCAGTTACGGCAAAAAGTCCCTGACTTACGAAGAAATTACCCTCTTAGCCGAATTCACAATATTCCATTTTTATCAAACATATAGGGTTATAGCAATAAAGATCGGCAAGTACCTCACCCACCAAAGCCAGCTCGTCTTCCATCGTATTATTCCATCAACACTCTCTTTTAGGTTTAGCTTTTAAGGTGCCATAAACAACCTGAATTGTCAGAATTGAATATAAAATTCAGCTATATTTCCCAAGACTGTGATTGGTGATGCGAATATCTTAAGCACACATGCGTGGATTTATTGCTCCATACCTCCATTCTGGTATAATGCGGCGCATGAAGACAAACTTGCAATATAAGGATATCATTGATCTTGAGTATTTCTGCCACAGGGACGCCGATGCAGACGATGACGGACTCCATCTGCGCGACAGAAATATCTTTCTTGAATACCAGGACCTACACGGCATCGAATCTGCATCAACTCCCCGCGATCTTATCCGATTGTGGATTAGAAAAAGGCGGCAACAGGATTTTCCCGGCCCTGACCGAAAAAGCCCGGGTGCAATCTTTGGCGACGCCTATCTCCTGGCCCGGAATCTTGCAATAATTAAAGGACTCCTGGTGGGACTGGTGGCGGGTTTTTCTTTTTTTACCTACACCGGAACGACGCCGGTGAATGTTTTTCATTTCCTGCTCCTCTTTGTCTTCTCCCAAATGACACTTGTCGGATTTTTACTCCTTGCCTGGCTGCTTCACCGGCTGCTGCCCGGGCTGAGACTCCCGTCTTTTTATGCTGTTCTTTTTCGGGGGATGATGGTCAAGATGATGGCCTTCTTCCATAAACAATGGCTGCGTACAGTGGCTGCTGACCAGCGGATCAGTGTCAATCAGGCCTTTGGCATATGCAAAGCACGCAGTACAGTCTATGGTTCTCTCTTTTACTGGCCGCTCTTTGCTCTGTCCCAACTTTTTGCTATCGGCTTTAATATCGGCCTGCTGTCGGCCACCCTTGTTAAAATCATGACCAGTGACCTGGCATTCGGCTGGCAATCGACCATGCAGTTCAGTGTGGAGGCGATCCACCGTGCTGTCATGCTCATCGCCCTGCCCTGGTCCTGGTTCGTTCCCCAGGCAAGCAGCTACCCGTCACTTGCCGAGATAGAAGGCAGCCGGATCATTCTCAAAGAGGGCATCTATCACCTGACCACCGGAAATTTAATCGCCTGGTGGCCCTTTCTGGTGTTCTGCCTGCTTTTTTATGGCCTGTTCATCAGGGTGACCCTCTTTTTTATCGGGAAGATAATGGAGCACAGCTCCTTGAAAAACCTGCAACTCGACACGCCCGCCTGCCTTGCCTTGATCAGGCGAATGCAGACGCCTCTGGTCTCGACCCAGGCCGGGCCAGAATTGAAAAAAACAACAGCTGAAGAGTATCCTGGACTGAAAAAACAGACAGCCCCTCAATCTACAGCGCATCTTTTGGACCAGGTAGCGCTCATTCCTGACGACATTTACGAACTCTGCCCGAAAGAAGAAATTGCCCCATTCCTGCAAAAGAGAGGACTTGGTTTGACAGAAATTCATAGATTCATGGTCAGCTACGACAAGGACCGGCAGCTCCTGCAGTTCCTGACCGAGAAAGAGTGGAAACCGGAGGAAGGACTTTTCATTCTGATGGAGGGCTGGATGGTCCCTCTGGTCGATTTCCTCTCGTATCTCAAAGAATTACGAGCTGTCTTGCCGAAGAACACTCTCATCAACCTGGGACTGGTGGGCAAACCGAATGCGGCCTCATTTGCCCCACTCGCACCGGAGGACTACATTCTCTGGAAAAAGAAAATTGCCGCCGCTCGGAGATCCCTATCTGACTATCTTTCCTCTAACTTCATGACAGGAAAACTGACTCCATGGTACCTGAATTTGCAATACTTGGACACCCGAACGAAGGAAAATCCTCTGTTCTCTCCACCCTGGCTGAAGATGATTCCGTGCGGGTCAGTTCGACTCCCGGCGAAACCACCGAATGCCGCACCTTTCCGGTGGTGATTGATGGCCGGGAAGTCCTGCGTTTCACAGATACGCCGGGCTTTCAGAATCCGGGCCGGGTACTGAGTGAATTGCGACAGCGCACGGAAAATGAGCAAAACCCTCTCAAGTCATTCAGGGAATATGCGGCAAACATTCCGGAGCTGCACGATGATTGTGAGCTGCTCGGCCCTGTGGAAAGAGGGGCCGGGATTATCTACGTCGTCGATGGCTCACGACCGGTTCGCAATGTCGACAGGGCCGAAATGGAGATCTTACGTCTGACCGGAAAGCCCCGTATGGCTATCATCAACTGTAAAGCCGATGCTACTGCCCACCTGGATGCCTGGAAATCGGAGTTCCGCATGAATTTTAATTCCAGCAGGGTGTTCAACGCCCACCGGGCTACCTATGCCGAGCGGATTCTCTTACTCGAGACCCTTAAATCCATCGATCAGGACTGGCACCAGGTCCTCTCCGAGGTGGTCAGTGCCTTCAAAGAAGATTGGGCCGCACGCAACAGTGCCACGGCGGACAACATCACCAGGCTGCTCACCGACAGTCTCTCTCTGCAACTGACCGGGGATATCAGCTCCGAGCAACAGGCAAAAGATTGCCGCGAGAAGCTGTTTGCCCAATACAGTCAAAAAATCAGCCGCATGGAGAAAAAAACTCACCAGCACATTCGCAATCTCTTCAAACATAATATTTTTCAGTATGATCTGCCGCCACATTCGGTTCTCAACAAGGATTTATTCGATGAGCGAACCTGGCAGCTGCTGGGCCTGACCAGGCAACAGGTCATAATCGCCGGAGGACTTGGCGGTGCGGCGATTGGCGCCGGTCTTGATGTAGCGGCACTCGGCCACGGCCTGGGAATGTTCACGGCCATGGGCACTGTAGCCGGGGTACTCGGCGCCCTTTTCGGCGGCGAAAACATTTCTGATAAGGTCAAATTCATGGGCATCCCACTAGGCGGCAAACAGGTCCAGATTGGCCCGGCCAAATCGATAGATTTGCTCTTTATTTTACTGAACCGATCCCTGCTCTACTACCAGCATACCATTAACTGGGCCCACGGCAGAAGGGACTATAAAAAAGCAGATCAATCGCTGGTGCCGGAGGACTCGCCGCAGGGGTTTACCAAAAAATGGCCGGCTGGAAAGATCAAAATCTGTCATGATTTTTTCAAGGCTATCCAGGATGAAAAAGGAGACAACGGCCGGAAAGCCGTGAACAAATTCAGACAGCTGCTCTTGACCACTTTGCAGGAGATATCAGAGAGTGACTGAGGAGGATGGTTGGCGTTTTTTCGACTTATTCTGGCCAGAGTCCTGTTCCTGCATTACTGTGTTATCTCAAAGACAACAGAGCAACAGGAGAAAATGCACTCATTGAGATGATCGACAAGCATACAGCGTAAAGGAGGAGTGAATGGCTCAGGTTATAAAAGGTGTTTTCCCGCAAAGCAGCAGCACCAGGACCGCAACCCCGAAAGACGACAAGCAGGTTCCAAGCTACCTCCTGCATATTTCTCTCATTTTTTCAGATCCGCTCATCTGGCGGCGCGTCCAGGTGCCGGGGACATTCACCCTCGCCCAACTCCACGATACCATCCAGCTGAGCATGGGCTGGAGTGATTCTCACGTGCATCAGTTTCTGGTCGGCAAGATCAGTTACGAGCCGACCATGAAAACCAAAGCCCCCCGGGAATCCAAACGATTCGACGAGATATAAATATAAACTGCACACCCTGGAGGAGGGAATGCGCTTCATGTTTTCCTACATCTATGGTGCAGGTGAAGGATGGGAGCATGTCATTCACCTGGAAGAGATCATCCCGCCGGACAGGAAGCTCAAACATCCTATCCTGCTGTCTGGAGAAATGGCCTGCCCACCCGAGACCGTTGGTGATATCCATGAATACCACCAACTGATAACCGCCCTCGAATCTCCGGGGAGTAAGAATCACAACCGTCTGTATGAACTCACCGGTCGCCCCGATTTTGACCCCGGCCATTTTGATCTGGAAGCCGCAAAAAAGAGGGTGAGCATGGGGCGCTAAGCATCAGATACTGGAGTAATACCGCCGGGACGGCATCCTTCTTTTGGTCGATTTTGGTTGTGCAGATCAGCAAGCGATCCTGACGGCAATTCCATGGTCCTTGACCAGATAACTCTGCACGGCTTTTGCTCTCTGTTGGCCAAGTTCCATTCAATTGTTCCGTCTTGTCCTTCATCCACCTTAAAACATTACCCTGTACTGCAGCTTTTTCCTCCTCGGTCATAAATTCCCAGGAAGCGACGGTAGGACAGAGCTGGAGGTCTCCATCCGGACGATCCTGTAAAATTTTACCAATCCTTTGCAGATAATCAATATGCTCCGGGGTAAGCGAAATTTCCTGCTGTGCAAACACCACGGGCGGGAATTTAATCTCCAGCATGTTCTCGCCAACCTTCATCCCGACATAGGCCAAAGCCCCATAGGGACCAAGGGCATACATGAGATATCCCGAGGCTGCCGGGACAATCGCCTTGCTGAGGGCAGTGATGAGGACATCGGAGATCCCCACATTCAGTTTATCTACCGGACCGCTCAAGGGAACATCAAGTTTAATATTTCCATCGCTGTCTCGCAGCAAGCGACAGTGCCGAATCCAGAGGGATTGGCAGCTGATTGTTCAGCTCCGCCGCCAATTCAGGGGAAATAGTCTTTGTTTCGAGTTTTTTCAGGAGCAGGGCATTATTCATATCCAGATTGTTGTCGGCGAGTTTCAAACTACTTTTGATCTGGAGCTGACCACTTGCCAGTGCCGTGCCAACCGCCTGTACGGTGTAAGGAGACAGGCTGGAAAGAGGATAATTTTTCAGGCTCAGCTTCATATCGACCCCCGGTTTTTCCTTAAACGGCAGGATATTTCCGGTAACTGCAAGAGGTGCCCGTTTTTCCAGCTCCCCTTCGAATACGACCTCTGTTTTCTGATCTGGTTTACTTGAATCAAGACCGGTTATCTCCAGACGGGAAATAGCCAGATCTGTCTTATAGGGTACTTTCAGGGTATAATCTTCAAAAGAAACTGCACTTTTCCCGGCGACAACAATTTTTTCCAGTTTAAAGGGTGCTGCCGCGGTCTCTTCCTGGCAGGCTTGAGCTGCCGCCGGTTCCTGTGCCACTTTTCCAGCCGGTTCATCAGCCTGTTCAGCACCCTGCTGCATCTCTGCCAGCTGCTGACTAATGTTGATTTTACCGTCCTTATCCCGAACAACCGATGCGACCAGATCATCAAATTGCAGTATACTGCCCTCTAAACCAGTACTCTTGCTCCAACTGACTGCATTGAAGCTGGCATTAGTAAATGACACAGCCGGTTTTTTCGCCTGGTCATCCGGCGAGCCCAGAAAAACAAAGTTCTGCAGCTGGACATTGTCAAGCCCGACCTGCATCTCTTCACCTACAGAGATATTCGTAACTGTCAGGTCATCCAGCCGGACAAGTTCAGCACTATTACGCACAGCAGTGACAAGTGGATTTTTCACCTGCAGTTCGCGGACAGTGAAAGTTGTCAGATCCTCGGTGAAAAGATCCACCAGCTTGATTTCGGCGATATCAATACTTAGAGGAAAATTACCGGGGATCGACGATTTTAACCCCACAGTCTGCAGATCTTTCACGCCAATCGTTTTCTCTCCCCTGCTTTCAATATCCGTAACGGCGAGTTGGTCAAAGGACAAACTGGGACTGTCATTTTCACCTTCAAAAAGTGCAAAATTTTGCAGAGTAAGTGAGCTGAGACCGTCCATATCGATAATTTCACCCAGGCTGATGGTTGCCTTTGTCTTCAATTCAACCTTGTCCTGCCCTAACCGCAATTGTGGTTCTTCGAGGGTAGTACGCAGCTCACCGCCGGTCAAGAGAACCATCCAGTTTAAGGACCGAGCGTTTTCCGGAATCGATCTGGCTAAAGCCAACCACTCCCTGCCAGGAGACCATCTTTCCCCCCATGGCATAAGGCGCTGATTGGTCCCCACCCTCTACCTGAAATTCACCGAGGTCAAGCACACCATCGACACGAACAAACTTTCCCTCCTGTTTCGGCTTTGATTCGTACTGGGCGGTGCCCTTCCAGGAAATACTCTCTTCTGTGATACCATAGGGCGGCAGCACCAATCTCGTCACCTTCCAGCAGCAGGGAACCATCATTTTCAATCACAATATTTTCGCCGATTGTTACGCGTGGTCTTGCCATTCAGAGTCAATTCGTGATTCCTCGAGAACAAGCTCTGATGCCGGAACCGCGAAATTAAATTTCTGGGCAGCCAGCAGTCCATCCGTTTCAATTTTTGCAGGACTATCTTTTTCCGCGCCATAGTGCAGCTTGCCTTTCCAGGTAAGACTTTCAGCCCTGGTGCTAAAATCACTGCTGCCAATATTCAGTTCCAGTGAGACCGAAGGTGCCGTCGTAATCAACCTGGAGTCCCCTTTTCTGCGCCCTGACTGAAAAGAAGCTGACCATCGAGACCGACCTCTCCAGCAAGGGTCGGCATGACATCACGCAGCAGCGTGGAAAGTTCAGCGAGTTGAAACCCGGCAATCGAGACGGTGCCGCCAAGATCCAGCTCAGGAGCAACCCGCACCGTATCCAGCTGCAGGGCAATCGGGCCATCATTGAGTTTTCCTTTAAAAGTGAAGCTCCCGGCGGGCTGTTCCTCCCGGGTAGTAAAACGCGTCAACTCCGCCTCATCAATCACCAGGGTCATATCCAGATCAGGGGTTTTCAGGTGGACCTTGCAATCTTTCAGGATGACCTGATCGGCGAGAAATCTCCAGTTGGACAGCGCCTCCTCACCGGATTCGACCGTCTTCTCTTTCCGCTTGACCCTGCAAAGTATAGGTGCCAAAACGCCAGCTGCCATCCTGGTACTGTTCAATATCAATGAAGAACTCACGATACTCTGCTTTTTCCATGCGAATATCGTGATTAAAAAGCGAGGTAATCCCAAGATTCAGAACCACGCGGGCATTATTGAGCATTGACTGCCCCCCACGCTCTGCATCCACCTCCCCCAGAGTTATTCTTCCCATAAAAGGATTGAACGTGAGATTTTTTACGGTGGCACTGTCAGCACCGTTCTTTACCAGCCAGTCGGCAAGATAGTATTTTATGCCAAACGGCAACAGCAGAAAAAACAGGACAATGGTGACAACCACACCACCACAGATTTTCATCCAACGTTTGACTCGGAACTTTTTGGTTTTCGTTTCAGTCATTGTTTTCACATTCCTGTCTATTTACACGATTTAATTGCCAACCACACAATCGTCAGGCATGGGTGCACAACCTCCCTGCGGGAACTTTTCTTCGCCTAACCCCGAAAAAGATGTTTGTTTCTCCATCAGATAATAAATAACGCATAAAGAGCTGTGCGCAATTGAAAATATGATGGTGTCGTTAAAACTCACCTTTCCGATCAAAAAAGCGTCCCGGATAGAGATGAAGACAAGGAGATCAATCTTATATTGCAGGATTCAAACAGATGTTTTACTCTCCTGTTTGAATCCTTCTCTTAGCCATGGAGAGCCATGTCTCAACAAACAACGTCAACCAAACAACGAATTCTCAAATCGGCCGGCGTTATCTTTGGCCAGAAAGGTTTCAAAGATGCCACCATACGCCGGATCGCCAAAGCAGCAGACGTCAATGTCGCCGCAATCAATTATCATTTCCAGGGAAAGGAAGGGCTTATATGGTGCCGTTCTCGAGGATGTCTTCTCCACTGGTTTCACCCGTTTTCCGGCAACCGTGGAAACAGGTACCGAAGCCGGTCCGGAGCAACGGCTCCGGGTTTTTATCAGGGCCATGTTCTATCGACTGCAGAGCCGGGAGGGCTGGGGAGGGATGTCCGGCCAGGGTCGTCTTATCGCCAGGGAACTGCTCGACCCAAGCCCGGCTTTTGTATCCATTCTTGAGCGATATATTACAGCCGCATAAAGATCTGCTGATCTCTATAATTGTCGATATTATGCAGATCAATCCAGGCCCGGAAAAACTTATGTCCTGTGCCATAAGTATTATCGGCCAGTGTATTTACTATGCCATTGGCGCAACGGTCATCCGCACAGTTTTTTCCGACACCAGCGCCACGATGGACAACCTCGATCAACTGGCGGATTCGGTTTGGCATTTTTCTCTCGGAGGAATTGCCGGCGTCAAAGAGGATTTTCTTTCATCACCAAAGGCAGAATCATGAAAAAAAGGTTACGCATCATTCTCCCGCTTTTACTGACAATCATTGGCAGTATCTACGTCTTCAATCTGTACAGCCACCGCAACGATGATATGTCACTGCAATTTTCCGGCAATATAGAAGTTACCGAGGCTCAAATGAGCTTTAGAATTTCCGGCCGCCTGCAGGAACGGTTGGTGGAAGAAGGAGATGCGGTCGTCGCCGGCGAGATTTTGGCCAGGCTCGAAAACAGTGACCAGACCATTGCCCTGGCCCAGGCCGAAGCTAATCTGGCTTTCGCCAGAGCGGTCCTGGCAGAACTTACCGCCGGCAGTCGCAGGAAGATATCGACAGCTCTCGAGCCCGAGTCATGCAGGCCCGTCAGAGTCTGACGGAGTTGCAGAACGGCAGCCGCATCCAGGAAATCGAAAGTGCCAAGGCCGAACTGGACAGTGCAAAGGCTGCGGAACAATCGGCAGTCGTTCAGCTGAAACAGGCCAGAATTGATCAAAATCGCTATATCAGCCTGTTCAAGGACAATAGTGTCAGTAAAAATTCCCTTGAAACCTACCAGACCCTCTTTGAGACAGCAGAAAACCGGGTGAAAGAAGCAAGCGCCCAGACTAAGGCAGCAAAACAACGGCTCGAACTACTCAAGGCTGGTCCGCGCATCGAACAGATCCAGAGAGCAGAAGCAGCACTAAAGCAGGCTGAGGCGGAATATGCCCTGATCAAGGCCGGGCCACGTAAGGAGAGTATCGACCAGGCCAGAGCCAAGGTCCAGGTTGCCGAGACCGGTGTCAAGCTGGCCAGACAACAGCTGAAATATACCGAACTGCTCGCACCAATGGATGCAGTGGTGCTCAGCACCTCGGCCGAGGCCGGAGAATATCTTAATCCGGCCTCCCCGGTACTCACCCTTGGCAGAATTGATAAACCATGGCTGCGTGCCTATATCCACTGAATCGGATCTTGGCCGGATCAAGCTCGGCCAGGAGGTTGCCGTCACAACCGACGCCTTTCCCGACAAGACCTATTTGGGCCGAGGTGAGCTATATCAGCAGTCAGGCTGAATTTACCCCGAAGACAGTGCAGACCTTTGAAGAACGGGTCAAAGCTCATGTTCCGCATCAAGGTCTTGCTCGACAACCCGGAAAACGAACTCAAACCAGGGATGCCCGCCGATGGAATCATAGATTTCAGCGGCCGAGTGAATGGCAATTCCCACCGGCAAAGCCATAGGGCCACACATTGCCGCATCAGGATATTCGTCCGGCCATTGTTGCAGACGGACTGACCAAAAAATTCGGTCCGCTCACCGCCGTCGATCAGTTGAGTTTCACCGTATTTCCAGGAGAAATTTTTGGCCTGGTGGGTCCTGACGGTGCAGGAAAATCAACCAGCCTGCGGATGCTGGCGACCATCATGGATGCCGATTCCGGCACTGCCCGGATTGCCGGTTTTGATACCTCAACTGAGGCAGCTGCAGTCAAGGACCATCTCGCCTATATGAGCCAGAAATTCGGTCTGTACCAGGACCTCACGGTCGGCGAAAATATCGACTTTTTATGCCGACCTCTACGGCATGAGCCGCAAGGGCAGACAGAGCCGCATCGAAGAACTGCTCGATTTCAGCCATATGCGCCCGTTTATCCACCGCCGGGCCGGCAATCTCTCCGGCGGCATGAAACAAAAACTCCAGCTTATTTGCGCCCTTATCCATACCCCGAAGGTTCTTTTGCTCGACGAACCGACCAACGGCGTCGATCCGGTCAGCCGCAGGGATTTCTGGCGAATCCTCCACAGACTTCGGCAACAGGAGGTTGCCGTGCTCATCACCACCGCCTATCTCGATGAAGCTGAGCGCTGTGACCGTGTCGGACTCATCGATCAGGGCAAACTGATGGCCGTCGGCACACCGCAGGAAATTAAAGAGCTGATGGACGGCCGGATACTGGCTATCAGATCCCGTCAGGCCCGGAAAATCGTCAGACTGCTCCGCGGAAAAGTCTTTTACCAAAAGCGTCAATCTCTTCGGCGATACGGTCCATCTGGTCTGCCGGGACAGCGATAGAGACCAAAGAGCTGGTCATCGACCTTCTCGACAGAGCACAAATTCAGCTATGAACAGGTCCAAGAGACCAATCCATCCCTTGAAGATGTCTTTGTCAGCTTACTGGGAAAGAGCAACGCAGCCAGACCCCGCAAGAACAGAGAGACCGTTCCGAGCAGTATCGACCCCGAGTGGCAGCAACCGACACTCTGGCCGTGCAGGTGGAGCATCTTACCCGGCAGTTCGGTCGACTTCACAGCCGTCGACGATGTCGGTTTCCAGGTAAAAAAAGGAGAAATCTTTGGTTTTCTCGGTCCAAACGGAGCCGGAAAGAGCACGACCATCCGCATGCTCTGCGGGCTGCTCAGCCCCAGTTCCGGCACAGGAACGGTGGCAGGCTATGACATCCTGTACTGAAACCGAGCAGATCAAACTGCATATCGGCTATATGAGCCAGAAATTTTCCCTCTACGAAGATCTCACCGTCGAGGAAAATATCAGTTTTTACGGCGGCATCTATGGCCTGCGCGGCAAGCGCCTTGAAAATCGCCTCAACTGGGCGGTGGCCATGGCCGGGCTGCAGAAACATCGAACCAGTCTGACTGCTATTCTCAGCGGTGGCTGGAAACAACGTCTGGCACTGGCCTGCGCCATCCTGCATGAGCCGCCGATTATCTTTCTCGATGAACCGACCAGCGGAGTCGACCCCCTCAGCCGTCGGCAATTCTGGGATCTCATCTACGCCATGGCGGATCAGGGCATCACCATCTTCGTCACCACCCATTATATGGAGGAGGCCGAGTATTGTGACCGTATCGCCCTCATCTACGATGGCAAGATGATCGCCTCGGGGTCGCCGATCGGAGCTGAAAACCCGCTTTATGCAGGACAAGATCATCGACCTGCGCTGTGCCGATCCCCAGGCATCTGGTCACTCCACTCAAGGCCCTGCCCGAAGTCCGGGATGCGGCGCTCTTTGGCTCAGGTCTGCATATCGTCACCCCAGACGATGCAGCCGCCATAGCGGCAATCAACGATCTTCTCACTGCCCGCGGCCTATGGATAATTCTGCGCTTCACCATGGAGACCATCCTGCCGAGTATGGAAGATGTGTTCATCTCCCTCATTGAAGAGGTGGACAGAAAAAACGGCAAGAAAGGACAGGGAGGCGGCCAAAGCATGAACCTCAGACGTCTCACCGCTGTTGCCCGCAAAGAAACCCTGCACCTGGTGCGCGACTGGCGGAGCCTGACCCTGGCCCTGGCCATTCCCCTCATCCTCATCCTGCTCTACGGCTATGCGCTGACCCTTGACCTGCGGCTGGTGCCGACCGTGGTCTGGGACCAGTCACGCACACCCGAAAGCCGAGAACTGCTCAGTCTCTTTCAGAGTTCCCCCTACTTTGCCATCAAAGGCTATCACGACAGATTACCGCGGACTGCAAAAGGATCTTGACCGGGGTACGGCCATGGTCGCCTTAGTTATCCCCGGTGACTTTGCCGCCAAGGTGCAGGCCGGAAAACCGGTGAAAATTCAGATTATCGGTGACGGCAGCGATGCCAATACCTCCCGGCTGGCCATGGGCTATGCGGCAAACATCGGCACCATCTACGCCCTTGCAGGTTACTTCGGAACAGATGCAGCTCAAAGGACGCGGAGAGCTGAAGCAGCCGATCGAATTAATCCAGCGCTCCTGGTACAACCCCGGACCTGCGCAGCCAGAACGTGCTCATCCCCGGCATCATCGCCCTGGTCATGATCGTCGTCGCCGCGCTGCTCACCAGTACCACGGTGGCCAAGGAATGGGAAACAGGGACCATGGAGCAGCTGATCAGCACCCCGCTGCGCGGCCCTGAACTGATTTTTGGCAAGGTCATCCCCTATTTCTGTATCGGCATGACCGATGTGGCAATGGCCGTTCTGATGGGCAAATGGATTTTCGATGTGCCGATAGTCGGCAATGCCGGCCTGTTGTTCGCTGCTTTCCGCCTTTTTTCTGACCGGGGCCTTGTTTTTCGGCATGACCCTCAGCATCAAACTCAAATCCCAGGTCCTGGCCAATCAGCTGGCCATCATTGCCGGTTTTTTGCCGACGCTGATTTTGAGCGGTTTCGTCTTTGCCATCGAAAACATGCCTTTGCCTCTGCAGTTTCTCACCTATATCGTCCCTGCCCGCTATTTTATCGCCATCCTGCGCGGCATCTACTTAAAAGGCATCGGCCTGGAGATTCTTTGGCTCGACGCTTTCTTGTTATTGTTTTACGCCCTGCTCATGATGTTTCTTGCCAACCGCAATTTTTCCTTCAAACTGGAGTAAGAGATGCTGCAACGACTCCTCCGCATGCTCATCAAGGAATTTTTGCAGATGCTTCGCGATCCACGGATGCGGGTGGTTATTTTCGGTATGCCGGTAATCCAGATGACCATCATGGCCTTTGCCCTGACCACCGATGTGACCAATATCCGCCTGGCGGTGCTGGACATGGACAAGACCCCGGCCTCAAGAGAACTGATCAGTGCCTTTACCGCCAGCAATTATTTCCGTATTTCCGATCATCTTGTCCTCCCAGAACGAGATCACCCCGCTGCTTGACCGCAGCGAGGTCCGTGGTGTGCTGCAGATCCCGGCAGGATTCAGCAAAGATATCCTCACCGAACAGACGGCCGAGATACAGCTCATCACCGATGGCACCGACAGCAACAGCACCTCCATCGTCCTCGGCTATGCCGGGTACATCGTCAGTGATTACAACGACAAAATGCTCAAGAAACGGCTTGGTAGAAAAGGCATCACCACCCCGCCGATCCAGATCTCGACCGAGAGCCGCGCCTGGTACAACACCAACCAGGAGAGCAAATTTTACTATGTCCCCTCGCTGATTGCCACCATGCTCTTTATTTTCAGCCTGCTGCTGACCAGCATCGGCATCGTCCGGGAAAAGGAGATCGGCACCATCGAGCAGGTGATGGTCACCCCCATCCGCGGGATTGAATTTATTCTTGGCAAGACCATTCCCTATATGATCACCGGCTATATCTCAATGTCGGTCATGCTGGTTGTCGCCTACTTTATTTTCGGCGTCCACGTCAAGGGCAGCCTGCTGCTCCTCTATGGCCTGACCGGGATCTATCTTGCCGGCAATATGGGCATTGCCCTGATCATCAGCGGCAGCGCCTCAACCCAGCAGCAGGCCTTGCTTACCAGCTTTCTGATTCTCATGCCCTCGGTCATGCTGAGCGGATTCATGTTCCCGATCAGCAATATGCCCGATCCGGTCCGCTACGCCACCTCCCTCAATCCGATGCGCTGGTATCTGGAAATTTTGCGGGGCATTGTCATGAAGGATGTGGGTATATCATCACTTTTGCCGGCAATCGCCGCCCAGACGATTCTGTCTGTCAGTTTTCTCACCATCGCTATCGGACGATTTAAAAAGACGCTATCGTGAACATAAAACCACTGCCAACCTGAACATTTTCGGTTGTTTTGTAGCCACTCGGCTGCATGATCAGGACATTCACCTGGTGGTCGGCAGGATAAAAGTATTAAAGGAAGCGACAGCCATAACCATTCCCGCATTTCTCGAGTCAGCACCCACCTGAGATGCCATATTCATGGCCAGGAGTACAAGCAGGACCGAAGTGCCAACATTGGACACAAACATACCCAAAAAAGAAGTCTTGGTAGGTTAATTGATAAAATATGCCTTTTTAACGAAATACCAGAAATGACCAATTTCCCAAAAGTCTCAGTTCTATATGACCAAGTATCATTAAATCCAACCAAAGATACTGTCGGTCAAACTTAACGATAAAAGTTAAAGGGGAAAACCTGTCGGTTTCCCCCTTTAGTAAAAAATCATTATATTTGGCACAAATAGATCGTCAGAACCATTTTATCTGCGAAATCTTTTATGATTCCTTTTATGATCGTCATCGCGACCATCATGGTGATCATCATCGCGACCACCATAGTGATCACCATCGTGATCATCTCGGTCCTTCCTGTCTCTAATTTCCTGGTCAATAGCACATCCATTGGATGTCATGACAGTAATATTCTCGAGTGAACTACCGACATCTTTGATCTTAGCCTTCCATTTCCCTTTTGTGACCCTGATTCCTTCCGCAAGAGTCTTATCAGTGTCAGCATCGATGATGGTGATTGAGTTACCGACAGTAGCTCGCCCTTTAATCTGAAGCTTTTTATCACCCCGGTTATATTCCATTTCCTTAATAACCAGCAGGGTTCCATCTGGACAGGTAAGGCAGGTATCGTCGCTTACCCCGTTGCAGTTTTCATCGGCACCATTGCCACAAACTTCGGCAGCACCAGGATTGATTGCCGCATCAGTGTCGTTGCAATCAGCACCACCACAAGCTGCATCCTGATATCCGTCACCGTCAAGATCCGGGCAGGTGGCATCACAGTTTTCATCAATTTCACTGTCACAATCATTATCGAGGTTGTCTGCACAGACCTCTTCCGTACCTGGATTAATGGCGGCGTTATTGTCATTGCAGTCAACCGGACCACAGTCGCCGCCATCGATCGCATATGTGTCACCATCCAGATCAATACACGTTACCGGACAGTCAATACCGTTGGAATCCTGGGTGTCGACAAGGCCGTTACAGTCATTATCTATGGCGTCTCCACAGATCTCTAAGGCATCAGGATGTATATCCCCATCAGTGTCGTTACAGTCACCAGTAACCGGGGTAAAACCGTCACCATCGTTATCCAGTACAGTGTTGTCAACATTATAGACACCATCGCAGTTTTCATCTATGTTGTTGTTTGGAATGTCAATTGCGCCAGAATTGATGGCCGCATCAGTGTCATCACAGTCTTCAGCCTGATTGTAACCATCGCCGTCACTGTCCAAGATGGTGGAGTCAACGGAGTCTGCTCCAGAGCAATTCTCATCGATACCATTGTTGGGCGTATCAATAGCGTTTGGATTGATAGCCGCATCGGTGTCGTTACAGTCTGCAGGACCACAGTCACCGCCCTCCAGGGCAAAGTTGTCGCCGTCACTGTCGGTGCACACCAGGCAGCCCACAGCTGCCTGATCCAGATCGTCAATCAGGTTATTACAGTTATTATCAACGTTGTCACTGCAATTTTCCTCGGCTCCGGGGTTGATGGCAGCATTATTGTCATCACAATCAATCGGGCCACACTCAGCACCGCCTTCTATGGCATAGGTGTCTCCGTCATTGTCGGTACATGTCGGAGTGGTGGTCGGCAGACAGAAAAAATCTGTCAGGGGAGTGCCGCCTGAATTATACGCCTCTGTCGCCGTGGTGGAAGCACTCCTGTCTGCGACGTGGCATAAAGCGCAGTCACCGGCAGTGTAAACAGCCTCGGGAGCGCAAGCTGCATTCACATCATCTCCATAACTACCATAAGAAAATCCATTCGTAGCTGTTAACAGCAATGCTCCTGCAAAAGCTGCAAAACAGCACAGTATTTTTTTGTGCATAAAAACCTCTTTAAATTGTGTGTAAAATTTACCCAGATGAATGTCAGAAGGTTGAAAAGTCGTTTACGGCATTGTTAACTGGCGGGGTTGGTGTACTTCCAGGCGCACCAACACACGCAACAAGATAAAATAAAAGAAAATATAACCCTGCACGTTATCCTGTTGGCCACAAAACTGATTAATCGGTTGTAATAACGGCATCCTCCTCTAATTTGAATTGACCAATACGACGTTTACACTCCTGACTGGATTTCACCCGGCATCCTCTAATTCTTCCAAGACGGCTTCCATCAGGTAGGGCAAGGATTCTGTTACCGGTGGCGATAAGGACATCGACCAACCGACCGATTCAGGTTCCACGCCAAACACCATTACCGACGGTGTTTCCCTCAATTCGGTGAGGGCCATGACCCGAAAAATGTCAAAACCGTGCATCGAAGCAATACATGTTGATCCGCTACAGTGGTGCAGCGGAATCTTATAAACTGTCCCCGGAGGATTCTCGCCCTTCATGGCGTCCAGCACAATGATTCTTCGCGCTTGCTCCAATTCAGGCAGAGCGTCCAGGATAGCAGTCCCAACTTCCAGTACCTTGGCGTTTTCCGGCAACTTTTTTCTTTGCAGCAGGCGGGCGGCATCGACCCCCACTCCTTCATCTCCAAGAAGTTCATTGCCGAGACCAATAACGAGCGTTTGCATAAATTAGCTATCAATTGGCTCTGGCATGGATCACCTTTGGCTTTTTATCCGGACGCATGATATGCACCGCGCAGGCCAGACAAGGGTCGTAGGAGTGGATGACCCGTAGCGCTTCGACAGGCTGATCAGGATCCTCAATCGGTGTACCGATCAGGGCCTGTTCCATCGGGCCGGGTACATCCTGATCGTCACGCGGTGATGCATTCCAGCAGGTAGGGGTAATCACCTGGTAATGAGAGATCTTCCCCTCAGTGATCTCAACCCAGTGCCCCAGGGCACCACGCGGAGCCTCTGAAAGCCCCACACCGACTCCTGAAAATTGGTCAAAATTATCATCATAGGCATTCTGGCCTGGGGTCAGTTCGGTGAGCCAGGTGTCCATGGCAGCAGCAATTTTGACAGACTCAAGTGCCCTCGCCACGTGTCGGTCCATGACTGATATGCCACCCTGGTAATCCCCATTTATCGACATTCTTGCCAGCGGACCGGCTTCAAAGGGCTTGCCATTCAGACGAGGGGCCTTGAGCCATGAATACGCATCGGTCTTGGGAAATTGGGGCTTTGTTTCACCTGTGGCCGGTGTCAGGTTGCCGGTCACATCTTCATACCAGGAATATTTGACAGATTCGCTGATATCATCGGTGGTAAAACCATTGAGGGTATCCGGGACACCATTTTCAGCGTATCCTCCGGAAAAAAGACGTGTGCTATTGGTATCGTCCATTTCAAAGGCGCCGAAGGCCATTAAATTTTTACTGCCGGCCCCGATCTGGAAATAATCGCTATAGACTTCACCAACTTTCTGTACATCGGGGAGATAGACAGATTTGATAAATTCAGTCAACACGGTAAGATGCTGCCTGAACAGATCGATATCCCCGGCAGTTGGAATGGCCGTGAACCCGCCAGGAATATAGCTGTTGGTGTTGGGCATTCTGCCGCCGAAAACGGCACCCATTTCATGGGCCTGGCGACGGGCGGCTATCGCCGCAGGCAGATGGGCAGACACACTGTCCAGACCGGTCCGCATATCCGTTTTCCAAGCGGTTTTCCACGGCGAAGCATCCGGTCCAGCAACAAAATCAAGTGCCGCAAGAAGGTAAAAATGAAGAATGTGAGACTGGAGAAAATTTGCCGCAAGAGTAAGATTGCGCAATAATCTTGCATTGGTGGGCGGCAGCCAACTGGAAACGTCTTCCAGGGCCTGCACCGCTGTATGACCATGGGAGATTGGACACACCCCACATATGCGCTGCGTAATAATAGGCGCGTCCAGGGCACTACGACCGATCAGCAGCGTCTCAAAGCCACGAAAGAGCGTACCGGTGCAACGCGCATCAACAATCTGCTGCTGGCCGCCGTTGGTGTCAATTGAGATTTCGACTTTCATGTGGCCTTCAATCCGGGTAACCGGATCCATGACGGTTATTGTTTTCATCGTATATTTTCCATAGTATTGAGTCCCTTACAGATTATTTTCGGCTATTGACAACAAGTAAAATAATCTGTGAAAAGCACTCATCCCCCCTTGTGGGGTGTTAATCTTTTAAATGATATCCATGTCCTTAGCGGATATCTGTCAATCCTTGCCTCTTCAAGGCATTCAGAGCGTACGGGCAAACTATTGCCCTGCCCCCCAGTGCTGATGGCAAAAATCAGCGATTCTTATGTCGCTTGTGCCATTCTTTATGTCGAGTGTGCCATTCGTCTCTTTGACGTTCTCGATCCCTGTCTCCCCGTACATCGAAAGATACGCTCTCGCCACCAGATGTAGCCTGCAACCTGCGGAGGGCAGTTGATGGTTTTTTCAGGCGAAATTTCCACCTGCCGGCCTCGCTGACAGAGACGGCACCTAATTGATTTCCCGAGTCGGCATCGTAGATACTCACAATCAGGCCGCCTTCTCCCTTACCCTCGACCTTGAGGGTCCGCCTCTCTTTATGCCAGTCAATTCTGGTTATCCGGAGTTTGCTGCCAGGCGGTTCTTCTGGCTTGGGTTCAGAGGGGCTTGGGTCCTCCGGTGCAGGTTTGTCGAATTGTTTATAGCCGTATTCTTTCAGGTAAAATGGTGAAAATTTGTCCGGGAAATCACTCTCAGTACAACCGATACAGAGCCCTCCGGCCCCGATACACCAGTTGGTTCCATTGTTCCACTTCCGGGACGGGCAGTCTGATTTAGTCTCAGGTCCCTTGCAGCCAAGAGACATGAGACACTGCTGCTCAATGCCAAAAGTTTGCGCCTTTTCCTGCCCTCTACGGGGGCATGTTTGGTGGATTTCGGTTGCGTAAAGAGCCGCAGGGCGGTTCAACTCATCCAGTTGCGGAGTTTCGCCAGCAAGCAGGTGAGCTACGGTCCAGACGATCCAGTCGGGATGGGTGGGGCAGCCCGGGATATTGATAGTTTTTGAGCCGACGAGTTCACTGACGCTGACGACACCTGTCGGGTTTGGGGCTGCGGCCGGAATTCCACCATAGCTGGCGCACGTGCCGATACTGAGGACAGCTGCGGCATTCGGGGCCAGCATCTCAACGGCCTCTAGGGCGGTCACTTCTTTACCGCCATCGGACCACAGAATGCAGGTATTGCCATCAAAAGCTGTTGGTATTCCGCCATCGATCGCCAGAATATAACTTCCCTGAGCAGTGTCTTTTAGTTGTTGTACCGCCAGATCTCCAGACGCAGCCATCAGAGTAGGATGAAAGGCCAGATCGATGGTATTGAAAAGCAGATCGGCAATATCTGTGGGACCACTTTCGCTGAACAAATTGGCCAAGGAGACAGTGCAACCGGAGCAGTTGGAACCGTTAAGCCAGATTACTTTGGGTAACGCGGCCTCTTCCGCGGCCAAAGCATGTTCCAGTTTCCCAAGGACAGTGAGTGGCAGTCCCATTACTGCAGCCGATCCCAGGCAGTATTTCAAAAATTGTCGTCTGTGTATGTGCATCTAGTTTCCTCCAAGCGTAATAATCAAGGCCGTAGGTTTATCTGGATAGATCAAAGTCAAAATTGAATTTCACATTGCATGCGACAAAACCATTGCAAAGGCGATGCCACTATGTGGTTCAAAGAATTGTACAGGCAATAAAATAACAATATTCGGACCCTTAGAGATTTTATTTCATCCACAAAAATGGTTTATGCTCCATCAGGAAGGCATCCCTCTTTTAGTTGAGCAGTACGTTAGGATGTGAAAAAACAAGCATCACATGCGCAATTTGTGTTCGATTGTTTTTTTCAAAGAAAGATATATGGAATTCTCGAGAGTATCATTGCAGAACACGTGACATCCGCGGTTTTTTTGCTGAATTGAGTGTTTGAACATTGCCTTTAGCTCGGTTTTGGAATATGGCATCAAGTTGGTGATAAAAATCTGATATTACTTTAGAATTCTTACATATCACTACGCATGCCAATTTTAGACTCAACAGCAGCATTGCATGTATGTTGAGGAATTGACCCGCAACTCTGCAAAACTTACAATTTTCAATGCACAGGCGGAATTTGATGAAATTATGCGGTATTGGCTGGCGGCAGAAATGCTGGTGATAGTATTTGCAGGCGTTACGGCGGGCATCAGTTTTCGGCCTGTTCCGCGCAATTTTCTGCATTATCTAGGTTGGCGTTTAACTGTAGGTGTGCCGTCGAAGCAGGAAGATATTAGCTACAATGGGCACTCAGCCATTATTTGGTTTAAGGTAACGGCAAGCCGGTTTTGCTCTGCTCCATGGAAAACTAAGCAATCGACTGAGTTGGTTTTTCTCGCTGACACCCTGGCTGGTTTTAGGCAAGGAGGCAGGTCGTGCTGATAGATACGAGCAAGCATAGCCAGTCCACTCTTGGTAATGCGAGGTTGCGTTACGATCTGTTTGCGGAAGATGCAATTCAAGTGCTCGATCCGACTGGATATTGGGCAGACAGACTTGTCACCGATAACGCACATGGCGAGAGGCTTATCCCCCGCCATTGGTATTTTCTTCATAAGGGTGTTGATCAAGGCCGCTGCCCCTTTTTGATCAAAACACTTCGTCCCCCCGGTCAAAAAGGTTTTTAACACCCGCTCTGAATCAACAATTACTGTTTGAGCTCCAAGGTGAGCGATTTAGTCAGGCAGTTTTTGGGGAGCGAATTTACTGCCTGGATACTCTCAAATGGTAAATCATTCTTTCCCCTTTTTCTCTTTTCGCACTATTGTTTCATGCAGTTCCACCGTCAGAGTCTCAATTCTTTGGCTGAGCTGTTGTGTGAGTTCGGTGAGTTGCGTATTTTGCTGAAGCAATTCCATTAATTGTTCGGCATGTTTTTGCGTGATGGCCAGACGCTGCTCACTGGCCATGGCAATATCTTCACGGTGTCGCGCATCGGCATCGGCATTGACCTTGTCCCGATCCGCCTGACGTGTCCGGGCAAGCAAAATGAGCGGCGCGGCATAAGCTGCCTGCAGACTGAAGGCGAGGTTCAATAGAATAAAAGGGTACACATCAAACTTGATGGCGTCGTAAAAATTACCCAAAGGGCATAGAAATCTTCATATTGTTCGTGTTACGCCCAAAGGAAGTGCCCTTGGGGTGCAATTTTTCTATCATTACGACGTACCGTATGTACTCAGAAATAATACAAAAATTGCACACCTACAATATGAAGTTTTTTACTTATCCATCGAAATTTGAGGTTTTTACGAACTTGTCAATTGTTTATTTGGGGTCGTTTTTTCTATACATGAGCTTGCTGGCCGATGGACTTTCAAATCTTAATTGAAAACTATGGTTATTTGGCGGTAGTTATCGGTACGTTCCTGGAAGGAGAAACCATTCTTGTGCTGGCAGGTCTGGCAGCGCACCAGGGTTATCTTTCACTGCCTGAGGTAATTGAGGCGGCTTTTTTGGGCAGTCTCTGCGGGGATCAACTCTTTTTCTTTCTGGGGCGCAGACATAGTCAGGCGATCCTTGCCCGGCGCCCTTCCTGGGAAGGAAAAATTAAAAAAGTGCACAAGATGATGAGTCGTTTTCAAACACCGATGATTCTCTCCTTTCGCTTTCTTTATGGGCTGCGAACAGTTACTCCTTTTGTCATCGGCATGAGCACCGTCTCGACAAAAAAGTTCATGTTTTTAAATAGTGTTGGTGCGTTGGTTTGGTCGGTTGTTGTCGGAGGCGGTGGTTACGTTTTCGGCCATGCGCTGGAAACAATACTCGGTAGAATCAAACAGTACGAGGTGTATATCTTTGTAGCGGTAGTACTTTTGGGAATAATTGTTTGGACCCTGCATTTTTATCGGATGAGAAAACGTGATTAAATTATGAAAAATAGATTAAACCGTATTAACTGGACTGATTGTTTAAGTCTTTCCGATCCACAAGACTCCCCACCGTTAATATGGCGGCAAGGCATCAACGGCATAAATAAAGTGTCAGGCAGGAGAAAGAATGCATGTGGCGCCACCTCTTTCGTAATAAAAAGAATCAGCCCGCGAGCGGGGCACAGGAAATTGATATCTGGCGGGTCAAGGCTCTCTTTAATAATTTCAGAAAGATCCTTCAACTCAACACCCTGGTATTTGAAGAGATCGCAGCCATGGATCGCACCCTCGGAGGAGAATACATCTTCGACCGAAAATTTTTGGAAGACTCAGTCCGTACTATTGCCAGTCATGTGCACCATGTTACCTACAATCTCAATGCCCTGACCAACAATGGATATGTCCCGCTTTATGACCGGTACCAGGAGATCCGGGTCATCCTCGACGACATCCTTGCCGGCAACACCAAAGCCCTCTCCTGTCCCCCGGTTCTCCCCCTTGATTCCCTGAGCTGGGAGCTTGAACCGCTGGTAGGCATTGATCTCGTCTGTCTTGCTGAACTGCGCTACCACCCAGGGATTAAAGCATGTGACGGCCTGGTGATCTCCAGTGATGCCACCCAAGCCATTCTAAACAGCACCACCTCCGCAGCCCCATCCGCAAACAGACTGTCTGCTGATCTGGTGACAAAGAGCCTGAGCAGTTCTCTGCAGCAAATGTTGACGGAACACCGCAAACCACTGCTGTCCATCTCTGCCACTCGTCTTGATGGCCTGCCCGGTGAACCCCGGGATCTTGGAGAGTTTTTGCTCAAAGAAGACGGCAACGACAACTTGGTCTTGCTGGCGGAGGAAGCCCTTCCCCTTGAACAGGCAACCGGCAGTCCCAGTCCGAGCTCTCCATCACCGAAAGAAACCATTGACAGGGACCCTGAAAAAAGCTCCCCTGAAGCCCTGTTTCTGAAAGGGATATACCGTATAATCACCATCGCCGCAGAGCGATGTCACCTGCTTTACCCGGACATCGAGCCTCATTTTGCCCTTTTTCTCAGGCCCGCATCCAACGCTCTCGCCCGCGGCACCATCACAACCAGAGCCGCCACCAAGACAACCACTCCACTGCTGACCGTCACTTCATGGCTTCCCGGAAAAAGACAAGAGATGGATATCCACCAGTTGCGACGGATTTTTCCCTTTGACTTCGTCTCTTCGACTCTGACACCGAAAAACATGGATCGACCCTTTCCCTGATGGTCTGCAGGCCACCAGCCCCACTCCAAAAAACGCGACATTTCCGACGTGGTTCCGCAACCATCCTGCCCCAGGAGATCAAGGCTCTTGCAGAGACAGCCATGACCCTCGAGAGGATCATGGGGGTTCCCGTAATCATGCACTGGGAATACCTGGAGAATGACAAATACGTGGTGACCCGGCTTTTTCCCTACCTGGAAAAACCTGTGCAGTCTACAGCTCTTGAACTTGAACAGGAAACAAGAAGCGCTACTGTTTTGGGCGAGGGTGGCCAGGTTATCCAGTCTGGTGTTGCTGCCGGTACTGTTTTCCATGTGACCCAATACACCAACCTCAACGATTTTCCCATCGGCGGTGTCGCAGTGGCGCCAATTGCCACTCCCCAGCTCACCCCAATCCTCCACCGGGCTGCAGCTATACTCACCGAACATGGCAACCCTATCGGCCACCTGGCTACGGTGGCCCGGGAACTCAGCCTTCCGGCACTGTTCGGCATTCCCGGAATTCTCGAACAACTGCCCAATGGAACAGAGGTAACAGTGGATGCCAGTCACAGCTGTATTTATAAAGGAGTCCTCGACCATCTTCTGCAACAGGGAAACAGTGAATACAGCTTCTCTCCCATCGATCCTGAATATCGGATTCTGCGCAGACTGTTGCGATTCATTTCTCCACTCAAGCTGATAAACCCGGATGATCCTGATTTCTTGGCGCAGAACTGCCGTTCCTTTCATGATATCATTCATTTCTGCCATGAAATGGCAGTCGACGAACTGGCTCACTTCCAGGAACGACGACCAGGTCTGAGGGGCATTCAGCACGACACAGGCTCCATCTGCCGACGCAGATGGATATCAATCTGCTGGATATCGGTGGTGGCCTGCCGGATGGCTCGGCTACAGCAACTGAGTCACTCCGACATTCTCTCAGAACCGTTCGCCATTTTTCTGGACGGATTGCTACATCCCCAGGCCGCAGGTGAGGGTCTGCCGACTCTTGGCATAAAGGATATCATCTCTTCCATTCCGAGAACTTCACGACTCAGCAGTGTCTCACCTGAAATGTCCGGGAACAATCTGGCCATCATCAGTCAGGATTATATGAATCTGAGTCTCCGGCTGGGCTACCATTTCAATGTCATTGATGCTCATCTTGCAGACGACCGGCACCGCAATTATATTTATTTCCGTTTTATTGGCGGTCTCGCTGACCAGACCAGACGTGCAAGACGAGCACTCTTTATCAGCGACGTGCTGGGAGCCATGGACTTCAAGGTCTTCTGGAAAGGTGACCTGGTTGTCGGCCGGATGAAGTTTGAAGAAAAAGATGTCCTGCGCTCGGCCCTCTTTGTTCTCGGAGCCCTGACCACCTACTCCCGGCAAAAGGATACCAGCCTCTACAGCGACGAACTGGGCCGGGAACTCTTTGATCGATTTGCCGACACCTTTCTCCTGCCCTTCGGCAAAAAATCGGCGACCCACCGCAGCCTGCGCACCGCTAGCAGAATCAAATCCTGCAGGCAGACTGAGGAAATCACCGGTCACCATTCCTTCAGAGCCAGCAATCAGGAGAAGAACCATGAAACTGGTCAATCCTCTCAGAAAAGTCATTGAAGCATTCCAGAACCATAAGGAAGAGCAGGAAGCATTCGCTATCCACAACCTCAAAGCCCGTTATCATGCTTTCCGTATCTTTCTCGAAAATAACGGCATCGCCCTGGAACATATTGCCCAAATTGACACCCAGCTGATCCGGGGAGAGACGACTGAAGTGCGACGGTTGACCGAAGAGCTGATCAGCACCACAGCCGAGCTGGTCGATGGCCTCAACCTCCTGTCAAACGATGCCCACTCTTCCCTCTACCGATTTCATGGTCAACTGGCCGAAAAGATCCTTGCTCACCTTGACACCCTCCAGGATACACGGCGGGAGGGGTATTGTATTCCCCTGGACACCCTGCGCAGGGACGCGGCAGGAACTGCTGGGACAAAAGCCGCCAACCTGGCCCGACTGCGACGACTGACCCTGCCGGTTCCCGATGGTTTTGTCTGTACAACAGCCGGAACCAGGCGTTTTCTTTCCATGGAAAAACTTGCCGCAGATATCCGCAGACTGCTGCGGGACATGGACCGGGGCCGGAGTGATCTCAATCTCGCCGCCAATCGTATCACCAGCAAGATTCTTGATGCACCGCTACCGGACGATCTGGCTCAGGATCTGGAAAACAATTATCGATTCCTTCAGGAAAGGTTAGGCCAACAGCAGGAAAATTCCTCTCCCCTGGCGATCTCCGTGCGCAGCAGCGGGGTATCTGAAGACGGAGTGGAACACTCTTTTGCCGGACAGTACACCTCTATCCTCAACGTCATTGGCAGCCAATCCCTGCTGGTTGCCTACAAGGAGGTTATCGCCAGCGGCTTCAGTGCCAGAGCCATATCCTATCGATTGAATGCGGGTCTCCCACCTCTGGATTTTGACCTCGCCGTTCTCTGCCAGGTTATGGCGGATGTCGACTGTGCTGGAGTCCTTTTTACCGTAGACCCTTCGGAACCGGAAAATGGCAGGATGTTGATCAGCTGTGTGTCCGGACTTGGCACCCAGGCCGTAGGAGGTTCTTCACCGGCAGATCTCTATCGGCCCCGGCGCTCGGTCCTGCCTAGCGAACCAGAAAAAATTCCAGACGGAGGAGCGGCAAAAATCACATTACAGCGACACCATCAAAGCGGAGATCATGGACCGGGCAGAGATAGGAGAAAAAACTGTCCGTGAGGTCGCTAATGAAGAGGGTGGCGTCAGACTGGAACAGATTGCTGTTGCTGAAGCCAGTCAGCCCCTGCTGGACGCGGCGACCATCTTCGAACTGATGCGGTATGGGCAATTGCTGGAAAACATCTGGGGCATGGCCCAGGATATCGAGTGGGCATTTTCACGCACTGCAGGTTTATCACTTCTCCAGTCAAGGCCGCTCAGACTTGCCTCCAAAGGACGCCGGAATCCTTCATACGACACAGCAAAACGCCTCCTTTCAGGCACCTGTGCTTCCTCCGGTAAGGTCATCGGCTGTGTTCGCATTGCTCTTTCCCTGGCAGAGCTGGTGGCCCTGGATAACGACAGCAACAATGAACTGGATCAACGGCCGACCATCCTCGTTCTCTCCCAGAGCATCGTCGATGCCTCCCATCTGTTTGCCCAATGCAGTGGCGCTGTAGTTGACATAGGCAACCCAACCGATCACCTCTCCTGTGTCGCAAGAGAACTGGGAATCCCCATGCTCACCGGTACCCGCCATGCATCCACAAGCCTTGCCAATAACCAATGGATCATTCTCGACGCCGATGACGGAACAGTCCGTGAGGCCCCGGAATCAGTGCGCGAGGCAGCCATTGAGGCCTTCAAAAAGCGCAAGGAACTGACCAAGGGCAAAACCACTGATCTATTGACCAACCTGCGGGCAAAAACCATATCCCCCGAACGAGAGGCCTTACGCAAACTGATTGTCCCGCTCAATCTGACAGATGCCTACGGCTCGACCTTTTCCCTGCTCGAATGTCGGTCGCTGCACGACATCATACGCTATTCCCATGAAATGGCAGTGATGGCCATGTTCGATACCGGTGACATGGTTATGGATTTCGCGGGCAGCCTGCTGCGTCCTCTTGATATTGGCGTTCCTTTTTCTTTTTTAGTCATCGACCTTGGTGGAGGACTGCGCCGGACAGAAGAGAGTTTTTTAAGAAAACAGTTGGCCTTCCACAAGCCTCTTGGCCGGGAGGATGTCCTCTCCATCCCTCTTGCAGCACTGTGTGACGGACTAATGACTCCAGGTCTGAGCTGGCACTCCAACCCAGATGATGAAGCAATGGGCAACATCATGTCTCAGACCATGTTGAGTGGTCGAGGGCGAAGGCCGGCCGGATCTTTTAATTACGCCCTGGCGGCCCGTGACTATCTCAATCTTAACGCCCGGGTGGAATTCCATTTTGCCATGCTGGATGCAATCTGCGGTCGGGATACCCATGCCAACTATATCCGCTTCCGTTTCAAAGGGGGAGGTGCGGGCATGGAAAGGGGCCACCGTCGGGCTCTATTTCTCCAGCACGTTCTAGAAAAAAATGGATTTTATACAACAGTAATAAAAGACCTTATTACCGCTACGCTGATGGGGGCATCAAAAGAAATCGTTCATGAACGACTCATTATGATCGGACGTCTATTGGGCTTCAGCAGATTCCTGGACGGGATCATGGGCGAGGACGACGCTCCTCTTCACCTTGCAGAAGAGTTTCTGGCTGGCAATTTCAGCACAAGAGGTTCAAAAAGTTCTTTAGGCATGAAAAAAACGGAGGGCGGGTAACTCTACTGCGGTCAGCATATTGCCATACACGGCACCCGTATCGATACCAATACGGTCGGCCAGAACCAAAGGGGAGGCAAAGGGTACATGCCCAAAAACGATAACAGTATCGATAGCGGTCGTCGCTTCCTGGACGAGCCGTCGACTGGAAAGCAACCCAATCTCCATATTATAGCGCTGCACCCTCCTCTCCGACTCCTTCAACGGGCAGCTCAGCATTTCCTTGTTAATATCGGCGTGAATAAAAAGATAGTCGTCTTGAAGATGAAAAAATTTAAGAGTGTGCAAGAACTCCCGATGCTCCAGCGGGAAACAACCAAGCCCAGCTAGCGAATGAGCCCTGGAATTGTAACTCTCAACGGTTGCCTCGACTCCCATGCCCCGGAGTATCCGCAGTGCATCCATATGCCCAGTAACACTATATTCAAGCAATTCCTGTTCATGGTTCCCCTTGAGGAAATGAATATCCGCACAGCTCTCTTTCAACTCGAGCAGAATATCCAGGACACCTTTTGTGTCCGGCCCACGGTTGATATAGTCCCCAAGAAAGATCAGCGTATCCCGCTGTTTATCGTATGGAATACGACCAAGCAGGCTGGCAAGCTGATCGGCACAGCCGTGAATATCGCCTATGGCAAAGATTTTTCGCTGGGACACACTCCAAGCTCCTGATAGTTTTTTTGAACTCTATACGCGAGATTCTAACCATCCTTTTGGGATGCTTCAATCATCCTGCCACAGAACCTTTTTTGCCACAAGCGGAGAATCTCAAAAATTTCTAAAATGAGGTCTGTCGTCTTATACCGGCCTAATTGGAGACCCGGAAAAACACCATGATCTGACAGGCTATGATTTTTGTTCGTGGACAACGCCAAGATTCTTCGTCCCGATGGGCTGTTGCATTCTGCATAGCCACTGTTGCATTTTGAAACATCTTAAGGGCCATATCTCTTCCTTTTCTACGAAAGGTGTTACATTTCGCAACATCTCTCGGTTCGTAAATTAAATATATAAACAATATCGAATACATACAAAACACTTGCGCCTGGCCTTTTTATTGCAAGCCAGACTAACTAGTAACTATCGCGTGAAAAAGAGTACATCCCCAAGACAAAATGTGCCGATAAAACTCAACACTCCTACTCTCATGAATATGATTTCGCCTGCAGAAACAGAATCGAAAGGATCTTCTCTAAAAGTCAAGGGGAGAATATTGCTCCAAGAGGAATTTTCCTCCCGGCTGCAGAGTATGTGCAATGGTCTTGGCTTCGAAGACGTGGAGATTCGGGAACGCGGTGACTGCAGCAGTTTAGATACTTTTTCGGACACTTTACACAACTGCTCCGATAAGGATGCAGTCATCATCCTGTCATGCAAGGTGTATTACAACCCGAATTGGGGCGGGTTTTCCGGTCATCCACAGTTGCTCACTCGCGTCCAGGCTGGTAAGAACGAGCTCTGTCCCGACGGATTTCTTGCACCCTTTATGCAACTGTACAAATTCGCGCAAAAGCGGATTAATCTCACCAAAACCAGGCAGGGACGACATCTCATCACCTGTCCTAAGGAATTTCTGAATCAAGACGAAAAAAGTGAGGAAAGCAAACTACTCATCGCCCTGGACAAGGTTGCCGAACCGGACAGGCAGGGTGCCTTCGTTCCCTTCTCAATTTCCGATTCCAGATTCTCTTATACGATTTCTGCCAATCTTCGACAGGCTCTTGATGCCCAACACTATGATTGGAAATCCGGAAGAAGCATGCCAATCGGCCGCTATCTCAGCAGCGATATGTTTTTCTTTACTTGCCCCAAACAGACAGTTGCCCCAGACGACCCTTTTTATTCAACACTTTTTCCGCATCTTCAGCAGCTTGTGACCCACCGGACGCCACACCTTCGGGCAGCGGAAATCCACCTTCACCAGGAATTCTGTCAACAGATCGCCATACTCAATGCCGAAAGACCAGCAACATCTCCCAAATTGCTATGCCTGGCCGGACTGGATATAGACATGGCTCCATTCGCAGGCCATGGCGGCGAAAAATACTTCGTACCATGGATGGCGTATATGGAAGGAGTCGACGGGAACAGCTCCAAAAGATGTTCCCTTGATCAGGACGATCTTTTTGTACGACTTATGCAGTAATTCTGATAAGTAGAGGGCTTCGCTGGAATAATAATTTGTAATATTGCCGAATAATATCCAGCAGGAAAGTTGCAGGTGTATGTTTTAACATATACAAGCCACCCTGGCTGCCATCTTATCTTAGGATCGCTTTGCCAGGTGAAGCTGTCCGAGCAATCCACCTCTCCCAGACGTGCTCTCATTAATGCAAATCCCAGTCATCAGTCTTATCAAGAAGCAACATCCTAGGTTTTCGTTCATTTTTTTCATTTTGCCTGATACCCTCAGCTAAAGGGAACTGCAGAATGTTTCTCCGAGTATTCAATACATGCGTCATATTCTGCCCGTATCAACTCTCGACCCATTGCTTCCACCGCTGTGCAATATATCTCTATTTCAGGATGATTTGAGCGTAGCTCGACAAGTTTTTTTCGATGGGGCGAATAAAGTTTTTTATAGGCCTGCAGCCGGTTTCCAAACCAGGTGATCCCCAATGATGATCCAACCAGAGTGCCAATTGCCCAATTGTCGAGATTCTTGTAATGGTGGGTGTCAAAATAGACAGCGAAGACTGCTAAACCCACACTGACAAATGCCCCCACCAAAAAGAAAGCGAACCAGAGAGCATATTTTTTCCTGTCACGAAATATGTCTGGATCAGGCTGCCCTGGAATTTTAATTTTCATTTCAATCACTCCCCTCCTCATGCTTCATGGTGAAGAAATCCATTTCAGCCTAGAACTTTACTACAGCTTTCCGTAAATTACAGGAATAAAGAGGGAAACAGTATGAAATTTGAGGTTTTTACGAACGTGTCAATTATCACTGTTTTTATGTTTTTTGGGATACGTAGTATACTCGCTTGAGTAGAGGACTTTTCCGGGACGATAGTTTTTATTAAAGATGGAGCCAAGCATGGATATCTGCTCTGTAAGCGTATCCTAGGGACCAAACTGCCATGATTACAACAATTAGTACGGAAAAAAAACCGATTAAGCTCTGGCTGGCAGACTTCGACCACGATACGCTCGAGCAGGCCAAAAACCTGGCCAACCTCCCTTTTCTGCACCATCACGTGGCGATCATGCCTGACGCCCATGTTGGCTATGGCATGCCGATCGGAGGTGTGGCGGCAACTGAAAATATGGTCATACCCAATGCGGTTGGGGTTGATATCGGCTGCGGCGTATGCGCGGTACAGACTTCATTGCACCACCTTGAAAAATCACTGCTAAAAAAAATCCTCCAGACTGTCCGGCAGTCAATCCCACTTGGCTTTAAACACCATAGGACACAACAACCACACGACAAAATGCCCCAAATTTCAGGGAAGCACAGAGAAAAAGAGCTGCCGGTGGTTTTTCGGGAATATGAAAAAGGTCGACTCCAGGTCGGCACGCTCGGCGGCGGCAACCATTTCATCGAATGGCAGAAGGGAGATGATGGATGCATCTGGCTGATGATCCATTCGGGCAGCAGAAATATCGGCTACCAAGTCGCGAATCACTACAATAGACTGGCTATAGAATACAACAAGAGGCATGGCACCAAAATTCCGCCCAAATGGCAGCTCGACGCTCTCCCGGTGCAATCCGATGCAGGGCAGAGCTATCTGCAGGAGATGAATTATTGCGTCCAATTCGCTGCTGCCAACCGTAAGGCAATGCTTCGGAGAGTCAGTGAGATCCTGCTGGATTTTGAACCATCAGCCTCCTTCTCCCCTCCCTTTGATATTGCTCATAATTATGCGGCACTGGAGAACCATTTTGGCAAAGAAGTCCTGGTGCATCGAAAAGGTGCCACTCGGGCGGCTGCAGGAGCGATCGGCATCATTCCCGGTTCCCAGGGAAGTACCAGTTATATAGTTCGGGGAATGGGCAACAGGGAAAGTTTCTGTTCCTGCTCACACGGGGCCGGCAGAAAACTTGGCAGAAAGCAAGCGCTACGACAACTCGACCTGCAAGACGAGATCCGCAGACTCGAACAGCAGGAGATTATCCACACCATTCGTCATAAAAAAGATCTCGATGAGGCCACCGGAGCCTATAAAGATATAACCAAAGTGATGGCCAACCAACGGGACCTGGTTGAGATCATAACAACACTTAAACCATTGGCGGTGGTAAAGGGATAGGCATCATTCAGCCGCCGCTCAGGAAAACTATTCCGTCGGCATTCAACCGGACTACTTTTAGGGGGCGAGGCGCTCAATGGTCCACTCACTCGTGTCACTCACCCTGGTATAGAGGAACCGGTCATGCAACCGATTTTCCCTTCCCTGCCAGAACTCAACTTCCACTGGTACGACTCGATACCCCCCCCAGAATGACGGCAGCGGCACCTTCCCTTCACCTATTTTTCTTTTCATCTCCTGAAATTTCTGCAAGAGAATCTGCCTTGATGACAGGGGGTGGCTCTGGCTCGAAACCCAGGCAGCCATCTGGCTTTCTTTCGGCCTGGTCATAAAATATCTGGCCGATTCGGCAGCAGATATTTTGGAAGCAACTCCGTTAATCATCACCTGGCGCTCCAGATCGAGCCAGACAAAGAGCAGACTGACCTTGGCGTTCTCTTTGATCTCCCTTGCCTTCCGACTCTCGAAATTAGTGAAAAAGACAAACCCTTTCTCATCATAGTACTTTAACAGAACCGTTCTCTGACGCGGCTGCCCACCGTTGCCGACGGTGGCGAGAACCATAGCTGTCGGATCTGCTACTTCCGTATCCCGCGCCAGATCAAACCACTCGCTAAACTGCAGGATCGGATCACCATTAAGACTGGCACGAGACAATCCTCCCTTTAAATATTCCCGACGAAACTGACTAAGATCCACACCCTTCCTCTTTATAAAAAGCTGGTGCCGCTGGCATTAATCATCGCACCAGCATAAAAATCACACTTCTTTGATGCCTTCCAGTTTCCAGTCCTCTGTGCCGACCAATCTGGCCCAAGTCCATTCTTCATTAAATTTGATTGGTGTCGTCATACTCCCTTCGATCAGATCACCGCTCGTATCGTCAACGGTATAGTCAAGCAGGTTCGCCGAAAACAAAACGGTGACAAAATCTTCCCGGCCATCACTGCCCGCCTGAACAATTTCCAGATTGCGGACGGCAATCGATTCGAGTTTGTTGATATGACCTTTTCTCTTCATTTCAGCAAAATGACCGGCATATTCACTGGCCAGTTGCTCTCCTAAGAGATGTTTGTAAGAATCAAGATCCCGGCGCATCCAGCCGGCCTGAACCTGAAAAAACACATCTGACGCAACTTCAGTGAAATAGTTCGGATCAAAATCCCGGTCGGTTTCACGAATCTGGTTAATACCTTCCTGCAGAAGATTACCGCCGATATCGGGTGTGGCCGACGGCGGAGGCTGCGCACTATTGCCGAAAGCCCCGCTAAACATATTGGACGGGCTCTGTGGCTCTCCATTTTGCTGATAAGATTGATAACCTGTCGGCCGCGGTTTTGTCGAAAACCTTTTAAAGAGAAAATAGGCAACCCCACCCAGAATCAGCAGGGGTAAAATCCCCATCCCGGTTCCTCCGGCGCCGAACATCGAACCGAAAAGCATGCCGCCAAGCGCTCCGCCGAGAAGCCCGCCGGCCAGCCCACGGCCAAAGCTGCTTCCGCCCCTTTGAGTTGGAGCAGACTGCATACTTTTACTGGGAGCCCTGGGGGTCATTTTAAAGGATCGTCCACCGCCAAAGGACTTGGCCTCAGCGTATTCGGCTGTCAGCCCGGCCTCAAAGAGGGAGAAAGCAATAAACAACATAAAAATCGGTGCCACTGTTTTACAAAACGTCTTCATAACTCACATCCAGTTAATTTTTTTGATTGATCATCTATAAACCCGGGCTACACTATAGTACAACTTTAGCAAGAAGCCAGAGAAACCGAAAAATTATTCACAAGAGAGCCTTGATGCTGATCGTTCATCCGCCACTCACCAAGCCCTGCGAGCCACCAGCAGCCCTTGCCTACCTTTCCGCGTCTCTCAAGGCCCATGGCCACCAGTGCACAATCTGTGATATGAATATCGAAGGCCTGCACGCCCTCTTTGGGACAGCGGAACCGGCGGAAGACACCTGGTCCAAAAGGGCCTTCAAGCATCTGCGACAAAATATTTCGGCGTTACAATCCGCTGAAACCTATAACAATATCGATAAGTATCGACGGGCTGTAGCCGATGTTAACCGTGTCCTGGAAATGATCGGAAAGGAATTTAGTCTCCAGCTGTCCCTGGCCAACTATCAGGACGAGACCAAATCTCCGTTAAAAAGTTGCGACCTGCGGCTGGCCAGTGAAGATTATGCCGGCAATATTTTTTTCCCCTACTACAGCCAAAGACTAAAACAGCTTCTCGAAGCCGACAATTCCGGATATATCGGCTTTTCTCTGAATTATCTCAGCCAGGCACTGTGTACCTTCGCCATGATCGGCTACCTGAGAGCCTGCCACCCGAAAGTGAAGATCATTCTGGGTGGCGGTCTGGTCACGACCTGGTTGAGTCAGCCGCAGTGGAAAAATCCTTTTACCGGGTTAGTCGACCACCTGATAGGCGGTCAGGGGGAGGATCCGCTCCTAAATATGTTAGGAACTCCGCGAAAACCAATACACATTCGGCCTGACTATGAGGGGCTCAAGAACTACGGCTATCTTTCACCCGGTTTCGTTCTTCCCTATACAAGTTCTTTTGGCTGTTTCTGGAAGAAATGCAGCTTCTGCCCGGAAACAAGTGAGGACAATCCATATCAACACGTCGAACCGAACACCAGCATCACCGATCTGCAGGCACTGACCGTATCCACAACTCCTGCCCTGATCCATCTCCTCGATAATGCTATAAGTCCTTCAACTATGCAGGCCTTGGCGGACAAACCACAAGCGGTTCCCTGGTATGGATTTGCCCGGATTGATTCGCTGCTTGGTGATAGAAGTTTTTGTCGCCGCTTAAAAGACTCGGGCTGCAGGATGCTAAAACTTGGTCTCGAGTCAGGAGATCAAGACGTTTTAAACAGGATGCAGAAAGGAATCAACCTGGAACTTGCCGAGAAGGTACTGAAAAATCTGCAGGACGCTGGTATCGCCACCTATGTGTATCTGCTTTTTGGCACTCCTTCAGAAGGGCGTGAGGAAGCTGAGCGAACTCTCAGTTTTGTGGAAAAACATCACCAGGCTATAAGCTTTCTCAATCTGGCTATCTTCAATCTTCCTGCCTGCAGTCAGGAAGTATCGAGCCTTGAGGTAGCTGATTTCTATGAGGGCGACCTGTCAATATATCGCAGTTTTACCCACCCAAAAGGCTGGAACAGGGGAGAGGTACGGCGTTTTTTGGACAGCACTTTTAAACGTTGTCCGAAAATTGCCGATATCCTCCGCCGCGATCCACCTTTTTTCACCTCAAACCATGCTCCATTTATGAAGGAAACGATTAAGGCGCTGTCCCATTCAGAATGATGACAAAAAAGAACTCTTTCGGTGAACCGTGAATATACCCTATGCTCTCAAAGTTGGTCGCTGGTCACGGCGAGACCTTACTTTATCTGCGGGCTTTATAGCTTGATTCTGTTTTTTCTTCGGCTCTTTTCCATAGAGATCTGAACAACTGAAGAAAACGTACCAATCACTCCGAATAGTCTTCTTGACCGGGTCTCCAGCGGCTGTACGATGCCCAGCCCGCCACTTAGCGACGCGCTCTGATACCTTCCCAACAAGGTGGACAGCACACATGCCTAATACGAATTCAGCAAACAATATTGACGGTTCCATAATTCACCCCTTTTTTGTGAGAATTCTCTGAATTTTTCACTCGTTTCACGATACATTCCCGTTCTCTTTCAGACATCACTCTTAACGACCTGAACCGGGCAGGTTGCCAGAGCAGCAACCCGCTCGATCACGCTGCCTAAAAGGCTATCACTCACCCCGGAATAGCCACCTTTTGATCCCAGGATAATATGCTGGATATCTTTTTTTTGTGCATAGCCTGTCAGACATTTTCCGGGGGAGCCTTCCTGCAATTCGGCCACGACACGCAACCCAAGCCGCTCTCCCTCCCGGGTGAAAGCGTCCAGAGCTTTGAACCCCTTTTGCCTGGCGTCTTTTAACACGCCGTAACGGAGACTCTGCTCCGTTGATATATCGATAGCAGTAACTGCATGAACCTCACTGCCGTAGCTCCCGGCCAGGTCGAGTGCACGCAGTCCGGCTGCCCTACTTCCAGAAGTGCCATTTATACCAACGAGAATTTTCCCAAAGCGAATTTCTGACATTTCCGGTACAAGCATGACGTCACAGGGACTGCCGGCAATCACTTTCGAGCTCAATCCCCCGAATAACACCAGTTCTACTTTCGAACGCTTTGCATTACCAAGAACAATCAGATCGACGCCTCGTTCCGCTGCCAACGCAACTATTTCCTCACTCGGTTCACCTGTCCTATGGATTGTCTGAACCTCGAATCCTAAGGACGCTGCATAGGATGCAACATCCTCAACACTCTTTCGAAACGGTTCACTAAGCTGTCTGTTGGCGTCTTCAATCTTCAGACGACTCATATTCCCCTCATACTTGGGGGTCACACCAACGGCCAGCAGTCTTGCCCGCATAGATGAGGACAATGCCAATGCCTGTTTGAAAGCAGCTCGACTGACACTGGAAACATCGACAGCAACCAGTATTGACTCCATCATAACGACCATATTGATTCCTGCGTCTGAACTATTGAAAGTGAGCTCACGTCACTCTTCACGTTGAACATGCTCACCAGGAATCTCGCGATGCCCTTCATTAATTGTCTCTCATCAGCAAATAGTTCGTGCATGATTTTCTCTTCCTGTTGTGCGGATATCTCGTTTGCCGGCGCGACATTAGCAGCACCGTTCAAATATGTTGCATCGCCAAATGTAATGCGAAACCTATGCGCCTGTTTGAACCCGCGGTTTGGTATCGGAACGTTTATCAACGGATTTAGATTCTTCAACCTTCTTCACAACGGTCGCCTTCGAACCTTCGATCCCCAGAGCAGACCTGAGCCTCCCTAATATTGTTCCGAACACGAGGGTTTTCAGCCAATAGCTTTTCTTATTTATCGATGCAATATGTCGTTTTTCTTGTAACTTTTTGTTTGCTCGGCGATTGCCAGTCATTTTCCCCGTTCGCGAATCGGCGCAAACGATATTAAAGACCGGGACAGGTGAACCAAAAGCCGCCTCCTCAATTTTTATTCCCTGATCAATAAGTACGAACTCAATTCTCTTTACAATGCGGCATAATCTACTGATTATTTTGCTTATTTTACCTGATTCCTGGACATACTCAAAATCTACCCCTCTGGTAACAGCCTTCTCTTTAAATTCTGAGGCGTTCTGCTCAATTGCTGAGGCAAATTGTTTGTGATACATGTCGCCGCTGCCAAAAAGGGGCAAAGTATTTACATAAGTGGCTAATATCTTGCAGTTCATCCGATCAGCTACATTGACCGCATAGTCCATCACCGGTTCAGCCAGACGGCTGCCTCTGGTCACCAGGAGGATGCTGGACTGTTTAGCCAGACTGCACTGTTGCAAACATCGTCGGCATCGTCGCTCTCAGTCCTATGCAGAACCGTTATTGGTGTAACGTTGCGATGTATTTTTTCATCCATAACCAACCTTTTGCCTTATCCACTCATCTTTGATTTGTCTAACGTTTTTTCATTAAAAATTAAGCTCTACTTTTCTTTCGAAAATTTGTTTTTTTTGCTTTTAATTTTAAATGTTTACATATCTCCTTGTGGGGTACTGAACTGCGCACCCCACAAGGAGGTATAATCTAGAATTTCGGTTTTCTACTTGTTTTACCAATGTGGTATATCGTTTGAGAGACTTCTGTTTTTCAACCGATGGCCTCTTTTACTGCTTGTCCCTGTTTTTCTGTAGCGATCCAGAAGCATTCCTTTAATCATAGCGGCAGTAATTATAATACCAGCCACTCCTAGAGCCACCATCAATGCCCAGAAACTTATGCCATCGAGAGCAGTGTGAGAGTTGATGCTGCAAGCGAGGAATAAGATCCAGGTCAGCAAGATAGAGCGGTACTTTGGCTCCGCGGGAAACAGCAACAATCAGCATTACCGCTGCCATGACCAGCTTAATCGTATAATCTTTGACATAGGTCGTCCCAAGTGCTCCCAAGTTGTACGCCGATCAGTGATCCCGCCAGGATGAGCAAAGTCATGCGAATATCGATAAGACCGGCTATCCCCCACTGAACAGAACCAAAGGCGCCCATGACAAAGGCAACAACAAGCTCGGTAGCACTGGCAACCATTGCCGATGCACCAACCACATAAATCATTCCCGGCACACCGATAAAACCACCCACCGCAATGGTTGCTGCCAGCATTCCGGTAAAGAGACCAACGGGAACCGTTATCCAGGCAGAGATGCGCACTCTGGCCACTTTAAATTCCATCATGGGCCAGAGCTCAATTTTTTGAAGTCTCAAGGCAAGCTTAGATGTTTTGGCCTCGGTTGCTCCTTTAGTCATAGTTAAAGCATCACGCAGAATGTATCCACCAACAATGGCCAGAACCAGAACAAAGACCACACTCACATAAAGATTAGAGCCTGCGTTGCCCCAATGATTGAGGATCATCTGTTGAATTCTAATACCGATCTCTACACCAATAATCGCGGTTACCGCCATTACCAGGCCAAGCTTTATATCGACTTGCCCGTATTTCCAGCGCTTATACGCGCCGACCATGGCTTTTGGAAACTTATGGCACATATTGCTGGCCACCGCCACCGCACCTGGGGCTCCCAGAGACATCATCGCAGGAGTAAGAACGAAAGCTCCTCCGGAGCCGATGAACCCTGAAAGCAGACCTCCGATAAGCCCGATGATAAGAAGGGCAATAACCTTGGTGACGGTCATCTCAAAAAACATCAATGAGATGTCTTTGATCACATTTGGTCCAGCATTGGGGTCAAGGCTGACCATAACTTTTTTATCAAGAACTATCTTGTCGATGTTCACATCCGGACCAATATTCAGGATTCTTAAATCATCATGTCCGTCAACTTTTATAGTTACAGTTTTGGCCGCTGGATCAAGCTGGGTAAAAATACCTTTCATCACGTTTTTAGGTGGCGGGCCCCCGGCATAGGCATTATGTACCAGTAGGGTGCCTATCAATACTGTCATTAAAATAGTTAGAAATTTCTTCATGTGTTCACTTTCTCCTACTTGCGGTGATAAGTTGTGCTTCCGGTTATAATCAAGATTTCTTTGGCTCAAGTCCGAGAACGCTGAGGAAATTGCTGGCAAAAGCGCCGTGCACAAAAGAAAACAAGAAGGCTGTGCCAACGGGAAGCACCGCGTACCACCCCCCTAACGTAAAAGTTTCGGTAACGACCTTCATGTTGGTTAATAACAGGGCGTAAGCACCCAGAGACATGGCGCCAAAGAGAACCATTTTACCGATTGGTTTTTTCTTGCGATAAGCAGTTTGGGTCGCTTTTGTTGTGGCGGTAGTTTTACTGGTACTACCGGTCGTCGATTTGCGAGTGGTTTGCCGGACTGACAACTGAGTTTGGTAAGGGTCATTTTGTCTCATTTCCATTTCTCCTTTAAGATAAATAGTAAGTTCCTTGGTTTATTTTCAGCCAACAGCTAATTGTGTACAGGAGATGATGCCGAACCTTCTTTCCATGAAATAATTGCAATCTTGATGCCAATCATCGATACCAATATTAGTTCAATTATTACAGACACATAGAGAGAACCCAACAAAGATGATTTTCGTTGCAATATGCAACAAAAGATCGATCGATATATTAAATATATATTGAAATATTAAATAATTAGACCGGATAAATTCGGGAACTTTTCTTTGATGTTGCATAAAGCAACCTGAGTGTATCTCTCAGGACCGGAATGGATGGGGAATTCAACACGCTCTTTAAACGGAAAAAACATATCTATAGTATCTGTTATTATTTGCTTTTTAAAACTCATTAAGAAAATTTTTATCCTGACACAAAAATGATTACAAGCTGGACACCACGTTTACGGTGCACGAGACGTTACATTATGCAACAGCCCCTGCGGATATTTATGTTCAGAAAACAAGATAAATTAAATAAATTCAAATAGATAGATGATATATTAACAGATCAGACAACCATCTCCTAAAACAAATCTACCAATCATTTTCATACTCAAATGCACTGCTCTGAGCTTCAGCTACGTCAACTCGTCACCATACCCGCTGAGATCTGAGCTTTGGTCCTGGATGTTCGCCGGGCAACCACTTTCATAACAACAAAAGAGTACTTTTGGGTAAAATATGGTAAAAGTAACTGGCAGAAGAATGCAGCCGTTTCACCCGTAACCGCGAGGACACACATCATGTTTTTCAAAAAAGCCCCTAGAAATGACGATATAGTTCCTGAAAAGACCGACCAGGAAGACTCTCCTCTGACCAAACTGAAAAAACAGATTGACGAGGCGAATCTCCCCCAGCATGCCCTGGATGCTGCCAATAAAGAACTGGCAAAACTGGCGACGACCGATTCCGCTGTCGCTGAATACTCGGTTGGTCTCAATTACATTGAGCTGATCAGTTCCCTCCCCTGGAATGTGTCCACAAAAGGAACTCTGGACATGGCTCGGGTTCAATCTATACTTGCAGGTCGACATTGCGGGCTAGCCCAGGTCAAGCAGCGTATTCTTGAATTTCTGGCTGCTAAAACATTACGGGGCAGGGTTAAGCAAAATATTCTTATTGTCGATGATGAAGATATCGCCAGGACCAATATGGCGCATGTCCTCAATAAAGATGGTTACGCCTGCCAGACTGCTGAAAATGGTCTTGCTGCTCTAAAAATCCTGGCGACAGGGGATATTGATCTCATCATCAGTGATTTGAAGATGGATCACATGGATGGACTTGAGCTGCTGACCGAAGTCAACCATAGCTATCCTGATATTCCGGTCATCATGGTGACAGGCTTTGCCACCATTAATTCAGCGGTACAGGCGATGAAGAATGGTGCCGCTCACTATCTTGGCAAACCCGTCAACCTTGATGAACTGCGAAAAACCGTTCGGCAGGTAATCGACCAGAAACTCACCAGCGATATCGGCAAAGGACCTATTCTCTGCTTTACCGGCCCTCCGGGAACCGGAAAAACTTCGGTGGGCAGAGCTATCGCCGAAGCTCTGCAGCTCCAGTTTATCAGAGTCTCCCTGGCTGGCTTGCGAGATGAAGCAGAACTCCGTGGTCACAGACGCACCTACGTGGGTGCCATGCCCGGCCGGATAATTATGGAACTGAAAAGAGCGGCGGTGAATAACCCTGTCTTCATGCTGGACGAGATTGATAAAATAGGTCAGGATTTCCGTGGCGATCCGGCATCCGTTATGCTGGAAGTCCTGGACCCGGAGCAAAATGTTAAATTTATGGATTATTACCTGGATATCCCTTTCAATTTGTCACGGATCATGTTTATCGCCACAGCAAATGATGTCTCAAAATTACCAGGTCCCCTGCTTGACCGCATGGAGTTGATAGAGTTCACCGGCTATACCGAGAAGGAAAAATGTCAGATTGCCCGTGACTTCATCATCCCTCGCCAGCTGAAAGCTGCCGGATTAAAGAGTGTCGGCATTGACTTTTCAGCCGACGCTGTCTCCAGAGTGATCAGCGATTACACCAGAGAATCCGGTCTTCGTAACCTCGAAAGAGAGATTGCCAATGTCTGCCGTAAACTCGCCCTGATCTATCTCGATTCGAAAACGCCGGAAATCGAAACCAGCGTTAAGGCAAGTACCATCGCCACTCTTCTCGGCCCCCGCAAGTTCATCAGAAACATCGCTGAGAGCGAACCCAAGGTAGGCATAACGACAGGCCTGGTCTGGTCCGGATTCGGGGGTGAAATTATCAGTGTAGAAACAGCTTCGATGAAGGGAACGGGCAATCTTTTTCTCACCGGGTCTCTTGGGGAAGTATTGCAGGAATCTGCCCAGTCGGCGCTGAGTCTTATCAGAAGCAGGTCAGAAGAATTTGGCATCGAAGAACATTTTTTCAAGGATATGGACATTCACATCCATTTCCCGGCGGGCGGTATAGCAAAAGACGGTCCATCCGCCGGAATCACCATCTTTGCAGCTCTTCTGTCCCTGTTGACCGGACGCCCCGCTCGGCGAGACGTCGCCATGACCGGAGAAATGACCCTCAGTGGACGCATTCTACCCATTGGCGGAATCAGGGAAAAACTGTTGGCGGCACAGAGGGCCGGAATAAAAACAGTGCTCTTACCGATGGCCAATAAAGAAGAGGTGGAGGCATTGCAGACAGACGTACTGGAAAACATGGAAGTGGTGCTGGTAGACAACGCCGACGAAGTTATACCCCGAGTTCTCCTGGCAGCCGAGTAAGCGGCACATTATTGATTCTGAGACGAGATGCTCGGTTAAATACTACCTTGAGTCAGCTATTGTCTAATCTCGAAAAATCATCAGAACTTTGCACGAAGTTTCAACTCAACAGAGTACAAAAGCTTCTATTGATAAATTTTTTTTTAGCATACATAGCAGATGAAGAGTTTTTACAACACCATCAGCTTTCGAGCTTATCCAGACCATACCGTTTGATTTTTCGCCACAGGGAGACTCTGTCTATATCTAATATTTTTGCTGCTTGAGACTTGTTGCCTTCCGTCTCATCAAGGACATCCAGAATATAATTTTTTTCATGTTCCTCAAGAGATGGCCATGATTGAATGGCGCTCCGGGAAGGGCTTACTGAACTGCTCTGAAGATCTTCAGCCAGATGGAACGGTTCAATAACTTCACCATCACACTGGACCAGCAGACGCTGGGCAATATTTTCCAGCTCCCGAACGTTACCCGGATACTCATATTGTTTGAGCTGTTGCGCCACATCCATGAGAGAGTTTAGGAACAAGCGACGAAGGCGGAGAATGTTTGGCAAGGAAATGGTTGACAAGGATGGGAATATCTTCCTTTCGTTCGGCGAGAGCCGGAACCTTTATGGTAAGGACATCAAGCCTGTAATAAAGATCAAGCCGGAACGCCCCGTTTTCTGCCTCCTTTTTCAAATCCTTATTAGTGGCCGCCAGGATTCGTATATCAACCGGGATCTCATCGGTGCCGCCAACTCGCATGAGGGTGCGTTCCTGGAGGACCCTGAGCAGTTTTACCTGCATAGCCAGAGAAAGTTCTCCCACCTCATCAAAAAACACGGTGCCGCCTTCCGCCAGCTCCAGCAGTCCTTTCTTTATTTGAGAGGCCCCGGTAAAAGCTCCTTTTTCATGGCCGAAAAGTTCGCTGGTTATCAGCTCTTCGGTAAAAGCGCCGCAGTTAAACGCAACAAACCGGTGATTGGCCCGGGGGCTGAGTTCGTGGATCGTCCGCGCCACAAGTTCCTTGCCTGTGCCGGTTTCCCCCTGAATCAATACATTGCAGTCCAACTGAGCCACCTGGCTGATACTCTCGCGCAACAGTTGAATTTTCAGGCTCTTACCAAGAATCCTGGTCGTACCTCCTCTTTGAAGAAATCTGCTTTCTGAGCTCGATCACCTCCTTGCGCAGCGTCCTTTTTTCAAGGGCTTTTTGCACCAGGGCCAGCATCTCCTCCATTTTGACCGGCTTGGCCAGATAATGGTACGCACCTTTCTGTATCGCCTCAACAGCTGTGTCAACACTGGCATACCCAGTGATGACGATAACCTCCGTCTCGGGCCACAGTCCTTTGCTGGCGGCAAGAACTGCCATCCCGTCCTGTCCCTGCATCCGCAGATCGGTCAAAACAAGATCAACTTCCCGGTTCCGAAGAATGTCTATGGCTGCCTGGCCATCTTTGGCTGTCAAGACTTCAAAACCGCCTTTTTTCAGCATGTAGGACACATTGTCGCGGGCGATCTCCTCATCATCGACTACAAGAATCTGCTCTCCACTCACGACAGTTCTCCGTACTTATGGTCCCGCTCTGCCCAATTGAAACTCTTTCATCATCCAACTCCAATCCACGGCTGGTCTCTGTAATCATGATCCTGCTCTGCCCCAATCGGCAGATGAATAAAAAAGGATGTTCCGCTTCCAGCCACGCTTTCCACAACTATCTTGCCATTATGCTTCTGGATGATGCCATAGGCAATGGATAAGCCAAGTCCGGTACCCTGCCCCTCATCTTTGGTCGTGTAAAAGGGATCGAAGATACGCTCCTTTATATCATCAGCAATCCCCATTCCGGTGTCCGTGATTTTGATGACGGCTTCAGCCTTTTCTTTATCAATAGACGCCGAAATGGTTATTTTACCTTCTCCGGTGATGGCCTGGGCAGCGTTAATGATCATAATGATCACCACTTCCTGTATCCTCTGAACATCCATCGGCAGAAACAGGTTTTCGGGAATATCAATTAAAATGCTGACAGCCGAGGGTACCTGACTTTTAACAAGCCTGACCGAACGGTTTACCACCTTTTTCAGATCTGCCTGATGCAGCTCAAACTCCTTCACCCTTGAAAATTCCAGAAGTCCCTGGACAACATCTCTTGCCCGATAGGTTTCCTGTTCAATATTTTTGAGCATCTTTTTAATGAATGCTTGGTCACCGGTATCAAAATCATCCAAGGCAATCTGGCATGAGGTGGAGATATTATTGAGAGGATTATTTAACTGATGGGCAACTCCGGCCGTGAGAGTACCAATGGATGAAAGTTTTTGAGACTCGACCAATTGAGCCTGGCGGAGTTCTAATTCATGCACCATGATATTGAAGGCCTCCATAACCTGCTGCATTTCATCTCTGGTATTCACTACTTCAATTTTACTGAAACGGCCAACGGCAATATCCTCAGTGGCAGATTTAATAATTCGCAGCGGTTTGAAGATACGAAATGACATGATCAGAGGAATAAATATACCCACACCAATGGCCACAAGAGACCAGAAGATAAGTCGCGTTACCAATTCATCTAAAATGATGCGGATCTGATTATGTTCAAAGCTGACAAGTTCCTTACTGAGTTCGGTCATTTCCTGCCCTTGGTACCGGAGTTGATCTGCCAGCTCACCATGAACGACCTTCTTATTTTCACTGGATTTTTCCGCGAGCAGCTCTATATCCTTCTGATAGGCAAGGATGAATTTCTTGAGGCTGATGAGCATGGGATGAGCCTTGAATTTTGTGACCATCTTTGAGATTGTTTCTTCCGTCTCCAGCGCAAGCGCCAGCTGCCTGATGTTTTCCTGCAACGCCTCCTCCGTCCCGTAGAGGAGAAAATTCTTCTCATATCGGCGTACCTCAAGGATAATACTATGGAGGGTGTAAGCGAGTTCAACTACTTCGAGTTTTTCTTTGGCAATTTGCAGATCCTCCTGGGAGACGACAAACATTGCAAGAAGCCCAAAGACATAGCAACCCAGTATAATCAGGATCTTAGAGCTCAAGCTAAGAGACGGCATTTTGAATTTTAGACATTTTCCGCATCCCTCTCCACCACCTCAGTACCAGGCCGTCAAGGCAATGATTCATCTTTACCAATGTATCAGCGCTTTATGAAGACCTGTGGCTTACATTAGTTACCGATTTTGACCTTCAGTCCCATCGCCCAATTATCAATCCCAACATATACCAAGACGATATCGAACACAACCAAATCATTAATACTGAATGATGGCTGGAGTCGCGGGGATCACCAACAACGTCTCTCGTCTCCCTCCGCATTTTTTGCCTTTTGTGGGGTTTCTGAATCTCGCGGACGGCATGCGGCAAAATTGTTGCAGGGCAACCATATAGGCGCACATCGTAACAGATTGTAATCACCTGGCTTGTTTCGTTAAAAAAAACAACCGCATTACACTTGTTGCATACACCATCACTCTTCCAATCCGATCCAGTCAATAGATAGCTTTTGCTTTACTCCGCCCATTGATTTATGCCTCCCTACAGTTCATAGCCTTTGCTACTTCAGACCCTATTTTACTGGCCGTGGCGGAATTTATTTGCAGTCTAGTTTTGGTACAAAAACAAACGGTAAAAATCAGCTGCTCGTCTATTTTTATGGCATAGAGGTTGCTAGGACTATAAAGTACTTCCGTGCCCATTTTGCGAGGGTTGCTCTGTTTAGAACATATAAGGAATTTTCAATAAAGGAGGTCAATAAAAAACAATTTATCAGTAATATTTTAAACTTACTGTCCAGAGATGTATTTATTTTAAATTTATGAGGGTTGTTATGACAAAAAATCGTCGCTTTTTTTTACTTGCAGCGTTTATGGTCTTAGCCGTCGGCATGTGGCTGGAACCCGCTTGGGCGGGAAAACTGCAGGACGCTATTGCCTCAGCTCCGGAAGGGGTGGAGTCTGGCCAGATTGACCCCAGCAAGCCCGCTGGTTTTCTTGGTATTCCCGGAGCCCCACAGGTGAATCTTGATTCTCGCTTTCTGCTGGGCGGTATGGGTTGGCTGGATTTTTTCTACAGTTGGTGCTTTTGGCGGTGTCATGGCCGGTGTGGGGCACATGAGTATTTTCGGTCTTGGCGGTTATGCAAAATCTTTCAAGGAAACTGCTCCGTCACTGAACAAAGCCGTGACCGACTCGATTCGGGGTTCGAACCAGTATCTGGTCGGCCTTTCAGCACTTATCTCATCGTTTAATTATTACCGAATGGGACGCCTCGTGGTACCGCTGGCCGTTTCTCTTGGCCTTGGTTCCATACTTGGCGCCTGGGGCTCGGTAACTCTTTCCGCCGGTAAAATCTCTTTTTCCCAGTACCAGGGATATTTTGGTCTCTTTGTCCTGGCTCTCGGTGTGTACCTCTTCTATGAAACCTCGTCCAAAGGGCAGGCCAGTAAAAAGAAGGCAAAATCGGCGGCGCAGGCTTTCGAGGCTACCGTCAAAAAACAGAAGAGTGGTGAGAAAATTGACACCACTGCACTGGGCGTCAAAGTCACAAAATTTTCCGTTACTGAAGTTATTTTTACCTTTTACGGGGTTGAATTCAAATTCAACCCTCTGATACCTTTTCTGGGTGGTATAGTTATCTCAGCTGTCGCAGCTTTTCTCGGCGTTGGTGGCGGTTTTCTTCTGGTCCCTTTTCTAACCAGTGTTGCCGAACTGCCCATGTATCTGGCGGCCGGTACTTCTGCTTTGGCGGTGCTGATCAGCATGATCACCAGTATTGTTACTCTTATCTCCAAGGGTGTTCAGTTTGACTGGGCGCTGATTGGTCTTGAGCTTGTCGGCATTGCGGTGGGTTCGATCATCGGCCCCAGAACTTCGCAATATTTTTCCGACCTCTGGCTCAAACGATTATTCATTGTCCTGGCCTTGTATGTCGGTGTCGATTATGTATTGAGAGGCTTTTTAAACTACAGGATGTTCGGTTAAAATACAGCCGCCTCCCTTCTTTTCTTCAAAATCTGTTTTCCTGCTCTTTGCCAGGAAAACAGATTTTCTAAAGGTTTTTATGCACTCACTTACCCCATTTCTTCTTTTCTTTGACCCCTGGCTCATTGATCCTTTTCGCTGGCTGTCTTCGCCAACCGCTGGATATCTTATAGGGGTAGTGTTCCTCGCCCTGCAATGCACCATCCTCGGTGATCTCTCCGCCACCGTGGTTATGTACATTAACAGGAAATATTTAAAAAAAATCCAGGGTGAAATGGACCGGCATCACGATCTCTCAGAGAAAGCTCTCATGCTGTGGAGATAAAGAGAGCTACAAAGCAGTAAATCGCCAGGCTCTTGATGCCTTTGGCCATTCTTTCTCACTTGGTGCAGCAATCTTTTGCGTCTCTATTTGGCCGATGCCCTTCGCCCTCGCCTGGTTAAGCCTGCGTTTCGCCGATGCCCCCCTGGAACTCCCTTCAACCTGCCATTTCTTGGCAACACGATTGAATATTTTCCATCTTTCCTGTTGCTCTATATTGCAACCCGGATGTTTTATGCGCATGGTGATGAGAAAAATCCCCTGGTACACTGGGACATGAAGGCAAAACTTGCTGGACAAATGGGGTAGAAGCTTTTTCGTCATTGTCCAGGCAAAAACTCGGAGGTCACCGCCCTGGGTACAGGCGCTCCTCTCCGATAAAAAATTCCTTACCAGGGAAAATGATATGTGGCGCTATTTGTCGTTATTGGCTGATGGTTGCTTTTCATGCCAGGTCTTCTGCTGCGCAAAAAATACCTGGCGTTCCGCGAAGTCTTGCGCCTGGACAGCCATGCTCTTAATCTTCTGACCGACCTGGAATCCCATATTTCCGGCCAAAACCCGGCCGATAACTGGCGGATTCAGCCATCTCTGCAACCAGCTTACAGGACACGGTCGGCTCCATGGCGGACCGACTCCATGCGATGAATCCACCAGCCTACCGACAATTGCTGGAAAAAACACGCTACTCTAGCTTCTGCAAGTCAAAGAGACGATGATCCAGCCCGAAGCCAATTCATCGCCGCCATATATCCTCCATTTAGCTCAGGCTGCAGACTTTCCGGAACTGACCGGTGGGAAAGCTGCCAATCTGTCCGCAGCTGGACGGGCCGGAGTAATTATCCCGGCTGCCGGTTTCGTTATTACTGCCAACGCCTTTCACCGCTTCATTTTTGACAACAAATTAGACCCATGAACTTACCAGGCGTCTCCAACTGGTCCATGCCGACGACTATGACACTATCATTCGTATCACCGGAGAATTGCAGGAACTCATTCTTGGCGGTGAGGTCCCTGCGGACATCGCCCGTCAGATAGAACAGGCGGTTGCATCCTTGATGCCTGGTCAGCTAGCTGGCCGTCCGCTCCAGTGCGCTGGCGGAAGACGGTGAGATTTCGTTTGCCGGGCAGTATGCCAGTGAGCTCGATGTTCCCGCCGATGAAGTCGTTGCCGCATACAAAAGGGTCATTGCCGGGAAATATTGTCCCCGAGCCATAAGTTATCGAATCCACCACGGATTAAGTGATGCTGATACCGCAATGGCCGTACTTGTCATGCCGATGATCCAGCCGCGCACCTCGGGGGTGATGTATACCCTCGATCCGGCAGCCTCAACAGCCATTGACTGTCTTGGCATATATGCGGTGACAGGGCTGGCTGAAGGGCTTGTGGATGGATCCCGTACCCCTGAAAAATATCATGTCCCTCGAGAAGATGATGGTTCTTTCTCTCCAACCAGGCCTTGCCAACAAGACGATTCTTTACTGAATAATGCTGAATTGCAGCAACTCAAAGAGTGGGGAATGCAACTGGAAACTCATTTTGGTCATCCCCAGGACGTTGAGTGGGCGTTGATGACTGCGGTTTAACAGTGCTCCAGAGCCGTCGTCTGCATCAGAAGAAAGATCCACCCCCGGCAATGGTGCAGGATGTCGATCTGACCAGCCTGCTCTACAGCGATCTCCATTGTGCTTCAGCCGGCATTGCCTGCGGCCCGGTCTTTTCTGCCCCGACAGGCAAGGCCTTCCGCAATATTCCCGTCGGTTCAGTGGTTTTCACGCCGACGCTGCGCCCGGCCCTTTCTCAGTTTCTTGACCGTGCTGTCGGCGTCATCGCGCAAAGCGGCAGCCGTGCCAGCCACTTTGCCTCGGTGGCAAGAGAGCGGGGAATCCCAGTGTTAGTTGGAAGCGATATCGAGCTGGCAACCGGCCAGGTGGTAACTGTCGATGCGGCTTCCGGAAGAATATTTAACGGTTGCGTGAACGCAGTTCTGCAAAGCGAAAAAAATACTCTCAAGAAATGATGTTCTGCAGCAAAAATACGCCAAACTCGCCACCCTTACAACCCATCTCAATCTCATCAACCCCGACGGAGAAGATTTCACTCCGGCCGAATGCCGTTCCATGCATGATATTGTTCGGTATTGCCATGAAAAAAGTGTTCAGGAAATGTTCCACCTGCTCGGACGTAAAGGCAGAGGGTTAGGGCAGGCACGAAAACTTGTCACCGATCTGCCTCTGGTCATGTATGTTCTTGATCTCGATGGCCATACGCCAGCCAAAACAAGCAGAACAGTTACTCTGGAAGAACTCTCCAGCCTCCCCATGCAGGTTTTGTGGCAGGGCATGTCGGATCCGAGAATTTCCTGGGATTCCAGTCAACACCATGTCGACTGGGAAGAGTTTGATCAGGTCAGCGGTGGAATTTTTTCCCTCGATTCACGTCTGTTGGCCAGTTATGCCATTGTCTCTCGGGAATATCTGCACCTCAATATCCGCTTTGGCTACCATTTTTCCATAGTGGACGCCATCTGCGGAGAGCAGAGCAGCACCAATTATGTAAATTTTCGTTTAAGGGTGGCGGTGCGGCTCATCAGCAAAAAATTTTCCGCCTCCAATTCATCGACCAGGTCCTCACATTCTTCGGTTTTGAGACCTCCATGCGGGGTGATATGCTCGATGCCTCTTTTGCCCGGGCCCCTCTGGCCTAAACCAAACTCGCCCTCACCCGCCTGGGCATGCTGCTTGCCGCAACCAGACTGATGGATGTTCGTTTGACCAGCAAACAGCAAGCGGCAGAGGAAGCCGAAAAATTCATTCTTCTGGCCGGACAAGGCGCGAAGTTCTGAAATATTCCGGGTTCAATTGCAGTAATTATGACAAATTATACCACCTCAGGTATTGACAGTTGCCAATATTTGTGCGGTAATTACACAAGAATTTACTTGTTTTACAGTATTACATATACTGAGCAGATATGTTCAGGGTGTACGTTGCTGCGTACATTGCAAGCCAGTTTGAAAAAATCTGGAAATAACAGCAAAAAAAAGATAGGATATATAAATATGCAGATTGGAAAAGAAAAAAGGGAATAATCTGTTTCAAGAACCCCACTCTGCAGAAGGTGAATCTTGCAAAGAATCCTGACTTTCTTGCCATTGCCCTGGCAAAGCAAATAATTTTCAACTAATTTTCGTTAGCTGATCTTTCCAAGGAGACGGCCGGGACCCTGCCACAATAACTCTAAAAAATGCCGGATAAAATGAGAAAAATCATTTCATTACAATTAATACCGAGGAAAAACCAAATGAGGATTGCTATGAACAAAATGCATCACCTGCTTACCTTTTATCGACTTGGACCAGCTCTCCTGATTTTCTCATTGTTAATCGCCGGATGTGCAGATACTCCAGATGAAGTACGCTATGACAACAAAATCAGAACATTCACGCTAAGCGATGACGCACAGGACAATACGTATACTCTCGGCCAATATAAACAGGCTACCGCGCGTTACATTCTCCGCCCCGGATATCGACCCGACGGTCCACCTCGAACAAAACAGCAGGCAACCTACCAAGAGCGCTCATGGAACTCAGGTCACCGAATTGCAAATGGTTTTAGATGCATCGGACGTACTTTTCGATTTTGACAAGTGGGTTATCAAAAGGGACGCCGTCCCCGAATTAGACCAATGGGCCATTTTCTTTAAAGAAAATCCGCCGGTGTCAGCTGCCATATATGGTTATGCGGACAGTACCGGCCCAACCGAATACAACCTTAATCTTTCTGAAAAAAGAGCCCAGGCTGTGGTTAATTACCTGGTCGGAAAAGGTGTACCACCCAACAGATTGACAGCCAAGGGATTTGGCGAGAGTCACCCTGTTGCGCCCAATACCACAAGTGAAGGTCGACAAAAAAATCGTCGTGTTGAGTTGAATTTATAATTTCATACCCTCATTTCCCCTCATTTCCTCTTGGCTGTTTATAGCCAAGAGGAAAAAGTCATTGCCATACCGCTTATTTTTCAATCCACCGCATCAGCTCTGTTCTGCCCACAAATTTCATAGCGAGGGAGTTTGCACTTTGCTTTTATGTGCGCGGGCTCGCCATGAATACCCTGTTCGAAATTTTTCTCCAGCCACTCAAGAAACAGAGGAGCGATGTCGCTTTTATCAGAATTTTCCGGATGAGGTTTGATTATTTTCTGTCCTTGAGTGGTGGGAATTACGGAACGTAATTTCTCGGGTATGACAACTGTTTCTTTGCCAAAATAATAAAACGTACTGGAGATGAGGACTCTGTTTATACTGGTGTCAGCCTGAAAATGCTCCTTCCCGTGAAAGAGGTTTTTTACCTGAACCAGGTGACCGTCTTTACCTAACTTATATATATTGTCGCCGCATCCATTTTCTTTGCCCGGCTTTTTACATTCATATTCGGGAAAGTCCCAATACATGGCAAATGTCAATCCCCTGTCGACCCGCATAGCGTAGACTAATCTCCCTCTCTCCGGGGATGGTGTTGTGCCGATAACCCAGTCGCCCACATGGGCATTTCTGCGGATATTCGGCTTACTACAAGCAAGAGTACAGATTCCACCAAAAGGATTGGGGGCAAATCCATTGTCAGCCTTCACTATATAAGAGAAGAGATTGGGCAGTCTTTGGGCCATATTATCGTTCCTTTTTAGGAAATACTGATATCAGTCAAATGAAATCCTATCAGCAAATACGATAGTTGCTTATGCCGCTTTTCGCCACACTCTGTTTTTAAAAATGGTGTGACATCTCCTCGAAATTAAAATTTATTCTGATTATCCCTTAAGCTCAGCCTGGAGAAGTGGAAGGGTGTGGATTGTTCTTTTACGGTCTCTGTAGCCATGGACGCTACAGAGAAGCCCCCAGGAATGGACTTAAGGCGTCCTGGAAAACGAACAGTCCACACTCTGGTTTAATAGCTGAACATGAGGGGCAATCAGAATACGGGCCTGCTCATTGGTCGCTTAGCGATATCTACGATAGTTCGATGATCTGCTGGAGCGTTTTCTCGAAATGTAAACGACCAGTATACCGGCAAGCACCAGTCCTACTCCTGCGCCAACAAAAAACATCCCCCAGCCACCGCTTGATGTTGAGCCGGCTGCTGCTGTTCCATGGGAGGTTGCAACGTTTCGGGGTCTGGGGATGAGACCACCGTTTCAGTTTTTGCCGGAATATGTTACCGGTGTATCCGATGCTGCTACTGCTTCCGGTTTCGGCTCCACCAGCAAAAACCCTTGGGTTAAGAACTCAGCGGCCTTGGCATCACGCACTTTACGATCTTTACTGCCCATAACTATGGCAATAATCGAACTCCACCCCGTTTGGCAGTAGCTACTATGGAAAATCCGGCCGCCTGAAAATACCCGGTCTTAAAACCATCACAGCCAGTAACCGTATCCAGCAGATGGTTGTGGTTGCGCATGATAAACTGCCCGTCCCGGAAAGGTCGCTCCTTAGTGCCGGTGTATTTAAATATATCAGGCCGCTTAGCCAGTTCACGGCCAAGTATCGAGAGATCGTAGGCTGTGGTCTCGTCCGGCTTTTGTCCTTTTGCGGGCGGCAGACCATGCACCGAATGAAACTGGGTATTCTTCATCCCCAACTCTTTGGCCCGACGGTTCATCAGGGCAACAAAGCCTTCCGTTGAACCAGCAACGTGGATTGCCAGGGCCACCGCCGCATCATTGGCCGACTGCACCGCCAAAGCATACAACAGATCTTCAACCGAAAATTGTTCCTTTGGGTCAAGATACACCTGTGATCCACCCATTTGCGCCGCTTCTCTGGTCACCTGAACCATATCATCCAATCGCACCTTTCCCTGTTCAATCTGTTCGAGAATAACCAACAGATCCATCAGCTTCAAAACCGAGGCCGGATATACTACCGTCTCTGCATGTTCCTCAAACAGGATCTTGCCCGTATCAGCATCGACCACCAGAGCTGAGATATATGGATCCTGCGCGATGTCATCGATCTTGGCCCGCGCGGCCCATGTTGTCTGGGACCAGCATAGACTGAAAAGCACTAAGAGACATATACGTTTCATAACATTCCTTTGGTTAACCCCGCACAATGCGCACTCTAACATAACGTCATCAGCCGAGTGCATAACTGTTCAGATATTTTTTCCGAGCGATGTACCTACCGAGCGAAGGTCCTGGCAGGCCTGAATAATACGATCGGCCATGCTGCGCTCAGCTTTTTTGCCGTACACTCGTGGGTCATAGACCTTTTTATCACCAACTTCCCCTTCAATTTTCAACATACCATCATAATTTTTCATTACATGATCGACCACCGGACGAGAAAAGGCGTATTGAGTATCAGTATCAATATTCATTTTCACAACACCATATTCAAGTGTCTCATGTATTTTTTCAAGCTCCGATCCGGAACCACCATGAAAAACCAGATCGAGGGATGCATCCGGACCAAGGGCTTTGACAACCGCCTCCTGGCCTTTTTGTAAAATCGACGGTGTCAGCTTTACATTACCCGGTTTATATACCCCGTGTACATTGCCAAAGGTGGCTGCCAGCAAAAACCGTCCCAGCGAACCGACTTCTTTGGCCGCCATGACCATATCTTCCGGCGTGGTATAGAGCTTGGCAGCGGCAACACCAGACGTATCGTGACCATCTTCTTCACCGCCTACGATTCCGGTTTCAATCTCTAAGATAAGATCATTATCGACACAGTCTTGCATGAGACGTTTAGATTCGGCGATATTTTCGCTCATCGGCAAGGCCGAACCGTCGTACATATGAGAACTGAACAAATTTGGCAATCCCGCGGCACGACGCTTTCTGGTTTCCTCAATGAGCGGCATCAAAAAGCTCTCCACATGCTCCGGATGACAATGATCCGTGTGCAGAGCAACATTGATATCATAATGGGCTGCCATGATATGCGTGTAGACAGCAAGGGCAATAGCACCTTTGCTCATCGATCCAACCCCCAGTCCCGATGCAAATTTGCCGCCTCCGGTGGAAACCTGGATAATACCGTCAGAGTTGGCCTCTTTGAAAGCGAGCAGTGCCGCATTAATAGTCTGACTCGAGGTTATGTTGATCGCCGGATAGGCGAATTTATTCTGCTTCGCATTATCCAGCATCTGACAATACTGCTCATAGTTTACGACCGGCATAGCGATACTCCTCTCATTGTTCTTGGTTGCAAGATAGGTTGATTATTGCCAGACGGAGCAGTGCTAAGCGTATCTGGCCTTTCAGGCAGAATCAGAAAGAGGTAACGACAATCTCAAATATCCTTCTCCACCTGCGTCACATACCTGAGCTCTACGTCCGGCTATTGTTCATTTTTTGTGGAAGAGCAATAAGCCGGCCCTACAGCCGGCTTACTGATAATATGTTTCCGCTAACCGATCAGGGAGCAGCACACTCAACCAGCTCTATTTCAAAGGTAAGATCTTTCCCGGCAAGTGGAGGGTTGGCATCCAGAGTGATGTGGGTATCGGTAATTTCCGTCACCACAACCCTGAGGATTTCTCCATTGGCACCGCCCATCTCCAGCCGCATGCCCAGCTCCGGGTTAAGGTCGGGCGGAACCTGCTCAATGGGCGCCTGAAGTACCAGTTCTTTTTTATGTTCGCCATAGGCTTTTTCCACCGGAATTTCTACAACCTTTGACTCACCAACTTTCATTCCGACAACGCCTTCCTCAAACCCCTGGATCACCTGTCCACTGCCAACGGCGAATTCAAGAGGGTCACTGCCTTCAGAACTGTCGAAAACAGTTCCATCGGCAAGTTTTCCAGTATAATGCACTTTGACGTTGTCACCTCTTTTTACTTCCGTCATATCTCTCCTTTAAGCCACACGGCTCTGATCGTCTTTAAATTATTCATATTGTTTCACACTTAAACCGCAGACAGGATTGAAATCCTGCCAGCACCCGGCATGCAAGAATATCCGACAAAATGCCGGTCCCACTCTACTTTTAAACATCATTGTTGAATTTTCAACCGAAAAGCAGGGAACTCTCCCATACCACACCTTGCTATGCAACCGAGAGTTGTCCTGGATCGGAATAGTAACTTTTCGCCTTTTTTTCTTGCCTTTTCCATAGTGTCAAAGCAGGACAAAATGTTTATAACGATGTATATCGTCATCATTGCCTTCTAAAAAATTGATGGCGTCGTAAAAACCAACTACTGCTTTTATTCTTTTCTTTAATGGAGGGATATTATACTGATGAACCCCGGTCGAACTATCGTTATTGGCGGAGGCGCGGCCGGCCTTATGGCTGCAGGCATAGCGGCCCAAAAGGGTTCAGAGGTTATCCTTCTTGAGAAAATGGGCCAGACCGGACGAAAAATCGGGATCAGCGGCAAGGGTCGGTGCAACCTCACCAACGTCGCCGAATTGAACGATTTCCTCGCCCATTTTGGCAAAAACGGACGCTTTCTCCGTCAATGCTTTCAACAATTTTTTGCTCCGGAATTGATCGACTTTTTCGAAAGCAGGAATCTGCCCATGGTAACCGAACGGGGCGGACGGGTTTTTCCCAAAAGCGGCCGCGCTCTTGATGTGGTCAGGGTCCTGAACAACTGGCTGCAAACAGAACGGGTCACGGTAGAGAAAACGGCCCCGGTATCAGCCATCCTGGTGGAACACGGCCGGGTACGTGGAGTTGTGTGTAATGGACAGGAGCTGATCTGCAACAACGTCATCCTGGCCACCGGCGGCAAATCCTATCCCCGAACTGGTTCGACCGGTGACGGCTACAGTCTGGCCGAAAGTGTCGGTCACACCATTGTTCCCCTTCGACCGGCGCTTGTTCCTCTTATAAGTCCTGACCCAAAAGTCCACCGGATGGCCGGCCTTGAACTGCGTAACGTTCAGGTTCGTCTCTTCTTTAAATGGAAAACGCAGAGGGCAGGAATTCGGCGAGCTGTCCTTCACCGAATTCGGGCTGACCGGGCCGGTTATTTTAACCCTGAGCAGCAGAATCGTCGAGGCGCTTGCCAGTGACCATCAGGTAACACTCTCACTCGACCTTAAACCGGCCCTGGATGAAAAAAAACTGGACAACAGGTTGATCCGAGATCTCACCAGTCGGTCCGGCGAGCCAATTGACAGTATTCTCCGTGGGTTGTTGCCACAATCGATGGTACCGGTCTGCCTGGAGTGCTGCGACCTGTCGACTGATATCGACACCAAAAATTTTCCCGGCAAGGTACGCAAGCGTCTGGTGCGGTGGCTGAAAGATTTCCGTATCGAAATTACCGGCTATCGATCCTATGATGAAGCAATCATTACCGCCGGCGGAGTGTATCTTAAAGAGATCAATCCATTGACCATGGAATCGAAAATCGTCGGAGGACTGTTTATTGCAGGAGAGCTTCTTGATCTCCAGGCCGACACCGGCGGCTATAACCTGCAAGCGGCATTTTCTACCGGCTACCTTGCCGGTGCTTCCGTCTATTAATAGAGAGTTGAACGAAACTCCTCAAACACCTTTTCGATGGGGATGGCAAAACCGATACCTTCCGTATCGCGAAGAATCATGGTGTTGACACCGCGGACAAAACCGTGCTCATCAATGAGTGGTCCCCCGCTGTTTCCCGGATTTATGGCCGCATCGGTCTGTAAATATACCGGACCGTCAACTTGCTGTTGCCGATAGCCGGAAAAAATCCCCGCCGTCACGGTATGCCGCAAACCAACGGGACTGCCTATGGTATACACTTTATCTCCCTGATGCATGCCTATCTTATGCGGAGGCCGTTCAATATACGTCCAGTCACCGGCAAAAAGCGACATCAACGCCAGATCACTGGTCTCACTCACCAGAAGATAATTGGCAACATGTTCACTGCCGTCGGCAAGCACAATCTTGATATCCGAAGGCTGGATCTTACGGTCAAGCAGTTCCAGTCTTCGTTCTTCCTCCTGGTAGCGTGGCAGAAATTTATTCAGCTCCTCTTCGATGGCTGGCGATTATTATGGAGAGCTGACTGCGGGATGGTCCTTTGGGCAGTTTCTGCAAGGTACGCTTCATCTCACTGATTTTCTGCTGCTCAAGTTCGATCATCCGCCTGGAGGTTTCCATTTTTCTTTTAAAATCAGCCAGCTTCTGTTCATCGAACTGCACCACATGTCGATTGGTGACAAGGTAATTTTTATTAACAAAAAAACCGGACCCAGTCCCCCATGGGGTTTCAATAGAAACCGTCGAGTTGCGCGCCCGTTCAATAACATTCTGCATGCTGAGGGTCGGTGGTTCTGGAGGTGCTGGAGGCTGCTCTGTTTCAGCCGTCTGAGGAGTTTTCTTATGTTCCACCTCTCCCTGATCCATAATCTCAACAGGAGGAAGGTTCACCGCGGTCTGGCTGCGTTCCTTCTGCGGACGATACCCGGTAAAATAATAGGTGCTGCCTGCAACAACGACTATCAGAGCAAATATTTTAAGGAAGTTGAGACCGGATCTGGATTCTTTGATTTTCTCCGCCTTTTCAAGTCTCAGCGCCTCTTCTTCTTTCCTACGGTTTTGCACCTTGCGGTACCTCGCAAAGATCAAACCACATGCTTCACATTCCAACGGATTTTTTTGTTCATGTTTACACTTGGGACAACGCATTATTTCTCCGGTCAGTGATAGAAAAAAGAGATGTATGGACATTCTCCTTTTGGAACAAGATATCAAATGATTCCTGTTGAAATTGATGAAAACGTATTAACCCAGATATCTACAATTACCGGTGGAAAATATTTTAGAGCTGATAATAATAAAAAATTAAAAGAAATTTATAACGAAATTGATAAGCTTGAAAAAACAAAAATCGAAATTACTCCATACAATCATACTTATGAATTATTTTATTCATGGCTTAGCGGCGGCTTGATTTTAATTTTTTTAGAATTGGGTTTATCGAAAACTATATTAAGAAAAATTCCATAATCTTATGTTTAGATTCCAACATCCAGAATATTTGTACGGCTTATATCTTCTTCCGGTGTTTGCTTTGCTCTTTTTTTACTTGTGGTATAGAAGAAGAAAAATGCTTGAGATTTTTGCCGATCAAGAGCCCATCATGTTTTGTTTTCATCTCACAGTAATGCAAAGAGTGTTATAAAAATTGCAATCTTTCTTGCAGCATTTGAATTATTAATTTTAGTCCGGCTAATCCTCAAATCGGAACGAAGATGGAAGAGGTAAAACAAACGGGAATAGATGTAATGATTTGTTTGATGTTTCTTTAAGCATGCAGGGACAGAAGACATCAAACCTAATAGGCCGGACAAAGCCAAATATCAAATTTCGCATTAAATTAAAAAGCTTCGTGGCGATAGAATTGGTTTGATAAGATTTGCAGGCGATGCTTACGTTCAATTTCCATTAACATCTGATTATTCTGCTGCCGATCTCTTCCTTTTTGCAGTTGATGAAACAAGACGCAACTGAGCGGTGTGTAGAAAAAAA
>CAWDYJ010000013.1:0-120296 GCA_963806525.1 uncultured delta proteobacterium
GGTGCCGCCGACTGGTTCCTTGGTACAAAGAGAAGAACTGACAGGAGCGGCATCACTTGTACCGGGAGAAGCAATTTCTTCCAGATCAAGGATATAAATTTTGGCATTCTGGTTACTTCTTCCATCTAGCCCGGTCGGTCCGGAGCCAAAGGTCAAGAACCATTTATTGATTTCCGGTGAAGAGGTTCTGTCCTTTATTGTCAGGGCTGCGGGGTATGAGGTGGTGAAGCTTCCATCCGGTATCTGAATTTCGGCCAGAAGTTTGGGCTCTACTTCAGGGTTGGTAATATCCATAATGACATATGCAGAACTGAATACTCGATTATCTTCGGGGGTTGCATCCCCGGATAGACCGTCGGCTGCTGTATCTATAGTCATTTCGCCACCGCCAAAGCGCATCCCGACAACCAGCACAGTGCCCCAGCCCCCAGGGTGGTCATGATCGGGAGTCGAAGATTTTTGCGTCAAAGACCTTAGGTTTGCCATCCACATAATATACATGGGTATAGTCGGGATCTTTGAGCCATTTGAGATGCGGCAAAAGATTCATCGGCACATATGCCCAGATTTCTGCTCCCAATGGGTGCTCGGTAACGGAAGTCGTTCCATCGTATTCTTCACCTGATGGTGAGAAACGATTTGGTTGGTGGAATCATAAAATCCACCGTTAAAGGCATGCAGCATCCCGCCATTGCTGCCGACATACAGTACTTGCCGCCTTTTGGCATATTGTTTCCTGAACACACCATAGGAGGTATCTTTATAGAGAAGATCCAATGCTTCCTGGGGAGCACCGACAACTGTCGGTGTCGCATTGACGACATCTGCCAGGCGCATAACCTCTGCATTTGTGCCGTCATATTTGATAGTACGGTTCCGATATCCAGCTATTTCCTTACCTCGAATATAGTCAACCAGGTTCGTCGGCTTCCGTTTCTGATGCAACATTTAAAAAACCATAATTCGGAGCAGTGAAGGTAGAATTTTTAAAATCAACAAATTCCCCAGCTCTCCACCACTCCATCGCCATCATCAAGCCAGGTTTTGATAAATCTTCCACCGGAAGCATCATCGTCAGATACAGAAGAAAAATTTCTCTGAACAGTTGCATCAGCTGTGCTAAAGCTTAGCTGTTCTCGGGCATTCCACAACGTTTTTATATTTTCAAAATCGATACAGTTGCTTTCAAAATGAGCAACCATAATTGTATCACCAACACTAAACCAGGAAGTTGCTGGTGATACAACAAAAGTGACTGACCCATGTTTCATCTATTATTGATCTTGTACTGCTGCTTGCCCCAGTTCTGCGGTAGTCAGGTTATACACAGTCCAGTCACTGTATGGACCTGATCCTACTGCCCCGCTAATTTCATCAACTTCAAAGGTGACCGTACCAGTAGTTGAGTCATAACTAGTCCACCTTGCCCTGCATAAAAAAGGGAGCAAATTCATCACTTGAGTGCTGACAAAACGTCGAATCTTTGTCTTGTTTTCTCCCTCATCAAAAAATTGCTGGATCACCGGATCAGTGTAATAATCCTCAAGAACGGCATCGCCATCATCTTCGCGAAGAAAACCAAAGTCATCCAGCCAAAGTGCCTGGACTGTTCCTATCCATGATGACTTCATTGTTATCGAGCATCTTGGCGAGAAGGTTCATAATAGGCCTGATAAAGTGCCCCGACACCACTGACATTATTGGATACTACTGCTGCTGCCGTGCCGGAAGAAGCTCGCTGCAGGATGGTCGAGAAACACCCTATTCAAAGAATTTTCGAGCTGCAGAGGGTTGGTGGCATAAAAATAATTGTCTGGAAGTCCATCGGAACCCGGCTGTGCCATCACTATTGATTGATTGCGTCCCACTCAGAATCGAGATCAGGCAATCCGGTTATTATTATCGTTATCTATCGAAAAAACCACCATATTTGGCAGTATACCAGAGAGGATCTTTTAATACACCTGAGGAATGTACCGGTAATCGTATAGGTAACCGAGGTCGGCAAGTCAGTAGACCACACAATTGTTGCAGCCTGTGACACCAGTCGGATCAGTATAATCAAAATTATAAATACCGGAATGAAAGTGTGCTCCGTCTTTATCGGTGCCGCTGATGATATAACCAAATCCTTGTCCGTTCGCAGGTGGAGGCCGAGACCGCATCGGTTCTAATCGTAATGCTCGTTGCCATTTACGATATATTCGATAGTTCCCCACATATCCTGGTCATAATCTCCACCCATCTCACTGTCTTCCCAATTGACATAAAATTTTCCATAAGTGGGTGTTTGGGTAATAATTTTGAAATCAACCAGCGTACCGCCTCCGAATGGGCCGTTGCCATTGGAAGACCTGTCCAATCGATATGCCGGCAGGATAGTGACGTTATATTTCCAACTGTGATTTCGATTTTCGGCACATTGGTGGCAAGAGCAATACCATAAGAACTGACCATAAGATCTCTGGAGTTTTCACGTGCGGCAGGGATGGTAAGATCGGTGCGAATGCGATTGGTATTGGCATAATGGGCAATGCCGGACATCAGGTAGGTACCTTCCTGCGTCGGGGCCTCCGGGCATAATCCGGCATACGAACCAAAACCGGTGCCGATTGCTTTCGAAGTACAAAGCTCATTAGAATTAGAACTGTTCTTGCCGATAAACCAGGACGAAGTGTCTAATGCCTTCATCTACTCCAACTGTATTGGTCAATTCGCAGCTGTTGAGGTGGAACCCAGGTCTGATAACGTCCACTCATTCTGATCTCCATCATAACTGGACACACTGGCATTGAAGTTTAAAACATTTAGAGCGATGCACAATAATTGGTGGAATTCAGAGGGTCGGACCAGGTGGCAACGGTCAACCCAAGGGTCGCATCTTTAGAGCCGGTGCCATAGGTAAAGCGCATTAGCGGATTTTCCGGCCAGATACCGTAATGATTCAAGGTAGATTTCAGACATGGGATTACCCCACGTACTGCAATTCCCCTCATTGGCGGGTCTGCCTTGGGTGGTGGAACCACTGCCGTCATCTACCAGACCGGTTTGCTGATAAGTGCAATTGTCATGGTCTGATATACGTAGCCATCATTATAATCATAACCATAAAGACGGAGTTTATTAAGATTATGAACGATTCCATTGGTACTTGAGTTAAAGGTTCCATCGGTTATTAATTTCATCGGCAAAAGAATCGGCATTTTTTCGCAGCACACCGCCGGAAATATTTTTGGCGAAAGAACCTGTCAACAAGCCAAAGAAAATTTGATCATCATCACCATAAACCTGCAGAAGTCCAATTGGCTTATAACTGGTTGCCATATTTTTTGCATTTTTCACGGCCAAGTAATTGGTTGGACTGGTTTTACAGACTTCAATCCGGGCTACATATTCACCCTGTGTCTGATCCTGTACGACCCAATCCGTGAGTAATTTGCGAAGGGTTTTCCGCGCTTGCACCGATCCCTGATAAAAAAGCCCTGTTACCGTTGCTTCTAAAGCCGGCGGTAAAGCCTGACTGTTGGTTGGATTTTTCACCCGACCAGTAGCCCTGCCAACGTTCGTTGGCGGTCCATAAAGCTAAAATTCCCTTTGGCCACCCGGATAATAGGCGGATTTGTATTGTTATCCGAGTAGCGGTTATCGTCGTCACTGGAATTTGTGCCTTCCGTGATATTGCAAAGGGTGATTCCTGTCTGGCTCAGATTTTCAATAGTCCAGCTGATGATGATTGACCAACTCCGACATAACTGCCTGCCGGAATTTGGATGGTTATTGTTGGGCCGGTTGTGGTATTAGTTACTCCTCCGATCATCCAACCTGTTATGTTTGCAGTCGTGTACGGAGGTAACCTTTATTTGATCGCCAAGCGGAAACAGGGCAGTTGTGGTGTTAAAAGTTCGCTTTCGTGATGCTATGCGTTGGGGAATGTTATGGTTGAGAACTGGTACTGGACGGTGGTGTAGTGACAATCCCGGTGAAAGGTGTCAGTTTGTCGATATCACTGCCGTTAGTAATATTTGAGCAAAAGCATGGGCATCGGTAGGTAAATATTGCCGTTCCAGTACTGTCAAGAGTTCGGAGTCATCCTGAACGCATGCCGCCATAGAGCATTTTTCGAACAACATCCATGCGCGTCATACTTGCCCAGTTCATGAAATTGCCGCTCCACTGATGTTGGTGCAATAATGATTGTTCGTGCCTGTGGCCATCGCTTCCGGCACGAAACGTTGCATTGTTGTATAGGAATAGCATTTCTCACTGTCAAAATATCCGTAGTATTCAATACTGTCCTTATAGGTGGTTTCCGGTATCGTTATCACCATCAAGATCGGAAAAATCGTTATAGGCCTTATAGGAAAGTTGATGGTCTCGGGAGACGTTCATCATTACCATCGGAGCAACATCATTGCCGGTCAGATTGATGGGTATATTGGTAAAACTGGCATTGGTATCCAGGAAACTTCCGCAAAGAAAGCTTGGGAAGATGATCGACAGTAACAAGCCAGTTAAAGTCATTCTCCTGAACGACTGCAAAATATTCGTTTTCATTAGTTCTCCTTGGTAATTCTAATGCTGCTCCATCAATACCTGCCTTCCAGCTCAAGACCGATGATATGGCGCCATCCAATAGCGACAATAGATTCACTGTTGGATCTGCCTATATGCTGGGAATAAATATTATAGATAATTTGTCCGCCGCCACCTGCCGTACCCTTACCTTTGCCTTCATACCCGGCAAGCATTTGCAGGCCGGAACCTGCGACAACGGTAGTTAAACCATCAGCAATAATATTGGTATGCGGTATGGCTTTGGGATCTACTGGATTATATCCATTTGGGAAATAGGCTAAATCCCTGGCCGCATCAGAGACGTTATTCTCATTGCGGGTGGTATCATCATTTTCCGATAAAGTCGTATCGACAATCAGTATCGGAATTGTTAGGATTTGTCGGGTCAATCAGTACGTTGTCTCCATCAAGGGCGGTAAATCCACCCGGTGTGCCAAGGCTTTCTTCGACAAGACGAGCAGCAAGCTGTGAGCCGCCATCCGCCTGATAAAAGGTTTCCTTATGGGTCCGGTCATTGCCGGCAATCTGCAGCTCAAGCGAGGTGTTGGTTGTGGCGGAAATTCCGATAATCATCAGCAGCAATAAGATAAGCAGTGCGCCGATCAGGACAAAACCGCCTTCATCGTTTCTATAATTTCGTTATGTTTCTATTGGGTGTCATATCAGATGGGCCTCATCTTGATGTAATCCTGGGTTATGGTTTTTTGCACCCCCTGATCATTGCGTCGAATAAGGACCCGAATCGTTTTAGTGCCAAAAATTGGATAATTTTCGGCTACGTTCCAGAAAACTGTAAAATTTTGCCGTTGATCCGGCATAACAGGGCCACCATCGGCCAGGCTACCGACTACATCAGTGTTGTTTAAACCAGCCAAACCATCATTCGTGTCCTGTATCCTTCAATCTGGCATCATCATAGGGCAGAGCCATAAGCGTTTCCAGTTGATCTCCACCCCAGGTCGCAGCTTCGGTAAGATTGTTGCTGTGCTGTTTCCATCAATGGAAGCCACTTGCATGGCAGCTGCGCCAAGAATGCCTATAGTCAGGATAAAGATGGCGATCATGACCTCAATGAGGGTAAATCCATCTTGATTATTGTTATTTTTCATAATCATAGTCCAAGATTTCGCATTTGATGGTGGATATAAAAAAGCGCCGGCGAAAATTGTCGTTAAATGCAGGCCAGGAAATTGTGGTATCAGTGCCGGATGGTGAAGTATAGGTGTAAGAGTAAATCATACTGTTGGTAAAATTTTGGTCGGGGCTGCTGGCGACAGCAAGGATGGAAATAGCACGGAGCTGATATAACGATAGGCGCCAAGGGAGTTGTCGTGGTGATCTTCTCCATCACCGATTGATATCGAAATTCAATTGCTTATGTTTTCCGCTATCGGTTGATGACGCTCCAGCGCCACCTGTTTCTCCTGCCAAGAGATGCAGCATCAGGAACACTGTCACCATTAGCAGTCTGCGTCAGGGATACCATCCCATGCAACGTCATTACCGTACAATCCCAGGTCAATTGCGTCTGCAGAGTCATCAACATCTCCATAACTGTCACCTGGTGTCTAGCAGTCATCTGTCATATCCTCGGGTAAAACTGAATTGTCCGGTTGTGCATCAGTGATTGTAGCCCCGGCATATTTGGGATCAAACCCTGCCATACGATATCACGAGTCAGCATATCCATGGCTACCCGGCCGTTTTGCTGCATTTCCACCACGTCGTCCTGGGCAAGATAGCTTCTATGTTGTGATAAAAAGGAAGTCATTACTGCACCCATAACAAGTGCTCCGGCAAGCCATGGCAATCATCAGTTCCACTAGAGTGAAACCGCTGATCCTTATCGATTATGGCTAAAGGTAATCTCATCGATTAAAATTCCAGCGCAAACATATTTCATTGGAGCCTCACATTGCCGGCTGACGACACGATTAAGTTGATAGGTTCGTTTGCCATCACTCGTTCCAACAGTCTACGTATTAAATTGAACGGCATTCCTCTGCTGTCAAATCCAGCCTGGTCATTTGTGAAAGAACTCACCAATTTCATGTTTTTGCCAACTTGGTTGCCACCAAGAGGAATATCCCCGGCATCAAAAGTATGTGGAGTAGTGGTGTCCTTATCCATATTAACAAACATCTGATATGACCCTCCCTGGCTGCCAACTGCATCTGTGAAAAGAATCACCGCATCCCGGTTGTGTTTCACTGCCTCGATTTTAGCTTTTTTAAAATTAATCAAGAGTTCCCGTGCCTCAGCCCGCAAGCGATAGCGAGGGATAGTTGCCATGATTGTCGGGAGAAGCTACAGCAGATAGAATACCAATAATAGCAATAACAATCATCACTTCTATCAGTGTAAAACCTTTTTGTCCTGCTTTGGTTTTCATAAACCTACTCACATACTGTTTGGTTAGTTTTTCTTCAAGAGTACTATTATCGCATTCTCTTTACTTGCAACAATCTCGTGCCATCTGAATTGAATTTTTCTAGTAATGGAGAAAAAATTAGCATAAATCTAAACTTTTACCCTTTAATAGTTAGTCTACTGTTTTAAATATTGAAATGTCAAAAATAATTAGTTTGTAAAATTTTTTTATAAAACCAAAGCGAATAAGAAAATTATTTTATAATTGAAGTCGTCGTTGTTTCCCACTTGCGAGAGTTGATTTTGGTGGAAGAAATATTTTTAATACAATTTAGTTTTGAATCGTTAGCTTGCAGTGCTATCTCGATTCTCCGAGCACGATTTTCCCTTGACTTTTCGGCTGATAAAACTATATATAAGCGTTTGTAAATGAATGCCTGTTCATTAGATTGCCACTCAAAGGTTTGAGGGGCAGAAGCTTTATTAATATAAACTTTTAAAAAAGAGGAACTCTATGTCTAAATTAGTTGCACCTCATGGTGGAAAAGGTTTGGTTTGTGCTTTGCTCGAAGGCGCAGAACGTGAAGCAGAGCTCAAAAAAGCAGCTGGCCTCAAGCAGATTGAGATTTCTGCCCGGACAAAAGGCGATCTGATCATGATGGGCATCGGTGGTTTTTCTCCGCTGACCGGCTTCATGGGCAAAGCTGACTGGAAAGGCGTATGTGAGAATTTTCAGATGGCAGATGGAACCTTCTGGCCGGTACCCATCACCCTCGACGTCACTGCCGCTGAAGCTGCAGAGATTAAAGAAGGTGAGGAAATTGCTCTCGTTCGTAAAGGTGAAACCTTTGCGACCATGAAAGTTACCGAGAAGTACGAAATGACCACCGAAGACAAAAAGTGGGAATGTGAGAAAGTCTTCCTGGGTGAAGGTGAAGAGTCTGTTGATGGTAAGTTCTGGGAAATCGCTCCTGAAGATCATCCTGGCGTTATCATGGTTTTGGCGCAAAAAGACGTTAACCTGGCAGGTCCGGTCAAAGTTCTCTCCGAGGGCGAATACCCCAAAGAATACCCCGGCGTATACCTCAAGCCCGCAGAGACCCGTGCCATGTTTGACGAGCGCGGATGGGCCAACGTTGCTGCCCTGCAGCTCCGTAACCCAATGCATCGCTCCCATGAGTATCTTGCCAAGATCGCTGTTGAAGTCTGTGACGGCGTTTTGATTCACTCTCTCATTGGTAATCTCAAGCCTGGCGATATTCCTGCCGACGTCCGTGTTAAGGCTATCGATATTCTGATCAACAATTATTTCGTCAAAGAAAACGTCATTAATGCCGGTTATCCGCTGGATATGCGTTATGCCGGACCTCGCGAGGGACTTCTCCACGCTACCTTCCGTCAGAACTACGGCGTCAACAATATGCTGATTGGTCGTGATCATGCCGGCGTTGGCGATTTCTACGGTCTGTTCGAAGCTCAGGAGATTTTTGACCGCATCCCCACCACCGGTGATGAAGGAAAAGATCTGCAGTGCAAGCCGATGAAGATTGACTGGACCTTCTATTGCTACAAGTGTGACGGTATGGCTTCTCTGCGTACCTGTAACCATACCAAAGAAGACCGCGTTATTCTTTCCGGTACCAAGCTGCGTAAGGCCCTTTCCGATGGCGCTGAAATTGTACCTCACTTTGGTCGTGACGAAGTCCTTGATCACCTCAAAGTATACTACGGCGGCCTGAAAGAAAAAGTTGAAGTCAAGATGCAGGGTGCTGCTTCCGGCGACTCAATGTAATTTCTGATTTCATCAGTACTAAAGGAGATATCGCGGCAACGCGGTATCTCCTTTTTTTTTGCATGGAGTTCGGGTAAGTTTGCGTGATAAATGGTTGTTAACCATGTCTGTATAATCACGTTTATGAATGACAGGATTGAGGATATTATGCCGGAATTACAGGTAGGGCTTGGTGAGCGGAGTTATCCAATTTTTATTACCGACGGATGTTTGTCTGAAGTCGGTGAGGATCTGCGCACCAGAAATATCGCCAAACGATATGGCGTCGTTGCCGACGATCAGGTTGCTGGGCTTTATGGTGAAGCGGTAATGGCCAATCTGAAAGCGGCCGGTATTGACGCGGAACTGCTTATCTTTCCTCATGGTGAAGCGAACAAAACCTTGCAGACTATTGGCGATCTGGCCGGCAGCCTGGCCAGGCTCGGTTTTGATCGCAAGGACGCCCTTGTTGGTCTGGGTGGAGGGGTGACGGGAGACATCGCCGGCTTTCTCGCCTCGTCATATATGCGGGGGATTCCGTTTGTGCAGATCCCGACAACGCTTCTTGCCCAGGTGGACAGCTCGGTTGGCGGCAAAACCGGGGTAGATATTCCAGAAGGCAAGAACCTCGTCGGCGCTTTCTACCAGCCAAAAGCAGTCTATATCGATATTTCGGTGCTGGCATACACTTCCCCGCAAAGAACTGCTCGGCGGTCTGGCCGAGGTGATTAAGTACGGGGTTATTCGTGATGCGGCATTCTTTCATTTCCTCCATGATAATCACCAGGGGATCCTCGATCTTGAACCGGAATTGATCAAAAAGACCGTCCAGGTCTGCTGTAAAATCAAGGCGGAGGTCGTCTCCGAGGATGAGCGGGAGGGCGGTGTCAGAAGAATTCTCAACTATGGGCACACCATCGGCCATGCCGTGGAAGCCACCTCAGACTATTCTCTCATCCATGGTCTTGCTGTTTCCATTGGCATGGTTGCGGCAGCCAGGCTGGCTGTGCTCAATGGCCTTCTTGCAGAAGATGATTGCCGTAAAATCATCGATATTTTACAGCTGTACAAGATGCCGGTCGAGGTGCCCAAAACCCTGGATAGAGCAAGGATCAAAAAATATCTCTTAACGGATAAAAAAACTGTCGGTGGCAAGGTATTTTACGTGCTTCCCACGGCAATTGGTAAAACAGTCATTACCGACAGGGTAACTGAACAACAGGTTGATGAGGTCTTGGGGTAACGCTATGCCAATCTATGAATATTATTGCGACCAATGTAATGTGATTTTTAATTTTTTTTCTTCCCGGGTAAATACGACCAAGGTTCCGGATTGCCCCAAATGCGGCAAGAAAGAGCTTGCCAAGCAGATATCGACTTTTGCCACCATCGGTAAGGCCAAAGAGGACGGTGACGATCAGTTTGCCGGTCTTGATGAAGCGAAAATGGAACATGCTTTTGAGTCGTTGATGCGGGAGTCAGAACACATTAACGAGGATGATCCACGCCAAATGGCCTCACTCATGCGAAAGTTCACCAGCCAGACCGGCATTCATCTTGGCGACTCGATGGAGGAGGCCATCTCAAGGATGGAAGCGGGCGAAGACCCTGATCAGGTTGAAAAAGAGATGGGCGAGCTGCTGAGTGATGAAGACTTCAGCCTGGAGTCGATGAAAACAAAGGCCATGCGGCAGAGCAGCAGGCCGGTTCACGATGAAAAACTTTATGAATTGTGATTGGTCGATCAGGTCGTCTTGCTCCCATGTGCCACATGGGAGCAAGTAGTATCAGGTTTGTAGATATGGCACCCATGCGGCGCATGGGTGCCAGCAGATGCGATGGGTGCATGGGATCAAGCCATCATTAGTGCACGGTGCCACTCTCATCTGCACCAAACAGCTGCATCAGCTGATGTTCCTTTTCCTTTTGTTTGAGGATGTTTTTGGCCTCTTCTTCGTCTAATTCCAAGGGATTGAGCCAGTTCTCCGATATCGTAGCAGGCCTGCCCATCCGGGGTATAGTGGGTTGGTGTGAGATCCGGAAAAGAACTGTTGGTAGCCGATGTCGAGGCGTCAATCAGGAGTTGGCGAATTTCCGGTGGACCGTGGAGGATCAGCCATTCCACCGCCTCGGCCCATAATTTACTGTCTACGCTGGTATGGGCCAGTACCTGCATGGCACTTTCCAAATCCCAGAGATCTTTCGATTTCATTGTCAATTTTCTCCTGCAATAATTGTAAACCTTTGTGATATGATACACCTACATTATAACGATTATATCGTGGTCGACAACAACGCTTTCACTATAATGAAGGCACAATTTGAGGAGATATCCATGAACCGCTTCACTGGCGGCATATTTCTTGAGAATATTGAATGGTTTGATGAATCCGGCCGGGAGATTGTCCATCGATTGCCGGAGCAGGGGTCGGGTGAAATTAAATTTGGTGCGCAGCTGACGGTCCGGGAGAGTCAGGCCGCTGTCTTTTTTTATAAAGGCAAGGCCTGCGATTGTTTTGGGCCTGGCAGATATACCCTTAGAACCGGGAACCTTCCTCTGCTCACCAAGCTGCTGTCAATACCCTGGCGGGGTGACAGTCCGTTGCGTGCTGAAGTGTACATGGTGAACCTGAAATATTTTCCCAATCTCAAATGGGGAACCCAGAATCCTGTTGCCTTCAGGGACAATGAGCTGGGGCTTATCCGCCTGCGCGCCCATGGCATGTATAACGTGCAGGTCGTCCAGCCGGTATTGTTAATCAATTCACTTGTCGGCACCATGGGCAAGATGGATACCGATGGAATCTCCGACTACCTCAAGATGGTCATTGTCTCCCGGTTCAATGACTATCTCGGGGAGACTCTTGATACTATCTTCAATCTCCCCGGTCAATTTGATCAACTCTCAGAAGAGCTGCAGAAACGCCTTGCCGCCGATTTTGCCGATTTTGGCCTTCGTCTCACCCATCTGTATATTACCTCCATTACCCCCCCGGAAGAGGTGCAGAGCGCCATTGACGACAAGAGCCGCATGGGGCTGATCCATGACATGGAAAAATTTCTTAAGCTGAAAGCAGCCATGGCCATGGAAAAAGCGGCTGACTCTCAAGGAGAGGCCGGGGCCGGCCTGGGTATGGGCATGGGCATGATGCTGCCGGGTTTTTTCGCCGGGAACACGATGCGCGAACATTCCGGCGGCAATGGGCCGGTTGCGGCTGAGCTGATAAAATGTCCCGACTGTGCCAACGATATTGCCGGTGATGCCCGTTTCTGTCCGTTATGCGGCCATCAACAGCTGCTGCTGGTCAAGTGCAGCAACTGCGGCAAAAATCTGACTCCCAAGGCCAGATTCTGTTCGCAGTGCGGGCAGGCCACCGACCGGAAAAAACAACCGAAGAGATGTTCCGGCTGCGGTCTGGAGAATCTTCCGGATGCGATGTTTTGTAATCAATGTGGTGAGAGGCTGGATTAGTCGTTTCAGGGTGGAATAGTCGGGTAGATTTATGGATGTGACGATAGAGCAGAACTGCCCATCCTGTGGTGCACCAATAGTTCTAAAGGAAGATGACCGGCTTATCCAGTGTGCTTTCTGTAATGTTCATAATTACAAGATCGCGAGTAGTGGCAGCCGCTATGTTCTGCCGGCAAAACTACCGGACCAGACAGATGAAAATCAGCTCATCTATGTCCCGTATCTCCGTTTCAAGGGGTCGATCTTTTATGTACGGGATAAAGAGGTGCAGTATAAGATCGTTGATACGACGCGCCTTGGTCTTGATAACCAGCTTCTCCCGGTCTCTTTAGGTTTACGACCCCAGGCGATGAACCTGAAACCGGTCGTATCCTCCACCCGGGGTGCATTTATTGCCCAGTCGGTTGCAACGCAAACCGTTTTTGCCCATGCCGCGATGGTTGTCGATCTTTTTAGCGAGCGAAACAGAAAGAACATTTTACATCGGGCGTTCATCGGCGAGACACTGAGTCGTATCTATCAACCCTGTTATCTCAGAGATGATGATCTGTATGATGGTGTAGGGAACCGGGTCATCGGCCACCGTTCACTGCTTGGTAAACAGTTGGCTAAAACCTGTGCCAGCAAGGCTGCCTGGGACCCTCAGTTCATCATCACTCTCTGTCCCGGTGCGGTGGACTTCTTGCCGGCGAACCGGACAGTATGGTTCTGCAATGCAGTAATTGTGATTCGCTGTGGCAGGAACATCAGCGTAAATTTGTTCCTGTCGACTGGCAGGTGGTTGCCTCTGCGGATCCTGAGGCCCGTTATCTGCCGTTCTGGAAAATCACATTTTCCACCACTGGGCTTGTCCTGAACAGTTTTGGCGATTTTCTCCGTTTCACCAACCAGCCTCTGGTCCCCCTGGCCAAATACGATCACCAGCCCCTTGCTTTTTGGGTTCCTGCCTTTAAAATAAACCCCAAGGCCTTTCTGCAGATTGCCTCGCAGCTCACCGTCGCCCAGGTGCGCATTCCACCAGGGGAAAAAAGACGGGTGACGGGTAAAGTGGAGGTGACGCTCGATCGGCTGGAGGGCATCCAGGCTATTAAGAGTGTTCTGGCAAACACGACTCTCAACAAAGAAAACAGTTTTTCTTTGTTGCCGAAGGTTCGACTGGGCGATACCCGCTGCGAACTTATCTATCTCCCCTTTGTGGCCCAGACCCATGACCTCGTGCAGGAACATACCTGGGCTGCGATCCAGACCGCGGCGCTGCGCTACGGCAGGACGCTGTAAGACATTTTTATGAGACAATGGCCAATGATTCAACATGAAAAATATATGAAAATTGCCCTGCAGGAGGCGCGTAAAGCGCTATCTGCCGGTGATTTTCCGGTGGGGTGCGTCCTTGTCTATCGCGATAACATTATTGCTTCCGGCAGGCGTGTCAACAGTTTTGGCAGGGTCAACGAGATGGACCATGCCGAAATGGTTGCACTGCGTGGCCTGCTTGACAGCGAGCAGCGGTTGGATGTCGGTGAGGTAACACTTTATTCGACCATGGAGCCCTGTTTGATGTGTTATGCAACCTTGCTGGTCAACGGAGTGCGGAAAATTGTTTATAGTTATGAAGATGCCATGGGGGGTGGAACAAATTTACCACTCACCGCCTTGTCTCCTCTGTATCGCGATCTTAAGGTGGACGTAACGGCAGGGATCATGCGTGAGGAGGGTCTGAGTCTGTTTAAGGATTTTTTTGCCAACCCGGAAAACGACTATCTGCGGGATAGCCTGTTGGCAGCATATACCCTCAGCCAGTGATGGCGTTGTAAAAATTCTTCATCTTGTTCGTGTTGCGCCCAAGGAAGTGCCCTTGGGGTGCAATTTTTCTATCATTACGACGTACCTTATGTACGCCGAAATAATAGAAAAATTGCACGCCTCCAATATGAAGCTTTTTACTTATCCATCGCGAAATTGAGGTTTTTACGACCTTGTCAACCAGTAATTGTAAGCAAAAAAATGAAAAACATAGCCAAGAACCGTCGGCTTTAAGCCGGGGGAACGAAATATATTCTTTCACATCCTGACCGCCTGCAACCTTGCCTGCCGTCACTGTTATATAAACAAAGAACAGCATGGCACCCAGCAGCTCACCAGAGAACAGATGGAACAGTGGATGGCCCTTTTTGCTGATCCGACGAAAAAATCAAATATGATTTTTCTGGGCGGAGAGCCGACACTGCATCCTGACCTGCCCTTTGCCATCGAAAAGGCCAAAGAGCTTGGCTACTATGTCACCGTCGACTCAAACGGCTATCTGTTTAATGATCTGTTGGCCAGGACGACCCCGGCCCTTCTCGATTTTTTAAGCTTCAGCCTTGACGGGCCGGATGCAGAGACCAACGATCCCATCCGGGGGGAAGGGGTTTTTGCTGTCTGTGTCGCCAATATTAAGCGGGCGGTCGACGCCGGGTTTAATGTCAGTGTTATATACACCGTGAGCCAAAAAAATCTTGGTGCTCTTGCCCGCATGGTCCCTCTTTTACTCGAGCTGAAAGTTCGTAAGTTTTTTATCCAGGTTATCGGACTGCGGGGAAAATCTGCTAAAGCGGATAGTGAAGAGGTCTCCCAGGTGAGCAGGCAGCAATGGCTTGATACCGTCCCTGCGGTTGCCCGATTGGCGGCGGAAAAAGGGATTCATGTGACATATCCCAAGGTTTTTCTCAGCTCCGATGAGAAGTTTGAATGTGCCGGGGTTGTTGCCGAGAACTTTTTTATCTTTCCCAATGGGCGTGTCTATCAATGCCCTCTGTGTGAAGATCATCCGGTCAACGCGTATAGTATCGAAAATAATCGTCTTGTTAAGAAATCCGGTCTGCGGGAAGATGATTTTTTTCGTCTCAATATTGCCGAGGGCTGTGTCATGAACAAACTGCTCCAGCCGGATACTATTGAGTACGACGGGCAGGGGATGCCTTTACATCGAATTTCCTGCTGTCTGTTGAAGCAGGAGATTGGTTGATCTGCCCACTGAGATACTGGAGATACGCGGTCTTAAAATTATTTGCTGGAAACGGTGCCACGTTTTCGGTTGAAGAGCGCACTGAGGAAGATCCCTGCCTCGTACAGCAGAAAAAGGGGAAAGGCCATCAGGACTGTGGCCATAAAATCTCCGGCGGTAAGCAGAAAAGAAAGCACCACTATAGCCACATAGAAATAGATGCGCTTTCGGCGAAAATAAGCCGCATTGGCAAAATTGGCCTTGCCGGCCATGACCATTAAAAAAGGTATCTGGAAAGAGATGCCGAATGCCAGTATTGTTCGGGCCACGAAGGTGAGGTAGAGTCCAAGTTTGGGCAGAGGCTCCAGCCCGGCATTGGCGTAACTCATAAAATAGACCAGCATCTTTGGCAATACCACAAAAAATGCAAAGCAGGCCCCGCCGCTAAACAGAAGGGTGGCCCAGAAAACAATGGTGACGGCCAGCTTCTTCTCATTTTTTCTCAGGCCCGGTGCGACAAAAACCCACAGCTGGTAAAGGGCTACCGGCATGCTGACGATAATACCCACCAGCAGCGCCAGTTTAATATAGGCGAGAAAGGCTTCGGGCAGGTTGGTGTAGACAAGTTTGTACACCAGTGGGCTGGCGGCAAAGAGGGGAGATATAAAGAAGACGGCGATCTGCTCGGCAAAAATATAGGCAACGACAGTACAGACTATAACAGCAAGAAATACCCTGATAAGCCGTTTGCGCAATTCAAGGTGGTGCGGCCTGAAGAACTCAAGACTCCTCTCTATCACCGGTATCGTGCTTTGGAGATTATTTTTAACCATTTGGGTCTTGCTTATTGCTGATCGTTGTGCTGTTTTGGTTCTGTAGTGGCCGAATCGTCTTTTTCAGGGGGAACGGTGCTGTGATCATCTTTCGGTGAGGGGGTTGCTTCGTTTACGTCTTCTTTGGTGTTCTCAACTGGCGAAGCAGCGGGTGTTTTGCCGGTGGTTTTCATCAGCTCCTCATAGGCCGCAGCGGCGTTGTCTGCCGGTGGGTTGACTCCGGAAGTCTGGTTGGGCGTATTTCTTTTATATGGCGGGGTATCGAGGAGATTCTGTTTGAGCGATTTTGCCGCATCTTCAAGATCCGGCTTGATGTCATCCAGAGGATTTCCTTCCTCTTCGAAAGATTTTTTAAGGCCTTCGGCGGTTTTTTTCAGCTCCATGAGGCCTTTGGCCAGGGAGCGGGCAAGATCAGGAAGCTTATCGGGACCGACGACTATGAGAGCCAGAGCCATGATAAGAATCATTTCCGGCAAGCCAATGCCAAACATAAATGTAACCTCGAAAAATTGATGGCTCGTAAAAATCTCAAATTTTTGCCATCTGACAAAGTGCCAATGTAAGGTATTTGACTGGGGGTGTCAATGTCTGAACAGTTAAAAGACATCACCGATTATCGATGATTTCAATCTCACACTTGATGTGCTAAAATCAAGTGTTACGATATCAGACGAATGCAAATAGTAAGTATTGGGCTGAACGTTTAATGTCCAAAGGAGTCAGAACCTCTTTGTGGTACATAATTGTGCCATCACATGTACAGTTATTCACCATATAGCAAAGTAGATTCGAACATGATGCACGTACATCAGAATTGAGCTTGCGATAACATCTTGATATCCAACATCAGTCTTAAGTGCAGGGCCGAACTGATGATAAATTTGATTGATTGACAATAATCTGTCACTTGACTATATTTGTCTGTTTGTCTTGTGCGGATGTGTCGTTATTTGCTGTGGTGCAAAGAGTTGTTGCGATGCATGAAATGAAAGAAACAAACCTCTGAAAGGAGATGATAAATGTCCAGTGTTGTGGTTGTTGGTACCCAGTGGGGAGATGAAGGTAAAGGGAAGATTGTCGATCTGCTCACCAGGTATGCTGACTTTGTCGTTCGTTTTCAAGGTGGCAATAATGCCGGACATACCCTGGTGGTTGAAGGAAAGAAGTTTGTTTTTCATATAATTCCTTCCGGAATTCTCTACGAGGATAAAGTGTGCATGATCGGCAACGGGGTAATAATCGACCCGGGCGTTTTGATCGCCGAAATGGGTGAGCTGCAGACAACAGGGACTGAGCGTCAGCCCTGATCGATTGATGATCAGTGAAAGAGCTCATCTCATCATGCCCTACCATGCAAGTCTCGATCAGGCCAAAGAGGCGGCTATTATCTGACAGTAAGAAAATCGGCACAACCGGGCGGGGGATAGGCCCCTGTTATATGGACAAGGTCGGACGGGTAGGGATTAAGGCAGGAGATTTACTTGATGATGCCTTGTTTCGTGAGAAATTGAAAGATTGCTGTGGAGGAAAAAAATTTCCTGCTCACTAAAAAATACAATGTGGCTCCGGTCAATTACGATGAAATATACCGTTTGTTTCAGGATTATGCTGAAAAATTAAGCCCATTTTACGGCAACGTTTCGGTTGAACTTGATAAAGCAAGAAAAAATAACCAAAATATTCTCTTTGAAGGGGCTCAGGGGACACAGTTGGATATAGATCACGGGACCTATCCTTTTGTGACATCTTCGAACACTATCGCCGGTAATGCCTGCAATGGTTCCGGTTTTGGTCCGGCGCATATAGATGCTGTCGTCGGCATCATGAAGGCCTATACGACCCGGGTTGGAGCAGGTCCTTTTCCTACCGAATTATTTGATGAAACCGGTAATCAGCTGCAGGAAAAGGGCTGTGAGTTTGGCGCTACCACAGGCAGACGGCGCAGGTGCGGATGGCTTGACGGCGTTGTGGTCAACGATGCCGCCAGGTTGAATGGTCTGACGGGACTGGCCATTACCAAACTGGATGTGTTGAGCGGCCAGAAAAATATCAAAATTGCCACCTCCTATGAATTGGAGGGGAAAACAATTTCGGCGATGCCGTCAAATATTGGACAGGCGGAGTAGCGTTACACCCGTCTATGAAAGTCTTGAAGGATGGAAGGAAGATATCGAAACCGTACGGGAATACGATGATCTTCCCACCCAGGCAAAGGAATACATTCGACGTGTGGAGGACTTTACCGGTGTACCTGCAAATATCGTTTCGGTAGGCCCGGACAGGGCTGAAACCCTGCTGTTGACAAATCCTTTTGATAAAATAATAACCTGTTGCCGGTCAGGCGAAGTATAGACTTTGTCGACCGTGCATTGGATACTTGGAGAGGTTGGTAAAATATGGCTAGAATTACGTGTGAAGATTGTTTGGAGAAGGTTGGCGACCATAATCGGTTCAACCTTATTCATCTTGCTGTAAAACGAGTTAAGCAGCACAGGCAGGGAGAGCCGTTTCTCGTTAATGGGAAAAATCAAGAGATTGTCATGACCTTAAGAGAGATCGCCGCAGGCAGGTCACTATGGACAATATTAAGGATTTGCCGGATCAGATGGATGAAAATGGCAGTGAAAGTGAAGCTGTCGGTGATATTGCCAAATTCTCTCCTGAAAAAGAACAGCTTGAATAAAAGATTATGAGTATTGATTATTACGAAATCTTATCTGTCAGTAGGAGCGCCAGCGCCGGTGAGATCAAAAAGGCCTATCGAAAATTGGCGATGAAGTTTCATCCCGATCGTAATCCTGACAATAAAGAGGCGGAAGAGAAATTCAAATCCTGTACCGAGGCTTACGAGGTCCTGAGTGACTGAAGAAAGAGGAAAATATACGACACCTATGGCCATGACGGGTTGAAAAACAGTGGTTATAGTGGTCCAGGTAATGCTGAGGATATATTCTCGAGCTTCGGCGATATCTTTGGTGACCTGTTTGGATTTGGCGGCGGCAACCGGGCCAGAGCAAGAAGTGACGGGCCGATACCGGGCAACGATCTGCGCTATGACGTGGAAATTACCTTCATGGAAGCGGTGCACGGCGTTTCCAAAGAAGTACAGTTGACCAGGAGAGACACCTGCTGGACCTGTGAAGGGACGGGGTGCAGACCAGGACACAAAAAGAAAACCTGTCCAACCTGTAATGGCCAGGGGCAGGTTGTGCGGTCCCAGGGGTTTTTTCAGATGAGTTCGACCTGTCCCCAGTGTCATGGCGAGGGGGCAATCGTCACTAATCCCTGTAACGATTGTCATGGGACCGGACTGGTTGAGAAAACGAAGAAGGTTGCTTTAAAGATTCCGGCCGGTGTCGATACAGGGGCCCGCATGCGTCTTCGTGGTGAAGGTGAAGGGGGACGGCGTGGCGGCGCATCCGGGGATCTGTATGTGGTCGTTCATGTTCAGGACCACGAATTTTTTAAACGTGAAGGCGACACTATTTACTGCCGTTTCCCGATATCGATGGCCAAAGCAGCCCTTGGCGCAACGGTGGAAATTCCGACGGTACACGGGAAAAAGACCTTGGATATCCCCGCCGGGAGTCAGTCCGGCGAACTCTTTACCCTGCGCAAAGAAGGCGCACCGAGTCTTCGCGGGCACGGAAGGGGAGATATGGTTGTGGAACTGCAGGTGCTGACTCCGACCAATCTATGTGAAGAACAGAAAAAAGTTATGCGGGACTTTGATACGCTTTGCCAGAAGCATGGTCAGCATAAAGAAGAGGAAGGTTTTTTTAAAAAATTGTTTAATGAGGTTTTAGGTAAAAACTAAAGTACAGGTAATTGGCTAATGGCGACAGAGGACAAGGCTGCTTTCACTCATTTTGATGAGCAGGGTAATGCCAGAATGGTGGATGTGAGTGGGAAAAAGGAAACCGTTCGGGTGGCAGACGCGGCAGGCACTATAAAGATGTCGCAGCAGGCATATGAACTGGTCAAAAGTGGTTCAATGGCCAAAGGGGATGTTCTGGGTATTGCCAGGGTCGCGGGGGTTATGGCCGCAAAAAAAGTTGATGAACTTATTCCCCTGGCCCATCCCTTGCTGATAACCAAAGTGACTGTCGATTTTGCTCTTCGTGATGAGGAAAGTTCAATTGATATTTTGGCAACGGTAGGGATTAGCGGTAAAACCGGTGTGGAGATGGAGGCATTGACTGCTGTCTCGGTTGCTGCCTTAACCATTTATGATATGTGTAAGGCCGTCGATAAATCGATGGTTATCAGAAATATACGTCTTTTGAAGAAAACTGGTGGGAAAAGTGGAACCTATATCCGGAAATAATTGAAGCCGGATACTTTTTGTTACGATTTACAAGTGTATTGAGGAGAGAGTGAATGGACAAGGAGAAACTTCAACTGTTTCGCATACAGCTTCTGGCTAAAAAAGAAGAAATCGCTAATGAAGCTGGCAAAACATTGTCTGAAATGACGGATCAGACTTCCAATGTACCTGATCCCAATGACAGAGCGACCATAGAATCGGGGAGAAGTTTTGAGCTGAGAATTCGTGATCGAGAGCGAAAACTGGTCGCGAAAATTGACGAAGCAATTGCCCGGATTGATGACGGGAGTTATGGTATCTGTGAGGATTGCGGTGAGGAAATCGGGATGAAACGGCTGGAAGCACGTCCCGTAACTATGCTTTGCATCGACTGCAAAACCGCTCAGGAAACAAAAGAAAAGTCAAAAGGACTATAAGGGAGCATGCCGGAACTTCGCAGAGATCCCATTCTTGGCAGATGGATAATAATTTCCAAGGAGAGGCAGAAGCGGCCAACTGATTTTCTGGTTGAGGATGTCCAGGGAATTGGAGGGTTTTGTCCACTCTGTCCCGGCAACGAATCTTTTACTCCACCCGAGGTGTATGCGTTCAGGTATAAGGAGTCGGTGAGCAATGCGCCGGACTGGCAGGTGCGAGTCGTGCCCAATAAATATCCTGCCTTGGTCATTGAAGGTGATCTGGCTAAGGAAGGGGTTGGGCTGTATGACCGGATGAATGGCATTGGGGCCCACGAAGTCATAATTGAAACCCCCAACCATGACGAAAACTTCGCTGATTTAGCGCCGCCGCAAATGGCTCTTGTTTTCAAGGCGTATCAGGAAAGAATTATTGATCTGGCAAAAGATGAACGGTTCAAGTATGTTATGGTTTTTAAAAATCATGGCCGCGCCGCAGGTGCCTCTCTTGAGCACTCCCATTCTCAGTTGATCGCCTTGCCTATTTTGCCGAGAATGATTGTTTCTGAACTTGCCGGCGCCGAGTCGCATTACAAATATAAAGAGCGGTGCATTTTTTGTGATATTATTCGGCAGGAAATTCAGCAAAAAGAGCGGGTTGTCTGTCAGAATGAGAGATTTATCACTATAACTCCGTTTGCGCCGCGTACTCCTTTTGAGATGTGGATTTTACCGAAACATCATTCTTCAGCGTATTGTGCACAGAGTGAGGCGGATATTTTAGCGCTGGCAGAAATTTTTTCTGAGTCGCTGCAGAGATTGTCCCGTTGTATTGCCCGTATACCGTATAATTTTGTTCTGCACTCCGAACCTTTACGTTCAGGAGGGCTTAAATCTTACCACTGGCATTTTGAAATCTTTCCCAAAGTGACCTCCATTGCCGGGTTTGAATGGGGTACTGGATTTTATATCAATCCCATTGCCTCCGGAAGAAGCGGCAAGCTTTTTGCGAGAAGCACTGTCGTAACCATCAATTCTTTAGCAGTTGATGTGTTGTTTCCCTCAAGAGGGAATATACATCCTTACTTATTTCCCATTTCTTAGGGTGAGAAGGAGTCAGCTATGAAAAAAATATTGCTGGTTGATGATGAAGACTCCATTCAGATTGTCTACCGTGAAGAATTTGAGGATGAGGGGTATGAGGTCATATCTGCCCTTGATGGAACAGTCGGTCTGGAAAAATTCAAGGAACATGAACCGGATCTGGTTATTCTCGATATCCAGATGCCAGGTATCAATGGCGTGGAGGTGCTGCGGCAGATGAAGATGCTTAAACCCTCCGTTCCGGTTATTCTGAGCAGTGCCTATCAGGAGTTCAAACGTGATCTGGGGACCTGGGCATCCGACGAGTATATCGTGAAGTCAGGTAACCTTGATGAGCTTAAAATTACAGTTCGCAGACTGTTGGGGGAGGAGTAGAGCATCAAGAGTAGGTCAGGTAGAGGAAAGCGGTGTCTCTTTTATCACCTGCGGCAGGTCTGCAGGGTTGCGTAGCATCTTACATTTTCGTCCTATGAAAGATATCCAGAGTGAACTCGACAGTCGAAGAATAAATATCAAAAAGGTCGGAGTAAAGACAGTCTCCTATCCAATCACTGTCCGTGACAAGGCTCAAAAACAGCAGCAGACAGTCGCGACTGCCAATATGTATGTAAATCTCCCCCATAAATTCAAAGGGACGCATATGAGCAGGTTCGTTGAAATTCTCAATGAATTTCATGGTGAGATTGATATCAAGAGTTTTCATGTTATTCTTGAAAAGATGAAGGATCGGCTGGAAGCGGAGGCGTCCCATCTGGAAATTGAATTTCCCTATTTCCTCAAAAAAGTCAGAAACGGTGACTCGAGAAATCTTGGCCATTACAAATGTTCTATGCATGGGTCTCTTGAAGAAGAGGACGAGCTCACCTTGAGTGTTGAGGTGCCGATAAGTCTGCCTATCGTTGAAAAAATTTCCCACCGGTTACCCGGTTCCATGGGCAAATGGGGAAAAGCCGATGTACGTGTTCGCTTTCGTCAATTTTTCTGGATTGAAGACATCATTCTCCTCATCGAGAAAACAGTGGAGGAGGAATTGACCGATCTGTCGGTAAAGAAACGGAAGATTCTCTCCGTTGAAGCTCTTGCCAGGCGTATTGGCGCAAGTTTTGAACGGATTGATGCGATTAGATGGTATTCTGTGACCGTTCATAACTTTGGCGACGAATGTTCTACTTTTGCGACCTTGGAATCATGTTAAATAAAATTTTATGTACCCTTCTTATTAACTCATAATTTACAATCTATCCTCATGCGTGATTTACTATTTGAAATAGGAACCGAAGAAATTCCCGCAGGTTATATTGAACCGGCGCTTGCCCAACTTAAGACGGGGTTTGCCCGCAAGGCGACTGAATTGAAAATTGGCCACGGTGCCGTAAGGGTGATGGGGACGCCGAGAAGACTTGCCCTTATAGTGCGTGATGTTGCTGAAAAGCAGGAGGATATCAGAGAAGAATTACTTGGTCCTTCGAAAAAGGCCGCCTTTGACGCAGAAGGCAATATGACGAAAGCCGCTGTTGGTTTCGCCAGGTCAAAAGGGGTCGACGTCAGCGAATTAAAGGTCGTTGAGACGGAAAAGGGTGAGTATCTCATGGCTGGTCCGTGAAGCAAAGGGCGATGATACAATCCGTCTGCTTCCCGAACTCCTGCAATCACTTATCGTTGGTCTCTCCTTTCCCAAGTCCATGCGATGGGGGAATAACCAGCTTACTTTTGCCCGGCCAATCCAGTGGCTTGTCGCCCTTTTCGGTCAGGAAGTACTGCCGATCAGCCATGAGGGGATTGCGTCAGGCAATTTGACCCGTGGTCACAGATTTCTTGCCAATGAGCAGTTTGCTCTGCAGAGTGCTGCATCCTATATAGATCAGCTTGCAGAAAAATATGTGCTGGTCGACCCGGCGCAAAGACGAGCAGAGGTCATCGCTGAAATTAAGCAGGCTGTTGCCGATTCGCAAGATCTGCCGGGACGGCAGGGTGGCAATTGATGAAGATCTTGTTGATACGGTGAATAATCTTGTTGAAAAACCTTTTGGTGTTTGCGGAGTGTTCGATGAAAAATTTCTGCAACTCCCGGCTGAGGTGCTCATTACCTCAATGCGGGTAAATCAGAAGTATTTTCCCGTGGTAAACGAAAAGGGCGAGTTGCTTCCCGGGTTTGTCGCAGTCAACAATACCAGAGTGAATGATACAGCTATAACCCGTAAGGGACATCAGCGGGTGTTGCGGGCCAGACTGGAAGACGCGCTGTTTTTTTTCAACAGTGACAGTGAAATTCGTCTTGAAAATCGCATAGATAAATTGCAGGGCATTATTTTTCAGGCAAAGCTTGGCACAATGCTTGAGAAAAACGATCGGCTGGTGAAGCTGATACGAATACTGGCTGAAAAGGTCGATGGGTCGCTTATAGAAGAGGGGTGTCGGGCAGCTCTACTCTGCAAGACCGATCTTCTCTCGGATATGGTTGGTGAATTTCCCTCACTGCAGGGGATTATGGGGGGAGCGTATGCCTTGCATGATGGGGAAAAGGCAAGTGTTGCGACAGCCATCAAAGAGCATTACATGCCCAAGCGGGCCGGAGCTGACATTCCGACAACAGATATCGGGGCCTTGCTTGGTCTTGCTGATCGATTTGATACCCTTGCCGGTTGTTTTGGCATAGGTCAGGTTCCAACCGGTACTGCTGATCCTTTTGGCCTGCGCCGGATTTCGCTGGCGATACTCCATATCATTGAAGGTCGGGGGTACACATTGTCTCTTCGCGAGATCGTCCATAAGGCCCTTGCTCTGTATGGGGATAAGGTTGATGGCAGTGGTGAAACAGTTGCGGCGGTACTCAATTTCATTAAAGGACGATTTGCCAACGATTGCATTAGTCGAGGTTTTGCCGCCGAGGCAGTCGATGCTGCCGTTTCTGTCAATTTTGATGATATAAATGACTGTTTACAGAGAATTGAGGCAATCCTGCAGATCAGTCTGGAACCCAATTTTAAAGTTCTTGCCGCATCGTATAAGCGAATCAGAAACATCATTAAAGATAATCGGCACACAGCAGTTTCTCCTGAGCTGTTTGACCATAAGGCGGAAGAAAAGCTCTATGCACTTTTTCTCGAAGTGAGCAGGGAGATGGAACAATGCATTGCCATAAAAGAATATTCCCAGGCACTGGAGGCAATGCTGAAAATGAAGGAGCCGGTCGATACTTTTTTTGATGACGTGATGGTTATGGCTGACGATATGGCTGTCCGACAAAATCGCCTTAATCTTTTGACCGCCCTGGGGGACCTGATTCTGCAGATTGGAGATATTTCCAAACTCCAGGAAAGTTAAATTCCAAGAAAAATCAGAACTATCGATAACAAAAAAGGGGATGTTCGTTATAACGAACATCCCCTTTTTGGTTTTGATGAAAAATGAGCAGATCAGTTACTTCTTAGGATGACAAGTGGCACACTTGGCAATTTTCTTGGCTTTGAGCTCCGGATCTTCTTTGGCCATTTCTTTATGACAGGCTAAACAGTTGCCATGTCCGGCACCTTTGAGTGGTGTCGAGCTTGAGTTTGCCGTCCATTTTACCGGCAAGATTGTCACCGGTATGGCATGTTTCACATTTTTGGATTTCCATGCCTTCAGTGTATGGTACCTGCTTGCCGCATCAGCCATTCCATGATGGCATTCCCCGCATTCAAATTTGTCCTGATGCGTTTTATGGGGGAACTGAGCTGGTTTTGGTTTGGACTTTTGCTGTCAACAATAGTAATATCTGCCGGCCCCGCATCGCTCAGTCGCCATTGAAGAAATCACCGCTCCACCCAGGACAAACATTGAGACTACACTACAGACAAGAATTTTTTTCAGCATGATCGTTCTCCTTCTATTGTAATTTTATAAGTCGTCGAACATCTCCTACTCTACCATAACGATTCTTTATATACAGCGTTTACTTAAATTTGTCAAACCAGTTAACTCCAGGAAAAAACAGCAATAAGTGGCACAATGTGGTACGGAAAGTGGTTAGCTTGAGCCGTAGCTGTGCAGACCGGAAAGAAGAAAATTGACTCCGTAATAGGTGAAGAGGACGGAGACAAAACCAAATATCGCCAGAACAGCAATCTCTGGTTCCGGACCACCCCCGGGTATAGCGGGCGTGGAGAATAATTGCGTAGAAGAACCAGGTGATCAGCGACCACGTCTCTTTTGGGATCCCAACTCCAATAGGTTCCCCAGGCGGAGTTGGCCCAGATAGCTCCGGTAATGATGCCGCCGGTCAGCCAGATAAAGCCGAAGACCATGGTTTTATGGATTATATCGTCAAGGACAGCAGGGGAGGGGAAGCGGCTGGATAAGGTTGTAGACGTTGCATCCGTCTCAAGTGCTTTGCTTTTCAGCAGATACATGATGCCCAGAGCGGCAGCCACCGCAAAAGCCGCGTAGCCGACAAAACAGGTGACCACATGGGCAATAAGCCAGTTGGATTGCAGCGCCGGGACCAGGGGGTTGATAGCTTTACTGAGATCAGTGGAAAAAGACGCATAGGCCATGGCCAGAAAAGCAAAGGGAACAGCAAAGGCGCCGATAATCTTGGTTTTAAATTTCCACTCAATCAGGAGATAGAGCAGTATGATGGTCCAGGCAAAAAAGACCACCGATTCATACATATTGGTAAGGGGGGCATGACCTATACCTAACTGGTAGGATTCGATCCAGCGTAAAACTAAGCCGGCGGTTTGAACAAACCAGGCCAGGGCGGTAAATATAGTGGCCACGCCACCAAGTTTTGGGGTGTTAAATACCAGTATTGCGATATACAATACTGTCGAGAACATATAGGTGAAGGTCGTAATACCAAGTAGCTGAGAACTATCCATGCTTTATACTCCGTTTGATTCTATGATCAGAGAGTTGTAAATGAGAGTGGCAAAGTATTTGCAATCTCGATTAATTCCATAAAGGAGCATCCTACCTTTGTACGGCGTGTTCAATGCGGTTTTTGAGTTCGTTGAAAATTTTTGCGAAGGCCATTTTGTTTTTATTGGCCGAGCCGGACAGCCAGAGTTGAGGGACGGAGGAACCATTTTTCTTATATAACCATATCCTCTGGTGGGCCATGAAAAAGGCCATATAGAGACCAATGAGCATGATGCCGCAGCCAATATAGACGATCCATACACCTGGATCCTTGGCGACCTGCAGCCCGGTGGCGTACATCTGTTTGGCCGAGACGGTATACTCATTTGTGCCACCGGTGAAAATGGTCTGGTCGCTTTCGGTGAGCCACTCGGTCGAGGCGGGATGATCCTCTGCTTTAAACCATACTTTTGCCCGTACAAGCCGTTGGCCAATGGCTTCAGCATTGATTATTCCAAAATGAAGATCTTTTTCTTCCCAGCTCATTTGCTTTTGAAAAGGGAGGATAAACTGCTTTGTCTCACCTGAGTTGTTTTCGGTAACGTTTACCAGAAAATCCTGATAGCCCTGGTAGCTTGATTGATAAAAAGTAATGCCCTTGTAGGTGAGTGGGCTATTGACTTCAATTTCTCTGGTGAGCACTTCCTTGTCCGTTTTCAAGGACCGAGAGGCTGCTTTTATATTCTTTTGGCATGCCGTTATCATAAAATTCAATGACAAAGGAATTACATCGCAGCTCAAAACCAAGATCTAAGGTGCCGGCGTTCTTGTAGGCATACGCCTTTTCGAGTTGAGCTCATTTCGGGAATCATGACGCTCCCCTTAAAGCCGAAAAAATGGCCAATAATGGCACCGACAAAAATTATCAGGATAGAGATGTGAACAATATAGACTCCTGTACGGCTCCATCGACCTTTCTGGCTAAAAAAAAGTTCATTGTTGCCAATTTTTTTTGAGGTTGCTGTCCAGCCATTTTTCTTTAAGTAGACCGTTGAGATCAATGTGGTCGAGTTTATTGGTACCGAACTCCCACTTGGTGCAGTTGGCCATCTTTTCGACCCGTTCCGGGGCAATTGCCAGGTTGTCAGCCGTTATAATCTTCCATACTGAGGGAAACGATCCAGGCTGCAGATGATGAGGTTGGTGCTGAGCAAGCCGAGCAATCCGAGAAACCACCAGGAATAGTACATATTCGGTATATCGAGGATCTGGAAAAAATGAGCAGTTTTCGGACCAAAATTGTTGACATAAAAGGCGGCGGATTCGCCTTGTGGGATGAGTGTGCCGATAATTGAGGTGGCGGCAAGGGTGCAGAGAGTGAATATCGCCAGTTTTACGGAAGAGAAAAAATCCCAGATTTGAGTAAGCAGTGTCATTGAAATATATGTGTAATGAGAATTATTGTTAACTATAGATTTTCTACAATAGGTTTTGCAAGATTGCAATGAGAGAACGAAGTATTGTGCAGTCGGTACAAATACCATCGAATACAATTCTACCGGTTGATTCAATCCGTTCAAACGGCTCGGTAGCTTAAATGATTTTCCCCACAAGAACACCAAATCTTTTGCTCTGTTGAAAAAATGGCAGAATATTTCATTGTAGTTGAATTTATTAGGTAATTGTCGTGGGTTGGTAAAATAATCAGGAATGGATAATCGAGAAGAAAATAAGTTTACCATAACAGTAATATAAGTCGCATGTTACCTGAAAGCCAGAAAATATTTATGCCCAGGCGATCAAGAAAAAGGAAATACCTTGCCATAAATTTTAAAAGAGGTTAAAAAGTCAGATTCTCAATAATCGTTTACTAATATATAATTCATGAATTTCCCCGTTTGACCTGCCGGATGGCGGAAAATGGGATAGAGGGAGAAAACAATGGCAAAAGTATGTGAAATATGTGGAAAGGACCGATGGTGGGGAACAATGTTTCTCATGCGCATAACAAAACGAGAAGGCGCTGGCTGCCAAACTTGAAAATGGTTCGTATGGTTACTGCCGGCGGCAACAAGAAGAAAACCAAAGTATGTACTCGTTGTATTCGGTCCGGCGCAGTTGTAAAAGCTGCCTGAAAAAATGAATTATCAGTATTTAAGGCGAGAGGATGTAATCCTGCTCGCCTTTTCGTGTTTGGGGATACGTTATGAGTGAAGAAACAGTCAAATATCTCAGTTATGCAGAGGCCGTGCAACTGGTCGGTGCTATCCAGGAAGAAGAAGATATTGAGCAGACCAACAGAAGAATTCTGACTGTATACAGCAAAGATGACCGGGAACTCTGCTGGTTTGACTTTGAAGAGGTGAAAGCGGCAGTTGGTGATGTCGAAGCGGGTGAGAGAAAAGCAGCGGTTCAGAATTATATTCTCAACCACATTCCCGACTGGGTCAACGATCTTTAAATTGGCTCGGATACATATGTCCCGGGGAGCGGTGATAATTGTCTCTTTATTCCGTCTCTTCCAGCCATTTTTTAATGGTAGGGGAAAAAGAGCACATCGTGAGGAGAGAGGTGTGGTGTATCTGTTGTCTATCTCCTTGCCTTGCTGAAATATGGATACAGGTCGGTCGGAAGAGACGACAACCACAATAGTTTCAGGGTGTTGCGCGGTAAAGCGGAGAGCGGAGTTATAACGTGCGCCCCGTGCCCTGTTTTCATTAGCTACCCGGTGACCGTCCAAAAGACAGGCAAAACCGTGCAGATGGAGGTCTGAGCGGATATGCAGGGCGCCGTCAACCTTGGAAAGTCCTGCCGCGAGCCTGAGTTTTTTGGGTTCCCGCAGATTGACGGGAGGACGTCAAAGCCTGCCCGGCAATAGCAGTTGGTTCAGGTGCCAGATCGATAACAAACGTACAGCCGAACATGTTGTCTTCGGCATTATGCACAAGTGCCGCAATAATTTTGAACATATCGTTTCTGACCGATGGATCGATGTCGTAATCCAGTAAGGCCTCCTCAACCTCAAAAAGCTTTGCCCGGTGTGTGTCGGAACTGTAGCTGCCATCTTGAAAACTGCAGATCACCTCATCTCGTATAAAGAGAAATCCGAGTTTTCCCTGAAAATCTGCAGTGATATGAAAAGGACTGATATCTCTTTCGGCTATTCCAAGAATATTTGCTCCATCAGAGATAAGTGTTCGGTCAGAATGCTCCACCGCCTGAAGCAGTTTACGCGCATGTTTGAAATGGTTCAGCAGAGGTTGTTCTGAACTTTGAAATCGAGCCAGAAAACTGGATGTCCTTAAGAAATCTCGGTTCAATAAATGTCAGGGAACCATGGGGGCGTGCGCCCTCCTCATTGGTTTTTGAAATGCCGAGGATAGCATCAAGCATTGGGTAAATATGTATCTGGACGTCAAGACCGAGGACGAGTCCGGCTTTATCGACAATGTAATCATGGACGGCATGCGTTGGCGTATTCGCGAAGAAAACTTCCTGAAATGCCGGTATAAAGATTGCTGTCATTGGCTATGTCGTGGGAAAATCTCAGCACCGCATGCTCCAGCCAGCATTCGGTCGGCCCGAGGGAACAGATGTTCGGGTGATGCTCGGTAAACCACATTTGATAATAGACCGAACTGGAGCTTCCGCCGTTGGAAATCAGGCCGTCCAGCAGCAGATTGGGTTGTGGTTCGATATGATTGTAGGAGCAGTAAGGACTCTGTTTGTCGAATGGTTTGCACCAATCGTCTGTTCTCGATATAAAGAGCTTTCAGCTTGGGCTCATATCCGCGCAGCAGGTTCTGTGGATCGCAAATATACAGCTGCATCTGTTTTTTTCTAAAGCAAAAATAACGGCTGAGCGGCTGGTACCGGAAAAAAGCGTTAAACCGTCCCGCAGACCACTCAGTGTTTCACTGATGCATCGGTTTACGAAATAATTCCCCTGCAAGTTATCACCTTGTTTTCTATATAAGATGTGTCCTCAGATGCTGTATCTGTCGAACTCTATCTATATCCTACCATAATCTTGCCATCTTCCCAATCTTTCGTTGAAAGGTGGCAGGTGCTCTGCAGAAAGGCCATATTCGGTAATAACTAAGGAGTGGTCTGCCCTGCATCCAAGCAGGTGTTGCCCTGGAGAGACCAATTCTCCCCAGGGCAACTTCGGTACATTCAATTAATGATGAAATCGGGCGTTGTGTTGCGCTGGTCTGTTGTATTGGTTATGACCGCGGTGACCACCGCCTCGGGTTATCGACACGGTTCGTTTGGTTTTGTGATGTCCTTTTTCAACCACAACAGTTTTCCGGTAATTGTGTTTGGCGTGGTGAAACTGTTTCTGCTGCTTATGGTGAAACCGAGGATGATGAGTATAATGTCGCCTGACCTCTGGCCCTCTGCGGTGATTATAGGCTGAAGTGTAAACAACAACCTTGCTGGTTGCTTGACGGCTCCATGGTGTCTGTCGAGCTCACTGCCGATTATAAGTCCGACAACTCCACCGACCGCTGCGCCGACGATCGTCGATTCAGTGTTGCGCCCGACAGCCTGGCCGACAATGGCCCCGGTTCCTCCGCCAATAATAAGCCCGCCAACCTGCCTGGTGCTGGCCTCTGCAGTTGTCAGAGAGAGGGCAAAAAAGATCATAGCCGTAATGGTCATGTTCATCAGTTTCATAAAATCCTCCTTTAATGGATGTGCAATTTGACTGTTTGGCGGTCTATCCCATGGATGTACCAAACAGTCACCTGTGGTGTTCCTCAATTTGTATGCGTAATTGACTGCATTGCAAAGAGGACATCAGGGGATATTGGGTCCCAGGTGACCCGACATCTAGTCGATATATATGCCAGATATCCAGGTAGTTACCTGCTGGGATAAAGAGCTTCGGTCAAGAACTGCAGATCATGCAGGGTAAAAATGCATGACTGTCTGCCAAGGATTGTCGACACATGGCAATGGAGCATTGAAGAGAGTTTGGCAGAGAAAGTTCTTCTCTGTTCTCTGGATTAGGGTTGGAGGATTTTTTTGGTGCGCGCGATGAACTCCCGGGAAAAGTTTTCCATGACCGCTGATTTAAGATTCCAGAAATGAAAATAGAGGTCGATGGTCACTTTGCAGGACGGTGCAAGGTCAATAAGTTTTCCCGCAGCCGTGAGAGGTTTACTCTGCTGGTGTGGAATCGCACCATAACAAAAACTTCTCAGAATAAAATCGACAAATATTTCCGTTGATGGCACATAAAAGGTTGGAGCCTTCTCAGGCAGAGTGTCAAACAGCAGCCTGTGAAACTTTTCGTTGAAGTTATCTTTGCGGTTGAATTGAATGGTTGGCACAGTTTCAAAAAGAGAAAGGTTGATGCCTTTTGGAAACCATTTGTCGGCAAACTCTGGCGTGCAGAAAATGCCATACTCGACGGAGCCTAATTTTTCCATACGGCACCCCTGCAGGGCTTTGTCATGGGTGGTTATACAGCCACTCACCTGACCATTTTGTAAAAATTTCTGTGTTTCGTCCTGGTCGTCAACCTGAATATCAAGGATCAGTTGCTGCTCTTTTAATATTACGTCAACTGCATCGAGAAACCATGTGCCCAGGCTGTCGGCATTCACCCCTATGGCAAGGGTTGTGTGGTGTCTGACATCGACCAGTCTTTTCTGGCAGGCACCAAATCACTCTCGAGTTGCTGCACTTTCCGGTAGTGAGCAAGATATCCCAATCCCGCGATTGTTGCTGCAGGCGGTGTGGTTCTGGTGAGCAGGATTTGCCCGACATACTCTTCGAGCATCTTGATGCGCTGTGAAACCGCCGATTGGGTCAGGTGGAGCTTTTTCGCACCTTTTTCAAATCCACCTTCATCGATAACCATCGCCAGGGCTTTGAGCAGTTTATAATCCAGCATGACATTAAAAATATTAATCAAAAGTTAATTAGTTTAATTTTACTTTTAATATCTGCTTGTACTATATTACTTGTTCAAATTCAACCGGGAGAATGGCAGAGATGAATATCTTTTTGCAGGGAATGGGCGTCGGGGCTGGATTGATCATAGCTATTGGCGCGCAAAATGTTTTTGTATTAACCCAAGGAATTCAAAAGCAATATCATTGGCTCACCGCCCTGATTTGCAGCATAAGTGATGTCTTGCTTATTTTTGTCGGCGCTGCAGGCGTTGGCAGTTTTGTCGCAGGCAATCATGCACTGCAGGCCGGGGCTGCCTGGTTGGGGGCAGTTTTCTTGGGGTGGTATGGTTTGCGGGCTCTGGTGAGCGTCACTGCGAAGAACTCTTTGCAGCAGAAACAGAGAGGCGCTGCAAATCTGCGAATCATAGTGTTAACGGCTCTCGCTCTCACCTTTTTAAACCCCCATGTCTATATTGATACAGTTTTATTGCTTGGCACTATTGGTGGGCAGTATCAAGCCGGGGAGCGTTATCTTTTTGCTTTGGGCGCCTCGCTATCGTCTATTTTATGGTTTTTCTCTCTTTCTTTTGGCGGGGCTTTATTAGCGCCAATCTTTCAGAAGAGTATCTCCTGGAGATTTCTCAATCTTTTGGTATGCGCAACGATGTGGTTGATTGCTTATCAGCTGGTCATGCTGAATCGTTAAGGGACAATCCGCAGTTCAGTGAAAGAACCGCTGTGGGTTCACGGTAGCGGACCATGGCACTTATTTTTCCTTGCAGCGGGTTCTTCAGTTGGATAGTAAGGGTTATGGTACGGTTTTGAGTATTCGTTAAGAGCCATTTTACCTTGCCTCCTGCTGAATCTATCTTTTTTGCCGGTGGTGATGTTGCGACGATTTTATTTCCAGAGGCGAGGTACTGCTCGACTATCAGGTTGGCTGGTGATGGCTTTTGCATGGATAAGCTGAGCACTACAGAAGTGCCGGCAGAAGAAAGATATCTGCCGGTAACAGATTCTGCTGCATAGGCAAGCTGTTGCACCATCACAAAGACAATTAAAAAAATACCAAAAGTAATCCCTGTCAAGCGTGGATAAGAGGCTGATAACAGTTTGGTCATCAATGAATTCTCCAGATAATGAAAAATATAGCTTGGTGCTGTGATGGGAAGCTAATCCGTGATTATGAATCTGGCTGCGGCCCCATCCCATCGGTACGCCGATCCAAGCCATATTTCTTCAATAAGATCAATGTCGAAATCGATATCGGTAATGCCACTGTATTGATCATAAACAGCGAGAATTTCATCGTCACTTATGATGTTGTCCTTATTGCTGTCCGCCCAATGATAGTGGCCGATTGTAAGACTGTGTTTTCACCTGTTATCGATGCTTCAGGATCGCTGCTGATGGCTGCGGTGCCATTAAAAACTACCGTATCTCCCTCTTTGCCGGTCACGCTGGCAACATAAACAAAGAAAGCTCTGTCTCTGATTTTTTTCAGCCATTTAATCTGATTATTTTTCAAACCACCGACGTAACTGTCGGTGACGTGGCATGTACTGTCAGTCCGCTGGCCAGGGTTTCTTTTATGATCAGGGCGGTGTCTGTATCCGGTGCACCGGTCACTTTGATAATTACCGGAAAGGGTTGCCCGTCAATACACGTGGGCCGGAACGATTCGCTCGGCAATCAACGGACTGGAGGTGGAAGGTGGACAAAATACCAGATGAAAGCCAGGACGATGCCGAAAAGGGTTCCGGACAGTATCAGCAACGGCCAGCTTTTTTTTACTCCTGATCGACGGTCATGCGGATATCCTGGCGACAGAGGCGATTTCCTGCGGTTGGGTTGCACCGGACTGCTCATTTTCTGCTGGGGGAGCTAGGGGTTTCCTCAAGGATATCTTCAAGCGGGACATTGAGTGCTTCAGCTAATTTCAGACCGTTGTCTCTCTTGATGCTGGGGTACCGACGATTTTCCCATCTGGAGATTGTGTCGGTGGTTACCTCGACCGCTGTTGCCAGGTACAGTTGGGTGAGGCCCTGCTGTTCACGCAACTGTTTGATTTTGGCCCCATCAATTTTGACCATACTCATTGGGCCGGCAAAAGAATTGTCCGTCATCTGTGTTTTATGATTGTTGAGAGTTGCGGTTGTGTTTCATTTGGTTATACCAAGTTCCGGTATCCCATTAAAGAACAAACTCAATGTATTTGCCACTTCGAATACCTGTGATGTCGATAGACATTGCTCGACTTGACCCTATGTCGGCTGGTTCTTGGATGCTGAACGTTGTATTCTGCCAAGCAGAAATCACTGAACAAAAAATTACTATACAGAGGAGGACAAGGTGAAAAAAATGATGCTGTTGCTGGGTATGTCTGCTTGTGACTGGAGGCGCAGGAGAAGGAGCAATGGCAGCAAGTGGAAAATGCACCGTTGTTAAGGTCGATGGGGTGCAAATGGTCATTGAGTGCAATAAAGAAACCAGAGGGTTTATCAAGGGCAATGAGATAAAAATAAAGTCGAACAGAAAAAATAATGTTCAGGGCAAGAACTGAAACTACCAGTCGAAACGAACAATATTATCGAGCGGATCGGATTTGACAATCCGTACCTTGACCAAAGTATTGGGTTTGATTCCCCCTGTACCTGGTGTGGGGAGATCAATATCCATAAGGATGTCCGTGAGTATCAGGTTAATCCGTTTGGGGCCGGCCTGAATGACCAGTGCGTCGATATATTGGCCCTGTCGATCGGCAAGATATTTGAGCAGCCAGTATCTTTGTCTCTGATGACGAACATTGTTGGCGGTAGTCAGCGTTCGACTGAGGACTGAAGTGAAATCCTTGCACATCTCCTCGGTAAAGCAGGGCTCCTGTCTTCTGACTATACTATTCAACTGGTGCTGCATGACAAGGTCAAGCAACCGTCTGATTGGTGAAGTGACTGTTGAATAGTGTGAGACCCCGAGTCCGCTATGGGGTTTGGCAGTAGTCGACAGCTCGCCTCTGGACATATTTTTTCGTTGCAGAGTGTTCTGGAAAAGATCATCATCTTCCCCATGGACGATCCTTTTCTGGAGCGGCGGTTGTGATCTGTATATTCCGGGCACCATACGATCGGCGACATATTTTGCGGCTTCGCTGTTGGCGAGAATCATCATTTCCGACACGATTGTCCTGGCCGGGGTGTCGCTTTTGGCCAGATTGACATGAACCCTGCCGTGGTGATCGATGAAGATATTCACATCTGGAAAGGGAAGCAGGAGGGCACCGGCGGACAGACGTTTGGCACGAAGTTTTTTTCGAAGCATGTCGAGGAGTTGAATCTCTCGGTCAGTGGCAATCATTCTGTCGACTTCTTCGTAGGTGAGACGTCTTTTTACCCGAATGATGGAAGGGGTGATCCTGACCCGTAAAACTTCTGCCTCAGCAGAAAGCAGAATCATAAAGCTGAAGGCGGCTCTGGTCTCGTCCTGAATAAGGCTGCAGATCCCTTGTGAAAGATGGCGGGGGAGCATCGGCACCTGCCCTTCCGGAAAATAAATGGATGTTCCCCGGCGCATTGCTTCGGCAAAGAGATGATCTCCGGGACGGACATAATGGGCCACGTCGGAAATATGAATTCCGACAAGATAGTTGCCATCCTGTTCCTCTATGGTCAGCGCGTCGTCAAAATCGAGGGTGGTGGGGCCATCTATGGTTATTGGCGAAAGATGGGTAAGATCTCGTCCTGCCGGAGTCATCGAACAGTTCGTTTTGTCCGCGCTGGAGAATAAGTTCCGCCTGTTGCCTGGCGGCAAGAGAAAAATTGACGGGCAGCTCATTGCGCAGCAGCGGGATGTTCTCGTTGGCACCCCACAGCCCGGCTTTAACGAGCAGATAAAAGGGATCGTGAGTTTTATGCAGGCCGGCTGATTTAAGAATTTTTCTGGCGGTATCGGATTCAGCTGCATCAGTTCCGAAAAGATAGAAATCCCGGATGATGTTTAAAACCTCCATCTGAATGGGATCCAACTCCCCCGGAGCAGGGGTTTGATTCCAGGATTTGTGCGACAGCTCTGGTCCCTTCCTGAATGAGCTCGGCCCGTTTTGCTTCTTTTTGTTGCTGGACTCTGTAACTGCTCGACTTTTTCCGGGCTATTAGCCAGGATTCGACCTTCCTTATATTTAAAAAACAACTTGTCTTCAAAAACACAGCGAAGAAATGCCGAAACAGTATCATCGGTCGCTTCTGAGCCAAAGATAAGTTCTGCCAGAAAAATCGGGCTGAATGAATTTGAGCCGTCTTCGGCGGTGAGTTCCCAGATTTCCTCGAGATTGATTTGGGCCATGAGAGAGCTGCGTTTTTCGGTGGTCTCCTGAAGGTGTTTGGTGATCGATTCTCTGCTTAGTTCAGTCGGATGGGTTTCTTGTGAGCAATGGACAACCCGTGATATCGGGCAGGTTCAGTTCTCTGCCGTTCTGGTTGATAAGGCGCAGTCGTTTTGGCTGGCTCTCTGTCACCAGCGCACAAATGAACTTCCCATTATCCAGGTATTCTATCAGTTTTCCCGTAACAATCATCTAGTCACTAATTGTTCAAAGCTGTTTTACCTATCCATTGCAGTTCATTTTCTGAAGTACAGCAAAATAGTGTAAGCAATATATTCAGAGCGTATTATAATTTTAACCTTATTAGTTTGTCTATTGTTAATGGACAAACGTATCACAGTATAGTGTGGAATGTTATTTTGCCTACACTTATTATTGTCCTTATGAATTTATTATTATTTTTGATACGCTATGGATCTTTTTGAGAAGCCGGTCAAGTCCGGCATGGTGGCAATAGTCGGGCCTCCCAATGCCGGAAAATCAACATTGATGAACCATCTTCTCGGCCAGAAGATTTCAATTGTTACCGCCAAACCCCAGACCACCCGCAATCGAATTGTCGGAATAGTCAATGATGCGGAAGCATCAGGTCGTCTTCCTCGATACGCCGGGGCTGCACAAATCCCGTGATCCACTGAATGTGGAGATGGTCAAAGTGGCGATGGAGAGTCTTACCGAGGTTGATGTTGTCTTGTTTTTAGTCGATGTGTCTCTGCCGCTTCCGGAAAAGGTGCAGGAGAAAAAGGCTGCTGAACTTGCTGAGTATATGCAGCGAATTAAAAGTCCGGCAATCATGGTGCTGAATAAGATTGATCTGATCGACAGAAAAAAGGTTCTGCCGTTCATCGATTCATATTCAAAACTCTTTCCTTTTAAAGCAGTGATTCCGGTTTCTGCCCTTGGAGGTGACGGACTGGACAGCCTGTTTTCGGAAATTCTCGCTCTTTTGCCGATGGGACCACGATATTTCCCTGAGGATATCCCCACTGATGCTTCGGAGAGGTTTTTGTGCGCCGAGATCGTCAGGGAAAAGGTTTTTCTGCTCACAGGTCAGGAAATTCCATATTCCACAGCGGTGCTGATCGAATCATTCAAAGAAGATGAAGTAAAGAAACTGGTGACAATTCATGCCGCAATAGTACTGGAAAAACAATCCCAGAAAGGCATCGTCATCGGCAAGGGCGGCAAAAAACTCAAAAGCATCGGGATAGCGGCAAGAAAGGACATCGAAGCCCTCATCGGGGAGAAGGTCCTTCTGAAATTGTGGGTAAAGGTGAAAAAGAACTGGTCCCAGGACGAACGTTTCCTCAAAGAACTTGGCTATTGATGATGGACTCTGTAAAAGCTGCGATCTACTTCGTTGTAGGCTTTTTGAAGCTTCACGACATACTGCATGTATAGTCGAGAAACTTCAAAAAACACGACGCCTCGTATATCAACTTTTTCGAGCCATCGAAAACATCGAACACTTTATTTACGACACCGTCATTGATACAGATTAATATATTGCGCTTTATTTGGCGTTTCGTTAAACTCGGTAAAAAGATTGAGACTTTTAAGAATATTATAGGCAGTACGCAACTGGTTATCTGCCTCCAGTTGTTTTTCCAGATGCTCTCCGCTGTATCGTCGGTCTTTGTACTTTTTCGCCTGCAGTCCGGGGAGGTGGTTGGTGAGGTCCACTTCTTTTAGAGGTTTGTCCTTTGATTGCGGCTTTTCTGGTGGTAAGCAGGCAATAGATGGAATTTCAACATCCGGAGTGATTCCCAAAGCCTGAATCGACCGATTATCGGGGGTGTAGTATTTTGCTGTGGTCATCCTCAGTCCGGCACCGTCGGGCAGGGGGATAATTGTCTGTACCGATCCTTTACCAAAAGTCCTGGTCCCGACTATAATACCTCTCTTGTGGGCCTGAATTGCCCCGGCAACAATTTCGGAAGCACTGGCAGAACCTTCATTTACCAATACCACCAGAGGATACATCCTTTTTTCACCATTGTCGTGGGCGGTATAGACGTTATTCTGGTCTTCCTGTCGTCCTTTGGTATAGACAATTGTTCCTTTGTTCAGGAAAATATCAGTAATACTTATAGCTTGATTGAGCAGACCTCCGGGATTATTGCGCAGATCGAGAATAAGTCCATCAATCTGATGTGTATTTTTTAATTCCTCCAACTTGGTTTTGAAATCACTGGTCGTATGGCTCTGGAAGTTGGTGATTCTACTGTAGACAAAACCGGGAGAAAGGAATTCAGCCTTAACGGATTGGATAGGGATGATCTCTCTTTTGAGTGTTATTATCTTGAGACTGTCCCAACCTTCTCTGTGAATGGAAATAGTCACCTCAGTTCCGGCCGGTCCGCGAAGTCTGTTGATTGCTTCATCCGGCCCCATATTTTTTGTGTTGACACCGTCAATTTCGATGATACGTGTCATTGGCTTTTAATCCTGCCCGATCAGCTGGAGTATCTGCTATGGGACTGACAACGGTGAGAAGATCGTTTTTAATGGTAACCTCGATACCAATACCAGAAAATGATCCGCGTGTTTCCTCCTGGAGATCTTTGAAACTTTCGGGTGGTAAATAGGAGGAGTGGGGATCAAGAGAGAAAAGGAGACCACGTATTGCCCCATTTAATACTTCTTTGGTATCGATCTCTTCCACATAATTTTCCTGCAGGATACTGAGTACATTGGAGAAAATTTCCAATTGCTTATATGTTGCGGCTTTTTCCTCGTCAGAGACCTCGGCAAAAACCGGAACATTGAGAAAAAGACAGAGAAGCAGGGCCCAGATCCCTCTGGGCAGAAACGAGGTGATAGTAAACATGCTGTTCCTTGTTTTTGGGGCAGGTGTTGGTGAGCGTCTGTCCATAAATGGTTATTTCCTTTTACTCTTCGCTGCTCTCAAGATGTAATCTCCGGTATATGCAGGCTGGACGGGTCACAATTTGTTGCGACGTTGCCAGACTCAGGAAAATGAACATTCTGAGTCATTCTAGGAGTCTGTCGGATAATCACGCAGACGTTTAAGTCCGCCAGACCTGAGCCAAATAAGGGGTCCATAGATTCGCGTTCATGCCGAATTTCAAAATAGAGTCCTTCGTCAAAAAGGGTAGCGGTGTCACCCATGATGCCGATCCGGTCTTTTTGTTTAATTTTTTGTCCTTTTTCAACCAATATTTTTTCGATTCTCGAGGTAACTGTATAATACTGAAACCATGATGTATTATAACTGTATTCCCATACCCACGCAAATACCCAGAAAAAACCACATCGCCATCGCTGACCGATACAATGTTTGTTCCATCAGGAGCCTGGAGTTCAATGCCCTCAGATTTTCGTGATATTCCAAGTTTGTTGGTTTTTTCCTGATGAAAAAGAGTGATAAGAATCCCGTTAACCGGTGGAGGAAGACGGCCCTTATCGGCCAGAAAACTCTGCTCGATAATCTGGGCTTTTCTTTTTCATTTTGACGATGGATGCCGCGAGATTTTCCGACGCCTGCTGCATTTCGACAATCGCCTGTTTATGGAGTTTTTCCTGGGTGCGTACATGGGTGAGGAGGGCTTTTTTTTCGCTCATTGTTTTTTGCAGCTCTTCTTTTTCCTGGATTGTTTGATTGAGAAATTCTTCTAAAATCGATTTTTCCAGATCAAGGGCGGTTGTTACTCTCACAACTTGCTCGATGGTGTCTCTGAAAGACTTTGATAGCATCCTGATCGTATTTGATCAGTACATCAAAAGCATCATGAAAAGTGAGCAGTTCCGGAAGAGTTTTGGTGGAAAAGGTCACATTTAAAAGACCGATGTCACCCATGGTATAATATGCGGTGATTCTTTTTTGCAGGTGATTTTCCACAATATGTTTTTCTGAGCGAACTTGCCTCGGAGCATTTTCTTCTTCCCGGTCGATCATCCCTTGCTGCCTGGTATTTTTATTTCTAATGCCTCGAGTTTTTCCTGCTGGTTGACGAGTTTTTTGTCGAGGACTTCAAGTTCGGATAAAATATTACGTTTGGCAATCTGGGTTTCGGTAATCTTGTTCTTCCTGCTGGAGAATCCCCTGCTGGAGTTGATTTATTGTCACCCTTGAATCAGATATACCTTTGTCTGTGATTGTTCGCTGGATCCTTCTGCTTCTGTCCCCAAAGAGGTGACTGCGGAGGTCAGCAACAGCCAGAAAACAATGCAGAGGCACAATGGAATACCTGACGGCCATGGTCTTCTTTCCCGGAAGGGTGCGGCAAATGGCGGAGGGTGAGGTGATTGAGCTGATTCTCATAACCCGTTTTTTTGATAAAAGGTACAAGGCTTCAAATGCGTAGAAATTTCTGCATGGTGGAATAACTCCCAAGGGTACAAAGGAGTATGGAAACACAGATGATGGTGAGGCTGACTGCCGGAGAAAAGAAAGAAAATTCAAACAGGTTGAGAAATCCTGGGCCGGAAAATCGCAGTTTAATCCATTGGAAAAGGATGTAGAGTGAGACAATTCCAAGGAACGATCCGAGGAGCCCCTGCAGCAGACCTTCCAGTAAAAATGGAGTTCTTATATAATTATTGGTGGCTCCGACGAGTTTGAGCAGTTCCAGTTCAGCCTGTCTGCCGAGAATAGTAAGTCGAATGGTGTAGGCTACCATAAAAATGGTCGTCAAAATGAGCAGGGTTCCGCTGAGCAGGACGATGATTGACAGGAGCTTGGTGAAATAATAAAACCGCTCAACCCAGTCCTGGCCATACTGTACTTTGAGGGTGCCGGGAAGACTTGCCAGATACGCCGAAAACAGTTTTACCTGGTTGAGACTCCGCAGATTTTTCAACGGGACCACCTCAATGGATGGCGGCAGAAAATCCTTTGGCATGTCATTAAGAACATCCTGGTTTTTTCCCAGCTGTTTGGCAAATCGTTTCATATGCTTCGGCACGAGATATAAAACGTATTTTTTCAACTTCATCAAAGGTGGTGATCTTTTTAATTAATTGCTGCTGCAGTTCAGGGCCGGGTTCCTCTTCAAGGTACACAATCAGACTGAGATCATCGCCAAGCTTATCGCCGAAGTTGAGCATATTGGCGTAAATGAGGTAGAAAAAACGCAAAAATCAGAACGGAAAGACTGACTGTCAGCAGGGTCATAAGCTGTGATCCCCACGTCATGCGCAAATTTCGACCGACCTGTCGGATAACGGTAAGCCAGAAACTCATGAAGCTGTTCCTCCTGCCAAGGTATGCAGTTGCCCTTTCCGGAGTTCCATTACTCGGTGGGAGGTGTGGCGGTAAATCGATTGGTCATGGGTGGCAATAACAATGGTTGCTCCGCTTTTATTGCAATTGGTCAACAATTGCATAACCCTTTCAGTAGTCGTTGCATCAAGATTTCCCGTTGGTTCATCGACCAGGATCATTGTCGGGGAATTGGCGATGGCCCGTGCCAAGGTTACCCGTTGCTGTTCTCCGCGGGAGAGTTCTCCGGTTATAGTATCATGTTTGTCGGCAAGGTCGAGTTGATCAAGCAGATTTCGAACTCTGTTTCTGATTATTTGCGGTTTTTTGTAGGAAACTTCCATGCTGAAATGGCAATATTTTCTGCTGTCTGTTCTATCTGTCAGCAGTTTGAAATCCTGATAGGCAACTCCTATTTTTTGGCGAAGTTTGGCCAGCTTAAATCCTTTCAGGTGATGAATGGATTGTCCGCCGATCTCGATCAGACCCTTGCTTGGTGACTCCATGCTGCAGAGCAGTTTAAGCAAGTGTCGTCTTACCGGCCCCACTCCTGCCAATTATAAAAAACATCTCTCCACTGCCGATGGAAACGGAAATATCCTGCAAAGCGACAACATCAGGAGGATAAATTTTTGAAACTTTGATCATTTCGATCATCGTTTCTGGTATTTTTAGTTCAAAGGTTTGTTCATCTCAGCTTGATTCTTTGTCAAGGCTGGAAAATGATTGGACAAGGCAAGTGTGTCAAAGTGGGTTGAACGACCTAAAAATAGTCAGAAAAAACGATACTATCTGTCAAGTTAACACAAATACTGTAAAAATATAAAGTATTCCATAATAAACGCAATGCATCTCATCACGGAGAAGTGCTTTTTGGGCATTGATGAAGGATTTATTTTACCAAAAACCTGTCTGGCAGAGTGCCATATCTGCTTGGTCCGGGTTGACTATCAATTTACTCTTGCAACTTCACCCGCAGTTGTTATTGTTGTGTGTTTCACTGTTTGGATTTGTTGATGAAGTTACTGTAAATAAATCGGGTGTTTTGGCGGCAATTGTCAGATTGTTAACGCCAGTAGAAATGTATGAAGGAGACGAACATGGATTATAGGGATACCCTTAATCTGCCCAAAACCGGGTTCAAGATGAAGGCAAATCTCGCCCAGAAGGAACCGCTCATTCTCAAACAATGGGAAAAAGAGAAGCTGTACTTCAGGGTTCAGGAAAATGCCAAAGACAAACCGCTTTTTGTTCTCCATGACGGCCCCCCATATGCCAACGGAAATATCCATTTAGGTACAGCCTTCAATAAAATCCTCAAAGATATAATTCTCCGTTCCAAGACGGATGGCGGGTTTTAATGCGCCGTATATTCCCGGTTGGGATTGCCATGGACTGCCTATTGAACATAATGTTGACCTGGAGCTTGGTGAAAAGAAAAAGACCATACCTAAACTGTCCAAGAGAAGTGCCTGTCGAAAATACGCCAAAAAATGGATTAAAATCCAGAAAGAGCAGTTTAAGCGGTTGGGTGTTTTGGGTGACTGGGAGAATCCATACCTCACCATTAATTACGGTTATGAGGCGACTATTGCCAGGGAATTTAATAAATTTCTTCTCTCCGATGCGGTCATTCGAAATCGCAAGCCGGTCTATTGGTGTTCAACCTGTACCACGGCCCTTGCTGAGGCCGAAGTGGAATACCATGATCACACTTCTCCCTCCATATATGTAAAATTCAAGGCAGCAGATGATCCTGAGGCATATAGATCCAGCCCTTAGCGGAGAGAAAGTTTTTTTTGTTATCTGGACGACCACGCCATGGACACTTCCCGCTAATCTTGCCGTAGCCCTGCATCCTGAATTTATCTATGCAGCCGTTGAGGTAGGGGAGGAAACCTGGATTCTTGCCCGTGAGCTGGTCGAAAAAGTGATGGCCGAGATTGGCAAAGAAGACTTTACCATCAAGGCAACCTTTGGCGCCAAAAAATTCGAAAACAAGAAGTGCCGACATCCGTTTATGGAACGGGATTCTCTGCTTGTTCTCGCCGATTATGTGACCCTTGAAGCCGGTACCGGATGTGTCCATACTGCTCCCGGTCATGGTGCAGATGATTATCAAACCGGTTTAAGATATGGTTTGGATGATTCTTTCTCCCGTTGATGGAGAAGGGATGTACACCGCTGATGCGGGCCACTATGCAGGACAGAAGGTGCCGGCGGTGAATAAGGTGATCAATGGGGATATGGCTGAATCCGGCGCTCTTGTTCATGAAGCCGCTATCAACCACAGCTATCCGCATTGCTGGCGATGCAAAAAACCGGTCATGTACCGGGCAACGCCCCAGTGGTTTATCTCCATGGACAACAATCAACTGCGTCAAAAGGCGCTGGCCGCTATTGAAACGGTGCAGTGGACTCCCGCATGGGGAATGCAGCGGATATATTCGATGGTGGAAGGGAGGCCGGACTGGTGTCTTTCCAGACAGCGCAGCTGGGGGGTTCCGCTGACGGTGATAAGCTGCAAATCCTGCGGTGAGATTGTAAAAAACAAGGAAGTTGTTGAAAAAATTGACGAACTTTTTCTAAAAGAAGGGGCGGATGCCTGGTTCAGCCATGATGTAAAAGATTTTCTTGCTGGAGAGAGTAGCTTGTGAAAAGTGTGGTTCCACCGAATTTGAGAAAGAGGAAGATATTCTGGATGTCTGGTTTGACTCCGGCGTCAGCCATGCAGCCGTCTGTGAAAAACGAGAAGAACTGAGGGCACCGGCCGATCTTTATCTTGAAGGCAGCGATCAGCATCGGGGCTGGTTTCAGAGTTCCCTGCTCACGTCGACAGGGACCAGGGAGCGTGCGCCATTTAAAGGCGTATTGACCCATGGCTATGTTGTTGATGGACAGGGCAAAAAAATGTCCAAATCCGTTGGCAATGTTGTTGTCCCATCCGAGGTCATTGAAAAATATGGAGCGGAAATTCTGAGCCTCTGGGTGTCCAGTGAGGATTATCGGGATGATATTAAGGTCTCTGATGAAATTCTCAAGCAGGTATCCGATTCCTATCGAAAAATCCGCAACACTATACGCTATTTTCTTGGCAATCTTGACGATTTTCAACCCGCAGCAGAATAGTGTTCCGTTAAGTGAACTGCCGGAACTTGATCGCTGGGCCCTGGCTAAATTCGAGGAACTGAAGTCGAAGGTGAAGAAGGGATATGAAAAATATGAATTTCATAGCATCTATCATGGGTTGAACTATTTCTGTGGCACCACCATGAGTGCGTTCTATCTCGATATCCTGAAAGATCGTCTCTACACTTCAGGAACCAACTCGCATCTCAGACGATCGGCCCAAACGGTTCTTTATAAGATTCTTGACGGAATGCTCCGCTTAATGAGTCCGATACTCTGTTTCACTGCAGCGGAGGCCTGGGATGCTCTCCATGGTGTTGGCAGAAAATGGTCCCTTGACAGAGAGCAGCATATATTTTGCTGAATTTCCGGCGCCGGAAGAAATAGAGTGCGATGAGAAGATGATGGACAAATGGGCCAAGCTGATCAAGGTACGCTCAGATATAACCAAAGCTCTGGAAATTGCCCGCCGGGAAAAGGTTATTGGCCATCCACTGGAAGCAGAAGTGCTGATTAAAGGCGGAGGGTGAACTTGGCGATTTTATAAAAAGTGAATGGGCAACTGTAAAGGAAATTTCTATCGTTTCTGAGCTCTCTGATTTAGCAGATGATACTCCGCAGGTTGGGGTGCGGTTTACCAGTGAAGAGAATCCTGGTTTTACCATTCAGGTTCAACCGGCACCCGGCGAGAAATGTCTGAGGTGCTGGATACGGTCTACTTCTGTTGGGGAAAATGAGGAGCACCCGGAAATCTGCAGCAGGTGTTCTGATGTTCTGGCCGATATGGCGGCCCAGGCCTGAAGCCGATAACGTGGTGTAGATAAGGTGGTGTATTTTGTTGTCATAATCGTCACAATTGCTGCTGATCAGTTGACCAAAGCGCTGGTTGTCGACTCTTTGCACCTGTATGAATCCAGGGAAATTATTCCTGGATTTTTTAATCTGGTCTATGTCACCAACAGCGGTGCAGCTTTTAGCATGCTGGCAGATATCAATTCTCCATGGCGGCACTATTTTTTCCTTTGTATTGGCTCGGCCGCTCTCGTCGGACTCACCATTGTTTATTGGAAACTGAGAAAGGTCAATCAGCTTATACAGCTGGCCGCTGGCTCTCATTGCCGGAGGCGCTGCCGGAAACCTGATCGATCGGGTTCGATTTGGAGCGGTGATTGACTTTCTCGATTTTTATGTGGGTGACTATCACTGGCCGGCATTTAATATTGCCGATTCGGCAATATGTGTTGGTGTTGGCCTGTTTTTACTAATTAATATTTTTGAGACAAGAACTCAGGAAGTGAGGAAAAAATAATGAAAATTGCAGTGTTATTTCCCGGTCAGGGGTCACAATATTTAGGTATGGGGCAGGAATTTGTCAAAGCTGATCCGCAATGTGCCGCGCTGATGGCCATGGCCGAAGATATTTGCGAGTTGAAGCTCGGCGAACTGTGCGTTGACGGGCCTATGGAAGAGCTGAAAAGAGTCACTAATCTGCAACCGGCCATAACCATTACCAATCTGATCTGCTGGCAGGCGTTCAGGAATGGTCTTGGGAGTGAGGTGGACGTGAGTTGCTTTGCCGGGCATAGCCTGGGGGAATATTCCGCTCTTTGGGCTGCCGGAGTTATCACTACTGAAGACACCCTGCGGCTGGTCAGCAAGAGAGGGGCGCTGATGGAGCGGGAGGGAAACCTGCATCCTGGCGGCATGCGTGCAGTTTTGGGGCTGGATATCAAAACCGTAGCAGAACTCATTGCCAGTTACCAGGGGCCGGGGGCTGTCACCGCTGCCAATCAGAATACACCGGTGCAGACCGTTATCTCCGGATCCATGGAGGCTCTGGATGAGGTTGAAGAGCGAGCGAAAGAAAAAGGAGCCAAGGTTATGGCCCTTCATGTCAGTGTGGCCAACCATAGCCCGCTGGTGGCTGATGCCGTTCCGGATTTTGCTGAATTTATGGCTGGAATTGAATTTAAAACGCCGCAGACTCCTGTATACTTCAATGTTCTGCCGCAAAGGAGACTGACACTGATAGCATTAAAAAAATGATGGCCAGCCAGATTGCCTCGCCGGTTCGCTGGTGTGAGATTATTGAAGGGATGCTGGCCGAGGGCGTCGATACCTTTATTGAGGTTGGCCCTAAGGCGGTTCTTACCGGGCTGATGAGAAAAATTGTTCCCAAAGGAACCAAAGTGACCTCCATGCAGTTTGACACCCCGGCCACTCTGTCGAATGTATTGAGAAAATCAGCAAAACCTGAGCCTGCTCGATGGGACAATACGTCAGGGCTTCAGTAGAGTAATGTGATAAATGTTGTATGGAGTTTGCAGTGATTGAAAAATATATGAGCCGGATATTGGCCGGGCATGACCTGGAGTTTGGTGAAGCACTGGAACTGGCGACGACGGCCGATCCGGCCGAACTTTATCAGGCGGCAGATGAGTTGCGGCAAAGGCTGCATAAGAACAGTCTCGATCTTTGTTCTATTGTTAATGCCAAATCAGGAAAATGTTCAGAGGATTGCAAATTTTGCGCCCAGTCTTCGCACTACGATGTCGAGGTGGCTACCTATGATCTGGTCGATGTCGTCAAAGCAGTACGCCTTGCCAAAGAAAATGAACAATTTGGCGTCCAGCGATTTTCCCTGGTCACTGCCGGTAGATCCGTCTCAGAAGAAAGCCTTGAAGAATTCAGGTTGATCTACAAGCGTTTGCAGGACGAAACCCAGCTTTCACTGTGTGCTTCGATGGGTTTTTTAACTCCGGAAAAAGCCTTGAAGTTAAAAGAAATGGGGGTAACCCGTTATCACTGCAACCTTGAAACCTGCCGGAGTTTTTTCCCAGAAGTCTGCAGCAGTCATACCTGGGATGAGAAGGTGGCGACAATAAAAATTGCCCGTGATGCCGGACTGGAGGTCTGTTCCGGCGGCATTGTCGGCCTGGGTGAGAGTCTTGAGCAGCGTCTTGAACTGGCCTTTGAATTACGGGAGCTTGGCATACTTTCCATTCCGCTCAATATTCTTACCCCCATTAAAGAGACCCCCTTTGCCGATATAAAACCGCTGAGCGTTGCCGAAGTGCTTACCTGTGTGGCTATGTTCAGATTTATTAATCCCCTGGCTGTTATTCGTCTCGCCGGTGGCAGAAATCTCCTGGGCGAGCAGCAGCAAACATGTTTTACCTCCGGAGCAAATGGAGCGATTGTCGGCAATTATCTGACCACTGTCGGCAATAGTCTTGATGAGGATATTGCCATGTTTCGGGCACTCGGATTTGATGTTGACGATCAGGAAGAGTAGACAAAGACAGGAGCCTGGTACCGCGTGGATAAGAAAACTGCTGAGCAGCTGCAATTTGACCGGAAACATATCTGGCATCCATATACCTCTATCGAAAATCCCCTTGACGTCTATCTGGTTGAATCGGCCGATGGGGTGCGAATACGACTGCAGGACGGGAGGGAACTGATAGACGGCATGGCCTCCTGGTGGTCGGTGATTCATGGCTATAATAATCCCCATCTTACCAAGGTCAGTACAGGATCAGGCAGCAAAGCTTGCTCATGTCATGTTTGGCGGCTTGACCCACCAGCCGGCAATTGATCTTGCCCGGTTGCTGATCGAGATTACCCCTGCAGGTTTAGAGCGGGTTTTTTTCTAGTGACTCAGGATCGGTTGCGGTGGAAGTCGCCATGAAAATGGCCATTCAATACAATTATGCGCAAGGGATTGCCGGTAAAAATAAGTTTTTAACCATCAGGTCAGGGTACCACGGGGATACCTTTCACGCCATGTCGGTCTGTGATCCGGTAACCGGCATGCACCAGATTTACCAGGGGCTTCTGCCGAACTATTTTTTTGCCGATATCCCCGGCTGTCGTTTTACCGATTCGTGGGATGAAACAGATATACTTTCATTCAAAGAGCTGCTGGCCCGAAATCATCAATCCATCTGTGCGGTAATTCTGGAGCCCATCGTGCAGGGGGCCGGTGGAATGCGCTTTTATCATCCGCAATATCTTCGCCGGGTGCGGGAGCTGTGTGACGAATATCAGGTATTGCTCATTGCCGATGAGATAGCCACCGGTTTTGGCCGGAGCGGCGAACTCTTCGGCTGCAACCACGCGGGGATTTCACCGGATATTCTCTGCCTTGGCAAGGCCCTGACCGGGGGCTATATGACGCTTGCGGCAGTACTGGCAACAGAAGAGGTGGGCCGGGTGATCTCCGGGGGAGAACCCGGAGTCTTTATGCATGGGCCGACTTTTATGGGCAATCCACTTGCCTGCAGCGTTGCCATTCGTTCCATCGAATTGCTGCTTGATTCCGATTGGCAGGCCAATATCTTGCGCATTGAGAGGGAACTGAAAAGTGGTCTGGAGCCGTGTCGGGGGCTCGTCGGGGTAAAGGATGTGCGGGTTCTTGGCGCAATCGGGGTGGTGGAGCTTGAACAGCCGGTGAATATGGCCCGTATTCAAAAAAGGTTTGTCGATAATGGGGTTTGGGTGCGGCCATTTGGCCGGCTGGTCTATGTTATGCCGCCCTATATTATCGATAATCAGGACCTGCGCTGCCTGATGGAGAAAATGTGTCTGGTTGTTCGAGGAGGAGTTTGCCGAATGAGCGACTCCTATAAAAACAGTCTGGAAAAGTTGCGGGTGGAAGGGCGGCTGCGGCAATTCAAACCGCTCAGCGGGCGCAACGGCTGCCGCATTGTCTATCGTGGCCGGGAGATGCTTAATCTCACTTCCAACGATTATCTGGGGCTGGCCGGTGATAGAAGTCTGCATGAAAGATTTTACAGCTCAATGACAGATGGCAAGCTGCTTGATAACTTTGGCCTCGGAGCCGCATCGTCCCGCCTGTTGACAGGTGACAGTGCCAACGCCCATCTTCTTGAAGAAACACTGAGCGACACATATAACAAAGAAGGCTGTCTGCTGTTTAATTCCGGTTACCATGCCAATATTGGCATTCTGCCGGCTCTGCTCGGCAAAAAAGATCTTATTCTCTCCGATAAACTCAATCATGCTTCCATCATGGACGGTATGCGTCTTTCTGCGGCGCAGCATAAACGATACCGTCATTGCGATTATGATCATCTTGACCAGCTTTTGACCAAATATCGAAAAGATTTTCACAGGGTCATCATTGTCAGTGAGTCGGTCTTCAGTATGGATGGTGATGTCGCCGATCTGGCCAGACTCGTCCAGCTGAAAACTGAACACGACTGCATGCTCTATATTGACGAGGCGCATGGGATTGGTCTGTATGGGGAGCATGGGCTTGGCATGGCCGAAGAACAGGGCCAGCTTGGCGCCATTGATTTTCTCGTTGGTACCTTTGGCAAGGCACTTGCCTCAGTGGGGGCTTTTGTGCTCTGTTCGGCCACTCTGCGCGATTATCTGGTCAATCACAGTCGCTCTTTAATTTTTACCACTGCCCTTCCCCCTGTTGTTCTCCATTGGAATCATTTTATTTTTCAAGAGATGCTTGACTGTAATGCAGGAAGAGTCAACCTCAAGACAATGTCCATGCAGTTGCGCAAGAGTTTGATCGAGCATAAACCTGCGGACCGACGGTTCGACCAATATTGTCCCGGTAATGCTTGGGGACGACAGCCTGGCCGTCGCCCTGGCAGAGGCTATGCAAGAGCGGGGGTATCTTATTTTCCCGGTCAGGCCGCCGGCTGTCCCGGAAGGAACTGCCCGATTTCGGCTGTCGCTTACCGCCGATATGGTCTGGACTGATATTGCCCCGGTTGCAAAAGACATTGCTGAACTGAAGCAGCACATTTCCGCTTAGTTATTCAAAATGGAAACAGCCTGGCTCCATAATAATGATCGCCAAAACCTCATTATCTTCTGCAATGGCTGGGGAATGGATGGTTGGCCATTTCAGGTTTCTGACCAGTCTTGACTACGATGTATACATGCTCTACGACTACCGGAAGCTGAACATGCCGGATATCGTGGCGATCGCCGGTAAATACACACAGGTCCATCTGGTCAGCTGGTCGATGGGGGTGTGGGTTGGTCAAAAACTTTTTTCTGCAATAGCGCATCTGCTGCACAGAACCATAGCCATCAATGGTACTCTCTGCCCGATTGATGACAAATTCGGCATCCCGGTCAAGGTTTTCGATGCGACTATGGCTGAATTTAACGAAAATGCGCGGGCAAAGTTTTATAAGAGGATGTGTCGGGAGAAAAACAATCTCAATTTATTTTTGACGAATCAACCACAACGTTCTCTGAAAGAGCAGGGGGAAGAGTTGACCGCCTTAAGGAAAATGGTCGATTGCCTTCCAGTTGACAAATCGATCTATCAAGAGATTATTGTTTCTGAATAAGGATTTTATTATGCCAACTGTCAATCAGTTGCACTATTGGCAGGCCAGGCAGACAAATCAGGTGACGCCGGTTTCCGGGTTTCATTTTCTTTTTAATCTTTGGTCAAGCTGGGATCAGCTGCTCGATTTTGCCGGTGCAGCGTCCAAAGGGTTAAAGTTTTTCCCGGGTACCGTCCATTGAAAACAACAACTTTACAAAATCTTGACAAGCAGCTTATCGCTGACTCCTTTAGGGCAAGTGGTGCTACCTATGAAGACAATGCTACCGTCCAGAAGGAGATCAGCCGGCAACTCGTGCAATTTCTTCAGGGGTGCGATTTCATAGATTCTACACGGGTCCTGGAAATTGGCTGCTGTACCGGAATACTGACGGAACTGTTGGTTGAGAGTTTGCCAGTTGGCACAATCTATCTCAACGATATTGTCCAGGAGTTCTGTATAATGACGGCTGCGCGTATTGCCGGGCGGGTTACCCGGGTTAAACCTCTGCCCGGCGATATTGAAACATGTGTCACTGCCGAGGGATCTGGGTCTGGTTATTTCCTCGGCAACCTTCCAGTGGATGTCCGATCTGCCGACCCTGTTCAGGAAAATTCATCATGTGCTCTGAGTGATGAGGGGTATCTGGTTTTTTCGATATTTGGACCTGGAACAATGGGAGAAATCAGTGCTCTCACCGGGCGGAGTTTGCCGTATCATTCACGGAAGAGCTCACTGCAATGCTGCAGGATTATTTTCGCATAAGCTCACTGCAGAGCGAGACGAGAATATTATATTTCCCATCTGTACGAGCGGTACTGCAGCATATCCGGCAGACGGGAGTAGGCGGGCTTGGGCGCAGTAAATGGATGCCGGGAAGATTTAAGGAGTTTGAAAAACAATATAACAGCCGTTTCGCAACGGACAGGGGCCTTCCGGTTACCTATGCTTCGACTTTTGTTGTCGCAAAGAAAAAATAAAGAAAGGATATGGATAAATCGAAAGTATATTTTGTTTCCGGAATAGATACAGATATCGGCAAAACAATTGTCACCGGTCTTCTTGCCGGATCGTGTGTTAAAAAAGGTATACAGACGATACCCAGAAAATTGTCCAGACAGGTTGCACCGGTATAAGTGAAGATATCCTCCGGCACCGGCAAATTATGGGGATCGACCTGCAGGCGGCAGATGTAAGTGGGCTCACCTGTCCTTATGTCTTTCCTGTTCCATGCTCTCCGCATCTGGCAGCCAAACTGGAAAATCGGACAATTGACTGCAATGTTATTCGCCGGGCAACCGCATCGCTTCTGCAGCATTTTGATCTGGTCTTTCTTGAAGGTGCAGGCGGACTTTTTGTGCCGCTCAACGAGGAGGAGACTCTTATTGATTATGTTGCCGCAGAAAAATATCCGCTTATTCTGGTGAGCAGTTCACGGCTTGGATCAATTAATCATACTCTGTCGGCTCTGGCCCTGGCTCGATCCAGAAATATCACGGTGGCGGCGATAATTTACAATCGATTTGAGGACAATGATCCAAGGATCGAGGAAGATTCACGGGAAATATTTTCCAAATATATGAAGAAAAATGGTTTTTCCGGGCCGGTAATAGATCTTTTGCCGCTGCATAGGTATGAGAGCGGCGCGGAGGAGCTTGATTTTTCTGATATCTGCCCTAACCTGGTGAACAGGATCATCAGTCGAGATTCTTTTTAATATCTTGATGCATGAGGGTAAGCATATTGAGACAGTTGTTTACAAAAAGAAGCATAATCTGTAAGGTGCCCGACAAAGGAAAGTAGCAATGAATGACGTCAAGAAGATTTGTTTGAGCTGTAAAAAATTTCGGTTGGAAAGTGTGGATATGGGGCTTTGTCGAGTAGATAAGGACAGTGAAAAAAAATATCCGGAAAAGCACAAAAATGACCATTGCTCCAGATGGCAAAACTGTGGACAACAATATTACATTCGTCTTGGATGGATTAAAGCGAAAGAACAGAACACAAAGTAGCTGTTTCCTGCAACGTTCAGTTGCGAGCAACTGGCTCCCTCCTTTTTAGTTCGACCTGTTTGACAAACCCACCCTCCGGGGCAATAGTGTGAAAACCATTGCAATGAATCAGTTGATTTAAATTGATTCATTGCGAGACGGCGCCGTAAAAACCTCCGTTTTACGACGCCATCTATCATTAATTCATACTTATATTCGCAAGGGTGAAGAAGTGTTTCTTATACGTACCACGTCACGGTTTTTGCAAAAAATTGTCTGTGTTTTTTCCCTGATAGTAATTTTAGCCGGCTTTTTAAATACCGGCGTGTCTTCCGCCGCGGTTTCTGACTCCAACTGTTTTGCCGTAAAATGGCCTTCTGAGTTGAGCCAGTTAGTTCCGGACCCATCTTTGTTGCGGGGCAAGCTGGCCAACGGTTTTCGATATGTTATTAAACAAAATCAGGAACCGGAGGAGCGGGTAGGCATTTACCTTGCTGTGCAGGCTGGATCTCTCAATGAAAGTGAGGAGCAGAGAGGTCTCGCCCATTTTCTCGAGCATATGCTGTTTAACGGTTCGACGAATTTTCCGCCGGGAAGTCTGGTTAACTATTTTCAATCCCTCGGCATGGCTTTCGGTGCTGATACCAATGCCCGGACCAGTCATGATCAGACTGTCTATAATATATTTTTGCCGAATGGTTCTGAGAAGGATCTCAATTCGGGATTTCAGGTTATGGCTGATTATGCCAGGGGGGCCTTGCTTCTCGATACCGAGATAGACCGGGAACGGGGAGTGATCTTCGCCGAGAAAAGAGGACGCGATTCTGCAGGATATAGAACCCAAGTGGCCAAGTCTGACTTTGTTTTCCGTGGTACAAGGTATCCTGAGAGGATGCCTATCGGTATACAAAAGACCTTGGAGGAAGCCGACCACGACCGGCTCAAGGCCTACTATGATGCATGGTACAGACCAGAGAATATGATTCTGGTTGTCGTTGGCGACATTAATCCGCAGCTCACCAAAGAGCTCATCGAAAAGCATTTTGCCGGGCTCACGGCGGCAGGCCCAAAACCTGAATGCCCCGATTTTGGTAAGCTCTCCCATCAGGGAATCGAAACATTTTATCACTATGAGCCGGAACTTGGCCAGACAAGTGTCGCCATTGAGACGTACTGGGATCTGCCGATTGAAAATGATTCCCTTGTACTGGAAAAAAAAGAGCTGCTCCGGATTATTGGCTCAATGATTATGGGTTACAGGCTGCAAAAATTACAGGAGGATGATGAGGTACCGTTTGCCCAGGCAAATTATTATTCCGGAGATATCGTTAACCGACTCGGATACGCGGCTCTTTCTGCCCAGGTGGAGGCAGAGCACTGGCAGGAGACTCTGAGCTCTTTCGACCGAATATTGCGCCGGGCTATCTTGTATGGTTTCAGTAAAAGTGAGGTCGAACGGGCCAAAAAAGAAATTGTTGCGCAGCTGGATGCCAGGGTCTTAACGGCCGCCTCAGAAGATTCCCGAACCATTGCCCGGCGGATCATCGACCATCTCAACAGCAATCGGGTATATCAATCCGCGGAGCAGGAAAAAAACCTCTATGAGCCAATCACCAGAGAGATTACGCCAGCAGAAGTGAATCGGATATTTCAAGAGAGCTGGAGTCATAACAGCAGATTAGTCTCCGTTACAGGGGATGCCCGACTGGGCAAAGATGGCAATGCAGCTATTGCCTCGGTTTACGAAAGCTCGATCCGCTCAGCCGGTGGCGGCATCAACCAGTGAGAGCAGCCACGTATTCCCATATATAGAACCGTTCATCGCTACCGACTCTCCGCAAATAAGCTATATGCAGGATATCGAGGTTGAGAGACTGGTTTATTCCAACGGATTGGTGGTCAATCTGAAAAAGAACCCTTTTTGAGGAGAATAGAATCCGGGTTCGCGCTGACTTCGGTGCCGGAAAACTTGATGAGCAGAAACCCGGTATGGCCATGCTGGTTCAAGGGGTAATCAATGGCTCCGGCAGTGGAAAACTCCCCAGATCGGCAGTTGATGAGCTGCTTGCCGGCACCTCAATAAATATGTCTTTTGATGTTGATGAGGCAACTTTCTCCTGGACAGGTACAGCGTTGGCGGGGGATTTCGAACTTTATTGCCAGCTCTTGCAGCACGTGCTGCTTGATCCGGGGTTTCGGGAGAATGTTTTTACAACGGTCAAGGAAAAATATGCATTGATGTACCAAAACATCAACCAGGCGATAGAGGGAGCCTTGCCACTTCAGGTGCAGCCGTTTTTAGCTGACTATAACCAACAATTCGGTTTGCCTCCTGGGAAGAGCTCGCCAGATTGGATTTTGCTGATCTGCAAACAATGGGTGGACACTTTTGTAAAGCCAATAAATTTAGAAATATCTGTTGTTGGAGACTTTGATCGGAGCGACGTGATTGCAGTACTGACGAAATATTTTTCGGGAATTGAATCCGTCCCTGCTCAGTTGCCATCACCGTCCACCGTGCAATTTCCTACCGGTAAAAAGCTTGATATAAAAATCGGTACTTCGGTAGATAAATCGATGATCGTTATTGCCTGGCCGACGGAAGATCCATGGAATATTCACCGGACAAGGCGCCTGCATCTGCTGGCCGACGTATTTGGTGACAGGCTGCGCGAGGTCATAAGGGAAAAAATGGCTGCCAGCTACTCGCCGAAAGTTTCAAGTTTCAGCAGCAGAACGTACCATGGGTACGGCTATATAATAGCCCAAATGTTAGTGCAACCGGGTACGGAAGACGAGGTGATTGAGGAGGTGCTCAAACTGAGTGATCAACTGCAGAGTAAAGGTATTCGATCCGGGGAACTGGAGCGGGCCAGGGGCCCGCTCCTGACCTCTCTGAAAGGAAGTGTAAAAACAAATAAGTACTGGCTGAATACAGTCCTTTCCCTGTCAGGGAGATACCCGCAGCAGCTGGAGTGGCCGACAACACTCATCAGCGATTACTCATCCATCAGTGCAGCCGAGATCAATCAGTTGGCGGCAAGGTATCTCAAGAATAAAAAGGCTGCTCTGGTCAAAGTTATGCCGGATGAAGCAAAGAGGAGCCGGAATGCTGTCCGGATCGACAAGACAAGAGTCTGGAAAATCTTCGTAAATAACCCACTGGTAATGTAATTTAAAAGAATTATTTTCTACATATTTAAGTCAGTCAGCGCACATTGTGCAAGAGGCTGAATTGCAACGCCTGGAAAATGAATCTTAGTTGAGAGGCTGCCCATGGATCAGGTAAAGACTGGAAGCGACAAGGGAGACGGAACACAGGTTGGTCAACTGAAACGGAAATATCACCGGGAGAAGGTATCCGGATTTACTGGCAACATTGCCGACGGTCAGAAAATTATCGATGGTATTGTAGAAAATATATCTACAGGCGGGTTTGAAATAACCAATCTCCCGCAGACCTTTACTGGGGAAGGATACGCCTATACAGCCGTTCTCTCGGGTGGTGGCAGGCACTATAAGGTTTTGACCAGACCCTGCTGGCGGATGAAGAAGGGAAACAATACTCTCCACATAGGTTTTAAAATTCTCGATGCCCCCTGGGAGTGGCTGGCGTTCACCATGCACGATGTTCCGCAACGCCAGGATAATTAACCTAAAGAATGTGCAGGGCAGGAGAAGACTGTTGTTTACGAACTTGTCAGGATCTTGACAAGTTCGTGCAAAAAGCATCAAAGTGCGATAGGAATAGGTAAAGATAATTTATTTTTTTTGATCTATGTCAATTACCAGGCTAAATTCACCAGGCACTGGGCATAAGTATGACGCGGGTCATCAAGAATCAGGCTTGTTTCAAAGCGGCTGAGCAGACTGTTTTTCAGGTTGCAGCAGAATCCTATTCTGGCTCATTGATGTTTCTCCAATATGGCGTAAACCGGTAGAGAGAAATTGTAAAAAATGATCCTTGACCGATACTGGCCTTTCTATATTTTCAGTAGAAAATAATGTCAAATCAGCAAGACTGGCAGCCGCTTTAATAGCATCTTCAAGTGATCCCAATTGGTCGACCAGGCCAATAGTTTTGGCTGTCTGACCATCATAAACCCTCCCCTCAGCCAGTTCTGCAACTCGGGATTTTTCAAGGTTTCTCCCATCGGCAACGATCTGAAGAAACTGGTTGTAATTATAGACAATTGTCTGTTGGATTGCGTCTTTAAGCTGTTCCGGCAGAGGTTGGGTGAGATCCAGGCCTGCTGCAAGGGGAGTGGTCCCTGTGCCGTCACGGTAAATTCCGAGGGAGGCCAAGGTTTTCTCGAAGGTGGGTATCGCACCGAAAATACCGATTGAGCCGGTGAGTGTGGCAGGAGACGCCCAAATTTCATCCGCGTCGGCTGCGATCCAATAGCCGCCTGATGCAGCGACCGTTCCCATGGAAACGATAAGCGGTTTGCCGCTTTTTTTCAGCGCGAGGAGTTCCTGGCGAATTACTTCGGATGCAAACGCCGACCCGCCACCTGAATTAATACGCAAAACCAATGCCTTGATGTCTTCGTTTTCCCGTGCCTTCTTAATAAGTTCTGCCAGGGAATCCCCCCCAATGAAGCCAGGAGGCTGTTTGCCTGGAAGAATCGTCCCTTCGGCAATAATCAGTCCTATCTTAGTTTTTTGGTCAGTATCCTCCTGGTAGGAGGATACAATAGAATCAAGATAATCATTGGATGAGAGAATATTCGGAGTTCCTGATGCTTGAGGTGCTAGGGATGCAAGATACGAAGCCGTTTCCTCCCTGGTGGCAATCTGGTCGACCAGACCGGTCTGCAGGGCGAGTTGGGCCGTGTCGCCCTGGGTAAAGCTCAGAGCCTCGGCGATATTGTCTGTATAGTAATGCAGACCATCCAGGGAAATATTGCGCTGTTTGGTTATTTCGTCGGTATAAAGCTTCCAGAACTCCGAGAGCCATAACTCATTTTGCTGTTGATCCGCCGATGACATGGAATTACGGGTGAAGGGTTCAAGGGCCGATTTATACGTGCCGACCTTGAAGATATTGTAATTAATTTCTAATTTTTCCAGAGCATCGTTAAAGTAGAGGCGGTACACACCGAAACCGTGAATATCGACACCGCCCATAGGGTTTAACATGATTGTACTGGCATGAGATGCCAGAAAATACTGTGACTGGGTATAAAAATCTTCGGCTGCGACCACGGTTTTTCCCTGTTTCCTTGAAGCGCTCAAGGGCCTGGCCAATATTCTGCAGCTGATTCAGGCCAGCTTTGCCCATATCTTTGAGATTAAGGAGAATGGTAGTAATGCGATCATCCATTGCCCCCTCATTGATGCTGTCCAGGATGTCTTGCAGGTCGGTTTCCGGTTCAGGAACGCTGAGATTGAATGGATCGTCCAGGACTTTCTCCAGGAAACTGATGAGCTTTTTCTCTTCGACAATATCACCTGAAATATCCAGTCTGAGCACTGTACCTGGTGGAATCTGGGCTATTTTCATCGGCATGAAAGCAAATATTATTGCCCCTAAAACTGCAAGCAGAAGCAGGTTCAGGAAAAAGTTTCTGACAAAAATGAAGAATTTTCCTATATATTTTAGGATATTATAGATAGTTTTGAGGATAACTTTCATGTTGTTTTGAGGGGTTTTTGGTTGATGGTGAAGTGGAACTGACTTGACGTACCAGCATAAGCATAACCATATTGGTAGCCATGCACAATCGGTTACATGCGGAATTGATGCATAAATGGCAGCATAAGCTGGTGGGGGACATTTCTGTCGCCGATAAGTTTAGAAACGGAGAGGCCGAGGAGGCGAATTTTCTGCCGGCCTGCCCTGGTTGAGGCAAGCAGCCCGGGGAGCAAAAAGAGAATGTCCCGGCTGGAATATATAGGTGTCAGGACAGTCCTGGACCGGGTGATGGTGGTAAAATCATGGTATCTGACCTTGAGGGTTATTGTGTACCCTCCGGTTTGTCGTTTCTTAAGGGATTGTTCAATCTGTAGAGCCAGATGGTTTAAAATCCCTTCTATCTCACTTCGATCATCTGTATCACAGGACAGGGTTGTCTCACTGCCGATGGATTTTCGTTCCCGTTCCGGCTCGACCGGTCTGTTGTCAATACCACGAACGATGTTATAAAGAAATGTTCCGGTTTTGCCAAAATGAAAGACCAGAGCTTCTTCCTGAAGTTGCCGGAGATCCTGTCCGGTTCTGACTCCCAGGCGCAGCATTTTTTGTTCGGTGACTTTGCCAACCCCAAAGAACTTCCGAATGGGCAGACCAGAGAGGAAATCGATCGCCTTTTCCGGGGGAATTGTCGTCAGTCCGTTTGGCTTCCGGATATCTGAGGCGACCTTGGCTAAAAATTTGTTATACGATACACCGGCGGATGCCGTAAGGTGTAATTCCTGATAGATCTTTTGCCGTATTCTTTCGGCCAGTATTGTCGCGGATGGAAGATTTTCGCTGTTGACGGTTACATCAAGAAAGGCCTCGTCAAGGGATAGTGGTTCCACCAGTTGGGTATAGCTGTGAAAAATAGCCATCAGTCGGTTTGATATCTCACGGTACCTGTCCATTCTCGGCCTGGTAAAGATAGCGTGGGGACAAAGCTTTGCGGCTTTAGCGCAGGGCATAGCCGAGTGCACTCCGAACCGGCGCGCTTCATAAGAGCAGGCGGCGACCACCCCTCTGCTCTGTGGCTGCCCCCCGACAATCAGTGGTTTGCCCTTAAATGCGGGGGTGTCCTTTTGCTCAATTGATGCAAAAAATGCATCCATATCGATATGGATAATTTTTCTGATCTGGTACATACGGTTAGAAGATGATCTCTGTCTTGAAGCATCCAAAAGATTTTATGAAAGAGCCGCTACTTTATAGGTATAATGGAATTTTAAGATAATCTGAACGATAAACTTTAACTTGTCGTGAGTATAGTCATTCTCCTCATCAACTGTTCGCTATAAAAAATAACACACCTCTGCTTTAAAAGGCGAAAAGAGTGTTTTGTGAGAGAATAGTTGGTAAAGTCATCGCGGAAAGAAGAGAAAAGAATGACTCTCTCCTGCACTGTAATTCGTATTACTCATAAATGATGGACTTTTTACGAGCCCATCCCAATGATTTCCATGAGTTTTAACGAGTTCATCATAAATGACAAGCTCGTAAAAACCTCATTTTTGCGATGGTTAAGTAAAAAACTTCATAAATAAAAACTACTTCTTTAAAACAACATGAATAAAAAAGAAATTATTGGCTCAAGTCTGCTTTTTGAGGGTCTTCCTGCACAGCAGGTTGAGGCTCTTACCAATATCGCTATTTTGAAAACTTTTCAGCGGGGCGAGGCCATTTTTTTTGAAGGGGACGAAGGAACTGGTTTTTATATGGTCGGTGACGGCCGGGTTAAAATATTCAAGGTTTCTTTTTCTGGAAAGGAACATATTCTGCATATTTTTGGTCAGGGAGAAATTTTTGGTGAGGTGCCGGTTTTTCATGGAAAGCCTTTCCCCGCTTCTGCTGAAGCCTTGGTTAAAACAAAAACAATCTTTTTCCCCCGTGATAAATTTGTCCTGCTGGTGGAAGCCAATCCGTCAATGGCGTTGAATATGCTTGCTGTCTTGTCGCTGAGATTACGAACCTTTGCCAGCCAGATTGAAAATCTCTCTTTGAAAGAAGTTCCGGAACGACTTGCCGGTTATCTCATATATCTCAGTCAGGAACAGGGGGATGCTGACGAGGTCGAGCTTGATATTTCCAAAGGTCAACTCGCCAGTCTGCTCGGGACGATTCCGGAAACCTTGTCGAGAATTTTTGCTAAAATGAGCGATGAAGGTCTTATCCGGGTAAACGGGAGGAAGATCAGTCTGCTTGACCGGCAGAGGTTACTTGACAGGGAATGAGTCTATACCCGTGGCTCTCCTCACAATCTTCAGGATGAGAATGAACTAACGTTTAATTGGTACGGCGAGAATTCTTTTGCCGTTGGCGTGCAGTTTGAATTGTCGGTTGGACACAGTTTTATCGAGCTGCAGAGTGCGGTTGCCGATTCGTATTGTGGTGCCGGCGAAGATGGTACCAAGGACATCAATCTTGATATTTTCGATAGGAATACCTCCGTCACTGTTATAGTCATCCTCGTTGATATGAGTTTCGTCCTGTGCATCTGGACCGGCAACCCGCGAGTATTTGCCTGTTCCCGGAATCAGGTTGACCCGCAGGAGCAGGAGTTTCGTTTCGGCCAGCTTCTGCTCCATTTGCCGGATTTTTCTTGAGTTGGAACTGCCTCGATATCGCTGCAGCCATTGAATAATTGCCTCCTGCTGTTCGACGACACTGGCCTTGAGCGTCTGCAATTGTTCCAGACGATCAGCAACAGTGCCGGCGGCAATGAGCGAAGGGGTACTGTTTTCCGAACCTACACTGCCAAGAGTAATATCGCCTGTGGATATGAGCTGGCCGCCTATGACCATGCTGGATTCATGGCAGCGGATATCGGATCCGGCAGCAATATTGCTATAGTATGATTGTTTGCGAACGACAGCAATGCCGCCGCATTGTAAAGAGCCCTGCTCTATAAAATTGATGTCGGCATCGCCTTTTACCTGGAGCGTACTGTTTTTCCCGGTCGTACCACCCCGGACAACTAAGTTGCCGTCGCAGACTACCCGGGCGGACATAACCGTGCCCGATATTTTCAGGTCACCACCTGCGCTGACCTGAAAGCCGGGCTGGATGGAGCCGAGGATGGTTATGGCGTTCATGCTCTCAATGTTGCCGGTTGCAAAGTCTACATCGCTGGATATTGTTTGATGGGAGAGGACTTTTATTACATTGTTATTGACAATGGAAAGCACACCGTCTTTTGTGGCGGTAACCTGCATTGTCTCGGCTGAAAATTTGGCATCGCTAAGAATTTCTATCTTGATGTCCTGTCCTTCACGGGCTGCAGTTTCTTCTCCGTAGACGTTGATACCCGGTTCCCCCTGTATGGCGGGGATCTTTGTGGCAATACTCTGACCATCCTTTACGCCAACCATTATTCGTCGATCCCGGAAATCAATGCGGCCATTTTCGAGAACGGTGCCGGCAATGGGTCCGATTTCCATGTCATACCTGAGGTATGCATCCCTGCTTTCGCCAACGGGTTGTCCGCAGGCAATGAGATACTTTCTGAATTCCGGTTCTTCCTGGTCGAGAAAGTTTCGGGCATCTTCAATCTCTTCATTCTTTATACCGAAAACGATTGCCTCTTTCTTCAGAAGTTCTCTGATATCTTCATTTTGCAGGGAGTGACCGTCCGGCAGCGGAGGATGGATGGCCAGGGTGACCTGCATTTTATCCGGAGAAATCACAAAGAGAGGTTCTACCGAGAGGATTGTGATAAGTTCGGCGCAGTTTGGCCGCCGAATTTTCATTATTTTGGGATATCCCGGCACTGTGGCAAGAATTGCTTCACCGTCTTCTGAAAAATGGGCATTATCGCCAGGTTCGATGATGGATTTGGTGAAACCTTTGGCGCCAAATTTTTCGAAATTGGGGAAATTGGCGAGCAACTGGCCCGCTTTAACCAGTTCGGAAACTGTTATTTTATCCGTGGTATAATCTTCGCCTATTTTCATCAATTGTGAAGCATAGTGATAGGTTGGCTCTAAATATTTTTTTTCCCCGTTCTGCACAACAGGTTTTTCATTCATGCCGACTTCCAGTGTTAATATAAAAATATGTGATTTATCTCTATAGAAACTAATATAACAATATCACATTGTATCTATTGAATAAAATATTTTTTCCTGGATTTCCAGAAGGAGAGAACAGGCAGTTGCCAGTAATCACAAAAGGAACAGCAGGCCGCATCGGGCTGGAAGTACAATACTAAAGAACTAACAATCGAAAATTATTTACTTTTGTTTGGCCGGGACGTACTATGCACCAATGAAAAAACAGACGAAAGCGTATCTTTACGCCCTGATCACCGTTGGATTGTGGTCGACAATTGCCAGCGCCAGCAAACTGACCCTGCGACATCTTTCTCCAGCTGAAGTGCTTTTGTACAGCTCTGCTGTTTCTACGGTGGTACTTTTGGGGATTATCGTCGCACAGAATAAGCTGAAAAAAATCTATGGATTGACCAGAAGAGACTGGCTGGCTTCCTTGGGTTTTGGGTTTCTTAATCCTTTTGCCTATTACCTTGTGTTGTTTAAAGCCTATGATCTGCTGCCGGCGCAGCAGGCGCAGATAATTAATTACACCTGGGCAATCACGCTTTCATTGCTTTCGATTCCCCTGCTTGGGCATAAAGTCATCGGGAGGCAATGGCTGGCCATCGGAGTGTGCTACATCGGTGTCCTGGTTATAGCTACCAGGGGTGACGTGCTGGGTTTGCATTTTGCCAATCCTCTTGGGGTCGGTTTGGCACTTTTCTCAACTGTGATATGGGCACTTTACTGGATACTCAATACCAGGGACAAGCGTGATCCGATAATTGGTCTGTTTTTGAATTTTCTCTGTGCCATGCCTTTTATCGTGCTGTATGTCCATATTATACAAGGGTTCCGTCCGATTCCTCCTCGCCGGGTTTTTAGGAGCGGCCTATATTGGAGTCTTCGAGATGGGGGTCGCCTTTGTTCTCTGGCTGAAAGCGATGAAATATACGGAAAATACGGCAAAAATCGCTAATTTAATCTTTATTGCCCCGGTTGCATCGCTATTTTTGATTCATTTTCTGGTGGGCGAGGAGATCTATCGTTCGACGCTGGCCGGTCTTGTCCTGGTTATAGGCGGGCTGGTGATTCAATCCAGGAATAAGTCATCCTGAAGATCTCGCTATTGTTCTGATTTCAGCACGGCCAGGAAAGCATTCTGCGGAATGTCAACATTCCCGATAGTTTTCATTCGTTTTTTTCCGGCCTTTTGTTTTTCGAGCAATTTTCGTTTTCGCGAAATATCGCCGCCATAACATTTGGCGGTAACGTCTTTTCTGAGTGCCGAGATTGTTGTCCTGGCGATAATTGTTCCGCCTATTGCCGCCTGTATGGCAATTTTAAACATTTGCCTGGGGATTTCCAGTTTAAGCATTTCACAGGCGTGGAGTCCTCTGGCTCTGGAATTGACTCTGTGGACCAGCTGGGACAGGGCATCGACCGGTTCGCTGTTCACCAGAATATCCAGCTTAACCAGGTCGCTTTTGCGGTAGTCGAGCATTTCATAGTCGAAAGAGCCGTATCCCTGGGTTACTGATTTCAACCGGTCATAGAAATCATAAATGACCTCCGCCAGTGGCAGTTCACATTGCAGTTCGATCCTGCCCGGCATGGGATAATTAAAGGTGGTATTTTCCCCGCGCCGTTCCATGCAAAGGGTCATTACCGTGCCCATATATTTTTCGGGCATCAGGATGGTTGCTTTAATATAGGGTTCTTCAATTTTCTTTATATGTGCCGGATTTGGGAAATGAGCTGGATTGTCGACATGCAGGGTTGTGCCGTCGGTAAGGTGAAAGATGTACTGTACCGAAGGTACTGTCAGGATCAGGGAGATGTCGAACTCCCGTCTCAAGGCGCTCCTGAATCACTTCAAGGTGGAGCAGTCCGAGAAAACCACACCGAAAACCAAAGCCAAGGGCGGCAGATGAGTCTTTTTCGAAGGTGAGGGCGGCATCGTTGAGTTTAAGTTTTTCAAGGGCCGCAGCCAGGTCTTCATATTCATCGGTGTTGATTGGGTAGATTGATGAAAAAACAACCTGCTGTACTTCACGAAAGCCTGGAAGTGCGGCGGTTGCCGGCCGGTCGCAGAGGGTAATAGTGTCGCCTGGCTTGGTATCTTCGACAGTTTTTATGCCGGCCAGAATATAACCAACCTGACCTGCGGAAAGTTGTTTTTGCGGTTCCCTTTTTAACTTGAACAGCCCGACCTCGTCCACCTTGTATTCTTTGCCAGTGGCCATGAAACGCATAATATCGCCTGGCTTTATCGTCCCGTTAATGATCCTGACGGAGATAATGGTGCCGCGAAAAGGATCGTAATTGGCGTCAAAGATCAGGGCCTGCAAAGGGTCTTTCGGGTCACCTTTGGGGGCCGGGAGTTTGGTCACAATCGTTTCGAAAATACCCTCTATCCCGATCCCGTTTTTGGCGGAGCAGAATTGAACCAGGTCAATGTCGAGACCGAGATCCTCCTCAATTTGCAGGGCGATGCGTTCCGGTTCCGCAGAGGGAAGGTCAATTTTATTTATGACCGGAATGATTTCCAGGTCGTTTTCCATCGCCAGATAAAGGTTGGCCAGGGTTTGTGCCTCGACTCCCTGGGCTGCGTCAATGAGCAGCAAAGCTCCTTCGCAGGAGCTGAGCGCGCGCGAGACTTCATAGCTGAAATCGACATGCCCGGGGGTATCAACGAGGTTGAGGTAATACAGCTTCCCGTCTTTAGCGGTATAGGGCAGACAAATAGTCTGGCTTTTGATAGTGATCCCCCGTTCCCGTTCAATATCCATATTATCAAGGAGCTGATCCTTGAATTCCCTGGCGGTGACGAGATCGCAAAATTGGATCATACGGTCGGCGAGGGTGGACTTGCCATGATCAATATGGGCGATTATGCTGAAATTTCTTATGTTGTCCATGTTTTTATCTTGAGGTGGGCCGTAAAGAAACAGGTTACTTCCAGTGACACGGGTTTTTTACCCGAGGCCATGTTATTTATCACATCCCGCTAACAAATAAAATAGAATTTTATACTTGTTCTGTCTGACTTGGAGTAAACTGGTAGTCAGACACTGAACGGATGCGCCCTTTGTCCGGCACAATATGATTGCACTTTAAGCCTGGTAGTGTACTATCATAATCTTTCTAAAATTTTCTGGGTATATTTTTCCGGAGAGACAAATAAATGAGCAAAAACACTATAACCGACTCTGATAATGATACATCATCTGTTGATGATGAGGGCCTTGATTCCAATAACAGGGGAGGAATTGATGACGCCTACGAGAATCCTTTGGTATCGGTTTCAGACGAGGAAAATCTTCCCGCCCTCAGCAATCCGGCCCTCCATCGCTATCTTCAGGAAATCAGTCAGTATGAGCTTTTAACAAGAGAAGAGACTGATGAACTGGCGGTGCGGTTTCGTGAGGAAGGTGATCAGGATGCGGCATATCGACTGGTGAGTTCCAATCTGCGTCTGGTTGTTAAGGTGGCGATGGATTTTCAGAAGTACTGGATGCAGAATTTTATGGACCTCATCCAGGAAGGCAATGTCGGACTGGTCCAGGCCACCAAAAAATTTGATCCGTACCGAGGGGTTAAATTTTCCTATTACGCCGCCTATTGGATCAGGGCATATGTCCTGAAGTTCATTATGGACAACTGGCGACTGGTTAAAATCGGCACCACCCAGGCGCAGCGCAAACTCTTTTTCAGCCTCAATAAGGAGAGAAAGCTTCTCGAAGGACAGGGCTTTCAGGCAGAACCCAAACTGCTGGCCGAACGACTCAATGTCAAAGAGCGTGAAGTCGTTGAGATGGGGCAGCGCATGGACAACTGGGACGTTTCTTTGGAGAGTCCGGTTCGTTCTGATTCCGAGGATGAGCAGAAAAATTTCCTTCCCAGCGACGGGCCTGGTATTGAATCAACGGTTGCAGGAAAAGAGATTAAGGTGAAACTGACAGAGCTTCTTGACGTTTTGAAGGTTAAGCTCAATGACAAGGAGAAAATGATCCTAGAGCAGCGGCTGCTGACAGATGAGCCGCTGACCCTGCAGAATATCGCCGACAGGTTTGATATATCCAGAGAGCGTGTTCGGCAGATTGAAGTCAATCTCCTGAAAAAAATGAAGAAATATCTCGAAGCAGAAATGCCTGATATCGTAGATTATTTTGATGGTGAGAAGATCGTCATCAACTCGTCTTCCTGATGTATGCCACCCTGCCTTATGTAGAAGTTCCAAGACAAATTGAAATTATGAAAGTACCCTTGCTTGATCTCCAGGCACAGCTGGAGTACCTGGAAGACGATCTTCTGGCTGCTGTCACCCGTGTCGTTAAATCCACCCGTTATATTCAGGGGCCTGAAGTCGAGGAGCTTGAAAAGGAAATAGCCGAATACTGCGGTTGCGCCTATGGGGTAGGGGTTTCCAGCGGTACCGACGCCTTATTGATATCCTTGATGAGTCTTGGCATAGGAGAGGGCGATCAGGTGCTGACCACGCCATATTCCTTTTTTGCCACCATGGGGGTTATTCTCAGGGTTGGTGCGACGCCTGTCTTTGCCGATATCGATCCGGTCAGCTTTAATATTGATCCGGACCGGATGGAAGAGCTGCTTTTGGCTGACACAAAACGGAAAATAAAAGCTATCATTCCGGTGCATCTGTATGGCCAGTGTGCGGAGATGTCCGTCATTATGGAGTTGGCAAAACGTTATGATCTTCCGGTTATAGAAGATGCTGCCCAGGCCATTGGGGCTGAATACCCTCTTGTCGGAACCGCCCGGAAACTGTTGCCTATAAAAGGGCTGGATCAATGGGACTTGCCGGTTGCTTCTCTTTTTTCCAAGCAAGAACCTCGGTGGAATTGGTGACGGAGGTATGGTCGTCACCCAGGACCGTAGTTTTGCTGAAAAACTGGTACAGATGCGCAACCATGGAGCCTATCCGAAATATTACCATAACATAGTTGGCGGTAATTTTCGTCTCGATCCGATTCAGGCAGCCGCTCTGAGAGTGAAATTGCCGTATCTTGAACGATGGCATGCCCAACGAGGGGAAAATGCCAGGCGATATGATCAGTTGTTGTTGACGACAGGCCTGGTTGATACTGGGCAAATCATTTTGCCAAAAGTTGTTTATGAAAACAGTTCCACAAAGAAAGGTCCCAAGCCAAATCTGCACATATTTAACCAGTATGTGTTGCGGGTTGAGCGCAGAGATGGATTGCGAGAGTGGCTTTGAAAAAATGATATCGGTTGTGAAATTTACTATCCCGTGCCGCTCCATAAACAGGGCTGTCTTGCCGCACCGGCTGCAGCCGGACGATTTCCCGAGGCGGAGAAAGCAGCCGATGCAACGATAGCTTTGCCAATATATCCGGAACTTACCGAAGCGATGCAAACATACGTCGTTGAGAAAATAGTGCAGTTTTATAAGTAAAAGGTTACCATGAGAGGGAGCGATTACGTGTCTTCACCTTCCTACCCTGTATTTTTATCAATCTTGCAGCGGGAAAAAGAAGAGGTGGAACTCCGGGATGGTTTTAATATATTACGAGCTGTCCTCACGCATAGCCCTCTCGTCTGCCAATGACCCAATCCAGGCTGAAGACTTTCACAACCAGCCAGTTTATCATCTTTTTTGTCCTTTTTATCGGACTGCACTATCCAGGTATTTCTGCCTGGGGCGGGATAGCTCCTGAAAAAAATATTTCTCTGGTGCAGGGTGAACCCGGATCCCCTGAATGGAAAATTATTTGGGATAATGCAAGAAAATTAGTTCGTGATGAAGATTTCGTTGGAGCAGTCAAGGCTTATGCTGATCTGTATGGTATCAAGCCGAACATTGAAGAAGCCAATTGGGAATACTGCAAGGTTCTTTTAAAGATCGAAGATTTCAGAACTGCGGGGAAAATCATTGACGGCCTGTTAGATAAAAATCCTAACAATAGTGATTATCTTTTGGTCGGTGGCGCTGTTGCAGCATATAAAAAGAACTATCCCGCCGCAATCCGTTATTACGGAAGAGTTTTTGAAAAAAACCCCACTGGACCTTACTCCGACACTGCTCTTTTAGGTCTTGCTTCCAGCTTGCGGAATCAGGGTAAGAAAGAGCTTGCCTTTGCCCTTTTTGAACAATTCCTCCTGAGGCATCCTGAAAACAGCACGATTATGCATAGCCTGGCAATGGATGCCGATGAGCTTGGCAAAGAGAATAAGGCCAGAACACTTTATGCGAGATTATTGGAAAATCCGGTTGTCGGAGATCAGGTAATTCTGGAAGCTCTTCAGGTTTTTGATGCGCCAGGCTATGACGTAAAAAGAAGTGGTCTCTGGCTGGAATATCTTAACCGCCATCCCGACCATATGGTCTTTCGGCAAAATTTAGTTACCTACTACATGGACAGGGGAGAGTTTGAATCAGCTCTTTTACACCTTGCATATCTTGCAGATAATAATGAGAATAACGCTGATTTTCTGCTGGCGGCAGGAAGGGTCTCTCAGTATGACCTGAAAAGGCCTGATAAAGCACTGGTTTTTTATGGGCGGTATATGCAAAATCATCCCGAAGATATGCAGATCAAGCAGGAGATATCTAAGATTCAGACCGCTCTGGCCCATGATTTTCTGGCAATTGTAGAAAATGGTGGAGCTGCCAGCTTTGGCAGGACCTTAATGAAATTGCTTTGAATCGCCAGGACATCTTTATAGAGATTGCTGATCTTCTCAACAAGGAAGGGCGACACGGGGAATCGATCGAGGTTCTGGAAATAATCTATGATAATTCATCTCGTGAGGATGACCTCACCTTACAGATTGCCCGACAATATTACCAGCAGGACCAGTACCGCAGGGCCCTCGATTACCTTGACTGCAGTTGCTCTTGAGAACAAAAGTAAAACCAAATCCTATTACCTGATGAAAGGAGACTCTGAGCGGCATCTCGGTCTGGAAATGGAAGCCCTTGCCTCTTTTGATCAAGGTCTTGCGCATGATCCAGATGATTTACGCCTCAGGGAAGCGAGTCTTCAGTTGGCCGGGAAAATTGGCGATGCGGAAAAAATGATAGCACTCTTCAGGTCAGGATTTGTAGGGAAGCAACGATACTGTCCCGTTGGCTTGCTCTTTACCTATATGGATCTGCTGGCCTATAATTTCCTGTTTGAGGAATATGATAACGACAACTGTTTGGGCGAGAGATATTTTTGCCGATTTTCCGGAAACCCTCACCCAACTGGATATCCACAGGGCATCATCCTTGCGCAAAGAAGGGAAAACGAGGGAGGCAGAACAATTACTCCGGCAAATGCTGAATAACAATATTCTGGTTGATGATATCCTCTTTCAGTTGACTGAGAATGCTGTGCAGGATAAAAAAATCGAGGCTGCCAATGCCTGGTACCAGGCATTAGCAGAAAGAAACGAATCAGGTCGATGAGCATTTTTCACTTAATCCGTTGGGATGCAGGATGCTCCTCCTTAAAGTGAGACATCCTGACAGCTGAAGGGCACTATAAAAAAGCCCAGGCGCTTTTAGAAGACTATCAGGAGGCACTGGGCTGGTATCCAGATATCCAAAGGAGTTACAGCCTTTTATGGTCCGCTTGGCCCGGCAGCGTTGTCTGTTGAGCTTCTACAGAGGGCACTCGCGAGAGGCGTATCAGCAGTGTGGAGAACTTCTGGATAAGGGTCCCTTTGACCCCGAATTGCTTGTTGTCCAGGAGATCCTCAGACGAAAATTAAAAATGAACGGTGAAAAACACGATCAGAGCAATATACTCTACATTGACGGAAATCCAGTTTTAACCAGACTTTTGCCACTGGCCGAAAAAGAAATGGAGTATCTGGATTATGCGGGGGCAGAAAAACATCTGGCAGCAGTGCTGGGTACATATCCTGATTCCATTGTCGGTAACACAGTTTGGGCTGAAACTCATGGTCGCCAGGGGAAAAGGAGACAGAGCAGTTGATGCTCTTTCCGGGCTTATTCGACGGTTTCCGGTGGAACCATACTATTATAAAATACAGATCGAAGCAGAAGTCCGACGGGGAAGGTACAACCAGGGGCTGGCGATCATGGAAAAAGAGGCAGGGAGAGTCGAGAGTATTGAAGAGCTGGCAGAGAAACTGGCATCTTCTGATGATATCGAAGAGAAGCTCACCTTCGCCAGGCTCTTATGGGGTGCCAAACAGCAGGAAAAATCGCTGCAAATCTATCAGCAGTTAGTATCCCCGCCGGTCCTGGAGCTGCTGAGTGAGAAATTCAGGCAAAAGCAGATAGACTATTATTATCTCACCAGAGAGAAGACCTTCTGGAACTCAATAATGCTGATGCTGCAGTCCGAACCAGAGATTCTGGCAGAATTGATGGAGCCGCCGTTTTTGCTTGATAATCGTGGCAGTGAAACGGGTATAATCGTCGCTGAATTCTTTGCCGAATATAGTTGGCAAAAGTTGATTACCAATGAATATATGGCTCGAAAAGCAATCTTCGAGGGCAATTATTATTATGCCGAGCAGAGTTACAAAAACCTTTTGAAAGACGATTCTTCAGAGGGGATGATTGACCTTGCGACAATCTATGGCAAAATTGGTAAGTATCGTAAGGAAGCACAGGTTTATGAAGCCATGCAGAAAAGCGGTTCTACTTCGCCCGATTTGCTGGAATCCATCGAAAGAAACACTTTGCAGATCAGTCCGCAGAGTAGTTTCGATGCGGCATATGAGGAAAAAAATGGCCGGGATGGGAGTATAAATGTGGCGAGAACGAGTCTTGGGACCTCTTTCTGGTTTACACCCGATCTTGATAAGGATATTCAGTTTGGTTTTACCAATAATAGTTTTGCATCAGTGGAAGGTGATGACCAATCAACAGGGAGCAATCTCCTCTATGCCGTCACAACCTATGAATTCACTAAGGCGTATGAATTGATACTGGGCGTTGGAACGGAGAAAGTTGACAATGACAGCGACATCACCTATCAATACGAAATTGAGATAAAAGGGCAGCTGGATGATTATATCACCGGATATGTGCTGTTTGAAAAAAGACCGGTATATGATACAATTTCGGCGATAGAGCAGCAGGTAACCTTCCAGTCTCTTGCCACCGGATTGAGAATTGAAACCCCCATGGGCTTATCTTTTGGCGGAGATCTCGACCATCGATATTATAGTGATGACAATGCTGAGAACAGGTTTCACGGGTATTCGTCGTATAGTATTTTTGGTAAGTCTCTACAGCTGGCCTTGGGCTATGATTTCAATTATCAGACGAGTGATGACAAAAACAGCTTGGAACAGGCTGTGTCGAAAAACTCATCCTACGAGAAGTCGTTATACTGGAGCCCGTCAACTTATACCGAACACCGCATAACCTTACATTTTCAGCATGATTTTCTCGGCTATGAAGCAGGGGACAAAGAAGAGCATGAGCTACTATGCGATTGACAATGCCGTTGGTCTTGAAGATAATGAAAATATCACTTTTACCACAAATTTAAATATTTTCCTTGAAATGAGTCCTCATTTTTTATTAAAAGGCAACTTCACATTATACAACGGGCGATGACTATGAGGAAAAAGGGCTGTCAATGTCTTTGCACTATCGCTGGTAATAATAACTGCGTTATCTATATCTCCTGTATGGGACCCTTTAGGTTGGTGCCTTGCAGGATTTTTTTATGGAGATTTAAATGATTGAAAGAATACCGATGTCCAAAACAGGCAATCAGAAATTACGGGATGAACTGCAGCATCTGCAAAGGGTTGAGCGGGGTGTGATTGTCAAGGCTATCGAGGTCGCAAGGGAGCATGGTGACCTGAAGGAAAATGCGGAATATCACGCGGCGAAAGACCGGCAGGGACACATTGAAGGGCGCATCATTGAGCTAAAAGACAAATTATCACGAGCAGAGGTGATAGACTGCCTGCAGGTGAAGACGAATAGTATAGTTTTTGGAACTGTGGTTGAACTGCTCGATCTTGACACTGACGAGAGATCACCTATCAGTTATTGGGACCGGAGGAAGCTGATGTGAAAAAAGGATCCATCTCTGTTCTTTCCCCCTTAGGGAGAAGCATGCTCGGCAAAGAGGTCGGTGATGAGGTGCTGGCTGTTACCCCCGGCGGGAAAAGAGAATTTGAAGTGATGGCAATCAATCGTTCCGAATTTTCCTAAGAGCAGGGTCTTCTGTTTTACTGGTGGATGACATGCTCATTTGCAACGGGATTGTGCAGGATACCCATCAGGAACATAGAAAGGATCTGATCTGCAATGTCTTCAACGGTGTAATGGGTCTCCAGTGACGCATTCCAGACCCGTGAGACTTCATCCAGGGCACCAAAAAAAATCCGTTTTGCTATATCCGGCTTGATATCGGCTTTATAGACCCCGGTTTTTTGCCCCATTTTTATTATATCTGCTATGATGCTGGTATATTCATTGAATTTATTATTTCGATAATCTTTTATAACCTTGTTCGTTTGACGAAGCTCGATTTGAATAACTTCAGCAAGGTTCTTATTTTTTTTCATGGCCATGAGGTGCTGAATCGTATAAGATTTCCAGCATTTTGGTCGGATCTTCCTCCTTGCTGAGGAGCTTGTCGGTTTTTTCAGACAATTTTACCTATTTCTTCTTCAAATACGGAGAGCAGGATATCGTATTTGTTGTTGAAATAGAGATAAATTGTTCCATCAGCAACCTTGGCTTCTTTGGCAATATCGGATATTCTAGCGGTGAAAAATCCTTTTTTGGCAAAGACTTTAGTGGCCGCCGAAATAATTTTTGAATGTTTATTTTCTGCTTTCATTTCCAACACAGAAAGATCGAAAGTAAAACAAATAAAGCACCAGGTAAATGAATGACTATTCATTCATGTAATATTTCGCATCCCTTTTGTCAACGATCAATCAAAAAGACAGGAGGTGGGCAGCCTATTTTCTTGTTGACATAGATATCTGATCAGAGATCAAAAAATAAAAAATTGACGGGAGCAGCCTATGAAGATTCTTGTTGTCGGTTCAGGTGGGCGGGAACATGCGCTTGTATGGAAAATCAAGCAGAGTAAAAAAGTGGAAAAAATTTATTGCGCCCCTGGAAATGCTGGAATCAGCCGAATGGCCGATTGTGTGGATATTTCCGCGACAGATGTTAAAAAATTATTGAAATTTGCCAAGAAAGAAAAAATTGATTTAACTGTTGTTGGGCCTGAGTCTTCACTGGTTGCTGGTATTGTCGATGTTTTTGAAAAAAATGGTTTAAGGATTTTTGGTCCGACCATGAAAGCGGCCGAGCTCGAAGGGAGTAAAGTATTTTCCAAGGAATTTCTGGAGAAATATAAAATTCCCACCGCACCATTCAAGGTGTTTAAAGACAGTGACAAGGCGAAAAAATACATCGATTCCCATGGCGCGCCGATTGTCGTCAAGGCGGACGGTCTCGCTGCCGGGAAAGGGGTGATCGTAGCCAAAACTGTCGAAGAGGCCAAACATGCTGTCGATCACATAATGGCGGACAAGGCGTTTGGCAGTGCCGGTGACACAATCATCATTGAATCCTGTCTTACCGGAGAAGAGGCGTCCTTTATCGCCTTTACCGATGGCAAAACCGTTCTCCCTCTGCCGACATCGCAGGATCACAAAGCAGTGTATGAGAAGGATCAGGGGCCCAATACCGGAGGAATGGGGGCATATTCCCCGGCTCCTGTAGTGACTGATCAGGTTGCCGATTTCGTGATGAACAGGGTTATGCTGCCGACGATAAAAGGTTTGGAGGCTGAGGGAAGACCGTACAAGGGGATGCTTTACGCGGGACTGATGATTGACGGGGATACCATAAACGTCCTGGAGTTCAATTGTCGTTTTGGTGATCCTGAAGCGCAACCGCTGCTGATGCGTTTGAAAAGTGATATCGTCGATATTTTTGAAGCGGCGATTGATGGAAGGCTGGATCGGGTTGAGATGAAAATTGATCCCCGACCCACAGTCTGTGTTGTCATGTCCTCCGGTGGATACCCGGGCCCCTATGAAATCGGCAAGGTTATCAAAGGATTGACCAAAGCCTCCGAATGCAAGGGTGTCGAGGTCTTTCATGCCGGCACTGTTAGAAAAGGGGGACGAGTTGTTACGAACGGTGGTCGTGTCTTAGGGGTTACCGCAGTTGGCAACACCTTAAAAGAGGCGATTGCCCGGGCCTACAGCGCCGTTGATGAGATTAGCTGGACTAATTGTTACTGCCGGAGAGATATTGGTGAAAAAGCCTTGCGGCGCAGTTTAACCGCGGCCCAGCAGCCTCTGGTCGGGATCGTCATGGGCAGCGACTCGGACCTTCCGGTGATGAAAGGTGCCGCTGATTTTTTGCGATCTATGGGGATCTGCTGCGAAATGACGGTTGCCTCGGCGCACCGAACTCCGGCAAAAGCTGTAGAGTATGCGAAAACTGCCCAGGAGAGAGGGTTGAAGGTGATTATTGCTGGTGCCGGAATGGCGGCACATCTGGCTGGTGTGCTTGCTTCCCATACTGACCTCCCGGTGATAGGGATACCGCTGGATGCGTCTTCTCTCGGCGGTTTGGACGCCCTGCTGTCAACGGTGCAGATGCCGCCTGGTATTCCCGTGGCGACCATGGGTATTGGCAAGGCGGGCGCCAAAAATGGAGGAGTACTGGCATTGAAGATCCTTGCCCTGAACAATCCGGAGATTGGCCAGAAACTTATAAAATTTCGGAATGACATGGTTGCCGAGGTTGAAGAAAAAGCCCGAAGAATTAATGAGTGAGCAGCATGAAGCCGTGGGCAAATCCCTCAACCTTGCCGTAGAGCTTTTACGGCAAGGGAAGATTGTTGCTTTCCCCACCGAAACCTATTATGGATTGGCGGTTGATCCGGATTGTGCTTCTGCCATCGCCAGATTATTTGCGGTAAAGAAGAGGCAGGAGCACAAACCATTACTTCTGCTCATTGAAAATATTGCGCAGCTTGACACTGTCGTGGAGGATGTGCCGCCGGAGTACTGGCCGATGATTGATAAATATTGGCCGGGACCCTTAACGCTTGTCTTTCCGGCTAAAGCGACTGTTAATCCTAAAATTACCGGGAAGAGCGGTACCGTAGGGGTGCGGATCTCACCCCATCCAATTGCCCGGGAACTGGTCAGGTTGATGGGTAAGCCGATTACCGCAACCAGTGCTAATATCTCCGGCCACCCTCCAGCCCAATCGGCGCACGAGGTGGTGACGATGCTGGGCGATAAGATCGCCTACACAGTCGATGGCGGACCAGCTGCGGCAGGGTTGTGTTCGACTGTAGTTGGTCTGCAAAACGGCAGGCTCACCCTTATTCGCCCTGGACAGATCGATTTGTCTGATTCTGGTTTTTTTTATTAGAATAGATAGGATTTCAATATGAATGCACTGAAATGGAATAAAGAATTTGCTTTAGAGCAGGCAGCAGATGATGCGGAATTATTGGAGGAGCTGCTGGAAATTTTCAAAGATTCCCTGCAGTCGGATCTGCAACTCATTGAACAGGGGCTGGAAGAAGGTTCACCCGCCAAGGTCAGTGGTGCGGCACATTCGATAAAAGGAGCCGCTGCCAGTCTTGGAATACTTGGCATACATGAGATTGCTCTGCAGGTTGAGGAAGATAGCCGGGCAGGGGGCCTTGATGTTGCCCGGGAAAAATATCAGCTGTTACAGTCGTTGTTGACTGAACTGCGGGCCCTCTGATCTAAAAAGAACCACCAGCTCCAGGCAGTGTCTGGAGCTGGTGGTTCTTTTCCTTTCGGTTTCTGCTAATCTCTGGTCAAATTCCGGTATTTTATGCGGTGCGGTTGATCTGCTGCTGCACCAAGCCGGCTTTTACGATCCTTTTCATAATCTGAATAGTTTCCTTCAAACCACACGACCTGTGAGTCTCCTTCAAAGGCCAGGATATGGGTGGCAATTCTGTCCAGAAACCATCTGTCGTGGCTTATCACCACCGCACAGCCGCCAAAGTTTTCAAGAGCTTCTTCCAGTGCCCGCAGGGTGTTGACATCCAGATCATTGGTCGGTTCATCAAGAAGCAGAACATTGCCGCCTTCTTTAAGTGTTTTGGCCAGGTGTACGCGATTTCGCTGACCACCGGAAAGCAGTCCAACTTTTTTTTGCTGATCCGTTCCGGAAAAATTGAATTTTCCCACATAGGCACGGCTGTTTACTTCTTTGGTTCCGAGCCAGACGGTGTCCTGTCCGTCGGAAATGGCCTGCCAGATGGTTTGTTCCGGATCAAGCTGATCGCGGCTTTGATCAACATAGGCAAGTTTTACCGTATCTCCTAGACGTATCGATCCGGAATCAGGTTTTTCCTGGCCGATAATCATTTTGAAAAGGGTACTCTTGCCGGCACCGTTAGGACCAATAATGCCGACGATTCCACCGGGAGGCAGACTGAAATTCATATTTTCGACAAGGAGACGATCACCAAAACATTTGCTGACATTTTTCGCTTCAATGACCACTTTGCCAAGTCGGGGACCAGGTGGTATAAAAATTTCCAGTTCTTTGGCAAATTTTTCTGTTTCTTTGGAGAGCAGCTGTTCATAGGAGCTAATCCGAGCCTTTGATTTGCTGCGTCTGCCTTTCGGACTCATCTTGATCCATTCCAGTTCCCGGCGCAGGGTTCGCTGGCGGTCACTTTCTTTCTTTTCTTCCATGGCCAATCGCTTTTCTTTCTGCTCCAGCCAGGAGGAATAGTTGCCCTTCCAGGGAATACCCAGGCCTCGGTCGAGTTCAAGGATCCAGCCGGCCACATTGTCAAGGAAATATCTATCATGGGTAACAGCGATGACCGTGCCGGGATAAGCTTGCAGATGTTGTTCCAGCCAGGCAACAGATTCGGCATCCAGATGGTTGGTTGGTTCGTCTAGCAGCAGAATATCAGGTTGCTTGAGAAGAATTCTGCATAAAGCGACCCGCCGTTTTTCACCCCCGGAAAGAATACCGCATTTGGTGTCGGATGGTGGGCAGCGAAGGGCATCCATGGCCATCTCCAGGCGACTGTCAAGATCCCAGGCAGAGAGATTGTCGAGTTTTTCCTGGACGCTTCCCTGTCTGTCGATGAGGGCCTGCATTTCATCGTCAGTCATGGGTTCAGCAAATTTTTCATTAATTTCGTTGAATTCATTGAGAAGATCTACGGTTTCCTGAACACCTTCTTCGACAATCTGTTTGACGGTTTTGTTCGGGATCAAGTTCCGGTTCCTGGGCGAGATAGTCAACCCGGTGGCCAGGGGAAAGATGGGTTTCTCCGTTAAAATCTTTATCGATGCCGGCAAGAATTTTTAAAAGAGTACTTTTCCCGGAACCGTTCAATCCCAGAACGCCAATCTTGGCGCCATAGAAATAGGAGAGGGAAATATCTTTTAAGATTGGTTTATTCTCATAATATTTGCTGACTTTTATCATCGAATAGATGATTTTTTTATCGTCTGTGCTCATTGAAAAATCCTTATATCAATATTTACAGTATAAGAATGCAGGGTAATGCCCTAGTTCTGACGGATGCATTTTGCAAGAATGATAGTTGAAGGATAGTTTTACAGGAAGTTCTACAAAAAAACCTTGTGTCGATGATAGTTATCAATCGGGGCTTTTTTTTGAGTGATATAGCGCTGCACTTCTTCTATGGCCGTTGCCCTTTTGACAAACGAGAGGGCAATGAAGTCGACACAGTTTTCGATACCAAATGCTATATCCTGCCAGTCTTTTTCAGTAATTGACGGTAAATCAGCACTTTTTCCCCGGATATTGACATGACGTCGAGAGCTGAGAACGCCCCCGTCAATACATTTGCATTGAATATCTTTTTGCAAAACATCTACCACCTTCAGTGCAAGCATTCCCCCGTCGATTAAGACAATGTCCCCCAAGGTAACGTCCGTTGCAAAACCGTCATAGTTTATTTCAACACAATACGGTTCGAGCTCGGCCTGGCGTCTGATCGTGAGGGTGAGAGTGTCGCCTTTATGCAGAACGATATCTCTTACCACATCACCTGTGCGTATTTCAGGGCCTTTGGTGTCAAGGAGTATCGCGACGGGGGATCCCGTTTTTTTATTTATGGTTTTAATATTCTTAATTACTGTTCTATGCCATTCGTGTGTACCATGGGACATGTTGAGGCGGGCAATATTCATTCCCTTTGCAGAAAGCTGCTGCAAAGCTTCGAAAGATGAGGTCTTTGGTCCTATGGTGCAGATTATCTTGGTCTTTCGCATAGTAATCAAAGAAAAGGATGAGGGGGCTTTGGTAAGTAAAAGATGGTGAAAATGCAAAAAAAATGTACAAAACAGAGCAGTTGCTAACAGACAGTACCAATATGCTGTTATGATAACAAATGTTTTTTGAAAGGGTAAATGCTGTCCATGCATCGTAAATGTCAACGAGCCCAGGAGAACCAGGTTGGAGACATATGAGGCCAAAAAAAAGCGCGATAATCAAACAGGAGATTATCGCGCTTGGCGTGATCTGTTCTGAAAAAGTAAGAATCAGCTTGTTGGTGTACCAGCCTACTTTTTGTCTTTCTTGTCGATGAGCTCTTTTGCCATCAGGGTTCCAACCACACCAAGCAGACCAAGGTTTTTAATCTTTTTCATGGCAGGTTTTACCATGGAAGCGAGCATGGCCCTTCTTCTTACCTGTGCTAAGTCGGCAAGCTCCGGAGTATGAGTGGTAAAGAGCAAATCCATATCTTTTTTCTTGCCAAAATATCTGCTGTTGGGACCGAGTTCGCCGCCATTCGGCTTCAATTCCTTTGGCGCCTTTTTTGACGTATTGGGAGACTTCGGACTTCGGATCATCCAGATCACCGAATATTCTGGCCCCGGTAATACAGGTCTGCACACAGGCAGGAACTGCACCGGCATCGACCCGTGGTTTGCAGTAGGTGCATTTGTCAGCTTTGCCATCATCTGAGACTTCATCAACAAGAGCGGGATTGATATACCTGGCATTGTACGGACAGGGGTCTACACAGGCTCCGCAGCCTATGCAGCGATTTTTATCTATCTGTACCGTTCCGTCAAATGGATCTTTCCAGGTGGCGGCAACCTCCATTGTTTTGGTTTCCCCGGTTTTTATATTGGTAAACGTCATTTCTATAATATCTGCAGGGCATTCCGTTATACACACCGGTTCGGTGCAATGATTGCAGAGTCCGGGGTAATAGGTTGACGCCATTTCATCGCCGACCAGACTGGGACCCATGCGAAAGACCCAGTTGCGATAAAATTCTACAGGGACCTCCCATTCTGCTCTGCAGGCGATGGTGCAGGCATGGCAGCCCACACATCGTTCAAGGTCGATAATCATTCCGTATTGCATTGTATCCTCCTGAAATAATACCTTTAAAGCCGAAGCTAGACTGTGGCCGGAATGTCAATAACCTTGCCATCTTTAGTTAATTTGACAAAGTTATTGCGCATTCCATGGGCGCCGGTCTCAGGGTCAACTGTAATTTTACTCATAAGACTCGTATCATCAACACCGGCATTTACCGCCACCGTCATAAGCGGATTGGCCGTACCATAGCCATGGGCCATGAAAACCGAATCCATTCGAATGCCCGGGGTGGTTTTAACCGTGGTGGTAGTGCGAGATTTTATCCCATCCTGATTAATGAAACCGACGACATCACCATCTTTCAGGCCCATTTTTGCAGCAGCCTTATCATTGAGCCAGACTGGATTATCGGGCATTGCATTGTGCAGCCAGATATTATTCTGGGTTCTGTTGAAGGTGTGAACCGGGACACGACCATAGAGGAGTCTTGCATATCCGGCTGGGGCTTGCTCAACCGGAATATATGTGGGGACGCCAGGAAATCCGGCATCCGCAATATCTTCATTGTAGAGTAAAACTGTCGAAATCTTCTGGCATTTGATAGGGATCTTTACCTTCACTGAGATGGATGCCACCTTCTTTTCTTAATTGTGCAAGAGACAGTTTTGCTACGCTGAGATCTTTGTCCACTAGTTCTTCAATGGTTTGAACAGGGATATCTTTTTCATAGCCCATCCGTTTAGCAATTTCATTGGTGATATAAATATGGTCTTTTCGTTCAAACATTGGAGCAACTAAAGGCATTCTCGCGGCGATGTATTGCTGTTGTTTGTCAGCAAAATCCCATTGTGTTCCGGTTTTGACCAGGTCGTATCGTTCAAGATAGCTGGCTTCCGGAAGGAGGATGTCTGCCCACATGGTTATGTCTGTCGGCATGACATCAACACACATGACAAAATCCATTTGTTTCAGAACCGTTTTCATCTTTTCCTGACCGGGTATAGTCTGGATGGGATTCTGTCCCCAGATCACACACCCTTTAATGGGATAAGGCTTTCCGGTTAAGGCAGCATCTCTGATTAGTTCGGTGGGTGTTCCTGGAGGAGAATACGGATAAATGGGTTCTTCATCAGCATTCATATTGAGGTTATGTTCGCCATCATGGTCTTTCCTTGCCCAGCTGGTTTTTCCGACCTTGGGTCCTTTTCCCGGCACCCAGCCGCCTTTAACAAAATAGGCGCCAAGGAGTCCGGTGAGGCAGGCCAGCGAACGTTGTCGCTGGAAATCGTTGCCGTACCAGGATACGTGTCGGCCTGGATGGATGGAAACATTCGGAGAATTGGCCGCCAACATTTCAGCCACTTCTTTAATTTGACTGGCAGGTATGTCACATTCTTTGGCTGCCTTTTCAAGGCTCCAATCTTTAATACCCTCTTTGAATTCCTCAAAGCCCTCAGCGTATTCATCTATAAAATTGGCATCATATTTTTTCTTGGTGACAAGATAATTCATGATGGCGAGCAGGAAGGCCGTATCAGTTCCTGGCTTGATCTTTACCCAAATATCAGATTTGGCAGCGGAGGCAGAGTAGCGTGGATCAACAACAATCAGTTTTGCACCATTCTGCAAACCTTTAATGTAACGTTTTATATGGCTTACATGGACGTTTTCGCCAAAATGACACCCCAACAGGAAGATAACTTTGGCATTCGGCATATCTACATTTTCACCGGGAGCCATACCCATGGTAGCAAAATAAGCCATATCACGAATACCGCGGCACTGAAAGAAAGAAGCCTCACTCACATTATGGGTTCCAACTGTTCGCTCCATAAAATGCATGGGATATTTTGCAGTTGATCCATGGGGAAACATGCAAAGCCCCTGAGGACCATATTTTTCCTGTACTGCTTTCAGTTTATTTCCACACTCATCAAGAGCTTCTTGCCAGCTGATTCTTTTCCATTTCGGATTGCCCCGTTCGCCGACGTTTTTAAGCGGGTATTTCAGTCTGTCAGGATCATAGAGGAGCTGAATACCAGCATTTCCCCGGGCACATATAGTAGTTCCATTGTCAATAGATTTGGGGTTGCCTTCCAGCTTCACCAGTCTGTCACCTCGTTTTTTGCCGACTAAGCTGACACCTCCAAAAACACATTTCACAAACGCCACCGACGACGGTCTTGTCTGTTAAAGTACCCTTTGCTTCAAGGGGAGAACGTGTTATGCCGCTTTCTGAGGCAATTGCTCCAGAAAGGGGTAATGCGACAGCTGCCAATGAGGCAGATTGTAAAAATTTACGCCTCGTTATGTTAAACGCCATATTCCTTTTCCTCCTTTGTGAAAAAATCAATAAAGCTAATGATGATTTGGTAAAAAGGATGCTGTGCTTCCTCTTTAACTTTTGTTGCAAAAATTGAATACCATGGCAGAAAAAAACGGGCCAAGAATTCTTCCTCTGCATCTCTGTTTTTGATCTTCTGCCAGAAATGAAAGAAATTCAAGCTGATGTATAAGACTGTCTGGTAGATCTGCACTTTCCGTAAGGTTGTAACCAAGAGATCGGTAATAGGTTAAAATATTGTCGGAATATTTCCCTCTGAGTGTTTTTTCTAAATAGACGGATCCATATGGCGGCGCTGCAACATGGGGTACGCCATTGATAAAAAGTCTGGTGTACTCTACCTGCAGATCCTCAAGAATATTGTTGCTGAGTTTGAATGCTGTCTGCGATTGAAGTCTTTTTCTTTGTCACCACCAAGTGCCTCAAGTAAGTCCGTAGAGACTTAAAAGATAATTGTCGGAAAACCATTCAGAGTCTGGGTATTGCATGCTTTGTGCGCAAAACCGATAGAGCGTGGCAATGTGGTCAGTCGGTGAACTCTCTTGCATTGAGGATAGTCTGCCAAAATTGAATGAATTGCAGAGATTGTATTAAAGTCTCTAGAAAAGTACGACGTTGAGGTAGAAGTACTACAATGTAAATTGCTGCTCATAATACTTACCAGATCTAATTTTGTAAATACCACAATGTGGCTGTTGATGATAAACAACAAGCTGTTATGTTATGGAAATTTATTAAAAACCTTATGAAAATAAAGAATTATCAGTACTTGTTCTTAAACGATACTGCAATAAATAAATTAAATACTGAAATAGAAATTATTAAAAACCGAGAAAAGAGAGGTGAAAAGATTCTCCTTTGCCGACTGGAGTGATTATTAGAAATTTTTATGTTTAAGAGATAGACATAGTATGCGTTAACTTTGCCGATGAGATCTTCAGTTTCTTGATATGGGGCATGTTGGCCATGACTGAGAGCTGCTGTATTTTCACCAGCATTCCAGGCAGAGACAACCAGATCGAGTTTTCCGTCGAATTTATAGTTATATTTTGCCACAAGATAGCAGGTGAGAAGTATATTGATGGCAGGATCAAAGAGATCCGTTTGACTGAGGTTTGTTAATTGTCTTTTTGAAACATACTGAAAGTTAGTCGTAGATTGAGCCAGTTCTTTTGCAGCTTCTTTTCCGGTTGTAAGCAGAATTTGTCCAAGTCCAAGAGCATTTTTGCTTGAAACTGCTTTGGTATTTGCCCCCGATTCGGCCAGAATAAGTGCACGTATAAAGTTCGGACTGACTCTGGTGCTTTGGAACGAAATAAGAAAAATTTGAAAAATAGCGAATAAGATGGTCGTATCGGGCCAGTTTTTTTAATGTCATGCCTGGCTGACACTGTTGTTTTCATATTTCTTGATAGAATTTTCAAGGCTGCCGTGGGTATCAGAAACAGTTATGAAGATGAAAAAAAAAGTCCCAGCAGATATTTGTTGAGCCGGCTGAACGTTTCTGGTTCATTTATTTGGCTAAGTTTTCTTGTGAGTATCATTGCTCAGAAACTGTACAAGAGTACGATAATAGCAGAAAAGGGTCGCAGCTTCCGGTGAGTTCCCGAATGGAATGCATTGCCAGACTTGGTGCACCTATGTCTATGGTTTTTACCCCCAGGCGGGCGGCGGTAATAGGGCCAATAGTGCTGCCGCAGGGCAAGTCGCTGCGCATGACAAAATCCTGGGGAATCATTTTTGCTTCTTTGCAGATATGCTTTATAGAGCTGCACTCAGACTGTTTGTGGCATAGCGTTGATTGGCATTAGTTTTAATGACTGGACCTTTGTTGAGATGGATTTCATGGGCTGGATCCATTTTGTCCATGAAATTGGGATGGGCGGCATGGGCGTTATCTATGGAGATAAGAAAAGAATTACTCAGCGTTATTCGCCTTGGTCTCGGGATTGCAGGGATGATACGTTCAAAGACAGAATCGATAAACGAACCATGTGCTCCTGTAGCTGAGGTTGAGCCGTTTTCTTCATGGTTGGCGCAGAAGAGGAAACTGTTTTTTGTCTTATCGGCTATGAGCAAGAGCTGTCATGCCGGCATGACAACTGAGCAGGTTATCGAGTCGGGCTGAGCTGATGAATTCATTATTTATACCGAGATAGGCTGGGTCCCTGGAAATCGTAGCAAAAGAGATCAAATGCCAGAATTTCCTGGATGATCAGCCTTGGGGTGCTCAAGCTTGAGTTGATCGAGAAGAAGAGATTTGAATTCGGGCAATTGTTTGTCAATAGATTGTGCGATAATTGGTGGAAGATGTTTCTGTTTGTCGATACTGTTGTTGGTATTTGCCTCCCTGTTAAAATGGATAGCAATGCTGGGAATGGTGAGAAGCGGGCGGTTAAAGTTAACCAGCAGCATCTGCCAAATTTCCGTCGGCCATTTCACAAACTACTCTTCCAGCAAGGGAAAGATCCCGATCAAACCATGAACCAAGCAAACTGCCGCCGTATACCTCAACCCCAAGCTGGTGATATGTCCCTGTTTTAATATCAGGCGAGGTTTGATCTGTAGACAAGGGCTGTCGGTATGGGCAGCAAGTATTCTGAACCCATGCTCAGTTTCTTCATCGCTGCCTAAAGTAAAGGCAATGGTCGCACTGTTTTCTCTGGTAACAAAGTAGGAAAACCCTTTTGCAAGTTGCCATGGCTGGTTTTCCTGCAGTTGAATAAATCCATACGACGCAGGATGTCTTCAATAGCAGCCACGGCATGATAAGGGGTAGGGGAGAGAGGAGAGAAAAGAAAACAATGTTTGATTGTAATGCGATTGGTCCATAATCTATTGCCCGAGGGTGAAACAGAGATTGGATGGTTTATCTGGTGCATGAGCCTTTGCTGGTCCAAAGGTTAAAGCGCAGCTAATTGTATTTTTCCTGAAGATCGTAGAGCGAATCAAGATATTCCTCTTGAAGCTGCAGGCGTTTCCCGCCATTTTCTATCTCCTCGATCAGAGAAGTAATTGCCGGTCTGAGATCGATGCCATGACCTCCGTTACCCTTTTGGTTGGCACGGTCGATGACCATGATCGAGTAGTAGCTGACGAGCATTCTTGAGGTTGAATCACGGCGAAAGAGGTAGAGTCTGCCCGCCCATGGTGTTAAGGAAAAATGCGGCATAATCGGTAAGAGCACCTGAGGAGGAATCGAGAGACCATACTCTTTTTTCAGATATTCAGGATTATCGGTACAGGCTATAGAACGATTTCAGGGTTTGTTCAAGAGAATTTTGTTCTGTCGCAAGTATCACTTTGAGCAGTGTTGATGTTCTCTTTGCCGAGAATTCTGAAAAAGTGGGCAGTATTTTGAAAAAGGGTAAAAAGATCATCCGTTTCTCCGATAACAACCGGAGGATTGTCAAGAAGCTTTTGCAGAAGCATGGAAAAATGCGCCTTGCTCGACTCTTTTACCGCAAAATTTTGCTATATAAGGCTGCTGATCGATATGTGCATAAAATGAATTTATTTCATCAATGCGCAGTTGGGGATTGCTTACGGTCAGACAATCTTGCCGCGCCGTTGGGTCGGAAATATCCTCTGAAGCAGTGACCAGCTTGTCGCTGCTTTATCTTCGGAGAGGTCGTCACCGTTGCCTGGTATGTTCTGCATCCTGTCCCCATCATTGCCTGTCTGCTCGGAGAAAGATCTTGCGGGGGAGAGGTCGTCTGGTCTGGATGCAAGTGGATTGCCAGCACTGCCTCGAGTCATCCTGGTGGATGATGGAAAATCTGGCAGGGCTCATTTGTCCGAGAAGATACGAACCGACAATGAGTAAAACTGACAATCACGGCGGCAAGATATAACCAGGTGCTGGAACCTTTTTTTACGCGGGACTGAGGGGGACCCTTGTCGTTTTGTTCATTCATTTTGTCTTGTTTGTGTCACGCCCGAAGGAAGTGCAGTTGGGATGCAATTTTTTTTATCATTATAGATTCAGTATGTATTGAGAAATAAATGAAAAAATATGCGATTCCAATAGGAATTTCTTTTACTTAACCATCTCCTGTGGGAGGTTTTTACAAGACTTGTCTTGTTTTCACATTGTCAAGAAAATAGACGGAAAAGTTTTGATTAATGATCCGGAATTGAGGAAAAAGATACTCCATTCCAACACCAAAGTCACGATAGAATAGTCAAATTTAGCGCAGATCTGGGCTGGTGCTGCAGGAGATCAAAGGGTTCCGGATTATTGACTGAGCAATATCTGCAAGTTGTTTTTAATCCTTGACTGATATCTTGAAAACACTATTTTGGGGATGTCGAAAATATAAGCGCTGATGTCATTTAAGTGAACAATATAATAGATTAAGGCAACAAGATTTCGATTATTAATATTAATTTAATTTGGAGGAACGTTAATGGCTATTTCTGTTGTTGGACATGCAAATCCTGATACCGATTCAGTAACTTCTGCGATCGCATTGGCAGCTTTGCTCAACGCTCAAGGTAAGGAAGCAAAGGCATGTATGCAAATTGCCGCTGCTGATCTGAATCCGGAATCGACCACCGTTTTAAAACGTTTTGGCCTTGCTGCTCCTGAAATGCTTGATGATGCAGCCGGTAAGAAAATCGCGCTTGTTGACTTTAGTGATCTTGCTCAGGGCCCGGCAAATTTGGCTTCTGCTGAACTGGTTGCTGTTGTTGATCATCACAAAATAGGTGATGTAACCACCAACAATCCGATTCTTTTCAGGGCAGAGCCTGTTGGTTGCACCGGAACCGTTTTGAACAAGATGTTTAAAGAAGCTGGAGTGGCAATTCCTAAAGATGTCGCTGGTGGAATGCTGGCGGCAATTTTGAGTGATACCGTAAATTTCAAATCACCCACCTGTACCGAAGATGACAAGGCTGCCGTCAATGATCTGAAAGTTGTTGCCGGTGTAACGGATACTGAAGAGCTTTTCATGGAAATGTTAAAAGCCAAGTCGGCTGTTGACGGTGTTCCTGCCAAAGACCTGCTGTTCCGTGATTACAAAGATTTTGATATGAAGGGCAATAAAGTAGGTGTTGGTCAGCTTGAACTTGCGGCACTTGACCAGGTTGCTGATGTTCGCGAAGCGCTCGTTAAGGCAATGGAAGCAGTTAAAGCGGACGGTCGTCACTCTGTTCTGCTGATGCTCACTGATGTTGTGAAAGAGGGAACTGATCTGGTTGTTCTTTCCGATGATCCTGCTCTGATCGAAAAAGCATTTGATACCAAACTTGTCCGGCAATTCAATGTGGATTCCTGGAATGATGAGCCGTAAGAAGCAGACTGTTCCTAATCTGCAGAAGGCTTTCGGTTGTTAAACAGATTATACTGATTAAGACTGTTCATTCGTTTCTGTTCGTCTGGAACGTTGAGGGGCAGTTGCTTATATATAAATGTAACTCCCCTCTTTCTTTTTTTGCTTGTACTTCTCATCTTTAATCCGCCGGACAGGCGATGGCTGCCATCTTTTTTTGATAGATAAAATTGTTGTCCCGATCAGATGTATGGCATTGTGTGCAGATTCTTCAGCTGGCAGTCGTACAGGAGTGACTTCGCCGGGTGAAAGGATGTGGTGTTTTCCTGGACCATGACACACTTCGCAACCGATTGTCTGGCGATCAGTGCTCAGGGTAGAGGAGAAAAAGCAGCTCTGATTCGGGAGAAGAAGCATTGACCTTGCCGGCAGTCACATGGCATGGGAGGCATTGGAGATTAAAGGACTGGCCTTGCTCTGTGAGGGTGGCGTAGGCGCTGGCGTGTTTGGTATTTTTCCAGAATTCAGTTTGTTTTTTGTGGCAGGGAGTACAAGCGGTAAAGCCCCTTATAGCGTTTTTTTGCAGAGCGAGCTGCACGGCAGGATCTTCTGGTTGTAAAGCAGCAAGAGCGATACTGTTGTAAGCAGTAATGCTCTTTTTTATTTCCTGCACGATCCCATCGACACTCTCCTTGGATGGCGCTGGTTTGACTGGGAGGAAAGAGGCATGGTAGCGGTTTTCCGGTTGTCTCCCGACTCCATGCCTTCTCTGTCGTGGGTGAACCAGCCAGCCAATTACCCCGGCCATTCCAGGTTATATCAAGTTTTCCTAAATATTTTCCGCGGTCGCCACTTTGGATGAGAAGGCTGTTTTGTACTGCCTGGGGCTGGATATTTGCCCTCTTCCTGTCAGCTGCGACAATGATGTCTATCTGGTTAAAATCCCGCTGTATTTCTCTGTTTTCTGATTCGCTGAGGCTGGAAAGAACCACCAGCATGTCGCAGCGATTTTCGAGCAAGGTGATCTCTTTTTGCAGGGATTCTCGCCAGTCACCGATAGTGCAGCCTGCAATAGAGTGGCCATCATTTCCTGTTAAGCCGATAATTCCTGTCGTCATGGTCGCAAGCTGCTTAATGATATGCGGGGGAAACAGCAGGTTGTTATTTTTATCATAAACATTGGCAGCGACCCAGGGGAAAAGCTCATCGCATTGTCTCGCGAAAAAAATCTGCTCCTGCTGACAGATCGCTGGCACTGACGGCAACCGCGTCATACAACATGGCTTTGTATGCCCGGACCAGGCCATGGGCAGTGATTAAAGAGATGGGGTCCATTGGTCATGTCCCCTTAGCTGACAGGAGCCTTGTTAAAAAGAAGATTCCCCGCATCAACTATAAGCACTGGCTGGTGGCTCTCATCGGTCAATCTCTTCAATAAATGTGCTTTTCCGGACAGCCCGCCCAGCTGATTTGCCTTTCAACCGCAGGGGCTATATTCTCCAAAAACATTGCTTGAATAGAGCAGGGTAAAGGACTGCGGTTGACTCTCCGTCTGGCTGGCCGTTTGACAATATCCGCAACCGGCAAACATCAGGGAGAAAAAAAGGAAGATAGCAAAGAGATGAGGTCGGATGTACAGGAGATATCATAGGGCGACTTGAGTATTTTTTGTGTTTTTAAATGCACGTAATGTCTGGTGCTGGATGACGGAACTGTCCTGATGCTTAATGCGAAGTAATATGTATCAAGAATTCTCGATTTCCTTTGGGGCCGAGTATGGGGGAGGGAACTGTTCCCCTGCTGATGAGACCGGCTTCTCGGACAAAAGGTTCAATCTTCTCTATAGCTTTTTGATGCAGAGAAGGCTCGCTGACCACTCCTCGCTGGCCAACCTCATGTCGAGGGAGCTCAAATTGTGGTTTTATAAGTGCAACAATCGCTACTTCTCCGGCAAAGAGCTTGGTGAGTTGGGGCAAAAGAGCGGTAAGGGAAATAAAAGAGACATCCATAACCGCAAGATCTATCAGATCCCTTTTGATATCTTTTGCGGTGATGGTTCTTGCATTGAAACGTTCCAGGACAACCACTCTGGGATCCTGCCTAATTTTCCAGGCCAGTTGGCCATAGGCAACATCAACGGCATGAACTTTTTGTGCATTGTGCTGGAGCAGGCAATCTGTAAAACCACCGGTGGAGGCGCCTATATCAAGACAGATCAGATCGGCAGGGGAAATGCTGAAATGGGCAAGTGCCTTTTCAAGTTTCAAGCCCCCCCGGGAGACATATGGACACTTTTCTTTAACCCGGATAGATACGTCGGTTGAATACAATCGTCCCGGTTTATCAGATATCTGCTCCCCAATATATATTTCTCCTGCATAAATCATTGCCTGTGCAGTTTCAACTGTTGGGGCAATTTTTCTGCTGATTAATATCTGATCAAGACGATCCTTCAAAACCGGATGTTTCCGTTTCTTAAAGCTTGCCAAGTTTTTCTTGAGCTGTTGCCGCTTCCGGAGAGGAACTGTATTTTTTCAGCAGTTTTTTATAGATTACTTTTGCCGTATCCTTGTCGGCAAGTTTTTCAAAGGCCATACCCTGTTTAAGCATTGCTTCCGGGGATTTGGCATGATCTGAATGCTGGGAAATGATATTTTGATACTGCATAATTGCCTTATCATATTCCTTTTGGTTAAAAAGACATTCTCCCATCATAAAACGGGCATCGACGCTATTATCGGCGGATGAATTGCCGGCCACTTCCTCAAACAACACCAGTGCTTCTTTATACTTGTCGCTGTTATATAATTTCTGTGCTTTGTTAAAGTTATCCGTAGACTGATCTACGACAATGGCAATCTCTTCTTTTGCACCGGAGCCTGCTCAGTTTTAGCAGGGGCTTGTTCAACAGTTTTGCTGGCCAGCTGGTTCAATCGTTTGTGGTTGGGTGCCGGCACTGTTTCGGGCTGTTCAGAAACGTTCAGTTTGACTTTCTTCTGGTCCATGTCGGATATGACTCGGAGAACCGGATGATGGCAGGTCGGAACTGGCTGAACTGGAGCGTGTTTTGGCAAGTTGTGCAGCAAGTGCTGCGTCTTTGGCCCTGCGTTCGGCCTCTTTAATACGTGCTTCCTGGATGGCCTTGACACTTTCTTGTTGTTGTCTCAGCTTTTCATTCAGTTGCTGCTGTGAGTCTTTGTTCTTTTTCGCGCTGGCTCTCTTCGAAATTCTTCAGTGCTTCTTCGCGTTTGGTCGCTTCTGTCTGGACAACATTGGAAATGGTTGCCTCAAGTTCTTTGTTTTGTTCTTTGAGTCTTTGGTTTAAGTGATAGGTTTCCTCAAGTTGGCTTTTCAGGAGCAGAATATCCTGTTCAACCTGATCCACCTGGCCGGAGGCGGCAGCCTGACGTTTCTGGAGTTGGTCAACTGTATTGGCCTTCATATCCTCGACTTTTTTATTTACGATACGCAGTTGATAGCGCAAGTCCTCGAGTTCAGTCTGTGATGCACATTGAACAAGAAAAGGTGCAACCGAAGCAAGGAGGAGAAAATTAAATACTGTTTTTTTCATGATATATTTATTTGTTAAAATTGTTATTTAAGTGTCTTTACCTTGACCATTGGGGATAATTCTGGCTACCGGGAAGAGTGAAAAGTCTTCTTTGAAACGAACCATTTTTCATTATACCGTATATCTGGTTCTTTTTGCCATCACGTTTTGCAAATATGATCTGATTGCCATCGGGTGACCAGCAGGGTGATTCGTGGTAACTGAGATCTTTGGTTACTTGAGTCGGCGGATCGTTTTTATATGGATTGAGAGTAAATAATTGGTATACACCATCCCGCAAACTGGAGTAAACAATAAGATCTTCGGTCGGTGACCAGCAAGGTTCGGCATTTTCAGAACCTTCGAAGGTCAGTCTTTTGACCTTTCTGGTTTGCATGTCCATCAGATAGAGTTGCGGTTTACCGCTTCGATCCGAAACAAAAACCAGATGGCTGCCGTCAGGGGACCAGGTTGGAGAAACATTTATTCCTGCTCGGTCGGTCAGTTGTTCAACGATTTCCCCTTTGCGTCCAGCAGATAAAGGTCAGGATTGCCGTTTTGCGAGAGGGTGAGGACCATGTATTTGCCATCGGTTGACCAGGCTGGAGCAAGATTCAAACCCTTTACGTCTGGAGAGAACCTTGGTGGTTTTGTCCTGTCGTAAATCAGTGATATATAAATTCTGATTGCCGGTGTGATAGGAGGTGTAGGTCAAAAAAGTTGCATCCCGGAACAAATCGTGGGGAGACGGTGAGATGCTTATGCCGGGTGATTTGTCTGAAATTTAGTGCCCAGAATATCTGTCAGATAAACTTCTTTGACACTATTTTCGTCATTAACAAAAGCGATCCGGGTCGATGCGATTCCAGGTTTTCCGGTCAGTGTTTCGATGACGCTGTCGCAAAATTTGAAGAGCATTTGATTCTTTTTGCTGGAGCGAACCCGAAAAACTTTTGCCCATGATTATTTCATTGCCGGCTACATCCAACAGTCGCATTTCAAGTTGTATTGAGTCGGAGGCGAGCTCATCTTGTCCTAAAATCGCATAATCTGCACCCAATTTTTTCCAATCCGCATCTTGAATTCCATTGTATTCAGTGGTGGGAATTATGGAAATAATACCATGAAAAACTAGTGCCTTGCTCAAGATATCGGCCAGCTCTCTGCCCAGTATTTGTTTTTGCTGGGGGAGATTTTTGTTCTGAAACCATGGTACGGCAATATTGATTTTCCTGGTTTCTGAAGCGGTAATGTCAAGGTAGACACGTTCTGCACCCACTGCATTTTGCACAAAACAGAACATAATCAGAAAGATAACAACATGTCCAAGTGTAAATCTTTTCATTGTATACGGTACCATTTAAATAAATTGAGTTTGTGTGTGTTTACTGTATACTGCCAGGCCTGAAACGCAAACCGATTTCGAACCGTTGTTTTTTCAGGGCCGGAGGAATCGGAGGCATAGGGGCTGCTGTCTCTATTGTTTTACTAACAAATTGATCAAAAACCCTATCGCCTGATTTGCTTTCAAAAAGCGTGTTGGCAATTGAGCCGTCCGGGTTAATAGTAATGACCACGACGGTAGTCAGATTTGGCTTTTGTTGCAGATATTCAGGAGGAGTCCAGAACTGATGCAATCTGTTGAAGATAGCATGCAAGATATTGACTTTCAATAAGATTGGTGCTGCTGCCAGCAGCAGCTGTCGAGGTTGAGTTTGATGACTCAGACACTGCCGATGATGTTGTCTGGACATTGTTGGCTGCCTGTTGCGACTGGAGCAGCTTACGTTCAGCCTCCAGGGCTTCCTGGGCGAGCTTGGCTTTTTCCTGCAGCAGTTCTTCTTCTCTGAGTGCTTCGGCAAGCTTTTGCCTGTTTTTTCGTTGCTATCTCTTGTCTTACGGGCTTGATTTTCAGGTGGCTTGACTTCCTGAACTATTTTCTTTTTTAGGGGCTTTAGGGAGATTGATTTCTGTTGTGCGGGTGCATCTTCTGACGGGTACGGCCTTTTCCAGTTTCTCCGCAATCGGGGCAATCTTTTTGGTGTTTTTTTGGGGGCGGCCACCGGCGGCGGAGTTGCTTTCTTTACTTTAGCAGGGGCGGCGGTGTGGCCTTGAGTGGCTTGGCAGAAGGCGCGGGACCGACGGTGGGTTCGGCAATATTGATAATACTCACTGAGTAAATATCAGCGAATCTTGGTTTAGCTTTAAAGATACCGGGTAAATACAATGCTGCCAAAAGGACCAGCACGTGTAAGTCCAATGGCAACATTAAGCGGGATTTTCCAATCATTTGAAAGCATAGCGGTAACTCGATAAACTTGGTCCACTTTTCTACTCTTTTTCAGGTGGCTTGGTGATCATGCCGATTTTATCAAAACCAACAGATTTTATATCGGCCATAACCGTGACAACATCGCCATAGAGAACGTTTTTGTCAGCATTGAGAAAATTGGCTGATCTTTATTCACATTATAATTCTTCTGCAGTTCCTGAATCAGAGGAGCGCGAACAAGAGGGATATTATTGATACTGATCTCTCCCTCTTTTGTAACTGTAATCACAATAGGTTTTTCTTCCTGCCGCAGTGATTTCGCTGTGGTTTCAGGGAGATCCACATTGACTCCCTGGGTCATCATCGGGGCAGTTACCATGAAAATAATCAGGAGTACCAACATGACATCGACCATTGGCGTCACATTGATATCAGATACCAATCTTTTTCTGCCGTTGCTTCTTACCGGTCCCATTTTCTATACTCTGCTCAACAGATCTCGTTCTACGAGATTGAGAAAGTCGGTGGAAAAGTTGGAAATCTCCCCGTCAATTTCGTCCAGTTTATTGGAAAAGTAGTTGTAAAAAATAACTGCAGGAATGGCAACGGCAAGACCCGCTGCGGTGGCTACCAGGGCCTCGGAAATTCCGGGTGCAACAACGGCAAGAGATGCCGAGCCCCTCTGGCCTATATCGTGAAAAGAGGCCATGATTCCCCAGACTGTACCGAACAGGCCAATAAAAGGAGTCGCGCTTCCGGTTGTGGCGAGAAAAGGCAGACTGCTGCCGAGATGATTGATCTTCTGATGATGCTGCTTTTCTGACTGCCCGTTTAAGGTTGTCCATGGTGGCCAGCTGCATATCAAGGGTGTCCGGAGCCTTTGCTGTCATTTTTTCGGTTGCGGATTTTATTTATTTTTTCGAGTTCACCAAAGCCGGCTATGAAAACTTCAGCCTGGGGGGAATATTCGAATTCCGAAGCGGTATTATAGGCCTCACTGAGATTGGAGGAATTCCAGAACGTTTCAACAAAGTCTTCCGAATCGAGACGAACTTTTTTGAACAAACGGGCTTTCATTATCACAATTGTCCAGGATACAAGTGAAAAAATAAGAAGGGTAAGCATCACCAGCTGGCCTACCGGACCAGCATGTAAAATCATATCGGAGATTGATAGTTGCACGAGTGGATCCTTAATATAGAGATAACATGAGTTACTTGTTATTACAGTGTGTTCCGGTTACCTGGATAGTTTGTAATAAGGAAGTAATTATGGACAATAAAATGTAAGTGAATTGAGAAAAGGTATCTTACTTGTTTTTATTAAAAATTCAACAGGTCAATTGATGGGAGACAGTTTGTTCAGCAGGGTCAGTCACTTTGTCAGCAGAGAAGAAATTATACGTTGGAAGCGACCAGTGCACAGGCAAAATCAACCTGAACAGCTGTTTTCCCCCTGACCTTCATATTACCTTTGAAAAAACTGACTGAGGAAATGGATTCCAGTAAATTGAACTTTAATTTGCACAGTATCTCCCGGCATGACACTTCTTTTGAATTTGGCATTGTTGATGCGGGTCAAAACAGGATGGGTCGTGTGCATCGGAGTCTTGAGATTGTTTCATTTTACCGATGAGCAGGGCACCACTCTGAAAGATAGCTTCGCAGAGAAGCACTCCGGGCATGATCGGGTTTCCCGGATAATGGCCGGAAAAAATATCAAGATCCGCCGGAATCATTTTTTCTGTGACAATAGTGTCGTCTGCAAAGGAAATGATTTTATCTACCCATAAAAAAGGTGCACGGTGAGGGATAAGAGTTGGAAATTTCATCAAAAGATTCCATATTCTACAGTCCACCACTAATTTCCAATACCGTACCGGTTATATAGGCCGCTCGGTTACCTGCCAGAAACAACACTGCATCGGCCACTTCTTCGGGTGTTCCGAACCGGCGCATCGGCACCATTTTTTTATATGTAGCCAATTGTTCTTTATCCAGATCGTTAATGAAATCAGTGGCTATAAAACCGGGAGATACACAGTTGACCGTAATTTTTTTCTTGGCAACTTCTTTGGCAAGTGTTTTGGTCAGGGCCACTTGCCCGGCCTTGGAGGCGGCATAGTTCGCCTGGCCGGGAAAACCGAGATGGGCGACCGGCGAGGTGATATTAATTATTCGGCCGTATTTATTTTGCATCATGAGCAGCACAGCCTGTTTGGCCATAAAGTAGGTTCCGGTCAGATTGATGTCGATAACCTGTTGCCACTGTTCGGTCTGCATCAAGGCAAGTACTGCGTCTTTGCGGATCCCGGCATTATTTACCAGGATATCGAGGGACTGGTATTTTTCCTCCACCATCGCAAAAAGGGAATCGACTTCAGCCTCTTGAGCAATATTGCACTGTCAGAAGTTCAAATCGTGCGGAATATTCTGTGAATTCTTTGGAAATGAGGCGGCACGCTTCGGTGTTACCCCCATATATTCCAATGACTCTGGCCCCGGCTTTGAGAAATTTTTCCGCAATTGCCCTGCCGATACCTCTTGTTGCCCCACTGACGATAACGGTCTGACCAGCAAAATCTTCCATATTGTTCCTTATGCCCTGAGGAAACCATCCACATCATTTGCGACAATAACACCGTAGTTTATTGCCCCCAGCCAGCCGGACATGATTATTCCAACCGACCCGACATGAAACAGACCGGCCACCTCTTTGAAAATTGATCGAGAAATATCCAAGCCCTTCAAACTTAGTTCCAAAGGAGGTCCCCCGGGTATGCAGGGTATAGCTGTTGAATGTTTTCGGTGTTGCTGCTTCCGCCCAGTCAATTTTTTCTTTCACGCCTGGCAGATATTTTTCCAGATCTGATATGGATCTGGAGATAAGAGACTGTTTTTCCTGCTGATAGGTTTCTTCATCGAGATCTGCCCAGTCTTCATAGCGACTGTTCATGGATGCGACGATGGTGTAATGGTCGGAACCCGGCCTGGTTTTTGGGTAGTAAATGGAAAAGGTCTTTGATTTGGTCTTCATGTCGAGGAGTTCCTCAGAATCAAATTCCGGTGCCTTGGAAGTGAAGAGAAGATCACCAACATCATCGATTCTCTCGCCGTCCCGTATCCCCAGATAAACCTGGCAACTTGAAGTGTTGACCCTTATCTTATCGGCTTTTTCAAGGAACTCGTCAGAATAATCCTCACGATCGGTAAGATTTTTTATGGTGTTGGTAATGCCGCTGTTGGAAACCACAGCTTTGGAGGAAATTGTCGTCCCGTTAACCAAGACACCTCTGACCCTGCCTTTTTCAGTAATGATTTTATCAACCTTTGCCCTGGTGCAGATGGTAACACCGTTTTTCTCAAGTTCATCGGTCATCATGCCGATCAGCTTATCAGTGCCACCCTGAAAGGTAAAGACTCCTTTGTTCATGAAATTGGAAAAAACGATGCCGTAGGTAATTGCCGGATCATCCAGAGTCGAACCATTGGCGTAGGTGATTGGCTCCATGAGCAATCTGTGTACATCACTTCTTCCTGGGAAAAATCGTTCGAACAATTCTCTGGTGGTCATTGTCTGGTCATCATAAAAATTCATACCGGCAACGGTTGCAAAGAATTTGTTGATTGTATCAGCAGGGATTTTAAAATGAGACCTGAGAAGTTCGGTGAAATCATTTTTATCAAAGGTAGTGCGCAAGGAAAACTGTGGATTGTCAAAGACGATATTCGGCAATTGCACGATGGATTGCATTATCGCCTTATTCCAGTATTTCTTGCAGGTTTTGACCATTCCGTAAGGGAAACCATGCAGGGAAATATCGAAAATATGACCACGGCGTTTAAACCAGGTGGAGAGGCCGCCCAATCTATGGTGGTGTTCAAGGAGCAGGATTTTATGTCCGCAATAGGCTAGACGGTTGGCTGTTGTCAGTCCGCCAAGGCCGGAGCCTATAACAATGACATCGTACTTATTATCCAATTGGGAAAATGAAACAGGCATAAAATAACAACTTGGTGAAAGAGGATCAATTAACAGTTAACTTATAATTTGGGCAGGATATGTTGATTGACGATCGATACCCCGCTGAGCATAGACCCAATAATTCCAAGAAATCCTTGATCGGTACCGGCAAGAAAAAGATTGGTGAATCCGATGTCTCCGTCTTTTGTCTTTATCGGGTTTCCATAGATAGCCCCATCAATTTTTGAAGTGTAACGTTCAATGGTAACAGGAGTAAAGGAGTTTTCATATACAATATTTGCGGTGAAACTGCCAATTATATTCTCAAGACATTGGCCGGAGCGGTGTGATGTAATCTTTTTTTGAGCTTTATAGAGTTCTGCATTCTGCGAGAGTATCTTCCACTTGGCATAATTTGCCAGATGTGTTGAGCGAATTTCACGCAAATCTTTGGTTGCCAGTCCCTGGAAATTTCCGGGAAAGCATATGACCCCACTTGAAAAATCGACAAAATCATCAGGGTTTTTGTAAGAGAAATGAGTCGCCAATCATTATAGAAAATAATCGTTTTGTCGCGTGGGAATTGTAGCAGCATTTTTCAGGAACCTGATAGATAGTTTCAACAAAACCAAGGCGCTGAGCATCTGGCAGAAGGTATCTCGGTCTATCTCCGAGGAGGAGTCATTGTTTCATCACGGCCAATGGTTGAGAGGAGATAGTCACATTCGATAACTTCCCCGGATTCCAGAAGCACCCCAATTGCTTTGCCTTTATGATGGATAATCTTTTCAACCCCGCAACTCTTCCTGATGTTCCCTCCCAGCGAAAGATAATGGTCAACCAGCAGATCGAGGAAATCCTTGATAGTCCCCTGGGACGAAACATCCCTTCATGATAAATCGCTCGAAACATAATGGCGAACTGGGACAGATCCATATCATTTTCATGGCTGGAGCCATAATACATCAAGGGACAAAGAATCATATCAACGAGGAGTCGGATCCTTCAGCAGTCTCCAGAAGAAAACTTTTTGCTGAACGGAAAGGGCTGGGAATAAAGGGATCAAAATCATGCAAGAAACGTCAGCAGATTGTTGAAATTTCTCTCTGGCTTCGGGGAAATTTGCTCTGATTTCAGCTTGCAAGAGTTCGAAATCGTTGGAGAATTTCAGTGAAGTGCAGCCACTGAATACGACTTCGCTTTGGTATTGCTGGCAAAAGGTGAGTTTTTTTCTCGGCAGCTTTAGTTGACGAAGTAGCCTGTTTAACGGTGCTTTTTTATCTTTGGCGTCGGCGTAGTTGGTTATGGCATGCAGACCGGTTTCAAAGAGAGTGCTGTTGCGGTAAAAATAGGAGTTGAGGCCGCCAAGCCGGGAATGTTTTTCTAAGAGGAGAACATGGGGATTAAACCGTGCTACTCGAATGGCGGCGGCCAAACCTGAAAGACCGCCACCAATAACCAAAAAGGGAATTTTCACAACATCAGGCGTCTTTTAAAAGCGGTCCCAGGTAGGTGGCGCAACTGTTGAGAGTGGCGAGGTGAGGATAATCTTCCTCAGGGATCTGCAGCTTATGCCGTTTTCTAAGTTCCATAACGATATCAAGAAAATCCATGGAATCAAGATCCAGTTGGTCACGTAATGGTTGATCGGCATCCAGACTTGCAAAGTCCGCCTCGTCATCAATATCTTCAATAATTTCCAGTATCAGATCTTTAATTTCTTCACTTGTCATGAAATTCTCCGGCTTCGACGTGTGCGGTAAAAATGTTTCAAATAGTACAACTCCCGAAATTCAGCGGGAGCATGTATTTTATTAATGGCAAAACACTTCCTATAACATACCTGTGTATCTTGTTTATAATTATTTTCACCCAACGGGGAAAAAATTAACCGACAGGGTATTTTTTTACGATAACGGTCGAGTTGATGCCGACCATCCCAAAAGAATTATTGAGTATCGTATTGATAGATATCTGCCTGAACGGCTTTGTTGATCACCAGATTATCGAGGTGACATTCCGGATCAAGGTTTTCTATGTTGATGGTCGGGTGAACAATGTTGTCATCAAAAGCCGGCAGGTTTCCAGCCAGTTCAATACTCCGGCTGCCCCCATTGCATGGCCGATGATGCTTTTGGTATTGTTAATATAGGTGGTTGGGCAGTCGGCAAATACTTCACGAATAGCTTTGCATTCTTCAATATCGCCTTGTTTTGTCCCCGTTGCATGGGTATTGATAATATCAATATCTTCCGGCTGCATTTTGGCTCTCTGTAATGCCAGGCGCATGCACTCCGCCTGGCGCTTGCCATAGGGCAGGACAAAATCCCTGGCGTCGGAGTTCATAGCATATCCGACAATCTCTCCATATATATGCGCACCTCTTTCCAGGGCTTTTTCAAGATATTCCAAAGTATAGATACAGGCACCTTCGGAGATGACGATGCCGTTTCTGTCAATGTCGAATGGTCGGGATGCCAATCGTGGGTCTGTCAGCTTCGCCAAGTGCTCCCTGTGCTTTAAAACTGGCAAAGATACCGAATGATCCAACAGATTCTGAAATTCCTCCGGCAAGGGCCATATCGACTTCGCCAAGCCGCATCATCTGTACCGCCTGGATGAGGGAAGCGTTTCCGGCGGCGCAGGCGGCACCGATGACGTAGTGTGGACCGGTGATACCCAGATTCATGGTGATTTCGCCGGCGGGATTGTTTAGAACCGTGCGTGGATTGTGATGGTGGGTCCAGTAATCAACATTGTGGCCGTATTTACTGATATTATAAACTTCGTTTTCTGTTTCCACCGTGCCATGTTCGGTAAGGCCAATGTACACACCTATCCTGGATCTCTCGTACATTGCGATATGTCCAGATTGCCGTCTTTTAAGGCTTCATTGGCGCAATACACTCCAAGGCAGCCTGCCCGGGTGCCTTTCTTGTTTTCTTTCTTCTTTCGATAAAGTGTTTCCGGAAATGAACATATCCCCGGCTGGAGCTTTGCCAAAATATCTCAGCTCGATTTCCTGGATTTCACTGATTCCATTGATTAATTTTTCTCTGTATTCCTGGATGTTTGCGCCATTAGGTGCGGCAAGTCCAATTCCGGTGATAACTATTCTTCGATTTTGCATAATATAATGGTCTTGTAGACTGAGGTCTCGTATCCTAGAGGTTCAACCGTTGTTGACTCTTAGCTATGCAGATGTAATGAACAGCGCTTGATAACGATGTGAACATTTGTCTTCTGCGTCAAGAGAAAAGGTTGAAGCCTAGAGTAATTGACGGGAAAATTCAACAATAATAGTCGTTGTGGCAATACCGGTAGAAGTCATCGGGAGAGAGTGTTATTTCATGCTGGAGTGATTCGTTTCACCCGGCGACAACTCTGCCAGAGTTATCGCGAAATTCTCAGTTGGTGTAATTTGCTTTCCCCATTCTTTATAATTGGTTACCATGAGAGAGTTGCAATGGAAGGTTGCAATGTTGTCAGCATGTTTATATAAATGTTCTCTAGTCATACTACAAAGCATCACCGGCGCTAATCAGTGATTGTGATGCTTTTGAAAAAAATCAATTTGGTAAAGACTATTCAACGCGATATAATTATAGGGTTTAAGAAAGTATTTTAATCATTTGGCTCCATCCCTATCTATCCATTGCTTGATATCCTCTATGAGCTACTGCTGATGAAAAAAAAAGTTGGGCAGCACCCAAAGGTCCTGGAAAATATCAAACAGAACATCGCTGCTGCTGAAAAAGAGCGGAGAGAACTGCGATTTTTTCACAATCTCAACGAACTCGAGAAGGGAAAAATCCAGGTTCTGAAAAACGATGAGTTTATCGCCGGACTGGAATCATATCTCCTGGCTCATCCCTATGAAAACATAGATGAAAAAACCGAACTTCTTTTTCGTCTGAGTAAAGGGGCTCTTGCGGATGAAATCCCCATCAGGGAGCGGGCCTTGGCATTGCTCTCGTCAGCCAGCAAATTCCATCTTGAAAAAAACGAGAAAGAGATCATCCTTGTCCTGGTCTATGGCCTGTGCAACTGGCTTGAATTCGAGACGGAATTCCTTCCCGGTTTTTCCGTATTGAATAAAAGACTCAAGGACATGTTGGTCTGGTGTCTTGAATAATGCGCTACTGGGTAGAAGTAGAAGAGGTGGTTATCCTCCTGCACCGGATTCAATCCGGCAGCCTGGAAAAGAACAAGGCCATCAAAAGTCTGGTGAGTAAAACTTTACAGACACTTGAGAAAAAAGCCATCGTTGAAAGGCTGACCGATGAGTATCTGCGCCAAAATGAACAGCAGCCTCTCATGCAGAATATTCTGCATTGCATCGGGAACAAAGCCGTAATATATCTGCTTAACAGGGTTATTCACAGTCACAGCAGAACGGAACGGCTTGCCTTGCGCGATCTGATCCCCACGTTTGGTATTATCGCGGTTCCCGCCCTGAAAGATTGCCTGAAAGGGAAGCCTCCATGGTCGGTGGTGAGAAATGTCATATACATGGTTTCTGAAATTGGTGTGGATGAACACTATTCTCTTGTTGAGCGATATTTTAGCTATCCCGATGAACGGGTTCAGCATGAAATGATCAGTTGTGTTCTGAAGCTGGGGGGGCAAAAATGAAACCCCGCCTCATTGAGGGCCTTACGCTTGTCCAAGATCGTCTCAAAACATATATTATTCCACTTATTGTCGAGCAGACAGACAATGATGCGAATGTCGTGGCAGCAGTGCTTGCTCTTGCACAACAGAGAAAGACCTTCACTGGCCAATCCCGGCATGAATTGCTGCAGGTCATCATCGCGGCCTTAAGAACAATTCCTTGCCAGGAGAGTGTCGAGCTCCTCGAAGAAATGCGCGATGAATATCAGCGACGAAGAGGAAGCCGGGCAGCTTGTGCTGCATATAGACGAGGCGTTGAAGGTTATTAAACCTAAATTGCGCCACAAACTTCAGAATGTAGATCATTATAAAGATGTTGTATCTTTTGATAATGACCCGGTTGAGCAGCAGCTTGCTTTTGAAAAGGTAAGAAAAACAGAGGAAGAGATCCAAGTGCTCATTCGAGCAGGTGAAACTGCAGCAGGCCGGATTATTGATCTACAACCAGGCGGTCGCTGCGGCTCAGGCAAAAGATTTTTCCGCGGCAGGATTACTGCGAGACAGACTCCTGGAAATTAACCCACATGCTCTCGAGGAAGTCATTCAGCTTGGGGAGTTCATTGATGAACAAAAAAACACCTCCATCACCAGTCACCACCTGGAAATCTGGAGCGAACTGTATGAGGAAATGACTACTGAGGAATTTAATGAGCTTTATTATTCCCTGCGGCAGGAAAACTACCATAAAGGTGAGGTCATTGTCCAAAGTGGTGAGACCGACAGCAACTTATATTTTCTCAACTCCGGATATATCAGTCTCAGCTGCATTGTTGCCGGGAAAGAGGTTTTCCTGAAGAGAATGCAGCCGAGCAATGTGCTTGGTGGGGATCAGTTTTTTTTTCCTTCGGTCTGGACCGTTACCTTGAGAGCTCTTTGTGAAATCCAGGTGCATGTCCTCGATCATGCTGTGTTAAAAAAAATTGCTGAAAATCATCCCGGCATCGAAGAAAAATTGCAAAATTATTGCAGTAAACATACCCAGGTACAGGAATTGCTGAAAATGTCAGGAGATGATCGTCGGGAATATCCCCGCCACTCGGTAATCCTCCATACCCGAAATATTTTGATGGACCCTTTCGGGAATATGGGCAAACGGAATATAAATGGCGAACTTTTAGATATTTCCAAACAGGGATTGGCATTTACCATAAGAATTTCCAACACTGACAATGCCAGGCTGCTTCTTGGCAGGCATATCATGACAACCATAATTATTGGAGATGAGGAGCTGCCGCAACTCAATGGTGTTATCGTCGGTGTCCGGTTGCACGAGTCCCGATAAGCAGGATTTCTCGGTACATGTTAGGCTTCAACAAAAAATTGATGAGCTTCCTTTAAAAGAATTCTTTTAGCCAGCGCTGGGGGGAAAAGATTAACCTTTTAAACAGAGTTTCGGAGGGAGTATATAACAAAAAACTTGTTGTCCGCGGGCTGGAAATCTCACCTCCGATTGTTCTCGCGCCAATGGTCGGGATCTCCCATTCGGCTTTTCGCAGCCTGGTGCAGGGTGAGGGTGGGGTTGGTCTTTTGTTTACCGAAATGTTGGCGGCAAAACGGCTGCCCCATGACAGTGCATCTCTGTTCGCCACTGCTGATCAGGGACGCATCGGAAAAACCTCTTATATATCAAATTATTGCTGCAAACGAGGAGGTAGTCCAACCGGCGGTTGAAAAACTGCACAAGCTTGGGGCTGATGGTATTGACCTCAATCTTGGTTGTCCGGCGCCAGCTGCAAAGAAGGCAGGGGGCCGGGGCGATGCTTGCCGGGAATCGAGAGCAGCTGCGCAGGGTGCTGCGCAGATTGAGAAAAAGCACTGAATTGCCGGTAAGTGTGAAAATTCGTTTGGGGAGACTCCCTGCGGTCGATGAATTGCGATCTTTTTGCCAGTTTCTTGAGGCAGAAGGCGTAGACATGATTACAATTCATGCGAGACTGAATGGGGAAAAATTTTGCCGCAAACCTCGGTGGGCGGTAATTGGTGAGATTAAAGATGCTGTTTCTGTGCCGATTGTCGCCAACGGGGGAATTTTTTCGCCAGCTGATGCCAGGAGATGTCTTGAGCTTTCCAATGCGGATGGAGTGATGATAGGCCGGGGAGCTGTTGAGCGGCCCTGGTTATGTGCAGATATTGCAAGAGAATTGTATGGTATTGGCAATGGGCGCAGGAAAAGAGCAAGATCCGAGATCTACTGTCAATTTATAACTCTGCTGGAAGATCGGTTTGCCCCGGAAAGGCGCTTAGGTCGTCTGAAACAGTTTACTCGGTATTTTGCTGCTTCGTTTCAGTTTGGTCATCACTTTGCCGCCGCCATTCAGAACAGCGAAAGCATTGCACGTCGGAGCAGGGCATCGTCATTGACGAGCTGACGGAACTTTTTTTCCCTGGTCCATGTGTTGAGTAAGATATTTCAACATGAAGGAGAAAGGAAGAATGATAGATCTTATAAAAAAGGCTGTTTTAACAGGAGTCGGGATTGCTTCTCTGACTAAAGATAAAATTGAAGATCTCGGCAGAGAATTGATAGACAAAGGAAAAATGTCTGAGCAGGAGGGGGAAAAATTAGTTCAGGAAATGCTCAGCCGTGCTGAGGAATCCCGTGAAACTGTGAAAAGTCAGACAGAGAGCCTGGTGCAAAATACTATCGCCAAAATGAAGCTGGCCCGCGTTGAGGATATCGACTTTTGAAAGAAGAGATTGAGCGATTACGGGAAGAGGTTGCTTCTCTGCAAAAGGAGACAGAAGTAGCTGAGATCCTTAGGAGTGAGGATTATTTTTCAAGAATTTTGCTCTGGATCATTTCGGTCAGGATGTTCATTTCGTCAAGCTTGCATATATGGAGGATCGAACCATACAAAAGGGCCGCTGACAGAATGAGCACACCAAGCGAAACGCCTTGATGGATGATGGAACCGTGCAGCCAGGAATTAAAATATGGCAAGGCAGACCAGAGTAAACCGGTGAGGGCAAGGGTTGCCAGCAATATTTTCACGAGACTTTTGCCAAGGTAGGTAAGAGAAAAACCATTCATGTTTTTGTACAATACATCATGAGAAAAATAAAATTGATCAGCATGGTACAGGAGGTAGAAAAGGCAATTGCCAGGTGCTGAAAGCGGTCAATGGTCAGGTTGATAATTATGATGTTGGCGACAATCGCCATAAAACTGGCAATGACCGGATACCTGGTTTTATCGAGGGCGTAAAAAGCGGGCACCAGAACTTTGTTTGCACGAATAGGCAAAAAGCCCTATTGAATACAAAGCCAGGGTTTGGGCGGTTGCCAGGGTGTCTGTTGCGGTAAAGGCACCGTGCTCAAAAATCAGCCGGATAATCGGTTCGGCAAGGATGATCAGTCCGGCTGTCGCGGGGAGGGTCAAGGCAAAAACCATGGTGAGAGAGGACACCATGGTTTTTTTCATTTCAGCAATATCTTTCTTTGCAGCCTGTTTGGCCAGTATGGGCAGCATGGCAATGGACAGGGCAACACCGAAAACACCAATGGGCAGCTGTACCAGTCTGAAGGCATAATAGAGCCAGGAAACGGAGCCCTCGGCACAGGAAGAGGCAAAATTGGTGTTGATGAAAATGTTGATCTGGGTGGCGGATAGGCCGACAGTTGCCGGTATCATCAGCTTGAGAATCCGGAGCAGTCCAGGATCTGAAAGATCGAAGATCGGTTTGTATCTGAAGCCGGTTTTGAGTAATGAGGGGATCTGAATTCCGAGTTGCAGCAGTCCTCCGATAAGTGTGCCGATAGCCATGCCGACAATTGCCGGTTGTCCGAAATGTGGCAGGATAAAGGCCAGACTGGTTCCGCCAATCAGGGAACCGAGATTAAAAAAACTGGAGGCTATTGCCGGAACAAAAAAGCGCCCTTTGGTATTTAAAACCCCCATCACCACCGCAGAAAGTGAGATGAAAATGAGAAAAGGCAGCATTATCTGAGTGAGCTTTACGGTGAGAGCTACTTTTCCCGGCGATCAGACTGAAGTCAGGTGCCAGAAGAGAGACGATTGAGTCCGGCAAAAAAAATCCCCAGCAGAGTGATAATACTCAGAAGAATCAGAATAAAGGTGAGAACGTTGGATGCCAGTCGCCAGGTGTCTTCCTGGGTGCGGTTGGTGTCATAAGCCGAAAAAACCGTAACGAATGCGGCCGAAAGTGCACCTTCCCCGAAGAGGTCTCTTAATAGGTTAGGTATTCGAAACGCCACGACAAAGGAATCGTAGGTGTATCCGGCACCAAAAAGTCCGGCAAATACCTGTTCTCTGACAAGACCGAGGACGCGACTGCACATCACGGCAATGCCAACAGTGGCGGCCGATTTGGCTATTGTGTTTTTATTGGTTGTTTGTCGGTCAACTGAAATTTATCCGGAAAAAATCATGAAATAGTAATTCGCGGCGACAGCAATACCCCGATTATAAAAAATATGCCACAAAATCATCATTTTGATTTGAATCAATCGGCTTCCATGGGAATATTTTTTTTGAAACACTTTGCTGTCGCTGTTCTCTCTTGACTTTGTATTTTGAAATTGAATATATGAGTACTGTCTTCTGTAATCGAATGGAGGCCAGCGCGAGTGGAATGTGTTGTCGTGATTTGGATATGGCATTGATAAATCGTCGTTTTAGAGGAGATACGAATGCAGGAAACAAATATGGTCAGGAATATTGCAATAATTGGTCATGGTAATTGTGGAAAAACTTCTCTTGCTGAGGCAATGCTTTTCACGGCCGGGAAAATTAACAGACTTGGTAAGGTTGATGACGGCAATTCAGCGATGGATTATGAAGAGGAAGAAATAGCCAGAAAAATATCCATCAACACCAGTTTTCATAATTACAGCTGGAAAAAACACAGAGTGTTTCTCCTTGACACTCCTGGTGATGATAATTTTCTCAATGAGACTGTTTTTGCTTCGCATGTCTGTGACAGTGCCCTGTTTACAATTGGTGCGGTACTTGGGGTGAAAGGGCAGACTATCAAATTTCCAACATTATAAAAGAGAGAAACCTGCCCACGTTAATTGCCATCAATAAAATGGATCGTGAGCGTGCCGATTTTCAGAAAACTGTCGATGAAATTAAAGAATCACTGGCCTTTAATCCGGTTATCATTCAGCTGCCGATTGGTGCTGAGGAGAATTTCAAGGGATATGTTGATATAATAACCGGTAAAGCTTTTCTTTTTGATGGCGATAAGGGCGGGGTTAAGCCGACTGATATTCCGGCTGAGTTGGCCGACGAGGTAGCGTCTCTTCGTGAAACTCTGATGGAAAATGTTGCGGAAACCGATGATGAGTTAATAGAAAAATTTTTAGAAGAAGGTGAGCTGACCGAGGAAGAATTGCTGGCTGGATTGAAAACGGCTATAGCGACTGGGGAGCTTGCCCCTATTTGTGTCTGTTCTGCCACCTTGAATAAGGGAACTGGCCCTCTTCTTGACATCATCAATGATCTGATGCCTTGCCCTTCCGATCGTCAGCCAATCTCAGGCCACAAAAGTTGGCAGTGATGAAATTATAGAGATTAAACCGACTGCAGAGGAACCATTTACCGCCCTGGTATTTAAAACCATGGCCGATCCATACGCCGGTCGCCTGACTATTTTAAGAGTATTCAGCGGCATCCTTAAAGGGGACACCTTCTATAACTCCACGAAGAAGACCGCAGAGCGATTTGGACAACTTGTATGTGCTCGAAGGAAAAGAACAGAAACCTGTCGATAGTGCCGGGCCCGGAGCGATAATCGCCCTTGCCAAACTCAAGGAAACTGCGACCGGAGATACCTTGTGCGATGCCTCAAATCCTGTAATATTAGAAGCTCCTGAGCCTTTAAAGCCGGTAATTTCCTTTGCCGTCAGTGCGCAAAAAGGGCGATGAAGAAAAAGTCTTCTCTTCAATTACCAAAATGCTCGATGAGGATTTGACCTTAAGTCTTACCAGGCAGGCGCAAACCAAACAGGTGCTGTTGTCCGGTGTCGGAAGAGTGCATCTTGATGTGGTGGGTTCAAAGATCAAGAGAAAATTCGGCGTCCAGATGGAACTGAGTACGCCAAAGATTCCCTATATGGAAACTATTCGATCAACCGCCAGAGTACAGGGTAAACACAAAAAACAGAGTGGCGGTCGTGGGCAGTTTGGTGATTGCTGGATAGAAATTTCACCATTGCCCGGAGGTGGCTACGAGTTTGTCGATCAGATTGTCGGTGGTGTTATTCCCCAGCAATATCGGCCGGCTGTCGATAAAGGTATCCAGGAAGCCATGGAAAAAGGGGTGCTCGCAGGGTATCCCCTTATTGACGTAAAAATCGTTCTGGTTGATGGTTCTTTCCATAATGTCGATTCTTCAGAGATGGCTTTTAAAATTGCCGGCTCTCTTGCTTTCAAAAAAGGAGCCCAGGAAGCCGGACTTGTTTTGCTTGAGCCCTATATGAACATGGAGATCAAGGTTGGCAAGGACAGTGTCGGTGATATCATGGGAGATCTCAATTCACGCCGGGGAAAGGTTATGGGTATGGATTCTGCGGATGGCCTTGAGGTGATAAATGCCCAGGTTCCTCAGGCTGAGATTCTATCCTATGCGACGGATCTTACCTCAATGACGGGTGGCCTTGGGAGTTTCACTATTTCTTTTTCACACTATGAAGAAGTGCCGTGCGCAAATTGCTGAAAAGATTGTTGCCGAGGCAAATGCAGAAAACAATTAACGGTGCAGATCTGTGGAGCGTAAACTATGCTATGGATGAAAAATATACTTTTGCCGTCCTGACCATGAGTGATAAAGGCTCACGGGGGGAGCGGGAAGATACCAGTGGAGCATATCTTCAGGAAAGGCTGGCGGAAGAAGGGTATATTCTCCAGTCTTACCAGGTCATTCCCGATAACAAACAGATGATTAGTCGAGAGTCTTATCGACCTGGTAGATGAACAGAAGATTTCCCTCATTGTTACCACCGGGGGAACGGGGGTTTCTCCTTCGGATATTACCCCTGAGGCAATGGCTTCAGTTATCGAACGGGAAATACCGGGGATGGCTGAGGCCATGCGCAGTGCAAGTCTGTTGAAAACTTCCCGGGCCATGCTTTCCAGAGGCAAAGTCGGTATCACGAAAAGAAAGTCTGATTATCAATCTGCCGGGTAGCCTGAAGGCAGTGAAGGAAAATCTGGAGGTTGTCCTGCCGGTTATTCCCCATGCTCTGGAAAAAATCAGGGGTGGTGAGAGTGACTGCGGGGTCGTCTAGTGTTAAGTTCTTAAAATAACGTTACATTTATTGCATGCCATGTTACACTACCCTTGCCATTATAATCAAGGGAGGGCAGATGACATGAGATAATAAAAGACTCAATTATTGATTCCTGAGAAGGGTCAAAAACAACTTGAAACAATTGCTACTAGTACCATGTAACATATAACTTTCGTATAAATAAGTCTTGTATACTCCATGGCAACACAAAAGGAGGTAGCCATGGCGCCAAGATACCGAGTTACTTTGATCGAAGAGGAGCGTAAAGAATCTTTGAGGAATTAACCCGAAACGGCAAAACTGGGGCCAAAACATTCATACATGCCCGTGCGCTATTGCTTTGTGACGCGTGGTCCAGAGGGACCATGCATGGAACGTTGAAGATGTCGCTGAAGCGTTGGGAGTAACCCCTCGCACAATAGAACATCTCAAAAAACGTTTTGTTGAAGAAGGGTTCGAAGCGGCATTAAAACGTAAACCACGTGTAAAACCGCCTCGAGAAATCCTTTTTGATGGCGCATTTGAGGCGACGGATTAGTTGCTTTAGCCTGTTCAGATGCTCCCCATGGACATCGATCGATGGACGGTCCGACTGCTGGCCGACAAAGTTGTGGAACTGAAGTTTGCATGAATCCGTGTCACATATGACAGTGCAGCGGGTATTAAAAAAAATGAACTGTAAGCCTCACCTCAACGAATACTGGAAAATCCCGCCAAAAGGCAACGCTGCGTTCGTAGCAGCGATGGAGGATGTTTTGGAGGTCTATCATCTGCCATATAATCCAAAATATCCGGTGGTATGTATGGATGAGTCGAGCAAGCAACTGATTGGTGAAGTTCATGTCCCAATACCATGTAAACCAGGACAACCGAAGCGCGTGGACGATGAGTATGTAAGAAACGGTGTGGCTGCAAATATTCATGGAGGTTGAACCGTTGGCGGGTAAGCGTCACGTTGCCGTGACTGAACGTCGTACCCGAAAGGATTGGGCCCAACAGGTCAGGCAAATGCTTGATAAACGATATCCCGATGCACGATAAGGTGCGGCTGGTTATGGACAATCTGAATACACACAATATCGCTTCTCTCTATGAAACTTTTGAACCTCATAACGCAAGAAATTTGGCGGAACGTCTCGAGCTTCACTTACACCCCGAAACACGGAAGTTGGCTCAATATGGCGGAAATTGAACTAAGCGTTCTTGAAAGGGCCAATGCCTGGATCGCCGCATTGCCGACATCACGACCATGCAGGCAGAAGTTGCAATCTGGGAGAACAACCGAAATACCATGCTCAAGGAAAATTGATTGGCAATTCACGACGTCTGATGTGCGAATAAAATTAAAGCGGCTTTATCCGAATTTATAAATGTTACATGGTACTAGGTCGGCAACCGCCGAACAGATCTTGAAAGACAATCGGCAACACTGGAGCATTGAAAACAGCTGCTATTACATCCTTGACTGGAGCTACGATGAAGATCGTTGTAGAACCTCAAAAGGTTACGGTCCGGAAAACATCACCCGACTGAGGAGATTCGCTATCGGCCTCCTTAAAAGCAAAGGAGTATGTAATGTCGCTCAAAAAATGAGGCAGCTCAGCTTTTCTCAATGTATGGTTTTCGATTACTTGAGAATTTCTGAGAATACCCGCAGTTCCTCCGCGGTTCAGGGGTAGAATAAATTTACCGTGATAAGCGTAATCCTTAGTAAGAATCTATTTTTTTCTCTTGACATAATCAAATTTATTACAATAATATATAAATATTTCTTAATGTCTTCTGCTCAAGTTTATAGATTGACCATATTGAGCATTTTTTCGTAATGAACTATTAAGATTCTGATTGTTTTGGGGGTGATATGCCTCTAACCAACAAGATCATCCCCCCCCGTGATTCTTAGACAGTAGAATATCATCTTAGTAATCCGTACGTCAGATAGCGGACATACAGTAGATCTATAGTGTTTTATAATTACACGGTTTATAGGTACTTTGTCGTGCCAGTCAATGTCCCCTAATCACCCTTCGGATTAGTAGTTACTACACAAGCAGTTTATTTGTAACTCAACGTTGTCACTGTTGTAGCCATCAAATCTCCTCAACACAGTTAAGTGATGAAAAATAGAAAGTAGATGTACTTTCCAGTCAATTTTTTTATCAGTTCCCCCCCAATATTTTCTTAAAAAGGAGGTTTCTCATGTTAAAAAAATCGATCATTATCACGAGTGTAATTTTAGGTCTCTTTATCCAGAGTGGTACTTTATGGGCGGATGATGATGCCATAATGGATATCGACAACCACAGTGCTGCTTTCACTGGTAACTGGGGTTTCTCAACAAATAAACTTCTCTATTACGGTGATGATTATCGTTATGCATTCGGGGCCGGAACTAACGTAGGTACACCAACAAAAGAGGCAATTTTCACAACCGCACAAATTGCCGACATCACAGGAACATATGCAGTGTACGTGCGTTGGTCAGCTTCTTCCAACCGTGAAGAAAGTGCTACATTTAGAGTTTATGACGGCATTACTCCTCGGGGAAGTTGTTCAAAAAATCAGACCGCGAATGGCGGTGAATGGCAATATTGCAGATCTGTAACCCTAACAGCTGGACAAAGGGGTGTTGTCAAACTCGGCAATGAATATACTGACACCAACGAGGTTGTTATCGCAGATGCGGTTCGATTTGTTAGAGTAAGCAAAGATGCTGCCGACCTTGTCGGTCTTAGAAGCGCAGGGATAGATTATAGTGGCAGGAGTTCCAGATCCATCAATACTATAGGCACCAGCTCCCTCGCCCGAACCAATCTTGCATCGGATTCGATCACGGCTCCGGCTGGTGGCACTGGGTATGTGCTTGTTCAAGCCAGCGGTTTTGCCAGTTTGTCCACTGCGGATAAATCTATTCACCTCTGTATTGACAACGCCAGCGGTGGGTCCACCTGCGATAGCTATCAACATACTTTGGAAAATACTGCTGATGAAACTAATGCCGGTACTTATGAAAATCGCAGAGAATTTCACATTCAAGAAGCTTATTCAATTACCGGTGGTACTACCAATTCTTATTATCTGAAGGCGTATATTGAGACTGGTGCGACTGGTACTGTTTATTGGGATGATTTTGTTCTCTTATACGTGCCATCTTTTTATTAAATTCTGATCAAAGACATTCACGGACCTAGTTAAGCTTAACGTAGGCACAGTGGTCAGAAAAATTCTGTGCCTACGTTTAATATATTTTCTGGACATATCTCATTAAGAATATGATTTAGAAAATATTTTTAATATGTAATAATATCTCATCTCGAAGGAGTAATGCCTTATGTCAAAGCTCTCTTTTGTTATGTTGACTGTGTTTCATGCTGCTATCCTACTCCTCACCGTTGGTGCCATTGCCTTAGCAGAAGAAACAAATACAATCTCAGAATTTAAACCCACTCGGCTCATTCTTGAGTACAAAAACAACTTGATTGCAGCTGAATTTGATAAAGCTCCATTAACAAAAGTTCTACAGGAGTTGGAAAAAAAGACCGGCGTTCACTCCATACTAAAAGATTCGTATCTATCCAACGATCTTCTGTCCATTACATTCAAGGGAGCAACGCTTGAAAAGGGGCTAAGACGAATTTTAAAGAGTTACACTCATTCGATATATTTCGATTCCAGTGGTGATGTCAATAAAATTATTATTCTAGGCGCCAAAGATGGGTATTCAAGAAACTCGGCTAGAATCGCGGCTTTTAATAAATCTGCACCAGCAACCTCGACGTCGGAGCAAACAACCATCGCAGATAATCAATTCATGCAATCTAACAGTAGACATGAAACATCTCAGTATCTCACCCCTTCACAACAGGCAGAGGACTAAGCAAGAGGCAACTATATTGCTGCACAAAAACAAGCGAATCTAAGGGAGCATCGCCAGCAGGCCCGGATAGAACGTTCTCTGAGGCTTTGAATTGACATAGCCATCTGCGGGTGATGGCTGTTGAGGAACTGGTTCGCACTAAAGACCCGAACATTACAAGTGCGCTTGCAAGGTTGCAAAATCCAACACTGCGTCTACGGCTGAGCGAAGAAATGCTACCAAGGCGCTCTGGCACCATGCAGCTGATCTTGAATTTGCCAATCCTGCTGCCAATCAAGCTATCAGGAGTATGGCCCAAGACAGTGATCCGTCGGTTGAATGCTCAGCGAGCTCTTATTGACATGGGACGTTACAAAAACATTGATTATCCCAAAACTCTTGCTATAACGTTGCATATTCCAGTTGATCCCTGCCATGGATTCCATCATCCGTGTCACTATTCAGAGTATTACGATCACCATTTTAGAGGAGACCTAGAAGCAAGGTAAAGAAATTTTTGTAGTTTTCCAGAAGTTTCATGCACTTCACTGACCTGGGGGCCGACACGCAGTAGGGAGTTCATGAGTTTCTCAAAATCATTGATGAAAAATACCCCGCTGATTGGGTCATCAGAATGGTTTTAGATAATCATTCTGCCCACATCTCAAAAGAAACACGGACCTTTCTAAAATCAAAGCCGAACCGGTTTCATTTTGTTTTACCCCAAGCACGGCTCTTGGCTGAACTCATAGAATCAGTTTTCAGTAAAATGGCCAGGTCTTTCTTCGGCATATCCGGTAGACAGCAAAGCGGAACTCGTGAAACGCATTTATCAGGGAATAGCAAATCAATGAAGCACCTGTTGTTTGTCGATGGCGTTACAAAATAATGAAATTGCCACCGAATAACGTAACGATATATAGAGAACTATATACTAGTTTCCGTCCAGAAACGGCCTTTTTATCCTAACTCTTCGTTGCTCGATTTAAAACAAAAATACTCGTCTCTGGATGGACACTATTTGGTGAAATTTCCCTCTTGTTCCCATGCGTTGCATGGGAACAAACATGCCTGAGATGAAAAGTTTTTGCGACGCCATCTTATCGTCGTATCTCAACAGTATCAGTCTCTCCTTCGGCCATTGGTGCAATCTCACCAATAATATACGCCTCTTCGCCGACTGCCTCAAAGTGATGACAGATATCTTGTGCCTGTGCTTCAGAAACGATAACAAGCAGCCCTATCCCCATGTTGAAGGTGCGGTACATCTCGTCCTCCGGGATGTCGCCTAATTTCTGCAGAAATGGGAAAATCGGTGGCAAGGGCCAGGTCGTGGTATTCAGGACAGCTTTATATCCTTTTGGTAAGATTCGCGGAATGTTATCGATAAAACCGCCTCCGGTATTATGCACCATGCCGTTGAGCGGATAATTCTTGAGAACGTTAAGGACCGCCTGGACATAGATTTTTGTCGGTTTCAAAAGCTCTTCGCCTAATACACAGCCCAGTTCCTCAATGTGCTGGTTGACATCCAGTTTATGATCGGCAAAACAGATTTTTCGCACCAGGGAGAACCCGTTGGAATGGAGGCCGCTGGAGGTAAGGCCGATTATCCGGTCACCGGCACGAATATCTGATCCGTCAATGATTGCATCACGGTCGACAATTCCGGTAACAAATCCGGCAAGATCATAATCTTTATCCTTGTACAGGCCAGGCATTTCGGCGGTTTCTCCACCAACAAGAGAGCAGTGAGCCTGTCGGCAGCCTTCAGCAATCCCGGAGATGACTTCTTTAGCAATGGATATTTCCAGTTTTCCGACGGCAAAATAATCGAGAAAACAGAGAGGGGTAGCCCCGCTTACCACCAGATCGTTGACGCACATGGCAACAAGATCTATGCCGATGGTATCGTGTTTGTTGCAGAGATGAGCGACAGCGAGTTTGGTACCGACACCATCTGTTGAGTTAACAATCACCGGTTTTTTGTATTTGTTGGTGTCAATAGCAATATGGGAAGAAAAGCCTCCGATCCCACCCAACACGCTCCGCTGGTGGGTTGATGCAACGATCTCTTTTATTTCTTCAATAAATGCATTGCCTTTGTCGATATCCACTCCGGCTTCGCTGTATTTACTTTTCGTCGGTTCGCTCATATTAACAGGTTATGGTCGTTGTTATATTTGGGATCAGGAAATAGATCGGTTTTCGAAAATATACACCTTGCTATAATATTAAGAGAGCTATAAAATTGCAATGCAATTGCATCAAATTACGGGAATGTTGAAAGAAGTGCAGAAATTTTCGCCAAAGTGTCTGCTTTACAGACCTTTCTTTAGATGGCCATCGGGCGCATTTCCCTATGTCTTTAAGGAAAATGTACTTTGGTCCTACCGGTGGTGGCGCTTATGCGAAAAGGGGTGAATGTAGAGATTGGTGCGTTAAGGACCCACTGGTACGAGAAGCAGGTGTGCCTTTCCCGGTTTCCAGAAAAAAACTTACGTCGATAGGGAAGTTGCAATTTTAGGCATCTGCTGCAAGAGAGTCCCAGATGTCTAGTGAATCGAAATACTTGCAACATATGGCCGGGGCTTGAGGTTAATTACCGTGCTGTTGTCTGGTGTTTTCTGCGTATCAGTTTTTCTCTGAGGAATTCAAATAAAGTGGTTTTGCAATAATAATCATCAGGACGTTTTTTACGAAATTCGGCTAAAATTACTTCCTGTTGCTGAGGGGTGTAGAGATTCCACTTCGTCAGGATATCCGTCTGAGATTTTTTTTCCATGGTGGGTTCATCTTTTGGTTGAAGCTCTGATGATTATGGGATATACTGCACATTGTGTTTAGGTTTTTCTTTTGTGCTGCAATAGCACTATCCCGTTATTTTTCGATCCCATTATAATACGAGCTCACTTACATTTCGTTTACCGGTCGAAAAATTCTTCCTTGCTCTTTTGTTTTTTCTTTTCAGTCTTGATCTTCACGCTTGTGGTATGGTTCTGTTTTTTCAGTTGGATCAATTGAAGAGGATATGGTCTGAATTGACAAAAAAAATCGGGTTTTAGGGAAACCGTTTATTTCTGAAATCATGCAGCAAACAACATGCCCTGCTAAGATAATCAGACCTGTCATCTCCGATGTCCTCCTGCGCGAAAGATTGTTTCAACAGATAGATGGATTGCGGGACAGGCCGACCATGTGGATATCTGCGCCAGGTGGTGCCGGTAAGACGTCACTGATCAGTTCCTACGTCGAAACACGCTCCGTCTCCTGTATCTGGTATCAGTTTGATAGGGGAGATGAAGATCTCGCCTCGTTTTTTCATTACCTCGGAATGGCGGCAGAGAATATACTCCCTCACCCAAAAAAGCAATTTCCGCAGTTTACTCCCGAATATTTCCTTGGGGTGGATGATTTCAGCAGATATTTCTTTACTGAGCTTCATGATGTTCTTGAACCGTCCAGTATGGTTGTTTTTGATAACTGCCAGGAGGTGGCCGATGAGGCTCTTCTCTATAATGCAATCCTTGCGGGTCAGGCGCGACTGAGTGTCGACATGAATATTGTTTTTATCAGTCGCAAAGAGCCCCCGGCACAATTTTCTCGCCAGAAAGCCAATCGTGAAATAGCCGGTATTAATTGGGAGGAGATTCGTTTCACCCGGGATGAATTCCGCACACTTGCCAACCAGCTTGGCATTAAACTTGACGAAAAACAGTTACAACAGATCTATACGAAACTGGATGGATGGGCTGCCGGGCTGCCTTTACTCTGTGATGCCGGAACTGCAGATTTTGTAACGGATACGTCGATCAACCTCCTTGTGGAGGAATCCAAGAATATCCTTTTTGATTATTTCGCCCAGGAAATATTTCAACATCTCAATGATGACAGCCAGGAGATTCTTTTACAGACCTGCTTTCTTCCCTACATAGATGAAACATTGGCGGAACAGGTGTGCGGGAACCGGCAGGCTTTTGCCACATTACAAAAATTATACCGGTCGAACATCTTCATCTCTTTGCGCAGTAAGTTTGGAGAGGTATATCAGTATCACCAGCTTTTTAGAGAATTTTTATTGGATCGAAGCAGTGCAACCCTGTCAACCAGAGCATTCAATACCTTACGCAGCAAAGCGGCTTTTAGCCTGCTTGAAAATGGTCTGACTGAGGAGGCGGCAACCCTGCTTATTGAGGCGAATGACTGGCTGGCTCTGGGAGCGGTTATAAATAAAGAAGCGGCTTTGTTGCTCAAGCAGGGTCGTTTCCAGACCCTGAAAAATTGGCTCGGCCACATTCCAGAGAGCATAATGGACGAAGATCCCTGGCTCCTTTACTGGAAAGGGATGTGCCTCATGTTGCAGGAACCTGCTGCGGCCATGCAATTTTTTAATCATGCTATGGAGGTGTTTGAAAAGCGACAAGAACAGGCCGGACTTTTAGTCACGATGCTCGGTATTGGAGATTCCCTGACCTATGGCTTTGATTCTTTTTTTGCTTACGACCAGTGGGTTGAAAAGATGGAAACGTTGTTGTCCCGTGAACAATCTTGTCCATCTCCGGGATTTGAAGCGAGGATAGCCTTTATTATGCTGACGGCCATGGCGATGAGACAGCCCCGACATCCTCGAGTGAGCAGTTGGCGGGAAAAGGTGATACTGCTTCTTGAAAGCAAACATGATCTGGGTGCCGACTTGAAGATTCAAATGCTGAACCCACTCATATTGCATAGCATTCTTACTGGGGCTCTACCCGAAGCAAGGTTGTTCATAGATAGTTTTAACAGCCTGGCACAGGAGCCCGGAATGCCGCCTCTGGTCGTCATCACTTTGAAAAACTTTGAAGCGCTCTATCATTGGCGTTGCGGCAATTCCAAGGAGTGCTATAGAGAAGTGCATGAAGCTTTAAAGCTATCCGCTGAGACCGGAATTTATGTCATGTCTCTACTGATCCTGATAAATGGTGCCTGTGGAGCACTTGTTGACGGTGAGCTGGATATTGCCAAAGAATATCTCGGCAAGATAGAGGAGCGGCTGGAGAGAGCGAGCCTATGTCAAACAGCTTTATCATATCTCAATGGGGTGGAGATATCTGCTGGAAAATAATCACGCAGGAGCACTGGTTCATAGTGAGAAATCGGTACATTTCGGTTCGGTCAGGCAACCCTGAAGCGATGGCCGGTTCACTGCTCGCCCATGCCATGGCTTTACACCTGGCAGGGAGCAGTGAAAAGTCTCTACTACTTTTACAACAGGCCATGGCATCCTGTGACGATGCTGCCAATACCACATGTTGAATACTCCATCCGTTTATTCGAGGCATACCTGATACTTGGAGAGGATGATCGCCAACGCGGCCTGCAGGTCTGGAAAACGCCCTCTCCATAGGTCGGAAAAATGAGTATTATTGCTTTCCTTTGTGGAATGCCGAAATTGTGGAAAAACTTTGCTTTCACGCTCTTGAAGCTGATATTGAAGTTGCGTATGTTCAGCGTCTTATTGCGCGTCGCGATTTGCATATTGCCAACCCGCATTTGATGTTGGAAAACTGGCCATGGCCGTTACAGATTTACTGCTTTGGCCGATTTGATATTGTGCGAAAAGGTAAACCTTTGGGATCAGGGGGCAAAGCGCAGCAAAAACCCCTGGCACTGCTTAAAGCGCTTATAGCCCGGGGCGGACGTAATATCTCTGTCTCCTCTCTGGCTGATCTTCTGTGGCCTGAAGCAGATGGCGATATGCAGATGCAGAATTTCAATACCACGCTCCACCGATTGAGGAAAATTCTGGGGGTTACGGATGTGTTGACTCTTCAGTCCGGCGAATTGACGCTGAACAATAATTATTGCTGGGTAGACGTCTGGAGGTTTGAGCGGTTAGCAAAAGACATGGAAACAAAGAAAGAAAAAGACGGCAGGCCAACTATTGATCTGCAGGCAGCCGAGAATGCGGTTTTATTTTATCATGGCATATTTCTTTAACAGTGAAGATGCGGCGTGGGTCCTGCCTGCTCGAGATCGGCTAGCCACCAAATTCGTCCAGATAATCGAAAAACTGAGTACCAATTATTCTCTTAGAAAAAAATGGACTGAAGCTATCAAATATTGTCAAAAAGGGGCGGATCTGGCTCCTCTGGCAGAAGATTTGCAATACCAGCTTATGCTCTGTCAGAAAGAGGCGGGCCAGTACACCGGAGCTCTCCAGACATACCAGACATACAGAGACAATCTCGCTTCGTCACTGGCAGTTTCTCCTTCTCAAAAGATAACTGCTTTGTACGAAGAGATACAGTCAGGTCTTTGACGGATTTTTTATGGTTTGTTCTATGCTGAACTGCGGGCCGATTCGCTGGTGATCATTTTATTGACCATCAACGATGGCCCTGATTTTTTTTGTAAAAGATTAGCTCCCATCACTTGCGGAAAGACGCGTTTCGTTTGCCGTATTCA
>CAWDYJ010000014.1:0-114330 GCA_963806525.1 uncultured delta proteobacterium
ACAATAATTTTTATCAAAGCCTTAGGAAGAATTGCATATCCCAAAAAGTCCAGGAATCAGTATTGTGTCCCCGGATTTGATTTTACTGCAGTAATTTTTTTCAACAGATCCGGTAGATCATCTGTTATTGTTTGCCATATGATATCTATATCAACACCGAAATATTCATGAATAAGCAGGTTTCTGATACTCCGCATCTGAGCCCAGGGAATATCGGCGTATCGGATTTGGATATCTTCTGGAATATGGTTTGCGGCTTCACCGATGATTTCTATATTCCTAATTACAGCGTCGATGGTTTTTCTATCATTCGTCCACTGGTCGTAAGTGATTCCATCTATATAGGAAGCTATTGTTTGGAGGGCATCAATGATGTCATCGATGCGCAGGTCCAAATCTCTACGTGACATGGACAGCCTCTTTGAGAATTCTGTCGCGCAGTTGGCTTTTCAGGGCTTTACGGGTGACGAGATCAACCGGAGACCCTGTGATTTTCTCAAGGTATTCCTGTAATTCAATAAAGCGAAACAGACCTGGAACCTTATAGTATTCAACAAGAATATCGATATCACTGGTATGTGTTGCCATGTCACGAGCAACTGACCCGAACATTGCCAGAGATTTCACATCGAATTTCTCCGTCAGCTCTGATTTATGTTCATGCAGTATCTGCAGAATCCGATCTCTATCGTGTGCCATGACTGCTCCTTTATCCTCAATCTTCGGCTCAAAAGTTCGCTTCCTAAGGCAGGTCTAAAAAACCAGCTTCCTGAACGAATCGACTACTTTTACAGTTATCATCGTATCCTGTTCATGTCGATCTCGCAAGATTTGATCAATTTGGCGGCTGGGAAATGGCTAATTCCGGGGACACAATAATTTTTATCAAAGCCTTAGGAAGAATTGCATATCCCCAAAAGTCCAGGAATCAGTATTGTGTCCCCGGATTTTAGGTTTCAGATCTCCCTGTTTAAAATGTGTTTGACAGTATTGTTTATAGCACCTACAATAGCACTAATAACTCAAGAAGGGATAACATTTATGGCAACAATTACTGCAAACGACATCAAGCGACGTGGTGTAGCTTCTATAGCCGAGATACTGGAGAATTCCCAGGAAGCTACTATTACAGTCCGTGGCAAAAACAAATATGTGGTTATGAGCATTAAACAATACGAACATATGCGGGAATGCGAGCTGGAAGCAGCATTACTCGAAGCAAGGGAAGATCGCAAGGCAGGCAGAATCACTGACAAATCAATTGACGAGCATATCGCCAGCCTGAAGAATGAGTGAATTTACAATTATTTTCACAGACAGCTACGTACGAAGAGCGAAAAAGTTCTTCAGAAAGCATCCTGAGATTCTCTCTCAATATGAAAAATGTTTGCAGCTCATGGAGATCAATCCATTCCATCCATCACTTCGACTTCATCCTCTGCGAGGCAGGTTGAAAGGTATTTACTCCATTTCCATAACTCTTAGCTACCGCCTCACCATTGAATTCCTGATAAAAGATAAAGAAATCATTCCGCTCCAAATCGGCACACATGACGAGGTGTATTAACGAGAGATGGGGAAAGACGGGGTCAACGCCATATCTTTTTCCCAAGAAGGATGGGGTCAAGTCTTTATTCTTGACATTTTTTGCTTAGATACGTCCAAGTAACAAGCTGATGGTTTGATCTTTTTCAGCATTGGCATGCAGTTTTTTCTGCCTTGACTGACTGTCGAATAATCCCCCCCATATGGTCTATCTCCCGATTATTCAGACCTGTAAAGTTATAAAGGGCGGCTATGCCAACCTGCCTGGTCGTTCTGAAATCCTGAAATCTGGGGACACAATATTATTGGTCAGGGCCTTCAATAAGGTTCCCACGCGGCGCATGGGAACCAGGCCATCCCAAGAGTCATGAAATCAGTATTGTCGTTCCCGGATTTCCTCCCCAGATTTCTACTGAAAAAGATCAGGAATTAAGCTCTTTTTCAATACGTTCAGCGAGAAAAATTTTCAAAAGAGATTGGTACGGGACGTCTCTTTTGTTTGCCAGTAGCTTGAGTTCTTCAAGCATTGAGCCGGGAAGACGGAGCGATATTTTTTTCACAGATGGTTTGAGGTTGGATAATGTCACTCTTTCAGCTCGTTTCCAGTTGATATATTCAGTTGAGTCATGAGCTGACCAAAATTCTTTTTCTTCGTTTTCGTTTTTAAATACAGGCAATCGTTTAGCCATTGTCATACACCTTCCTCTCTTTGCTGCTCATGTCCCTGGCAGAAATGATACGAATAAGATTATTTCTGATTGTAAAAACAACAAACAACGTCCTTTTCGAATCTGTTTTACCAAGGCCGTAAAATCGTCTCTCAACATGTGAATGGGCGAAATCGTCTTGAATTATTAAGGGACGATTGAAAAAGACTTGCTCACACTCTGCAGGGCTAACTCTGTGCTTTAGCCAATTTTTATCAATATTGGACGTGTCCCAGTCAAAGCCTGTACACTTTTTAAGTATTTTTTTGTCTCTTTCATCCATTTATATATGTATATATTCATACCATACATTTTGTCAAGCAAGGGAAGAATGGTAAGATGGGGTCAAATTTTTATTCTTGACATTTTTTGCTTATACGCCCAAGCAACAAGCTGATGGTTTGATCTTTTTCAGCCCTGTCATGCAGACGTTTTCTGCCTTGACTGACTGTCAAAAAACTGGGGACACAATACTATTTCCGATAAAGGCCTCATGGGAAAACACCAAGCCCAAAGACCCCGGAGTTTGTATTGTGTCCCCAGTTTTTCCGATGTGTATCTTTAATTTCCGGATGCTCCAGGGCAAAGGCAAGATTTGCCATCTGGAAACCGGCCTTATCGCCGCAGTCAAAACGGGTTCCGTTTAATTTACACCACAATTCCGGGGACACAATAATTTTGGCCCTATTCTTCGGAAGAATTGCGAATCCCAAAAGTCTTGAAATCAGTATTGTGTCCCCAGATTTTGGTAGTTTTATCCTCAGATACGTCACCGCATCGTCGTCGGCTACCGGCTTTACGCCTACTATGGCTTCTTCTGAAGACCCTCTGTCCGTAACGCACACATTGCTGTGTCGCTTAGGGCTTTACTGTCGCAGTTACAACGGCCCGGAACAGACGGCCCTTCACCGGGCTATGTTCAGTACCCCCTTGAGGGGTGTAAGATCACGTACTTTCGTTGCCCACCCACCTCCTCTACCCCGCGAAATACGGAAAAGATATCGGGCTTCGGTAATGGAAGGTACCTCGCCCTTTTCGCAGAGCCTGCCGGAGGTTCGCACCGAGCTTGGGTGGCAGCTTTGACGTCGGCTTCCTTCAGATCCCTCATTGGCTCTCTTTCACCGGTATTTCCCTCCTCGGGCAGATCCTGAGAGTTTCTTCGGGCACCCTTGCCTTTGTCTACACATTCCCTCCTTTCAGGGTTATGGCTGGACTTTCACCAGCTAGTTCGTGACCATGCCGGTCACACTTCCCATGCGGCGCATGGGATCCAGGTCAATGGTTCAGGTACAAATCCGGGGACACAATAATTTTTATCAAATCCTTAGGAAGAATTGCATATCCCAAAAAGTCTAGGAACCAGTATTGTGTCCCCGGATTTCACAATGCCAACATTGCCAATCGATTATTAATATCCTGGCCTATGATTTTCATGTCCCTGTCAGGCACACCGAACCCATAAAACACTTTTTCCCAACCGGACACCACCTCGTATAGAGCTGCTATAATTTGTTCTGCTGATTTTAGTCGCTTGATGCCGAAATGTTTTGCTTCATGCAGAAGGATTGTTCTATTATCCACCACAGTGCTGTGCCCTATCTGCAGCACGTGCTCACGATTCAAACCAATATTGGGAACCAGATCAAATGCAGGGCTAAGCTTCCAGCCATCTCCGTCATACATTATGCAGAAATTTTTCAGGTGATCATCTGTATTGCCGAGCATCACATTAAAAACGAGTTGTTTAAAAAGCTTTAAAAGGTCCCCCGCCGGATTACTGCAAACCCGCCGGATAATGTCCGCAAGATCCCGGTACCCTGTATAATAGTACCCATCCGCCTTAAGAAGAGTCTGCATACTGAGCAAATGGTTGCGCCCCGTGGTAAGAGGATTAATATCAAAACGTTCAACCAACAAGACCTTCTTTACTCCACAGGGCACCAGTTTTGTTGGTGCGGCTGATACTCCAGCCTGCCTTGCCAGCTCCATGGCCGCAGCTTCCAGGGATACAACATCAAACTGGTCGCGAACACTGGAAAACTTGGCCAGATATGATGTTTCCCGGTCCCTGATAAGAGCTTTGGGGCGGGCACCGCCGGGAGAACTCCCCGCCTGAAAAAGAAGTGCCATGTCATCATCTATAGAGCTGGCATCCTCTTCGAACCTTGCAGCTAAGCTCTGTAAATCCAATAAATAGCGACCATCAACAGCCTCTTTCTTTACTGGGATCCCCTCATCTTTGCCATAGCTGAGAGCGCCCATCCCCTGCCCTCCAAGCAACTCCAGCAGCCCTGGCACCCGCTGATTGTCTCTTGCCAACCGATAGCGCCTCGCGAGAAGGCGACGGCCCCAGTCATCAGGAAGGCTGTCTTCAAAAACTCCATGCACTCCGGAGTGCGGTCTGTCAGCATCATAGCTCCTGGTGGCAAGAGGGAGATGGATCGGGTCGAGTGGAAAGGCAGCGGGATGTGCAAGGTATTCCGGTACATATCTGAACTGCCCTGCCAGCCGTCCTTGTGAATCAGGAGCCGCAACAACGAGTTCACCAGTACGGACAGTCTGGCCCTGAGGCAAGGTCAACCAGACGTTTAACCTAATCATTTTTTCTTTGCTCTTTGGCCACTGGCTCTTTTTCTCTCACTCTGATTTCTCTCAAACTGTGCAAAGAGGTCTTCTTTTTCAAGGAGCACACCCTGCCATGTCGGCAAACGACCTAAAATATCACTGGCTGCGAGCCAATAGCCAATGGGAACTGTAGCCGCTCCTTTTTCCATTTTACTGTAGGTCTGTCTTGTCAGCCCGATACGTGCAGCAAACACTTCCTGGCTCTCATTACAAGCCAGCCGGGCTTGCCGCAGTCGCTTGCCGAGCTGGTTCAAGACGGGCACCACTTTGTCGTTAATGTTAATCATAAAGAACATTATAGCATTATTTTATCTTTTATGTAAATTTTAATTAACACAAAAAAGAAGGAGTCAAATCTTTATTCTTGACACTTTTTGCCTCTACCCTCAATCAGCAAGCTGATGATTTTATCTATTATAACCCTGACGCGTAGACGTTTTCTGCCTTGACTGACTGTCGAATAATCCAGCCCATATGGACCATCTCCCGATTATTCAGACCTGCAGAGTTATATAGGGCGGCCATGACAATCCGCCTGTTCGTTCCTGTTGACAGAAGCACGGCCTAACATAATCCAGGGACACGAGAGATGAGGAAAGACTGGATCAAAGCCATATCTTTTTCCAGTCCCGGAATTCAGAGAAACGCAATTGATAACGAGCGAAATTTCCCTCATGCAGACTGCCAAGCTCTGTCTCGATCACTTCAATAAAACGAGCCCGATCATCAGCTGCGATCACCCTTTCAGACGTCCCGGTTATCCAGTCCACCGCTTTTCGTTTATCCATGCAATTTCGAACCACTGCGGCTACGAACGTCTTGATCTGTTGCCGATATCGCAACCTGAAAGGGTCGGGTTCGCCAAGCGATTGCCGAATTGCAGAATATCGAGCACATGATCGCTGGTAAGCCCAGACAAAGACATCACGCAGCAATTCCGTCTTATTCATCTCACAGATGGCCACGGTACCGTCAATATACGCCCGATTCGGTACATCCAGAAACGAGAGGGGGCAGAGATTCCGACGGATCAGAGGAATATTGGTGGCAAGCCGTGAAACGCGTTTGTTGACATCCTGAAACGGTTGCAAATACGGCAAATGGACCATGACAAAAAAGGCTTGTTCGATTGGATCCTCAATTTCCGACGCAATGGCGAGAATCTGATCAAAACATTCTGTGATCAGTTGCGGTATTTCCAAAGGATGATACACCGTCCCGCTTATGCCCACAGAGATATTCCTGAGCCGACCGCATGCCTGGGGATCTGCCAAAAGATTGTCCGAGAGCAAGCCATGCAGGTTAAGGACAGTAAATCTGTTGAAGCCGACCTCAGAGGCCTGATCCACCAGGAGCTCAATGGCAGCCTTGTGGTTCAGGATCATCTGCGTTTCCATGGCGTTCTTACCTTCTGCCGCTTCGCCATGAGCCAGCAGCAACTCGGTTTCTAAAAGTGAGTAGGTATTTCCCTCCAGGCGGCTGGAGTTCCAGGAAAGGTCGATCAAAAGTCGATTAAAAATCTGACTCGCATAGGTCCCGGCGGCATGCTGCTCTTCGGGCGATCGACCTGACTCGTACAAGTTCTGGCGAATTTCAGCAGAAAGATAGTAAGTACTGATATGGTTAACACTGTCAATAATAAACAATTGTCCATTGCCTCTTTTTTTATCACCGGTCTATCGGTGCTTGCAACGAGGTTAATTAACATCTTCCAGTTCATGGTCAGAGACGGGGTCATCGTTTAACGACGGTTGATCAGTCTGATATGCGCGGGTTGGGTACCGTATGAATTGGCTTCGTCGTGGAGCTGCCTCTATCTATCATCGGGAGTTTCAGCTGTTATGCTTATTCCCATAGTACTTTCGAGGGTTCTCCTGACCGTGACCGCGCCTCTGGCAATGAACTGGAAGGACTGTGTCCTTTTTATCAAATACTCCTGTTGAGTTGAAGTTATTAGTTGAATTTTCATCAATATAGCTGAGTCAGCTCTTTTGTTTGAGCCCTGCCAGCGGCGCTCTTCCGCATCGCCACCTTCAGGTTGAGCAGTGAATGGTTGGGGTGTCAAGGTTGCGAGGTACGAGCACACAGGCTTGACCTTGACACCCCAACCATTCACTGCTACCGGCGCTCAAAAGTTATGCGGCTTTAGGGAGAGCATGGGCAATTGCCCAGGAAAAACCTGCAATCTCTCTGGCAATAGCTGTTTTTGCAACATTTGTTTTTTTCCCTTTGGCCATTAAATATTGATAACGTGTGCAAAGTCGGCACTGAGCTTTCCACGAAATATCCAGAACTTCTTTTGGTAAATCTTCTTGCCGTTTACGAATTGCTCTGCTTTTTCTTGCGGCAAATCGATAAGCATGAGCTGCTTCCACTAAGGCTCTGCGTACGTGGCCATTACCCGTCTTGGTAATTGCGCCTTTTTTCACCTGCTCACCGCTTGAATGTTCAGAGGGGATGAGACCAAGAAAAGCCATCAGCTTTCCTGGATTTTCAAAACGAGTCAGATCGCCAAGCTCTGCTGCTATGGTTGCTGCAACAATAAGAGAGATCCCCCGCATGGACTGAAGGGCCTTGATCAATTCATGCAATCTGCTCTGCTGGGATTGTTGTCGTATTTGCTCCGTTAAGCGCTGAACACGATTGCCGCAGTCAACGACAGTATCGATATATTCTTGAAATACAATCTGTTGCGCAGGATGTGGCATAGCGATATCAGCCAACCAGTTGAAATGGGCTTTTGTCCATTTACTTCTCCCTGAATATACGATGTCATGTCGAAGAAGAAATCCACCAAGTTGTTGCTTTGCTGTCCGAAGTGCACGAGTTGCATCTTCTCGGGCACGTACTAAATCGCGCAAAGCCTCATCTTCTTCAGTTGGGACGTATACAGGCGTAAGTTCACCTGCTCGATGCAACCTGGCTAAGGAAAGGCTATCGCGCCTATCGTTTTTCAACCGGTTACCACTTTGTTGCGGTATTTTGGATGGAGCAACAACAGCACAATCCATATCATTATTGGTCAAATAGCGATAGATGCCATATCCACATGGGCCCGCTTCATAAACAAACCTGAGGACGGCTCCTTTTGATATAAGTTTACGGATAACTTTGTCCAATTGATTCATGTCGTTGTCAATTTTACCGTAATATCTGACCTCACCATCACGACCTTCATCGGCGATTGCAATTGAAATTGAGTTTTTGTGGACATCTAAGCCGATATTCTTTATTGTTTTCTGCATGACCTGCCTCCTTGATTTTGGCTCTGAGTTGTTGGTTGTGCTTCAACTTAACCCACGTTTGCAAGGTAGGCAGGTCTATTTTTGCTTATGTGTTAACCATTATATCTATCGCACTATAATAGGAAGTCTTTTACTATAATAGGAAAGCTTTTACTATTATAGTTAACATTGCAGATTTCATTACGAATGTAAACGGTTAATTTTTCTTTTACAGAATTGTAAAAATGTGGAGAGATATGGATGGCCAGACATGATGTGACCGTTAAAATCGAGTTCAAGCATTCCGGGGAAGAGTGTGAAACGAGGTTAAAGCAGTTAATTGAGACAGCTGTCAGTTTTCTCGACCTTTTGGCAACCAAACAGCTCACTAATCCAGAATTTTTTGAAATCATAAAAGAGGGGACCGGTTCCGAGAAGTTCTCCAAACTGCTTTCCGCATGCAATTTTGCCGATAATCCTGAAGCATTTTTCCATGATCTGCTCGAGCAGCTCAGCTTGGCCGATGGATCCGGCCAAATTGATGTTAACGGCATTATCATGCCCCACCTGCTGCTTGGTCGCAATCCTCGAGGTTTTGCTTCCCGGCCATGGATTTATATCTATCAAAACGGTAGAGGCATTGGAAAAGGCTGCAAATCTGAAGGTCCCCGAAAGTGATCGAAAGAATATGCAGGAGGTTATAGATACTTATCCGGTACGGCTGTCAATGCACACCATCCGCCAGATGAGGGTTTCCCGCAACGTTGCTTACCAATACCTGCCCTTTATTGAGGAGCTTGACAAGGTTGGTCATACAAACACCTGGATTGGTCAGTTCCACCAGGGCTTGCTTGAACAGATGTACCAAAACCGGGTTATCTTCCTCCTCAATATGAGTTGTCCGGTTTATTGCCGCTTCTGTTTCCGCAAACACAAGGAGTCGCGCAACGAGACCAACCCGACACCCGCAGATGTCAAAAAAGCCGTTGAGCATGTCAAAAACTCTCCGACAATCAAAGAGGTCGTGGTGACAGGCGGTGACCCGTTCATGAGCAAAATTAATATGGCTGCCACCATCGATAACCTGATGGACATTGACCACGTCCAGACCCTGCGGTTGGCGACCCGATCTGTTTCTTACTACCCGGATCTCTTTCTCGCAGATGACGGAAAACTGCTCTCCTACCTCAAACGCAAACATCTCGAGCTGCAGGAAAAGGGTAAGCGTATAGAACTTGCTACCCACTTCATTCACCCGGATGAAATCTCGCCTCAGTGCTTAATGATTATCACCGACCTCGTTAAAAACGGCATCGGTGTCTACATCCAGACGCCTTTTCTCGATGGCTGCAATGATAAGGGACCGGAGCTTGTTAAACTGTTTAGCCTGCTTAGGGGTGCCGGCGCTGAGCTGCATTATATCTACATTCCCTGCAGCCCTATCCACGGCAACAGCATATATTGGTCGCCGATCTCCAAGGGGCACGCAGTCGGCAACTACCTGAGGGCGCATTTATCAGACCGCATTGTGCCGCGAATCTGCACAGCCACTCCTATAGGCAAGATGGATTGGAACTCCAGTGGCTGGGCCGTTGAACCGGTTGCAGAAAGTGAAAATTTCATTTGGATCAGAAGCCCCTATACCCCTGAATATTTCAAAAATTTTGCCCCGCTTGCCACCGAACTGAAAAACATCCGTGTCAACGAAGAAGGCACTATCGATATCCAATACATGGCCAAGATCGGAGACGAGACACTCTTTTTAGGACCACGTCCGCAACGGGCAGAAGAAAAAAGGCCAAGGCCAATCCCGATACACGAAGTCACGGCTCTTGATCGCTGAAAGTGAAACTCTCTCACAATCATTGGTCAATACCGGCACAGATCAGCTTTCACGTGTTCACGAAACACGAGTGGAGGTGAATGCAGATATCTCGGATACCATGCTCGACTATATCCGCAGTGATGAACGAATCACTGATGTGGTTGTCTTCTCTGACCTTGATATTGTCCACTGCCTGAGCAGTATCAAAACACTGGCCAACAATCTGGAGAACATCCCGCATGTAAACAGTCTCAGGCTGCGTAGTCTGGCGTTCAACCATGCCCCACACCTTTACAATCCGCTGGTAATTGACCTTCTTGCTGGCATAAACAAGCTGACAATGGTAAATCCGCTTCGCCTGGAAGTTGAAACCCAATTTCTGGCAGCAGAGGAAATCACTGACGAGCACGCCAGATTGACTAAGCAGCTCAGAAACAATGGTATAACGGTTTACAATAATACACCGCTCCTCGGAAGAATAAATGATTCAGCCGAAGCAATTCATCAGCTGGCCTACCGCTGCCGTGAAGCCGGGATTGAGTTCCATCATCTTTTTGTTGCTGGCACCTCTTTGCAGGAGCAGTGGAACAGAGAAAATCCCGTCGATCTTTACGATGTGGTCGACATCGCCACAAAGGTTCGACGGGAGGGTAGCGGACGGGAGATTCCCAGATATATCATCAAAACTTCTTTGGGGGAGGTGGATTTCGGGTTAACTTCAACTATTCAAGGTACTGGTAATGACCTGCACGTGAAACTGATCCCCTATGATATTTCCTATTATCGCGCTCTGTCACAGGATTTCACCTGGCCGGAAAATACTACCATAGAAATGGACGGACATCCTGTGGTATCCGTCACAGGTTTATTGAAAACAACCACCCATCCACTATCTTAGGTTGGAGCCGCCATGCAATACCCATTTTTTTTCTACAGCAATAAAATCGAACACTTTCCGATTTTCCCAGACCTCACAGGGGATCCCTATATTGCCGATTTGTCACCAAACAGCCAGCTTCTTAAGAACATAAGCGTTCGCGATCAAAGGAGTTTCCAACGGATACTTGACGACAGGATGAATCCGGAGCATAGCTGGGGCGTTGCCTCGTACCTTGAGAGGCGCGACACCCTGCTAAGCGACTGCCCGCAGATGGTTGCCGAGAAACGTTTCATCCATCTTGGTCTCGATATCATCGTTGATCTTGGTACTCCATTGCACGCCCCGCTGGACGCTACGGTGGCAGAATGTGGATATGAAAGCGGGGAGGGTAACTACGGTGGCTATGTGGTGCTCAAACACCACAGCCCCCACTTCACAACATTTTACAGTTTCTACGGACACCTAAGAAGAGACAGCCTGCCGGAAAGAGGGAGGGTGATTACCGGGGGCCAGCAATTCGCAGAAATTGGAGACTTCCACGAAAATGGCAACTGGTTCTATCATACCCATCTGCAAATCATCACCGCCGAAGGGATGGAAAAAGGATACATCCACAAGGGATACTGCAGTGAAAAGGACCTTGTCACCATGAATAATCTCTGCCCCTCACCTCTGCCACTGTTCATCGTCAACAAATGACGACATAATCTATTATTCGACCATTTGGCGCATATAAACAGAAACTACAGTTTAAGAAAATTTGCACGCCTCCAATATAAAGCTTTACTTATCCATCGAAATTTGAGGTTTTTACGAACTTGTATTCAGATATGCGGAATCTATAAAAGTGTCAGAAGGTAGGAAAGCCAGGGAAGAACAATAACCAGGGAGCCGGTGGTGATCAACCAGCATGAATTGGCCAGGTCTAAATCAAGATCATATATCGATGCAGCCACCAGGGCAGTAAAAGCTACCGGCATGGAAGAGACAATGGCACCACCTTCAATGGCAGGCCGTCGTTGATATCACCAAAGCCGAGAGCAAAAGCCGTGGTGACGGCGATACAGGGAATAACAACGAACTTGATGAGGGAGACCTGCAGACCTTCAACAAGATAGTTGCCAACACTTGAAAAACGCATGCCGAGACCAATGGAGACCAGCAGAACAAAGGTCCCGCAGGGAACGAAAAAACTATTTAATGTTTCGAAAAAATCGGGTCGGGGAATTCCCGAAAGGTTGAGGGTCAAGCCACAGATAAACGCTCCGAAAGCGGCCCGGACAAAGGGATCCTTGCTTATCTCTGTTACTCTCTGCCACAGCGTTACCTCGTTTTTCGCCCCGCTATAGTACCTGGCAATGGGAAAACCGATGGTGTAGTAGACAATCTCTTCAAACATTTTGTACAGGGCGACCAGGCCAAAGCCCGTTTCACCGAGAAAGACAAACGCAACCAGGGCGCCAATGGAGCCGATATTGGTGAAAGAGCCGCAACAGAAAAGTGTCCCTTTCTGGGGGCCTTCTTTTTTCATAATGGTGGCGATGGCAAGACCGAGCAAGCCTCCGAGAAGCAGGGCACCGGCACCAATAACCGGGAGGAAGGCTACGCGTATATCGGCAAAGGAAACCACCCAGACAGCGGCAACAAAAGAGACCGGCATAAAAAACAGTAAGCCTATTTTTTGCAGAAGTTTTCTGATGCCGGGGATGGCGGCTTCGTGGCTGGGACCTTGTCTTTTTGCCCATCTTTGCCAGAAGTAGCCAAAAACCAGGCCGGTGACGATCAGCGCCAGGGAAAAAAGGAGTTTTTGCATACGACTCTCGGAGGATTTTTAACGGAAAGGGAGTGTGGTGGGAGAGATCTTCCCCACCACACTCCGTCAAAGATTATGCCTTGCCGAATTCTTTTTCTATTGCTTCAAGAACTTCATCGGACATTTTATAGCTGTGTTCTTCCCGGGAAATACCCCGGATAGTACCTCTTCTTTATACTGTTTGAAAGTCTCAAGCATCAATGTGCCGACATCCTGGTACTGTTTGGCAAAAGACGGGGTGAAATTATCATAGAGACCAAGAACATCCGGAGTAACCAGAAGCTGTCCGGAACAGCCCGGGCCGCCGCCGATACTGATGGTTGGCACCTTCAGTTTTCGGGTAACATAGGCGGAGAGCTTGGCCGGGACTGCTTCAAAAATAATGGCAAAGACCCCAGCCTCCTGGAGGGCGAGACATTCTGAGACAACCTTTCTTGCAGTTGCCACGTCCTTTCCCTGGACCTTCAGGCCGCCAAGGGCACCTATGGCCTGGGGATGAAGACCCACGTGACCCACACAGGCAATCCCCATCTCGACCACCGCTTTGGTCTTGGCGATGTGATTGTGGGTTGCCTCAAATTTTACCGCATCAACCCCGGCCTCGACCACAAAACGGGCGGCATTGCGCATGGTCTCTTCAACGCTGTACTGAAAAGAACCAAAGGGCATGTCGGCCACAACCATGGTCCGGTCACAGGCGCGGGCAACGGTGCCGCAATGGAGAAGCATCATCTCCATGGTGGCGGTCAGGGTATTGGGGTGGCCATGAACTACCATTGCACAAGAGTCGCCGACGAGGATCATGTCGATCCCGGCATCGTTGACCTTTTTGGCGGTGGGGAAATCATAGGCGGTAAGCATGGTAATGGTTTGCTTGTCATCCTTCATCTTCTGAATAGTTTTTACTGTATGTTTCACGATCTTCTCCTCTAGTGGAATTAGAGTTATATGTTGGTAAATGTTTTTGCTTTGTTGACGGAACAAAACAGTTTTAATTTCGATTGAACCGGCTCTTTCATTGCTTGTATTGACTCTTGCATCAAAGAAACCAGTTCAACCTTTGCATGAGGTTGCAAAACTCTTGGCGAGCGCGTTGATGTATGCGTTGCGAATTTCAGTATTGACGTTAAATTTACAAACACCATGTTTGATTGCCTGTTTTATCATTGCATCGGGAAGCCCAGAGGTACCGTGCAGGACCAGAGGGATGGAAACCTGTTTGGCAATGGCTGCAAGGAGTGAAAAGTCAAGTTTCGGCGGACGGTGATATTTGCCATGGATATTCCCGATGCAGATGGCGAGAGCGGATATCCCGGTCTTGTCGACAAAATCTGCGGCCTGGTCTGGATCGGTCAATTGTGCCTCCCGGTCCGCGACACTCAAGCCCATCCTCTTCGCCGCTCAGTTTGCCGAGTTCGGCTTCAACGGTGCCGTCCACCAAAACACTCTTTTTAACTATTGCCCGAGTGAAATGAATGTTTTCCTGATAGCTCAAGAGCGGAACCATCGGCCATGACCGAGGTGAGACCGGCTGCTATTGCGATATCGATGCGCTCTGCGGAGCTGCAGTGATCAAGATGAACGGCAACCGGCACCAGGCTTTGTTGTGCCAGTTCCAGGCACATGGCGATAAGGCCAGTGCCGCCGATATCGAGGGCGGACGGCAGGATTTGCAGGATGACCGGGCTGTCCAGTTCTTCGGCTGCAGAAATAACAGCCAGGGCACCTTCCAGATTGTAGATATTGAAACCACCAACCGCATAATTGGTTTTGCCTGGCATGGTTGAGGAGTTCGCCGGTATCAATGTGCATCTTGTATTCCTTTCCTACTGAGTGTTTTTTTCGAGCCATCTCTTGCAAATTATTTTTAATGTGCACCAGAGCGTCATTGTCGCCAACATTTCCGGGGAAGATGATATAGGACATTCCCGGATACCGTGATTCCGGTCCCAAATGCCAGGCCGGTACTCCGGGCTGGGCCTGGCCGATGACCATGGCTCGTTTGACTCCCAGTCCTTTGGTGGCGACATCACTTGAGGTGATACCGCCCTTGGCGACCAGGTAGCGCGGTTGAACAGTGATGTTTTGCACAATTTCAATCAGGCTGTCACTTACCGTCTGACCTATTGCCAGGCTTGACGGCACCATTTTCACCGGTAATCAATTGCCTGCTGGTGTAGATTGCCGTATCTCTGCCCGCCGAAAGTGCTGTCGAGGTCTCGGCGGCCACCTGGGCTATTTCGCATTTGTCTGCGCAGAGGATCAAGCAGGGCGTCAACGTGCACCTCGATGGCGGTAATGTCGGTCTTATTAAAAAGAGCCTCGACCTGGAGGCTGGTTTTTTCGACATAGGAGCCGATAACAAAGAGGCCGCCGTGGTTGTTCTTGCTGGTCAATTCTTCTTTTGATAACAACTCGGTCCGGTGATCGAGACCGGTTCTGGTGCGCACAAAGGATGCGGCGGTCCGGTAGAGAAATTCTTTGCCGCTCTTTTCCACTTCAAGAAGGGCGGTGACGACAACCGCCATATCACCATAGCTCGCCGCATTGACAATGCAGGCGCCGCCTGGCTGGCACTTTTGAGAGAATCTCGGCCACGCGAGCCGGTCCCCCGAGACGGATGTCGTCGATGGTGATCGAGGTTACCTGTGCGGTGCGGATCTTCCCGCCACTTTTTTCCTCCACCCATTCTTTGAGATTCGAGCAGCGAAAGCCAAAGGCCGCATCTTTGGCAAAAGGGGTTTCTGCCGCCGGGATGAGATGGTCTTCCTCCTGCACATAATGGACATCGTTTAAGGTGTAACGGCCGCCTTCCAGGAAAAAGGGGAGAACAGGTAGGGCAGCCTGGCCTTGCCCATCACTTCCGCCATTGCATCAACCTCGGCGGGGAAATGTCCCCGCAGGGTTGAATCGCTCCGGCTGATCAGCACAGTACGAATTCCGGTCTCATCGGATGCACGCTTGAGGTTGGTGCCTATTTCCCGGGCAAGTTTACAGGCAGCGGGTTCGGTCAAGACTTCTGCTGTTAGTGAGGATAAAAAAAGCCGGATATTCCCGTAAAAGCTCATCCCGCAGGGCCTCTTGCGACCAGTGGGTGAGGACCGGAAGATTTTTGGCCGTCTGGGTTCCGGTAGGATCATCGTCAAGGATAACAATTTTATACTTCGACCTGGCGATTGCTTCCTGGATGGCCGGCAGAAGATCCACCGGCCAGTCCGGTGGCAAATCATCTAAAATGCTTGTATTGACAGTATCCTGCTCTGACATGAAAAAGTCCTCTATCTCAAGGCGAAGATGTTCTGTTCGACAAACTTCCAGGTTTCAAGATAGTCACCTTTGGCCATCAGCGATTCCAGTTGGGCGGTATCAATGCGATCAAGCATATTCCAGATTTTCAGGGTCATACGACTGTTGGCCTCGAAGGTGCCGCGAATATCCCAGCGGGTGGGCGAGGTGTCAGAGGTAAAGTAATCGTTATAGTTATATTTTTTCAGGTAGTAGAGAAATTCGACATATTCCAGGAAGTGTTTGGTTCCACAGAAATAATCCCAGTCCCATTTCCCGTCGTTATCATTAATATGGACATAGTACTTATAGGGGCTTGCCTCCAGCAGGGCCACGGCTTCTGCCGGGTTCTCATTGCCGTACATGGAGTGGCCGAAATCAAGGGTTACCCCCATCGCCGCAACCTTCATGTCATTGAGCAGGCAGAGTGCTTTGGCGGCGGTATCGACAAAACAGTGGCCCCGGGTTTCACTGGGCTTGTACTCGATAAAAAGAGGAATTTCCGGACGGTAACTGCCCGCTTCGGAAAAAGTCTCTATCAGATGTTTCCAGGCTGCGGCATAATCGTACTGAAAAGAAAATTCATAGCCGTCCCCCAAAGGACAGCAGGTGACCTTGTCGCCGCCAACCTCAGCCGCGAAATCCTTGGCATTTTTAATAAATTGTACAGCCTTGGCACGAATGGCCGGATCGGTGGAGGTCACACCGCCATTGCGAAATTCCGGTTCGGCTTTGACATTGACATTGACTGCCGCGACTTCCAGGCCGTACTTGTCAAGTATTGCTTTTGTCTCGACCGCGTTCTTTACTTCATAGGGGTAGACGATTTCGACGCCTTTATATCCTTCAATTTCGGTCATCAGTTTGAATTTCTCATCGACACTGAGCGGGGCATTGTATTCGTGAAAGCGATCCTTTGTCTGTGAAAGGAATCCGGTAATAATCGCCAGATTTAACATATGAACAATCTCCAGGAATTGGTTTAAAATGGGGTTGGTTGTACAGTTTAGTGATAATGTTACATCAGTGGAGCACGTTTTAGGCTTTATCTTATTGTGCTCGTGAACGGAGTAAATTTTCCTTTTAATTTTCCCACTCCTTTTTTGTACCAGCCGAACTGGCTGCAAATGGTCCAGACAATGATGATAAAAAGAATGAGAGAAACGGGTCGGGTAAAAACCGGCATGAAACTTCCCTGGGAGACCATCAGGGCCCTTCGCAGGTTTTCATCGGCCATGGGGCCGAGGATTACGCCGATGACCAGAGGGGCAATGGGATACCCCATGTTGGTCAGAAAATAGCAGATTATGCCGACAGGCAGCATGAGGTAGAGATTGAAAATGTTCAGCCCGAGGGAATAGGAGCCGATAATACAGAGCACGCCGATAATCGGCATAAACAGTTCCGTCGGGATGCGCAAAACCTTCACCACCTGCTTGGCCAGAATCATCCCGGTCACCCACATGGCCATCGAGGCAAGGAGCAGAATGGCGGCCACTTCGAGGATGAAGGTTGGGTGTTCGAAGGTGATCATTGGTCCGGGGGTGACGCCGTGGAGCATGAGGGCGCCAAGGAGCATGGCCGCCGGCGGGCTGCCGGGGATGCCGAGATTCAAAAGAGGGATCATCGCGCCGCCGACACAGGCGTTGTTCGCCGTTTCGCTGGCCAGTAAGCCTTTTAGTTCACCTTTACCGAATGTTTCCGGGTGCTTGGAGGTGTTTTTCGCGGTTCCGTAGGATACCCAGCCGGCAATATCTTCACCGATACCGGGGACAGCGCCGATGCCGACACCAATCAGCGCCGATCTGATGATGACTGGAAAATTACGGATAACCGTTCCTATTTCGGGCAGAATACGCTGCAGTTTTTTGGCTTTGGCCATCTGGGTTTTGCTGCGCAGTACTTCGATAATCTGCGGGATACCGAAAGCACCGATCAAGACCGGGACAACCTCAATGCCGCTGTCGAGCTCTGGATAGCCGAAGGTGAAGCGTGGATAGAACTGGAGCAGATCCCTGCCGATACAGGCGAGGAACAGGCCGAGAAAGCCGGCAATCCATCCTTTAATAACCAGATCAGGTGCGGTGAGGGTGCCTGAAATGAGGATGCCAAAAAAGGCCAGAAGAAAGAACTCAAAGGAGGTGAATTGCAGGGCAAACTTGGAAATAATCGGGGAGATACTGACCACGAAAAGCATACTGATGATCGTTCCAATCGCCGAAGAGGTGGTTGTGAGTCCTATCGCCCGGCCGCCCTCCCCCTTGCAGGCCAGGGGATAACCGTCGAGAGCTGTCGCCGCCGACGCCGCCGTCCCGGGAATATTGATCAGGATAGAGGCATAGGAGCCGCCGTAGGTACCGCCGACATAGATGGCGAACAGGCAGATCATGGCCAATTCGGTGTCCATGCTGTAGGTCAGCGCGGTAAGTAAGGCTACCCCGAGGGTCGATGTCAAACCGGGCATGGCCCCAAACAGAATACCGAGGAGAACAGAGCCAAACAGGATGGCGAGTGAGGCCGGGTCGGTGATCATCCCGGCGATAATCTCAAAAAAGCTGCCGAGTCGTTCGAAAAGCATCATGGTGCATTACTCCTTTACGACCACAGCTCAGCATACCAGATATTATCCAGCAACTGTACTATCAGTCCTTCATGGGGCATGGGAACAAGCAAGAAATACTTGAAAATTATACCGATTGTCAGAGGTGCTGCAAAAGCGATGATGAGACTGACCCGGTATTTCTTTTGCAGCTCAGGCTGGCCTTTTATACTGGTTCCGGCCAGCAGGCAGAGAGCGATTATAAAAAGTACCACCAGCCAATCTCCGCTAAATTCGGTTATTCCACCAAATTTTTCACTCAATCCGGATACGAGAAAGAGCAGGAGCACCAGACTGCAGCAGGCGAGTAAAAAAGAAAATATTAAGCAGGTGGGCGTGGTCACCGAAATAAAACATGACAAAGAAAACCAGCAGAAAAAATATCGCCGCCAGGAAAAAATCGATATACGGGACCATGAGAAAAACAAAGACAATGAGATTAAAAACAATGGCGTAAAATCTTACGATTTCCGGACTTTTTAAAAATGTCACCAGCTCTGCTGCTTGTCAAAAAGGAGATAACGCTTTGTATCCCTTCTTTGCCGGTACTCCTGAATGCTATGGCGATCAGACAAACCCCGAGAAAGGCGAGCATTCCACCGACCAGAAGGGGAAAGAGGGCCGGGGAGACAAACCAGACGTTCTGCACTCCGCCCCAGGAGTCTTTCATGGGCATTTGCACAGCCTGACTGATAATAAACAGACCGAGCAGCACAATCAGGGATCCTGAGAAGATATCGGCCTTGCGGAGTTTGTCTTTTTCCATCATGGTTGATTACTTCCTGCATGTTGTAAATTGTGGTACAAATGGGTGCCGGTGCACTGCCAGTGCACAAAACGCCTGGTGTTTAAAGGCTGGTATCTCTTCAGATACCAGCCTTGCTGTTCGTCAATGATCAGGGTTATGGTTTTGGAATTCCAAGGGTTTCCGGATTTACTGTGGCGGCGCCCAGATCCCATAAAGTCCAGGCAAAATTGGACTCGAGAGCATCAAAGACCGCTTTGGACTCGGCCCCGGTTTTCCCGGAGAGCAGGTAGTAATTTTCCTTGGCCCAGCTCTTCACTTTGTCAGTTGCCATGGCTTTTTTGAAGGCGTCAACGAGGACGGCTTTTGCCTCTTCAGGGGTATCGGCCGGTACGGCAAAACCAATTGCCTGAGAGATCGGCAAATATTTTGAAAGACCAGGATAGGCATCAAAAGAAGATGGAATGGTGCCAAGACCCTCAACCTCGAAAGATTCGGGAATCAGCATACCGAGAGCGCGGAGTTTGCCGCCGCGAAGGAGCTGCTGCTGTTCGGCAAGTGAGGTGACGACGACACTTACTTCTCCGGTCATCGCTGCATTCTGGGCATCACTGGAGCCTTTGTAGGGAATAAAATTGAATTTTGCTCCGGAACCATTTTCAACCGCCAGCAGATTGAGGTGATGGATGGAACCGGCGCCACTGGCAGATGCCTTGATGGATCCGGGGTCGGCTTTTGCCGCTTCAATAAGATCCTGCAGAGTCTTATAGGGGGTGTCGGGAGTAACAGAAATAACATCTGGGGATCCGCCAACTATAAAGGTATCCCAAACATCAAATTTTTTGTCCCAGCCGCCCTGAACACCGGCGGTGACATTGGATTCAGAGAGCCCGCAGAGGGTGTAGCCGTCGTGCTTCTGTGAATAGGCATAATTCATACCTACAGAGCCGGCAACACCACCGGTTTTGTTGATGACGTTAATGTTGACGCCGAGAATATTTGCCATTTCAGCAGTAATAATGCGATTACAGGTATCGGTGCCGCCTCCTGCACTCCAGACCACAACGTCGGTTATGTTTCTGGTGGGAAAAGATTTTGCGGCAAAGGCCCCGGTGGTGAGGGCGAAAAAAACGACAAAACTGACGAGTAAGATCCTTTTCATTGTTTCAATTCTCCTATGGTAGCTGTTGGTGAGTGGATTTTCCTTGGGAACGACAGGATTTTTTGTTGTTCCGTTGAAAACCATTCAATATCAACCTGTGTTTTTCTCTTGTCACCTCCTTGTCATGTTCATTTGGATTTCTCGGATGCAATGTTTTTCAGTTGAGCTATGGTCGTGCGCAGATGTTCCCGCATCAGTTGTTCCGCCGTTTCAGAATCATGATTGCAGATCGCATCGATAATCTTCAGATGATCCTTTATTGTCTCATTGGGTTCTCTGATCAGACCCTCACTGGTTATATTCTGATAGGCCAGAGTGATGATATTCAGCGTCTGCAGGATGGTGGTGAGAAATTCTTTGCCACCTATCTCGGAGATAAAGGTATGGAACTTTTTGTCCGCTTTGGCATAGGCCTGGTAATCTGTGATGTCGTCGACTTCCAGAAAATCCTTGAAGATCTGCTTGAGGGTAGTGGCATTCTTTGGTGTTATGTGCTTTGCCGCTCTGCGGGCCGATAATCCCTCAAGAACCTCGCGGATTTCGAAAATAGAGACCATCTCGTCAATAGTGAAGAGACGGACGAAAAAACCCCGGCGCGGTTTGACCTCAATCAGTTTTTCATGTTCCAGAAATTTGAGGGCACTGATAAGCGGAGTCCGGCTGATACCAAGTTCCTTGGCAAGTTTTTCCTGGGGAATTTTTTCGCCTGGCAGCAGTTTTCTGTCCTCTATCAGCTTTTTAACTTCGTGATAGACTTTCTGGTCCAGATTTTCATAATTGATGCCAATATTATTCATCGATTTATTTTCCGTTAAGGATAGCTGGTAAACTGTATTTTGAATACAAAATACATAATTCAAAAAAACCAAGTCTGTCAATTGTTTTTTAAGATTTGGTTAGAATTATTTGCTGACGTTTTTTGCGCGCAGAACAGAGGGGTGTTGAAGAGGGGAAATATGCTTGAAATAACTCCTTTTGCAATACAAAAACCAACTAGTGTCCGTCCAGAAATGGCCTTTTTTTCTCCTAACTCTTCGTTGCTCTCAAAATTTTATCCTCGGAGCCTGTCGGATTATGTCTTTTTTCCCTATATCCTCGTTGTTTGTGAAAATTAATGCTCGCAATATTATCTATATGGCTGTGCTTAATTTTCAAAAACGTCTCGATCTAAGAAAAAGTGCCTATAATCCGACAGGCTCCGAGGAATATTAGTTATATGCACCCCAAGGGCACTTCCTGCGGGGCACCCACGGTAAAATTTATCGCGCGCCTCGATTTAAAGAAAAAATTCTCGTCTCTGGATGGACACTAACTAACCAGCCGGCTGTCTCTAATTTTTACAAGAGACAGCCGACAGGGCTCTTTACTTATTGCTCTGGTAGGCAGACTCAATTAAATCGGGGCCGATCTCATTTTCAAACTGTTTCCAAACGGGTTTCATAACTTCAACCCACTGGTTTCTTTCCGCATCGGTGAGCATGATTATTTCTGAGCGTTTTGAGTCGATAATTTTCTGGCGGTCTTCCAGATCCTTAGACGCTGCAATCTCATTGCCATAGGCAACCGATTCCTCTAGGGCAACCACCAGTTCGGCTTTGATATCTTCCGGCAGGCTGCTCCAGAATTCTTTGGAGGTCACAAGCATGTAGTCAAGCAGTCCATGGTTGGTTTGGGTGATATATGGTTGGATCTCGTAAAATTTCTGCGAATAGATGTTGGAATAGGTGTTCTCCTGCCCGTCAATGGCTTTGGTTTGCAGCAAGGTGAAGACTTCGGAGAAGGGCTTCTTTAAAGGAATGGCCTTAAGAGCCTGAAACTGAGCTGCGAGAACGTCCGAGGTCATAATCCGGAATTTCAAACCAGCCGCATCGGCGGGCAGCTTGACAGGTACGCTGCTCGACAGCTGTTTCATGCCATTGTGGAGATACCCCAGCCCGATCAACCCTTTTGACTCCATCGACATAAGGAGAGCCTGGCCTTTGTCGCTCTTTTGAAATGTCTCTACTGCCGCCATGTCCTCAAATAGAAAAGGCAGGTCAAAGACTTGCAACTGTTTTGTAAACCTTTCAAATTTAGAGAGAGCAGGGGCGATCAGCTGTACATCGCCGAGCAGCATGGCTTCGATCTCTTTACCATCTCCGAACAGTTGCGAATTTGGAAAAACTTCTACCATAACTTTGCCGGGCAGGCGCTGCTCCACAAGTTCTTTGAATTTTGTCGCCATCTGTCCTTTTGGGGTGTTTTCGGCGACTACGTGTGAAAATTTGATAGTAATCGGATCAGCTGCCCAAACTGAACCGGTTAGCGACACAGCTGAGAGTGCGACTGCTGACACGAGGGTGATAATTTTCCTGTACATGATTTTGTTCTCCAATTAAATTGTTCCCTAACCTATGAGTTACTCACCTTGCGACAAGTCGTTGCGACCTGTCGATCGCATCAGGCAGATACAACTGACGGGATGAAATCAATATGCAATTTTTCAGCCAGATATTGTGGAAATCGTAACCATTTGATATCGTTCTATGTTGCCGTAATAGCGTTAAAAAATTGGTGAGAAATGGATGGAAATCCGCCGATTTTGCCCCTTTTATATTCTGAAATGAACTTACTCTTATCAATCACGGAGTTAACTGCGGTTGGTTGGGAGTGCTGTTGCATGATTTGGCGGATTTCCATCCATTTCTTTTGGATTTAAAGAATTTTTAGTATCTTACAGGTTGTTTTGGGTAATTGATGAACCGTAACTTTTGGGACAGGAAAGCCGCATCAGAATACCATGATGCAGGTTGTGGATATTTTTTTCGAGGAGAAACTCCGCCTTGATTTAACACTCTTTATTTGTTATGAATACGGTCGGAATTAGAAAGGTAAGAGACTGATATTTTACTTATTTTTTTATCGTAAAAATAAAACGGCAAGATAAAGACAGTCAACCATTCCCACATGACTACGAAAAGAGTCTTCCTCTTCATCCTTATGACCTCTCTTTTATTGTTTTCCTGCAGGGAAAATGAAGAGTCGGTCAAAATTTCCCTGGATAAACGTCAGGTAATTACCTTGAGGCCGCAGGCGCCGGCAATAACATATGCCTATCTGCCGCAATACTCCCATACCGAGTCCTTTCAACGGCACAATCAATTGGTGGAGTATCTTTCCCGGCAGACCGGGTTGCCCATACGGCAGGTGTTTCCCGACACCTTTGATAATTTTATCAGTATGTTCGGTCAGGGAAAGATTGATATATCATTTTCCAACCCGTTTATCTATGTCAAGTTGGCCAACCGCTACGGGGCGAGAGCTATGGCGAGGATTGTCGAAGCTGACGGGCGGGCAGAATTCCGCGGTCAGATAATTGCCAGGAAAGATAATAAGAATATCCAAACCCTCGAAGACTGCCGGGGAAAATCATGGGTGGCTGTGGATCCGTCATCGGCAGGGGGATATTTGTTTGCTCTTGGTCATTTTGTTGCCCATGGTTTTACCTTAAGCGATTTTAAAGAAGTCATTTTTGCCGGAGGCAGACAGGAAAATGTGATTTTAGGAGTGTATGCCGGACTGCATGACATAGGCTCGATACGTGAAGGGTCACTCGGCGTAGTGCAGGACAAAATCGATATAAACCAGATAAAGGTGATAGACAGTTCGAGGTGGTATCCAGGCTGGGTCTATGCCTACAGTCCAAGGCTCTCAGAGGATGTGGCCGACAGGATAAGGGCAGCTATGCTGCAGCTCGATTATGAGAATAATCCCCGAGCACCGGATGATTCTTGATGCGGCAAAATTTATCGGTTTTGTCCCTTCTGACGACCGGGATTTTGACCAAATTCGGGAACTGAGCAAAAACGTGGGGTTGAATCTTGAATAATTATCTATTGAGATTTCTTCATCGCCTGAGATTCAGGACCAAGATTACCCTGGGGATGACCTTTATGCTGATTTTCTGCGGCCTGGGTGTCGGACTTATCCTGTCGGCCATGTCATCCGGTGCCCTTCTGGAGGAGGGTCGAAAAAGAGGCATGGCGATCACATCGAGTCTGGCCTTTCGCCTCGCGGAACCCATTTTGGCGATGGATTTTCTGCAAATGAAGAATCTTATCGACAATGTCGACAACCAATATGGCGACGTTATTTATATTTTTTTAACCGACACGGATGCAAATGTTCTCTCCCACACCTTTATCGGAGGATTTCCAACAGATCTTCTTCATGTCAATGAAGAAGGGCAGAAAACACAGCCAATTCTTTTGGAAACCGAACATGGACTCGTCTACGATTTTAAGGTCAGGGTGAGTCTGGGAGAAAAAAATCTGGGCTCCGTCCGACTGGGACTGTCGAGAAAAGAAATTGATACGCAGATCCATAAGCAGCGACTGACCAGTCTTTTCAGCACTATGGGCGTGGTCGGTCTGGGGATTATTCTGGCCCTTTGGTTTGCCCGCACGGTGACCTTTCGTCTGAACCGCCTGCGCGCATCGGTCGAGGAAATTGTCCGGGGCAATCTTGATGTTCAGGCGGGCTTCTCCCTGGAAAAATATTGCTGGCAGATAATGGACTGCGACCGCAAGGAATGTCCGGCCTTCGGCGATATCCAGCGGCGCTGCTGGTATCTCGCCGGCACTCTGTGTCCGAACTGCGGTGATAAGGAATATCCGTTCAAGATGGAAAACTGCCGGCAGTGTCCTGTTTTAAAGCATAATTTTGGTGACGAACTGCAGGATCTGGCCGAGGCCTTTGATGCCATGGCCGTCACCGTTAAAAACCATATCGAAGAGCTTACCGAACGGGGAAAAACCATTGCCCGGCAGGAAGGGTTGTTAAAGACCATTATGAACGTTACGCCGGACTTCATAACACTGCAGGATAAGAATCTGAACTATACCTTCGCCGGCAAGGCCTTTTGTGATTATTTTAATCTTAACGCGCAGGATATTGTTGGCAAAACCGATGCGGACATTTTTACCGCCAGACAGGCGGCAATAAACCTTGAGGAGAGTCGGCAGATACTTGAGACCGGGCGTCCCCTGGCCAAGGAGATTACTTTCAAGCGGGCCAAAGAAAAGAAATGGTTTCATGTCGTCAAGATTCCGGTTTATGACCAGGACAATTCCATAATGGGCCTTCTCCTCACCGCCAGGGATATTTCCATGCTGAAAAAATTTCAGGAGCAGCTTATTCAGTCGCAGAAAATGGAAGACCTTGGCCGGCTGGCCGGAGGGGTGGCCCATGAAATCAATACCCCCTTAGGGATTATTTTAGGCTATACCCAGCTTATGATGGACGATATTGATGATGAAGAGCTCCTCGAAGGGATGAAAATCATTGAGAAACAGACCAAGGTCTGCCGTAAAATTGTTGCTGATTTACTCGGTTTTTCAAGAAATTCCCAGGCAGTCAGTGAGACCGTGGAGGTCAATGTCTCAATTCAGCAGGTAATTAAATTAGTTGAACATGCATTTTTTATGAACAGGATAAAAATCATCTCTGTTCTGGATGAGAAAATTCCACCTCTGCTCGGCGACCAGGAGAGGCTGAAGCAGGTCTGGCTGAACCTGCTCAATAACGCTGCGGATGTTATCGGACAGGATGGGGTGATACACGTTCGATCCACTCTCATTGCCGAAGAAGCGAAAACTGGTGGTCAGCATTGCCGACACTGGCAAAGGCATTGCACCGGAACATTTAAGCAAAATATTTGATCCATTCTTTACGACCAAGCAGGTAGGAAAGGGGACAGGGCTCGGGCTTTCCGTTTCTTTTGGGATTATTAAGGACCACGGGGGGAAAATCCAGGCCCAAAGCCCAGTGCCCGAGGAGTATTTCGTGGAGGATTCCGTGGGAAAGGATCACTTTGGTCCTGGAGCGGTATTCATTGTGGAACTGCCTCTGGGTGGAGAGGCAAGAGAGCCAAATCGAGAAGACACCAATGCGTGACGGGTCTGCGGTAAATGATCAAACAAAATCTTTGGAATTCAACAAAGAGTGCGCATACGTAAAAGGGATGAAGGAAAAGAGCAAATAATCTCTGGAGGACGCGATGCCTGCAGCAAATATCAGCAGTGACAATAACCAGAAAAACCACCGAAAAACCATAGATAAACTGAAACGCGGCTTTGCCTATAAGTTGTTCTATCAGCAGGGGGTGTGGACCCAGAACGCATCCTTGAACGATTATTACCTCGCGGTCAGCTATACGGTTCGGGATCGCATGCAGCAGCTGTTCATCAACTCAATTCGAGCTCTCCAGGAAAAGGACAGCAAGATCGTCTCCTATCTGTCGGCGGAGTTCCTGATGGGCCCCCACCTGCACAACAACCTGATCAATCTGGGCATGTTCGACAATATAGCCGAGGCGGCAGAAGGGATGTGGTCTGGATCTCCAGCAGATCATCGATCATGAGGAGGAACCAGGATTGGGCAATGGTGGCCTGGGCAGGCTGGCAGCCTGCTACCTTGATTCACTGTCCAGCCTGCAGATCCCCGCCATCGGTTACGGCATTCGTTATGAGTTCGGCATGTTTGACCAGGCCTTCGAGAATGGCTGGCAAAAAGAGCTCAGTGATCGCTGGCTGCAGCCGGGGAACCCCTGGGAGTTTAAAAAAACGGACATGGCGGTGGAGGTGGGTTCCGGCGGATATACCGAACGCTATACCGACGATCAGGGCCATTTCCGGGTCCGATGGATTCCGGGACAGAGTCGTCAAAGGCATTCCCTACGATACGCCGGTTCCCGGCTACCGGGTCAACACTGTCAACCTGCTCAGGTTATGGAGTGCTGAGGCACCCAAAGAGCTTTGATTTTGCCGAATTTAATACCGGTGATTATTTTGGGGCGGTGCATGAGAAGATGCTGGCCGAGAATATCACCAAGGTTTTGTACCCCAATGATGAACAGTTCAAAGGCAAGGTGCTTCGCCTGCGGCAGCAGTATTTTTTTGTCTCCTGTTCGATGCAGGACATGATCCGCATCCACCTGTTTCAGTTCGAAAGTCTGGACAACTTCCCCGAGAATTTTGCGGTGCAGTTGAATGACACCCATCCGGCCATTGCCGTACCGGAGTTTATGCGGCTTTTAATAGATATCCATCACTATGAATGGGATCGGGCATGGGATATCGTCACCCGAACTTTTGCCTATACCAACCACACCCTGCTCCCCGAGGCCCTGGAAAAATGGCCGGTGTCGATGCTGGGGCGACTGCTGCCCCGGCATCTGGAGATTATCTATGAAATCAACAGTCGGTTTCTCGATCTGGTCCGGGTAGAATACCCTGGGGATGAGGATGTGGTGCGGCGGATGTCGATCATTGATGAATCGGGTGAACGCTATGTCCGCATGGCCAACCTGGCCTGTGTCGGCAGTCATACCATTAATGGTGTGGCCAGACTGCATACCAGACTGCTCAAGGAACATACCCTGGCCGATTTCCACCGGCTGTGGCCGGGCAAGCTGATCAATATCACCAACGGGGTCACTCCGCGCCGCTGGATGGTCGTCAGCAATCCGCGCCTGTCCGGACTGATTAGCTCGGCCATTGGTGAAGATTGGGTTACTGATCTGAACAAACTTCGGGAACTGGAACCCCTCGCTGAAGATGCAGCATTTTGTGAGAAGTGGCAGCAGGTCAAGTTTGACAACAAGCAGGATGTCTGCACCATGTTTTCCTGTGATCAGACCTGTGCGTTTTAATCCCCATGCAATGTTTGATGTCCAGGTAAAACGGATCCACGAATACAAGCGCCAGCACCTCAATCTGCTGCATATTATCACCTTATATCATCGCTTAAAGAACAATCCCGGCCTTGACATTCCGCCTCGGTTTTTCGTCTTTGGCGGCAAAGCTGCACCCGGCTATTTTATGGCCAAACTTATCATTAAACTGATCAACTCGGTGGCCGAGGTGATCAACGGTGATCCCGATGTCAACGACGCGTCTCCAGGTCCTCTTTCATCCCCAATTTCAATGTGCAGATTGGCCATATCGTCTACCCCATGGCCGATTTGAGCGAACAGATTTCCCTGGCCGGCAAGGAGGCCTCGGGGACCGGCAATATGAAGTTTTCAATGAATGGCGCCCTGACTATTGGTACCCTGGATGGGGCCAATGTGGAGATCCGTGAAGAGGTGGGTGCGGAAAATTTCTTCCTGTTTGGCATGAACGTCCAGGAAGTAGAAGCAAAAAAAGCGGCTGGCTATAATCCGCTGGCAATTTACGAGCAAAACGATGAGCTGCAGGCCGTTATCAATCTGATTGCGACCGGACATTTTTCCCATGGCGACCGGGCGCTGTTCCGGCCCCTGGTCAATTCCCTGCTCTATGACGATCCGTATATGGTGCTTGGTGATTACCAGGCCTATGTCGATTGTCAGCAGCAGGTGGGCGAGGTCTTCCAGGATCAGGAACAATGGACAAGAATGGCTATTCTCAACGTCAGTCGAATGGGCAAGTTTTCTTCGGATCGCTCTATTGGTGAGTACTGCAGGAAAATATGGGACGTTAAACCTTTTCCGGTGACATTGAAGGTACAGCGGCTACCGGAAGAGGGTATCAAATTCCCCAGGCGAGATCGGATTGTTCGGACCTGAGGACTATTGCAACAGACCGGCGCGGTTTTGCCGCGCCGGCCGCGGTGGAAAAGACTAACCGCCAGATCAGTACCTGTAATTTACTCGCGCTACGGTGCGCCGTGTGGTACGCCGCGCCACCCCGGCAACGCTCACGGGGGTCAGCGGCCGCCCAACGATAGCTTCTGCAGTGCCGACAAAACTCTCGGCGCCGGGGATTGCCAGTTGCTCGCCAAGTTCGAATCCGACCAGACAGGTGATTGCGGCCAGGAGTATGATAGCATATCTTTTCAAAGTGATCATTTGCTGTCTCCAGTTGTAAAGTTCTCCGGTAATTCTCTCAGTTCAGGAATATCTTTCAGAGCAATTTTCTCGGCTTTTGTGGTGTTTTTGAAGGTAAAGTCGCGGGTTGCAACCTCATCTCCGGTTTTCCAGTTGGCCAGTTGGATACTGTATTGCGGACTCTCGGCAATAATTTTTGAGGTGATAGCATAGCGGCAGGGATAGGGACGTTCGCCCTGGGCGATCCAGATCTGCCAGTCGAGGTCTTTGGTGCGAAAAGCAAGATGATCGCATTCAACGCCGCCGATGACGCCGCTGCCAAGATCTTTGACGTCGATTACCTGGGGCATTATCTGATCGTAAACATCAGTCATAATGAGATCTGCGGCTGGAAGAGGTTTGTTGTATTTTTCCCGCAACTCATCAATGAGGTGGTCGATTGTCCCGGGGATGTCAACCTGGGCATAGACGGTTCATGTTTTTGCCGAGCAGGGTCAGGGTCGTGCCGTCGAAAAGCATCTCAACATCGGCAAAACCGCCGGAACGCGATGGCGTGCAGTTTGTCCGGCCGGTTCAATGCCACAGCGCCGGAACTGGCCAGCGTGAGTTTCTGATGTTCTGCGGTGACGATGTCAAGGGCGGCATCGTAGGTGAAGGAAATGGCCTTTTGGGCCGCGAGGTAGTCGGACATGGACTTGACGAGATTCCTGGCATATTCTTCATCGGCTCTAGCCCCTGAGGGGGTATGCAGTCCGAATACTACGGCAAAAGTTGCAGCAAATGTAATGGCTACGCAGACATTTGCTAATTTCTGGTTGAAGTTCTTCATCTTGGTCCATCTCCTGTTTGATTGTTTGTCGGGTGATCGATGTCTGATTGGCTGGAGTTTGTATTCTTGTCACGAATGCGACGCGTAACAATAAATTAGGCTGCTACGGGAGTCTGTCAAGAAAATTTTTGATCACTCTGCCTTATGGCAGATGCAAGCTCTGCCATTTGTTTTGTGTTAGGGTAGAATAAAAATATAACCGGGTCATATATGGCAAAAATAAAATGCAAAACGCTTTGTAAAATGGTAGTTTAGCCTGAATATATCAGATGATTTTCAGTTGGAATGGTCTTTCAGAGATCCGCGTGAAGCAATTCCTCAACTCATATCAGGTTTCGGCAAGGGAGACATGGACATGACAAAAATGGACAATGACAATGAATCCATATTTTCGCGGCGGACCATTGCGGAGGGTATCGTCGGGCTGGGGATGCTCGTTCTCGCATTCTCTGCGATTGCTTTCGCGGATGTTTCCGGGGGGCGCACACAAGCTTACTGGACCGGCTTGCTGGTGATTTATGCCGTGGCGGCATATGCAGTTGATCGACTGCATTCGGAGTTCAGCTTCAAGGATGGTCGAAGAACGCTATCAATCCTTCTGCACTGGATCGGCGTGTTTGCTGCCATGCTGCTTGTCTACTACTTTACCAAGTCGGGTCGTTTTGCCAACGCCGATATTGGATTGGCTAATGGGCTGATCCTGGCACTAGGTATGTTTCTCTACGGGGTTCATGGCAACTGGCGCTTGATGCTCGTCGGCGGAGCACTCGGTCTTGGCACTGCCGGTGTCGCTTTTATGGAGGAATATCTCTGGATCCTGTTCGGTATTGCGGTTCTGGCCTTCGTCCTGTTTATCTTTGGCTCCCGGATCACCAGAAGTACCAAGTTGCCCACTGATATATAAAAACAAACCGTATGTGTGCGGCTGTGTTGCCATAATGATGGATTGCCCAAAACTGGAGGTTTGATGTCTCCTGAGAATTCCGAGCCCAAGCCACAACGGACGCCGGAGAAGATGGTCATCGACGTGGCGATTCGCGTCGGGGCTCTGGTCCTCTTTATCTATCTTTCCTTTACCCTGGTTCAACCCTTCCTGGGAATTCTGATCTGGTCGGTCATTCTGACCGTGGCTTTATATCCGATTTTCTCGTGGCTGCGCACCAGGTTTGGCGGACATGGTGGTGCTGCCGCTATTGTGCTGACCTTCTTCTGCCTACTCATCGTTTTTGGACCGACAGCTATTCTCAGTTCCAGCGTTGTTGTTTCGCTGGAAAAGATTGCCATGGGTATTAAGGCGGGGACGTTCAATATTCCTGGCTCCTCCCGCCGACCTGATAAATCTGCCGTATGTCGGCAAAGACCTGCACAGCGTGTGGACCCTTGTCACCTCTAACTCTGCCGGCTTTTTCAAAGCAATACGGCCACACCCTGCTGGTACCGGGTGAGTGGTTGCTGAAAGCGGTCGCTGGACTCGCCGGCAGCATACTGACATTTGCCGTCTCGGTGGTCATCTCGGGGTTTCTTTTTATCTACGGACCAGGTCTTGCCAGTCGAACCCACGGTGTCTCCATGAGCATTGCCGGCCCGCGGGGGTCGGGATTTGTCAATCTCGCCGGTGCGACGATCCGCAATGTGGCGCAGGGTATCATCGGCATCGCTGTCCTTCAGGCGCTGGTGATTGGGGTCGCCCTGATTGTGGCCGAGGTTCCCCATGCCGGGTTGTTGACCTTTGTGACGCTGGTTCTGGCAATAACGCAGATCGGCACAGGTGTGACGGTCATTCCGATGATTATCTGGTTCTGGTTCACCAAAGATACGACAACCGCGCTGCTCTTCACCCTTTCAATGATCCCGGTAGGCGTACTGGAACACGTCGATCAAGCCCATCGCCATGAGCAAGGGACTCGATACACCCATGCTGGTGATCCTGATCGGTGTCTTTGGCGGGACGATCGCCTATGGTCTGCACGGCCTCTTCCTGGGACCCATTTTCCTGGCGGTTTTCTATGAGCTGCTCACCTTCTGGATGGAGACGGAAACCTCTGTTGAGGAAAATGGTCCCACAAGTTAGTTTTTCTCAGGAATCGACAGTTTTTCTTCTGCAGCAGCAACACCGGTCCTGCTGACCGGCCTGAGTCGGCATTCCTCTATGATTTGGCTAAAAACATTTCATACCCATCCCTGACTGCAGAGATGGTTAACTCCCAGACGGGCGGCGTCATGAAAGAACAAAAGCGTTTCGAAGATATCGTATCCTTGTCACCATAAGTGTTTTATTTATACGCCTCGTGGTCGTGTTGGGCTGTTTTTCAGGCAATTCATTTTCTGGCAGACCTCTGAGCTGCTTGTTGAAGAGTCAAAACGTCTCTTTGGTCAAGTGAATAGAGAATTGTCGCTCAGTTTTCTCGCAACCAGCAAAACGATTGGCCAGGCGGTCAATATGCTCGGTGCAACAGAAATCTCCAGTGCTGTCACCCTTGAAGACCGTCTTGTTTATCTTCCCATGCTGCAGGCAGCCCTTCATTCAGGAACCGCAGCTCACCGGCCTGCAGGTAGGTTATGACACGGGAGAATATTTCATCGTTCGCCCTCTGGTAAATGAGCTGATGCGTAGGCAGTTTCATGCTCCGGACTGGAGCCGATCTGGTGGTAGATAATATCAGCAGGAATCCCCGGAGGCAAGCCGCAGCTTCAGCGACTCTGGTTTACCGGAAACACTGGATGAGAGTGAGTCGATCAGCTCCTGAACCTACGGATTATGACCCTCGACTCAGGCCATGGTATATAGAAGCCATCGGTTCTGAGCATGAAATAGTGACCGAGCCATATCTGTTCTATTTTGTCCGGCAGATGGGCCTTACCATCGCCTTTATGCCGCCAGCCGGCGGCGCTGTCATTGCCGGTGATGTCACTCTGTATAGTTTATCGCAAACCCTTGCCGATTATCAGCAGACGCCACGATCAGAGCTGATTTTGCTTGAGGAGAAAGATGATGCGTACTGGGTCATGGCCTATGAGGATCCCGAAAAACTGATCCAGCTTGAGAATGGCAGCCTCAAACGGACCAGGGCAGTCGAGCTCGATAGCCCGGTTATCAATTATGCTGCCACTCTGGAAGATATCCGCAAACCCTTGTCAAGTTTTTCCTTTAACAACGAAACATGGCTTGGTTCAACGAGGCAGCTTGAACTGACGAAAAAGAAAAACATGTATCTGGTCATGCTCTCACCGGAAAACGAGCTGCTGTATGAGGCAAGAAAACTTGCAGGCAAAGACTATGCGTTATACGCTGGGGATGATTCTGCTGTCAATACCCATGACCTATCTGCTGGCCAGAAAAATTTCCAAACCGATTCAGGCCCTGGCCCGAGAGACCACCCGCATACGCCATTTCGATTTTGAAAAACGGGAAATCTTTCATTCAGCCATCAAGGAGGTTGATGAACTTGGACGTGCCATGGTTATGATGGAAAGCACCATCGGTCAATTCCTCACACTCATCAAATCGCTGGCCAGCGAGCAGGACTTTGATAAACTGCTTGAGCTCATCACTAGGGAAACCATGACGGTGAGCGGGGCTGAGGCCGCATTTACCTATATTGTCGCTGAAAGCAGCAATGAGCTTGAGCCCAAAACCCTTGAGTGTGGGCGGGATTAAGGAGCTTGAACAGGAACGATACTGCAGGCGCTGCCCAGCATTTGCTCTTGATGGTGATACGGAGCTGGCGAAGATTCTTGCGGAAGGAAAAGGTCAGATTTTCTCTCTGCAGGCAATCGGTGGGTATGACATCCTGACAGATGCTTTGCAACTGCAGTCGGCTCAGGTTTATGCAGAACCACTGATAAACAGGCAGGGTGACAGTATCGGCATACTCTGCCTGGTCTATGGTGACGGCGATAGCATCAATACCGAAAAACAGCAGGGTCAGACTGGCATTTATTGAGGCACTTTCCGGGTTTGCCGCTGTCACTCTGGAAAGCCGCAAGATGCTCAAGATGCAGAAAGATCTGCTGGATTCTTTCATCCGTTTATTGGCTGGTGCCATTGACTCGAAATCACCCTATACCGGCGGCCATTGCCAGCGGGTTCCGGTGCTCACTGAACTCCTGGCCCGTAAGGCTTGCGAGTCGACCGAAGAAGTTTTCGCCGACTATGCCCTGACCGATCAGCAATGGGAGGCGATTAAGATAGCAAGCTGGCTGCATGACTGCGGCAAGGTCACCACCCCCGAGTTTGTAGTGGATAAGGCGACCAAGCTGGAAACTATCTACGATCGTATACACGAGATCAGGATGCGCTTTGAAGTCTTAAAGCGTGATGCCCATATCAGTTATTATCAGCAGGTCGCAGACGGCGGCAACAGAGAAAAACTACTGTCGCAGCTCAAGGCGCTTGGCAGGAGCTCGATGAGGAGTTCAGCTTTGTCGCCGAGTGCAATATTGGCGGCGAGTTTATGGATAAGGAGCGTGAAGAAACGATTGTGCACTATTGCGCCCGGCAGCTGGATGCGGACACTCGATGACCGAATCGGCATCTCCTGGGAAGAACTTCAGCGCAAGCAGCACTCACCCGTTCTACCACTGCCGGTGGAGGAATCGCTTCTTGCGGATCGAGTCGATCATATCTTCCTGCGCAGTGAAAAAGACCGGGTCAATAAGGATAACGACTATGGTTTTCAGCTCGAAGTTCCAGAGCATTTATATAATAACGGAGAGTTATACAATCTCTGTATTGGTCGCGGCACTCTTACCGCAGAAGAACGATATAAAATCAACGACCACATCGTTCAGTCGATCATCATGCTCAAGCAGCTGCCCTATCCCAGACATCTCGCCGAGGTGCCCGATATTGCCGGCGGCCACCATGAGAAGATTGACGGGACCGGTTACCCGAGGCGCCTGACGGGCGATCAGATGTCGATGTCTGCCAAGATGATGGCTCATTGCTGATATCTTTGAAGCCCTTACTGCCTCTGACAGGCCCTATAAGAAGGCCAAACCGCTCAGTGAAGCCATTCGGATCATGGGATTTATGGAAAAAGATCACCATATCGATCCTGATCTTTTCAGACTGTTTCTCGCCAGTGGTGCCTATCTGGAGTATGCCCGCGAATATCTGCAGCCGGATCAGATCGATGAGGTCGACCTGAGCCAATACCTTCATGGCTGACGTTTTTTCCTTGGTGCTGTTACAGCTGCCACAGAATCAAAAAGGCTTGTGGAAACCAGGAGTAAGGGATATTTTAGCTTCGTCGCTGGCTGCAGCATGAACACGGATTATCAATATTTGGAATGAACCCCGGTAAGCGGAAAGCAACCTGTAAGAAATAAGTGTTTTATTTGCACAGCATTATTGGAAAACAACTTTCTGGAGCCATTGCCATGACGGTATCAACAACAGAGGGGAACGATTATAATGGTCCGGACTTTCAATAAGGACCTGGTCATAAAATATTTTGTCTGGGTGATGGTTTGTATTTACCCGACCTCTGCTCTGCTGATAAAATCTTCGTTTAGCTCTTGCTATGCTGGTGATGGTGCTGCTAGGCAGTGTCATCCTTTTCAAGGACTGGAAGGCGGAGAACTGTCTGACCATGCCTGCGAGATACTTTTATTAAAATTCGGACTGGCCGGGCTTGCCGTTTCTCTTGTTTCACTTTTTGCCGGTGGGCGGCTGGTTGAAATATCTTCTGCCGAGCTTGAGTATTTTGACAAGCAGTTTCGTTTTCTGTTCTTTGTGCCTTTTCTCGTTCTGATGAAAAGGACTGGTATCCCGGAAAAACTCATCTGGTGGGGTGCGGTCACCGCTGCGCTCTGTGCAGGATCCTATTCCATTGCCATAAAAATTGTCAGTCCTGAAACTGTTCGCATCAGTGCTATTAATAATCCGATAAATTTCGGGTACTTTTCCGTTATCGCCGCCTTTCATTTCGATCAACGGACTGTTCTTTTTCATAAAAAGAAAAAAATATCTGTTTTTTTTGCCAATAGTGGCATTTTTTATGGGCTTGACGGGGACGATCCTTTCCGGGTCAAGGGGCGCGTGGCTGGCAATTCCCGTACTGCTGGTAATTACCATCTTTAATTTCACAAGACATTACAAACCTGTCCATGTGTTTGCCGCCGTGTTGTCAGGGCTGGTCCTTGCCGCCGTCATCGGCGGATCTGTAGATGGTTCCATTGTGCAGAGCAGACTTGCCCTAGTTGGTGGCGAAGTAAAAAAATATTTTGCGGCAAAAGATGACCTTAAACCGTGGGAGAGCATTGGTGTAAGACTTGAGATGTACCGGGTCGCTCTGGCCATGATTGAAAATAATCCGGTGCTTGGAGTAGGGCCTGGTCGTTATCAGTATACGTGTCATGGAAGATATTGATTCCGGCAAAGCCAACAAGATCATGGACCGATTCAAATATCCCCATAATGATTATCTGACTGTTGCCGCCTGCACCGGAATTCCCGGTCTGGTGATTTTTCTCATGACGGTTTATTTTCTGCCCTTATATATCCTTTATGTCTATTCAGGGAGGGACCCGAGCCAGCCACTTTTCTGGGCTGGAGTAATAATTGTCGCCGGCTATATGGTCTTTGCCCTAACCAATACGACTTTGTTTAAAAATGTGCGGATCTATTATTACTGTCTCACTCTTTGTGCCATATGTGCTTCTTTGCAGGGCGCAGCACGGATCGAAAAATGAACAAACAAATATGCTGTCTCGAGAGCCTGAATGAAACAGTTCCAATTAGAGCAATGGCACTCAACCATACCCTTAAGGGAGGCTGAGGATGCGCCGGGCGTTGGCGCTGGTGTAGTTCGCCGTCAGTTCCTTTGGTTCCCCGCGAAGAGCTGCGAGCACGTCCAGCACCTCCGGGAGGAATTGCGGATGATTGTTTTCCTCCCTGTGGCCGGCAAGAGGGATGTCGGGAGCGTCCGTTTCCAGGACCAGTGCTTCCCGGGGAAGCTGTGCTGCAATTGTTCTGATCCGTCTGGCCCGGTCATAGGTTATGGTTCCGCAGATACCGATGCCAAAACCCAGCTTGATATAGTGGCTGGCCTGCTGAAAACTGCCGCTGAAGGCATGGACAATGCCGCCATGGGAGAAATGTTTTCTTCTGAGGGTCGCCTGCACCTGGTCGTGGGCCTTGCGAACATGGAGGAGAATCGGCAATTTGGCCGTTGCGGCTATGTCAAGCTGTTGTTCAAAGAGCTGCTGCTGAGCAGTCCTGTCAACGGATGTGTCATAGTAATCTAGGCCGATTTCTCCAATGGCCACCGGTCTATCCGGTCCGCCCCCGATCGTTAGTGCCCAAGTTCCTCCAGGTGATGCGGGTGATGGTGGGAAAGATAGAGCGGATGCAGACCAGGAGCACTAAACACGCCCTGCTCGTCACTGCAGAGATCCATGAGCCTTTTCCACCCTGCCTGAATTACCCCGGGCATAATTATTTTACCGATGCCCGCAGCTTTTGCAGTGGCCAATGCTTCTTCAAACGGTTGAAAATATTGCTCCAAATCGAGGTGGCAATGGGTGTCGATTAATTCCATATCTTATGTTATATTAGCATATTGTCGGATATATATGGTGGTCTGAAGGTAATGACGACAGACTCAATATACCATGTCCGGTCATTCGGTACTGCCATCAATATTGTTAAAATCGTAAAAACCTGAAATTAGAGATGAAAATGGCACGCACCTTTCTTGAGGGCAATGAAGCAATCGCCAGAGGGGCTATTGCCGCTGGCTGCAGATTTTACGCCGGTTATCCCATAACCCCGGCAACCTCCATCTATCATCAGATGCTGCAGTTTCTCCCTCCTCTCGGGGGAGTCTGCATGCAGGGGGAAGATGAGATAGCCTCCATCGGTTTCTGTCTCGGGGCGTCAATGGGTGGTGCAAAGGCGATGACCGCGACTTCAGGTCCGGGGATCAGTTTATACAGTGAGCAGATCTCCTTTGCCATCGCCGGTGAAATCCCTCTGGTTATAATCGATGTGCAGCGACTGGGGCCTTCCACCGGATCAGCCACCAAAGGTGCGGATGGCGATATTCAGTTTCTTCGCTGGGGCAACAGCGGCGGACTCCCGGTAATTGTCCTTGCGCCTGTTGATGCGCGGGATTGCTATCTCCTCACCATCCATGCCTTCAATCTGGCGGAACAGTATCGCTGTCCGATCTTTATCGCCTCCAATAAGGAGATCGCCATGACCAGGGAGAGTGTTGATCTGGACGGGCTTGAATTTCCGGCCATAGTAGAGCGGAAAACACCCCCCATTGGTCACTCCGGTCACCCCTTTGCACCAGTCGCAGGAGGCCTGGTTCCGCCCTTTATACCCATGGGTGGCAGTCGGCTGTCACGCCAGACGTCATCAACCCATGGTCCGGAAGGGTATATAACCACCGATCCGGCAGTAATTGATACGGGAATTGTTCGCTTGAAGGAAAAATTGCACGGAGCCATCAATGATTTCAGCTTCTTTGATCTTGACGCAGAGCCGGATGATACAACCCTGCTGATTGTCTACGGAGTTACTGCCAGGGCGGCACGGACCGCAGTGAAGAGACTCAGGAAGATGGGCGAAAAAGTTTCTCTGCTTATTCTGAAAACGCTTTATCCGGTCCCCAAAACTATTATTCAGGATGCTCTTTCAGGGAAAACCCATGTCGTTATGGTCGAGATGAATCATGGCCAGTATGTCCGGGAGATCGAACGGCTGGCGGGCTCCATCCCGGTTCAATTCTACGGGCAGATGAATGGCGAACTCATACCCCCGGAAACTATTGTCAGGGAGGTCACCCGATGACATCTCTTTTAAACACCGGACGGCCGCCGCTCTTTTGCCCGGGCTGTTCCCATGAAAGGGTGGTACATGGACTGGACCGGGCGCTCCAGGCGCTGGAACTGTCTGGCGACAAGGTGGCAATCGTCACCGACATAGGCTGTTCAGGGCTCCTCGACACCTTTTTTAACACCCATGCCCTGCATGGTCTCCATGGCCGGGCTTTAACCTATGGTGCCGGGCTGAAGATGGTCCGGCCGGAGCTGAGTGTCATCGTCGTCATGGGTGACGGAGGGCTTGGCATTGGCGGAGCCCATGTTCTCAGCAGCTGTCGGCGAAATATGGATATCACCCTGCTGGTTCTGAACAATTTCAACTATGGCATGACCGGAGGACAGTGCTCAGCGACGACGCCTCCGGCTGCCAGGACGGCATCGAATTTTCTCAATCAGCTGGAAAAACCACTTGATATCTGCCGGGTGGCCGATGCTGCCGGTGCACCCTATGTCGATCGCGTTATGGCCACTGACAAAACCATCGCCAATCAGATCGCCATGGCCATAAGCTATCCCGGTTTTTCCCTGGTGGATATCTGGGGGATCTGTCCCGGTCGTTATTTAAAGCGAAATCAGGTCACCCTGGCAAAACTGGAAGAAGAAATGGCCAGGCTCACCCTTGGCAAAGGGCCAATTGCGGCCAATGAACGTGAGGAGTATGCGGCACACTATCAACGGCTTGCTGCGGCAAGTCAGTCGGCAGGCGAGCTGCCGCGAATTACGGTGATCAGTGATGCACCGCAGAAGGCAGAGCGAAGTGAGGTGCTGATTCTCGGCGCCGCTGGGCAATATATTAATACTGCAGGAGAAATACTCTGTCTTGCCGGGATGAGTGGCGGTCTGCATGTGACCCAGAAAAATGATTATCCGATTACTGTGTTACGGGGGCATTCGATATGCGAGGTAGTCCTTGATCGGAAACCGGTGGGGTATACGGGGATCAACAGACCTTCGGTTATTGTATGTCTCGCTGCAGAAGGCATTACCAGGAAGAAAAAACTGTTTACGACCCTGGACAAGGAGACCTTGGTGATCAAAGGCAGTGAGCTGGAGCTGCCCCCTTCCGCGGCAAGAGTCATTGATATTGATTTTACAGGCTCGGGGATAAAAAATTCCCAGCGGACACTGGCTGCTCTGGCTGTATTGGCCAACGAAGGATCTGTTCTCAATAAAGATATGCTGAAAGCCGGTATCTCACATCGATATCACGGAAAAATGCTTGAAGAAACCATGGCTGTTATAGCTAACATCAGTTAATGCAGTCCGCTGTTTTTGATTGGTTATCTGCTTTTTCTACCGTCAAAAAATAACCAAAACTGTAGACAAAAAACAACCAATACAATAGATTCATGGGGCTATATAAAAGGGTGGTCAAGTTTTTGGGAAATCTGACCACCCTTCAACTACGACTTCCTATCATCAGGCAGGAGAGCAATGGAGTGCAAAAAGTGTGGTGAGGAATCTCACCCTCATATCATTATAGATGAGTGCAAAGGCTGCGGCAGGTGTATCAACGCCTGTCCTAAAGATTGTCTTCGTTTTGCAGAGAAGATGAATACCAAGGGTTATATCCACGCAGAATATATCGGCAAAGGATGTACCGGTTGCGGTATCTGTTTCTATAATTGTCCTGAACCCTACGCCATCGAGGTGTATAAAAAGGACAAGGAGTGAACGTTCATGAGAAAATTTATTAAAGGAAATGAAGCCGTCACCGTCGGTGCTCTGTACGCTGGATGCGAAATTTACTTCGGTTACCCGATTACCCCGGCGAGTGAAATTGCCCATTCAGCCGCATCACTTTTTCCGCAGAAGGGCAAGGTATTTTTGCAGGCAGAGTGTGAGACGGGCGCCATTAATATGATTTACGGTTCGGCCAGCAGCGGCAAAATGTCCATGACCGCCTCTTCGGGCCCGGGCATGAGTCTTATGTGTGAGGGCATATCCTATCTGGCGGGAGCGCAGCTGCCGGCGGTGATTGTCGATGTTCAGCGAGCCGGTCCGGGTCTCGGCAACATCGGGCCGGAGCAGGGCGATTATAACCAGGCAGTGAAAGGCGGCGGGCACGGCAATTATAAGGCCATCGTCCTTGCCCCTTCTTCGGTTCAGGAAATGTGCGATTTGACCATCAAGGCTTTTGAGCTTGCCTATAAATACCGGAATCCGGCCATTGTCCTGACCGATGCGGTTTTAGGACAGGTCATGGAATCCATGGAAATACCAGAGCGCGAGTTGACCCCTCCCGAGGTCAGTGAATGGGCGGTACAGGGAGACAGCAGGACGCGGAAAAATCTTATTTCGTCGATATACCTCCAGAACGATCTTCAGGAAAAACACAATTGGCTGCTGGATGCCAAATATACCTCAATGAGTGTTGATGCGGCATCAAAAAACTATCGCACTGACGATGCGGATGTGATCCTGACCGGCTATGGCTCCTGTGCCAGGATTGCCCGCTCAGCAGTCGATGCTCTGCGCGATGAAGGCATCAAGGCTGGCTTATTCCGGCCGATAACTCTTTTCCCCTTTCCCGAAGAAGAGCTGCGCAAAGTCGCGAAAGGGAAAAAAATATCTGGTGGTTGAATTGAGCAACGGACAGTATCGCGATGACGTCCTTTTACATCTCGATAGAAAGGATTATGTGCCTGTAGAGTTGATCAATCGTATGGGCGGGATGCTCGTCACGACAGAGCAGGTTGTGGCTGCGGCCAGAAAACTCATGGAGGCAGGCCAATGTTAAAAAAAATAGAAGGGTTCTACGAAAACTTCCAGCGAAAAGACGGCAGCAAGACAAAAGCAACCCATTACTGCGCCGGTTGCGGCCATGGCATAATTCATAAGCTTATTGCCGAGGCTGTGGCCGATTTTGGCCTGCAGGACGATACGGTTTTTGTCTCCCCGGTCGGCTGTGGTGCTTTTTGCTACTACTACTTTGACTGCGGTAACGTTGCCGCTCCCCATGGCCGGGCTTCTGCGGTGGCGACCGGTCTTTCCCGAGTCTCTTCCCGGCAAGGTGGTTATCGCCTATCAGGGCGATGGGGATTTGGGAGCAATCGGTTTCAATAATGCCTTTCAGGCGGCGAATCGGGGCGAAAAATTTGTCTGCTTCTTTGTCAATAATGCTATTTACGGTATGACCGGCGGTCAGATGGCTCCCACATCGCTGCCCGGACAGAAGACCGCAACCTCGCCCGCCGGACGAGATGTGGCGACTGACGGGTATCCGCTTAAGGTCTGTGAGGTGTTCAATCAGCTGGAGGCGCCAATCTTTATTGAAAGGGTCTCCGTTGCCGATACCAAGAGAATCCTGAAAGCCAAAAAAGCGATACGAAAAGCTCTGGAGATCCAGAAAGAAGGGAAGGGTATGCCTTTGTCGAAATTCTTTCGCCGTGCCCGACCAATATGAAAATGAGTGCTGTAGATTCAGCACAGTTCACTATTGACGCCATGGAAAAAACCTATCCCTTAGGTAATTTTCGTGATCGGAGCGATGAGGCAACACTGCCAGCCCAATCAGGTTGCCCAAAAGAGTCTGGAGCAGCTGGTTGCAGCAAGCAGTGCAGGTGGCATTGATGCAGGCGATTTTGCCGAAAAAGAGTTCAAATTTTGCGGATTTGGCGGACAGGGCATCCTCAGCCTCGGGCTGGTACTGGCCCATGCCGGCAACGATGCCGGTAAAAACGTCTCCTGGTTTCCAAGTTATGGTCCGGAGCAGAGGGGAGGGACAGCATCCTGCTCGGTGGTGTTGAGCGGGAAAGAGATCGGCTCTCCCACTGTCGATAAGCCGGATGTGCTGGTGGCGATGAATCAGCCGTCTCTGGAAAAATTTGCCCCAACCGTCAAGGATGGCGGGGTGATAATCTATGATGCGCAGATACCGGTGGAGTTCGACCTGCCGAAAAATGTCACTGTTTATGCCTTTCCGGCCGCAGAAATAGCCATTTCAGGGGGCGTACCCAAAGGCGGCTAATACGGCTCTGCTGGGCGCTCTTCTCGCTCTTGACCTGATTGGTCTGCCTGAAGATGGGGTGCTGACCGCCTTAAAAGAGAGTTTTGCCAAAAAGCCCAAGCTGATTCCCAAAAACATGGAAATAGTGGAAACAGCAAAAGTGTGGGTGAGGGATAATCTCTAGGAACCTGTCGGATTTGCCCTCAGGGTATTTTTGCGCGTCCATCAGGCAAAAACAACTGCCACTGCAAAAGTGGAGAACATGGAGTAGAGAAGATGAGTGATTCAGGAAAAATTGGCAAGAGAATCAAGACATTTAGGGAAAAACTTGCAATGAGTGTTGATGATCTTGCCACGAGAACCGGCTTGCCGGTAAGCCTTGTTGAAGATATTGAAGGCGGCAAGGTCTCACCCGCCTTAGGGGTCATGGCCAAGCTCGCGCGGGCCTTGGGCCAGAGGGTTGGTACCTTTATGGACGACCAGATAGCCAGAGATCCGGTTATCACCAGATCGGCAGATCGGGAAGAGGGCGTTGCCCTGCATAAAGAGCAGGCCCAGGGACATTATCGATATCATGCCCTGGGTGCCGGAAAAGCCGATCGCCACATGGAACCTTTTTTCATTAAAATATCTCCAACTGACGACCGGGAAAACTCCTCCCATGAGGGTGAAGAATTTGTCGTGGTCGTCTCCGGTCAGGTTGAACTGCAATATGGCAACGACACCCATCTGCTGGGGGAAGGTGATACCATGTATTATAATTCTCTCGTGCCCCACTGCTTGAACGCCGTTGGTGGAGATGCCCAGATTTATGCCGTAATATTTACTCTTTAGCAGGAGATGACAATGCCAAGAAAAGAAATTGTCAGGGAGGTAACCCTCGGTCAGCTCCTCAAGGAAACCGTGGAAAAGTATCCTGATGAAGATGCGGTTGCCTATGTCGACCGCGAGTATAAACAGACCTGGAGAGAATTTTCCGATACTGTTGATACCATGGCCAAAGGCTTGATGGCCATGGGGATCAAGAAAGGAGAAAAGGTCGCGGTGTGGGCGACCAATGTGCCCCACTGGGTTGCTCTGCAGTTCGCCACCGCCCGTATCGGCGCGATACTCTTAACCATCAACACCAATTATCGCTCAGCAGAAATTGATTATGTGTTAAAACAGTCTGATTGTGAAAACATTTTTATTATCAACGGGCTGCGGGATGCCAATTATCTGGAAATACTCTACGGCCTGATACCTGAACTGAAGAGCCATCCGCGAGGGGAACTGCATTCTCCTGCCTATCCTTGTCTGAAAAGAGTTTTTTTTCTTGGGCCGGAGAAACACCGGGGCCTCTATTCGATGGCAGAGGTCATGTCCTTATCCGTTGCCACAAGTGATGAAGAGTATCAGGCGCGCCAGGATTCGCTTGATCCCCATGATGTCATCAATATGCAATACACCTCGGGTACCACCGGTTTTCCCAAAGGTGTCATGCTCACCCACGTCAACATCGGCAACAATGGCTACTGGCTTGGCGCCGGGCAGAATTTCAGTCATCTTGACCGCATCTGCATCCCGGTCCCTCTTTTTCACTGTTTCGGCTGTGTGCTCGGGGTGTTGGCCTGTGTCAATCACGGGGCAACCATGGTCTTTGTCGAAACCTACGACCCTGTCGAGGTGATGATGTCGATTGAGATGGAAAAATGCACCGGGGTCTATGGTGTGCCGACCATGTTTATTGCCATGATGGACCACAAGCTGTTCAATAAGTTTGATTTCTCTTCCCTGCGCACCGGGATCATGGCGGGTTCCCCCTGTCCGGTAAAAAGTATGAATGACTGCATCGAGAAGATGAACATGACCGAGGTGACTATCGTTTTCGGGCTCACCGAGGCCTCTCCGGGGATGACGCAGACCATGTACAATGAGCCGTCGATCAAAAAGAAGTGTGAAACTGTCGGGAAGGCCATGCCCGGCATCGAGGTCAAGATCGTCGACCCGAAGACCGGCGAAGACCTCCCGCCGGGGCAGCATGGCGAAGTGGTCTGCCGCGGTTACAATATAATGAAGGGCTATTATAAAATGGAGGAGGCCACCGCCGAAGCTATAGATAAGGATGGTTTTCTGCACTCCGGCGATATCGGGGTTATGGACGAGGATGGCTATTTCGCCATTACCGGGCGGATTAAGGATATGATTATCCGTGGTGGAGAAAATATTTATCCCAAGGAGATAGAAGATTTTCTGCATCATATGGAGGGAGTACAGGATGTTCAGGTAGTGGGGGTGCCCAGCAAAAAGTACGGGGAGCAGCCGGGAGCCTTCGTCATTCCCCATCCTGATGCCGATATTTCTCCCCAGGATGTCATTGATTTCTGCCAGGGCAAGATTGCCTGGTTTAAAACGCCGAAATATGTTCACTTTTTGGAAACATTTCCGCTTACCGCCAGTGGAAAGGTTATGAAAATAAAACTCAGGGAGCAATCGGCCGAACTGTGGCCAAACGTGTGACATATCCTTCTAGGGAGAGATACCATGCCAGGCAAAGACATGAAGATAGGTGAAAGGATAAGGGGGCTGAGAAAGGCCAGAAAAATGTCAATAGCCGACCTTGCCGAACAGTCCGGGATACCCGAGGCGACCCTCTACAGCATTGAGGGGCATATGGTCTCGCCGCCTCTCGGCAATCTTGTCAGTCTGGCCCGGGTCTTCGAGATTTCGATGGGCGATTTTTTCGGGGAGAGCGGCGACTCTCCCTATTGCCTGGTCAGAAGTGATGCCAGAAAAACAGTCTCCCGCTTCAACTCCGCTGACGGCGCTTCAGGCGGGTACAGCTATGAATCCCTTGGCCAGCAGAAAAAAAACAGGCATATGGAGCCTTTTCTGGTGACGCTCACTCCGACCGGAGCTTCACAAGTTGCCTCAAATCAGCATATCGGTGAAGAGATTATCTTTGTTTTGGAGGGAAAAGTGGAGGTCAGGCTGCTCGATAAGACAGAAATTCTCAACCCTGGAGATTCAATTTATTACGATTCCACCATGCCGCATTATATCTCATGTTACGGGGAGGAGCCGGCACGGATACTGGCGGTGGTTTATGCCAAAGAGGAGATGATAATTCTGTAACTTTGCTGGACTCGTAAAAAGTACCCAAGGGCACTTCCTCATCAAGGGCGTAGTGTTTTTTGAAGCTTCACGACATGCTGCAGATAATGTCAAGAAACTTCAAAAAACACTCCGCTTCGTATCTCAAACTTTTCAAAGTCTGCGCTGATCTCCAGGATCATTCGAAAAGTTAGAAAACATTTTTTACGACGCCATCTTATTCTACCGGCACGATCCAGTTAAAGGTGTCTTCTGCCTTAGCATATTGAATGTCCATAAGTTCTTTAAAGAGTCTGGCGGAGAGTGGTCCGACATTGCCGCCGCCAATGGTGATTTCCCTGCTGTTAAATTTAATGTTGCCGACCGGTGAGATGACAGCAGCGGTGCCGGAACCGAAAACTTCCTTCAATTCTCCTGTATCATGGGCTGCATAAATCTCATCAATACTTATTTTTCTTTCAACGACCTTCACCCCCCAGGAGCTGGCAAGCTGGAGTACCGAATCTCTCGTCACTCCGGACAGAATACTTCTGTTTAGCTCAGGAGTAATAAGTTCGTCGCCGATGACGAAGAAGATGTTCATTGAGCCGACCTCTTCGACATACTTCAATTCAACTCCGTCAAGCCACAGTACCTGGGTATAGCCGTCCTGGTTGGCAAGGTTTGTGGCATAGAGGCTGGCAGCATAGTTACCGGCTGTTTTTGCCGTACCTACCCCACCTCTTACCGCCCGGACATACTCTGTAGTCACCCATATCTTCACCGGATTGAAGCCTTCCGGGTAATAGGCGCCAACCGGAGATAAAATGATAAAAAACCGGTAGGTATGCGATGAACGAAGACCGATATAGGGGTCGGTGGCAATGATGGTCGGTCGAATATACAGGGATGTTCCCGCTGCACCGGGAACCCAGTCTTTTTCAATTTTCAAAAGTTTTATGAGGGCCTCAAGAAGAAATGTTTCGTCAAGCTCGGGCATGCAGAGCATATGGCCGGATTTGTTGAGACGGCGCAAATTATCCTGGGGGCGGAAAAGTTGAATATCACCGGAATCAGTCCGGTAGGCTTTCAAACCTTCGAAAATTGCCTGTCCGTAATGCAGAACCATCGTCGAAGGATCCATGGCGATCGGGCCATAGGGCTCAATTCGTGGATTGTGCCAGCCCAATTCGGGGGTGTAATCCATATTGAACATGTAGTCGGTGAAGATTGTGCCGAAACCGAGGGCTGAATCCTCGGGGTGTTTTTTTAGAGTATCAGCTTTTTTGAATGTGATGTCCACTGTCACCTCTGGTAGAGTTGTTTGATTAATATATGAATAGAACAATAGATTATGTAAAAAAGCCTCGCAACTTGATGTATAGTCATTATTTTTAAAACAAACTATACTCTTTGTTTTGCTGATTTATCAATATCTACTTTAGGCCATGGTTTCCATGGCCGCGGTAAGTCAAGGAAAATCTGCTCACTGCATTTCCGGTCATAACCAATGTTTAATGCTCTTAAAAAGGAGATCGATTATGAAAGAAACATTTGCAAATTGCCTGCAGAATACGCTGATCAGCCTACGGCCACAATAACCCTGGAAATGCCTGTTGAGCTCTTTGAAAAGGTGAAAAAAGCTGCAGCCCTGGAAAAGACAGATTATCAGGCAGTTATTAATTGCTTTATCCATCAAGCTCTGAGTGACAGTCAGGCAGAAGTCAAGCGATTAAAGTTTGAAGAACATGTTAAAAAGGTCTTGAAAAAGCATGATGTTAATCCAGGAGCTTTCGATGATATCTTTAATCACCTTGAATTTTATTAAAATTGTCCGGTATGTGGCGGAGAAATAAAGAAGGCATAATGGGTAAGCCTGTTTTTCGGCAAAACTGAAAATTCAAAAATCATCAAGGAAAGGAGCAAATCATGAGTGATCTTGTCGTTGTTGGCTTTGATAATGAGCATACCGCGTTTGAAGTGCGGGCTGAACTGATCAAAATGCAGAAAGAGTACCTGATTGATATGGAAGATGTGGTGGTGGTGACCAAAGACGAGAAGGGCAAGGTCAAGCTGCATCAGGCCGTCAATCTCACCGCTGCAGGTGCTGCCGGGGGGACATTCTGGGGCTTTTGATCGGGCTGATATTTCTTAATCCACTGGTAGGAGCAGCCGTCGGGGCGGGAGCCGGGGCATTGTCCGGTAAATTCTCCGATGTCGGCATCGACGATAAATTTATGAAAGAACTCGGAGCATCCTTTACGCCGGAGTCCTCGGCCCTTTGTGTTCTTTTCCGTAAAGTTACTTCGGACAAGGTGCTGGAAGAATTAAAGGCCAAAGGGTTCAAGGGTAAGGTGCTGAAAACATCACTGAACGTTGATAAGGAAGAAGAGTTGCAGAAGGTCTTGGGATAAGAATCATTTGACAATCTGACCCTGCTGAGTTGGCGGGTATGGGCAATCAACTTCCCGGTTGTGATGCAGCCGGGAAATCTGTTTTGTGAAGGAGCTTCTATGTCGTCACCCAAAATAATAAAGATATGTGCAGTGGCGTTGTCAATCGCAGCATTGATGGCAGCAGTACCAGGATACACCGCAATGAACGCCGAGGAGTTGGCCAAGCTTACCCAGAACCCAGTTGGCAACCTGATCAGCGTGCCGTTTCAGAACAACACCAACTTCAGCGTTGGGCCGGAGGAGCGCAGGCAGAACATTCTGAACATCCAGCCGGTTATTCCGATCTCGATCAATGACGACTGGAATGTTATCACCCGCACTATCCTGCCGGTAATCTCGCAGCCGGCCCCTCTGGATGACCGGACCAACGGTATCGGGGATACGGTCTTCACTGCCTTTCTTTCTCCCGCCAACCCCGGCAAGTGGATCTGGGGTGCCGGTCCGGTTGTCCAGCTTCCTACCAATAGTGATAAATACCTCGGCAACGACAACTGGGGTGCCGGCGTCTCGGGGGTTGTATTGCACCTTGAGAAGGGTTCCCCCTGGGTCTATGGGGTTCTGGTCAACAATGTCTGGTCACTGTCCGATGAAAAACAAGGCGACTCCTACAGCAACGGCCTCGATTCAGCCTTTTCTCAATTACAACTTCAAGGGTGGGCTCTATCTTACCAGTGCCCCCATCGCCACCGTTGACTGGCAAGCCGACAGCGGTGACAAGTGGATCGTCCCGATCGGTGGCGGTGTCGGCAAGATATTCCACCTCGGCAAATTGCCGATAAATACCTCTCTGCAGGCCTACAATAACGTCGTCTCTCCCCAATATGGACCGGACTGGCAGATTCGTTTCCAAGTACAGTTTCTGTTCCCGAAGTAAGGCGTTCCGGAGACAGCTTCGTAGTTGACCGATAAAAGAAACGAAGGTGACAGAAAAAACGGAGGTCCAGGCATAGTGGAAAAACCTGTCAACACAAAAATCGGCCTGGGTACTTTTTCCACCCTGTCGATTGGCATCGGCGGCATGGTGGGGGGAGGTATCTTTGCCGTCACCGGCCTTACTATTCAGGTGACTAAAGGCGGGGCACCCCTTGCTTTTCTGATTGCAGGAATTGTGGCGCTCCTGACCAGCTATTCCTATCTCAGATTAACCCTGCGCTTCCCCGGAGAAGGGGGGACAGTCCAGTTTTTGAACTGCGCTTTCGGCGATGGTATTCTGACCGGGGCCGCGAATATTCTTCTTCTGCTCAGCTACGTCGTGCTGGTGGCGGTATATGCCTATGCCTTTGGCAGTTACGGTGCCAGTTTTTTTCCAAAAGAGGATGCCGATTTCTGGCAGCATGTTTTACTGAGCAGCGCGATTGTCGGCCTGGTCTTTGTCAATGTCTTTGGCGGGCGTCTGGTGATCCGGTCTGAGAATCTTTTCAATGCCATAAAAATGCTGCTGCTAGCAGGCTTTGTCATCGTTGGCCTCTTTATGCCTATGGAGTGGAGCCGGTTTGATCCTGTGAACTATGTTACCCCTATGGGGCTGATTGCCGGAGCCATGCTTATTTTTTTAAATTATGAAGGCTTCGAGCTTATCGCCAATGCGTCGGCAGAGATCGTCAATCCCAAAAAATCACTGCCGATTGCCTATGTAGGCGGGGTGTTTCTGGTCATCATCATTTATGTCCTGATTGTCATGGTGGTGATTGGCCAGCTGAGTTTTGCCGAAGTGGCCGCGGACAGCGACCGCGCCCTGTCCGCGGCGGCCGAGCAGTTTATGGGCAGGAGCGGGTATCTCGCTATCGCCATTGCCGCACTGCTGGCGACAAGTTCAGCCATTAATGCGACGTTTTACAGTACCGGTCGCCTGACCTATATTATCGCACAAAGCGGTCAGTTGCCTGCCGAATTCGAGCGTTCGTTTCGCGGGCAACACCTGCAGGGCACCCTGATCACTGCCCTGCTGGCGCTGGTTGTCGCCAACTTTGTGCCGCTCGAAGCGATAGCAACCATGGGCAGTGCCGGTTTTCTGCTGATATTTATGGCGGTGAATATTGCCAATGTGCGGCTGGCCCGGCAGACGAAAAGCCGTGCCTGGCTTTCCGGTTTGGCGGCTCTCAGCACCGGTTTTGCCCTGGTTGTGCTCTGCATCGAGGTGGATGAGAATCCGGCAACACGCAACCATCTTTGGATTCTCGTCGGCATGATAGTCGGGTCTTTGGCAATTGAATTAGTGTATCGCCTGCTGACCAGGAAAAAAATGCATTTTCTATCGACTGTGCCAAAGGGAAATGATGAAGGCTGAGGGACGCCAGGATTGTTTTAGAAAATGTTAAGATTTAAGCTGGAGAAAAAGATATGGAAGCTTTGCTCGGATTCAAAATCGACATATGGGATTATCTGACGTTTCTTACCCTCATGCTTTGTGCCGCAGCGCTCATCATGACCTGGGTTTGGCTGGCTGGATTGCCGGGTCGGATCGCCATTGAGCGCAATCACCCGGAGGCCGAAGCAGTCAAGCTGCTGGGCTATGCCGGTCTGCTGCCCACCATCTATCCATGGATTCAGGCCTTTATCTGGGCCTTTAAGCCGACCGATAAAATTGATATCAGGCGCTTTCCCACTGAGGAGGCCAGGGCGACTGAAGAGGAGATTGCCCGTTTGCGCGGTCAAAATGTCCAGGATGCCAAAAAAGCCGGTGGACCTGTTGAACCCGCCGCAGAAACTGTTGAGAAACAGCAAGATGAAACACCATCCATACCTGGAGGAGACAAACAATGATCGCCGGGCTCGTTCTGGTCTTTGGCTTTGCCGTCCTGGTTTGGCTGGTTTTCTTCAGGTTTAAGTGGCTGCAGTTCTCTATTGCCTGGGGGGTTGTCAGTGGTTTTGTCGGGCTGCACCTGCTGATTATCTTTATGATTGGCCTGCGTTTTATGACCCCCTACGCGACCGAGGCCAAAATTATTCAGCACACCATCCAGTTGATTCCCCGTCTGCCCGAACCGACTCTGGTCACTGATGTGCTGGTAAAGCCCAATGAACCGGTTAGGAAAGGCCAGCCGCTGTTTCAATTCGATCGGCGCCCCTATGAGATAGCCGTCAGGGAGGTCGAGGCTCAACTGGCGCAGGCCAAACAGAACGTCCTGGTGATGCAGGCCAATACCGAGGCGGCGACACAAAAAGTGACCAAATTAAAGAGTCAGTTGGTGTATGCCAGGTATCAGCAAAAACTTTCGGCGCAGCTGGCCGACCAGAGTGCCGGACCGGTAGAAGACGCCCAGAAGTGGGCCGCCCAGGTGAAGGTAGATGAGGCCGCTATTAAAGAAGCTGAGGCCGAGGAGCTAAGTGCCCGCTTGCAGTACACCTCGGAGATCAATGGCGTCAATACAACTGTCGCATCCATTCAGGCCCAACTGGATGAGGCGCGGTTCTATCTTGACAACACCCTGATGCTGGCCCCCGAAGACGGGTATATCATCAACCTCCAGGTACGTCCCGGCATGGTCGCTGGTATTGTCCGTTTTGGGGCAATTGCCACCTTTATCTGCGACGCAGACCGGTATATGCTGGCCAATTTTTTTCAGGAAAACCTGAAATACGTAAAATCGGGACAGAAAATCGAAGCGGCGATTGATCTCTACCCGGGACAGATATTTACTGGTGAGGTTATGGCGATCTGGAGCGGCAGCGGTGCCGGGCAGATGCTGCCGAGCGGCACATTGCCGGATTTCAAATATGTTCCGACCGATGTACCGCAGGGTCAGTTTGCTGTGGCAATCCGGCTTGATGACCCCGACCAGGGAAAATTTCCGATTGGCACCCAGGGACGGGCGACGATCTACACCAAGCCGAAGAGCCCGTTTGTCTACTTACGTAAAATTGCAATTCGAGTCTACACATGGTTAAACTGGATATACCCATTTTCCGGATGATACGCATCGGCCTGCATATCGGGGTCTCTGCGGCACTGATTCTCCTTGGCGGCTGTATGCTGAAACAGCCACCGCAACGCATTGAGATGGTGCGGCAGGCTTTGCCGGAAAAAACCAAAATTCCAATGGAATGGAAGGGAGCAGCCGCACCTGATGGTAGCCCGGTTGTTGAGGCCTGGCTGCAGTCTTTGAACGATCCACAGCTTGAGCCGATTATCGCCGAGGCCATCGCCAACAATCTGGATCTGCGTCAGGCAGCGGAAACGGTCCGAATAGCCCAGCAGTCGGTCGTCGTGGTCGCCGCGCAGCTGCTGCCGCAGGTTGGGGCATCGGTTGAGAAGCGTAAAGTTCGTTACAGTATCCCTGATCTTAAAGATGAAACCGGTACCACCAACAAATCAATGGCTTCTGCCAGCGTGGTTTGGGAGCTGGATGTTTGGGGCAAGCTGCGGGCTCAACGGGCAGCCTCGGAAGCTGGTTATCAGGCAACCGCCCTTGACTACGCCTACGCACGGCAGTCGCTGGCTGCGACGGTCGCCAAAACCTGGTATACGGCGATTGAAGCCCACCAGCTGCTGAAACTGGCCGAACAGTCAGTTTCAGTCTTTAGTGAACAACTCAAGCTGGTGACGCTTCGGCAAATGGCCGGCAAGGGGACTGATCTCGATGTCGCGGATACCCGGGCAAAGGTCGAAACAGCCAAGGATTCCGTTGAATCGACCCGTCAAGCATATAACACCATCAGGCGTGCGCTGGAGCTGCTGCTCGGACGGTACCCCGCTGCCGAAATCAATATTGCTGCAGCCTACCCGCATCTACCATCACCTCCGGCAACGGATATCCCCGCAGCACTACTCAACCGCCGCCCCGATATCGTTGCGGCTGAGCGGGTGGTACTGGCCGCATTTCGTACAACAGAAGCGGCTGAGCTGGCGCTGCTGCCTGATTTTTCGTTTTCCTTTGAGGCTCTGACCTTAAACGATCACTTTTCAAAGCTGTTACAATTCAATCCATGGCTGCTTGTGACGACAATCGGCTCAGCCATTCCGATTTTTGAGGGTGGCTCCCGGATTGCCCAGATAGAGATCGCCACCGCCCAGCAGGCCCAGGCCCTTGCCAACTATGGCAGCGTAATATTGCAGGCCTTTGACGAGGTGGAAAATACCCTCTCCAATGAACAGACGCTGGCCCGGCGTCTGCCATTCAATGAAGGTGCGGTTCGCGAGCGGAAAGAGGCCGTACGCATTGCCAGTGAGCAGTATATGGCCGGCCGTCAGGACCTGTTATGGGTTACCTACCTTGAAGACAATCTGATTACCACCCAGGCAGAATTGATAAAGCTGCATGGCACCATGCACCGCAACCGCATCGCACTGCTCCTGGCACTTGGTGGCAGCTTTGATGCAACGCCTGCGGCGACAATTTTACCATCTACCGACTGGCCCTGACAACCGGTACTATTTCTGCAGGGGCCCGGGCGCACAGAGTGCGCCCTCGGTGTTTGCCTGGTTGCCGCAATTGCCGCAGATATATTGGGGATTGATGGATAATTTCTCAACCTGATCCATCTTTTTTGCCGACTTCAGCTCACAGAGATGGGTTTTGTGGTTTTCCGGGTTGGTGCATAAGTTGTCTACAATTGGCAGTCGATCACTCATGTGACACTCCTTACTAGAGGGATGAAACTAATTCGTTGCAAACGACAACGACGGGTTATTTTTCCAAAGCTTCAGCGAGAAGCTCCATGGTATGAGCGCAGCGGATTGACGGATCGGCTTTTCCCATACCACCTTTCAGCATGATCATGCATCCGGGACAATCCATGGCAACGGTCTTGACGCCTGTCTTTTTGATGGTTTCGATCTTGTCCCCGGTAATCTGTTTTGAAATCTGCGGATGACTGAGAAATGAATACGTCCCGCCAAAGCCACAGCAGCGATCACTGTTTTTCATCTCTTCAAGCTGTATGTCCGGTGGCCTGGAGCAATGCCCTGGGCTCACGCCAGACATTATTGCCGCGCTTGAGGTGACATGAATCATGGTAGGTAACCTTTCACCAGCCATTATACCTTGTAATGCGGCAGAGGCACCCAGAACATTTTCCAGAAAGGCAGAGGCATCCATGGTTTTTTCGGAAATCGAGAGTGCTTTTGCCGCCCACTCCGGATCATCAACCAGCCGCTCGACAAAATCCCTTTTCACGCCCATGGTACAGGTAGGGCAGATACTGAGCACATAATCGACATGGGCTTCAGAAAATGCCTGAACGCTCTGTTTGGCAAGATACACACCCGTTTCGGTATCGCCGGAATAGAAAGCGGGAATGCCGCAGCAATTCTGTTCTTCCGGAAAAACCACCTCGCACGCCCAAATGATTCAGCACTTTGATCAGACTGACCCCGACTTCGGGATAGACAAAATCGGCTCCGCAGCCGATAAAAAATCCCACCGTATATTTAGGGTTTTCGACCTTCTGCTCAATTTCTTTGAACTGGTCCCGGAAAGACTTGGCGGCAATGGAGGGGAGGTCACGCCATTCGGTAAAATCTTTTGCCATGAAATGCATGGGCAGATGACGAATAACTCTTCCGGTGATCGTCACCCTCTTTTTTGTGGGTGAGAGGCCGCTGCAGTTTCGAGGCGGCACGCACCATGTTATGAAAGAGACTGCGATTTTTCATGATTGCCTTGAAGGCGATGTTTTTGACAACCCCCATGCCGTATTTTTCCGTTACCTGGTTGCGCAGGTGGAGAATAATCTCTTCAAGATCGATTTTCGATGGACAGACAGCAGTGCATGATCGGCAGCCTATACAGGCTCTGGTTATCTCCTTGGCTTTGTCTATTCCTTCATAAAAAGCGGTAAGAATAATACCAATTGCCGAGATATAGATACTGCCGAAGACATGGCCGCCTACGGTCTGATAGACAGGACAGACATTGGCACAGGCACCGCATTGGATGCAGCGGAGAGCGTCCCGACAGGCCTTTGATTCATAGAGGGCCTCCCGTCCGCCATCGATGAGAATGATATGCTGCTCCTTGCGTCTTGCCGTTCGTTGGAACAGTGCCACGGATCCAGGTTATATAGGAGGTGAGCAGCTGTCCAGTGGCGTTGCGCGGCAGAAGCCGCGTGATTTTTATGGCATCTTCCATATTGCGGACCAGCTTGTGAATGCCGGCAAAAACAACATGGACATCAGGCAATGTGGCACAGAGACGGGCATTGCCCTCATTGGTAACAAGGCCGATCCCACCGGTATCAGCAACCAGAAAGTTTGCCCCGGTAAGACCGATATCCGCATCAAAGTATTCTTTTCTCAGCTCTTCACGTGCCACATTGACCAGGCTCTTAATCTCCGGGGACTGTTTTTTGCCGGTCTCTTTGCTGAAGAGTTCAGCAACTTCTTCCTTGAACATGTGGATGGCGGGCATCACCATGTGTGATGGCCGCTGTCCGGCAAGCTGGATGATCCACTCGCCGAGATCGGTTTCCGATGCATGAATTCCCGCTTTGGCCAAAGCCTTGTTGAGATGTGCCTCTTCGGACACCATGGATTTGGATTTGGCTATTTTTTTGGCATTTTTCTGCTTGGCCAGATTTATCACATAGTCATTGGCCTCTTTGGTATCTTTGGCAATAAAGACTTTCGAACCTGCCGCTTCGGCATTTTTTATAAATTCGGCAAGCAGTTCCTTGCGATTTATCCTCACCTCATCCTTTATAGCTGCAAGTTCGGTGCGCATCGCCTCGAAATCCAGGCCTCTATAGGCATTTTCCCGGGCAATGAGATAGGCATCGCCAAAGAGATGCAGTGCTTCACTCAGCTTGGTGTTATTGATCGCCTGCTTCAACACTCTTTTTATACTGGTCATCATTGGCCATATCTGTCTCCTTATCTTTTATTTCTTCTACATTTCCATAAGGTCGCTGGAAACAGAGCCAACTACGAGTATGTGCAACTCACGGGGGCCATGACAGCCTATGGTGAGAACTCGCTCGATATCTGCAGTTCTGCTGGGACCGGTAATATAGGCAACAAAGCGTGGTTCAGATCCGCGATGCATGGCGGTCATGGGTGCGGTTGCCTCAAGGTTGTCTTTAAGAATTTTTTGCGGGTCAACGATGACAAAATGAATTTCGGGTAGAGTGGTGGCAAGTCGAATGTTTTCATCGGTACTTTCGAGAACCACCGTACCGGTATCAGCCATGGCAAAATTGCAGAAGGTCACACCGGCTGCCGGAACATGTCCGGCTTCACGAAAGTCGCCAACAAACACATCAACACCAGCACTTGTCATTATATTTGCCAATGCATGTTTTTTGGCAAGAGGAGTGTCAGGTATTAAGGTTTTTCCTGCCGATTTTGCCGCAACATAGCTTGCTGCATCTTCAAGGTTATCAAGCTCGACAACCTCTGCCCCTACCCGCTGAGCTGATTCGATAAATTTTGGGAGATATGCTTTTTCTGTCATGGGTGTTTTCCTCAAAAAAATAGAATGGGATCGTCATGGCAACTTATCTCATTTTAAGGTGTTTTTAATAAGACCTTGTATTCATCAGTTTATAAATCTCTTGCCCTTCCCCGGATTAACATTGCATGAATTAAAGAGGTCAGGAATTGTTTTGTCAGTTTAAAGTTAACCGTGACGTTCGCCCACTTCTCCTCCTGCAGAAAGAAAAACGCATTGTGGTTATTGACTGCCGATAAAGACAGAAGGGAACCAGGCCTGGAACAACGGTCAAGATGACCGGAACAGCAATCAGCAGGAGCACGAAGGGAACAATAGCCCGGTACACACGGTCCATGATACACCATTTTGAAGCAACACTGTTGAAAAGAGGTGACAAATCTCGCAACATCCGTCAAAGCATTCCCCATCGCAGAACGACCAGAACCGATGCCTCCACAATAGCTTTTTAAGGTAGTTTTCGCAATTTTTTTCTCCCGACGCCGGCGGCCGTTCCTGGAACACTCAGCAGAATATTTCAGGTCACTGCCGCTTCCCGGTGATATCTGTGCTAGTCGTGGGGGCTTAACACCATGGAGGCGGCGAAAAAAAATTGCAAAGTTTGTTATAAAAGGGTAGCGTAACGATGTTTTATCAGATTTTTTTCTTATAGAAAGCAGTTGATTATCATCCTTTCCTGGCCAGCCAACTTATCCATGATAACCGTACTTCTCATTTGCCTTGAGATCATTTGACCAGTATGCATCAGATCGCCTGCCACGCATGTGACCTTGTTCAAAATATCCCGCCAATACCAGCGGGAACTTCAGCGCAGTGCGTGCGTTGCGGCTCGGTGTTGTTCACTGCCAAAATTGACAGTATTAATCGTACCCTGGCCTGGACCATTGCCGGCCTGGTGCTCTATTGTGTGGCGATTACCTTTCCCTTTCTGGCTATGAAAAGCGGTTCGATCATTCGGGAGACCGCCCTCCTGAGCGGTGTCCAGCAACTTTATTTCCAGGGGAAATCTGGTTCTTGCCGTTATTGTTATGTTGACCTGTGTGTTGATCCCCCTGTCGCAGATGCTCATTTTGCTCTTTATTTTTATTCCCTTGAAAATAAATATGCGGATCCGATATATGATTCCGGTTTTTCGACTTGTTCCAGCATGTCAAACCATGGAGCATGATGGAGATTTACCTGCTCGGCATTCTGGTGGCCATCGTTAAGCTCGGCAAGATGGCGACAATTGTTCCCGGTATTGCTTCGATAGCTTTCGGCCTGTTGGTCTTTGTCCTGACATTTGCCATGTCTGCAGTTGATACCCATATGGTATGGGAACGACTGGGAGGCGAGTCGTGAGAAATCATTTGCTTCCGCCAGACGACTTGGCCTGGTCAGCTGCCATGACTGCCATCTGCTCAGTCGCTGGCCAAATAATTCCAGCCACCAGGTCGCTCATTGTCCGCGCTGCGGCGGTGAGCTGCATCAGCGCAAGCCAAACAGCATTGCCAAGACCTGGGCCCTGGTGATCACTGCCATTATCTTGTATATCCCGGCGAATCTCCTGCCCATGACTATCACCTCGGCCCTGGGCAATGTGCGGCGGACACCATCATCAGCGGGGTAATCTATTTTATCCATAGCGGCTCCTGGGAGATTGCTTTGGTTATTTTTACCGCCAGCGTTTTCGTGCCGTTTATGAAATTTCTGATCCTTATCTATCTGTTGCTGTCGGTGCAGTTCAAATCGATCAGACGACCCAAGGACCGTACTGTGCTGTACCGGATCACGGAAGCGGTTGGACGATGGTCGATGGTCGATGTCTATGTGGTGACTATCCTGGTCGCCCTGGTCAAACTCGGTGTGCTGGCCGATATCGAAGCCGGACCAGCAGCTATCTATTTTGCATCGGTCGTTGTGACCACGATGTTTGCTGCGGAGAGTTTTGATCCGCGGCTTATTTGGGACGCTATGGAGGAAGAAGAATGAGTGAAGAGGTTTCCGGCAGCCAGGATATCGGCAAGGTGCCAACAGCGCAGGTGCAGACCAAGCGAGGTTTTTCTATCATCTGGGTGGTGCCGATTGTCGCTCTAATTATAGGCGGCTGGCTGATATATAAGTCGATGTCTGAGAAGGGACCGCTTATCACCATCACCTTTGAAAATGCCGATGGGCTGGAAGCGGGCAAGACCAAGATCAAATTCAAGGATGTCGAGATTGGTAAAGTGTCGGCGATCGAACTCCTTGATGACCTGTCCGGGGTGAAGCTTACGGCCGAAATGCATAAGGATGCTGAAAAATACATGACCGAGAAGACCCAGTTCTGGGTGGTCAGGGCCCGGGTCGCGGCAGGGGAGGTTTCAGGCCTGGGTACCCTGTTTTCCGGGGCATATATTGGTTGTAACCCCTCGATTGAAGGGAAAACAGCAACGCAAATTCACAGGGCTGGAGAAACCAGCCGGTGATGACCGAGGGGATGCCGGGCGGTCATTTCATTCTCCGGTCGGAGACTCTCGGGTCGCTCGATGTCGGGTCTCCCGTTTTTTATCGGGGACTCAAGGTGGGGCAGGTGGTCGAATACAATTATGATGAGGTTGGCAGAGCTCATTTTGCTAAGGTGTTTATCAATGCGCCTTTCAATGAAAAGGTGCGGAGTCGGTTCCCGTTTCTGGAACGCCAGCGGCATTGATCTCACCATGAATGCCACCGGCATCAAGATGGATACGCAATCTCTGGTCTCGATTGTGCTGGGGGGAGTTGCCTTTGATCTTCCCCAGGATGCGCAACCCTTGGAGCAGACCCAGGCTGAAGAAGATAAAACGTTTCGACTGTACGCCAATCGTGAGAGCAGCAAGGAGGAAGTCTATGATATCAAAAGATACTTTATGATGTATTTTGACCAGACGGTTCGCGGTCTGTCACCAGGGGCTCCGGTTGAAATCAGGGGCATCAAGGTTGGTGAAGTTGTCAAAGTCGAATTAGAGTACGACACAAATACCCAGGATTTTCGTGTCCCCGTACTGGTGATGATTGAGCCGCAACGTTTTAATGCGATTGTGACTGACAAGGGAATAGTTGTTACCGGGGATGAAGGCGATTACAAAAGTAGCCATGGACAAGGAGCAAACCATACGGCCGAAGCTGATGGTTGAAAAAGGCTTGCGTGCTCAGTTGAAAACCGGCAACCTTCTGACGGGGCAACTGTTTATTGATCTGGACTATCATCCGGATGCAGCTCCGGCAACAATGAAGGAAGAGAATGGATATCAGGTCTTTCCAACCATTTCGACACCACTCGAGCGCATCATGGAGCGGGTCGAGGCGATCCTTAAAAAGGTCGATGAGCTGCCTTTGGACAAAATAGGCAAGAATACCGACGGCGCAATCAAGGATTTGAATGCTCTTCTTAAAGAGTTCGGCGCAATATCCGGCAAAGTCAATCGCGAGACCCTTCCCAGGGTCAATGAGTCGCTGGATGAACTGACGTACGACTCTCGCAGGGGATCAGCGCAACCCTCGGCCCGGATTCGGCGCTCAGTTATAATTCCCGTGAAGTCATGGATGAGCTGTCAATGGCCATCCGTTCACTACGATCGCTGCTTGATTACCTTGACCGGAATCCGCAGGCTTTGATCCTCGGCAAGGAGGGAGATAAAAAATGATCAGATACAGAGTGTGGGCAATGACCGCATGTCTCATGGTAAGTGTTTTTTTGGCGCTTACCGGCTGTGTGAAATACAATTCTCCCACGGTGAATTACTTTAACTTGTTGACCATGGAACAGTTGGGTGAGTCTAAGGTCATCGCTGCCTACCCCGATATTAACTTGGGTGTTGGTCCGGTATCTATTCCGGACAGCCTGAAACGTTCGCAGATTGCCACCAGCCAGCGTGGCAACCAATACGAGTTTAACGAATACAATCGCTGGGCCGGGATGCTGGATAAGGATTTTACCACTGTTGTCGGCGAGAACCTTGGTGTACTGCTTGGCATAAAGAACTTGGGTTATTTCCCCTGGATGCCCTATTTCAAGCCTACGTACCAGCTTATAATCGACATCCAGCGTCTGGACGGGGCTCTTGGTGGTGAGGCGGTGCTGGTGGCCCGGTGGTCGGTGGTCAATGCCGCAGGGCAAGGAACTCGTTGCCGGTGGCAGGAATGTTTTCCAGCAGCCGGTAGAGGGGACTGGTTTTGCTGCCCTGGTGAAGGCGGAAAGCCTCCTGGTGGCGGAATTCAGTAAAAAGGTGGCAATAGAGATCGATCGTTTAATCGGCAAAAAAGCGTCTTAGCGGCCACTAAGCTGTTGTCCGGCGAAACAATGGCCTGTTTGGTATAAAATATTCATGTATGGACAGAAACAAGTGACTAATCCAAAAAGGAGAGAGAGATGAAGAGGAACATAATAAAACCAATTGTCGGTTTGATTTTCCTCGGCCTTGCCGGCCAGGCCAATGCCGGCGGTATTTATCTGTATGAGATGGGCACCGAGGATGTCGGTCTGGCCAATGCCGGGAGTGCCGCCCGTGCCCAGGATGCCTCGGTCGTTGCCAATAACCCTGCCGGCATGACCCGTCTGAAGGGCATGAATTTACCCTTGGGGCCCAGGCAATGTACGGCAAGTTCGACTACGATCTGGATAACTCCAACCTCAATAATGCCGGGAATGTTATCGGCTGGCTGCCGCAGGGGAGCGCCTTTTACAGCCACAGCATCAGCGATGACCTGAAAATAGGTGTGGCTGTATATGGCACCTTTGGCCTGACCCTCTCCTTTAATGATAATTGGGCGGGCCGCAATTTGGTAACGGAAGTCACCCTGACGGGTCTCACCCTGCAGCCGACCATCGCGTATCGTCTAAATGACCAATGGTCGATCGGTGCCGGCGTGGGGATCAACTACGGCATCTTCAAACTCAAACGCGAACAGTTGGAAATAAATGGCGGTAATACCGATAACAGTGATGACACCGATGTCGCCGCCAATGTGAAACTAGGTGTTCTTTTTGAACTGTCCGAGCGAACCCGTTTTGGTCTGACCTATACCAGCAAGGTTGATTATGATTTTAATATTGATGGACAGGGTCTTTGCCTGGCGGTCGCCCGTGGTCGCTGCCTTTTGACCTTAAAACCAATGCCCCGCAACAGGCCATGTTCAGCGCGGTGCAGGTCATAAATGATAAATGGACGCTCCTCGGTGAAGTAGGCTGGCAGGACTGGACACATTCGGCGACTCCGAAAGTAAACGGTCAGTCCACAGATCTCGATTTCAGGATACCTGGCATGGCGCCGTCGGCACCCAGTATCAGCTGACCGACGCTACCCGCCTGAATTTTGGTGTGGCCTACGATTCCAGCATGTATAACGACAAGGACGACACCTCACTCGCTTTTCCCTTCCGGTGCGGCCTGGCGTTTTGGCACCGGGGTGCAGCACCAGCTCAGTGAACACTCGTCCCTTGGTGCGGCGTTTGAATATGTGAATGGGGAGGATGCCTCTGCGTCTGATCCCGATGTGCTGTCAGGTGAATATAACAACCCGCAGGTATATTTTATCTCGGCCAATTACAGCTACCGTTTTTAAGTAGCCGTTAACCAGCACCCATCTTCGTTCAAGCAGACCCCCTCACATAGCCAACTACAGCTCGGAGGCCTGCTTGAACGAATCTTGCGCCCTGGTTGAACGGCTACCAGCCCAGGTCATGCTGTCCTTGGATAATATTCCGGTAGACGATTACGTTTCTAACAGGTGAAGGAGAAAAACTATGAACTTGCAATACTCGTTATCTTCAATCCGCCAAAAGATCCGGCATAAAGTGGTAAGCATAGTGGTCTGTCTGGTTGCGTCCCTGGTTCTCTTCGGCTGCGCTTCCACCACGATTAGCGACCGCGAGCAGCTGGTGTTCGGGGAGCTTCCCCGGCCTGAGTAATATTCTGGTCTATGATTTTGCCGCAAGCGCCGACGAGCTGCCGACCAACTCCGCCCTGTATGGTAATCCGGATGTGGACACGACACCGCAAACGGCTGAGCAGATTGCCGAGGGCAAACAACTGGGTGCTCTTATTGCTACCAGCCTGGTCGACGATATCCAGGCCCTGGGAATGCCCGCTGAACTTGCCACGGCCGATGCCAAACCGCAGCTCAATGATCTGGTGATTCGGGGCTATCTTGTCTCCGTCAAGGAGGGCAGTGAAGGGAAACGGATTGTCATCGGCTTTGGTGACGGCTCATCCGACTTAAAAACGGCGGTGGAAGCCTTCCAGATGACCGCCACGGGCCTGCGCAAACTCGGTTCCGGCGACCTTAACGCCAAGGGTGCCAAAACTCCGGGAACGGCTTTAGGGCTTGCCGCCCTCATTGCCACCCACAACCCGGTTGGACTTGATCGTCAGCGGTGGAATCCACGCCTATGGCGAAGTAACCGGCAGCAGCAAGGTGGAGGGCCGGGCCAAGCAGACGGCCAAGGAAATCAGTGAGGTGCTTAAAAAACGATTTCAGGAACAGGGCTGGATTTAGTGACTTAGAAATACGTCTCTTGTGCTTTTTACAAGAGACGTATTTTGTGAAGGAACTTATCCCCCTTGAGGGGGCTTGCAAGGAAACCCGTCAAGCATTAAAAAAGATCTTTACGAACATGCCTATGGGCGGGAAAATTGTCCGAATGGTCCGAACGGAATCAAGATCCATCCGGCAGTAAGCGTCGATACTCCATCCGGTGCCAGGCCGACCACAAGCCCCCATGGGGTAACAACCATGCTTCTGCCAAAGGTCAGATTGTCAGGGGGGGAAGGTCCCCACTGCCCTGCAGCGGCAACCCAGCAAAGATTTTCAACAGCACGGGCGCGGAGCAGCAGCTCCCAATGATCCCTGCCGGTCTGCAGGGTAAAAGCGGCAGGCAGCAGGATAACATCCACACCCATCTCTGATAAGACACCGGAAAAGCTCAGGGAAACGGAGATCATAGCAGGTGGCCATGCCGAAAGTGAAGGTGCCGATGGTAAAGGTCACCACCTCATTGCCGGGAGTGATGATATTTGATTCGCGGTAGCTTTTTCCCCCGGGAATATCGACATCAAAGAGATGGATTTTACGGTATCTGGCAATTCTTTCCCCGTCTTGATTGAAGACGACCCCGGTGTTGTAAAACCGGCTGCCTTCCCGTCCACAATAGCTGCCGATATGCACATGTACCTTCAGCTTAATGGCCAGGTTGCGAATCCTGTCAAGGCTGGGTGATTCGTCGATCGGTTCGGCATTCTCTTTGCGCTCTGATTCCGGGCCCATAAAGTTGAAATTTTCCGGCAGCATAATCAATTCTGCCCCCTTGCCCGCAAGTTCCCTGATTGATCGTTCGGCTGCAGCCAGATTTTCCTGCTTGTTATCCCGGGAATTCATTTGTGATAGGCCGATTTTTATGGTCATAACTTTTACCGATAATATCAGGCTTCGGTGCCCATTTTTTCTGTCCCCCTCATCGCTGCAAAAGCGTAGACAACTAAGGGAGTTCTTGCTGGATAGTTGGAAACAATATTATCGAAAATAAATAATACCAGCCCGGGGGTGACAATAATTGTTGGTCCGATGGATGGACATTTGTTACCGGGTTGTCTGTTTCAGCCCATTTTATCGGGGCTAAGGGTCAAAAATCAGCTATAGTATGCAGCCGTGTGAAATAATCTGGCGATGAGGGTTGATTATTTAGTGTCCATCCAGAAATGGCCTTTTTCTCCTAACTCTTCGTTGCTCTCAAAATTTTATCCTCGGAGATAAGCGAGCAGAGCGAGACTTCGATATCACTTAGATGCACCCTAAGGGCACTTCCTGCGGGGCGCCTACGGTAAAATTTATCGAGCGCCTCGATTTAAAATAAAAATACTCGTCTCTGATGGACACTATTTAACAGGTCGCTGGCCGAACAACATAGTGATATAGGAAAATGTATGCGTATAATTAGTTTGATTCTGGTAATTTTCTTAAATCTCTTCTCCCCTGCCTTGGCCGAAGAAACCGTGCAGCTCCGTCCTTACCAGCGGCTGCTTACCCTGACGAGCTTTACCAGAGCTAAAGCAGAATTATCCGTCGCAGGAGAGGTGAGTGGCAGATGCACCCGGATTCTTGTCGACCGTGGCGATATTGTGCCGCCTTCAGGGGTGGTAGCCGAGCTTGACAGCACCTTCGTCAGGCTGGATCTGGAAAAAAATAGCATAGCCCAGGAACAGGCCAGGCGGCAGCTTGATCTGGAGAAAAAGACCCTGTCTCGCTATACGACCCTGATGCAGAGCAATTCCGCTGCTCAGGCGACATTTGATGAAGCTTTTCTTCGTGCAGATCTCCATGAACTTACCTTGAAAAGTCTGAAAAATGAGCAGGCTCGTCTTAAAGAGACCCTCGACCGGCATACCCTGTATGGGCCTCCGGGATGGCAGGTGGTTGATCGTTTTATTGAAGAGGGGACCTTTGTTCATCAGGGGGAACCTATTCTTCGATTGGGTGATTTTCGGCAACTGCTGGTGCGCTTCATGCTCAGCTATGAGGAACTTGAGCTGCTGCAAGAAATGGCCTCAATCATCATGCAGTTTCCTGAGTTGAACGTCACGGCTGCAGGGGAAATTTATCGTGTGTCGCCCGATTTTGATGCCAAGAGCAGGAAGATTCCCGTTGAGTTGATCGTTTCCCCGCCAGCGACTTTTTCAGCCTCCAGCCTGCGTGGAGGACTGCGGGCAAATCTGACCATCGCCGGCAAAGAAGAGAGCGGTTCTTTTGTCATCCCGACCTCGGCCCTTGTCAGTCGCTATGAGGCACACTGGCTGGTCAAGGCTGATGGCAGCGGAAAAAAGTGATCTTGCTCGGCACAAATGCAGATGGGCAACAGGCGATTGTTGCCGGCAATGACCTGGCAGCAGGTGAAACCTTTCTGGCATTTCCCGAATCTTCCCCTCGCAAAGAGCAAGATCAGCCAGGGAGCTGAGGTTATTCTATGCAGCGATTTGTCACCTTTACCCTTTCGCAAAAGGTTGTCTTCAACCTGCTCTTTGTTTTGCTCATGGTGATAGGCGCCTTTACCCTGCTGCGCATGCCGGTTGAGCGCTACCCGAATATCCAGTTCGGTAAGATGTACATCAACATCTATCTTCCGGGTGCCTCGCCGGAAGAGGTCGAAACCTTGGTCACCAGAGAGGTGGAAGAGAGCCTGGAAGATCTGGAAGATGTCGAATATGTCCGGTCGAGCAGTTACCGGGAGAGGTCATCGATTGTCATCAAGTTTGCCGATGACAGCGATTATGAGAGACGATTTGATGATGTGCGCTTAAAAGTGCTGTCGAGTCTGGTGACCTCCCGGAGAGAACCGAACCCCCTGTTTTTAATTTTCTCGATGTCAATGACTGGTTTCCCACGATAAGTGTCAATGTCGCTGGTGATCATGCCAACGTAACCCTCGCCCTGGTTGCCGAGGAAGTGAAAATATCCCTGTCCCAGATTCCCGGAGTCAAGGAGGTGAAGATAAGCGGAGACTATACCCGTGAGTTTCATATTATTCTCTCAGAGGAGAAGCTGCGCAGGTTGGGCCTGACTTTTATGGATGTTGCCGGGGCTTTGCGTTTGGCCAATGTGGCTCTTCCGGCAGGTCATGCCGAGACAGAACTGGGTGATTTTGTAGTCAGAGTGGATGAGCAGTTCACCAGTCGAGATGAAATCTTTTCTGCGGTCATTCGCCGGGATGGTGATGGATCCCTTGTGCGTCTGGCCGACATTGCCCTGGACGGTTATTTTTCCTATCTTGATCCCTTTATCATGGCGTCCGTCAATGGTGAGGATTGCGTGACCCTGCAGATTCTCAAACAAGCAAGCGGCAACGCCCTGTTTATAGCAGAGAGGTCAGAGAGAAGGTACGATGAGCTGCAGCCGATCTATGCGGAGCACGGTATAACTCTCACGGTAAGCCAGGATTCAAGCACGAGAATAGCGGACTCGATTCGGGTCCTCGGGATAAACCTGCTGCTCGGCATTGTGCTTGTCTGCGGAATCATCTGGTTGTTTATGGGATTCCGTAATGCCGCACTTACCACTGTCGGCATACCTTTTGCCTTCCTGGTCACCATGGTGATAATGTATGTCACCGGCAATTCCATTAACGAGGTGTCGCTTTTTGCCTTTGTCCTTGTTTCCGGTATCATCGTCGATGATGCCATTGTCGTTGTCGAAAATATTTATCGCCACATGCAATCCGGAAAAAATCTGATTGAATCGGTGACAGTCGGAACTGCCGAAGTTTTTCTGCCGGTTATAAGTGCGACGCTGACCACCATTGTCGCCTTTCTCCCCATGCTGATTATGACTGGTATGGTCGGTGATTTTTTTGCAATTATTCCGAAAACAATTGCCTTTGCCCTGACCGCCTCATTGCTGGAGTGTTTGTTCATTCTGCCCTGTCACTATATGGAATTCGGTCCCCGACCCATACCGGTAAAGGCATCGGGACCGGGCAATCGGATGTGCGATGCGCACCCATTGCTGCCGCCGAAGAAGGGCGGCTCATGCGCCTCATCCGCCGTTTGTTCCATCGATCCATTTTACTGGCATTGCGGTTTCGGAAAATATCTCTTGGTCTGCTCGGCCTGATTTTTTTTGCTGCCATGGCCATCTTTGTCGGATCTCTGCAGGGGAGAACAAATCTTCATCCGCATTCAGTTTTTTCCTGACAACTATTCCATTTTTTACGCCGAACTGACCGGTCCCGCCGGAACACCACTGGCGACAACCCATGAGCTGGTCAAAAAAATGGCGGTCCGGATAGCAGAAAGTGGAGACGGACAGGCGGAATCAGCCCTTGGTTTTGCAGGGTACTATATCAATGAAGATTTCAGTCCCCAGTATGGCAATAATCTTGGCTATGTGGCCGTGACCCTGCCTTCCAGCGCAAAAGACATTTTGAGGACTTTCCGGAAAACGATGTTATCGTTCATCTTGATAGCTGTCCGTAAAATGCTCGAACCTCTTGTACCCCAGGGCTTTGCTTTATCTGTCCGTCCGGAAAAGGATGGTCCTCCGTCGGGAAAGGATATCAATATTCGGGTGCTGGGCAGGGATTCGGACAATGTCTCTGCTCTTGCCAAAGAGCTTGAGGCTTTTTCTTCGGGAAGACCCGCAGATATCTCCCTGGCTGATCGATCTGACGATGATCAGGGGAGTGAGGCCCGGGTTTTCCGCATAAAAATTGACGCTGAACGAGCTGCTGAATGGGGGTTGACCGTGTCGCCGAGGTCGCCGGCCTTGCCGCTTCGGCACTGCAGGGACAGATTGTGGGGGAGATGAAATTGCCGGAAGAGATGATTGATATCCGGCTAAAAACCGAAAATGACATCGACCATGCCTATGGTTGCAGCACTCGATATACTGGTTGTCGACTCACCCCAGGGAGAGGTGCGTCTAGGGGATATATGCCAGCCTGAATTTCAGTCTTGAGCCGGGATACCTCAATCGTTTCCAGCGTCAGCGCGCCATCACCCTTACCGCCAATCTGGCAACCGGAGCACCTCTGACCAGCCCAATGGTGGTGAAAGAGGTTGGCCAGTTTTACTCGAAAATAAGAAGTGAGTACCCTGGAGCATCACTCAATTTTGCCGGGGAATATCGAATCAACCCAGAAGTCTTTTACTCTCACTCGCCTATGCTTTTGTTATTGCTATAGTCGTTATCTACCTCATTTTAGCGGCCCAGTTCCAATCCTATCTGCAGCCATTGCTTATCATTGCCGCCGTGATTTTTGCCCTGACCGGTGTTGTTTATGGTACCATGTTGTCCCGAACGCTTTTTACAGTCAACAGCTTTGTTGCGGTCATCGGAGTTACCGGGGTGGTGGTCAACGATTCCCTGGTGCTGGTCGAGTTCATTAATAAATGCTATCGACAGGGGATGAAAAGGCGGGATGCCCTTCTGCGGGCAACCCATATCAGGCTCCGTCCGATTCTTCTGACCACCTTGACAACCACCCTTGGGTTTCTTGCCAATGGCTCTGGGGATCCCGGAATATTCGATTATCTGGGGCAGTATGGCGATGACTTTTGTCACCGGCCTGTGCACCGCGACCTTTCTGACCATCATTATTATTCCTCTCCTCTGGGATAGTGTTGAAAAAAGGAAAGAACGGCGATCGGATAATTGAGGTTTTTACGACGCCACCTCTTCTCGCCTCAATGTTTATTTCCTTATTTTTAAACGCTGTACTACATTGTTGTATTGATTTCCAAATCGGCCATATTTAACATATACCCACAACTAAAAATTGCCAATACCAGTTCTCACTCAAAAGAACCCTAGAGAAACTGTTCTTATGATGCCAAAGGATGTGCCTTATTTTTCACTTATCCATCGAAATTTGAGGTTTTTTACGACCCTGTCAATAGTGACAAGGTCGTAAAAAGTCATCGGAATTATCGGGATGGACTCTGGAAAAAGCTCGATATACGAGGCGTAGTGTCTGAAACGGCAATTAGGTAGTACATGTGGTACAGCTAATTGCCGTTTCAGACCTACAACGACGTAGATCGGGCTTTTTACGAGTCCATCAATAGTGACCAACAAGAAATCGTTTTAGTGAAGACATAGAGATTTTTTGCCGAGACAAAGCTGAGTATGAGCTAACCACTTGCCGATAAACTTGACATGTCAGAAGCTGCCAGTAATTTTTTAAAACAATTCGGGAACCAGTCATTGGTTAGTCTTGGTTGCGGAAATGTTTTGAATCGACTGGATAATCATGTCAGGCTGTTTGTCAGGTGCGGTATTGAATACTATGTTGGAATTGATCGTGTTACAAAAATTGAATTCAATCCGAGTTCAGCCTTTTCGAATCAAAAGAGCATAACTGGGCTTCTTGCCTCATATTACGATGGAGAGCCTGCGAAATTCATCAACAGAGTGCGTACGTTTCCGAACACGTGCGTCGAAGAACTGGCTGATATCCATTGTAAAGTGCTTGTCTGCCAGCGGGTCCTTCCTTTTAGACATTGGGAGGACATCATAAGATCGATGAGACCTGAGCTCATCCTTCAAGAAGATCTAAACGGTTGTGAACTGCAAAACATAAGTGGCGAACTCTACAAGAAAACCTTCCCTGGCATTATTCATTACCAATTGAAGCCATTCAGGCCTAACCGTTTTATACCTGGTGAGCGAAACATCATTCTTTGGCGAAGAAGAGATTTCTTCCCCTGTCGCTATGATATGGAGCCATGGTGGAAACGACTGCTGCTACGGCTGTCCTGGGCCTAAATCATAACGAGACATCCGTGGCTCTTATTCACTGTTGTCGATTTTTACCGCTGTCAGAGACTCGTTGACCTGACCAACCCTAATTAAATCGATACATAATTTCGGAAGTCATACGGCGTATATCCTCGATGGAGGCTGGTTTCTGCAGGCATGGGAGTCCTTTTTCTATAAAAAAGGCTAATCTTTTAGGGGAGAGGTCGCCGGTTAAGAAAAGGAATATCTCACCGAGAGGGGGAAATTTTGTCACAGCTTCTTTATAAAATGATAAGCCGTCCATAATCGGCATATCGATGTCCGAAACAATCAATCTGTAAAAATTATGATCGATTCTCTCAAGCGCTTCCTGCCCGTTACCGGCGAGGTGGACGGTGCCTGTTGTTGACAAAATAGCCTCTAAAAGTCCGGCAACCACCGGGTTGTCTTCTACAACTAAAATTTTATCCTCATGTATGGCTTTAAGTTCTTTAAGCTTTTCGATTTTCTGAGGATAACCCCATTCATTTTCGATAAAATGTTCTATATGACGTACATGGTGCTGCATTTCGGCTGCAACATATTCAAATTCTGGTTTCTTATCTTTTAAGGTATTGACAACATATAGGAAAAATATATTCCACTCAGAAAATTCTGTTTCTACCATACAGTCGATAAGCTGTTCTGCGGACAGAGTACCATTCTTCACTGCTGCGATATTTTTTCTGAAAGCACCTTCTATCCTGTTTTTCGTTTTATCATCCAGGGAAACGGGAGAAGTCGGAAACCGATGCTGTTGAAAATATTGCGCCGCATTTTTCATTGCATTGTAGTGCCAGGCCTCGTCACTTGCAGTATGCTTCAAAAAACTATTGAGTTTTTTATCGTCGACAAAATATTTGACAGCAGAGAGATACAACTCGTGTGCCAGATGTTCTATTTCCAACAGCCAGTTAACAATGTCTTTCATAACCACACCTTCAGGCAAATCAATCGTTACGTGTTCTGTGAAGCGTCAATAAGCATGCCTGGCAGCATACAAGGTGATTCATGGAATTTATTAGCATACGATAAAAAACAAATTTAAAAAGGCAAATATTAATCCTCATCCTAGTCCTGTTTTTGGCAGTAGATTCAAGGAAAAGTATCTGTTTTTGTGTGCCTAATTGAGACCGATACAGAGCAAAGAGGGATTAAGGTTTTGCATGACTCATCTGATGAGTACTCTGGAGATGAAACAGAACATGATCCGGGTTCATCGCTATCTCGGTCCCGAGGGTCCAGAAGAAGAACTGATCTGGCAGGATCCGACTCCCAAAGTCGACCATGAACTGATCAATGAGGGTGATATCGCTCCCCTCAAGGGCAAGATCCTTGACCGGTTTGATCTTGCCTGATCCGGACGAGATTATCGTCACAGCTGTACAGTTTTTTTAAGTTTTTCAGGAAACCAACTGGTGATAAAAAAGCGCGGTGTCGCACTGGAAATATGCAAAACCGCGCTTCTGATTATCACGCCAACGCCGCTATGATCAGACTATCCAGTTGGTCGACCGAGTATGGTTTTTTGAGAAAACCATGCACACCAAGTTTAATGGCTCTTTTCACATCATCACTTTCTGAGAACCCACTGGTAATTATCGCTTTCTGGCTGGGCGGTGGCTGACAATTTTCCTGTATGTCTGATAACCATTCATACCTGGCGCCATGAGCATATCAAGGAGAGCTGCGGGTAGGTTCGGGTAACAGTCAAATGGGAATTTCTGCCCATAAAACTTGGTGATATCTTTTATTTTAAGAGCTTTTCTGCCAGCAGAACTCATATACTGCAGATGAAAATGACGATCCAGTATCTTGGTGCAAACGGGTGAAAGTTCAAGCCAGGAACGGATTCTTTTTTCAGCACTCTGCAACTCTTCTTCTTTTTTTCGATCAGCTATTTGTCGATTTAACTGCTCTATTTCTCTTAAACGATTTCGTCCAGCTTGCTCTGCAAGTGCCTTATAGTATTACACCTGTTTTTCCAATTCTATGCATCGTGTTTCTAGGCTTTGGTCAGACCGGTTATTTTTGTCCATTTTAATTATCCTTGTCTAAAACTATCAGGACGCCGGTCCAGTCCAGGCCTCTGCACTGTCCAAGGATGGGAGCAACTTCAACTCCAGAGTAAAAACCAAGCAAAGGGGTTGCATACTTATTCACCACCGTCTGAATTTCACCGGCTTCCTCACTTTCTGTATTCGATTGTCCGGCTGTTCTTCCAGCACAATCAGTATATAGTGCAAAAAGAGGTGTTCTTTGATCGTCAATTATGTTCTGCATTATGTGTTCAGCTTTCTCTTTTGCTGATGAAATCATCTTGTTGCCATCTCTCAGCATAAACTGAATTTCAACTCCTTCTTTAAGATCAGCCTCAAACATTCCTATACCATTGCCATCGGGGAGAACTCCGGTAATGAGCCTGTTAACGTACTTGTCTTCTTCATACATAAACCTCTCGCCACAGTTCAAACCGATGGTCAGGAGCTCCAGAGGGTGCTGTGTCCTCCAACTTTGATCGTCGTATATTTGGTCAATTATCTCAACAATTGGCTGGCCGTCCAGTTCATAGATATTCGAACCCTGCATTTTTGTTATAGTGCGATATTTACCATCGAGCGGTGAGCATCCATGGGTTATGTCTTTAGTAGACATGTATAGATCCAGAAAGTTGCACCACCAAAGCACTCTGCCTGCTAGGACTGGAGCCGCAAAACTGAGCTGTACTGCTAAATTGATAATCTCCGATGAGTCCAGCACCGATAATAAGCTGATTTGATTCGAGTTTGGCCTGGAGTCCTGCAATGAGTGGGGTGGACGCATTTATAACAGGAGGAGCCAAAGGTGATGCAGCAGGGACTTTTATCGAATCATAAAACATAAGCAGCAGTTTATCGTCTGGCGACCCGGAGAGTTGCCTTGCCAGTCTAGACCCTGCCAGGAATTCATCGCTACCCAGATCTTCGACAGCTGCAATTTGGTATCTCACTTCAGCAAATTGAAAAACTGACGATCCCGAAGGAAATCCAGAATATGAAAGGTCTTTATTGGTAGTAATACCAATTGCTCCTCCCCCGACTATTGGGGTGTCGCCGACAATCTCTCGCATACCTCGCAAAAACTCTTCCTGCTCTGTTTTCCCGCTACAAAAAGCAATGACAAGGTCCGGTCGTTCTATAGAACCAGACCGGATTGCGTCCATCGCAACCACTTTGCCCGAAAAAAATGCATCTCTGTTATTACAGTACCCAACACCAGCTTTCATGATGCAATCCTCTGCTGTATTTACTCTCAAGAGATATCTGCTAATTCCTAAAAGTTGCCGGGAACAATCAAACCTTTCCAAAGGTCCCATTAAAAGATTGTTCCTGGCAATCATGATTTTCCGGAAAATCTATTCAATTCCTGATGCCGAGTGAGGTGGAAAGGGGAGTTCACCTCGGCAAACCCTTTCTGAAAGAACTTGCCGGGGCTGTGAAAAATAGATATGTTAGCTTCGACAAATCATCAAGCAGCAGTTTGGAGAAAAGAACCAAACATGATGAACTCGTGAAAACCTCGATTTACGATGGATAAGTAAAAAGCTTCATATTGGAGGCGTGCAATTTTTCTATTATTTTTGAGTACATAAGGTACGTCGTAGTGATAGAAAAATTGTGACAACGAACAAGATGAAGATTTCTATCCCCCTCAAGGGGGGACTAAAATGAGTGCCCTCTGGGTACTTTTTACGACGCCATCAACATAATTAACAACAAAGCAAGGGGAGAAAGGGAAGATGAATAAAATAAAAATAATTCTTCTGGGGAGTATCCTGGCCGCATTTTTTGCAGGTTCAGCAAGTGGTGCCGAGAAATTGGTGAACGGTATTGACGCAAATTTTCCACCATTTGCCTATATCGATGCAACCGGGCAGCCCAGCGGATTTGATGTGGAGGTCATGAATCTGGTGGCCAATGAGATTGGTGTTGAGGTGAGCCATCAACCCATCGAATGGGATGGTATTATCACCAGTCTCGTCACTGGCAAAATTGATATCATCGCTTCGGGCATGAGCATAACCGAGGAACGTGCCAAACAGGTCGATTTTTCCGTGCCTTACTGGGTAATCACCCAGGTGATGGTGACCAAGAAAGGTTCTCCGCTGACTATTGAAGAGCTTCTCACCACCAAAAAAACCATTGGCGTGCAGCAGGGAACATCTGAAGCCAAATGGCTCAAGGAGGAAGCTGCCAAACAGGGATGGAATTTTGAGCTCCGTTATTACAGCTCTTCACCGCTTGCTGTTGAAGATGTACTCAACGGCAGGATAGACGCCGCAGCGATGGATGATGCTCCGGCAAAAGATGCTGCCTCAAAAAAAGACGTTCAGATCGTCGGGACCTTTGGCATGCATGATGAACAATTCGGTTATGCTGTGCGCAAGGATGATAAAGAGTTGCTGGCAAAACGTCAATGCGGCGCTTACCAAAATTATGGCGACTCCAGCATGGAACGAATTGATCATTAAGTATGAATTGAACAAATAGTGCCTGAAAGGGGGCCGTATCTTTAGATACCGGCCCCTCTTTTATTGTTCCAGCAACCCGTTGAATGCCATCTGTTTTTCTCTTGGCTGAAAATTTGCTGTGCCTGAGGGGCAGCTTGGGCTATTACCTCAACAATTCCAGCACTGATAATGGTTGGAGCTTTCTTGTTCTTATTTAGCAGGTGACCAGGTGACTTGATGCCACATGCTTTGTCCGTAGTTATCGATTCCCTGCCGTATCTGCTCCAGGGGTCATTTCTCACTGCCGGAATAGTTGTCTCTGCCATGTTTCTGGGACTTGTGATCGGCATCCTGATGGCCGTTGGTCTGGTCTATGGCAATCGGTTCATTCAATACCTGTTGACCGCATATGTCTGGGTATTTCGGGGAGTGCCTGTCGTCGTTCTGCTCTTTCTCTTTTATTTTGGGCTTTTTACCTTTCTGGGGCTGAAATTCAGTGCATTCACCGCGGTAACTCTTGTCCTGGGAATGACCACCGGGGCCTACCAGGCGAATATTTTCAAAGGAGCTATTCTGTCGTTGCCCAAAGGACAGTTCAAAGCGGCAATTGGCTTGGGGATGAGTGAAATCCAGGCGATAAAGTCCATTGTTCTCCCGCAGATACTGAGAATGTCCATCCCCGCCTGGTCCAATGAATATTCCATTATCCTCAAGGATTCCGCGCTGGCTTTTGTTATCGGTGCTCCGGAGATTATGGCCAGGACCCAGTTTGTCGCCTCCCGCACCTATCAGCACCTGTCGCTCTATATTACCGCAGGGATTATTTACTTTCTGCTCACCTGGGCCGGCGTGCTTGCTCTCAGAAAACTGGAAAAACATGTCCGTATCCCCGGATACTCTCACCACGGTAACCAATGATGTCAGATAAAATCCCGATTCTCAGGGTAAATAATATTACCAAATCTTTCGGTACCAATACCATCCTCAACTCGGTCAGCGTCGAGCTGGCCAAAGGTGAGATAAAGGTACTTATCGGCCCGTCCGGGGGAGGCAAGAGCACCCTGCTGCAATGTATTAACTGTCTTGTCCTGCCGGATTCCGGTGAAATTGAGCTGGAGAACGAGCACGTTGATTTTACCCGTAAACGGGATCTTTACCGGTTGAGACAACAGATTGGCATGATTTTTCAGGATTTCAATCTGTTTGACCACCTTACCGCCCTTGATAATATAACCATTGCCCTGCGCAAGGTGAAAAAGATGGGCAAGAAAGAAGCCAGGCAGCGGGCTCGTCTGGAGCTTGACCAGGTGGGACTGAGCGATAAAGAGACGCTCTATCCGGCACAGTTGTCGGGGGGACAGAAACAGCGGCTGGCCATTGCCAGGGCTTTGGCCATGGATCCTAAAATACTGCTGCTCGATGAACCGACCTCCGCCCTTGATCCGACCTTGATCGGAGAAGTGATCAGTGTCATTAAAGGATTGGCTGTCAAGGGGATGACCATGATCATGGCCACCCATCAGATAAGCCTGATTTACAACCTGGCGGATGAAATACTTTTCATGGCGGATGGCAGAATTGTTGAACAGGGTCCACCCGCCGCCCTGCTTACCGCAGGCAATAAAAGCAAGTCCCAGGGATTTTGTGACCGGCTCAATGAACTTGCCGAGGTGGAGGGATAAGTAGTGGAACTGTCACCCTTTTACCAGGAACTGCTGACCAGTTTAAACCGGGGGCTGATCATGTCTGTTGCCCTTATTGTCCCGTCGGCTGTCGGGGGAGTAATAATCGGCATTGTTGCCGGCTCTCTGCGTACCTTCGGTCCTCCCCCGGTCAGAATCATGGGTGATGGTTATGCGGCAGTATTTCGGGGAACCCCTCTGGTTATCCAGCTGTTTATCCTCTATTTTGGCCTGCCGAATATCGGCATCTATCTGTCGCCGTATGTTGCCGCGGTCATTGGTTTTACCCTCTGCAGCGGTGCCTACCAGTCCGAATATGTGCGCGGTGCTCTGCTGTCGATTAAAAGCGGGCAATACCTTGGTGCCCAGGCTCTCGGTTTTACAACTTTTCAGGCCATTTTCTGGATCATTGTCCCCCAGGCAGTACGCCGGGCAATCCACGGCTGCGGCAATGAAATTATCTACCTGATCAAATATTCCTCGCTGGCTTTTATTGTCACCTGCATTGAACTGACCGGAGAAGGAAAAACAATTGCCGCTGAATATTTTCGTTACACCGAGGTTTTCACCATTATCGGCCTCTATTATCTTGGCCTGGTCAGCCTGGCCATTATCATTTTGAAAAAAATTGAACAGCGTCTCTATGTTCCAGGTTTTGGCCATGGTTGATGGCGTCGTAAAAAGTCCGATCTACTTTGTTGTAGGTTTTTTGAAGCTTCACGACATATTACATGTATGGTCGAGAAACTTCAAAAAACACTACGCCTCGTATATCAAACTTTTCGAAGTCTGCGCTTATATCCAGAGCCATCTGAAAGACTAAAAAAATTTTATCATCTGCTATGGTTCAATATTCCCCCCTTACTGACCAGATTAAAAATGCCATCCGGGAAAGGATCGGTGCTGCATCAATGATCAGTGCTCCCGAAAGCCTTGCCAAATATGCCAGTGATGCCTCCAAGCTGAATTTTACTCCTGAGCTGGTTGTCTTCGCTCAAAGTGTCGGTGATATTCAGGCTTTGATGGAACTGGCCAACACCTACCGATTTCCGGTAACCCCGCGGGGTGGAGGATCGGGTCTTGCCGGCGCCTGCCTGCCCACAAAGGGAGGAGTGGTGCTGTCCACCATGGGGCTCAACAGAATAGAGTGTATTGATACGAAAAATTTCATCATGAAGGTGCAACCCGGAGTCATCAGCCAGCACGTCCGCGACGCAGCTGAGCTGGGCGGGACTTTTTTATCCACCTGATCCTGCGGGGATGGACCAGAGCAGCTATCGGCGGCAATGCGGCAACCGACGCCGGCGGCCCGGCTTGTGTCAAATACGGCACCACCCGTGACTATATTCTTGGACTGGAAGCGGTGCTGCCAAATGGCCAGCTGATTGCCACCGGGGTGCAGACCAGAAAAGGGGTGGTCGGTTACGACCTCACCAATCTGCTTGTCGGCAGTGAAGGCACCCTGGCGGTCATCACCTCACTGACCCTGAAACTTCTTCGCCAAGCCAGTTGCCACCGCTGGGATGATGTGTGTCTTTGGTGACATGGTTTCCGCGATGAACTGTGTGGCAACTATCATGGCTGCCGGGCATTCTACCAAGTGCCATAGAGTTCCTGGACCATAAATGCCTCTCTCTTATCGGCGAGTTGCTGCCTTTTGCCCTGCCCGGAGAGAAGCCTTCTCTCCTGATCATTGAGATCGACGGGTCCCAGAGCCAGATTGATGCGGAAATAGTCGCCATCTGCTCGCTGGCAAAAGCTCAAGGGGCAGTCGAATTGATCACGGCGGCGAGTGCAGAGGAGCGAAACAAGATCTGGGCGGTTCGCCGTCAGGTCAGCCTGCGTATCCATGAGTATGCCAAGCTGTATATTCCGGAGGATATTGTCGTTCCCCTGACCGCCATAGCCGAACTTGTCGAAGCTCTGCCATTTTATGAAGAGAAGTATGGGATAGAGGTTTTTGCCTTCGGTCATGCCGGTGATGGCAATATCCACCTCAACATCACTACTCAGGATCTCGCCAGGGAAGGTCTGGCCCGCGAGGGAACCAAAGCCTTGCTCGAGTTAACCCTGAGATTACAGGGAACAATTTCAGGGGAGCATGGCATCGGTATTGCCAAGTCCCAGTATCTCGATATGGAACTTTCAGACAAGCAGCATTGAGCTGCAAAGAAACATCAAGAAACTCTTTGACCCCAATCTGATCCTGAACCCGGGAAAGATATTTCCTGATCATTGAGGCCGCATTATGGACTTTTCTGCAATTCCCCCACATCATTATCCGGTGAGCCGGAGAGTGCGCAGCATCGCCCCATCAGCCACCAAAGAGATGGCTCTTGTCGCCGCCGGTATCGACGGGTGTGTTTCTCTGGGCCAGGGTGTCCCATCTTTTGCCACGCCGCCGCACATAGTTGAGGCGGTTACCAGGGCGCTTCTGGAAGATCCCGGCAGCGGGAAATATTCCCTGCAAACCGGTATGCCGGCGCTGCGAAGACGAATAGCGGCGTATCTCCTTCAGGAAAAGAATATAACAGTTGATCCGGAGAGCGAACTATGTGTGACCGTAGGCGGGATGGAGGCACTGCTGGCCACGATCCTGACGGTTGTTGATCTGGGGGATGAAGTTATCCTGCCTTCTCCTACCTATGCCTCGTATATTGAACAGATTTTGCTCGCCGGAGGCGTCCCCAAATTTGTCCCGCTCACCGACACATGGGGGGTGGACCTGGCGGCTATCAACCAGGCCATAACTCCCAGGACACGGGCTATTATTCTCTGTAATCCCGGCAATCCGACCGGTACGGTCTTTTCCGATGCCGAAACTCTTACTACTCTGTCGTCAGGCTGTTGCCAATAATTTTGTCATTATCACCGATGAGGCGTACGATTACATGGTCTATGAGGGTGAAATGCCACTCAGTCCGCTCAGTAGTGAAGGAGTTCCGGGACCATGTTATTTCGATTTACTCGTTGTCGAAAAAATATGCCCTTACCGGTTGGCGGGTTGGCTGGGTGGCTGCAGCAAAGGGATGGATGGCACAGATCATGAAAGTCCATGACGCCACGACCATCTGCGCGCCAACGCCTTCCCAGTTTGCCGCACTTGCCGCTCTTGATGGCGATCAGAACTGTGTCGCCGTAATGCGGGATGAACTGGTGAAACGGAAAAAACTTTGCTGTGCAAGGCTTGATAAACTGAACAAATACTTTTCCTATGTGCCGCCCAAAGGTGCCTTTTACCTCATGGCAAAGTACCTTTTTTCAGAAGCTTCCTCCCAGGAGGTGGCTATCCGTCTGCTGGAAGAGGCAAAGGTTATCACCATACCGGGAGGATCGTTCGGCCAAGGCGGTGAGGGGCATCTGCGTATTTCCTTTGGCGGTGAAATGCAGGTGATCGATGAGGCCTTTGATCGCATAGAGCAATGGCTGGGAAAACTACGCTGAGAGATTGTGTTCAAAAAAATTCCTGGTTCCCCCTAGTGCAGAGCTAGATCCCTCTGGTCTGGAGGGGGTGTGATCACCTGTTTGACGGGTTTCTGTGGCCCGGATGGCCACAGTCAAGCCCCCATGGACGGGTTTATGGCGCCCCGAAAAACAGGTGATCACAACTCGGATTAAAGGCTCTGCACTAGGGAGAACCAGGAATTTTTACGTCAGAAAGATTTTTCAATCGCTTCAAGTATTGCCGACTCAATGAGTTTTTCAGAAGGTATCGACGATACCCCGTATCTTCTTCAGGCCATGCCAAATGTTGCTTGATATTTCGGGCATCCGGCTCAATATCCAAGCCATTGATCTGAATTGTCGGCCCCCCGATATGCCGGTATTTAACGGCTTCCTCAACTGTCTTGATAATGACCGGCTCTGGATTGGTTTCAACGTTCAGGCTGGCGCTAATTTTTTTGATCATCCCGATGATCCTGGTGGCAGCACCTCAATTTTCGAGAGAAATAACTCGAATATGCACAGCATTGCCTCTTGATAGATTTTTCACGACAATAAAGACATTTTTGAGAAAAAATAATTATACAATAGAATCAACAGGGTTGCCTTCTTGCTCTTGAAAATGTATACCAATTTTACTGAAAACTGCTGCGGAGAAATACATGGAAGGAAAAAGAAGATACAGCCAGAACACCTTCAATGTGCTGGGGGGAGTTGAGGGAGTAAGAGCCCTGGCCAACTGCTTTTATGATATAATGGGCGAGATGCCCGAAGCCCGTAAGATCCGCGATATGCATCCGAAAGATTTGGGGCCGACCCGGGAGAATCTCACTCTTTTCCTTTGTGGGTGGCTTGGTGGTCCGCCTCTGTATAAGGAAAAATATGGATCCATTAATCTTACCAACCTCCATGCTCCTCTTGAAATTAATGTTGCCGAGAGAGATATGTGGTTATCATGTATGGAAAAAGCCCTGGACAAACAAGCGATTGAAAACGATTTGAAGGAGCACTTACTGGAACGTTTTCGGGTGCCGGCCGGAAAAATTTGCTCATGGTGTCAACAGCAGTTTCGTCCTTCGAATCAACTGGGTACCTGCGGGAAAATATAGTTTCCGGAACATTTTTGAAATTCTCTGTGCATGATTGGTGTCAACCGAAAGTGGTAATATCTGGGTTAAGCGATGAGAATATCTGGTCTGACAGAGAAGCAATTTGTGGGGGAATACCAATGAAGGCAATTTTTACTCTTCTGATGCTTCTGGCAATTCTTACTTTTACCGGTTGTGCCGGTTCAAAAAGACCGGTGCTCTATCCCAATCAACACTATAATTCTGTTGGTCAATATCAGGCGGATGCTGACATCAATGCGTGCATGCAGGCTGCGGAGGCGAGTGGGGCCAATTCGGGCAAGGGCGAGGAACTTGCCAAGAATACGGCCAAAGCCGGCGCCGTCGGAGGCGCCACGGGTGCCGTAGTCGGAGCAATTTCTAAAAGTGCAAGTACTGGCCGCGGAGCCGCTATCGGCGGTGCCGGAGCTGCCACAGCGGCCCTGGTGGGAGGCGCGTTTAAAACTTCGGAGCCGACGGATATCTATATCCGATTTGTCGACCAATGTCTGCGCGATAAAGGATACCAAACCCTTGGCTGGCGATAAGCCAGCAACTGCGCAACCAAGGTCATTTGTCGATCCTTATTTAGCCTCGTAAGCAAAAATTGTTTTCCAGTCATCCTTCATGCTGATCACGTTCCAGCCACTTTTTTCGCCTCGGCCATCAGCGCGTCGCTGAAGGTGCCGATCTTGGAATTCGGGCCGTAGGCCCACTCGCGGTCGGCATCGTCGTGATGCACCAGCATCATCAGCCGGGCCCCTTCCCCGGCTGCGGTCCACTCCAGCATCTGCCGGTCGCCATCGGAGTTGCCGAAAGCGGCAATGGGCCGGCGGCCGATGTGCGAGTTGATGCCCACGCGGTTTGCCCTCTTTGTCATCAATGAAGTTGATCTCCGGCAGCCGCATGAGTACCGGTTTGCCATCCTGCATGTCAAATTTGGTCTTGATGCTGCTGCCGACGACCTGCTCCGGCGGAATGCCATAGACCTTCTCCGTCCAGGGCCGCATGAACTCGATGCCGCCGCCGGAGACGATGAACGTCTTGAAATCATTGGCGCGCAGGTAGGCGAGCAGTTCAAGCATCGGCTGGTAGACCATCTCGGTATAGAGCTTGCTTGGTTTCGGGATGCCTGGCGGTGGCAATCCAGTCTTTGACGATCTGCTCGAATTCCTCGGTGGTCATGCCGGCATGGGTCGCCGTAACGATTTCGAGAATGGCTTTCTGTCCGCCCGGCCAGGGCGCGCTTTCACGTCGCCTTTAAGCAGCGAGGCAAACGGTTCCTTGTCCTTCCATTCCGGGTGTTCTGGCGCCAGGGCCTTGACCCGGTCGAGCGCAAAGAACAGCTGGAAGTACATCGGCTGTTCGGCCCAGAGCGTGCCGTCGTTGTCGAAGGTGGCGATGCGCTCGGCCGGTTCCACAAAATCAGCTGACCCTGGCTTTGTCGCCTTTTCTACGAAGGTGAGTATTGCCTGTTTGGCCGGGCCGTCATTCCAGGATGGCAGCGGATCAGTGTTCTGCGCCACCGCCATACTGCTGCAGGTACACGCCAGGACAAGAACCAACAGGCCCCATAGAATACGTTTTATTTTCATCTCATTTGTCCTTTTTGGTAAAGTTGATTTGTCAGTCGTTACGTATAATCGGCGGCCTGCAGGCGATAATATCTGTCTGCGGGCCGCCTTTTAAACCGGCATGGGTAGGTCTCAACTTATTTTTACCGAGAGTCTTCGGCTGAGTCCTAGTTCCCCGTCGGCATCGGGAGATGGATACCATCTTTTTCAAGCTGCTCCCGCACCCACTTGAACTTTTGATAGTTCGAGATCGTAATCGGGCCGGTATAGGTCATGCTCTGGAGTTTACGCGGCGGATACTCGACATAGGTCTTCATCAGATTCTTGATCGCCTCGCTGATGGTCACCATGGTCCAGGTGCGTTCGGTGAAATTGTTCATAAAGAGGTCATAGCGTTCCTGGGGGTCTGCATAGAGATCAAAGATCTGGGGGACGGTGGCCACATATTTTTCAGCGCCTTTCCAGCCGAGGTTGGTGTCTACGGCGAGTCCGCCGGTGGTCGCGCCATCATCGCCGCGCAGGTTGAACACCGCTTTGTAGTTACCGACCCGGGTAGCACCTGGGCTCAGCTCATCCTCGGTGAAATAGAACCAGTTCTTGCGCTGTGATCCCCGGTACCAAAGAGTATCGGCGACATATCGTAGCTGTCAAAGATGATCGGTTGGCCTTCACGGTCTTTTTCGGCAGTTCGACACCCGCAATGCTGGCAAAAGTCGCCATCAGATCAAGCCCGCCGACGATGTCATGGTTCTTGATTCCCGGCTTGATTTTGCCAGGCATAACGGCGATTGCCGGGACGCGGTTACCGCCTTCACGGACTGTGCCCTTGGTGCCGCGGAAAGGAGTGTAACCGGCGTCCGGATAAAACATCCTGCCAGGCACCGTTGTCGGTGGTGTAGAAGACCAGGGTATTCTTATCCAGGCCCAGCTCACGGAGTTTATCCATGATACGACCGATACGGGTGTCAAGTTCGACAATAGAGTCGGCATATTTGCTCTTGGAAATCGACTTATGTTTGAATTCAGGCGCCGGCAGATTCGGCTGGTGCACCTTCATGAAGTTGACGTTGATAAAGAATGGCTTGCTGGGATCCACGGCCGCTTTTTGGAGAAACTCGATCGCGGCTTTCTCAACATAGGCATCGATGAAAGGAATCCCGACCACGCCTTTGTCTGGCGTATCAACGTATTCTCCGCTGACCTTGAAGTCTTGCGTGGGCGTTTCTCCTGCCTTTCCTGAAAGCGATCCTTTGGTCACCTTATCAAACATTTCCCTCAGCTTGGATTCATATCAGGGAACCAGTTCGGATCGCCATAGGTGTAGGCATTGAGATGGTACAGGAAGGTGTACTTCATCTCGTCATACCCTTGCGCATTGGGGAGCGCATAGTCGGCTTCCCCGAGGTGCCATTTGCCAGTGAAGTAGGTCTGGTAGTCGGCCTCCTTGAGTACCGACGCCAGCGTCCATTCCGCCGCCGGCAGGCCGCCGCCCTGGCCCTGGAAGGCAACGGTTGTCATCCCGCTGCGATTGGGGATGCGTCCGGTCTGCATCGCTGCCCGACCTGGAGTACAGCTCGCCTGGGCGTAGAAAGAAGGTCATGCCATCGGCCGCCATGTGGTCAATGTTTGGGGTGGGCATTCCACGTCCCACCCCGCCGCCGTAGGGGCCAAGATCTCCATAACCGGTATCATCGGATACGATGAAAAGAATGTTGGGTTTGGGGTCGGCTCCATATGCCGGCGCTATCAAAAAGACCAGCGCTGTAGAAAGTGCGACGATCCCCTCAATAGTAATTCGGGTCAATGAACGTCTCATCATTTTACTCCTGTCGTTGATAATTTTTGAGTGGACACTACCTCGTTACGGTCCTGAAACTACCATTTCGCCCGATCTCATCGTTGCACAAGTATTTTTTATCCTCGGAATATCAGTTATATGCCTGCGGTAAAAAATATTGTGCGTCTCGATCTCGACCAAAATGCTTAGTTTTAGGATGGAAACTATCTAAGTTATGTCTGCAAATGGATACTTTTTTTGATCCATTCATCAGTTATAAGCATCAGGAGGTAACTGTCAATCTGTCAACTTTTTTAGCACACCCTGTTGTCACAGACTTATGTAGCAGGAAACGTTAACTCCGGTAAGGATAATTGGGCCGCCTGGATGAGACCTGTTTTATTTTCCGCGAAATATCAATGATCCGTTATATTTCGCGAAAAATAAATAGAAGATTTTTAGAAGATTTCCCGTACAGCCCCCTTGGCGTCGTTGCCGACAACTATTGGTTATCCTTTAGGATTACTGATCTTTTGCCACGTAGGGATGCACCATCTTGGCGGGGTCGACCACCTTGTCGAACTCTTCACTGGAGACGTAGCCAAGCTTGAGGGCGGCCTCTTTGAGCGAGAGATCGTGGTCCAGGGCGTGATGGGCCACTTCCGAAGCCTTGTCGTAACCGATGACCGGGCTCAGGGCGGTGACCAGCATCAGTGACCGGCTGACAAATGCTTCGATCTGTTTGTGGTTGGGTTCCATGCCGTCGACCAGGAATTTTCGAAAATTGGTCATGCTGTCCGAAAGGATCCGGATAGACTCCATGACATTGTGAATCATGAGTGGTTTGTAGACATTCATTTCCAGATACCCCCCGGCGCCGCCCATGCTGACGGCCACGTCGTTGGCCATAACCTGGATCGACACCATGGCCAGCGCCTCGCACTGGGTCGGATTTACCTTGCCGGGCATGATCGAGGAGCCGGGTTCATTGGCGGGGATGATCAGCTCGTAGAAGCCAGCGCGCGGACCGCATGACAGTATCCGAATATCGTTGGCGATTTTAAAGAGGGACCCGGCGAGCGTCTTCATCCCAGCCGAAAGCTGAACCATTGAATCGTGCGCGCCCTGAACGGTAAACTTGTTTGGCGCGGTGACAAATGGCAGCCCGGTGAGTTTGGCGATCTGCTCGGCCACCTCGGTATCAAATCCCGGTGCGGCATTGATCCCGGTACCAACCGCCGTACCGCCCAGTGCCAGCTGAAAGACACCCTCCAGCGCCTGATCCAGACGCTTGATGTTGTCATCAAGCATGCCGACATAGCCGGAGAACTCCTGGCCAAGGGTCAGCGGCGTTGCGTCCTGCATGTGGGTACGGCCTATCTTGATGATGTCCTTCCAGTTGTCCGCCGTATGGTTCAAACCTTGGCGAAGGTCCTTGACCGCTGGTATCAAACGCCGTGCCGTCCCGATCGCCGCGGCCATATACATCGCTGCAGGAAAGGAGTCATTCGTCGATTGCGACATGTTGACGTCATCATTGGGGTGGACCGGTTTTTTGCTGCCGAGCGGCTGGCTGGCCAGCTGGGAGCAGCGGTTGGCTATCACCTCGTTCACATTCATGTTGAACTGGGTACCGCTGCCGGAAATCCAGACGTGCAGCGGGAACATGTCATGATGCTGTCCGCCGGAAATTTCATCGCAGACCTTGATGATCAACTCCTTCTTCTCGTCCGCCAGACGACCGGCACCATGATTGACCAGTGCCGCCGCCTTCTTTAGGATCGTGTATGAGGTGATCATCTCCCGGGGAATGAGATTATCCCCGATACAGAAAAGATCGAGGGATCTCTGGGTCTGTGCTCCCCAGAGTTTGTCGGCGGCCACCTGCACCTCACCCAGACTGTCATTTTCGGTTCTGAATTCAGACATGGCTATCTCCTGCATATTGTGTTTGAAAACTCCCTGCCAGAAGCCAGTACCATAATCACTGCCAGAGGTTTCGCCTTCGCGTGACCTGACTCTCCCTGTTAATATCGTTATTTTTGTGAGCCTTTTTTCAATGCCCAGCGTCGTCAGGTCTTTTCGCCACCAGCCATCCCTATGCAGCTGGTGTGGTCTGTGCCTCAACCTGAAGATGAAGTTCTCGGGTCAGCTCCCTGGGGAGTTTCAGCCTGGCTGCCAGCATAGCCAGATATGACTGTTCTTCGACAGTATCCACATCAATGGCCAGGAGTGAGGCGATATATATTTCCGCCGCGATTTCCGGAGTTTTTGCACTATTGACAATGGTATCCATATCTACCGGTCGGCCCATTTCCTCAACCAGGAGAGCTTGATCTTCAGGGTCGAGCTGGAGAGATTCTATCCGTTGAAAAATTGCCTGACTTTCTTTGGCATCGAGACGACTATCGGATCGGGCTGCGGCTATCATTGCCCGCACCAGCGTCATTCCCAGCTCCTGCTGGCCTATTGCATCATTTTGTGCCGGAAGAAAGGCAGAACCTGCGGGAGCAGGCTGCAGTGGTACATTGTCTGGCCGGGCTATCTGGGCGGCTGTTGTCGTCTCTCCAGTGGTGTAACGCTGATACGCACCGTAGGCAAGAGCCCCGACTGCGGCGATTCCACCCATTTTTAAGGTTTCTTTGCCCAGTTTACGGCCCTTTTTGCTCGTCAACAGACTACTCGCCAATCCGCCCGCAAGGCCACCGCCAAAACCGCCTACTGCTCCGCTGCCCAAAAATTGACCGAGTAGCTTATTGATGTCTGCCATACTCTTTATTCTCCTTTGCTTTTCAATGGGTTATCGATATATATTTTTTCCCCGCTCTCTGCCCATGTTCCCCTTTTCAGGAGGAACGAAAAACGTCAAGCCGATGTACTTGATGCTCATTTTGGCAACTAACTGCTCACCCGCAAAGACCATAATAAGCTCGAAATTTGTTTTTTCAATTTCGCAGAAGCTTTTGACAGCCACAGGACTCCCGAATGAGTAGTTTTGTCTTGAGCACCACCTCTCGATGTGAACGTGACGGGTCCTTAATCCTTTTGATGAGAAGTTCAGTCGCCGTTCGACCAATCTCATAGGTGGGCTGCTCAATAACGGTAATTGCCGGTTCAAGCAGCTGGGCACAGGTCGTATCATCGAAACTGGCGAAAGCAATGTCTTTTGGAATCTGCAATTTGCCTTCACGGATAGCCAGCAGCACACCCGCGGCAAGCAGACTGTTGCTGGTGAGGATGGCGTCCGGCCGGTCCTGCATCTCCAGCAGTTTCATGGTGGTATTAAAGCCATCTTCTTCTCTGGGGCTGGCGTACTTTATCAACTCCGCAGCCGGCCTAATGTTGTGGTCTTTCAAGGCTCGTATAAAACCCTCGTGCCGCTGGCTGCCGGTGATACTGTTGCCGCCGAATACTCCGCCTATTCTTTGATAGCCATGCTCTATCAGATGGCTTGTTATGGCATGGGCTGCCTGCACATTATCAATGAGCACATTGTCGACATCCAGATTGTTCGCATGCCGGTCGATTATAACCGTTGGCATGTCCAGAGCTGGTATTTCTGAAAAATTCTCGATGACCCGCTGGGTCGGAGATAAAATGACCCCGGCGACATTTTCGTCCCGGAGAAGGTTCAGGCATGATTCTTCTTTGGTTGGATTTTCATCCGTATTACAGAGCATAACAATATATCCCTGCTCATAGGCTGCATCGTCAACAGCCCGACTGACCCGTTGGAAAAACGGATTTTCTATATCGGAAACAACTAGGGCGATGATTTTTGAAGTATTTGATCTCAGATTTTGGGCAACCCGATTTGGCCGATAATTCAGCTTTCGCACTACTTTCATGACGTGTTCCTGCACTTCAGCCGCACGTGGGGTTTGTTCGCTAGAACTCGCGACACTGTTGCTGTTGACACACCAGCGGCTTCAGCAACGTCTTTAATTTTAACCATCAGAATATAACTCTCCTTGTTTAGCAGTTACTCTTAGTAAATAACTGTAAACGTTTACATCAAAATAGTCAAATTCATTTACGTGACATCCGCGTAACAACTGTAATTGGACCGAATATTATGCTTCTTTCCTGTTATTTTGTTCTCACTTTTCGTGGCACATAAATTGAAGAAGCAAATTTATTGCTAGCATATTGATAATAATAGCTAAAATTGAACGAGAGCACTTTTGCTGCAGAAATGTTCTATTGACAAAAGCTTACCCTAAGTTTTGCAGGCGGGAGCTGTACGTGTTTTCCTGGCCGTCGCCTTACCACATGTGTCTCACGATGTGATATGTAAACGATTACTATAAAAAAGGTGCAAAAACAGTTAATTTAGGAGGTTTTTTCACACACATCTGAAAATATAAATCATATTAAAATACACTAAAATCAATATTTTAAATTGATTATGACGGTTGGTTGGAAAAGTCCTCCTCCCGGAGGAAGAAAAAGTAATTGACACGTTAAATGTAAACGATTACATTTGGTGCAAGATAGCAGTTGGTCTATTCTTTGGCTGAAAAAGGCCGGTTCAAATTACCCTCAGGGGAATATGCACTTGGCCAAATCGCACGCACCCATTTACACAGGAGGCCTTCAAGTGAAAGAGGCAATGCAAAAAATGGTGACTTCTGGCCGGGATGGCCATCCCAGCATTGATGCTTTTGTCGCCTGGGTTCTGATTGTGGATAATTCACTCACCATGTAACGAGGAGGTACATTCATGTCCGGTAATGTTTGGAAAGTAGGCGCCCAGTCATTTGGCAGGTTCCTGAGTGGTATGGTAATGCCCAATATTGGTGCATTTATCGCTTGGGGGTTGATTACTGCGTTGTTTATACCAACCGGTTGGTTGCCTAATGAAACATTGGCGTCACTGGTTGGTCCCATGATTACGTACCTGCTGCCGCTCTTGATCGGTTATACCGGTGGTAAGATGGTTGGTGGTGACCGTGGTGCTGTGGCAGGAGCCGTTACGACGATGGGGGTTATTGTCGGAGCTGACATTCCAATGTTCATGGGGGCTATGATTGTTGGTCCACTGGGAGGTTTGGCAATAACGAAATTTGACCAGAAGGTTGACGGGAAAATCAAACCTGGCTTTGAAATGCTGGTCAATAATTTCTCTTTGGGCATTATCTCCATGCTGGTCGCCTTGATTGCCTATGCAGTAATTGGCCCGTTCGTTTCTATAGTGACAAAAACACTGGCGGCGGGTGTGGCCTGGATTGTGAGCATGCACCTCTTGCCTCTGGTGTCAATCATTGTCGAACCGGCAAAAATTCTGTTTTTAAACAATGCCATAAACCATGGTGTTTTCACACCTCTGGGCGCAGAGCAGGCCGCTGAGTTCGGGTCTTCCATTTATTATTTGATTGAAACGAACCCAGGTCCCGGTCTGGGGATTCTCCTCGCTTATATGGTTGCGGGTAAAACTCCAGCAGAGAGGTCAACCTACGGCGCAACTATCATTCACTTTTTTGGTGGAATTCATGAGATCTATTTTCCGTATGTATTAATGAAGCCGAGACTGATTATTGCCGTGATAGCCGGCGGTATGGCGGGTATTACTTTTAATATGCTCACCGGGAATGCCCTGGTCGGTCCGCCATCTCCCGGTTCTGTCTTTGCGTTGACCCTGATGTCGACAAAAGGGATGGGTATTATTCTGACCTTGGGTTCCATTGCGGTTGCTGCTCTCACTTCTTTTATCATTGGCGCAGTAATCATTCGCATGGACACTTCAGAAAGTGTTGACCTGGAAGCCGCCAAAGCTGCTGTTGCCGCAAGTAAGTCCGAAGCAAAAGGGGCTGAGGTAAAAGGGCAGGCGAGCCCTGCTGTGGCGAAAGATGTTCGATCAATTGTTGTGGCCTGCGATGCCGGCATGGGGTCTTCCGCCATGGGCGCAACGGTATTGCGCGGCAAAGTGAAAGATGCCGGCTTAAATATTGAGGTGACCAACGCAGCAATTAATGACCTGAAAGATGCCGACATCGTCATTACCCAAAGTGAATTGACTGCTCGTGCCCGGGCTAAATTGCCCGCCGCACAGCATTTAAGCATCGATAACTTTATGGACGCAAGTTTTTATGATGATCTGGTCGCAAGCATCCTTCAGTCGCCTGCAGAGCAGGCCGGTCCGGCTGCCGAGGAGGATACTGCCGCAGAAGATTCTTTGACGGTGACACCCCAGCAGATTTTATTAAATGCAGAAGTCACGACCAAAGATGAAGTACTTCAACTGATTGCAGAAAACCTGTCCGCCTTGGGGCTCGTCCAGGGCGACTACCTGGAACCACTCACTGCCCGTGAAGAAAAAGTAAGCACCTATCTGATTAATGGCGCAGCTATTCCCCACGGTGTCAATGAGGCAAAGGATCAGGTCGTGCAAACCGGTGTTTTCATTGTCCAGGTACCGCAGGGTGTCGCGTGGAACGCAAAAGGAGACGTCGCTCGATTGATCGTCGGTATTGCCGCAAAAGGTAAGGATCATTTGAGTCTGCTGCAGCGTTTGACCAATGTGGTCATGGATGAGACAGTTGCTGAAAAACTGGCAACCACAACCGATAAAAACGATATTTTGCAGGCGCTCAACACCAAGGAGATGGCCGCACCGGTAAGGCAGGACGATTATTCGGTTGCCGCCAAAGCACAGGTCGTTGATGCAGCTGGAATGCATGCCCGTCCCGCCAGCTTGATTGCCGAACAGGCGGCAAAATTTTCAGGAACAGATATCCGCATTCGCAACGATCAGAGGACAGCAATAGGCAAATCGATGGCATCACTTTTGTCGATGGGCGCCAGTCACGGCGATGTATTGACAATTTCCGCAGAAGGCCCTGAGGCGGAGCAGGCCGTTCAGGTTCTGGCGGCAATGATTGGTCGGGGGCTGGACAATGAGGAGGAACAGGTGAATATGTCCTATCATCCTTTGGCCGGCTTGTCAGCTCTCTCCAATGTTCAGTCCCGGAGAACGATCAAGGGTTCCGCGGCCTCACCTGGCATTACGATGGCCCCCGCATTTCGGTTGCATGCCAGGAAGATGAAATTTGAGGAGGAGGGACAGGACCCCAAAGCGGAGGCCAAACTTTTCAGCACGGCCCTGACCGAGGCTGCCCAGCAACTGGATGAGTTGAAAGCCAATCTGCAAACCAGGGCTCCCAATGAAGCCGCCATTTTACATGCGCAAAAGCAATTGTTGCAGGATGAACTGGTCTTAACCGACAGTGAAAAGTTCATTGTCAATGGTAAGACAGCAGCCTGGGCTTTTCATCAGGCGATTGAAACGCAGGTCGAATCACTGAAAAAAGTTGACAACGATCGCCTGCGGGCAAGGATTGCCGATCTGATTGATGTGCGGGATCGGGTTCTGGCCTTGATGGTGCCGGCTGTTTCATCGGCCGATTATCCGGCAACGGATTTCGTTTTAATGGCCAAAGATCTGACGCCTTCGCAAACAGCCGGACTGCATGGTCTGAATGTTCGCGGTATCTGTACGGAGCTTGGCGGTCCCAACAGTCATATGGCCATCCTTGCCCGGGCCCTGGGAATTCCGGCGGTGGTCGGCCTGGGTGATGGAGAGTTGAACGACATTGAGGATGGTGAGTTGATTATTGTCGATCCACAGGCCTCATCAATTTATGTCAATCCGGATGAACCGTCGCAGAAAAAAGGTTTGGAATGGATTGAGCAGTGGGAAAAAATCCGCCAGATGGAAGATGCAGAAAAACATAAGGCTGCTGAAACGAAGGATGGTCACCACATTGATGTCGTATGCAATATCGCCAAGCCGGATGACGCGAAACTTGTTTTGGAAAATGGTGGTGAAGGTGTCGGGTTGTTACGAACAGAATTTCTTTTTGAATCCTCCCCTGCGGAACCGACCGTTGACGAGCAGTGCGAGAGTTTAAAAAGTATCGTGAAAGAGCTGGGCACTCGCCAGTTAATCGTCCGCACCGCGGATATTGGTGGCGACAAGCCTGTGTCCTGGCTGCATATACCCCATGAAGACAATCCATTCCTGGGGATGCGGGGGATCCGCCTGTCGTTCAAATATGAGGACATGTTCAGGCGTCAACTGGAAGCCATTTACCGGACCGCGATCTGGCAGGAAAAGGCAGATGGTTCTACCGGGCTGCACATCATGTTCCCGATGATCGGCAGAATGTCGGAATGGCAGAAGGCGAGGGATATTGCCGAGAGTGTTCGCCTGCAGTTAAACGCCCCACGGCTGCCGCTTGGTATTATGATTGAAGTGCCGTCCGCAGTGATGGTTGCGGACCATCTGGCCAAAGAAGTTGATTTCTTCTCCATCGGCTCAAATGACTTAACGCAGTACACCCTGGCTATAGACCGCATGCATTCCGATCTTTGCACTGAAGCTGACAGTTACCATCCTACCCTGGTGAAGATGATTGAGATGACGGTAAAAGCGGCGAAGGCCCATGGTAAATGGGTTGGGGTATGCGGCAATGCGGCCGCGAGTCCGAATCTTGCCGTACTGCTGGTCGGGCTGGGGGTCACTGAGCTGTCGGTCAGCCCAGCCAATGTGGCGGCGGTGAAAAATATTATCCGGGCAGTGAGTTATAGTAAATTACAGGAAAAAGCCCAGAAAGCACTGCAACTGGAAAGTTCGGAGGCCATTATGGCCTTATATAAAACGAACGACGATCTGCTGTAACATTTAAAAATTTAATACTCTTACAGGAGAGTGCCATGACATCACAATATAAGAAATATCACTCACCAGAAATTACCGTGCCAGAAAAAGGATTGGTCTGGAATATGTACGGTGCAGGTGAAGAGAATATAGGAAAAGACGGAAAACCAGAGCAGTTGCCGATACCACAACCTGCCGCTAACCAGATGCTGGTGCGTATTGACTCGGTGGGACTCTGCTTTTCAGATGTAAAGCTGATCAACATGGGGGGCAGTCACCCGAAACTGTATAATCGTGACCTGTCAAAAGAGCCGGGCAGGCTTGGTCACGAAGCATCGCTCACCGTCGTTGAGGTAGGCGAAGAACTGCAGGGCCGATATTTCCCAGGCCAGCGGCTTGCAGTACAACCTGATATTTATCAGGACGGTAAAAGCACCGCATACGGCTACACCATTCCCGGCGGCCTTATCCAGTACCACCTGATCGGTCCGGAAATGCTTGAGACCGATGAAGGCGAGTGTTTGCTGCCAGTCGACGATTCCATGGGTTATGCGGAAGCCTCGCTTCTGGAGCCTTGGGGGTGTGTATTGGCTGCCTACACCCAGCGCAGGCGCCTTGATCCCAAAGACGGCGGAGTAATGTGGATTATCGGTACTCCTGGTGATGATGCTGAATACAGTTTTTCAAAGGGACTTGATGCCCCGGCGGTTATCATCCTCTCTGATGCTCCAGAAGCTGTTGCTTCTCTTGCCGAAAAAACTGGGGCAAAAATTGTCGTTCGTAACGGTATAACAGCCGACCAATTTCAAGAATTGGCAAAGGAATTTACAGATGGTATCGGTTTTGACGATATCGTCATGCTCGCGCCGACCTCTGCAGAACTCGTTGGAAAAGTTGCGAAATATATTGCCCGTCGGGGAACCATGAATATGGTCGGGAAAGAGCCGCTGGACGGACTGGTTGATACCGATGTCGGTCGCCTTCACTATGACTACACCGCATATCTCGGAAACCAAGGACCGGATATCGCAGCTTCTTACGGTGAAGAGCGTAACCGGTGCGAGTTGTTTCCGAAGGGCACCACCGTTTTCGTTGGTGCCGGTGGACCGATGGGGCAGATGCACGTTCAACGTGCCCTCGAACTTCCGGATGGACCGACAACGGTGATTGCCACTGAAGTGAGTGACCTGCGGCTGGATTCCATCCAGGAACGCTTTTCATCATTGGCAGAAAAAAATGGCCGTAAACTGTTTACCTTTAACCCGCAGACCAACGAGAAGACACTGCATGATTTTGTTATGGAGATTACGGGCGGTAAAGGTGCCGAGGATGTCGTTGTGAGTGTTCCCATTGCCGCTGTCATGGCCGAAAGCGACACCCTGATGAACGAAAACGGCATGTTGGTTTTCTTTGCAGGTGTTCCCAACGGTACCATGGCCCCTATGAACCTGAGTAACGTCTATCTTTCTAACGCCCAGTACACGGGAACCTCAGGACTCACCTTGGACGATCAACGCCAGGTACTCAGCCAGGCTTCATTGGGCTCTCTTTCCCCTGGCCGCAGTGTTGGTGCCATCGGCGGGATGAACGTGGCGAAAGAAGGTATCAAGGCAGTCATTGATGGAAAGTATGCCGGTAAGATTATTATTTTCCCACAGATTGAGGACTTGCCACTCATGGGGCTTGATGAACTTGAAAAGAATCTCCCCGAGGTTGCAGCAAAACTCGAGCCCGGCAACATGTGGACAATGGAAGCGGAAGAAGCGCTTTTTGAAAAATACTGGAAAGGATGAGAATATGATTTTCACTGTTACACTCAATCCAGCAGTTGACCGGGAAATGACAGTTGACAATATCATCTTTGATACTGTCCTGCGGGCCTCGGATTGGCGGGTAGACTGCGGCGGGAAAGGGTTTAATGTTGCCCGTATGCTCAAATCTCTTGGTACTTCGAGTGTGGCCCTGGGTTTTGCTGCCGGTAAAAGTGGGGAAATGCTTGCGGATAAGCTCCAGTCCCTTGGCATTGAGACAGAGTTTGTCTGGGTCGAGGGGGAAACCCGCACCAATGTGTCCATTGTCAGTAGCGAAAATGGACAGTATGTGAAGGTCAATGAGCCGGGGCCAACCATTACTGAGGCCGATCTTAAGCAACTGGCTGAAAAGATAGGCGAGAGGGTTAAGGCTGGAGACTGGTGGGTACTGGCCGGCAGTCTGCCTCCTGGGGTACCGCCTACCTACTATACAGAGCTCATTACCATCATCCAGTCGGCTGGAGCAAAGGTATTCTTAGACACCAGCGATGAGGCCCTGCGTCAGAACTGCGGCGCCAAGCCCCTGCTGGTTAAACCAAATGACGAAGAGGCACATGAACTGACCGGGCTTCCTGTCGGAACGACAGAAGAGATTGCAACTGTCGGTACAGCAATTTCAGCCATGGGGCCAGTCAGCGTAATTATTTCCCTTGGCAAACAGGGTGCCGTACTGGTCGATGAAGGTAAGGCGTGGTTTGCGGCCAGTCCAAAAATAGTAGCGGCAAACCCTATCGGGGCAGGTGACTCTATGGTGGCCGGGGTTGTGTGGGGACTCAGTCAGGGGGACAGCATGCAGGACGCCCTTTGCAAAGGGATTGCCTGTGGCGCGGCAACCGCCAGCCAAAAAGGAACATCGGTCGGTTCGCTGGAGCAGGTAAACGAATTGCTGGCACAGGTTCAGTTAAAAGAGCTATAACTGGTTTGTTTTGTGGCCGCTCTTTTTGATCCTGTCTTGTGAAAGTCGAGTCGTGGGTGATAGAAATTGGCCATTTCAGGGATTTTCTATCATGACACCGAAAATGCATAAATGAGGAAATATTATGCTTAAAGTTGCCATTAATGGTTTTGGAAGAATAGGAAGACTTACATTTAGAAAAATCTGTGCAGATGATCGTTTTGAAGTGGTGGCAATTAACGATCTGACTGAGCCGAAAATGCTTGCTCATCTGTTGAAGTATGACAGTGTACAGGGTCCTTTTTCAGGACATACTGTCGAGAGTGATGAGGATTCTCTTATCATTGATGGAAAGAAAATCAGAGTTTACAAAGATGCTGATCCAAAAAATCTGCCTTGGGGCAGCTATGGGGTCGATATTGTTTTAGAATGTACCGGATTTTTTTGCTCAAAAGCCAAGAGTCAGGCGCATATCGATGCCGGAGCAAAGCGGGTTCTCATTTCAGCTCCTGCCGGCAGTGACCTGCCAACCATTGTTTATGGTGTAAATCATCATACATTGATGAGTGATGATCTCATTGTTTCCGGTGCATCCTGCACAACCAATTGCCTTGCTCCTATGGCAAAGGCATTAAATGATTATCGTGAGTTAAGAACAGGCTTTATGACAACGATTCATGCATATACCGGCGACCAGAATATTATTGATGGGCCGCATCGTAAAGGTGATTTTCGTCGTGCAAGAGCCGGTGCAATAAACATTGTCCCTAATTCAACCGGAGCTGCGAAAGCGATCGGTCTTGTCATTCCAGAACTTGACGGAAAGCTGATTGGGTCAGCACAACGCGTTCCAGTACCTTCTGGTTCCATCACTATTCTTGATGCCACATTAAAAGATGAAACCGACTCTGTAACTGTTGAGGGGATCAATGAAGCAATGAAAAAGGCTTCCAATGAATCTTTTGGATATTCTGACGAGGAACTGGTATCAAGCGATACAATTGGCATGAGCTATGGTTCACTGTACGATAGTACCCAAACACTTGCGCAACGTTGTGGAACCAATATTTATGAGGTAAGAGTTGTAGCCTGGTATGATAATGAAATGAGCTATGTTAGTCAATTAATCAGAACATTAGACCATTTAGGCAGTCTAATGAAATAAGCACAGATTCAATAATTTTATAGAGATCCCCCGGTTAAAGCCGGGGTTTTTCTGAATCTCAACTCCATCCATAGTTGGTTGAACCAACTGCCGGAATTCAGTTTACCTCAAAAGGGAGAATAAAAAATGTCAAATATCAGCAAGATAATAGGCCGGGAAGTAATGGATTCACGGGGAAATCCTACTGTTGAAGCGGACGTGTTCCTTGACTCAGGTGCCTGGGGCAGGGCCTGTGCTCCTTCCGGAGCCTCGACCGGTTCACGGGAAGCTCTTGAACTGCGAGATGGAGACAAAAGCCGTTATTTAGGAAAAGGCGTATTACAGGCGGTTGAGGCTGTAAATGGAACTATTCAGTCCAGTCTTCTTGGTCAAAATTCCTATGACCAACAAAGGGTCGATCAGATAATGATTGATCTGGATGGTACGGAGAATAAGGATAAGCTCGGCGCCAACGCAATCCTGGCTGTCTCGTTAGCCAATGCAAAAGCTGCGGCTATGGATAAAAAAATTCCACTGTATCATCATATTGCTGACTTAAACGGAACCCCCGGGCAGTATCTGATGCCGGTACCAATGATGAACATTATCAATGGCGGCGAGCATGCAGATAACAATGTTGATATTCAGGAATTCATGATTCAGCCGGTTGGCGCAAAAAATTTCAGAGAAGCTTTACGGATGGGTGCGGAAGTTTTTCATAATTTGAAAAAGGTGCTGAGCAACAAGGGGCTCAGTACAGCTGTTGGTGACGAAGGTGGTTTTGCACCAAACCTCTCTTCAAATGAAGAGGCACTGGCCGTTATTGTTCAAGCGGTGGAGGCGGCCGGTTACAAGATGGACAAGGACATTACCCTGGCTCTGGACTGTGCGGCTTCCGAATTTTATGCAGATGGCAGCTACAATCTGAAAGGTGAAGGGAAGGTTTTTGATTCTGAGGAGTTTGGGGATTACCTTGCTGAACTCAGCAGAAAATATCCGATAATATCGATTGAAGATGGCCTGGACGAAAGTGACTGGGATGGTTGGGCAAATCTGACGAACAAGATTGGCTCCTCTGTCCAGCTGGTAGGCGACGACCTTTTTGTGACTAACACAAAAATCCTGAAACGGGGCATTGATAACGGTGTAGCCAACTCCATTCTGATCAAATTCAACCAGATTGGTTCTCTGACAGAGACGCTGGAGGCGATTCAGATGGCTCAAAAAGCTGGTTATACAGCGGTGATTTCCCATAGAAGCGGTGAAACGGAAGATTCGACCATTGCAGATCTGGCTGTTGGCACAGCAGCAGGCCAAATAAAAACCGGCTCGCTTTGTCGGTCGGACCGGGTTGCCAAATACAATCAGTTGCTGCGGATTGAAGAGGAATTGGCAGGCAAAGTGGAATATGCCGGGCGCAAAGGCATAAAAGGGCAATAATGCCGGCGTCGTAAACAATCCGGAAAAATTTATCTAGTAATAGAGGTGGCGATGATGATGAAAAATGTCTTGGGGTTGATTATGGGAGGGGGGCGAGGAACCCGACTCTTTCCTCTCACCCAGAAACGGTCGAAACCGGCAGTGCCATTTGCAGGCAAGTATCGGTTGATTGATATTCCCATCAGCAACTGCATGCATTCCGGCATCGATAAGATTGCCATTCTGACGCAGTTCAATTCGGTCTCGTTACATCGACATATTTTCCGGACCTATCGGCGGGATATGTTTACGGATGGCTGGGTCCAGATATGGGCAGCCGAACAGACCCCGAAAAGCACCGGCTGGTACCAGGGGACCGCCGATGCGGTTCGGCAGCAGCTGGTGGAGATAAAAAGCTCGGGCACCAAATATGTTATCATCCTGGCAGGCGACCATCTGTACCGGATGGATTATGGTAATTTTGTCCAGTACCATATTGACACAAAAGCAGACATTACCCTGGCAGTTCAACCGGTAGACGCCGGGGATGCTTCATCTTTCGGTATTCTCAAGCGGAGTCGGGACGGCGACATCGTCAACTTTACCGAAAAACCGGCGGCTGATATCCTGGATGGGCTGGCAAGCAGACCCGGTTCAGATAAAGCTTTCATGGCTTCGATGGGGATCTATGTGGTTTCCACCGATCTGCTCTCTGAGTTATTGTCTGCGCCAGGCGACGATTTCGGCAACGATATCATTCCCGAAGCCATATTGAATCATCGGGTTAAGGGGTATGTGTTCGATAATTATTGGGCCGATATCGGCACCATTCGCCGCTTCTACGAGGTAAGCCTGGAGCTGGCCACCACCCACCACTTTGAGCTGAATAATCCTTCCCAGCCGGTTTACACTAATGCTCGCTTTCTGCCTCCCACCGAACTCCAGGGAGCGACCCTTTCCAAGGTTCTGTTGGCAGAAGGGTGTAATATCGGCAGTGCTGAGATCAGCAACTCGGTAGTGGGTATCCGGAGCGTCATTGGTTCGGAAGTGGTTCTTCGCGACACTGTCATGATGGGGGCAGACTATTACGAAACCGACGAACAGCGTACAGAAAACAGGCAGGTAGGCCGTCCTGATATCGGGGTTGGCAACGGCTCAATAATCGAGAGTGCAATTCTAGACTCGAAAGCCCGGATTGGTCGGAATGTCCATATTCGCTGCCTGCCTGACCGGCCCGATTCCGATAATGAAAACTGGGTGGTCCGGGATGGCTTGGTGGTTGTCCCTAAGAGTGCGGTCATTCCCGATAATACGGTGATCTGAGTTATGGCCTTATAAAAGGGGAGCATCAATGGAGTCAGTTCCGGATCAATTGCGCTCTCTGAACCACCTGGGCAGGGGTGCTGCACGATGCGTATCGAAAAGGAACAATTTTTTGTCGGCACTTCCCTCGCAAACGTGAACTGCGTGACGGAGTTTTTGGAGTAAGGCACTAACACCCAAAAGATGGTACGTTTTTTAGACCCCGTGCATTGCTGGGATAAGCGCCTTGTCGATATCTTCAAGTAAGTAATGTTAAACAACTCCACAGGTTTCTTATTATTTTTGGCAGACTTTTTGGAGTAAGGCACTAAAAGGAGAACAGCTTGAATACCACAACCATTTTAACCGACTTTGATCACTACCTGATGGGCGAAGGAAGCCACGAGCGAACCTACGAAAAAATGGGGGCACATCTGGTTGAATTGAACGGTGAAAAAGGGGTGCATTTTGCCGTGTGGGCTCCCAATGCCCGCCAGGTCTACCTCATCGGTGATTTTAATCAGTGGCATGGGGAAAGTCATCCGCTCAACTCCAGCGACAGTGGCATCTGGACCCTGTTTGTACCGGGGGTGGGTGAAAATGCGGTGTATAAATACCGGGTAGTAAGTCAAGTCCGGTGAAAATTTTGAAAAGGCCGATCCGTATGGTTTTGCCATGGAGCAACGCCCGAGAACCGCCTCTGTGGTGGCTGATCTGGACCGTTACCAATGGTCTGACGGGGACTGGGTCAATCGACGGGGCGAACAGCAGGGTCTGGACCGGCCCATCTCAATCTACGAAGTGCACTTAAGCTCCTGGCGCAAGGTGCCGGATGAGAAATGGGGTTCTCGCTATCTGACCTACCGTGAACTGGCCGATGAACTGATTCCCTACGTCGTGGAGATGGGTTTTACGCACCTCGAATTGCTGCCTATTGCCGAGTATCCTTTTGATGCTTCCTGGGGCTATCAGGTGATGGGCTTTTATGCCCCCACCAGTCGTTTTGGCACCCCGGAAGATCTGATGTATTTCATTGACAGATGCCACCAGAACCAGCTGGCCGTTATCCTGGATTGGGTTCCTGCCCACTTTCCCAAAGATGGTGCAGGCCTCAACTTTTTTGACGGCACCCATCTTTATGCCCATACGGATCCGCGGCAGGGGGAACATCAGGATTGGGGGACCATGATCTTTAATTACGGCCGCAACGAGGTCCGGGCTTTTCTTATTTCTAACGCCTTGTTCTGGATTGATAAATACCATTTTGACGGCCTGCGTGTCGATGCGGTGGCCTCAATGCTCTATCTGGATTACTCGCGGGAAGAGGGACAGTGGCTTCCTAATCAGTACGGTGGGCGGGAGAATCTCGAAGCCATTAGTTTCTTGCGCAAAATGAATGAGGTCGTCCACGGGGTTTTTCCCGGGGTGCTGACCATGGCAGAGGAGTCGACCTCCTGGCCCATGGTTTCCAGGCCCACCTACACCGGGGGACTCGGTTTCAGCCTCAAGTGGAATATGGGCTGGATGCATGATACCCTCGGATATATGAGCAAAGATCCGATCCATCGCAAATATCATCAGAATGATATGACCTTTGGCCTGCTCTACGCTTTTAATGAAAATTTTATCTTGCCGCTCTCCCACGACGAAGTGGTGCATGGTAAAGGCTCCCTGATTACCAGAATGCCGGGGGATGAATGGCAGAAATTTGCCAACTTACGGGCCTACTACGGTTTTATGTGGGCTCATCCCGGTAAAAAATTACTGTTCATGGGGGGGGAGTTTGGCCAGTGGCAGGAATGGAACTTCGACACCAGTCTGGAGTGGGCTGCCCTTGAGGCTCCTAATCATCATGGGTTTGCAAAGAGCTGTCCAGGACTTGAATAAACTCTACCAGAAGGAACCGGGCCTGTATGAAAATGATTTTGATGCAGAGCGGTTTTGAGTGGATCGATGCCAGTGACAGAGACAACAACGTCCTGTCTTTTATCCGCAAAGCCAAATCCGGCGATGAATTTCATCGTCATCATCTCCAATTTTACACCAATTCCCTGGAATGGTTATCGGATTGGTGTGCCTGAGCCCGGTTGCTATCATGAAATTTTCAACAGTGATTCCGACTACTATTGGGGGAGCAACGTCGGCAATGAGTGGCGGGCAGATCACTGAATCGATGCCAATGCATGGGCATACACAGTCTTTATCGCTGATATTGCCGCCGCTTGCAACCATAATGCTCAAGTTGAAATATAGATCTAAACAATCATCTGAATGTAAAGGTAAATTATGGAATATCGGACGTGTCCTTCTTGTGGGAGTAGTTATTTTTTCTCAGCCTAAGTGGCGATAAAATTGTCTTTCACGTCAGTGACAACAGTGAACTGATTATGCTTGCCAGTCAGACGTTTGATGAAGTCAAATTGTATATAAATCGATGGAAGATTTATTGCGATGCCTGCGCCTGGAGCGGTCCCATTCATGACCTGACACTTGTGGCGACGTAGTGTATGATTTCTGTTTCTTTCAAGGGGAGAGAACTTCTTTCTGCTCCCTAAGCCCTTTTAATAATACAAGGCGGAGGACTCAATGATGGCTTACAATAAAAAGACGATTGAAGATATTCAAGTAAAAGGCAGGAAGGTTCTTGTACGATGCGACTTCAACGTTCCTTTAAAAGATGGCGTGATAACTGATGAAAATAGATTGATTGGTGCATTGCCGACAATCAAATACCTTGTAAAAAACGGGGCTCGGGTGATTCTTTGCTCACACCTGGGTAAGCCAAAGGGAGAGCCTAAATCAGAACTTTCATTGGAGCCCGTCGCTAGGCGTCTTGCTGAATTACTGAATAAAGAGATTATTTTTGCAGCAGACGACAATGTTGTTGGGGAAAATGCCAGGAAAGCTGTTGCTGCAATGGTCTGACGGTGACGTGATTCTATTACAAAATGTACGCTACCGTGCTGAAGAAACAAAAAATGGAGATTCATTTTCACAGGAGCTGGCTTCACTTGCTGAGATCTTCGTAAACGATGCATTCGGCACGGCTCATCGCGCTCACTCGTCAACAGTAGGGGTGACACATTTTCTGGATACCAATGTTTGCGGATATCTTATGCAAAAGGAGCTTAAGTATCTCGGGGAAGCTATAGCAAGTCCGCAAAGGCCATTCGTTGCCATCCTTGGTGGTGCCAAAATTTCTGATAAAATAAAGGTTATCAGCAACTTGCTTGAAAAAGTTGATAGCCTGATCATTGGCGGCGGAATGGCTTACACATTTCTTAAAGCTCAAGGTTATGAGATCGGAGCCTCCTTACTCGAAGAAGAAAAGATGGATTATGCCCTTGAGATGGTTGACAAGGCGAAAGAAAGGGGAGTGAAGCTTCTTCTTCCCGTGGATAACATTTGCGGAGATGCATTTTCAGCAGATGCCAAGGCAGTCGTAACAGATGATGAAAATATCCCTTCCGGATTTATGGGCTTAGATATTGGACCAAGGTCCGTTGAAATCTTCAAAAAAGAACTGAAGGAAGCGAAAACAGTCGTCTGGAACGGACCAATGGGTGTATTTGAATTTGAAAGCTTTGCTGGAGGTACATTGGCTATTGCTGCAACCTTGGCTGAACTCGAAGCAACAACCATCATTGGTGGCGGTGATAGTGTCGCTGCGGTTAACCAACTTGGCTTCGGTGAAAAGATGTCGCACATATCAACCGGCGGCGGTGCGTCCCTTGAATTCCTTGAGGGTAAGATACTTCCGGGTATTGATGCATGTGACAATAGATGATCGTGCAAGAAAAAATGAAAAAGCCAGGTATTGCAGAAAACTGGAAAATGACAATGATAATGAGTGTTGCGGAAAGTTGTACGTTCACGGGCGAATAGCTCCTTTAATGCTGAAAAAAATTGTTGTGTATTTCGTGATAATTGGTCACACAGAGAGAAGGAATAATGAAACGAATGAGAGTTCAATCCCATCCATATCCGGGCCAAAAACCTGGGACATCGGGACTGCGGAAGAAGGTTGTGGAATTTCAGCAACCCCATTATCTGGAAAACTTTGTCCAGTCGATTTTTAATACCATTGGACCGTGCTACCGGGCATACCCTGGTGATCGGTGGTGATGGTCGTTTTTATAATCGTGAGGCCATTCAAATTATTATTCGCATGGCTATAGCCAATGGATTTTCCCGTCTGCTGGTAGGGCAGGGTGGTATCCTGTCGACCCCTGCTGCAAGTTGTGTCATTCGCAAATATCAGGCCTTTGGCGGCATTGTTTTATCTGCCAGCCATAACCCGGGTGGCCCGAGTGAAGACTTTGGTATCAAATATAATGCTGCCAATGGTGGACCGGCACCGGAAAAAATTACCGATGAAATTTATCAACAAAGCCAGAAAATAGAGGAGTATTTTTCGCTTGAATCAGAAGATGTCGATCTGGATTTACCGGGGAAGCAGCACATTGGTGAGAGCCAGGTTGAAATCATTGATCCAGTAATCGACTATGCCAATCTGATGGAGTCGATATTTGATTTTCCGGCCATGTCGTCTTTATTTGCTGACGGGGAATTCCGTATGTGCTTTGATGCGATGCATGCAGTCACGGGACCTTATGCCAGAGAAATTCTGGAAAACCGCCTGGGAGCCCCCAGGGAAACGGTCATTAATGGAGTCCCGCTCACCGATTTTGGCGGAGGTCATCCGGATCCGAACCAGGTGCATGCCCACGAACTTATCTCCCGCTCAAAGGGTCAGGGGGCAATTGATTTTGGTGCAGCTTCAGATGGCGATGGTGACCGAAATATGGTGCTGGGGAAGGATTTTTATATCAACCCCTGTGACAGCCTGGCAGTTTTGGCTGCCAATGCCAAACTGATTCCCGGATATAGCGGCGGCATTGCCGGCATTGCTCGCTCAATGCCAACCAGTAGAGCTGCTGATCGTGTTGCGGCTGCATTGGGTGTAGATTGCTATGAAACACCGACCGGCTGGAAGTTTTTCGGTAACCTGCTCGATGCTGGAAAAATTACCCTTTGCGGTGAAGAAAGCTTTGGCACCGGTTCAGATCACGTCCGGGAGAAAGACGGACTCTGGGCGGTGTTGTTCTGGCTCAATCTGATTGCGGTGAAGCAAATGCCGGTTGCGACGATAGTTCGTGACCACTGGGCGCAATACGGTAGAGATTATTTCACCAGGCACGATTATGAAAGTGTCGATAGTGAGAAGGCACAGCAGATGATCGATCATCTGCGTCGTACTCTTGATGATTTACCGGGTCAGGAATTCGCTGGACTGCGTGTCGAATCCGCCGATGATTTTGCCTATCACGATCCGGTTGACCACAGTGAATCCACCGCACAGGGAATACGGATCTTTTTTAACAATGGCGGAAGAATTGTATTCCGTTTATCCGGTACGGGAACAAAAGGGGCTACCTTGCGGGTCTATCTCGATTGTTATCAGGATACTCTATTAGACCAGGACCCTCAGCAGGCCTTGGCTCCCCTGATAGAGGCAGCTGACCAGATAGCTGGCATCAGGCAATCAACCGGACGCACGGCTCCGGATGTCATAACTTGACACAGGATCTTCTGAACCAATGAATATCTGAAGAGGTATCTTATAAAAATTAACAACTTATATCCGAAAAATATATATTGAAGAGAAAATCATGCTCATAAAAAATTATTCAAAATCAGGCACGATATGTCGTGTCACCTTTAAATACAATAATTCCGACAATTCTGAAAATGCTGCACTTGTCGGAGATTTCAATAACTGGTCAGTTCAGGAAAACCCTATGAAAAAACTGAAAAACGGCGATTTTTCGGTAACCATTTCCCTTCAGGCCGGAAATTCCTATCAGTTCCGCTACCTGCTCGATGGGAATACCTGGGTCAATGATGCGGAGGCAGACAGCTACGTTACGAATCAATATGGAGAAGAAAACTCGATTGCGACTGTCTGAGCAGATATGCTCAGGATAGCCTTCGTCTACCTGTTGTCCAGGCAGAGGGTCAACTCCTGCAGAGAATCAATCGCCCAGGTCGGGGATACCGGCAGGGAGGAGAGTTGAGCGTGGCTCCAGTTGACAAAGATGGTGTCGATGCCGGCGCTGGTTCCGCTACAGATATCATAGAGGGCGTCACCGATAAAAACGGTACTGGTTTTATCGGCGCCAAGAAGGGAAATGGCCTTTAATGCTGGCTCGGCGTCAGGTTTATGCCTGGTGGTGTCTTCCGGGGTTACCAGAACGTCAAAATATTTGGCGGTGTCGGTGGAGTCGAGGATTTTCTCCAGGCTGAATCGTCTTCGCGAGGTGACAACCGCCAGTTTTTTTCCTGCACTTTTTAATCGTTCCAGGGTTTCGGTGACGTGGGGAAAGGGATTGACGCTGTCTGCCATTATGCTGAGCTGGTACTGGAGATAATCATCAAGAATCTGCTCATGGTCATGTTCGTGGCCGAGATGGGTGATCAGCTGACTTTTCAGCGGCAGTCCGATACCATTGATGATGGTATTTCTATCCATAGTCTTGCCTGCATACTTTTCTGCAACATATTGAAAACATGTACAGATAAGGTCCACTGTATCAAAGAGAGTGCCGTCGGCATCGAAAAGGTAGTTGGTATAGGGTTTCATGGTGCTTCTCCGGTTGGTGAAGATTAAGTTGTGAGAATACACCATTGGCTGTTATCGGGCAAATACCTTCTCTCTGGAAACTCCGATACAAGAATATGGTATCTGCCCCCAGTGGCACCATTCCTCACGAAAGCGATAATTTTTACCCACTCTTTAGAAAAAAAGATGTAGGGTATCAGGAATCCCTGGGGCAGATCAATTAAGTGGTTCCCGCCTTATGACAATGAATAATTTTCCGTTAAAATATCGGTGAGCAATGTCTATCCCCCCGGCAATTCTTACTGAAGAAGAGCTGAACAAGTCTCTTCACCGAGGCATGTGATGCCCAGACAGAAGAGCGTTTTACTGTTGCCATGGAGAAGTACCTGCTGTTGCTGGAGTATTTCCCGGAAGCGGCCGTGCTGCGCTATAACCTCGGCCTGGTGTACTATAGTCTTGAAAATTTTCACCGATGCCCTGGAGGAATTTTCCCTGGCTCTGGCTTCCCAGCCGGAAGACACTGATACCCTTTTTAATCTGGCTCTCTGTCAGAAGAAAACCGGTGATAATCCGGCCGCAATTGCCACATACCGCCAGCTTCTGGAGGTTATGCCGGACAATACCGACTGCTGGTATAATCTTGCCGGCTGTTATCGGGACAACTATGCTGATGAGCAGGCGATTTCCTGTTACCAAAGGGTGCTGGCGCTCGATTCCGAATATCTGGCGGCGCTCAATAATCTGGCCTATCTCTATCATCGCAGTGGTGATATACACCAGGCGGAAATCTGCTATCGTAAGCTATTGACTTTGCGGCCGGAAGATGATTCTGCCCACTATATGCTCGCATCTCTTCTCGGCACGCCGCTCGACCATGCTCCTGATTCCTATGTCCGAAATTTTTTCGATGCTTATGCCGAGGGTTTTGAGAAAAGTCTGGTCGATGAGCTGGGATACGACAATCCCCGGCAGTTGTATGCGTGTTTTAAGAGATGTGTTGGCCTTACGGAAGTTAAGGAAGTCTACGAACATGGCCTCGATCTCGGCTGCGGGACAGGGCTCAGCGGTATTGCTTTCAAGGAGATTGTGACAGTTCTTGATGGAGTGGACCTTTCCGCGAACATGCTTGTTCAGGCAGCGGGGAAAGACTGTTACAATGGTCTGTACCAGGACAGCATCCTCCATTATTTACAGACAACCACTGCAACCTATGATTTTTTTCTCGCCACCGATGTGTTTATCTATGTCGGTGAGCTGACCGATATTTTCACGGCCCTGCGTGCTGTTGCCCGGCCGGGTGCGTTTTTTTGTTTTTCTACAGAAACTTTGGCATTCGACAGGCTATCAGCTGCAAAAGACCGGCAGATTTGCGTATTCCCGGGACTATATACACAACATTGCCGCCGGCTGGCGGCTGGTCGGTATTGACAGAAAAAAAGACCAGACTGCGTAAAGAGAGGGAACGGTGGATCGCCGGCGATCTCTGGATTTTGCGTATGAACGCACAGATAGAGTGAAATTCGCGCAGAAAAAATATGGCCTATCTCTACCATTTTTTATTTTGTTAGGCTGGGCTGAGCTTTGTCTTGTTGATTGACTTTGCATATAAAATATGTGTATGTAACTAGTAATGCTCTAATAATACCGGTAACCTGACAAAAATAAATAGCCGATGAGGCTATCCAGAAAAAGCATACGGGAGGTTGGACCGCCACGTAATGAATATGTTATCGAAAACAGAATCTTCCTCGCAAGCAGTAGAAACAACGAAAAATATCATCAGTCTGCTCGCTACCTGCCTTGGTCTTGCTGTTATCATCATCGGGCTGAAATATGCCATGGACATCTTTCATCTCATTTTCACCATCCTGCAGTCTCCCACCTATCTGAAAGAACCTGTAGAGCAGCTTGCCCAGATCGTCGGCGGCAGTTTATTCGGTGATAAGATGGAAGGGGGGACCATCTTTCTGGCCAATACCGTGGCCCTGGCTGTTTACTGCGGTGGTGCTTTGGTCTGTGCCTGGCTGACTCTGACTCTGATGCACACCGGAGCAAAGATTGTCTCACTGAGCGTAGGTGACCGCAGTGCCGTAAAGAAGCTTCTCCAAAGTGCGTTCGGCAACCGCCTGCAGCCCAAAGCACAGGCAGAAGAAGATGCCAAGACCCGCGGCATGTCCAGATCCTGATCCTAAAAGTCACTTGTGATGGCGTCGTAAAAATTACCCGAAGGGGATAGAAATACCCAAAGGGCATAGCAATACCCAAAGGGCATAGCAATCTTTATCTTGTTTTAATATGAAGCTTTTTACGTATCCATCGAAATTTGAGGTTTTTACGAACGTGTCACTTGTCATTGCTGCGTGTTTTGGGAAAAAATGCGATAATCGGGATGGTGAGCAGGGGAATGCAGGCAATGAATGTGAGTACCGGACGGATTGTCAAACTATCCGCCATTTTTCCGACTATCGGGGTAATAGCTCCCCCCAGACCATAGGCAAAGCCCATCATCAGGCTTGCCACCATGGAACGGCCTTTGGGAGCAAGAGTTTGCGCCATGGTCACCCCAAGGGGAAGGGGGGCCAAAACAAAGCCACCGGCAAGTGCCGCCCCCAGATAGACCCAGTTCCCGTTGAGCTGCAGAAGCAGCCAGAGGGCCGGAGCCATGAAGAGAAAGGAGCACAGAAAAACCGGTTTGAATCCGACACGGTCAGAGAGATGGCCGGAAAGCAGGCCGCTGAAGGTGCCTGATACCAGAAAGGTTGCATAAATTGCCCCTGCCGAAACGACGCTGAACCCATCCCGTACATAGAGAACCGGCATGAAGGTCAGAAACGACTGACCCACCACCGCCCGCAGGAACATGACGAGCCAGATCAGAGCAATGGCTTTCCAGGCACTGCCCAGGCTTTCTTTTAGTGCCCCCAGAAAACCATACCGTTTTAACCCTTCGCTTTGTGGTTTTGGTATTACCCGCAGCAGATACGCCAAAACCAGCACTCCTAAGAGCATAGTTGCCGGCATGGCCGTCAATCCGAATGAAGCCACATACCAGGTGATGAACAGAGGACCGAGGCTGAAAGCCAGGGTGCCTCCGGTATTGAACACAGACATGGAGAACCCGGCCTTCGTTCCGGCATAAACAGGCACCATTCCCGTGACTGAAGGATGGAACATTGAGGAACCGATGGAGCCCAAAGCAACACAAAATAAGAGCACCCAGAAATTGGGGGCGATGCCCGACAGCGGTATAAAAACGATGGTCAGTGACAGACCGATGAGAATGAAGACTCTCGTCTGATAACGATCGGCCAGGTAGCCGACAGTTGGCTGAATGATGAAGGCCAGTAAACGCATGGTACCGGCGATGATACCGATCTGGGTCAGGGTGAGACCATGTTTTTCGACAAATACCGGGAAAAGAGGGGTGATAAAGGAGCTGTAGAAGTCACCGGTAAAATGGACAAGGGTCAGGGCAAAAAGAATTTTCAGGTTGGCGGACATATGGCAGGATCCGGGGGTGTTGAGCAGTTCAGACATTCGCCTGCTGCTGGCGGTTGTTTATGATGGCGTTTGGTGGTAAATGGTCCATCTATAAACACAAAAAAGATGAAAATGCACTGAATAATAACCATTATCTCAGTGAAGAAGTGAGTAATAAATCCACCCCGTGGTATTTTCCTGTCCGGTAAGACTCACATGAACCCATTGGCCTTTATAGCCCAGGGCACTGACCGGAGTTCCAGCGTTCAGTGTTTTAAGCACTTTTGCCTGGATGGATGGTGCTGTTCTAAGGTTACTGTTTTTTAAAAGCTTCATGGGCATGGGGGACTGAAAGGTTATTCCCTTGGTGTTTTCCTTTTCCCGGTGTGTATTGGTATAAAATGAAAATTGCTGCACCTGCTCCATCGCCTGCCGACATAAATATGCCGCACCCTCGACGTTCTCTCTTTCGATTTCTACCTTACTTTCCGAAAGATATTGCTCTGCCCAGTAGAGCAGATCTTTTTGCGTGCTATCGAGTCTATTCAATTTCATGGTACCAATGATGACTTCAATCACCTCAACGACAAGCTTTGCCGTCTCAATTTGTTTGCCTGTGCTGGGTGGCTCGGTATTGTTTGGCGCAAGCTCACCAACCAGCCGCTCGGTGAGCTGCAGGTAAATGTCCGCCTCCTGGTGCTGCTTCAATAAACTCGTCTGCAACTCGGCTATAAGGTCCTTTTGCTGTGTGTATTCATCGGTTAACACTCTGTTATCATTTTCCAGTTGTTTATTTTTTTGCAACTCATCGGTCAGCCGGTTTTGACACGCCTCCTGATCAATTTGAGGACGGGCTGCCGGCGGCATACCTGATGGGCTGTTTTTTGGTCATGCACCCGGAGAGGCAGAGAGATGAAAATATTGAAAGACAAAGGAAAAGGTAACAATATCTTGATAAAACATGTTTTTTCATGATTATGTCATTAAAAGTATATTTAAAAAGAATAAAATCAAGGGGATACTTCTGTCAGTGTCTCCATAGCCGGTGCGTTTTGGAATATACTCATCCTTTGTTAAATAAGTGGTGGAACAGGTCGGAAAAATTGCGCCGGTCAAGGCGGGTCAGTCCATATGCTTCAGCCCGCTGCATGGCCTGCTGATACTCTTCTGCAGAAATTGACTTTTCAAGCTCGGCAAATTCCTCGATTCTGCCGGCTGGTCGATACTGGTCCATGATGTTCACATAACAGTCAACTGATATTTCTTCAGCCAGAAACTGGAGAATGGCGTCGGTCTCTGCTGCACCACCAGGCATTAGCAGGTGGCGGACCAATAGTCCGCGTTCGGCATATCCCTGATCATTCTGCCGCAGATCACCAACCTGCCGCTGCATCTCTTTTACGGCTGTCCTGGCGATTTCCGGATAATCTGCAGCATCGGCATAACGTTCTGCGGAATGGGCCGACCAGAACTTGAAGTCCGGCATATAGATATCGACAATGCCATCGAGTAAAATAAGTGAAGAAACAAGGTCATAGCCACTGCTGTTGTACACCAGCGGCACAGTGAGACCACCTGCGATAGCGAACGGTAGTGCTGATAGAATCTGCGGGACGACATGGCTGGGGGTAACCAGGTTAATGTTATGGCACCCCTGATCCTGCAATTCAATCATCATCTGTGCCAGCCGATGGTCATCGACTTCAAGGCAGTCGCATGGCCCGGGGTGGCTGATATCATGGTTTTGGCAAAACGAACAGAGCAGACTGCAGCCGCAGAAGAAAATGGTTCCGGAGCCGTGCTTCCCAACCAGCACCGCCTCTTCGCCAAAATGGGGACCATAACTGGCAACCGCCGCATGGGCTCCGGTGCGACACAAGCCGAGTTTTCCTGCCAGCCGATCGACATTACACCGGCGTGGACACAAGGTACATTTTTCCAGGAGCCGCCGGCTCTCACTAATTCTTTGATCCAGCACACCTGATTTTACAGCTTTTAGATAGGAACTTTCCATCACCGGCCACGCACCGCAATGTAATAAAAGTTAGCAAATGTAATGTGTTCATCCGGTTTAGCCACAATCTGTCTGAATATTCTGACATCTCTGTAAATTATAAGCAACCATTTCTAACACCATTTTTTCGGAGAAGGTCGAACTGCGTAAAGGGATAGACTGGCAATAGACAGTCATAAGCAGAAGTGGAAGATCCCATCTGCCCGTTGCTGTGCATGGTATTGGACGATGAATCCTGGTGGTAAAGATATTTTGTTTCGAAAACTATTCGTTGATGGCGTCGTAAAAATTACCCAAAGGGCACTCATTTTAGTCCCCCCTTGAGGGGGGTAGAAATCTTCATCTTGTTCGTTGTTACGCCCGAATGCCCTTGGGGGTGCAATTTTTATATCATTACAGGTACCGTATGTACGGCGGAACAATATAAAAATTGCACGCCTCCAATATGAAGCTTTTTACTTATCCATCGGAATTTGAGGTTTTACGAACGTGCCATTCGTTGAATACAGCAAAAATAGAAATGAAGATCCGTAAAAATTGATAGTAATTGCTATTATAAAACTGCTTTTTTATTCTTATTGAAAACAGAGGGAGATGTTATAAAGTTAAAGCAGGTCAACGAGAAACCAAGAAATAGAGTCATGGATAGCACTTGATGAGAATAAGATGGCATGTTGACCTTGAACAGATAACTCGATAATTCAACGAAGAGGTGACGTTATGAGTATGCGAGGTGAAATAATTTCTGAGGAATATAAAAAGATGGTTTTTGTTCACGATAAAAACGGTAAGGAATATGCGTGTTATGCCGGCGATCTGAAGAATTTCAAAAAAGGTGAAGACCTTACCGAAGATGAGCGGGCTAAGTGCATGGATATAAGCCTGGTACTCGGTGACAGCTGGTAGATTTGAGCGGGGTGCACCCGATCAGCTATCCATGATCGGGAGTATCCTGCTCTATTTGAAAAACACCCTGTTGATAGTTATCAACAGGGTGTTTTTTTGTTGTATAGCCTGTTGCAAAAACTGGAATGTATTCCGAAAGACCCTGAAATTAAGACTCGACCAAGCCTGACGATCAATAGAGCAAGTATGCGCATAAGCATCGCATGATACAGTGTACTGCCGTGCATTATGGACTGGCGAAAAGGGTGTTTACGGAGACATACACAAGCAAGATGGCAAAACTGCCTGGCGGTGATAATTTGACCATCGGGCTTATAGTTGTGTCCAGCTGGATAAATTTTTACAACGAATTTTAAACATATAAACATGGACTCGATTACTCAGGCATCACTTGGAGCTGCCGTAGGGTATCTCTGCTGGAATAAGGAAATAGGGGCAAAGGCTCTTGTTGCCGGGGCTGTGATAGGCACCATCCCGGATCTTGATATCCTTGCCTATCCAGTGCTTGATCAGGTTCAGAGGCTCTATTGGCATCGCGGTGAGTCGCACTCGATATTCTTTGTGCTTCTTGGCGGGCTTGCCACAGGTTTTCTTGTTCAGCGCTACTGCTTTAGAAAAAAAATAAACCTGCAAAAAACTTTTCTGGGTGTACTGCTCATATATGCCACCCATATCCTGATAGATCTGTTTACTATTTATGGCACTCAATTGTTGGCCCCTGTCTCGCGAACAGGTTTTGGTTACGGTAATTTCTTCATTATCGATCCTTTGTTTACCCTGGCCCTGGTGGTGGGAATTACCGGGGCAGCTGTCTTGAAAGCGGACTGGGGGAAAAGGTTCAATATTGCCGGCCTGGCAATTGCCTCCCTCTATACAATCTGGTCATTTTTTATTCAGTCAGTCGCTGAGGCAAAATTCAGTAACATTAGAGCGACATTGGAAGTAGAAATTACCAGACAGATGACCACCGCTGCACCATTTACAACCTTTCTCTGGCGACACCTGGCGGAAACTCCTGATGGATTTCTGATTGCCTACTGGTCTGTGTTTGATGCACCCGAAAAAGACATAGAACTTCATTATATACCAAAGCAGGCAAATGTTATTGAACCGGTGAAAGACAGTCGGACGTTTCTAGCGGTGGAGTGGTTCTCAAAAGGGTGGTGGTGTGTGATAAATAGCGACGAACATACTGCAAAAGTTGTTGATTTGCGGTTCACTGAGATCCCAGCCGCAACGCGAGGGTCGCATTTGTACTGGAAATGGCCTTTTGCCTGGAAATTCAACCTTGATCCGAAGACGAAATTACCTTAAGCGCTGTCGTTCCGGATGTCCAGGAACCGCTGAAGATTCTCTCTCTTCTGGGGCAAAGAATCAGAGGCGGTGATGGCTGGCTCACGAGTATGAACTGAAATCAGTAAATTTCGTCAACAAAGATGTTAGATCAATTCTTCGCCGCTTTCCCGTTCCCAGTCGGCAAGAAAACCTTTGATGGCATTGATTGCCAGCGGGTCATCCTGAATCTGGCGTCGACACTCTCCGGCCCAGAATTCGGGGCAGACACGACCAGTAGTTATTGCAAGGGGATTATTTGCCTTAACGTTCATCAGGGCAGCGGCATATTCACCTTTTCGGGCGTGAGCAAGATACTATGGGATATTAATCTGGGCTGGACAGCGCTGTCTGCATGGCGACAGGCATTGGGTGTACTGATTCCAGTGAAGTATTTTAGTCGTCTCGCCCACCAGACTGATGATACCTTTTGGGCAGGCAGCAACGCAGGCTCCACAACCGACACATCGCTCCACCTTGAAAACTGGCAGTCCGGGTCCGGAGCTCATCTCATAGCTCCGAACTTACATGCATTCCTGCACGACCCCAATCCCAGGCAACCATTCTCGCAACGTATGAAACCGTGATAGAGTTGCAGGGCTGCACGACAATCCTGCATGCCGGAA